>PHBZ01000014.1 GCA_002840755.1 Chloroflexi bacterium HGW-Chloroflexi-10 | reverse complement strand
CAGACACAGGCTATCACTTTGTGAAGTGGAGTGATGACGTTACTGCAAATCCGCGTACGGATAGCAATGTAACCGGAAATATTACCGTGTCAGCGGTTTTTGCGCCGAACATAATTACCGTGAACTTTGATGCGGAAGGCGGCATGGTCGATCCAGCCAGTCAGGCCAAACTATTTGATTCGACCTATGGGAAAGCATCGGATGGGACTACCACGGAACTTTTACCATTCCCAACCAGGCTAAACTTTAAATTTGACGGATGGTATGATGGTGACAATGGTACAGGAAACCTGGTCACGAATATCAGCGTAGTTTCTGATCCATTACCACATACCCTCTATGCCAAATGGGTCGCTCAGTACACTTTAACCTACACAGCCGATGCGCATGGCAGTATATCTGGTACCTCGACGCAGACGGTGGATGAAGGTGGTTCCGGGACTGAGGTAACGGCGGTGGCGGATAACGGTTATCACTTTGTTGAATGGAGTGATGGTTTACCTACAGTGACACGGATAGATAGAAATGTGTCTGGCAATATCAATGTAACGGCGATTTTTGCCAGGAATCTATATCTGTATTATTTCCCTATCTTCTTTAATCAAGGTCCATAGATGTTCTGTATTCAATAGACAACATTTTGGCTTCATCTCCCAAAATAGCCAGTGTAACCAGTTCACCTTTGATGGTGCGCCACCACAATGCCTGTTCGGTTGAACTTTCGAGCGGGCATTGTGTAATAATAAGCGGCTGCCAGTCATCCGGAATACTGAAAGAGGGACAGTGAATTTCAACCTGACGCGTATCGATGGATAACCCAACCCCCAGGGCTTTGAGCACGGCTTCTTTGGCACTCCATAGCAGAGAAGCTGCCAGGGGGAACTGTGCTGGGGTGAGGGATTGCACCAACTGAATTTCAGCCGGGGTGAAATAATCACTGATAAAACTGCGTGGTTTGGTTTCGATGGCTTCCAGGTCAATCCCGATCCGTAGGGATGGGTCGCTTATCCAGGCAGCGCAGCCCAGCTCTTCCCGATGGCTGAGTGTGAGCGTTCCGGGCACAGGGAGATTATTTAGTAACACAGCCGGCGCTCCGCTTTCGGTACGCTGGATGGTGATGGCGCTGGGTGAGCAGTTTTTGCAAGTCTCCACAACCAGACGCAGAAGATATTTTGCTGTCCAGCGTCCCAACAGCCAATCATTCCGCCGTTTGGGAAAACGCAGGGAGGACAGGGTTGTTTGCTCTTCAGGTGAGAGCCAGGAGGTCTCCAACGGCAGGTTGGCGATTGTTTGTGTGGTCCAGTAAACGGGTTGCATAGGTTAATTGAACCACAGAACCATGTGGAAGTCAGCAGGTTGTGGAAGATTTCTCCCAGAACACCTTTTTAAAATCGTTGCCAGCGAATCTGCCCCGTAAGGGCAACTTATGATTCACATTGGATAGTAACGCTTATGAGGATATAATTTTTTTGGGTAAAGTTTCCTCATGCAGTAATCATTCAAATAATTCTCCAAAACACAGCACTAATTAAAAAACCGGTGTGGATTGAATAATCCACACCGGTTACCTTCAGAAAACCTGTTTGTTTATTGATTATTTTTGAGCAGTGCTTCAATGGGAGCCAGTAATTCTTTTTCTTCAATCCCATACGGCAGCTGCGCAGTGCGGTAATCTTCCATTTCCAGGTAGATATGCCCTTTGCCGTCAATCACCCGGGCATCGAAACTCAGTTCTCCAAGGATATTGTGTTTTGGGGTGACTTCGGCATAGATCGGAACACCGTTGATTTTATTTTCGTATAAGCGCAGAGCGCCAATTGCCTGAGGCAGGCTGAGTGAACCATTAGTGCCAATTTCCCAGACTCCCGCAGTTTGAAGGCATAATTCCACCAGGATTGGCAGGCTGAGCAAAGCATCTTCATTCTGAGTGATGGGGGGAATATCTTTGTTCAATTTACCCAGCATTGTTTCACCATTGCGTTGGACGCTATCCAGAACCTGGAAAGAAGGGCCATGAAAGTAGAGTTTGTAAATATCCTCTGCCTGTACGGTGTAGGATCCGTTCCAATGCGGTGGTTCACCCTCGTTTTCACTATGCGGCTGGTTAGCCGGCACCAGATGCACCTTGCCGGAGAAGTGCTGCATTACATCCACTTTTCCCTGGAGGCGGGCTAGTTTTGACTCCAACAACACATGGGCCACCAGGCCTTCAGCTTCACGAACCACCTGGGCTTTCCAGGTGATCAGACGGGCTTCATCCCGATAGAACTTGAAGGGTGTAAGAAAATTGATATCGGCTAATTTTTCAACGCGGAAACCGGATTTGGATGCGCCCAGACTGGTAGCAACGTGTTCCGCAGCCACAGCAAAACCCTCAATGCCCATCACGCCTGGCAGCAACGGGACACCGTTGAGCGCGTGATCGATCAGGAAGGCTTCGTGGGTAGGATCCAATTCAGCTTCCAGTAAAATCCCTTCAGACAGGCTGATGCCACTGGCGCGGCTGAGCATTACATGGATGGGATTGCCCTGGGTGAGAGCATTATTGGCTTTTTCAATATCCAGACCACCGTGTGGGTCGGCCTGGTCTTCAAGTGCACCCAGCGCACCAGCCAGAATAACTTCACCGCGGGTACCGGCTTGCAATTCCCGCGCTACACAGGCTGCGGCTTCCTGAGGGTTCATCATCTCAATTCCCGCGCGGCGCATCAATTCGGGGATATGTCCACGGCTGGCCATACCCACTTCAGCCCAGGCACCCCAATCAATCGTAACCACCTGAATATTGGGGTACTGTCCGCGGAAAGCGGAAGCCAGTCGGGTGAGTAGATCGTTGGCGGCGCTGTAATCGGTCTGCCCGGCATTGCCAAAGCGGCCGGCCACTGAACTGAAGTTGACAATTGCCTGCGGGATTTGGCCGCGGCTTTCCAGCGCTTTAAAGAGGTGGTAGAAACCATTTACTTTGGCATCAAATACCTGGCGAAATTCTTCTTCCGATTTACTTTCCAGTTTACGGCTGCGTTCCACACCGGCGGCATGGATGAGCACATTCACACGCGGTTCAGCCGACAGCACTTGGTCCACGGCTTTGGCAACCGCCTGTGGGTCATTGACATCACAGGCGATATATTCCGCCTTGCCGCCAATCTTTTCGACTGCCTTGATGGTTTCCAGTGTGGCTGCGGCACGCGTAAGCGTGGCAATCCGGTTATTAATCATCGCCGGGGTCACTTTACTGCCATCAGTGCTCATTTGCTGCATCAGGCTGCGTTTGAGTTCCTCCGTATCCCCGCTAACCAATTTCAGATTGGGATCATCCTTGGCCGGCAGGGTGGAACGACCTAACAGGTAGAAATGCCCATGTGTGGTTTTCGCGAGGTCGGTGATGATCGGTGCGGTTATGCCGCCGGTGCCGCCACTGACCAGAAAAACGCTGCCCTGTGCCAATTCAAGCGTTGGTTGGGCTGGGAGTGTTTCTTCGGAAAGAACCAGTGTAAAACGTTGGCTGTCTTCCCAGGCCACTTCCATAATTGCCGGGTCGTTTAATGTCTCTGCCACAAGATGATCCGCAATGACGGCAGGTTTTTCTGTGCGGGTCACATCAACAATTTTGACAAAAATGTCTTTACGCTCACGGGCAATAGCTTTGGCGAAGCCAGCGGCAGCGCCGGGGATCATCCCAACAGCTCCGGCATCGGAAAGTCCGTGTAAGCCGTCAAAACGGGTAGCCACAACCAGGAATTTGATATCCGGCAGAACGCGCAAGGCGGCAACCAGGTTGTGGAAGCGCGTCTCCAGAGCGTTTTGCCAGATAGCCATATCCATTTCAGCCAGTGGGCGTTCCTCATCCAACGTGGGCAGGAAATACAATCCGCTGATGGGAGCCTGGTCATTCTCCTTTTTAATCTGTTCTGCAACAGTGGCAGGTTCAACGCCTTTCATCATCACCACATCTACCTGACGGGCGCGTAATTGTTTTTGTAACACGGTGGCTGTTTTGCCGGTTCCGGACAGAATGACCACTCGGGAGTCAGCGTTCAGGGTAATGCCGCTGGGTTTACACAATTCCAGACGCGGGCGCAACACAGCTTGTGGAACGTGGCGCTGAACAGTTCCGTTAATAATTTCACTGGGCTCCGCAACCGGATCTTCAATAGGTATTTCATTGGTTGCGTTCAGTTCAGCTTGAGCATCGCGGACAAAGCCAATCACCTTGGTCAGGGTATTGTATTCAGAGAGACGCAGGTCTTCCCGGCGGGGAATGCCATAATGTTCGCGGATGGAGGCAAACAATTCAGCTTGTTTGACGGTATCAATTCCCAAGTCTGCCTCCAGATCCAGGTCCGGATCAAGCATTTCGGCAGGGTAGCCGGTTTTTTCCGATACTTTGGCTAATACCACGGCTGCGATTTCCTGGTCATCTATGCTAACCACTGCGGCAGCCGGGGTTTCCTGTACAGCTGCTGTTATTACCTGCACTTGTTCCGGCAGGGGGACTGTTACCATTGGCTGAGCAGCCGCCTGGGTTTCCTGTGGGCTGGGTGTCCGGCTGGCCCATAAAGTGGGTCCCTGGCCATAATTCCAACGTGAGGCAGCCGGTTGAACAGTGGGTGCGCCAATATGGCGGATGCGCAGGTTGTGTTGGACGGTTTCCAGCTCGGCCTGTGGGTACCCGGATACTTCGGCGAGCCATTGCTGGTAGCGTTGTGGATTAACCCGTTCACCAACCCCGGCCACCTTGCGGGTAAGAGTCATAGCGATTTGAGAACCAAAACCAGCTCCCAATCGCAGCGCAAATTCCACCGGGTATTTGCCACCCTGTGAGAGATTCAAGTCGCCTAAATCGGGATCGGCTTCAAATTGCGCATCGTAATGAGCAATGGGTGGAACCTGGCCGTATTCGAGAGCTTTGGCAGCCAAAACGTCTTCAACACCAACGCCCATGGTATGGCCGGTAAAGCCCTTCGTATTGGCAATAATCACCTGGTTGGCGTTTTTACCAAATACATGCCGTAGAGCATGAATTTCCGCGGCAGCACTGCCGCCGCGTGCTGGAGTGTAGGTTTCATGAGAGACAAAAACTGTTCGGGCTGCCATTTCTGCCCGGTGAATACCAAAACGTTGTTCCGCTACCGATACAAGGCGTTCCATGATAGCGCCGACATGCGGAACATCCAACCGGGTACCATGGAATGCCGAATTGGCAAACTGGCTGGAGAGCAGCTCACAGATGCCACGCATACCGCGTTCACGAACGGCGTCTTCGCTTTCTATTACCAGCGCAGCTGCACCCATACCCATGATCATACCGTTGCGCCGTCGATCAAAAGGCAGGGATGCCAGGCGTAATTCACCTTCAATTGTGGCTGCACCGCTGGCCATCAGGCCGGTACCAATCCAGTTAACTAGGCTGCCGCTGGAGACATCATCTCCGGCGATCACAATCACGCGCCGGCAGCGTCCGCTGCGGATCCAATCTTCGGCGACGCCCACGGCATGCGTGGTTGTGGCACACGCGGCATTGACCGACGTGTTCGGGCCTCGCGCGCCGATATGTTCGGCAAATTGGGAGTGCCCCATGGCAAGCACTCGAAAGATAAAACGACGGTCAAACTGGTAGTTGTGCTCCTGCAATTGTTGA
This sequence comes from Chloroflexi bacterium HGW-Chloroflexi-10, assembly GCA_002840755.1. Classification (GTDB taxonomy): domain Bacteria; phylum Chloroflexota; class Anaerolineae; order Anaerolineales; family Anaerolineaceae; genus UBA6170. Next base: position 129,379 of record PHBZ01000014.1, on the reverse strand, counting down.
TCAAGGTCAGTAATGCGAGCCTGCAGGGTTTGTTTCATATTCGAGTCACTTCCATTCACCATGGTCAGTAACTCTTGCAACTGATCCCGCTGGCTGCTGAGGCTCTGGAAGGTGTAGTAGCGCTCTGCTTCATCCGCCATCCGGTCCAAACCCGGAAAAGCGGAGGCGAAGATCACACCGGTTTCATCTTGCAAGGCTTCGGGAAGCATCCAGCGATTAGGTAATAAGGTGTTTTTGCTGGTGTGGCGATAAGTCATTACCAGGGGAATACCGGCGTCATGCAGGGCATCAATCCCGGCAGCAATAGCCAGTTGTGTGGAAATATCGGTGGCTTCAACCCGCTCTGCGGGAATACCAAATTCTTTCACGGGATCAAAAGTACCACGCTGACCGGCTAGTTTGACGGTTTCTGCAAAATCATCAATTTCTACCATCTGAGCGCCAGCGTCACTTTTTACGAGGCGGGTAACCCGGCGAGCAAGCATTTGTTCGCGGATTGCGTCAGGGAAATGTTCGATCCTGACCTCGCCTTCGAGCAGGCGTTGGACATTATCACCGGCAAAAACGGAATTATTTCTTCCGGGTAAACCCAATCCGGCGCCGCTGATGACAACTGACCCGGTCAGGGGCTGGCGGCCATCACTGGAAACTGTTAACAATGAAGCATGTATTGGAGTGGCGTCCACCGTGCTGGTGATATTCTGTGGTGCGGATATGTTTTGCGATAGGGGTAAACCGGCAGCGAACAAACCACATAACGCTTCGTTAAAACTGGGAAGTGCGCCCTTGCGCGGGTGATTGGAGGCCAGCAATTGGACATCATTATTTTCTTTGAATATATCGGTCGCGAGCGCATTCAGAACTCGTTTAGGACCGACTTCAATAAAGATTCGCGCGCCGCTGTTATATAGATTTTGCATTCCTTTAATAAATTGCACTGGAGAAGCCACCTGATCTGCCAGGATATCCAAAATAGCTTCGCGTTCGGTTGGGTACCATTCCCCGGTCACATTGGCGGCAATTGGCAGGCGCGGGCTTTGAATGTTCATTCTGTCAATCACCTTGCGCAGCGGATCACTGGCCGGTGCGACAATTTTTGTATGGAAGGCATGTGAAACCGGTATTTTGACAGCCTGGAAATCCGCCGCATGGAAGGCACTGATGGCTGCATCTACAGCCACGGTGCTGCCGGCAATCACGGATTGCAAAGGACTGTTGATATTGGCGAGAACCACATATCCATCAATCGTGCTCATGATGCGTTCCACTTCAGCCAGTGGGGCAGAGACAGCGGCCATACAGCCGTTATCCTCAAGGGAGATATTGCTCATTTCTCGCCCGCGGGCACTGACAACTTCGAGCGCTTCTGCGAAGGTGAGTACACCCGCGGCTACCAGTGCAGCATATTCTCCCAGGCTGTGCCCAATGACCATGTCCGGCTGGAAACCATATTGCTGCATCAGACGCAGCAAAGCCACATTGGCGGTTAACACGGCCGGCTGGGTAATTTTTGTGTTTTTTAATTCAGCTTCAGCTGCTTTCAGGCTGGCTTCATCCCCATCTGCATAAATGAAGGCTGTGAGCGGTTTGCCGAGCAGCGCAGTCATCACCTGGTCAGCTTCAATAAAGGTCTGGTTAACGACAGGTTCAATCTCGCGTAGTTCACGCAGCATGTTGACATATTGCGAACCTTGTCCCGGAAATAGGAATGCAACCTTACCGGGAGTACCGCTGCCGCGATAAACTCCCTGGGCTGTCAGTGCCTGCCACATGCCGGGTTGATTGCTCTCAAAAACAGACAATGTTTTTTCAGCGCGTTTGATAAATTCTGCTGTATCACTGTAGTCTATCGCTAGCCGTTCTGGGTTGGAGAGCTCCTTTGGTTCGGGTAAGCGTGAGGGGGGCATTTTCCCGGAGCGTGCTTCAGTAAGAGCCGCTTCCAGTTTGGCTTTCAGTTCTGTGTTGCTTTGAGCGCCCAGAAAGTACAGACCGCGGAAGTGGGTTTTACCTTGATCAGGTTGAGCTATATCGGGAACTATTGGAGTTTTGCTTACAGGAACAGCCGGTGCGCTGGGGATGGTTTGCAGCGCATCTTGCATAAAACCGACCACTTTGGTAAGGGTGTTGTAATCGGACAGACGCAAGTCTTCACGCCTGGGAATATTGTAATGTTCACGGATGGTGGCAAACAGCTCGGCTTGTTTAACAGTGTCGATGCCCAGATCGGCTTCCAGATCCAGATCGAGATCAAGCATTTCCACCGGATAACCGGTTTTTTCAGCTACCTTTTCCAAAACAAAGGCTTTTACATCGACATTAGGTTTATCACTGACCGGTTGAATGATTTCTTTGACGGTTTGTACCTCTACTGCTTGCGGGATACTGCCGGCAGCATCCATAACAAATCCAACCACCTTGGCAAGGGTGTTGTAATCCGAAAGGCGCAGATCTTCACGGCGTGGAATGCCATAATGTTCACGGATAGTGGCAAATAGTTCAGCCTGTTTTACGGTGTCGATGCCAAGGTCGGCTTCCAGATCCAGATCCGGGTCGAGCATCTCGGGTGGATATCCGGTTTTTTCGCTGACCGCAGCAAGCACAAAGGCATTCACTTCAGTATTGACCAGGCTGGATTTTCCAGCACTTGGGCTGGTTACAGCAGCCGCAATGGGCGGATTAACCGGCTGCGGGCTGATGTTGCTGCCAGCGTTCATACTGAATAAAGGTGCGCGTTCCTGGTGCATACCGGGAACGTATTCTTCGAGAACCACGTGGAAATTGGTACCGCCAAAACCAAAGGATGAAACACCGGCACGCCGGATTTCACCAACTGGTTTTTCCCAGGGACGCGTTTCCGTATTAACCCGCATGGGCATGTGAGCAAAATCGATATTCGGGTTAGGTTGGTGAAAATTGATGCTGGGGGGCAATAACTTTTCGTATAAAGCGTAGGCGGTTTTGAGAACTGCGGCAGCACCGGCTGCGCTCTTGAGATGCCCGATATTTGATTTGACGGAACCCAGTGCAATCGAGCCAACCGGTAAACCGTATTGGCCAAATATGGCGTTCATACTGTTGGTTTCAACCACATCGCCCACACGGGTGGATGTTCCGTGGCCTTCAATCAGCCCGACGCTTGCCGGTGAGACTCCGGCATTTTTCCAGGCGCGTTCAATAGCACGCTGCTGACCGAGTGGGTTGGGCGCAGTAATGCCCTTACCTTTGCCGTCCGAACTGCTCCCAATTCCGCGGATGACTGCATAGATCCTGTCTTCATCGCGCTCAGCATCTTCCAGGCGTTTTAATAGGTATATGGCGGTGCCTTCACCCATCACAAACCCATCGGCACCATCGGCATAAGGCCGCGAGCCCTGGGCACTGAGCGCACCGATTTTACAGAATTTTACATAAGATTCGGGTCCCATATTTCGGTCAACCCCACCAGTGAGGACAGCGTCAAACTGATAGGCGTTTAAGCCTTGTACAGCAGCCTGTAAAGCGGATAAAGACGAGGCACAGGCAGCATCTGTTACAAAATTGGGACCACTGAAGTTAAATACATTGGCAATACGGCCGGCAATAATATTGGAAAGTTCTCCGGACATGGTGTCTTCAGTAATTTCTGGTATTTGTGATTGAATATTATTACTGAAACCAGCAAGGATTTGCTGCTGTACCTGTTCCGGCAGTCCCCGAAAGGCATCCGAATCGCTTAATGCAACCAGGTATTCCGGTAACAGGATGCGCATGGTCGAGCGATAATGGCGTTCACCAGCGTTGGAGTTGCCCAGAATCACGGCAACGCGTTCAGGGTCGAGACCCTTTTGCGGATAACCATAATCGGATAATGCCTGGTAACTGGCTACAATACCCCATTGTTGGGTTTGGTCCATCTGCGCTATTACGGTCGGTGGAATAGGAATTCGCATTTTACTGGGTTCAAAGTGGAAATCTTTTACCCAGGCGCCAATTTTGCTGTAAGATTTATCCGGCATCTTCGGGTCGGGATGGTAATACAATGTTGTAGGCCAACGGTCTGGTGGAACTTCACCAATGGTATTTGTTTTTGCGAGAATATTTTTCCAGAAGCTATGAGCATCGGATGCTTCTGGCATGATGGCCCCCATACCTACAATGGCAATCGGTTTTTGTTCGTGCATGTGGTTTCCTCCGGTTTTGAATTTTTGCCCGAGCGTCTTTCTTTGTTAAAAAGCAACAAAAAATTCCACCCGTTTGAGCGGGTGTTCAGGTGAGCTGTGAGCAATTCTTTAAATAGCTGCGATGAAGGCTTTATAGATTTTGAGTGTGAAAATCAATATTCACTGTATTTGCAATTTAAGAGGCAGCAGGACGTTTAACTGTTGCCTGAAATGGATAACACCCTGTCTAAAAAAGAGTTACGGGTATAAAAAGAGAATAAAGGTATTTTTTGCTCTGCCACAGTAAGTTATTTGACCAGACTCACTCCTGTCTGTCATGTGGAAAAACACCTTCAGTCTCATCATCTGAGAAATTCGGTTGCACGCAAATAAAACTTCCATGATATAATTGTTTCGCTTGGCTGCAAGTCCGCCAACACGGTCATTTGCAATTTCGGGAAGGATTTGCCAGGATCGGCAAGTCCTTTTTTGTTGCTTAGAAATATAATCCGGCTGTATACAAGTTATGCGCTGGTTAACAACAAATGGATGTTCTCGTGCATCCGAAAGAGTTTAGGAAGTCATGAATTTATTTGAAACGTTGAATTTGAAACCGGAACTGCTGCAGGCAGTTCAGGCATTGGAATATGAAAACCCGACTGAGATCCAGGTGCAAGCTATTCCGGCATTGCTGGAAGGCCGAGATGTGTTAGGTCAGGCGCAGACCGGTACCGGTAAAACGGCGGCTTTTGCTTTGCCCATGTTGCAGCTGATTGATCCGCAATTAAAAGCGGTACAGGGTTTTATTCTGACCCCGACGCGTGAGTTGTGTTTGCAGGTTTCCAAAGCCTTTGAAACTTTTGCCAAATTTCAACCGATCCAGGTACTGCCGGTTTATGGTGGAGCGCCCTATGGACGCCAGCTGCACATGCTGTCCAACGGTGTCCAGGTAGTGGTGGGTACCCCGGGTCGGGTGATGGATTTGATCCAGAAAAAAAATGCTTTAGACCTTTCGCAGGTGCGCTTCTGGGTGTTGGATGAAGCCGATGAAATGCTTAAGATGGGTTTCATTGACGAAGTCGAAGCCATCCTGGCGTATGCCCCATTTGATTGCCAGAAAGCACTTTTTTCCGCAACCCTGCCCTACGAGATTAAAAAACTGGCCACCCATTATATGCCAAAACCACTGGAGATTAAGATCGCCAGCAAGACATTAACGGTGGAAAACACTGAGCAACGCATGTACCTGGTACAGGAAAAAGAAAAGTTTGCTGCTCTGTTGCGTTTACTGGAGATGGAACCCCTTTCCAATGCTCTGATTTTTACCCGCACCAAATTGCGCGCAGGTGAAATCACCGATCAATTAAACGCAACCCAGTATTCAGCGGAAGCATTGCATGGCGATCTTTCCCAACCCGCGCGTGAAGTCGCTCTCGACCGCTTTCGCAGGGGGCAGACACGTATTCTGGTAGCTACCGATGTAGCTGCCCGTGGCCTGGATGTTCCGGATATTTCGCATGTGTTTAACTTTGATCTGCCTTTTGAAGCGGAAGAATACATTCATCGTATCGGCCGCACCGGTCGTGCTGGCGCTAAAGGGATTGCGATTTCGCTGGTGACCGGAAATGAAATGTTCCGTATTCGCCGTTTCGAAAAGGTGACCCAACAGGCCCTGCTGGTATCTAAAATGCCAACCGAGAAAGAAATTCTTGAAAAGCGACATCTGGAATTTGAAAACATGATTCTTGAGCGTCTGTCGTTTTCCAAAGAACCTCAGGAAATGGAACTGGCCAGGAAATTGGTAGAGATGGGCCATGACCCGTTATTGATTGCCGCCGCCGCCCTGAAACTGGTGAAAGAACACAAGAAGTATGCCCGTATTCAATCGGTTGGCGTGGTGGATATGGATAAAAAAGCCCGCAGCGCTCGCAGTGATAGATACCCTTCCGGCAAGGTACTCAGTGGCGGCAAGAGCTATGGTGGTAAACCACGTTCATCCGAATCGGGTGGGCGCGTAAAAAATATTTCCAATGTGAGTACTGAAAAAGGTATGGTGCGTCTGTCCATTGGTTTGGGTAAAGCTGATCAAATTCGTCCGACGATGGTGGTGGGTGCAATTGCCAATGAGGCGCGCATCCCCGGTAAGGCCGTGGGCGCTATTTCCATTCAGCAAAACCAGACCTTTGTGGATATCTCCGAACAATATGTAGACCAGGTGTTGAATAAATTACAGAAACTGCATATCAATGGAAAACCGGCTCGGTTAAAGCGCCAGGGATAAAAAAACACAAACATTCAATAACCAGGGGAAACGCTTATCGTTTTATGGCATAATACAGCTATTGTTTATGCCTTTTTTATTTGGGAGTGAAGGATGATAGATTGGATCGCTTTTGACGCGGATGATACCTTATGGGAAAATGAAGCTTATTATTACCGGGCACAGGAAACATTGTATGAAATCCTGAAGCCTTTTCAGCCCGAAGCGGTAGTAGAAACGGAATTGCTCAAAACCGAGACACAAAACATACCGGTTTATGGGTATGGTCTCAAATCTTTCGGCTTATCGATGATCGAAACAGCTATTCGCCTGAGCGCTGGTGGTATTGGTATAGCAGAGATCCAACGTATTCTGGATATGTTGCATGAAATGGTAAATACCACGGTAGAGGTGTTACCCGGCGTGCACGAAACATTGCAATCGTTGAATGGGGGAGTGCGTATGCTGGTGATAACCAAGGGGGATCTGATAGATCAGGAAAGAAAATTGAGCCAGTCTGGCCTGGCCCAATATTTTGAAGCGTTTGAAATCGTCAGCAATAAGGACGAAACCACCTATTTACGCCTTTTGCAGCGATATGGTATACCCATACAGCGGATGGTCATGGTTGGGAATTCATTGAAATCGGACGTACTTCCGGTAGTGCGTTTGGGCGGCCGGGGTGTTTTAGTGCCGCACCACACTACCTGGGCTCATGAACATGTACCGGTTGAAACAGCCCAGCAGCATGCTTATGATGTTTTGGAACGAATCACTGAATTGCCCGGATTAATCCAAACAATGCGGGAGTAGGCCGCTATTCTGGTTAGGATCTGAAAAATATTCGGTGCAACCGCTATAATTGCGATGTGCAATACGGGCAGCGCGTGGCTTCCAATGCTATTTCACTGGTGCAATAGGGGCATTTTTTGGTGGGAGCAGCCGGCGCCGGAACGGGTTTTGGCCGCTGCATGCGGTTGATCGTGCGTATCAGCAGAAAGATGACAAAGGCGACGATGATAAAGTCTATTAGGGTATTGATGAACAGTCCGTAATTGATCGTGGCTCCCCCGCCTTCCTGAGCGGCAGCCAGTGAGGGATAGCCTTTCCCGCTGAGATCGATGAAAAGGTCTTTGAAATTAACCTGACCAAGCAGTAAGCCGATGGGCGGCATGATGATATCGTTTACCAGGGAGGTGATTATTTTACCAAAAGCCCCGCCAATGATGACACCGACAGCCAAATCCAAAACATTGCCACGCATAGCAAACTCTTTAAATTCTTTTAACATAAGGGATCCTTTCACAAAATCTACCTGTTTGATAAACATTAATAATTATATAGGGTTGTGGTAAAAAAGTTATCTATTTCAGGGTTGAGATTTTATTTTTGTTTTTGCACAAGCCAGATGGCTGTAATGGCGATAAGAAGTGATATTAATTCTTTAAGGCCAAGGCTTTCACCGAGGAAGATCCAGGCCAGAATAGCAATCTGAAAAAGCATTGTATTGTTGATCAGGCTGGATTCGCTGGCTGGCAGAATCCGTTGGCTGTGATTCCATAAGACAAAAGCCAGGGCGCTGTTTACAACTGCCAACCACACAATCACAGCCCACTGAGAAAAGTTCAAGTGTGGAATAGGTCCTTCCAACGCTGCCGCGATATTCAACACAATAGCGCCAATAGCCATGCTTATAATGGTGACCGTAACAGCGGGTATGTTCCCAGTGCGATTGATATGTCGTCCCAACAAGGTGCCGGCAGAATTGGCAAACATGCCGATAACAATTACAGCGATGCCGATCCATTGATCTCCGGAAAATGTAATTGGAAAAAAGTACATCAGGATAGCTATAACGAATAAACTGATTCCCAGCCATTGCAAGCGGGAAGGAGTTTCTTTTAAAAATGGAATACCCAGCAGTGTAACAGTGATCACTGTAAAACTGAGAATCAGGCTGGCGCTGACGGCAGGAATATACTTAAGCGCAACAAACTGAGCACCTTGGGTGATTCCAAAAAACACGATCCCGTATAGAAATAAGAGCAGCCATTGTTTTTTAGATAAACTGGCGATGATTTTGCGTTGGTTTTCAGGCAGGATCAGCGGTAATAAACACACACAGGCAATGCTGTAGCGGATTGCCACAAATTTCAGTGGTGGTATACCTGCCAAACCCCATTTAATCAACACCCAGGATGTGGACCACAGAAAGGTGACAAATAGGGCAATCAGCCTGTTTTTCTTTAAAGGTGACCAATTCTTAATCATAAAAGCCTCCGTAGATTTGATGCGCGTTGAAAAACCGCTCAACCTAATCCCTCAAGGCTTTTATCCGCTCAGGTACTTTACACCCCAATGGTGTGTTTGTGTGACGCTCGGTCCAGGCCTGCTCAGCAGCGGAACCCTAGTCACCTGATTGATGATTTTATTGTACCGCTTTAAGCATTTTTTGGTTTGCTTTTCTATGAATGACCAGCCAGATAATCAGCCCAGCCAGCAAAATAAGGATAAATGGCAGGGCGATCAGAATTCTGGCAATAGATGTCAGGCTGAATTTTGGCTTAAATTGCATGGGTACATATTGAAATGCAGAATCATCTATGCTGCCATTTTGGTAAAAACCAAACGCTAATTGTTTAAATGCTTCGGGTTGGGTATTGATGACGTCGCCGGCATGTCCTAATTCTTTCAGCACCACCTGGTGTCCATTGGTGAGGAAGGGTAATAACTCATTGGTGGCATTTTCAGCCGGGGTGGAAAAATCTACATTGCCGCTGATCATCAGGGTTTCAACATCACTGGGTTGCAGTTGGGTATATTTTTTATCCACAGGGAAAATAGTCCAGCCATCGCTAGGCGCCCAAATTTGTATGGAAAGCGGCGATCCTATGATCGAATCTGGTGGGTTGAGCTGGTTAAAATAGTCATAATTCGGGGTGTAATCCGTGCTGCCCATTGCATAGAAATGGCCCCAGGTACCCAGGTTGGGAATCATTTGATCGGCAGCCATGCTTAATAAGAACAGTCCGGATTCGTCGCCCTGTTCAGCGCGCAGAATTGCGTCAAATCCTACGACCGCTGTATCGCGTTGGAAGAGCAGGGCAAATAATCCCATTTTTACCTTATCCGGGTCAATGTGGAAAAATAACCAGCGCTGCGGCATATTTTCAAAAACGCTGCGTATGGATTGAGTCAGATCGCTGGTTTGATTAGCGCAATAGGGATCTGCCTGACACAGCTGGTTGTAATAGGCCAGTTGATTATCGATTTGCTGCGGGTTCCACACAAAATGCCCGGGCGGATTAACACTGACCATCAGATTATGAGCGATCACTGTGGGAAAGTTTTGTGAATAGAATTGTGCCAGACGGGTACCATAACTGATGCTGAATAAATTGATCTGATCATAACCCAAGGTGGTACGCGCATTTTCCATATCCTGTATAGTCTCAGCAATATTGTAAGCAGAAAGATCAAAACCGGCGTTTGTCAGGCGAGTGGCACAGTCTGTTAATGCTTTGCGGCTCAGGTTAATGGCTTCACTGCTATGTGCCGGTAATTGGTCCTGGCCTAACGCTTTGCTTAATTCCGGGCATTGCATTTGTGTTTCCCCATCCATGCCGCGATAACCCACCATAACAACAGGAAAGTTTTCATGCATCCAACCTGGAATGTTGAATTTAAGGTTGGATTGCCCAGGCCCGCCTTCTAACCAGAAAATCGGTATGTTATTGAGATCCGCATTTGTCGGCGGCACAACAATTACGGGCAGCGGGATCAGTCGAGAATTGCTTAGGGTGCGGTTCTCCGGAACCAGGAGTGTGCCGCATTGAGCGGGTTGCTTTTTACCTTCGATTTTATAAGTGCATTCCTGCAAGAAAATATCGCCGGCCTGAACATCCGCAGGTAGCTTAACCGTTTTATTCTGGCAGGCGGATAATAATATAGTTAACAAAACAAATAAAACCAAAAATGAACTGGATTTTTTCATTTTTCCCTTTCATCCCTTAGCCGGTGGATACCGATCAATTAAATAATATCCTCGACATATATTAAATAATACGAAGAAAAGACAGGAAAGTTGCATTTCTTATAGATGAAGGATTGACAGGGTAAGTGAATTTTAAAAAGAACTTCCCGGGTTTCCGCTTTATTTCAAATTTATTTTGTGGTTCAGCCAATCCAGAGCGCCTGATCCGGCGGCATGCCCGCTGGAAAAACAAGCTGTCAATAAATAACCCCCGGTAGGTGCTTCCCAATCCAACATCTCGCCGGCACAAAATACGCCGGGCAGTTTGCGCAGCATGAGGTCCTGGTTGAGCTCACTGAAAAGGACTCCCCCTGCCGTGCTGATGGCTTCTGCAATGGGGCGTGGAGCAATTAACGGAATTGGCAGAGCTTTGATGGCTTTTGCCAACTGTTCAGGTTGTTGAAACGTTTCCCGCGGCAGGAATTCCCATAACAAAGCGGATTTGACACCTTTGATTCCAACGCTTTTTTCCAGGTGGCTGGCGATGGAGCGGGATCCGCGCGGCTGCGACAGGCGTTCTATCAATTTTTCAATCGGCCAATCCGGTAATAAATCCAGGTAAAAAACCGCCTTATGATTGGCTGTGATCTCATCACGCAGTAAGGCTCCGGCAGAGTAGATCAGACTGCCTTCAACGCCATGTTCAGTGATGACAAATTCGCCTTGCTGGGTAATTGATCGCCCAAGCGCATCAGTAAAGTTCAGGGAAACCGTTTTTAAGGGTTGACCGGCAAAACGGTTGCGAAAAAAATCGCTCCAATGAACCTCAAATCCGCAATTGGCCGGTTGGAAGGGGGCGAGGGATATATCGTGATGTTTCAGAATGGCAGCCCATTCACCGGTGGAGCCCAGTTGCGGCCAACTGGCGCCGCCCAGCGCCAGGATGACAGCATCCGCCTTGTCAGTTGTTTCGCCTTGTGGGGAGTGGAAGCGCAGTTCATTGTTTTCAGTCCAACCCTGCCAGGTGTGTTCATAATGGAAGTGCACTCCTAGGGTTTTTAGGCGCTCCAACCAGGTATGCAAAAATGATGCCGCCAGCATTTCTTTAGGGAAAACCCGGGCTGAAGATCCCACAAAGGTTTCAATACCCAAATGATGCACCCATTCAATCAGCTGGTCCGGTCCAAACGCTTTCAGCAGCGGTTTCAGGTTCTGGCTTTGGGAGCCATACCGCGAAAGAAACACATCAAACGGTTCGGCGCGGGTCAGGTTTAACCCGCTGCTGCCGGCAACCAACAGTTTGCGCCCGGCGGAAGGTTTGGACTCGTACACTTGAACAGAAACGCCGCCCTGTGCCAATACTTCGGCAGCCATTAAGCCGGCAGGCCCGGCGCCGATGACGGCAGCTTGGAATTGTGGATGGGAGGGATCAGGCATTATTCTATTCTAACCGCCATCCGCTGTAATGGAAGAGCAGCGCCGTAAAGAGACCAAAACCAATCCCAAATCGCGCAGGCGGGCAATCAAACCATACAAGGCAGCACTATCGGTGAATTCCAGCAATAACCGTGTGTTGCCATCCCTTTGGTGAGTTATTGTTTGCGCCATCAGCCAATTCTGCCAATTGTGGGGGAGTTGGCCTTCTACGATGATCTCATAAAAGCATTGGCTCACTAATTCTCCGCGGGAGTGAAGCGAATGAGAACACGCTCGGCAGCCGCCTGGCGGATCTGGTCGCTATCCGGTTCTCCGCCAGCATTTAAGCTTATTTTCATATAGCGCGCATACATCGGTGCAGCTTTTATCAGGCTGCGCAAGGCAGTAACTTTTTGATCATCTGTGCTTAAAACCTGTGCATACGCAGGTATTGTTTTACCGTGAACGAGGAGTTGCACTTGCGCTCCTTTACGAAGATTGCGCCACCAGGTTCGCTGCGGAATGCTGGTGGATAGGTAAGTGTTTTCAGCACGAACATAGTTGAATGGCACGTGGTAGGTCTTGCCGCTCTTATGTCCGCTATAGGTGATGACGGCAGTATTCCCGCTCAGGATGCGGTGAAAAGGGGATTTTAAAATAGATATGATAATCGTGTTATACCACATGGGATTCTCCTGAATTTCAGAATAAGTACAATTTTCCAATTCGCCATATATTTGTCTTTAGCATAACAGCGCATCACATCGAATCCATCCAACCAAAGTTGGATTAATTCATATGAATCGGAATAAATTGGGTTTAAACGCTATTCGCGCTTCAACAGGCTCAAAGCATGCGCCTTAGCCAGTGCCTGGGTGCGATTCTTAACCCCCAGCTTGCTGAAAATATTATTGGTGTGAGATTTTACCGTGCTGAGGGCAATACACAACAGATCAGCGATTTCCTGATTGGTCTTACCGGCTTCAACCAGATGCAGAATTTCCAATTCGCGTTCGCTGAGCGAATCGATCAGTGTGTGGGCAGCCGGTAGAAATTTACAGATGGTGATGGCGAAGGGATGCAGCTCTTTTTGCGCCATGTTTTGCAGAATCCGCTTCACCAGGGGGCCAGATTCCAGGAAAACACGAATATAGTTTTTATGTTCAGCCAACGCTATGGCTTCTAGCAAGCATTTGCGACCCGCCAGGTCGTCGCCAATGGATAGCAGGTATGTGCTGCGGAATATCAGCGCGCTTATCAAAGCAAGTTCCTGGTATTGGCGGGTTGCATAGTTAGTTAATCTTTCAATCAGTGGCAGGGCCAGAACAGTGCTATCGCTGCGGGTGAGCAAAGCTTGAATGACGGCCCGCCAGAGCGGAATTTGCAAACTGTTTTCAACCTGGTTCATTACCTGCAAGATTTCTTTTGCCCAGAGTACAGCTGGTTGGAAATCTCCCTTGGCTAACCATAGATTGACGCGTGTTTCCTGTAAGAATTCTGCCAGACCAGGGCTAACACGGGTTGTATATTGTTTTCCCTGGGCTTCTTTCAGAATTTTTTCTGCCAGAGTGACTTCGCCTTGGGCTGCCAGGCAATTCACCAGGTGCAGGTTGCTGCTCAGCCAGGTGTCCTGGCTGCCCCAGCGCCGGGCCAGTTCTACGGATTGGTTGGCAGCCTTGAATGCTTCTTCCAACCGGTTGTATTGCAGATAAAGTCCGGATAGACCGCTGAATCCGCGGGCAGCCAGCGGTGAGTAGGTACCATCTTCTCGCATACACCAGGCCAGAATGGTGTTGAATTTTTCTTCAGCCTGATGCAGCTGGCCGCGGTTTTGCAGTAAACTGCCGGCGATCCCCAATGCGGGAATGGCCACATGCCGGTTGCTGTGTTGGCCTGCCTGGGCAGCCTGTTCAGCGAAGTTGAGAGCCAACGTGAGATTATCCTGCAGGATGGCGCCGGCGGCCTGGGTAAAAGCAACCACGCTGCGAATGGCTGTTTCTGTGTGTGGAAGTAAATGGAGAGCTTGCTGGGCATATTCGAGTGATGCCGTGCTATCCTGTGAAAAGGCGGCGCCATAAGCCTGGATGGCAGATAAATGTCCCTGGATGGTGGTTTGGAACGCATTATCCGCATACTCTGGCAATGTTAGGAAGGCTTGTTGAACACAATCCATGCATTGGTTGAAATCGCCGGTGAGCAGATAAGTCCAGGCAGCCAGGGTGCAAAGCCAGCTGTTTTGGCGGCGAAGTTGGTTTGGAAGCAGTTCCAACCAGTGCTGCAAAGTTAATAGCTCACCGCGATAGAGTTTCTGTGCCCCGTTTTCTGCCACCAATTGGCCTGCCCATTCCCATTCCCCGGCTTGAGCAGCGTGGTACAAGGCGGCATCCCATTCTTCGTGGTGGGCATACCAATGGCTGGCGCGCAGGTGAGCGCTGGAGAGCATTTGCGCATCCTGTCCGGCGGCGCGCGCTTGCAGGAGATCGGCAAATAAATGGTGGTAACGGAACCATTGGTTCGCTTTATCCAGAGGAATAAGAAAATGATTGGTACGGGCCAGCCAGGACAGTAGTTCGCTGCTGTCCTGGCGTTCACAAACAGCATCACATAAAGCTGGGTTCAGGCGTTGTAAGACGGAGGTTTGAAAAAGAAACAGGCGTTGATCTTCCTCAAGGTCACTCAGAACTTCCTCCATCAGGTAATCCAGTATATATTGATGATTTCTGCTGAAGAGGGCCAGAAACTCGTCCGGATTCGGATGGTTTTGCAGGGAGAGTAAAGCCATTTGTAAACCGGTGATCCAGCCTTCAGTGCGCTGCCATAAGCTGCTGCGCTGGTTGAGGGTCAGCTTTTTCAGGTCGTTTTTCTGCAGCAATTCATCCATTTCCTGGGCAGAGAAACTTAATTCAGCGGCGCGGATCTCAAGCAGTTGGCGTTTCGCGGCTGCTGATGATCAGATGCAGGTTAGTGGGCATATACGCCAGCAGGTAATTCAGCGCCTGATGGATGTGGAGATCTTCCACCAGGTGATAGTCGTCCAGAATCAGAAAAATAGTTTTCTTGGATTGGGATACCTGGAATATCCAATTGGCCAGGAACTCTTCCGTACTCACCGGTTGAGGCGCTTGCAGCATTTCGATCAGATCCCGGGCGAGTTGGGCGTCCAGGGTGCGGACCACTGCCGCAAGATAGGTGAGGAAACGGTTGGTGTCGTTATCGCCCCGGTCGAGAGCGATCCACAACATGCTTTCTTTGCGCCGGGCACACCAATTACTCAATAAGGTGGATTTACCATACCCTGCTGCAGCGGATACCAGGGTGAGTTTATACCGCGACGCTTCATCCAGGCGGCTCAATAACGCCGCCCGGTCTACCAGTGGTTGATTGTATTGTGGTATTTGAAGCTTGGTTTCTAGAAGAATGGACATTTCTTTCTTTACAGACACTTATTGATTCCCCTCGTGAATTTTACGAACCAGCCAAAAAGCCGGCAGATTGGTAGCGGCAGTCATTAATACCAGCCAGGGCAAACCGAGCCAGTCCACCAACCCACCCGAGAAACCGGTAATGATTAAAGTGGTTCCGATAAGCGTTTGGGAAAAACCTACCATCACTGCGCGGCTGTTGGGCGGGGAAATGCTCAGCAATGTGCTGTTGCCAGAGACACTGATCCCGGTTTGACGAAAACTGTTGAAAATAAAAGCCGGCGCCAGCAGTAGGGATGCCCAATCTGGGGAAATTTGCAGTGGACCGGCGAACCAGAGCAATGCCAATACCCAGAGCGACATCATAAATCCACTCAGTGTAGCCCAGCGTAATACCACCTGGTTGCTGATCCGGCGTGAGATACGCCCAAACAATAGATTGGCCAGCAGATTGCTGATGGCAGTGATAATCAGGTAAATACCAACCCAGCTTTTATCGCCGCCCAAATGTTGTTGTACATACACTGCAAAAAATGGTACAGCCACACCGGAAAAAATCATCAATACCTGAAAAAGCAGGAAGTTACGAAAATTCCGGTTTTTGTCGAAGATTGTGAGACCTTCTTTTAATTGGGCGGTTACCGGTTGGCGCGGAAGCACATGGGTGTCTGCCACTTCCTGCACCTGGTTGTAAAATAAAAGTCCGATGGAGGCAAATATCACGTTGCCGATTGCCAGAATGCCGTACCCATTCGGATAGGGAAAAGGGCTCTGTGGGCTGAGAATCCAGCGAACGAAAAAACCGCCAGCGACTCCCAGTATACCGCCCAGACCCAGCCGCCAGGCGAACATCTCGCCGCGCCGGCGGGAGGGAACCGTCTTGCTGACCAGTTCCATAAACGGTAATCCGGCCAGCCCGGAAGCCAGGCTGGAAATGGTAAAAGTGATAAAGAAGAGCACCAGAAGAAGCGTAGGCTCACGCACCAGATTCATGGTGAGCGCCAGGATTGTCCATGCGGCAATCCGTACATATGTAGCCAGGCGATAGAGTTTTATTTTTTTAGGCTGGTTTTGGACAATCCCGGAAACCCACAGCTGCGGGAGTGACCAGCCGGCCTGCAAAATTGGCACAACCATCCCCAGGATCAGGGAAGATTGAGTGAAGTTGGAAAGAAAAGCCACCAGCACAAGAGTCGGATCCAATAGGGATGCGCCAAATATATATAAGACACCATTGATCACGCCCATTTGGTAATTGAACTTAATCTGCCGAGGGGTGTAATGGTCTTCTACCCGGTAGGGTGTGGGTGGAGAGGAGTTGATGGTTTCCATACTGTGGGATAGTTAAATGATAACACCAAAGATCGTTGTGTATGGAAAAAATTGCAGACAGGAATTTGCTCAGCCAATCTGTTCTAAAATAGTGCGGGAAAGACGTTGGGCTCCCAGGGTTACCGCTGCTGTCGATTGACCGGGGAAGACCGAATCACCGGTGATCCACAAGTTTGGGAAGGGAATTTGTGGACCGCGAACATGGAACAGACTTGTTTGGGGAAATCCACCAACCATGCCCATGGGCCGGCGGGTAAAGCGTTGGAAGGTGAGCGGTGTTCCGGGAAGTTTTAGCCGGATGGCAGCCGAAAAACCGGGTAAAGCTTGCTCTGCCGTCGCCAAAACTTTTTGGGTGTAAGCTGCCTTGAGTGCCTGATAAGCCTGAGGGTCATATTCGGCAAGCTGCCACCAGGGTTCAATGCGCGTGTGGGTGGAGATAGTGACGGCCTGCATCCCCTGGGGAGCGCGCTGCGTATCCCATGTTGGGCTGAAGGATAAGAAAATCGTGTTGCCTTCCCCTAATGGTTGGGTGACATCGTTAATAATCTGGTGATGGTAACCCAGCATATGGGGCAGTTGGCTGCTTTCCACACCGATATGAAGCATGAAAGCACCCCAGGTGGGTTCAAGGTTTTTGGTCAGCTGTTTGTTTTCAGGCAATTCTGGCAAAATATTTTTCAGTCCCCAGGGTGTCTGGTTGGCAACGATCAAATCACTGGTGAAGGATAAGCCTTTATTTGTTTTAATTTGCCAGCCAGTCTTTGCTCGTTTCAGGTGGGTAACCTGTTGGCGGTAATAGATTTTGCCGCCATGCGTTGTGAACCATTTGGCTAAAGCTGCGGCAATCCCTCCCATGCCTCCGTGAACATGCACCACTCCGCGGCGGGGTAAATCCAACGCGGCTGAGCCATAGAGTGCATTGGTTTCCTGGCTGGTGGCCTGAGCAGAAATCAATAATTGCAGATCGAGGAAGGTTTTTAAGCTGGGAGACAGATATTTCAGGGCGATATCCTGAATGCTGCGGGTAAGGTAAGGTAGGGCGTCGATTAAGCTTGTGTGCAGTGTGCGCATAAGCCGTAATAATTCGGCCGCGTTTTGCGGTGGGTAGGGAAAGTCGCGGCGCATCAGATCCCAACCCAGCCGCGCCAGTTTTTCTTGCTTGAGCCAGAAGGGTTCGCTGTCGGGGAAGTGTTTCTGGCGTTCCTCCTGCCAACGTTGCGGATCACGCCATTGGGTGATGGTTTGTCCGGCAAGATGCACCTGCCAGGCCGGGTCTGCCGCTGTGAAAGGTAACGCCAGCCCAAGCTGATCCAAAACCTGTTGGTGAGGTCCCCCATCCAGAAATCCACCAGCCAGTGTTGCGCCAGCATCAAAACGAAACCCCTGATGATAAAAGGTGCCGGCGCTGCCACCCGGGTAGACATGCGCTTCCAGGATAGTCACATCCAGACCAGCCAGGCGTAACAGGCAGGCTGTGGTCAGCCCACCCATACCGGCGCCAATGATCAGCACTTGCGGGTTAGCCGGCATTTTGATATGAACGGACGCCCCGCCGGGTAGCCAGGCTGCGGTAGAAAAAGAGGAAGCGTAACATGAACGGGTTGAAGAATAGGCCCGTCATAAATCCTCTTAACCCGGGATGTAATTGATATTGGATGGTGTCTGCAACCCAGGTACCATTAATGGTTTCAGTAAAGCGGTGCTCGTGGCGCCAAAATGCCAGTGGTCCATCAATCTGTACATCGGTAAAACCCTGCTTTCCGACCTGCTCATGTCGGGCTTTCCATGGTAGGCGGATAGGGCCGAGACGCAGGGTGAATAGAGCCAGTGAGCCTTCTGACAGCGGTTCAAACTGGTGTAAATCGACTCGCATGGGGAAGGGCGTCAATTGAACCAGGGCGCTGGTATCGTGATGAAAAGCCAGAACGGAGGCAAGGGTGGCTTTGACGAAAAATTTTGATTGAAATAACTTCATTGGTCTCGTTACTTTTTGTCTGAAATAATGATTGATCTAAGCGATAGTATTGGTTTGAATTATGGGTTCAATAGTTTTACTGCGGTAGATATTGCGGAAGACGTAGCTGCTCAGCCAGATCAAAACGCCGGCGCTGAGAATCCCAGGCGCAGAAGTGCCCAATTTATCCAGTAGCAGGCCGCCAATGGTGGGTGCAATAACCCGGGTAGCGCTTTCGAGAGAGGCGGATAGCCCGAGAATTCCGCCAAATTCGGAAGGCGGTACGGCTTTGGTTAAAGCAGCGTTGATGATCGTGTTGAGGATACCGGCGCTCACAGCAATGGGTGCCAGAACGATGATCAGGAAGATCACGTTGGGTGCAAGTGCCCAGGCCAGCATGCTGGCTGATATGGTTGACACGGAGAAAAAGATAAGCTGGCGGTCAGCAAAGCGATCTGAGAGTTTGCCAATGACAAATCCCTGGGTAATTGCTGAAAGCACGCCCACAAAAGCGAGAATATATCCGATATTCTGAGAATTCAAATTAAAACGATACTGTCCGTATAAAGCGAAGATGCTTTGGAATAGCGCAAAGGCAAAGCCATAAATCAGGCGGGTGTGTAATAAATTACCGACAACCGGGCGGCGCAAGGCCGAACCCAAAGCTTTGATTGAAATCGCCGGTCGTTTTTGGTTAACGATCTCCTGCTTGCGTTCAGCCGTCAAGGATTCTGGCAGCCATAACAAAGCAGCGAAAAAATTCACCAGAGCAACCCCGGCAGCTGTATAAGCCGGCAACGCATACCCCCACTGACTGAGAATTCCACCCAATGCCGGCCCGATAATAAAGCCTAATCCAAAGGCAGCGCCTATCAGGCCTAACCCACGCGAACGGTTTTTACTGTCGGTCACATCGGTGATGTATGCCTGAGCAATGCTGATATTCCCACCGGTGATTCCGGCCAGCAGACGGGCAATGAATAACATGGTTAAGGTTTGCGCAATACCCAATAAAAAGAATCCAATCGACCCGCCCAGAATCGAGATGAGCAGCAAAGGACGGCGTCCAAAACGGTCTGAAAGACGTCCGAGGAGAGGCGCGCTGATCATCTGTGCGGCTGCATAAATGGCCACCAATAATCCCACCACGGTTGGGGATGCGCCAAATGTTTCGGCGTAAAAAGGTAATAATGGCAGAATAATGCTGAAACCCAAAAGATCAATAAATACGATTAAAAATATCGAAAATAGACGTTTGCGATCAGTCATGGAAATCATCCTTTAATGAATAAAATACAGATCCGAAAAACATGCAGTCAATGAAAACTTGATTTTTAGTGGCTCAGCTCTTGTGGGCTGCCCGCCTGTAAATACGTTTTTCAATTTGTTCCACGGCTTCGCTCGGAGGCAGTTGGATGATCTCACCGGGAATATCTGCACCCAGGCTCTGGTCATCAAATGCTTGCCCACCCAGAATGACCAGAGGTTTTTCAAAGGGGTAATCGTTGAGGACTTCGTTTAATTGAGATAATGCCAAAGCACTTTCGCGTCGGGTAGCCGAAAACAAGAGCATATCGGGTTTTAATACCGTTAAAGTTTCAACCAGCCTTTCCAGGCTGAGATCCTGACCAAAGTATTTTACATTCCATCCACGCCAGCGCAATATGACCACCAGATTAAGCAAACCGACCTGATGCATTTCGCCAGGTGCGCAAGCGGCAACAATTGTTCCTTCACGGGTGGGTTGGGAGGAAGAGGCCAACATACTCATCAAATGCTGAATACAGAATTGCGTGGCGAAATGTTCAACAGCAATGGGTAACTCACCACGATGCCAGGCTTCACCCATTTCTACCAAAGCCGGTTCTACCACCTGGTTGAGCACCTGATCGACATTGTAGAGTGAAAAGGCGCGGCGTAAAGTGTCTGTGGCAGCTTCATCTTGAAACAGTGACAGGTGATGATAAAAATGATTGGCAAGTGATTCGAGAGAAAATGGTGTTTTTGTGATATTTGCCAATTTATTTTCTTCGATATAATCCTGAGCGGGATCTTTTCCGGTGTTGCGTAATTCAGTGAGATATTTAACCGCCTGTCCAATGCTCATGCCGGCATCATTTTGCCGTTTTAACCAGCGTAACAGGCGAACATCGTATTCCGAGTATAGCCGGTATCCTTGCTGACCACGTGACGGGCTGGGCATACCATAGCGCCGTTCCCATGCGCGTAAAGTAACGGGCAAGAGATCTAACATACTGGAAACCGCTTTAATATTGTAAATCGGTAACAGATCTTTTTCTTCAGAAAATTGATTGGGGCTGATACTTTCCATTGCGCTTTATCCTATCAATAAATAGAGTTTTAACGTATTCTTGCGTCTTAATCCACCAATCGCTTTCGAAAAATACTCATTTGTTTTTTCTTTGCACCAGGCAACCAGATTTACAAATAGTACGACAGGTAAAAAAGACCTCCGGTTCAGTTTATTGATGCAAAGGATATCACAAAACCACTTCTATATCATAAAAACGTACAGGGTTTGTCTAATCTTTAGACAAACCCTGTTTATTTAAACAAAGAATAAAATGATGAGGTTATGCGAGTTCTTTTTCCTGCAAAAGTTCAGAGATTGTTTCAATTGCATCTTCAAAATTTTCACCCAGGTACAGGCCAGGCACCATGCTTTGTACCTTTGGATTGTGATCAAAGGCGCTGCCAGCATAGGCTAGCAAGGGAGCGGGGGTAAGCTGGTCTAATTTCTCTTTCAGGCGGCGCATTTCAAAGGCAGAGAGTTCAGTGGAAGCTGTCATTACAATCATGTTGGGGAATTCATAACTGGCGTAATCAACCAGGTCCTCAATCGGGAGGTCAGGGCCAAGATATTCCACGCGATATCCTTCACTACGCAGCAGAACGGCCATCATCAGGCTGCCCAGCTCGTGTTGTTCGGTCGGAGCGCAGCCGAGCTGGATATAAGGGGCATTGCGGCGGGTGGGATACGCCTGTAACAGCGACATCAATTTAGCCCGCAGAAAATTTGATGCATAATGTTCTGTGGTAATCCGGATTTCTCCACGATACCAGGCCTCACCAATTGCGATCAAAGTGGGGCTCAATATTCGGATAAAGATGGTTATCAGGTCAAAGCTGGCGTGTAACTCCCGCATGATTTCACTGGCACGCTCTTCGTTGTGGTTGATAAGTGCATCATACAGCCAATGGGTATAGGTTTCCGGAGTGGCCTTGGGTTGTGAGAGGGTACGGCTTGGCGCAGCCGGAACAGCATCTGGCCAGATACCACTGCGCGTCATTTGGCGCAATTCCACTACTGCATTACTGATGGAAATGCCGCCATCAACACGGGATTTAATCCAGCGCAGAATAGCAACATCGCGTTCGGAATAAAGACGATAGCGGTTGTCAGATCGATGTGGACTTAGTAAATCGTGCCGTCTTTCCCAGGCACGTAAAGTCACAGGACGTATCCCGGTTTGAACACTAACTGCTTTGATTGTGTAACGAGGTTCGTCGGAAAAGTCGATAATGGATGTCATTGTGCTTGCTCCTTATAGAATAGCCGGTGAAAATTACCGTAGATAAAAGCAACTGTCATCTAGACTTATACGATCATATTACACAAATTTTGTAAGAATCATATTAATATTTGTATAATAAATTTATAATCTTTTTAATTGCTTTTGTCAACCTATTCTGGTAAATAAGATAATTATTATCTTATATAATTTACATTAAATTAGAATGAGAAATTGGTTGGTTAATGTTAAATTAATCCTTGTTTTTGAAAAACTGGTCGTAAGACCAGGGTCGTTTCATTGAAAACAATTGTTTTTGTGATTTTTGATCTCAGATTTACAGTATAATTTTGATAATTCTTTCTGGAGAGGATTTCGAATAGTGTCACCCCAACATGTTGTCATTGCATCACTAAACCCGGTTAAAGTTCAGGCAATCCAATCCGGTTTTCAGCAGCTTTTTCCGGACACGGAATTCTCGTGGTTGGCAGTAAGCGTCCCTTCTGGAGTGTCTGCCCAACCGGTTGGGGATATTGAAACCTGGCAAGGCGCAGCAAATCGGGTTACGTATGCTCAGGATCAGAATCCCGAGGCTGAATATTGGGCTGCGATTGAAGGTGGTGTTCAATTTGATGCAGATAATGCCATGTCTGCCTTTGCCTGGGTGGTAGTACATTCTCGTGCTGCGCAGCTAACCGGAAAAGCCCGCAGTGCCGCATTTTACTTGCCGCCTGCTATAGCAAAACTGGTACAGGGTGGTATGGAATTGGGTGATGCGGATGATATTATCTTTGGGCAATCTAATTCAAAACAAAAAAATGGGGCAGTAGGGCTGCTTACCGGTGACCTGATTGATCGCACGTATCTGTATCTACCAGCTGTGATTCTGGCTTTAATTCCATTTCGCAACCCGCATTTATATCCTGGACCTTAACCGGGAGCTATTTATTTTACACTTTCAAAATAAAGATAATTTTTTAGAGTATACTCAATCAAATGTCCAAACGGAGATAAACAATGGCTAAAGTAAAAATCCTCACCGACAGTAGTGCCTATATTCCTCCTGATTTGATACGCCAGTATCCAATTGAAGTGGTGCCGTTAACCCTCATCTGGGAAGGACAAAATTTACGTGACGGGGTGGATATTTTACCGGACGAGTTTTACCGGCGTTTGGCAAATAGTGATAGCGTTCCTTCAACCAGTCAGGTAACTGTGCATGAATATGAAGAAGCTTTCACCCGTATTATTAACGATGGTTATGACGTCCTCAACCTTGGAATTTCCAGTGGCATTTCCAGTTCATACTTTTCGGCGGAACAAGCCCAAAAATCTTTTGACTCAACCCGGGTGCAGATTTTGGATACGGGGCTGGTTTCCATGGCACTGGCCTTCCAGGTACTTACAGTGGCGCGGGCTGCCCAATCCGGTGCAACTTTGGATGAATGTAAATTGTTAGCCCAGGAAACGTACGGGAAAATCGGTGTATATTTTACTGTGGACACTTTGAAGTATCTGGCTGCCGGGGGGCGTATTAATAGCGCAAAACGACTGATGGGCACTGCTCTGAATATTAAACCCGTTTTGGAAATCCGCGAGGGAAAAATTGAACTTGTGGAGAGTGTCATCTCCCGCAAAAAAGCAATCAATCGTATGGTCAGCTTGGTTGAAAAAGGAATTGGTGAACGTACACCGGTGCGCGTTTCTGTGTTTCATGCCGGTGCGCATGCTGCGGCGGTAGAACTGCAGAAAGAACTGGAAGATCGTTTTCATCCCGTTGAAAATATACTTTCTTTTGTAAGCCCTGTAGTTGGAGCGCATACCGGGCCAGGTACAATCTCAATAGCTTATATGGCGGGTTAACCAGGAATGAAATAGTCTACACCGGTCAGCTAAATGCTGGCCGGTTTTTTGTTGTAACAAAAAAGTAACAATCTGTAAACGAGATCTAAACAAATATTTTTCTATAATAAAGGGAGAAAGAACAACAGGATGGAAATTTAGATGTCGACTTTTACTGCTATGCAGCATTTTCCTGATGAATGGACTCGTAAGGCACGCTGTCCAATCTGTCAGAGCGGTTTTTTGCAAATTCGGCGAAAAAACCCAAAGCCAAATCAGATATTTTGCCCGAATTGCGGTATCAGTTTTGAAATTGAAAAGGGTGGCGAACATATTTTGTTAATGGAAATGCCTTTAAATTTTCCGGAGCAGTTAGCACACCAATGGGTGACACGCGCACAAATCCAGGCTATTTTGAGAGAGAATCAAAAAAGCTCGCCCCAATTAACCATACCTGCTAGCAGCGGTGTAAAGAATGTTCCTGCTGCCAACCCATTGCGCGCCGATGCGGTTCGCCGGGCACGCAGCCTGGTTGAAATGGGTAATCCACCGGATGTCATTCGCAAAGCGTTGGCTGAATCATTGAACCTGACCGAGTTTGCAATTGAAGAAATTCTTAATGATGCAGTAGCAGTAAATAAAAACAAACAAAATCAGAAAAGAAAAAAAGCCCTGATCTGGTTGGCTGCAACGGCTGCCTGCCTGCTTCTCGGTTTTATTGTCTTGTGGATTGTTTTTTAAACGGCGTAAGTTTTCAAAAAAACCAGATGCGGGTGCCTTGCGCCATAGTCTCACAAATACCGCCCTCGGTGAAATAATCCCCTTCAACTTATCCACATACCATCTATCATTATCACGTGGTGGCTAGCAGCTCCGCCGGGGCAACTTGCGCAGAGAATCAATCTTTCATTGCCCCATCTCTCCCAAGGAATGGGTGCTTTACCTGCTTTTGTTGAGCAGGTAAAGCACCAGCTATTATGCTTCGAACGAAAAAACCATCAATCCGCAAGCCGGTATGCTTACATCCAGGGTCCCGTTGTTGGTTTGCAACGGGTGTGGATGGGGCCATACGGTGTGCGCCTGTTGGTGCTGTGGGACCTTGATTCCCTTTATGTCGACGGGCTGCGCACTGCTGTTGATAGCCACCAGAACGTTTTGCCCGGCATAGCTGCGCCAAAAGACCAATTGTTGTGCAGAAACCGATTCCTGGCGGTAATCTCCATAACGGATTGCTGGCAGATCGCGGCGCAGATTAGCCAGGTCGCGGATAGTTTGTGGCAGTTGCGGCTCCGGAGCGGCTTGAATGTATTGGTGCAGGTTGATGGCTGGGCGTAGTTCCAGGTCGTTCTGTTCCGTTCGTTTTCCTTTAATTCCCCATTCGCTGCCATAGTAAATGGAGGGGATACCGGGCATGGTAAATAATAACGAATATAAGGGGAAGAGATGCGCGGGGTTGAGAAGTTGGCTGGCTGCCCGGTTGACATCATGATTGTCGGCAAAATTATATAGATTGAGGTCTTTATAGATACCGTGTTTGCCAAATTGCCGGTTTAGAGCGTAGGCTATCTCGAAATAGTTGGCATCATTCAGGCTGGACCATAACCCCTTATAACCTTCGTAATTGGTTGTGGCATGCAAAGTTTGTGGGTTGGCCCATTGGCTGTAATCGCCATGAATGATTTCCCCCATTAGCCAGAATTCGGGGTTGAGCCGTTCGGTAAATCGGCGTAGGTCCTGCCAGAAGTTAATATCAATGCAATCTGCGGCATCCAACCGCAACCCATCAATTTCCCATTCATCCATCCAGAACTGGACGGCTGCCAGTAAGTGATTGCGTACATCCGGATTGGTCAGGTTCAATTTTGGCAAACTATCATGACCGGCCCAATTCTGATAGGTAAAAGGGTCGCCAGAGGAGTTGTGTTCATCAAAACGCAGCCCCTCATACCAGCCGGTATAGGCAGATGCCTGCCCATTGACCTGGATGTCGCGAAAAGCCCAGAAAGATCGGCCGGTATGGTTGAATACCCCGTCTAAAATCAGGCGCATTCCGCGCCGGTGGATTTCGTCAGCCAGTTCTTTCATATCCTGGTTGCTGCCCAGACGGCGGTCTACCAGAAAATAATCACTGGTGTCGTATCCATGGCGTCCGGATTGGAAAAGTGGCCCAAGGTAAAGCGCGTTGACTCCCAGCCATTGGAGATGATCCAACCACGGATAGAGGTTTTTTAAGCGAGACTCAGGTGGTAGGTGAAACTGATTGTCGGCAGGTGCGTCCAAAAGCCCCAAGGGGTAAATATGGTAGAAAAAAGCGTCTTTGGTCCAATTTGGTGTTTGCATAATATTTGTTTATACCGTTCGGTATAGATTCCTTTCAAAAAAAATGAGTTACGAGAAAATCCCGTACATATACTGGTGAACCGCGGTGTAGACCAGTTGATCATTAATCTCATGTTCTCCCTGAATGCCCATGGCGGCATAAGAGAAAATCATCCCCATTAAAGAAACAGCGTAGCTATTATGTCGCCCTCGCATATTTCCGTGTTGCTCGGCTGCCTGTTGAAAGAGGTTGGAAATCAGTTGATGTTGTTGGTTCAAATAGGGCGCTATCGCCTGGTAGGGGATACTTTCGGGCGGGGCAAAGCGGATTGTCATCCACAAACGAAAAAAACCAGGTTCGCGTTGAGCAAACTGAAAGTAGAACCGCACAATTTGTTCCAGTGAATATACCAGGTCCTGTTGGTAACGGCAGCTATCTGCCAGTTGTGCGGAAAGAGGAAGCAGTTGGTTTTCCAGAATTGCATTCAGCAAACCGTGTTTCGAACCGAAATAATGGTAAAGCGTGGGTTTGGTTACCCCGCTGCTTTCGACAATTTCCTGAACACCAACAGCATCATAACCACGAGTGGCAAATAAGTGGCATGCATTGCGGAGGAGAAATTCGCGGTTATCTAACATACAATCATTATACCGATCGGTATAATGATTGTCAAGGTCTGAAAGAGTTAATGGTTTGAGGAAAAGGGTGGGTCTGGCATTGGGAAAATAGTATTCTTTATCGCCCGGCCCCACCCTTTCTCCAAAAAGATCTATTTTTCCTTTATAGCGGCTTCCAGAACCTGCATGGCTTGATGGAGCAGTTGCATATTTGCCTGGCTGCCCATGTGGCCTAAGCGAAAGACTTTTCCGGTTAAAGGGCCGTAGCTGCCACCGACAGCCAGCCCATCTTTTCGTAGCCGTTTATCAAATGTTTCCCAGTTATACCCGCTGGGAACATGAACAGCGGTTACGGTTGGTGAGGGAATGGCGTCCACGGCGGGAAATAATTCGTAGCCCATGTGGAGCAATTGTTCCCGGCAATAAACAGCGGTTTCCTGATGGCGGCGAAAAACATCCGTCAAGCCTTCATCCAGAAGCAGAGCGGCGCCCTTGTTGAGCGCTGCCATGCCATACCAGTTGGGTGTATAAGGAAATGAGAAATTTTGAACGGCTTCACGGAAGGGCAGCAGGGCATCGTACCCAACATACCCGATCTGCTCAATGATGTCCCAGGCAGCCGGGCTGACCGCAAGAAAAGACATATCCGGCGGGCAGGATAATACCTTTTGTGAACCACCCAGAGCCAGGTCTATGCCCCACTCATCAACCTCCACCGGGGTTCCACCCACACTGGCAACGGTATCCACATACAGGAGCGGTATCTCGTGTTTGCGTTTCAGTTGACCCAGCTTTTCAATTGGGTTTAAGGTACCGGATGGCGTTTCGGCATGCACTACTGTAATCATCTTTGGTTGGAATTCGACAATGGCTTTTTCAATCATTTCCCAATCATGTAGGGTTTCATTGTACGCAAATCCAATTGTTTTAACCTGTGCCCCAATGGACTTGCCCATTTCACCGATGCCATACCCAAAAACACCAGTAGCCAGGGCTAAAACACGGTCACCGGGCAGCAGGCAGCTTTTTAATGCACCCCATAAGGCAATCATCCCTTCTCCGCTATGAATGGTCACATCATTCTTAGTACCGAGTAATTGTTGTAATTGTTTTTGTGTTTGTTGGTAAAGTTCAAGAAATTCCAATTCCAGATCGGCGGAACCATATTGTGCCAAGTAAGCTGAAAGGATCTGATCAGGAACCTGAACCGGGCCTGGAATCATGGGAATAGGATAACTTTGCATAAATAGTCTCCATTTGGATCAAAATCTAATTTCCTATTATGCCATAAGCTGTTCATGTTGGGGAAAAAATTATAAAAACGTTTGTAGCAGACGCAGAAAAACGCTTTACTTTCCTGCCAGCTTGTAGAATAATAAGAGAGTTGGTAACGTCTCAACATTACCTCATGCCCGGCTGATTGAGATGAACCGATAGGTTGATATTCATTGAAAAGCGAATATCGGAATGGCAAACTGGTTTTTCGGAAAATCCAAATTTGGGAGTAAAAAATGACGAGTGTTGTGGTTGAACGTTTTTTACGTTATGTGCAAGTTGATACCGAATCTGATCCTCAATCGGATAGTTGTCCCAGTACGGCGAAACAACTTGTTCTGGCTAAATTACTGCAAAAAGAACTGCTGACACTGGGATTGCAGGATGTGAGTTTGGATGCGCATGGATATGTGATGGCCACTTTACCAGCCAATACCCATAAACCTGTTCCGGTTATCGGATGGATTGCACATATGGATACCAGCCCGGATATGAGTGGCGCGAATGTAAAACCGCAATTTGTAGAGAATTATGCTGGCGATGCAATTGTGCTTAATTCGGAACAGAATATTCTGCTTTCTCCACAGGATTTCCCGGATTTGAACCTGTACATTGGTCAGACTCTCATCACCACTGATGGAAATTCTTTGTTGGGAGCAGATGATAAAGCCGGAATTGCGGCGATTATGGCTGCGGTTGAATATCTGGTCAAACATCCCGAAATTGAACACGGCACACTTAAAATTGGCTTTACACCGGATGAAGAAGTAGGGCGTGGAGCGGATTTGTTTGATGTACAAAAATTTGGCGCAGATTTCGCCTATACGGTTGATGGGGGTGAAGTAGGTGAATTGGAATATGAGAATTTTAACGCCGCCGGCGCAAGGATAGTTGTCAAAGGCCGCAGCGTACACCCCGGTACGGCCAAAAATAAAATGATCAATGCCATTAATATTGCCATGGATCTGGCTGGAATGTTGCCCGCCCAAATGCGCCCGGAGCATACCGAAAAATACGAAGGTTTTTTCCACCTGATGCGTTTCGATGGCAAGCTGGAAGAAACCAGCTTACTGTACATTATCCGTGAACACGACAAACAAAAATTTGAATGGCAGAAAAATCTCATTCAAAAAGCTGTTGAAACGATTAATTTCAAATATGGTGAAGGAACGGCAGTGTTGGAATTGAAAGATCAATATTACAACATGAAAGAACAAATACTGCCGGTAATGCATATTATTGAAACCGCCAAAGAAGCAATCGAAGCATTGGGGATAGAGCCAAAGATTATCCCGGTGCGGGGAGGAACTGACGGTTCCCGATTGTCCTATATGGGTTTGCCATGTCCCAATCTCTTTACCGGTGGCCATAATGCCCACGGACGTTTTGAGTTTATTCCGGTTGATTCTCTGGAAAAAGCAGCGCAGGTGATTCTAAAGATTGTAGAATTGTATACTGCCCGCAGTTGAACCTGTAATTAACCAACCAAAAAAACAGGCGTTTTATACGCCTGTTTTAAATTTTCTGGCGAAGGCAGCGCCAAATTGGAAGCTTTTTTGCAGTTCTGCTGGGCTGGCGCCTCCGGAAAATTCAAAGCACTCCTGCAGATCCCATTTGAGCAGTTCAGCCATTTCTTCAAAGTGGCGTTGGGCGCCACCATGCCATGCATGGCTGCCAAAGCGTGCTGCGGTTTTATGAAAAACATGTTTGGTCTTACACATATCCAATACGGCTTTCATTGGAGGGAAGATATTGCCTTCATAAGTGGGCATGCCTAACAATAAACCCTGGTTGACCCACATGGCAGGCAGCATATAACTGATATGCGTGTGGGATATGTTAAAAATACGCAGCGCTACATTTTCACTGGCAATACCCTGTGCGATCACTTCCATTACTTTTTCGGTATTGCCGTACATGGATGCGTATAGCAATGTCACACCTGGATGGGCGTTGCTGCTATCATAGCCAGCCCATTCTTTGTACAACGCCAGCATGTGTTGAGGTTGGCTGCGCCAGATCAGGCCATGAGATGGTGCGACCATCTGAACCGGGAGGTCGCTTAATTTATCCAGAGTTTTTAGAACCGGTCGGCAAAACGCAGAGACAATGTTGGTAAAATAACGCAAGGCTTCATTATCGTACACCGTCAGGTTGTGGTATTGGTCATCAAAGATACTACCCGGTAATGCGCCGAATCCACCAAAAGCATCGCAGCTGAATAGAATTTGTTGGCTGATCTCATAGGTCATCATTGTTTCCGGCCAGTGCAGAAAGGGGGTAGAAAAAAATTTAAGGGTATGGTTGCCCAACGCCAATGTGTCTCCATCGTTGACTACCATGATGTTTTCTGTAATACCGTAGAACTGCTTCATCATTTCGACTGCCTTGGCGGATCCAATGATGGTGGCCTGAGGAGCGATCTGCCGCAAGGCGAATAATGCACCGGAATGATCGGGTTCCATATGGTTGATGACTACATAATCCAGATTGGCCAGAGGGACCAGCGCATTGATCTGGCTGAGCAGATCTTCAGTGGTCGTTTCTCGGGAGAGGTCGATCAGTACATTTTTTTGATCGCGAATCAGATAACTATTATAAGAAACGCCTTCCTGTTTAATGGGCCATAAGCCTTCAAAAAGCTCGGTGACGCGGTCATTAATTCCCACCCAATAAATATTGGGTTGCATTTCGATGGGCAGCATTGTATACCTCCACGTGTTGGCGCTGTAAAATTGTGATATTTTTCACGCGCAATTCTACCATCAAAATTTGTGGATAATTTACCAGACTGAGAAACAGATTATGGCAGATTGGATAAAAACATACTGGTTGCCTCAATAATTCGCTTCTGTTGATCGGCTTCAGAGATGCCAGGCGGATTGTCGCCTGGTTGTGCTCCATAACTGCCAAATTGGGCATGGTTGCCGCCTTCTATTTTTTCCCATACCGTACTGGTAGGCAGTAAAATGGCGGAGGCTTGGATTTTCTCCGGAGTGGACAAACCGTCCAATGTGCCGCTTATCGAAAGTACGGACAAATTTGTCGTCGAAAAATCATCGCTTTCAGCTGGGTAAGACGCCCATAAAATCATTGCGTCGATCTCATCAGGATTGTTTCTGGCATAGTTGGCGGCCATTGCGCCACCCAAGGAATGTCCACCGATGGCCCATTGAGAGTACTGCGGGTTAGCTTGGATGACTTGATCAGCCTTATTGATTCCAAAAACGGCCAGATTTAATGGCATTTTAACCAGGTAAATCGGGGTGCCTTTTTCGGCGATGGCATTCAAGAGTGGGGCATAGGCGCGATAATCTACCCTTCCGCCAGGATAAAAAATCAGGGCCGGTGTAGTGTGGCCATCAACCGGAATGAAGCTGATCCATGCGGAGGATTGAACCACATTGACCTGGGCATTGCTTTGCAGGGATTCGAACGCAGCAGCTTCCGGTTTAGCCGGCGAATTACCCCAGATAATAAAAGCAGCCACCAGAAGCACCAGGATGACTGGAATAATCCAAAGAATTCGTTTGATCATATTTGGCTTCCTTATTCTAAAAGATGTTGTTTAATTTTAATTCCGGAAGCGCATTAAGTGGTTCAGGTGTATCACCTGTCCTTAAAATCGGAGAGATGCGTCTGAAGAATTTTTTTGGCAGCTGCTATCCCGTCCAATCCGGGAAAGAACTTATTCATTTGATCCAGGTTGTCTACAATGGCTTCCTCGATAAAATAAGAAGGCGGATTTTGTTGCAAGGTAAATTGAATTTGCTCCAGAGCGGTGGTGAGGTTGCCTTGAAAAAGCAGGAACATTGCCAGGTTGAATTGTGAACGAAAATCCCCGGGCTGGGAAACGAGATAGTCTTTGATGTTTTGAATGGCGGTTTGCAGATCTTTTTCGGATTGTTCCATGTTGCCCAAAATACGCTGGACAATCGCGCGGTTGAAAAAATTAATATTTTCTTTCTCTCCAAAAGCAATCGATTGGTTGAAACATTCCAATGCTTCATCCCATTGCTGTAGGTTCACATGGACCTCGCCTTTGCGATCCCAGGACCAGCTATTCCATTTTTCTAGGTCCAGCGCCCGGGTGTAATCGGCCAATGCCGGTTCATATTGCCCGGTGAGCAGATAGATCAAGCCGCGTATCGCCAGGATCCATGCTTCTTGCGGCGCGATGGATAGCGCCAGGTTAATATCATCCATAGCCGCTATGTAATTCCGTAAGGTGCGCTGAACCTGAGCGCGCCGTGCATAGGCCCAGCTATCCTGATTATCCAGCAGGATAGCCTGGTTAAAATCAGCCAATGCGCCGTGATAATCAAATAATACTTTTTTAGCCACACCCCGTGAACTCCACACAACACCATTATTGGGGTTAAGTGCAATATAACTATCATAGTCGGCAATTGCCAGGTCAATCTTATCCAATTCGTAATGATAGAGAAGCGCTCTGCGCTGCAACGCCCAGGCATTATTGCTGTCCAGGTCCAATAAGCTGGAGTATGCCTGCACCGCCTGCAAAAATTGGGTGGATTTTTCATAGGCCAGGGCTAACTGCCCCCAGGCCCAAATATCATCCACCTGGTTTTTCAGCACATTTTCCAGGTAGATGATCGCCTGGTGATATTCCCGCCGTTTCATATACAGTTCAGCCATGCTTTCGAAGGCATAATGATAATGAGGGTTTAATTCCAGGACCTTTTGTAAATCGGTTTCTGCTTCATCCAATCGATCCATTTGAATAAGTAATTCGCCGCGCTGATAGAGCGCCCAGATATAGTTCGGTTTGGTTTGCAAAGCGGCGTTGAAATCCATCAGTGCATCTTCCAGGCGGTCCATATCGCGGTACAGACGCCCGCGATGAGAGAGCGCCCAATCGTAACGCGGATCAATCGCTAGTGAGGCATTAAAATCCTGTAATGCCAGATCGAATTGGTTCTGGCCACGGTATATTTCACCACGCACAGCCAAAATCCATTCATCATTATTTAAGTATTGATTTGCCTGGTTGAGATCGGCCAGGGCGAGGTCAAAATTTCCCATTTGCCGGTAGGTTTCTCCGCGCTCCCCCCAGGCAGTGCCGTATTCAGGTTCCAGAGAAATTGCCAGGCTGAGTGATGTTATCGCGTCTGCCAGGCGGCCCTGACTGCGATAAACGGCCCCCAAACGTCCATGTACCCAGGCATAATCCGGGCGCAAACTCAGGGCTTTCTGATACGCCGTAACGGCTTCCTGAAGACGGTTCATTTGCTCCAGAATATCACCTCGGACGGCATGAACCCAGGCATCTTCTGGCCAAAACGCCAGAAGTTTATTGAAATCCTTCAAGGCTTTCGGAAAATCACGAACTGCCTGATACAACTGGCCACGTGCGCTGAAAACCCAGGGATAATCAGGGAGAATATCCAGGGCCTTTTGATACGCTGCCAGTGCCAGTTTGGTTTTGTTTTGCTTGCGATAGGCTTCGCCCATACAGTAATAAGCCCAGGCATACTGTGGATCCATCTGCAATGCGTCTTCAAGATCGGCAAAACCTTTTTCGTAGTGCCCCAGTTCGTTATACGTCCTTCCGCGGTGCGCCAATGCCCATACATACCCTGGTTTCAGTTGGATAGCCTGGTCAAAAGCCTCAATCGCTTCTACCAGTTCCCCCAATTCCCGGAGTGTTTCCCCTTTCATAGCAAATAGCCATTCATCAGCGGGCAGATACTTCTCTGCCTCCAGCAGGTTTACCAACGCTTCGGCATGGTTTTCCAGTTGGATATAAGTCAGGGCGCGTTGGGCAAACACCCATCCATATTGATTCTCAATGTCTAGAGCCTGCTCAAAAAATTGAAGTGCCTCGTCGTACTTGCCTTGTTCACGCAGGCAATCCGCCAGGTGAGCGAACACCCAGGCATTATGCGTTTCAGTTAGGATGTATTGGCGGTATTCCTGGATAGCCGCAGCGAAATTGCCTTCCTTTT
The DNA here is from genome assembly GCA_002840755.1 of Chloroflexi bacterium HGW-Chloroflexi-10. Classification (GTDB taxonomy): domain Bacteria; phylum Chloroflexota; class Anaerolineae; order Anaerolineales; family Anaerolineaceae; genus UBA6170. The sequence goes on along the minus strand of PHBZ01000014.1, from coordinate 95,327 downwards.
CAAAAAGGTAACCACGCGAAAGAACCATATCTGGCGAAGAGAAATCCAGACGATCTTTTGGATTTTTACCAATTTTATGAAAAAGAGATTCCTGTGCGGGCATTTTTACCTCAATTGTTTTAATTGTAGCCCAGAAAAAAAACAAGATGTTTATTTTGGCGTAAATATTTTATTAAATAATTTTCAGTTCATAGTAAGATTTATTTTGACTAGGTATTGATGGAGGTATCCCTTTATGAAGGATAAACAGGTTTTAGTACGTTCTGCGCAATTGCAGGATATCGCGGACATTTGCCGTTTGTGTGGGCAATTAGGTTATCCGGTTGAAGAATCAGGCGTTGCCAGTCGCTTAAAAACTATTTTAGCTGACGTTGAACAGGCGGTATTTGTAGCAGTCAATCAAAACGGTGGAGTGATTGGCTGGGTGCATGTATTACAGGTACTGTATCTGGAAACTGAACCGTTTGCCGAGATTGGCGGATTGATTGTAGAGGAGACTTTCCGGGGGCAGGGAACAGGTAAAATGCTTATGCAGGCGGCGGAAGAATGGGCTATAAAAAATACTTTGCTTGATATTCGTTTGCGTTCCAATAGTATAAGAGAGAATGCGCATGTCTTTTACAAGGCAATTGGTTATCAGCATGTAAAAACGCAATTTACTTTTCATAAACGAATCACCGGTTGATCAAGGTACAATTTGATGCTAATTTTTCTATGCTTCATTTAACCAAATATTTAGACTGAATTTATCAGTTTTTTATGATTATTTTTTCATAATATGGGTATGCTTATAGTGCCCTGTTTTTGAATCCGAAATGACATGATGGTTTGGGAGTGATGCTGAATGAAATTGGAACAAACACAAAAAATTTTCCGTACCTTGAATCTTATGACGGCAATTATCTTTTTTGTAATTGTCTATGGTGTATTCCTTATGATTTCGAAGGGTGGGACAATCGTTCTGCCGGTTTTAGCCCTGGTCGCGGTGGGTATTCTGGTATGGGCACGTAAATTTACGCATGAAGGTTTATATAACCGGGTGGGTTGGATGATCATTCTGCCCATTGGTTTGTTGCTTTTTGTTACCAAATTGGTCGAAAGTGGTGGTTCCTGGATTATCGGACCGGCGGTGGCTTTATCTTTAGTTTATGTTTCTAACCGTGTGTTTGATCCCAAAATGTGTGCCAATGGCATGTTTGTTTCGATCATTCTGGGTGCGTTAATTACCAGCAGCGACTCCTTTACGAAAATGGAATATGTTAATCCGATTAATGAAACCGCTGTGGTTGGTATTATCCTTACCGGTTTATTTGTGTTTCTGATCCTTAGAAATTTTAACCGTTACCCGATCAGTGTGAAATTAATGCTCACGGTGGCAGCTGCCGGTGCAGCCGGTGTCATTGTGATGTTAATGGCAGTTTCCTTTTTAAACGACGGTTTGGCGAATGGCTTTGATCAATTGGATATAACCAGGGTTTTCTCTGGTGATTTGGTTCGTTACCTGGTTGTCTTTGGTGCAGTTACTGTAGTAATTACCAGTGTGTTTGCTTTTGTGATCACTCGTTCAGTTACCAGGCCTTTGAAACAACTGGCCTCGGTGGCCGAATTGATTGCGCAGGCAGGTGATTTGGAGCAGCATGTTGTGTTTGATACTCATGATGAATTTGCTCAACTGGCAGATTCATTTAACCTGATGGTAAAAGAATTTCAGGAATTAGCGATGGTAGCCGACAAAATGGGTCAGCAAGATCTGACACAGGAATATCAGCCACGTTCGGATAAAGATTCATTGGGCTGGTCCTTCCGGAATATGCTGCATAATTTGAAATCTGTCATTGAGAATTTGGGAAAGAATATAGATCAATTGGAAAGCGTTGCTCAGAATCTTTCTGTCGTGGTCGCGGCTTCGCAGCAAGCCTCTACTCAAATTGCTGCGACCATGCAGGATATCACCAAAGGCACAACCCAACAGAGTATTGCAGCCAGCCGGACGATGGTCTCTGCCGAGCAGGTAGACCAGGCGATTCGTGGGGTTGCCAGTGGGGCACAGGAGCAGGCGCTCGCAATTTCTCGGGCTTCGGAAATGACCCGGAAGATTAATAATGGCACCCAATTGGTATCAGAAAGTGTAGAATCGATGCAGTCAGAATCAGAAAAAGCTTTGAAAGCGGCTGTTTCCGGTTCTGAAATTGTTCAAAATACCATTCAGGGCATGCAGCTTATTAAAGACAAAGTGATGCAATCTTCTGAAAAAGTGCAGGAAATGGGTGCTCGTTCTGATCAGATCGGCGTAATCGTCCAAACAATAGGAGATATCGCTTCTCAAACCAATTTGCTGGCACTCAATGCTGCAATAGAAGCCGCCCGTGCAGGGGAACATGGCAAAGGCTTTGCCGTTGTCGCAGATGAGGTGCGTAAGCTGGCAGAGCGTTCTGCGGCCGCTACTCGGGAAATTGGCAGTTTGATCTTGAATATTCAGTCCACCATTGCAGATGCGGTTTTTACGATGGAAGAAAGCGCTTCAGAAGTGGAAAACGGCGCATCCAACACCTACCAGGCCGGAAAGGCATTGGAGGAAATTTTGGGCGGTTCACGTGCGGTAGTTTACCAGGTCAGTGAGGTAAAAAACGCATTAGCTCAGGTATTGGGTGCTATGGACCAGCTGGCTGATTCGATGGAAACCGTTTCTGCGGTAGTAGAGGAAAATATTGCGGCCACGCAAGAGATTGGCGGCTCTTCTGCTAATGTAGCTAAAGCCATAGAAGAAATTGCTTCGATTTCTCAGGAAAATTCAGCTGCTATAGAAGAAGTTTCCGCTTCTACCCAGGAGATCAGCGCTCAGGTTGAGAGTGTTCTGGAAGTAACCCGGTCTGTCAACGTTATGATGGCAGATCTGCGGGCGCTTGTCACCCGCTTCAAACTAACGTAGTCAGGTTGATTCGGGCTGTACAGCCATGTTTTTGAAATACTGAGGGTTTTTTGTGATATAATCGCATTCAAATATGACCCGGTTACTCCACATTACCGGTTTTTTTAAACAAGGAGTTACTAATGACAGAACGAATACCCGATATTGTTGCGCAGGATATTGTGGTCAGCATGGAATACACGTTGACCGTCGACGATCAATTGATCGATTCCAGCGAAGGCTATGGCCCATTGCAGTTCCTGCAGGGACATCGCAATGTTATTCCGGGTCTGGAGACCGAATTGTTTGGTTTGCAGATTGGCGAGACCAAAGAAATTACAGTTGCTGCAAAAGATGCTTATGGCGAATATGACGATAACGCCTTTGTGGATATTCCCCGGGATCAATTCCCACCCAGTTTTCCATTGGAAATAGGGAAAGCCGTTCGTTTGAGCGATCCGCAGGGTCGTTTAATTAATGCCAATATCATGGAAATTGGCGAAAATGATGTGCGCTTGGATATGAATCATCCTTTGGCTGGAAAAACACTCAAATTTGTGGCAACCATTGTAGATTTGCGCATGGCTTCCGATGACGAGTTACAATCCGGCCGTGTAGGCGGTGGCGGCTGCGCAACTTGTGGCAGTAGTGAAGGTGGTTGCGGCGGCGGCTGCGGCTAAATAATATAATCCGGAATACCAAACAAGCCTGCTGAAATTTCGGCAGGCTTGTTTTAATTTGTGCAACTTAAAGAGCGATTAGGCGTATATAGGGTAGGGATAGATTAATAACTTACAGAAAAATAAAAGTTGTTCTTTTTAAACACTGAAGGAAAACGTATGAATGCTATTCACAGAACCTATATAAAATTTAAAAATCGCTCCACATTCCTGATGGCTCAATTGAACCGCCAGGAAAACCCGCCTTTGTATCACTACCCTTATAAAAACATGGTATTTAAAGGGGGCGGCATTCGCGGTTTGGCTTATTGTGGTGCGTTGGAGGTATTGGAAAATCGCGGCATACTCATGCAAATTGAACGGGTTGCCGGAACATCGGCAGGCGCTATTACGGCAGCTCTACTAAGTTTACGCTTGACACACCGCGAGATCATGAATCTCTTTTCTAGCCTGGATTATTCCAAAGTACCCCAGGTTCATACAGCCCAGACCAGGTCAGTAGAGATCATGAATGCGTTGGGGTTGCGTAATGGAGAATTAGCCTGTACCAGCCGTCTGATCAATGAGTTTGGTTGGTATTCCAGTCAATATTTTTATGATTGGATGCAGGCTGTCGTAGCTCAACATTGTGGCGGGAATGGACGTGCCACATTTGCCGATTTTCACAAGAAGGGCTTCAGAGAACTCCACATTGTTGCTGCCAATATCAGCAAATATCGCTCAGAGGTATTTTCATATGAAACAACGCCAACGGTTGCCGTAGCGGATGCTGTACGAATGTCTATATCAATTCCGTTTTTTTTCCAGGCATTACGTTTTGATGGCAGCCAGTTTGGTCACGGTGATTATTACGTGGATGGTGGGTTATATGACAATTTCCCGATTCGTATCTTTGATGCGCCTGAATATTCAAGGGATAATCCATGGTATATCAAGGGTGTCAACTGGCAAACACTGGGTTGCTACCTCTACCCGGAATTATCACCTCAGGATATGGAAAAAGACCCGCAATCCCTGCGCGAATATTTGGAATTGACTGTGGATAACTTATTTGATTCCTTTCAAAAAGCCAATTATGAACGCAATACGCTTGATCAGAAACGCACAATCAAGATTAATGATTGTGGTGTTTCTCCAATCCGCTTTGACATTCCGGTGGGTAGCGCTACTTACATGAATTTGATCGAATCAGGGCGCAGTTCCGCTAATCAATTTCTGGATGTGGATTATCCCAAAGAGGTGTTTGTGTAAGGCCGGCAAGTTCAGACGATCAAATCGTCCAACCCTCGTTTGGGTACGTGGTGAACGTCATCCGCATCACGATAGTAGCGGATATCATCACCTTGCAATTCTTCCAGCACAACACTTTCTTTGGGTTTACCCAGCGCGAGGATGTTTAATATTTGATACTGTTCGGGGAGTTTGATTGCCTCGGACAGTTTTTCTCTTTGGATGGAGCCGATGATGCAGCCGCCAAAACCAGCCTCCACTGCTCCCAGAAGAATACTCTGCATAGCAATACCATGATCGATTCCGAAACTTTCGCGAATGTTTTTATCGCCCAGAACAAGAATATACGCCGAAGGGCGTTCTCCTTCTATGGGGCCATTCCATTCTTTCAGGTAACCAGCCCAGGCCAGCATCGGGAAAATCTGGGCACAGGTTTGTGCATCGTTGATTAATCGGTATTTCAGGGGTTGTGCGTTCATGCCCGATGCGGATAACCTGGCAAGGTTTACCCAGGCCCGTAACGTTTCCATGGAAATGCTAATTTCCTGATAAAAGCGGCGGTAACTGCGGTTTTTCGTTATGAGTTCAAGCATTTTTTGAGCCTTTCTATCTGTTTGCGATTCTTTTCAAAAAACTTGTTCGGGTGAATAAAATAGTAGGATGGATACAGGGTAATGGTCAGATTTTATTCAAAGTCCGTTCCACACGCTCCAGCCAATCCATAGTAAGGGTGTTAAATAATCCCGGTTGTTCAATCTGCAAATTGTGGCCAGCCCGGTCCAATGTGGCAAAACTGGCATGCGGATAATTTTCTAGAATTTTCCAGGGATCCTGGTAACCGGTGCTGGCATCCTGGCGGCCGGTGAGAAAGAGAGTTGGCCGTTCATAAGGTGTCATTCCGCGGTCGATATCTTCGGAAAACGCATAGCCTTCGTTACGGAATTTTTCCAGAAAATCATGATCCGCAACCTGGATAGCCGGCAGAATTTCTTCCTGGTAGCGGTAGAGGGTCTCTGGTGTTTGGATGACACAGTTGGATTCAATCTCCTGGCGCACATCCACAGGGTAAGCTGCCAGTGCCATTTCGTGCCGTTCCAAAACAGAGTGAGGCGGTAAATGGCGTTGGCTCTGATCGGCAAAGATCATCGGGCAAAGCAGCATCAGACCTAATACCCGTTCCGGCATTTTTTTTACAATCGCGCGGGCCAGGTAGCCGCCATACGATTCTCCCACCAGTGCAAAAGGTTCTTCAGGGCAAAGTTGGTCAATCACTTCGATGACCAGATTGAGCATATCATCACTGTTGCGGATATGCTCAGCAGCCGGGGTCATACCCATCCCGGGCAGGTCAAAATAAATCCGTCGCCAGCCTTGGCGCCGCGTAAACGCGGGTTCGAGGCAGCCTTTCATCAAACGGTGATCCGGTACAAAACCGTGGATGGCGATTAATGGTTTGCCGCTGCCAACTACGGATGCAAATACCGGGATATCCTGTACAGCTACGATCATGGGTTCCTCCTGCAATAATAAATTAATTATAGCAAGAGTTTCATGAATCCCCTTTACAACGCTGGAAAATGGTGTAAAATCAGTGTGACTAAAAAAATTATATAGTCATACATTTACAAAGGTGATTGCAATGCCAAGAGGTTTTTCTCAACAGGAACAGGATATTATCCGCAGGAAGCTTCTCGAAGCCGGGAAGCATTCTCTGTCGACGTATGGTATTCGCAAGACGAACGTAGAAGACCTGACCACTGCAGCAGGAATTTCAAAAGGTGCCTTTTATAAATTCTATGACTCAAAAGAGCATCTCTTTTTTGAAGTATTGGAGAATTTTGAAGCGGAATATCGCCTGGAGACTATCCAGCGTTTGCAGTCCATTCAAACCGGCACCCCTTATCAACAGGTACGCGCCCTGCTGCACGAAGCTTTCCATGCTTACCGTTCTCACCCTATGTTCGGCAACTTTAATCCGCAGGACTACGAAATTCTTCTGCGCAAGCTCCCCCCCGAATTGGTACAGGGGCATCTCAAAAGTGATGATGGCTTTGTGGGTGAATTGATGCAGTATTGGCAGGCATCCGGTGTGGTGCAGGACCACGACCCGGTCCTGATTTCCGCATTGATGAAGGCATTATTTTATGTCAGTTTGCATGCTGAAGAAATTGGAACTGCGTTTCAAGACGCGTTCAACATTTTACTCGACCTGGTTGCAGGATATGTAGCGAAAGAATAATTTTCCAGTCTACACCAATCCGCCAGGCCGGCCAAACCGACCTGGCTTTTTTTATTACAGGAGAAAACATGATTGAAGTATCGCAATTACACTATCGTTATCCGCAGGCCAAAGCAGATGCCGTGCGGGGTTTGAATTTCTCCGTCCATTCGGGCGAAATATTTGGTTTCTTAGGTCCCAGTGGCGCCGGAAAATCAACCACGCAAAAAGTCCTGATTGGTTTATTGAAAGGGTACCAGGGCAATGTAACCCTGTTAGGAAAAGATCTGTCTGTATGGGATGCCAGTTTATATGAACATATCGGGGTATCTTTTGAATTCCCCAATCATTTTCTTAAACTGACTGCGTTGGAAAATCTGGTGTATTTTTCACGTCTTTACAGCCGCGGAACCCAAAACCCTATGCATATCCTGGAACAGGTAGGTTTGGCAGCCGATGCCAGGCAGCCTGTGGAAACTTTTTCAAAAGGGATGCGCAATCGCCTGACCGTGGCGCGGGCTTTGTTACATGATCCGCAAGTGTTATTTCTGGATGAACCCACCTCAGGCTTGGATCCGGTGAATGCGCGCATGATCAAGGATATGATTCGCGAACAGCAAAATCTGGGAAAGACGATCTTTCTAACCACCCATAATATGAATGTTGCCGAAGAATTGTGTGATCATGTCGGTTTAATTGTGGACGGGAAGATTGCCATGATTGATACCCCGCGTCAGTTGAAGTTGCAATACGGGCAGCCAATCGTCCAGGTGGAAGTGCGTTCCAACGGCAAACTGTTGAAAGAGGAATTTGCCTTGGAAGGTCTGGGCGGTAACAGTCAGTTCTTGAATTTGATTCGCACTCAGCCAGTGCAGACCATCCACACGCAGGAAGCTACCCTGGAAGATGTGTTTATTCAGGTAACGGGCAGGAGGCTCTTATGAAAAGGCTCTGGGTGACACTGACGAATGATGTCCGTCTGCAATGGCGCAATGGTTTTTATATTGTCAGCGGGATTGTGATTGTATTTTTCCTACTGATCAGCACCCAGACCGGAAGGTGGGATCTGCGCTGGTTAATCGGTGCTTTTGTTGTTGGTAATCTGGTGGTAACCAGTTTTTACTTTGTTGCCGGGTTATTACTGCTGGAGAAAAATGAAGGTACTCTGTTGGCGCAGGTGGTCAGTCCGCTGCGTGGAACGGAATACCTGGGCGGCAAGTTTGGCAGCTTGTTTCTCATTGCCTGCATAGAGAGTCTGATGATCGTTGTTGTATTTGTTGGCGTGAAGTTTAATCCAATTCTTTTCCTGGCGGGGCTGTTACTGGCTTTTGGCTTGTTTCTATTCAGTGGTCTGGTAATGGTGACTCATTATTCTTCGATTAATGCTTTTTTGCTGCCTTCGGTTTTGGTGATTGGTTTTCTCACCCTGCCGCTGGATGCGTATCTGGGTCATTGGCAGCATTGGCTGTTTTATCTCCATCCGCTGCAGCCCTTATTGATATTAATCAACGCTGCTTTTCAGCCGGAAGCTCCGGGAATGCTCGTCTATGGAATTCTGGCCGGTATGGCCTGGGTTTTTGCAGCTGGCTGGTGGGCAAACCGTCGTTTGCAGAGTTATATGCAGGTAGGATAGGAGGAAAAGATGAACATGGTGCAGGCAATTCAGGCATTAGGACCGATAGACATGCGTAATGTCCGCCGCGACCCGATGCTAAAATGGATGGTGTATGTTCCCTTGTTTCTGGGATTTGTTTTGCGCTGGGGTTTGCCGTTTTTGTTTGACCAGATTCTTGCGTGGTTTGATTTTGACCTTACGCTGTATATTCCGCTTCTCATGAGTATGATGGTGATGCTCATACCGATGATTTATGGATCGGTAGTTGGTTTCTTACTCTTGGATCAACGGGATGACCATACGATTGAGGCACTTCAGGTGACGCCGCTGTCTCTGCGCGGCTATTTTAGCTATCGTATCAGCGTACCGGTTCTGCTGGGATTGGTTGGCAATATGGTCATGCTGCCGCTGTCCGGACTGTGTGACCTGAGCCTGGGCGGAATGTTGCTGGTTTCTCTGGCGTCCGCTGGGTTAACACCCATATATGCCCTCTTTTATGCCGGATTCGCGCAGAACAAGGTGCAGGGTTTCGCCCTGATGAAACTCAGCGGAATGTTTTTTATGCCGGTTTTGGCGGCCTATTTTGTTTCAGGCCCTGCTCGCTGGTTTTTCGGGATATTGCCGCCGTTCTGGCCGATGCAGTTGTATTGGACATTGGCGTTCCTCAATTTCTGGCAGACCCTGCTGCTTTTGGTTGCTGGTTTTATCTTGCAGGGAGTGTATTTGGTAGCCATGCTGCGTTATTTCACAAAGCGCCTGGAAAAATAATAGAAACCGGGGAGTAATGAAATTCCCTACTCCCCGGGTCTTTTTCTTGTGATCTCAAGTTAATTTGGTTACAATGCATGCATGCCGCACCCATTGAACCCCATTCCCTTTTTTGCCGATCTCAATCCTTCAACCAGGGAAGCTATAGAGCGTGTAGCCGTTCGACGAAATTATCCGCTAGGAAGTGAAATTCTTTTGGAGGGGGATCCCTGTACAGCGGCGTTGTTTATTGAGCAGGGTGAAGCGCGCGTATATCGCATTTCCCCGGAGGGACGTGAACAGGTGCTGGCGCGTTTGAGCACCGGGCAGTCATTTAACACAGTGCCGGCTCTGAACCCGAATGGGCTAAACCAGGCCAGTGTCCGCGCGATGAGTGCTCTGCAAGTACTGGTAATCCCGGTAGAAGCTTTCCGTACTTTGTTGCAAACCCATGCCGATTTCAGTTACCGCCTTTTACAGGATTTTGGTGAGCGCCTTATTCATCTAACCGGTTTGGTGGAAGATCTGGCGCTGCGTTCGGTAAAAGGCCGCCTGGCGCGCTTTTTACTGACAAATGCCGATCACAATGGTTTGCAGGGTAACTGGACTCAGGATGAAATGGCGGAAAATTTGGGCACCGTGCGCGATATGATTGGTCGGGCTCTGAAATCGCTGCACGAGGATGGCTTGATCCGCCGTGACCGGCAGCGAATTGTGTTGGTGGACCGTGAGGGGTTGGAAAGACTGATGAATCTCGATTAACCTTAATTCCGACAAAAGTCGTATAAATTTCGCAAGCCCGGGGGTAAACTGAGAAAAGCGTATTGAAAGGTGTTGAAAAGATGAACAACGATTGGATTCTCCCTGAAATTGATCAACAAGCCTGCACTGGTTGTGGGCAGTGCGCTGCCCTATGTCCCGAGACGGCACTGAGCATGCACAGATCCAAACCGGTATTCTCCGATCCGCAGCGTTGTACTTATTGCGCTGTATGTGAAGGGCTTTGTCCGGTGCATGCCATCACCTGCCGCTTTGAGATAACCTGGCAGGATTAAACACCTTATCCCCCATTTTGGAGTCACTGATGAGTGAATTTATAAATAACACTACCCGCCGCAAAGAAACCTTAAAAAATGTACTGCGCCAGTTGCAGGAAGGTCGTTCTCTTGAATCCGTAAAGGCTGAATTTGGCAGCCTCACGCAAGAAATCAGTTCGGTGGAAATTGCCGAAATCGAACAGTTGTTGATTGAAGATGGTACTGCGCCGGAAGAAATTCAGCGCTTATGTGATGTGCATGTTGCTTTTTTCAAGGACCATCTGGATTTGCAAAAGTCACCGGAAACGGTTCCGGGGCATCCGCTCTTTACCCTGCGCGCCGAGAATCAACTCGCAGAAAGTGACCTGAATAAATTGCGCTCCCGTTGGGAAAGCTTCCGTAAGGATCCACAGCTAGGCCCTCAAAAGGTAGTCGAAGCATTGGAGCAGGTGATGAAATTTGAAGCGCATTACCGCCGTAAAGAAAGCCTTTTATTCCCATTTTTGGAAAAATACGGTTTTTCAGGACCCTCGACAGTGATGTGGGGTATCCAGGACCAAATCCGCGCTTTCTGGAAAGCCTTCCAGGCGCAGCTCTCAGACCTGAGGGCCATAGACTGGCCGGCAGTGGATGAACTGCACGAGAATATTCAGCACCAGATGCGGGAAATGTTCTATAAGGAAGACAAAGTGCTCTTCCCTTCTGCATTGGAACGCTTAAAAGAAGCGGATTGGTTCCAGATTCGTCATCAGGAAGATGAAATTGGTTTTTATGAATTAACCCCCAGTAAGGAATGGCAGCTCAGGCAAACGGCAGATATACCCGTAATTTCCGTCAACCAATCCCTGCACACACCCGGCTCGGGCTTGTTGTCTTTGCAAACCGGTGCGCTTACATTGGAACAGATCAACCTGATGCTGACCAATCTTCCGGTCGATGTGACATTCGTGGACGAGAACGATGAAGTACGTTTCTTCTCACAAACCCAGGAACGTATTTTTGAACGCCTGCCGGCCATCATTGGACGAAAAGTACAGAATTGCCATCCGCCGCAATCGGTGGATAAGGTACAACGCATTTTGGAAGATTTCCGCGCGAATAAACGGGATGTGGCAGAATTCTGGATCGAGATGATGGGCATGTTTATCCATATCCGCTATTTCGCGCTGCGCGACGCACACGGCAAATATCGCGGCACCATCGAGGTCAGTCAGAATGTCAAAGCCATTCGTGAGCTGCAAGGCGAGCGTCGATTATTGGATGATTGATAGGAAAGCAGGAATCGGGGATCAGGAACATTGGTAGTTGCCTGATCCCTGCTTTTTTAATTTTTCTTTTGTATTGGTAGCCCGTCCTGTAAATTTTTACGGATACGGCGGTAAAGAATGATGGGCTGATCCTGCGCGATCAGCTTTTCTGTCATCTTGAGATCAGATTTGATCGGGAGTTGTTTCTCTACTACGCGTTTATCCTGATGCAGGATGGTGATACTGAAGATGCTGATTAACCAGGAAACGAAATCTCCCAGGATGGGCAGCTTTAGAAATCGTTGGTAATATCGGCTATACAGCATAGTATGATTCTCATCAATTGGCGTGAAATAAACGGTAATGCGCATATCCTCAGATATGTGATTCTGCCAGAGGTGGGGAAAGCGAAAATGCAGGAAGGGGACACGGGTTGGTTCACCCAGCTCGCCGGCGCGTTTGGCAGGACCATTTTCATCTTTACGGTTATAAACCCAGATCTGCATTTCCTCACCGTCCATTTTAACAATTGGACCATCGGCAACCGTACGATTACCGCGTCCAATCGTGGTGCCGTGCGGAAACGGCAGATGGAATACATCCAGTTGATTTTCAATTACCCGTGAGTAGTGAACTGCCCAACTTTCCTTATAATCGGCGTATCGAAAGCTGTTATTTTCCAACTCTTCAAAGATTGGCAGCGGGGGGTATTCTTCCCGGGCTTCACCCCACCAGATAAAAATATACCCATGTCGTTCCTGGGCTGGATAGGTTTTTGCTTGAAAGATTTTTGGGGGTACAGATTTTTTGCCGTTAGCCGGAATTAACGTACAGGTACCTTCGGAGTCGAACTCAAATCCGTGAAATGGACACATAATATTGTCGTTATTAATTTTTCCCTGGTGAAGCGCTGCGCCGCGATGTGGGCATAAATCCGCTTGCACAACGATTTTCTCATCTGGCATACGCCATGCGACCATTTTTTCTCCCAATCGGGTAAACCCGACTGGTTTGCCTGTTTTTATTTCACGACTTTCCAGAATTACGTACCACTGGTTTGGAATCAAATTTCCCTCCGCGAATAACAATTGAATAAAAATTCAATAATCAAAAATGATCCTTTAATGATTATATACCTGATTAATATCGTCTCTACAAAACACGGTAAGCGGGGCATTTTTGAAAAGACACGCTATCTTTTCCTGTATAGTTGGAAAAAGAACATATCAGGCACGATAAGCCTGCAAGGCGCGCTCTCGTGCAGCACCATGCTCCACAATTGGTGAAGGATAATCCTTGCCAATAGTACAGTTGGCCGCCGCCTGTTCCTGCGGGTTCATCAGCCAGGGTTCATGAATATACCGCACGGGTACATTTTTTAATTCCGGGATCCACCGCCGAATGAAATCCCCAAGCGGGTCAAATTTTTTTGATTGTAAAATCGGGTTAAAAATTCGGAAATAAGGGGCGGCATCCGTGCCGGTCCCGGCGGTCCACTGCCAGCCGCCGTTATTGGATGCTGGGTCGCCGTCCAGCAGATGCCCCATAAACCAGTCTTCACCGGCCTGCCAATTGATCAGCAGGTCTTTCACCAGGAAGGAGGCCGTAATCATCCGTCCCCGATTGTGCATCCAGCCGCTGTGAAGCAATTGACGCATACTGGCATCCACGATCGGGTAACCGGTGCAGCCTTGCTGCCAGGCATGCAGATCAGCCTGGCTGGTTCGCCAGGGAATGTTCCTGTATTTGGGTTGAAAGGCTTCTTTTAATACATTCGGGAAATGATACAGGATGCTGAGATAGAATTCCCGCCAGATCAACTCATTGATCCAGGTTTCAATTCCGCTGCGTTCTGTCGTATCAAACGTTTGGTTAAGCACGTTTTGCGCCTGATGATAGGCCTGCACGGCGGAGAGCATCCCAAAGCGCAAATAAGGGGATAAGCTGGAGGTGCCATCCAGATCCATGCGGTTGCGTCCTTCTGCATAGCTGAGAATTGGCCCATGTAAAAAATTTTCCAGGCGTTTGTTGGCTTCGGTTTCCCCGGCTGGAAAGTTAGAGTTGCCCTGTACCGCCGCTAAATCCACACACGAAATATCAGCCGGTGACGGCGCTAGCGAATCGGGTGCCGGTAGTGGAATCCGTTTTATAGGTACCGCTTTCCAGGCTTTGCTGAAAGGTGTAAAAACGGTATAGGGTGTGCCGTCACTTTTCAGGATAGTTAGCGGGTGGCGCACTACCAGGCCGGTTACCAGATGCAGTGGAAGCTCATTCCGGATGCGGCTGTCCCGCTGCTGGGCATACGGGCTGTAATCTTCCTCGGCATAAATGGCATGGACGGAATATTCCTCTACCAATTGCTTTAAAATCGCAAGCGCATCCCCCCGGCAAACGACCAGCCGGCTGCCCAGAAGTTGCAGTTGTTGGTTCAATGCTTGCAGACCGGCATGTAGAAATTGCTGGCGCGGGGTGGCTGTGGCATGCCACAGCTTGGGGTCCTCAATAAAAAGTGGGATCAGCGCTCGTCCATTCGCCAGGGCTGCCTGTATTGCGCCATATAAAGCCGGGTTGTCACCAATCCGCAGATCGCGTCGAATCCACCAGATAATTGCTTGCATGCTACTATTCTAGCGCTAAGTAAAATACGGACAGCAGGTTTGTGTAATGTTTATATAAGGTTTGCACTTTGTGGATCTTGTTTCAGGGCCGGCTGATTGGATAAATTGTATAATCAAAGATATGAATGGCAATAAGGAGCAAGCATGAATCGTATTGCAATATTAACCGGTGGAGGGGATGCACCGGGATTGAATGCGGTAATCCGTGCGGTGGTGAAAACGGCGATTGGTGAGTATGGCTGGGATGTGTTAGGGGTACGCAATGGTTTTGACGGTTTTGTCAGCCAGGGCGGGGTGTTTCCACTGAGTATCAATGAGGTCAGGGGCATTCTCCAGCGTGGCGGAACCATTTTAGGCACAGCCAACCGCGGTAATCCATTTGCGCGTAAGGTCATGAAAGACGGCGTGGAAATAGTGGAAGATACCTCACAGCAAGTTTATGACCGTATTCGCAGCCTGGGATTGGATGCGCTCATCGTTGTCGGCGGGGACGGCACACTGGGAATCGCACGCGATTTGCACGACATTGGTGTACCGGTGGTGGGTGTCCCTAAGACAATTGATAATGATGTCAGTTGTACGGACTTTACCTTCGGGTTTGATACGGCAGTGGTGACGGCCACCGAGGCCATCGATAAACTGCATACCACGGCCGAATCGCATCATCGCGTAATGGTAGTGGAGTTAATGGGCAGGGATGCCGGCTTTATCACCCTGTATGCCGGCATTGCTGGTGGTGCCGATGTCATCCTGATCCCGGAGATTCCCTTTCGCTTTGAGGCAGTTTGTGCAAAAGTGCAGCATCGCATCATGCGCGGTTCATTTTTTAGCATCATTGCTGTGGCCGAAGGGGCACATCCGCTTGGTGGAGAACAGGTGGTTGCCCGCCAGGGCGATGCGGTTTATATACAGCGGCTGGGCGGGATCAGCCAGCAGGTTGCCGATTTTGTCAGCCTGAATTGTCAGGTGGAAACCCGCGTTACCGTTTTGGGCCATTTACAGCGCGGCGGTTCCCCAACACCCTTTGACCGCTGGCTGGCCACCCGTCTCGGCACCGCGGCGGTGCGAGCTGTAGCCAACGCAGAGCTGGGTAAAATGGTGGCAATGCGCGGTGATAATATGGTAATGGTGCCCCTAACCGAGGTACTCGCACAACCAAAACGGGTGGATATCGACGGAGATGCTGTTCGTACCGCCCGCGACCTGGGCAT
This sequence comes from Chloroflexi bacterium HGW-Chloroflexi-10, assembly GCA_002840755.1. Classification (GTDB taxonomy): domain Bacteria; phylum Chloroflexota; class Anaerolineae; order Anaerolineales; family Anaerolineaceae; genus UBA6170. The sequence goes on along the minus strand of PHBZ01000014.1, from coordinate 79,816 downwards.
TTCTCTAGGGAATTGATTAGAAATTTAGCTCTTGCAAAACTGTCAGGAAAGTTAAATATGATTCAATCGACAATTTGTTTCCTCCTGATGAACACTTCCGAACCAGAGGTCTTATTAGGGTTTAAAAAGACAGGTTTTGGCATGGGGAAGTTCACAGGAATAGGCGGAAAAGTGGAACCCGGCGAAACAGTTGAGGTGACTGCAATTAGAGAGGTCCAAGAAGAAATAGGGGTAAAAATCCTTGCAAAAGAGATGCAATTTAAAGGGACGGTAACATTCCTGTTCCCTTCGAAAATGGAATGGAGTCAACAGGTATCCATTTTTACAGCGGAAAAATGGGTTGGAGATCCAAGAGAAAGCAATGAGATACGGCCCTCGTGGTTTAAGCTTAAAGAGATTCCCTACGGCTTAATGTGGCAGGACGCTCCTTATTGGATTCCTCAAATTGTTAATGGAACAGCCATACAGGCAAAATTTACTTTTAAACATGATAAAGAAACGCTTGAGGAAGCTGTGGTCGCACCGTTATAGGATAAACAAGGTGCAGGCATAACCAAAACTCATGGATTGATGAATTCAATGATTAATGTACAGGCGAGGCAGAATCACGCATCCCAAAGCCTCGCCCAATCAATTGGTTTTCTTTCAAATCAAATTTATCCCGACGTGTTCCCATTATCCGACATCCCCTTGCTTTTATGCACAAAAAAAGAGCCATCCGGAAATTTTCCGGATGGCTCTTTTTTTGTTTTAATCCATCAGCTTATTCATGCCGTAATGCGTCAACAGGTTGCAGGCCGGCAGCCCGGTTCGCCGGGTAGATCCCAAAGAACAACCCAACCGCCGTAGAGAACAATGTCGCCAGCAAAATGGCATCCGTTCCGACAACGGGGTTAATCGGCGTTCCGCTCGCAGCCGCAATTTTCCCGACGACAAAAGCGATCAGCCAGCCTAATCCGATTCCGATCACACCCCCAAACAAGGATAACAGCGAGGATTCGGTTAGAAACTGGACCAGGATATCCCGCCGGCGTGCGCCAATCGCTTTGCGCAGGCCAATCTCACGGGTTCGTTCGGTAACTGAGACCAGCATGATGTTCATAATGCCAATGCCGCCCACCAATAGCGAAATCCCGGCGATCCCGCCCAAAAATACAGTAAGTACGCCGGTGATTGTCTGTGCGGTAGCCACAAAATCCTGTTGGGAAAAGATGGTAAAGTCATCAATACCCAGCTCGGTGCGATGCCGTGCCCGCAGGATTTGGGCAATTTCATCCGTAGCCTGGGTGACCAGTTCTGCGGTGGCCGCCTGTACCAAAACGAGATCCACCCGGTCACTCGATCGTCGTATAATCCGGGATTGTGCGGTTGAAAACGGCAGCAGAACAATATTATCTTCAGACCCAAAGGCGGAACCGCCTTTAGGCGTGAGGACTCCCAGAACCCGGAAAGGCTGCCCTTCAATGCGCACAGTTTCGCCGGTCACGCCTTCATGCCGGCCAAAAATCTTATCGGCGACTTCTGGCCCAAGGATCGCAACCGAAGCGCGCCCCAGTACGTGTTCATCAGTAATAAATTCACCTTCAACCAGCGTGTAATTTCGCACCATGGCATATTCCGGTGTGACGCCATACGCCTGCGTGTTGGTCTGTTCACCCGCATAGCTTATCTCCGCATCACCGGCAATAGCAGCCGCAACCAGAGCAACAGAAGGCGCCTGGAAAGGATCGGCGATTGCCTGGACATCACCGGTAGTTAAAGGTTTGGGATTACGCACATCTTCGGTTTGGTTCCCCCGAAATACAAATAAAAGATTGGACCCCAACCCGCTGATGGAACCGGTGATGGTGTTTTGGGCGCCATTGCCCACCGCCAGCATGGCGATAACAGCGGCAACACCAATAACGATCCCCAGGATAGTCAGTCCGGAGCGCAATTTATTACCGTTTAGAGATTCAACAGCTTCAACAAAGGCTTGCCAGATATTCATTCGGTCTCCTCCGCGGTAAATAATTTGCCATCTTTTAAGCGAATAATCCGCTGAGTCTGCGCTGCCACCAGAGGATCATGGGTTACGATGATAATGGTGGTTTTACGGGTCTGGTTAAGCGAAAGAATTAATTCCATAATTTCTTTCCCGGAGCGTGAATCCAGGTTGCCGGTTGGTTCATCCGCCATAATAATCGCCGGGTCGTTAATCAGTGCGCGGGCAATCGCCACACGCTGCTGCTGCCCGCCGGAAAGTTCTGTAGGGCGGTGTCCGACACGATCTCCCAGGCCAACGGATGTAAGCGCTTCCACTGCTTTATCGCGGCGTCCTTTGCTCATTCCGGCGTACCGTAACGGTAATTCCACGTTGGCCAGGGCGGTTTGGCGCGAGAGCAGGTTAAAACTTTGAAAGACAAAACCGACCTTATGGTTACGTACATTGGCAAGCTGGTCATCATTCATGTTGGCTACCTGGACGCCGTCCAGGATATATTCACCATCACTGGGACGATCAAGGCAGCCCAGCAAATTCATCAGGGTGGATTTTCCGGAACCGGAAGGCCCCATGATCGAAACGATGGAGCTGCGTTCGATTTGTATATCCACACCATCCAATGCGCGGACTTCGATCTCGCCCATCTGGTAAATCTTTTTCAGGTCTCGGGTTTCAATTACCCAATCAGTCATCATATACCTCTAGAATCCGCCGCCCATTGGGCCGCCGGGACTGAATTGGGTTGGCGGATTCAGTACCAGAATATCTCCCACTTTGATTTCGCTGCTGATGACTTCGGCATAGGTATCCGAAGAGGCGCCAATCGTCACCGGAACGGCTTGTGGGGTAATTTCACCGGGTTTGAGCACAAATACAACCCGTTTTCCATCCTGAAGGCGGACAGCGCGATTGGGGATGATGATGACATCTTCTATTTCACTGACGATGATATTCACGGCTGCGGTCATTCCCGTTAAAACCTGTTCATCCGCGTCAGATAATTCGATAGTGACGTTAAAATTGACCGATCCACCTACATTTGTTCCTACACGGGCTACCTCAGTAACGTTTCCGCTGTATTCCTCGTTGAGAATGGCGTCAAAAGTGATCCGTGTCGGCATACCCACCTTGATCCGGTTGATATCAACTTCAGGAATCTGCACATCTACCAATAAATGCGAGAGATCATCAATCCGGAAAGAGACAGTTCCGGGAGCAATCTGGTCGCCGGTTTTGGAGAGCACCTCGGTAATGGTGCCGCCAAACGGCGCCCGCAGGTTGATGGAATCAATGGTGCTCTCAATCGAAGCGATGCGCACTTCAGCCGCTCGAATGTCATCCGGATCGGGACCGTCTTTCAAACGTTCCCATTCCTTCAGAGCCGCATCATATTGAGCTTGTGCCAGAACCAGGTTGCCGTCTGCAATGGCAATTTCCAAAGAATCCGGTTCAAGCAAAAGATAGCGCCAATTGGCTTCGGCCTGGGCTAATTTTTGTTTGGCCTGGGCCCAGGCACTGAAAGCAGCCGCCCGTTCGGGATCTTCTGCGGGGCGGTTATCCACGGTATCGTATCGTTGCTCCCATTTGCTGGCTTCATCCTGGGCCAGAATATAATTGGCGTAGGCTTGATCAACAATGTTTTGTGATGCCCGTTTGTAGTCTTTTGATTCGCGGCGGTCGGATGCAATATCCAGCGCTTCCTGAGCGTTCGCCAGGGCTGCTTGTGCCTGAGCGCGCGGCAAAGAAGAACTAAGCAAGTCATCCAGGGCGTTTTGCGCGGCGACCAGGTCTGCGGCGGCCAGAATGATCGATTGATTCACGGATGATTGTTTCAGCGAGGCAAGAATTTCATCGGCTGCCACGCTGTCATCCAGTTGAACATTGATTTCACCAATCTGGCCATTGGTTTCCCAGGTGAGGATGGCAGATTGATTTGAACGTACAATGCCGGTGGCTCCCACCAACGCCGTGAGATCCCCGCGTTCAACCGTTACGGTTTGGAAGCTTTCGGCCATTTTACTGGCATTGTTCTTTTGTATAAACTGAGAACCAAAATATACTCCCACACCAAGCACGGCGATAATTAAGACGATAATTACAGCTTTCTTCATTCGAAACCTTCCTTAAGTACAGATAAACTCCAGGGTTGGTCGCTGCCAAAACGAGTGGCAAGCATTCCCCCCAACCCCAGGCTGACTAACAAAATCATAAGCACAATACCAAATAATGGTATTTGCAGCAGAGCGTAAAAAATAATATGACCAAAGCCCAATGCGATGAGTGGGCTGCCCGTAAACCAGCCGGTTTTCATTTGAAAAAAAATACCCAGGCGGTAACTCAAGGCTGTGTACCCTAACCAGGTACCCAAAAATTCAATCAGTAAAACCAGGAAGAGGAAGGGAAAAGTACCCAGGGTTAATACAGATCCGGCCCCAATCGCGCTGAAGAGCAATAACCCCAGAAAACCTACCAACACCAGGTGGTAGAAATTTTTTGGGCTTCTGCTGAATCGCTCTGCGATCACCCGCAGGCGCTGTGGCAGCAAATACATCAGGATCACACTCCCTAAATAACCTGTCACCAAACCGGCCGGAATGCTGAGAAAATTGGGAATCTCGCTATTCTCCATGTGTTCGGCAGTTTTTTGATCGGGATCCTGAAAAAAATCTGTACCGGGTATCAGTTCCCAATTACTCCAGTTGAAGAGGATCGCGCTGGTCAATACTCCTATCGCAATAATCATCAGGATGATCGTGACCCATTTCCAGTTTTGGCTCATGCTTTCCTCATTGTTCCGGGTAACCAGGCATTCAGGCTGATGCCGCTGCCGGCAGCTAACATTCCCAGGCCAACCCAGGTGGTTAACGCGAATGTTGCCAGCAATTCACCGGTCAATCCCGGTAAATGTTGTACGGATTGCCATTGGGCCTGACCATTAAATAACCATTCCAAACTGTTGCGGATCGCCGACCAGCGTAAATTCAAGGTTTCTGGTGAAACCCATAAGGTTTGCACGGTAGGGATCAACAATATTACCCCGCTCACACAGCTGGCGAGGCCGCCTATTTGTTGCAGGCGTTTATGGCGTTCATATCGTTTTCGAAAATTAGCGCGCAAACGTTGTTTCAACTCACAGGTGGAATGAGATTTTTTCATATGCATCAGGTTGTGTTCCAGTTCATCCATTCACGGTCTCCCATATTGATACGCAGCCACTCTTTAGCCCGGCGCAGATGGGTGCGCACGGTATTGATCGGCATATCCAATGTTTCAGCAATTTGTTCATAGCTAAATTCTGTGTCATACCGCAGCGTAATTACCATCCGGTAAGCCGGCGGCATTTTTTGAATAATTTCACCTAATTCTCCGAGGAACTGCTGGTTCTCCGCTTGCTCCTGAAGTGATACTTGATCATCGTGGATGTCATAAGTAAGACTATCCAGGTCGAAATTTCGATGTTCTTTACGCCACAGGTCACGCTGGTAATTGGCAGCAATCGTTACCAGGTATGGTAAAAAAGGTTTATCGGTTTGATAACGTGACAATGCCCGCCATGCGCGCCAAAAGGTCTCTTGCAAAACCATTTCGGTTTGCTGCTCATCCTGAGCCAGACGCCGCACGACAGTGTATAACTGCGGTGTGTAGGCCTCAATCAGGGATTCAAAAGCATCCGCATCCCCATCGCGGGCGCGTTCAATCAGATTCCTTTCTGTAGTTAACGTTAGTGTCATCTTGCTCTACCTTAAAGCACGTACAAGTGCCATAAAAGTTTCAAAACTGGTGTAAGATTAATTGAATTTTTTTAATGATATCACCCCTCCGGTATTGTGGGAGGTGTTTGTAAAGGGATTGTATAGCTTATGTGGAAGTGGACCAGAAGAATATTGCTGATTGTGATTGTGCTCTGGATTTCTATATTGATGTTCAGTAACAGTGGAATGCCTTCCCTGGCATTTGATGAGCGCGTGCGCATACACACGCGCTTTATAGAATTTGATTATATTTCCTGGATGTTGGATGCGCTCTGGCGCAAGGCGGCGCAGGCTGCCCTCGGCAGTGAAAGATTCCTGACCAGCAGTCAGCAGCAGGTCGTGATCCAACACTATATAGACCTGGTCAATGAGAACCGTGATCTGAAGTCAAAAATCAACCAGATCTATGCAGACCCGAACATCCGCCAGCCGCAGGAGGCCGCCGCGCAGTATTTGCAGCGCCAGCATCAGGTGCTGGAGGAAATGAACCACGTCGGTTTCCTCGCCGAATCCGTCTTGCAATTGCAGCTTGCCGATATTTTAGCCGCCAGCGGCTTAACCGCGGCCGGGCAGCCGCTGCCGCCGCTTCAGTATCACACTACCCCGCTGCCCTACGCGCTGATTGTCTCTCCGCGGGATGTCATCCGTCAGGATGCGGATATCTCGCTGCTGCCGGACCTGACTCTGGACGAAATTGTCGCCCTGGAAGAAAAAGTTGAAAAAACGCTCAATGTCTCCGCCCTGGTGGTGCCGGTCGGTGGTGTGGGGGTTTATCCGACCATGGTCATGGAGACCAGCGATCTGCCCTGGCTGTCCGAAGTCGTCGCGCACGAGTGGATCCATAATTTTCTCACCCTGCGTCCACTGGGGATGCTCTATGATGAATCGCCTGAACTGCGCATCATTAATGAAACTGCTGCGTCCATTGCCGGCAAGGAATTGGGGAGTTTAGCCGTTGAAAATTATTACCCGCAATACCTGCCCGAACCGGTTGCCGTCAAACCACAGGCGGCGGCTCCTCAACCTGAGCAGCAATCAACCGGACCAGCGCCATTCGATTTTCGCGCTGCCATGCACGAAACCCGGGTAACCGTCGACGCGCTGCTCACGGCTGGAAAAATTGAAGAGGCGGAAGCCTACATGGAAGAACGCCGGCAGTTAATCCTGGAAAATGGTTATTTGATCCGCAAGCTCAATCAGGCCTATTTTGCCTTTCACGGAGCCTATGCCGATAGCCCCGGTGGTGCCGCCGGTGAAGACCCTGTCGGCGCCGCCGTGCGTGACCTGCGCGCCCAAAGCCCAACCCTGGAAAGCTTCCTGCGCCGCATCGCCTGGGTAACCTCGTTTGAGAAGTTGCAGGAACTGGTAATCCGCAGTAAGTGAGAAAACCTGGTTAGGGTTCACCCGCAATCTCTGATTTGGAATGTGAAGGTATCTTCTGGCAGGCGGTAACTCAGGCCCTCTATTTTCTTGTTTCTCACTTCACCCCAACAATGCGGAATGGGACTTCCCAATTAAGCGGCGCGCTGTCTAACCTGGCGAGTTCTAAACAGTGCAAAGCCAGCGTCAAATCCGTAATTTCATCCGGGATCGTAGTCTGATACACGTGGATTAAATACGAATTCACCAGAGGTTGAAAGATATCGCTTGCCTTGCCATCCAGCAGGTAATTTTCCGGAAAAATAACCGTTCCGTCCGGCAGGATCAGATTAGGGTAACTGTCCGGCCCACCGCAGCTCAAACTGTTGTCATCACCCATGGGGTCAAATAAATCATCCTGGGGAATATTCCGCACCGTATAGACCAGTTCCACCTGGTTCGCATAAACATTCACCTGTTCCACAGCTACCGTGATTCCTGCGCGGGTTACACCCACAGGTTCTTCCAATAGGCGCATGCCGTAGGTCTGGTAGGCGCTTAGGGTTGGTACATTCTCCATCGTTGCAATAGGGAATGCGGCCGGAACAGTTGGGGTAACCGCGGTTGGGGTGTTGGCAGGCGTAGACGTCAGCGTTGGTGTGCTGGTGGCGGTTAACGTGGATTCTGTCGTACCGGTTTCCCGGGTTGGGGTCGCTTCCATGTTTGTTGCGGCGGCGGGTGCGGCGCTGCACGCTCCCATTACTGTCAGGGAAAAGCAGCAAATCAGAACCAGAAAAATTTGTCGCATAAAAACACCTCTATTCAACCAGGCAGGGTGAGTTTACGATCACCCCGCCTGGTTTTCTGTGTAAAAATATTATTCAGCCGGTGGATTCCACTCAAGTTTCCAGGTTTCATCTACAGTTTCTGTAACCGTGTTGAAGGTTACCAGAATGTTTTGCGGAATCTCATCCCGGTAAACAAAACCGGGGGTGATGCGCTGCGCGGGTGCGTTACTGCCAAAAGTAGACCACATTTCGAATTGCGGGTCGCTCGGGGTCATGTCCAGAACTTCAGCGTAGAATTTCGTATCGGACTGGTCTGCTTCCATCACGAATTGAAAACCCTGGTGTCCTTCCCAGGTTACCATTTCAGCCGATAGGACTGTGAAGCCAATCTCACCAACCTGGAAGTGCTCTTCAATCGTCCATGTCTGGCCGGGCTGGGGGTTTTCACCGGGAGAGAATTCAAAGGAATGTTTCTGGGCTGCGTAGAAAAGTTGTGCGCCGTCAATAACGATCTCCAAAGGCCCTTTAGCTGGCATGCGGACCGAGCGGTACTCCCATACGTCCACCTGCTCAAAGGGAGACCAGGGCAGCGCGTTGATCAGTTCGATGCTGTTTCCTTTGGAATCAATCACCTGCATCCTGCCAGGGGCGGCATTCAGAAAATCCGGCGCATCGTTTTGTGTGTTGAAGCGGAAGAAGAAGTGATAGCCGTCCTCTTGCGGTACAACATTCTCCAGTGTGAAGTGAATCCCGGCTCCGGAGACTGGCGCGTTCTCGGCTGGGTCGACCGCGTAAACGGGTTCACCGATGACCATGTCCTGTGGAACGCTAACCAGACGAAGCGCAATCGCCCAGTTTTCCGGGGCGCCCCCCCGTTTGGTTTCTTGCAGGCAGTCTAAGGTAAAAGTGATTTCGCTGGTCTCGGTCGGCAGGCCGGCAGAAAAAGAATGGCCGGCGTTGTACCCTGCGGAGAGCCATTGCCCGCCCAGCGCCATCGGGTCCGCTTGCACTACGCTGCCGTCCGTTAGTTGCAGGTTGGGGTACATATCCGCCCCGTTGCAGTACAGCGCGGCCGTGTCAGGATGGTTATCTGCCTGGCGCATTTCGGCTGCAATCCCCTCAACGGAATAAGCGGCTTCAATATGATCGTCATAGACCAGCACCTGTTCTACGGTCAGCGTAATTCCATCGCGTGTTTCCGAGACAGGCTGTGCGATCATCTTTAAAGGCCGGTTCTGCTCCACCAAACCGATTCCGGGAACAAACCCAAAAAGTTGTCGGAAAGCATTCACGGCGCTCGGTAAAGTCGCGATCACCAAAACCAGGGCCAGGGACAGCCCAAGCGCCCATGCCGGCCGTAATACCAGCCTTTGCGGCTGTCGGGTTTGTTTTTGAGGTGTACTCAGGATCTCCATTTTTAAATTCTGAACAAATTCCGGGCTGGCATCTGTCACACGCACAGCTTCCCGTAATTGATTCTCAAATTCATTGGTAGGTTCAAAGTTTTTCATAATTTACTCCATCCGGCTTTTAATACCGGCCAGTAAACGGTATAAAGATTTTTTAACAGCGGCTTCGCGTTTTCCCAAAATTTGGGCAATTTCAGCAAACGAAAGATTAGCCACATAGCGCAGTTGAATTAAATCCCGCTGCTCCTCATCCAGATCATGGATGATTTGTTTGAGAATCTGCATCTCATCCTGGTGCACAACCTGACCGAGCGTATCGCCCATTGTCGCGGTGTTTTCAATCATATCCAGTGAAATGAACGGCTTGCTTCCGCGGTAATGATCAATTAATTTGCTGCGTGCTATTCGAAAAACCCAGGCGGAAAAGTAACCTCTTTCCTGATAGGCGTGCATCCGTTCATAAGCAGTCATAAAGGTCTGCGAAGTCAGATCCTCAGCCTCCTGCGTGGTCTGAACCCGGCTGCGTAGATACCGGTATACCGGTTGGATATAATGGTTGTATAACACCGCAAAAGAGGTAGGGTTATTTTTTGCATCAATCGCGAGTGTCGAAAAACTTTTCGAGTGTGTTTTTTGATTCATATTCAATTCTGATAGTTCCACCATAATTGTCCTTTCGCCATACGGCCTGGAATGTTGAATGCATTCACTATGTTAAACGGAGAAATAGGACAAAAGTGACAATTTAAAATAAGTATACAGGAACCAATCCGGTGACAGAAATCAATTTAAAAGGACAGGAACAGATAGATTTGGTGGACCCTAAAGCAATAAAAAAGAGGTCGATCCGAAAAAGAATCAACCTCTTATGCTTTTTGTGATCGTGACAAATCCACTGGCTAACATCACCCCATACACAATCTGCTGAATGCGCTCACCCAATATTTTTTTGAGTATTCAAATTAGCCAGTTATTAGAATCGCGTGCTACACAATCTCATCCCTAACTGGTTAAATGATATTTAACTAATCCTTTAAAACCTCAATCCAGTCTTTGTTTTCAACAATCCATCCTTTTATCCCCGATTTTTCACCGGTTACATACCACCAAATCCCATCTTCAGTATGGGTTGGGCCATCCAATATCGTAATTTCCTCACCTGTTTTCAATTGCTCCAGTATGGCACTTTCCATATCAGGCTCAGCCCGCAAATTAAGATTGTTGCCATTGATAGTGATTATGTATCGTTTCCCAATATCAAAATAGAAATCAACAATATTTTCCTTCTTGCCCTTGCAATAGTTTTCATCCTCGCCAGGGTAACAGATCCAATCCAGAATATAATCCACTGAATATACTAGTTTTTCTATTTTCCCATCCATTAAAGAAGTTTTTGCAAGAACTCTGCCGTGACTGAATGCGATCTCATTGCTGGAAGGCGACCAATGAACACACAACTCCGGAAACATATTATTCGGATCAAAATTGTGTTCGAATTCAATATTGATTAACCGGCTTTTTAACCCAAAATCTGATAATTTGAAAGCATGAATCACCGGATAATTTCCACTTATTATGTATTCCCCATTTGAAGACCATTCATAATTAGTCGAAGATAACCATAAATTCCAAAATTTTGTTTCACCCACTTCAATCTGATCATTTTTATTAATAGCCACATTAGTCAAATAAAATCCTTCAAATCCTGTGTTATTACCATAACTTATTTCCGGAATAAAGTTATAAAATATCATTTTTCCATCAGGGGACCAACTTGCGCTTCTGAATCTCGTTGGTAAATCCACATTGCTAATCTGGAATACATCATCGTTATTTACATTAACAACATATATTTGATCACAAATAAAGCTGACGAAATTCCCATCAGGGGACCAACTTCCAATTAAAGGAGATATACCCTGACAATATTTTTCTATCTTCAAGCTCCATCTTTTATTTGAGCGCAATTCCATAAATCGGATTGATTCAGAATTTATCAAATTTATGTATGCGATCTTGCTTAGGTCACGCGAGAAGAAAAAATATGCGGGAAAAGTGTCTTGAGGAAGTTCTTCCAAAATAGTGAATATTTTATTGTCTTCAGATAAGGCTTTAATTTGTGAGTTTTGTGAAAAAAGAATATATTCCCCTTTGGGGAGAATATATTCTGTGGAAATACTTTCATTTTCCAGCCCAGGATTTGGTGTCCCAATATGAGGAGTTTTTGTAAGTGCAGGTACTCCGTTGACTTTATTGTCTTCCTTCTGTGTCACTTGTACCGTTGGAATAGTTATTTGATTCCTGTCATTTGACTTTGTACAGGAAACCAATACAGATGAATAAATCAATATAAGAAAAACATAAAGCGAAAGTTTTGAAGTGTTTTTTGAATTATTCAACAACGGCCCACCTCTATACGGCTCCTGGCAAATAGACTCTTGCTAATGAGCCAACTATATTCCATCGAGATTCCTCAAAGTCATCAAACACATTCTATTCTGTTTCAACGATACACCGGTCCCACATTTTTGGATATTTATCCCGAATGCGGCAAGCCTCCCCCGATTAATGGAGAATAGGACTTCCTCTTCCGAGATTATAAATACCAACATCATCTCTATCTCAATTCGTCATTTCCAATTATTTTTTTAGATCTAAACAATTATTCTCCGCTTTGTTTACAAACAATTCATAAAAGTCGGATATATCCAGACCTGTTTTCTCTTCAATCGGATAATATTTTCTGTCTGTAAAATATTTCTTATAGTTCATGTAATATGGTGAATTTGGTTCGTATACATTTACCCTAAGATCTGTTTCGTAATTATATGGACATATTCGAAGAACATTGTTAAAAACCTTTCCCCGGATTTCATACGAAATCGCCAGATTTTGAGTATCATAGAATAATACAATATAAGCGGGCAAATTTGAACTTATATATGCTGTAGGTGCGTTAATATAAATATCTGAAGGAATTTCAAATTCATTCAAGACTTTATCTAAAGAAAAATATCCTTTTGCAGATTGACTCCTGATACTCACGTCAGTTATGTTTTCATCTTCAACCGATACCTCAAATCCGTAATGCAAGTCGTTAATAATTTTACCTACATAATATGTTGTACATTCATGCTTTGTCTCATCTATACATTTGTAAGGATAGGGTATAAATTCAAATCTCAATGCTGAAAATTGCTGCTTAACAACTTCCCATTTTGTTTCACCGGGAACAATTCCCCAAATGCATGGCATTTCACAATCACCATTGGTTTTTATCAGATCAAACACCATTCGATTTGCGTCATTATTGGTCAATGTTGCTAAGGCGGTTAAACTTGGATATGGACTTGGTGTAACACTTGGTGGGGGGATTAATGTGGGTGTATTCGTAAAATCCTGTGTAGGAGGCGTTGTTTGAACTACAGTTGTTTTTATTAGTATTGTGGGCGTTTGCCCACTTTTTGTTTCAACAAGAGTTTTCGTAGTAGAAACTCCTTGTTCATGATTATTTAAGATAATTCTTGAACAACCAACAAAAAACAAACTAAAAAATAGTACGGCAAGCAATATAATTTTCTTATTCATAGCAAGCTCTACTATTTCCTGTAATGCAGCTAAAACCATAAAGTTCTTTCCTCATTAGAATCCCTCCCACAATCCATTTTAGCATCAATCATTCATAGCATCGATGGCTTTCCCTAACCAGTAGGGGAAGAAGGGCTGGGGATGATGACGAGCATCTTTTTATGAGGCGAAGTCCCGACGCAAAGCGCTCCGAGTGCAGCGAAGGAGACCTTTTTTGCGAGGCGAAGTCCCGACCTTTTTTGCGAGGGAGAGAGATGGGTTTTAATCTCACTGGCAGAAAATTGATTTACCATTGACTGAAAAAATCCAGGTAGTGTATGCATTCATTGTTTATAATCCGCCCCATAATATCTTCTATCGAATATCCGGGGTCAGCATAAGTCTCACTGATTAATTCGCCAAATAAATTCGACTGATCATAAATATTTACAGGATTTTCCGGGTCGTACAATTCCACCTTGATAACTTTTTTCAATGAATCCCCCAAACAAATTGTGGCTTGTGAGGATGTCTTACTATCCAGGGCAAAGAGCAATCCGAATTTCCGGTATTCGAGAATAAAACCCATCCAATCAGTGTAAGGGTCATGTAAATATATGGAATCAGGATAACCAAGCTGTTTCAATTGTTTATCCACATTGAGAAATTCGGGTACTTCTTCTAAAAAGATAACGATAGATTTTACGATCCCTTTATCCCAATATACCCGAACTAAAATTTCTTCATCTTCTTCAGAATTAAGATTTTGTTTTCCATTTTCTGAATTTGGTATAAAGAATCCAATCTCTCCAAATTCTTCATTATATTTTTCTTCCAGAATTTCCAATCCCAGTTCTGCGTAAAAGTCTTTGATGTCTCCAATAGTTGACACGCCTGGAGTGAGACCTTTCCAGCACGGCAATTGGCATTCGTTGGTTTCAGTCAGTATATTGGTAATATTTCTCGCCTCATCTTTGGTCAGGGTAACCACTGGCCTGGGTGTACTCGTGGAGGTCGGATCAATCACCGGAGTCAATGAAGGTTCCGGTGTCGGAGTGGGCCTTTGGGTTGGCGTCAGCGTCACCATAGGTGAGCTGACCGGTTCCAGTGTTTCCACTGGCGATATTTCCGTTACTGTTGGAGAAACCATCTCCACAGAAAGAGTCTCAACCGGCTGCGAGTAGCAGCCAGTTAAGAGGAATAAAATTATCAATATAGAAATTCGGATTTTCATATTAGTACTTAATGTAAAAAAGGATTTTCTGATTTGCGGGTCTACTGATAGGAATAATTTTCAATAATCCATTCTAGGTATTCTACAATTTTATTGCTTTTATCAAAGTAGGGTTGGGTCTATTCTAATGAATGTCCATAAGCTATGTAAATTCCTTCATTACAAACCACATATAAAGCGTTATTTGTAACTGCTATACCATAGATAAACTGATTTACAATTCCTCCACTTTGTACTTTTTGGTCTTTTTCAATTGGTAGTATTTGTCCTGCTAAATTTGCCCATGTAGTGCCTTCATAAAGGAATATATTTCCATATTTAGGATTCATATTAAATGTCAGCCAGATTTTTCCATTCTCATCCATAATCATTGAAGAGATGTTTATATAACAATCGACTTCACCGCCATTAAACATTTCTTTTTTTATAATTTTCCATAAGTCATCTTCTGATTTTTCAAATACTGCGATGCTTTCGTTTGGAATAACCGTTCCGCAAGTTGCAAAATCTGTCATGGCTCCCCATAGAGCTTTGGTCTCATGATTATAGACTAAGTAGCCTATGTCCCTTCCTTCAAGATCTGAAACTGAATCAGAAATGTTAATAACCCGATTAACTTTTCCTTCATATTCCACCAAATATCCATTGCTCGTTCCTAACCAATAATGATCATGGTTAATTTTTGCTATTGAATTAAAAATAGGTGAATAAGGGATGTCAAATTTTATACAATGTAAATTATTTTCAAATACACAAATATTTTGTTGATTATCAGCCACCCATAATTCATCTCCAGTATCTCCTCTCAAAAAATGGTATCCGCCAGTCGAGTTGGATACTGGAAAAATATTAGTCATTTTGGTGAATTCCTCATTGTCATACTTAATTAAATCCCTTCCAAAAATAATCCATACCACACCAGAAGGTAAAACGCGCATACCATCAATTGGAAAATAACAATCGGTACAATTAAAAATAGTTTGATTTGTATACGTTTTGACAATATCATCATCAATTTGAACTAATCCTTCCTTATAAGCAACCCATATAACCCCATTTTTATCCGCTTGTATTTGTCGTGGTGTTCTAAAATAACTGTAATCAACATAATGTTCTTTTTTCCAACTTTTGAAAGTAAACCCTCTAAAAGATGTTTCGGGTTTTAGCGAAACATTTGGGGTACTAGATATAAAAGAATTGGTTTCTAAAATCACTGGAGTGGGCGATATAATAATATCTGAAGGCGTCACAATCGTTCGCTCAAGTTCTCCTTCTGTTGAAAAAATATCCTCTGTTTGTTTAATTGACGGTGAGGGTAAATTTACATCACTTTGTTTAACCTCTTCTGACTTTATAAAATATGGTTGATTAATTAAATTATTGTTATTTTTTATCTGTGTACATCCAGTTAATATTATTAGCGTTAAAACAAACCATCTTTTCATTTTTTCTTCCTTACTTGATCAAGTAAATTCTCATTTAATCTGTAATATGAACAATAGTAAATTTTTGATATGGATTTACAGTATTGTTAATGGAGCGACTTTCATGATACAAAATTCCCCCACTTCGTTCAACAACACGAGGAATTTGAGGTAGGTCATTTCCATTGCAAATAGTCTGACTCCATACTTCTTCTGCTTTTTCAGATAACATATTTCGAATTAACTCAAATTCTGGTCCATATACTCGCTTTCCGTCATTTCCTGGTTGTGCGTAACCTCTGAGATAGTCTGTCCAATCTACTGGTAAAACCCCATTAAATCCAGTATCAGGTATAGGATATGTGGAAAAAGATGTCATTGGAGAGAACAGATCAACAATCACGGCAACGTGATTAAAATTCGGGGCTTCGCCATAAAAAACTAAATCACCAACAACAATTTCTTTAATTTTTGCTTTAATCTGTATTTGTTCTTCCAAATTTTGATCATTCAATATTTCAAATGACTTATACTTATTAGTTTTTGTAAGAAAAGTAAAGAAATCTGGAGTTTTTATCCAACTTGAAAAATTAAGATTAGGTTGGCTAAACCACGGGGAATCTATTTGTGCCCAATTTCCATTCCAATATGACCCTTCACTACTATGATAATCATATAGAAATTTTCCATTTATAAACAAAGGCCCTGTTCGAGAATCGCGAACACCGCCTTCCCACAAAACAAAACTAGCAAATGATGTACAATCTGTTCCTACAAAAGTGTAATCATACCCTTTTGGTGGAAATTCAGCCATCAAATCATATTGTTCAGCTACTCGAACGGCTTTAGCACGGTCATAAATATTTCCACTAGGATCTGAGTAAATAATCGGATTATTAATACTGTATACCCAACGATTTGTGGTTACAGGAGATTTATAATTTCCTTCCCACGTATCCCGATTCAAAAACCGTCCATCCCCGGCGCTGTAATACCTCGCCCGTAAAAACACCAATCCCGTCCCGGAGTCATACATCTCCCCGGTATAGGCATAATCTGTCTCACCCGTTCCGCTAGTCGCCAGCACCTCGCCGTAAGGCGTATAACTCTGCGATAGCGTCACCACACCAGCGGCATCCGTCAGATCGCGCACACTCCCCAATGCATCCCCGAGGAAGTATTCCGTCTGAGTGCTCGTGCTTTGCGCCACCCGGTTCACCCCATACACATAGCTGTTCGTCCCATCCTGCACAACCTGCGTCAACCCGGTGTTAATATCCAGCACATAATCCGTTGTGACCCCATTCACAATCTGCTGGATGCGGTCACCCAAACCAGTGTAGGCATAACTGTATGTATCCGTTCCTTGAGTGAGCCCTACCAGTTTGTTGTTGTAGTCATAGGTGTAAGTGGAAACGCCGTCATTCAGCAGATTACCATTATTATCCCAGGTGTAAGCCACGCCGTCCACACTCGTCAGGCGGTTGGCAGCATCATAAATATAACCAGTCGTTCCCGTCATCGTCGTCTCACTCAGCCGGTTGCCGGTCGCATCATAATCGTAATGATAATAACTCCCATCCTCGTAATTGGCTTCGGTAAGGCGGTTGAGCGGATCATACAGGTAGTCGATTTGGATATTCGTCTGTTCACTCTCT
Source organism: Chloroflexi bacterium HGW-Chloroflexi-10 (assembly GCA_002840755.1). Taxonomy (GTDB): domain Bacteria; phylum Chloroflexota; class Anaerolineae; order Anaerolineales; family Anaerolineaceae; genus UBA6170. The sequence continues at coordinate 62,641 of PHBZ01000014.1, read as the reverse complement.
CCCTGTACTTCCGGCATAGCCAATACCTTGCCGGCACCCCAGGAGTTGCTGCTGGAAGTGTTGATTGAATCAATCATGTTACTGAAGAAATTAATAATCGCGTCAAACAAGCTCGGCTCTTCGCTTGCCTGTGTAGCTGTTTCGGAATTGCTTTCCTCAATACCCGGCGCGGGATAACCATTTTCTTCTTCAATACCCGGTGCGGGATAGGCATTTCGTTCACTCAACGTTTGCGTTTCTTCTAATATACCCTGGCGAGGAGCCGGGTATCCGCCTGACCCAATAGGTAGCTTTAATATCAATGGCATATATTCTCGCAATGGAGTCGACGTACGAGTCACTGTCGGTGTTCTGGTCCGGGTTGCCGTTGGTGTTCTTGTTTTTGTAGCTGTGGCTGTTCTTGTTCTCGTGGCTGTGGGCGTGTTGGTCCGGGTAGCGGTTGGGGTTGCTGTTCGGGTGGCTGTAGCCGTTGCGGTAGCTGTCGATGTGGCTGTGACTGTAGCCGTTGGGGTGGGTGACGATGTTTCCGTAGGCGTATTGGTCGGTGTTGAAGTTGGTGTTGGAGTAGCAGTCGGTGTCGCGGTAGCCGTCGGTGTAGCCGTCGGTGCGGGCGGTTGTGCCTGGTATTCCACAACACTCTTGCGGTTGCCGTTGGCATCATACGTGTATTGGTAAGCAGCAATGATGGCCTCATTTGTCTGGTGGGTCAGATCCTTCAACCGTCCCACCCCGTCATATTGGTAAACGGAATCCACCCCATTGTGCAGACTCGCATTCACCAGGCGGTTGTTCAGGTCATACTGGTACAAAATCGCCTGCGACTGCCAGTCGGTTACGCTCTCCAGGCGGTACAGCGCGTCAAAAGCGTAACTCACCTGTTTGTTATCCGCGTAGGTAATTCCGGTGCGGTTGCCCAGCGCGTCATAAGCATAACCCACCCTCTGGTTATTGCCGTCTGTCACGCTTTCCACCCGGCCCAGGGCATCATAGTCCCAGGTGGTGCCAATGCCGAAGCCGTCCTGCATGCCTGTCCGGCGGCCGGTAATATCGTAGGCAAAGCTCACGTCCGCTTGCGTTCCCGGGTATTCGATCCTTTCCAGGCGTCCAACCGCGTCATATTGGTAGGCAATTACCGCGCCGTTCGCGTCCGTGGTGGAGGCAATCCGGCCCAGGATATCATAAGTCTGCGTCCAGGTATTCCCCAGCGCATCTGCTTCACCCACCTGGCGGCCCAGTGCGTCGTACGTAAAACTGGTCACATTCTGCGTGCCGTTTAAAGTCGCGTTGCCGTCGCGGATCGTCAACCGCTTCCCGTTGGCGTCGTAGCTGTATTCCGTGCGTACATTGGTCTTATGGTCGCCTGCGAGGCCATCTGCGTAATTTTCAATCACCGCGGTCAGACGATTCATCTCATCGTATTCAAATCGTGTCACAATCCCTTTGGCGTCCGTCTGTGTCACCAGGTTGCCCGAGATGTCGTATGCCATAAAGGTTGGCACATTCTGGTCGATGTGCGCTGCGTCATTTGGGTCATACGCTGGCGGGTTGGAGATCAGTTCGGGGTCGCCCTGCAGGTTAGCCACCGCGGCAGTCACCCGCCCCAGTTTGTCATAGTAATTGCGTTGAATGGTGCCGTCCGGCGCAATCGTCGCGATCACCTGCCCGTAGCTGTCATAAATCGTTTCGCTGCGGATATTTTCTTGCGGGTATAGCGCTTCATACGTTGGAGGGGTCTCATCCCGGATATCCCCAACCAGGTTTTGTACCTGCATCACCGGGCGATTCAGTCCGTCAAAGTAGGTGCGGTTGATGCGCCCGTAGGTATCTTTGCTGGCGATAGCCAAGCCGGTGGCATTGTAGATCGTTTCCGTACGGATGTTGACCAGCGGGTTCAATGGGTCAAAGGTCGGCGGGGTATCAACTTGGGGGGTCTGTCCGCTCAGGTTCTGCACGCTCAGCCAGGCCCGTCCCAACTCATCATAGTAGGTGCGGGTAATCACGCCCAGCGGGTTGATGCTGGCGATCTGGCGTCCTTCGTCATCGTAGACACTTTGGCTGCCGGGCACGTTCTGATCCGTGTTCTCTTCGTCATAGGCCGGCGGGGCGCTCAGTTCTCTCAAATCAGTCCAACTGGCAGCGGAATTATTCGGGTCTGCCAGGTTGCTGACGCTCACCACTGGCCGGTTCAGCGCATCATACCAGGTGCGTGAGATAGCGCCCAGCGGGTCCATCGATCCCACCGTCTGGCCGTATGCGTCATACAGCGGGGTAGCGGAGGGAACGTTCCAGTCCGGGTGATTGGCGTCATAAGCCGGGGCGCTGGTTAAAATCTTCAGCGTATCCCACCCGGCGGTCGGGTTGGCCGGGTCAACCAGGTTGGTCACGCTCTGGGTAGGCTGGTTCAGCTCGTCATACCAGGTGCGCGAGATAACGCCCAGCGGGTCGATGCTGGCAATCAGGTTGCCCGCTTCGTCATATTCGTTGTCCGTGCGCAGGTTGCTATCGGCATCGCCTTCACTGCGCGCCGGAATGGTTTCGCTTGTGTAATCGGGATAGCTCAGATTCTCCACTACGCTCTTAACCCGGTAGAGGTCGTCGTAATAGCTGCGCGTCACCCGTCCGGCCGGGTCAATCGTGGCAATCAGGTTGCCCACAGCATCATAGACATTGTCGCTGCGCAGGTTGTTGTCCGTGTTGTTTAAATCCCGTGTTGGAATAGCTTCATTCGAGATTGCTTGCCCGCTCAGGTTCTGTACTGTGGCAATTACCCGGTTCAAGGCGTCATAATAAGTGCGGTTCACCCGGCAGGCTTCCGTAGCGGTTACCTCAATTCCGCCGCTGCCGTCATCCGTTTTGCTGATGCTGCAGCCGGCAACCAGGTCCACAGCGGCGATCAGGTTGCCGCGTTTGTCGTAGATATTCTGGCTGGTAACGTCAGTATCCTTGCCGTGTGTAGCGGGCGGGGTGTTTACGTTGAAGTCCTGGCTGGTCAAATTCTGAACAGTATACTCAGGGCGCCCCAATGCATCGTAATAGGTGCGCGTCACCTTCCCGTCCACTCCAATCACGGCAATCTGGTTGCCGGCGTCATCGTACATCATCAAGGTCAGCAGATTCTCAGTTTCATTTTGTGGAGTTGCAGCCCCAAAATCGGTGGAGGTTATCGCCAGGCCTTTCAGGTTGCGCAAACTGGCAATCGGGCGGTTGGCCGCGTCATAATACGTACGGTTCACCCGGCATTCCGCACTTGCGCTAATCAGCGGATCGCCGTTGGCATCCGTGGTTTCTGTAATCACACAACCTTCGGCAACATCCACCGTGGCAATCAGGTTCCCCGCGGAATCATACATGCGCTCGCTGATCCGGTCAAAGGCAGTGTCGCTGCTGGGAACATAATTCTCCCTGTCGCATGGGTCGCTCTGCGGCGTCAGGCCGTCCCCGCTGGCATTCGTCACCGAACGGGTCACCCGCCCCAGCGCATCATAACAGCTCCAGTCACTGCGGCCATCCGCGCTGGTCTGTACCATCATCCGCCCGAGTGCATCGTACTGGTAAGCGGTTTCCTGGTCAAGATGGTTTTTAACACTGGTTAACTGCCCGAGAGCATCGTACGCGTAATGAGTCGCGTGCCCCAATGCATCCGTGCTCGTCTTCAGCAAACCCACCGGCTGCCCCGTGTCGGCTGCGGTAGTGTAGGTGAAAGTGGTGGTGTTATCCAATTCATCAGTTGTTGAGGTAAGCAGGCTGCCTTCATAAACAAATTGGGTTTCATGGCCTTGTGCATCTCGAATAAGATTTACATTCCCTGCGGAATCATATTCCAGATCAGTGGTTTGCTCTAATGCATCTGTTATTCCTGTTAACTGTTTGCCATCTGGACTCCACGCTAAAGTGGTTGGATTTTCACTCTTGTCTGTCAGGTTGGTAGGACGATAGGTAAAATCATATTTTTTGGTTTCTACCTCATTTAAAGGATTTGTTTCGGAAACCAGCATGTTCGAGCCGTCATAACTGTGAACTGTTTCATTGCCTAACCCATCTTTGATGACTGTGTTTTGCGGGTCGGTGTAATCCAGTTCAACAATTGTTTTTCCTTCTCCGTTGATCTGTTGTATAGCTTTTTTGGAAGTAGGATCATAAATGGTTTGTTCAACAATATGCCCTTGTGGGTCCCGCACTATGGCCAGATAATGTGCTAAAGTCGCGTCATATTCATATTCCCAGGTATTCCCCAACACATCCGTGAAGCCCGTCAGATCACCGCTGACGGAATCATAAGTGTAAGAAACCTCTCGGTTAGCGTGATCACGCGCGATTGATAAAGTTCCATCCGGATTATAGTTCAGTTCAATATACCGGCTGCTGATTGTATCCGTAACTCTCTCCAAAAGACCTGATGCAGAATTATAGGAATAGGTAATTTCCTGATTCAATGCATTTGTTAAAGAAATTAATTTTCCGGAGGCATCAAAAGTATATATTGAATGATCTCGTTTTTCTAATAAGTAATTATCACCGTCTTTTGTTAATGTGCCAAAAAAACCAGGTAAGGACGTATAGCTGCCATCAGCATTAATTCGGAAGCCATATTCATTGGATGAGTTTAATTTCACCAGGATTCTTTTGTCTTCAGCGTAAGTGGGAAATGTCAGATGATTATCCAGACTGTGCACCCATCCGTTGCCCAGGGGAGCCGTAAAGACATCCACAGCGGCGTTTGAATACCAGCGCGTCAATGAAATCGGTCCGGCAGCAGTCGCTATTGCCAGATCTTCTGTGTTGTAATCCATAACACCGGTCAGCGTATTAATCGGCCCGCCTGCATATCCCTGTGTCGCTCGGATATCCGAATCTTCGCATTCGTCACAGCCGCTGTCGCGTATTGACTGAGATTTGACTGTTGGATTTGGTTCATGGGTGCCGTAATAAATAAAATATACTTCAAATTGTCTTAGGGCACAATTTGCCCCATTGTTTCCTGTATATATTTGAAATTCCTCATACATTGGTAATGTTGGATCCAATGGCCTTTTCCAATTAAAATTTGCATATTTGATAGGGGGTAATTGTCCGATATCTTCAAAAAGATATGGCCAATAATTCTCACAATCACTACCATATTGAGAAAAAAAACAAACACTTCCCCATTTAGTATAGTATTGGTCGGGTCCATCCAAGAAAAGTAGTTCTATTTCGGTAGGATATAAACCTGCAACTTGATAAAACAATCGAAAACCCAATCTACAATAACTTCCGCCATCCAGATGTTCCCCTTTTACTGCCACAAAAGCACCTTTGGGGCAGCCATCAGGTGTGTCACAAATATTATCCATGGGAAAATAGCGTTTAACCTCATTATTCCTCCCTTGAATTCCATTTTCATCCCCTACTACCCATCCAAATTCATATTCACCAACAACTTTTGTGCTGGGCCATCTCCGAACATAATAATGTGGAGATTGTTCTGAAATTGATGGACTACCTTCATCAGTTAATAGATCACTATTTACTAGAGATCTGGGTTTTTGATATGATTTGTCAATATATTCTTTATAATTATTTTTACCGGATAGTTTAATATTTTTCGTCCCAAAATATTTACTTTCTATTTGATCAGCTTCCGCATTGACAGTACTTAAACTGGAAAACAAATTTCCTGTAAACAAAACAGCTATGGTTAACACACAAAACACTCGGTACAATGAAGTCTTTAACGCCGTGCGCATGGTCCCTCCAGGATCATATTCTCAAGAAACTATTCAGTTTTAATAACATCCCGCCAATCAATCACATACAGATTGACTAAGTAAAAACCAGTATAGTCTCACACAAAGTCCTGGTCAATGCCAAACGTCACATAGAATACCAATAATTACTTTACATTTTTGTTAAGTTGTACGAATTTACTCCAAAAACTCGCGTTTTCTCAACCAAGCAATTTTCAAAAAACTCTTGACAAATTAGAATAATTGTTCTACAATAACCATGTAACAAACTGTCTGGCACCTTAACAACCGCATAACCGTCTCCCAATTCCCAATTCCCAATTCCCAATTCCCGCTCTACCATTCGATCCCATTCGTTCCAAAACGAATACCCGCCACAAACAACCACAGTTGCCATATCCACCGAAGACACCCCCACCCATACCGGTTTTTCCGGAAAACACATTCGTTCCGATTGGATTTTTTTGCACGATAGACGAATAAAACGAATACCCCGTCGCTAACCCCGAATCCGTAGGGTGCGACGCATGCGTCGCCCATAGACAAGGGTGGGTCTGTCACAACCCATTTTGCCTGGCCTATGTACGGGCGAGGCAGGAAGAATTTTCTCTGCCCGTTCAAAACCCGATGCCTCGCCCCCCAACCCCAGACCCACCCGGAACCTGTTCTTCCCAAACCTATTCCCTACATCCCATACTCATTACTCTGTACTCATTACTCTGTACTCATTACTCTGTACTCATTACTCTGTACTCTGTACTCATCCCTCGCCCCCTCACCCCACCAAATCCAACCAGCCCCCATACCGTTCATCCTCCCCATGGATCGCCGCGTGGTACCCCTTCTGCAACACTCGCGTCACCGGGCCGCATACCCCGCTGCCAATCCTGCGGAAATCCACCTCGCGGATAGCAATCACTTCAGCCGCGGACCCGCACACAAACACCTCGTCCGCAATATACAACTGATCCCGCGAGATCGGCTGCTCGATCACCGTGTAACCCAGGTCTGCCGCGATCGTCAGCAGGCTGGTGCGTGTAATCCCTTCCAGGATCGTCGCGGTCGGCGTCGTATACAATTTGCCGCCGCGCACCAGGAAAATATTTTCGCCCGTACATTCGGCAATAAACCCTTGTGGGTCCAGCATGATCGCTTCTTCAAAACCCAACCGCACCGACTCGGTCTTGGCCAGCATGGAGTTGGCATAGTTGCCGGTGATCTTGGCCTTGGTCATGCTCACATTCGGATGGTGCCGTGTGAAAGAAGCAATATTGGCGCGGATGCCTTTCTCGAGCGCGTCTTCCCCTAGAAAATTACCCCATTCCCAGGCAGCGATCCCCACCTGAACGCTTGATCCGGCCAGGTTCAATCCCAACCCGGGGGAATTCAGGTAAACCAGCGGGCGGATATAACATTCTTTCAGACCATTTGCCTTAACCACATCCCGCACAGCCTGGCTGAGTTCCTCCACAGTGTAAGGGAACTCATTAAAACCGATTACTTTGGTGGAATCGATCAGGCGCTGCATGTGTTCACTCAGCCGGAAAACCGCCGGTCCTCGCGGTGTGTCGTAACAGCGGATGCCTTCAAAAGCGCCTACACCGTAATGCAACGTCATATTCAAAAAATGGACAGTTGCTTTTTCGTAGGGCAGCATCTGCCCATTCATCCAGATAAATTGAGATTCTATACCCATGGTACCTCCGAAAATTTTGGAAAGATGGTAAACAAAGCATTGCCTTCGCTAAGCGGCTGCAAGCTTTATAGTTTTTTGATGATTTCTTCGGTCATTTGCGTAGTGGAAAGCTCACCGCCCAGGTCGCGCGTGCGGCATCCGTCAGAAAGTGCTTCGTAAACGGCCTTTTCGATGGCAGCAGCTTCTGTTTCCAGGCCGAGCGAGTACCGCAGCAGCATCGCAGCGCTGAGGATGGTGCCCACCGGATTGGCAATCCCTTTGCCGGCGATATCCGGCGCGGAGCCGTGAATTGGCTCGTAGAGTCCATTTTTCCCCGCGCCTAGAGAAGCGGAGGGCAGCAGTCCCATCGAGCCGGCCAGCACCGAGGCTTCGTCAGTCAGGATGTCGCCAAACATGTTCTCGGTCACCACCACATCCAACACCGCCGGGCCGGTAACCAGTTTCATCGCCGCCGTGTCCACCAGCATGTGTTCCAGGGCTACGTCCGGGTAGCGTGTCGCTACTTCCATGGTCACCTTGCGCCACAGGCGCGAGGATGCCAGTACATTGGCCTTGTCCACCGAGGTTACCTTTTTCCGGCGTCCCTGGGCCAGTCGAAAAGCCAGGTCAACAATCCGTTCTACCTCGTAATCATGATACATTAAGGTGTCATATCCGCGGCGCACCCCATTTTGCACGTCCTGCCCTTTCGGTTCCCCAAAATACAGCCCGCCGGTCAGTTCGCGCACGACGATGATATCCACGCCAGCCAGCAGCTCGGGCTTGAGTGGTGAAGCAGCCGCCAGGTCAGGGTGCAGGCGCACTGGACGCAGGTTGGCAAAGACACCCATGCCTTTGCGTAGCGCCAGCAAACCCTGTTCAGGGCGTACCGCGGCATTCGGGTCGTCCCATTTCGGTCCGCCGACAGCGCCCAACAGCACCGCATCCGCCGACTGGCACGCCTGCAGTGTGGCTTCACCCAGCGCGGTGCCTTCCGCGTCAATCGCGCAGCCGCCTATGCGCTGCTCACTGTAATCAAATTGATGCTCGTACTTTTTGGCGACAAAGTCCAGCACAGCCACGGCGGCTCGGGTTACTTCTGGCCCGATGCCGTCACCGGGGAGTAAAACGATATTTGCTTGCATGAATGCTCCTAAAAAAGGGGATTTAACCCACACCTGAGATTGTGCCTCTGTGGGTAATTTTTTACTTCAATTGTAATAAGCCGTACTCTACCGAGTCGGACAGGGCGTACCAACTGGCTTCAATGATGTTTGCGCTGGCGCCTACGGTGGACCAGTTTTTGGTGCCGTTCTTGGTGTCAATCAATACCCGCGTGGTGGCGCGTGTGCCGTTGGTGCCATCCAGAATACGCACTTTATAGTCGGCCAGATGGAACTTTGCGATTTGCGGGTAATGCCCGGCCAGAGCCTTACGCAGGGCGTTGTCCAGTGCGTTCACCGGGCCATCCCCTTCGGCAACCGTATGCATCACTTCCCCATCCACCTTTACCTTAACCGTGGCCTCAGCAAAGATACCCCGTTTCTGGCGGTGTTCAACATTAACGCTGAAATCGATCAGCTCGAAGGGCGCCTGATATCCCGTTTGTTGACGTTTCAGTTTGAGTGCCACTGAGGCTTCAGCCCCTTCAAAGGAATATCCCTGGGATTCCAGAGACTTGATTTCTTCTAGTACGTTGCTGACCTCAACGCTGGAATTTTCTCCCAGGTTGTATTCTTCAGCCTTGCTCAGCAGGTTGCCCCGCCCGGAAAGCTCCGAGACGATCACATACATCTGGTTGCCCACCAGCGTGGGGTCGATATGCTGGTAGGAATGTTCATTGCGTCGCATCGCCGCCACGTGTACCCCGCCCTTATGCGCAAAGGCAGCCTTACCGACGTATGGCAGGTGTTCATCCGGGGCCAGGTTGGCAGTCTCGGAGATGAAGTGAGCCAACGCGGAAAGCTGCTCTAAATGTCCTTCAGGAAGGCATTTCTGGTTCAGTTTCAGTTCCAGAACTGGCAGAACGGAACACAGGTTGGCGTTGCCGCAGCGTTCGCCAAAGCCGTTCATCGTACCCTGAATCTGGAATACATTCCCGGTTCGGAAGGCGGCGATGCTGTTGGCCACGCCAAATTCGCTGTCATTATGCGCGTGAATACCCAGCGGGTAATCGATTTTTGGGGCCAGCGTCCGGATAATTTGGTCAACGTCCCAGGGCATGGTGCCGCCGTTTGTATCGCACATCACCAGAATTTCAGCGCCGCCGCGTTTGGCAGCCTGGAGTGTTTCCAGCGCATAGCCGGGGTCGGCTTTATAGCCGTCAAAGAAATGTTCGGCATCGTAGATCACCCGGCGTCCCTGGCTGATCAGGTAAGCGCAGGATTGTTCGATGATCCGCAGGTTTTCTTCCAGAGAGCAGCGCAATACATCTGTAACGTGCAGGTTCCAGGTTTTTCCAAAGATGGTGCAGACCTGTGTGCCTGAGTTGATGAGGGCCTGGATATTGACGTCATCTTCCGGGTTTACAGTAGGGCGGCACGTGGAACCAAAGGCCGTTATCACGGCATGCTGCCAATCCATCTCCCGGGCGCGTTCAAAAAACTCAATATCCTTCGGGTTAGAACCCGGCCAGCCGCCTTCAATATAATGAACACCAAACTGGTCCAATCGTTGAGCGATCCGTATCTTATCCTGGCAGGATAAGGAAATTCCTTTGCGTTGTGTTCCGTCACGTAAGGTGGTGTCGTATATTTCTAGCATGGCTGCCTCGTTTCATGAGAAGTAGCGGTTGAAGCTTTTAATCACGCCTGCGCGTGTTCAAAAGCTTCAACCTGGGGAAGGAATGACAAAAGATATCCCATTTCGTCCACACCCTGCAGCAGGCAGTGTTTGGAGAAGGAATCGATCGGGAAGGTTACGGCTTCACCACCAGGCAGGTTCACCTGCTGGCTGGCCAGGTCAATACTGGCCTGGGCGAAGGGGTCTTGCTGCAGGGCGGTCACCAGCCGGGAGTGGCTCTCCTGGGGGATCGCAACTGGTAGTAAACCATTCTTGAGTGCGTTATTATAAAAAATGTCAGCAAAAGAAGTGGAAATAATGGCACGTAAACCAAAATCAGTTAACGCCCAGGGAGCGTGTTCACGGGAAGAGCCGCAGCCAAAATTGTCACCGGCCAGTAATATCTTCGCATCGCGGTAGGCAGCCTGGTTCAGGATGAAGTCCGGGTTAGGGCTGCCGTCCGGTAAATAGCGCCAGTCGTAGAACAGGTTATTTCCCAGGCCTTGCTTGTCGATTCCTTTGAGGAAGCGTGCCGGGATGATCTGATCGGTGTCAATATCGTTGACCAGCACAGGCACGATATGGGAAGTGAGCGTAGTAAAATCGGACATGGTTTCCTCCTATGCGCTAAACAAAGTGCGTGGGTCAACAACCTTACCGCTGATCGCGGCAGCGGCGGCGGTTAGTGGGCTGGCCAAAAGGGTGCGCCCGCCTTTGCCCTGACGTCCCTCAAAGTTGCGATTACTCGTACTGACGGCATATTGACCGGGTTTGATCTGGTCGCCGTTCATGGCAATGCACATGCTGCAGCCGGGTTCGCGCCATTCAGCGCCGGCATCCATAAAGATCTGATCCAGTCCTTCGGCTTCGGCCTGCTGTTTAACCTGGTGTGAGCCGGGAACCACCAGCACACGCACATTTGGCGCTACTTGGTGATCCTTAAATACGCCGGCGGCTGCCCGCAGATCGGTGATGCGTCCGTTGGTACACGAACCAATAAACACCACATCCACATGCTGCCCACTCAACGCCTGACCAGCGCTTAATCCCATATAGGTGAGCGCTTTGGTTAAGGCAGCCTGTTCCACCGGGTTAGAGAGAGCCATCGGGTCCGGAACAACGCTGTTGATCGCAACCCCCATCCCAGGATTGGTCCCGAAGGTGATCATTGGTTGCAGGGAATTGGCGTCCAGTTGGATGGATTTATCGTATGTTGCACCCGGGTCGCTGACCAGAGCCAGCCATTTTTCTGTGCTTTTTTTCCAGGCGCTGCCTTTGGGAGCTTGTGGGCGGTCCTTCAGATAATTCAGAGTGGTCTGGTCCGGGGCAATCAGTCCGGCCCGTGCACCGCATTCGATGGACATATTGCAGACAGTCATGCGTTCTTCCATGTTCAGTGCGCGGATGGCAGACCCGGTGTACTCGATCACATGCCCGGTAGCGCCGCCAATGCCAATCTGTGCAATCACCGCCAGGATGATATCCTTGGCGCTCACGCCTTTACTTAACTGGCCGTCTACATTTACCTGCATGGTTTTGGGCTTGCGCTGTAAGAGGCATTGGGTGGCCAGTACATGCGCCACTTCACTCGTACCAATGCCAAAAGCCAGTGCGCCAAACGCGCCGTGGGTGGAGGTATGGCTGTCACCACAGACGATGGTACTGCCAGGCAGTGTGAGGCCCTGTTCCGGACCGATAACATGCACAATACCCTGGTCGCCGTTGGTGTGTCCGTAACAGGTAATGCCGAAATCGGAGCAGTTCTGCTCCAGTTGGTGAATCTGGCGCCGGCAAAGATCGTCGGCAAAACTCAAACGGGTATCGCCCCCGCTCAGCGTTGGAATGGAGTGATCTACCGTGGCGGTGGTCTTTTCCGGGCGGCGCACTTTCAATCCGCGGCTGCGCAGTTCAGAGAAAGCCTGCGGAGAGGTGACTTCATGCACCAGGTGCCGGTCAATATACAGGACGGCTGGGGCGTTCGGTTCCTGGATAACAACGTGGTTATCCCATATTTTTTCAAATAGTGTACGAGGTTGCGTATGTTTCACGAGGATAGCGTTTTCCTTTCGATGAAATGATAGTTGTTCTGTTTAGGCGTCGGTCAGATCCCAGCTTTTTGGGTAAATATCGGTACCGGGGAAAGCTTCCGGGGAGCGAGGGAATTGCGGGTGGTCATTGCTGGCAGCTTCAGTACTACCCGTGGATGTTTTGTTTTTGGAAGGGGATTCACTTTCGTCGCTGCCGAAACGCCAGCCTTCCGGCATGGTGCGCGGTTTTGGGAATTTTTCCGGTTCACGGACAAATAGTTGGTTCTGGTTTTGTTGGGTATTCATGAAATTAATCCTTTCTTGTTTATGCGCTTTGTGGCGCGGTTTGTTGGTGAGTATTGGCAGCAGCCTGAAGAGCTTCGTTGGCTACCAGCATTTTGTTAACGGCTGCCAGGTACGCTTTGGCACTGGCGACGATGATATCGGTGTCGGCGCCGTATCCGCCGAATGTCCGGCGCATTTCACGTTCGGTTTGCGTAGTTTTGGTATGGGAAGAATCGATTTGCTCGATGCGAACTGTCACTTCACCGAGGGCATCGATCCCTTCCGTAATAGCGTGAACGGTGAACTCCAGCAGTTGGTTTGGTGATTGGGTGATGGCATCGATGGCTTTGTAAGCGGCATCCACCGGTCCGGTACCAATCGCTGCCTTGGTGAAGATCTCTCCCTGAGGCCCGCGCAGCCGTACGGTAGCGGTGGGCATGCCCATTGTGCCGCAGGCAACCTGCAAACCGTCTATGGCAAAGATTTCACGCGGCTGGTAAAGTTCGTCCGAAACCAGGGCTTCCAGGTCGGCATTGGTGATGGTTTTCTTTTTATCCGCCAGGTTTTTAAAGCGATTAAAAAGTTGTTCGCTTTCTTCCTCGGTCAGGTTGTAGCCTAATTCCAGCATACGGTTTTTAAAGGCGTGCCGGCCGGAGTGTTTGCCCAATACCATCTGGCTCTGGTTAAGACCAACGCTTTCAGGGCGCATGATCTCGTAAGTTTGCTGGTGTTTAAGCAGACCATCCTGGTGGATACCAGCTTCATGGGCAAAGGCATTAGCACCGACTATGGCTTTATTGGGTTGGACGACGATGCCGGTGTAATTGCTCACCATGCGGCTCAGGCGCATGATCTGAGTAGTGTCGATGTGAGTTTCCAGGCCAAAGATCGGGTGACGTGTGTTGAGCGCCATGACAACTTCTTCAAGGGAAGTATTCCCGGCGCGTTCACCGATGCCATTGATGGTTACCTCTGCCTGGCGCGCGCCTGCCAGGATGCCGGCTAAGGTATTGGCAGTCGCCAGACCCAAGTCATCATGGCAGTGAACCGAAACGGTGCAGTTTTCCACACCCGGAGTATGGGTGATGATACCGCGGATCAAAGCTCCGAACTCTTCCGGGGTGGTGTACCCAACAGTATCCGGAATATTTAAGGTTGTAGCACCGGCACGGATAGCTTCACCAAGAACCTGGTAAAGGAATTCGGGTTCACTGCGGCCGGCGTCTTCCGGGCTGAATTCGATATCTTCGCACAAGGAGTGTGCATAACTGACCATCTCGTATGTTTTTTGCATTACTTCATCGCGAGACATTTTTAATTTGTATTGCATGTGGATATCCGAGGTGGCAATAAAGGTATGTATACGTGGACGTGCAGCCAATTGCACACCTTCCCAGGCAGCGTCAATATCTTTTTTGGATGTACGCGCCAGCCCGCAGATCACCGGAGTGTGGCCGTTGACCTCATAGTTGCCAACTTCCTGCGCGATGCGTTTGACCGCTTCCAGGTCATCCGGTGAGGCCGCCGGAAAACCGGCTTCAATCACATCCACACCCAGCCGCGACAGGTTACGGGCTAACTCGAGCTTTTCTGCTGAGGTCATGGTTGCGCCGGGGGATTGTTCGCCGTCGCGTAAGGTTGTATCAAAGATTTTTACGATATTGTTCATAGTCTGTTCCAATCATTGCCTGGGGATCTTCATCCTGTACTCTGGGTGATAAGTCAACCCAATCTACTGAGTTTGATGTACCCAAACGGTATTTATTTTCCGGTTTCAAATACGTAACGGGCATCTACACCACTGGGTAAACTGTCTCGCTGCCAGTTTTCAGGGCGTAAGGAACGTACTGCCGCGCCGGCCTGCCACATTTCAGATTCACGCATGACCCGCAGCTCTTCGGTCAGGTTTTCACGGTAATCCGGCTTGGAATTGGCTTCCAGCGTGATCCGCGCTTCTTCGCCGCTGGCTACGCTCTGATACAGATCTTTGAATACGGGGGTTACGGCTTCTTTAAAGCGCGGCGCCCAATCCAAAGCACCACGTTGGGCAGTGGTGGAGCAGTTGGCAAACATCCAGTCCATGCCGTTTTTCGCTACCAGTCGGATCAGGCTTTGGGTCAGTTCTTCTACGGTTTCGTTGAAGGCTTCACTGGGGGAGTGACCGTGTGCGCGTAGGGTGTCATATTGTGCTTCCATCACACCAGCCAGAGCGCCCATCAGAATGCCGCGTTCGCCGGTCAGATCAGAGGTTACTTCATTCTCAAATGTGGTAGGGAAGAGATAACCGGAGCCAATGGCAATACCTAGGGCCAGGGTACGTTCTTCGGCTCGCCCTGTATAATCCTGGTAAACCGCGTAGCTGCTGTTGATGCCTGTGCCGGCCAGGAAATTGGCGCGCACACTGGTGCCGGAACCTTTTGGGGCCACCAAAACAACATCGACATACTCAGGGGCGACTATACCGGTTTGGTCGGCATACACAATCCCAAAACCATGCGAGAAATACAGTGCGTCACCTTTTTTGAGATGTGGTTTGATTTTTGGCCATACCGGCACCTGTCCTGCATCCGATACAAGGAATTGCTGTACGGTGGAACGTTGAGTGGCTTCTTCAAAGGTAAACAGGTTTTTCCCTGGTACCCAACCGTCTTTCAGCGCTTTTTGCCACTGTTTGCGGGTAGGGTCCAGACCGATAATTACGTTAAATCCATTGTCGCGCAGGTTGAAAGCCTGGGCTGGGGCTTGAACCCCGTAACCGAGTACGGCGATGACCTCATTGGAAAGCACAGCACGTGCTTTTTCCATTGAAAATTCATCTCGGGTTACTACATTTTCTTCTACACCACCAAAAGTCATTTTTGCCATTAGATTTGTTCTCCTATTTGTATTGTGAGTCTATGATGTCTGTTGAATTAAGACCCCGAAGGTTTCACATCTTCAGGGTCCTTTGTTTGATTAATTGGCTTTATAACCGTTACCATTGCCATTAGCGTGGTAATTCATGGGGCTATTATTTCCACGTGCCATTGCTACTATACCGGTGCGAACCATTTCCAATATGCCAAATGGTTTCAATACATCTACAAAACTGTTAATTTTTTCTTCCACACCGGTGATTTCAACAATTAATGAATCGTTGGCTACATCTACGATCCTCGCCCGGAAGACATCCACCAATTGCATGATGGAGGTACGGTTATTATTATCGGCACAGACTTTGATCATGGCCAGGTCGCGTTCCACGGTAGGCGTTTCACCCAGGTCGGTTACCTGGATAGTGTTGACCAGTTTGTAGAGGTTTGAAACAACATGAGCGATATTGGTTTGGTCGTTATCCACCACAATTGTCATGCGGGATATACCTGGTTGTTCGGTATGCCCCACCGTGAGCGATTCGATGTTATAGGCACGCCGGCGGAACAGGGAAGCTACCCGATTGAGCACGCCCGGTTTATCTTCGACTAAAGCTACTAATGTGTGTTGCATGATTACTCCTTTTAATTAAGCCTTGGATTGTAGTGGGCGGCGGATCATATTGTTCAGGGCGGCACCGGTTGGCACCATTGGATAGACACAGTCTTCCTGTTCAATGCGGAAATCGACGAGTACGGTACCTGGGTTTTGTCGGGCAAATTGGATAGCATCACGGGCTTCCGCGCGGTTTGTAGCACGTTGTCCGCTGAGACCATGAGCCTGAGCAATCATGACAAAATCCGGGCTGGAGATGGGGGTTTCAGCGTAACGGTTGCCATAGAAGAACTGCTGCCATTGGCGAACCATGCCCAGGTATCCGTTATTGAGAATGGCGATATTGATTTTTAAGCCTTCTTGAGCAATAGTGGCCAGTTCCATCTGGGTCATCTGGAAACCGCCGTCGCCGGCGATCACCCAGACTTCGGCCTCCGGCCGCGCTTTTTTAACCCCCATGGCAGCCGGAAGTCCAAAACCCATTGTACCCAATCCACCAGAGGTGATCATGTGATATGGAAAATTGTGTTTGTAATATTGGGCAGCCCACATCTGGTTTTGCCCTACATCGGTTACGATTATGGCCTTGCCTTCGGTAAAAGTCAGAATATCATCGATGACATGTGCCGCATACAATGTGCCATTGTCAGGTGTTTGTAATATGTTGTGGACTTCATTGATTTCACGCTGTTCGGCAACGTATTGCATCCATTCGGTATGATCCTGGGTTTGTATGTGCGGTAAGAGTTGGTCCAGTGACTGACCCAGGTCACCTATGAGTGCCAGATCTACCGGAACAACCTTGTTGATTTCGGTAGAATCAACATCAAAGTGAATTTTCTTGGCATTTTTGGCGTAAGTGCTCAAGGTGCCGGTGACACGGTCGTCGAAGCGCATTCCAAAAGCCAATAACAGGTCGGCTTCCTGGATACAATTATTGGCCAGGGCTTCTCCGTGCATACCCATCATGCCCAGATTCAGGCGGTGATCTGCTGGAAAACCGCCCAAACCAAGCAGGGTCATGCTGACCGGGGTATTGGTCCGTTCTGCATATTCCCGCACCTGGCGCATAGCGCCGGATTTGAGCACACCGTGTCCGGCGAGGATGACAGGACGTTCGGCGTTCTTAATCATTTGCAGAGCTGTTTCTATATCAGCATTGGATGGTTTCAGGTTAGGGCGATAGCCTGGCATTTGAATGGGGCTGTCGTCATATTCCCATTCTATGCTGGCATTCTGAACATCTTTGGTGATATCCACCAAGACTGGTCCGGGGCGTCCTGAACGGGCGATGAAAAAGGCCTCCCTCAGTGCATCAGCCAGATCATCAATATTGTTGATCAGGTAGTTGTGTTTGGTAATCGGCAGGGTAATTCCGGTTACATCCACTTCCTGAAAGGCATCCGAACCGATCAGGGTTCCGTTGACCTGTCCGGTAATACATACCATGGGTGTAGAATCCATCATCGCGGTGGCAATGCCAGTCACCAGGTTGGTGGCGCCCGGTCCGGAGGTGGCCATACAAACGCCCACTTCGCCGGAAGCGCGGGCATATCCATCGGCTGCATGGGCTGCACATTGTTCGTGTCTTACCAATACATGGTCAATCGGAAATTCTAACAGGGCATCATAAATGGGTAAATTAGCGCCGCCGGGATAACCAAAGACAACTTTTACACCTTCCCGGACGAGTGTTTCCCAAACGATTTGTGCTCCAGTATATTTCATAGCAGTTTCCTTCCTTTATATTTAAGAAAATGAATACAATCAGGACATTAATACAGCGCCGGTATCTGCGCTGGTAACGAAATGAGCATAACGTCGCAGCCATTTGCTGGTTATCTGGCTTTTGAAGGGTGGCAGTGCGTCCAGGCGTGCCTGGAGTTCTTCGGTAGAGATGCGAACATTTAAAGTGCGTTGAAAAAGGTCGATTTCAACAATATCGCCGGGTTGGATGGCGGCAATGGGTCCTTTTGCGGCGGCTTCGGGAGAAACATGACCAATGCAGGCGCCGCGGGTACCACCGGAGAAACGACCATCGGTGATCAGGGCTACCTTTTCACCCAACCCCATTCCCATGATGGCGCTGGTTGGGCTGAGCATTTCTTGCATTCCCGGGCCGCCGCGCGGACCTTCGTAACGGATAACGACGACCTCACCAATTTTTACATCGCCGTTCAGGATTCCTTCATAAGCACTTTCTTGTGATTCATAGATGCGGGCTGGACCGCTGAATTGCCACATACCAGGCACCACACCAGCGCTTTTGATCACGGCGCCATTGGGTGCCAGGTTGCCAAATAAAATCGCCAGACCACCTTTGGGGGAGTGGGCGTTTTCGGCGCGGTGGATAACCGCATCATCCATGATTTCGGCATTCTGAAAGGTCTCGCCAAAACTGATGCCACTGACTGTGGGACGATTCAAATGCAGCGCACCGGTTGCCCGCTGAACCTCATTTAAAATTGCCGGTACACCACCCGCACGATGGACGTCCTCAATATGCCAGACGCCGGAAGGAGAGATTTTGGCCAGGTGTGGTATGCGGTCAGCTACCTGATTGATCCGTTCCAGCGGGTAATTCACGCCGGCTTCATTTGCTATTGCCAGAGCATGCAGAACGGTGTTGGTCGAACCGCCCATCGCCATATCCAGTGCGAAGGCATCGTCCAATGCTTCCTGATTGACAATCTGACGTGGGGTGATTTGGTGGGTTACCAGCTCCATGATTTTCTGAGCGGCTGTGCGAGCCAGTTCTTCCCGTTCCACAGATTTGGCCAGGGCAGTACCATTGAAAGGTAGCGCCATTCCCAGTGCTTCCATCAGACAGTTCATGCTGTTGGCCGTAAACATGCCCGAGCAAGAACCGCAAGAAGGGCAGGAGTGTTTTTCCAAAACAGCCAGTTCGTCTTCGTTGATTTGGCCGGCTTTATAACGTCCTACACCTTCAAAGACGGTGATCAAGTCGGATTTTTTGCCATCAGGGGTTCGTCCGGCAGCCATCGCTCCGCCGGAAACAAAAATGGCCGGGATATTGACGCGCATCGCTGCCATCAACATTCCCGGACCAATTTTGTCGCAGTTGGGGATACAGACCATCCCGTCGAACTGATGCGCTTCGATCACGGTTTCGACCGAGTCGGCGATCAGATCGCGGGATGGTAAGGAATATTTCATACCAGCGTGACCCATAGCAATGCCGTCACAGACACCGATAGTATTGAATTCAAAAGGCACACCACCAGCCAGCTGCACGGCTTCTTTAACAATTTTTCCAAATTCCTGTAGATGTACATGACCGGGAATGATTTCCACATAGGAGTTAACAATGGCTATGAAAGGTTTGTGCATATCATGAGCCTGCATGCCGGTGGCTTTCAGTAAAGCCCGGTGGGGAGCACGTTCGAAACCTGTTTTGATCTGATCTGATCGCATAAAAAAACTCCATAATTTCGTAAAATGACAACACAAAACCAACCCCAAAACGCCTGATTTGGATTTTTTACCAACCGGATGGACTTTGAATTCTGTTGTTGAGGGGCTTCCTGAAGAATAACCTGATGAATAAAAAAAACCGCCCTGCGTTTGGGCGGTTTTTTGATTTTCTTTTCAGCCTATTTCTGGCTTACTTCACTCTCACTCGCTCAAACGCATATGGTTCCTCGGCAATAAGTACGAGGACTACAATAATAATAAGAGCAATAAGCGAGAGGGAATACATCATAGTTTCTTTCTTAGGAATCTGAGAAATATTTTATACCTTAGGCAATATTATAGACCTAAAAATAATATAGTCAATAGGCAAATCGTTGATTATTGTTAACATATGGTTAATGAATGGTTATATTTAGGCGTTTTTTACATAGCATCTTCAAAACCGCCCCCCATATCCCCGGAATCCATCTCATTACCCAGTTCGGGCAGGTCACGTTCAATATCCTCAGGGGACTGACCCTTCTCCAGACGGTCGACGACTTCATTAAATTCCGGGGGCATATCTTCTCCCAATTCTCCGGACATTTTTCGCATCATCCGGCCCAATGCAATCGGATCGTCCTCCAGTCCTTCCAGGTCAGCACTATCACTAAAATTTTCCAGGCGGCTTTCTTCCGATTTGGCGATGCGGATTCGTCCAATTCGACGGATAATATTAGTGCTCTGACAATGAGTACACAATACTGGCTTTGCACCATATTCTTTATAAGACATAAATATTTCAAAGCGGCGTTTACAATCCAGACAACGGTATTCATAACTGGGCATTATTTATTCTTCCTTTTGGAGTTAGTCTCTTCTTATTTAACTACCGAGTCGAAAATACGGATTAATCCATTATAATTTGGTAATTATAGAATTATATAAGATTGTGCATGACCGGTAGAATGCCTGGCTGAAGATTGATTTTTGGTTTTTGATTCGCCGTAGAATTGGGTACAATCGGAAAGATGAAACACGTGTCAGAAACACAAATTAATTTTGATCTTATACATTCTCAACCATTACTACTGGTTATTTCCGGTCCTTCGGGGGTGGGAAAAGATGCAACGTTACAGGCATTGAAACAACGTGAACTACCATTGCATTATGTAGTAACTGCCACCACCCGAGCACCTAGGGAAGGTGAGGTCCACGGTAGAGATTATTTCTTCCTTCCAAAAGAAGAATTTGAAACGATGATCGCGGCTAATGAACTGCTAGAACACGCGATTGTTTATGAAGATTATAAGGGCATTCCCAAACAGCAAATCCGTGAGGCGATGGCATCCGGGTTGGATGTGATTCTGCGAGTGGATGTACAGGGGGCTGCCAAATTGCGTGAATTATGCCCAGATGCTGTCTTAATTTTTCTGGTTCCTAGCAGTGTGGAAGAGTGGCATGCGCGTTTGAATAACCGCAATAGTGAAACGGCGCAAAGCATGAAAGTACGTCTTGAAACAGTGAAACGAGAGTTAGAGTTTTTGCCCATTTTTGATTATATGGTCGTGAACCGGCATAACTGTCTTGAAGAAGCCGTAGATAGTATTGTCAATATTATCAGTACGGAACATATGCGTACCGTGCCTCGAAAGATTACTTTATGAGTATATTCCATTATGAACAACCGCCACAACCAACTAATGGGGAAAGTCAAGCGCCTACACCCAGAGTACAGGTGGATTTACCGGCACGAAAACCAATTGTTACCTATGTGCTTTTGGGGGTCACCGTTGTTTTTTATTTGTTACAACTTCTTTCCGAGAATTTGACGGGTTTGGATCTACCTTTTGCATTTTTAGGTAAGTTCAATCAATTGATCCTATACGGAGAACTCTGGCGCCTGTTTACTCCGGCTTTGTTGCACGGTAGTATCATGCATCTTGTTTTTAACATGTATGCTTTGTACATTTTTGGTAACAATCTGGAATATCAATACGGCCATTTACGCTTTTTCCTGCTTTATCTGATGGGTGCCTTTGCCGGAAATGTGGCTTCCTTTGTGCTCACCGCAAATCCTTCATTGGGTGCATCTACTGCAATTTTTGGATTATTGGCGGCTGAAGGTGTTTTTATTTATCGTAACCGGCGTTTTTTTGGCAGCCGTGCACGCAGTATTTTGACAAATATTGTATTGGTTCTGGGTTTCAACCTCTTTCTGGGACTGACACCGGGTTCATACATCGATAATTGGGGGCATATGGGCGGCTTGATCGGCGGTCTGTTATTTGCCTGGACAGCAGGTCCACTCTGGGAAATGCAAGTAGATTTACAGGGATATCGCCTGGTGGACAAACAAAAAAAAGCTCAGGTCTGGTTTGGCGTTCTGGTGGTGATGGCTGCTTTTTCTGTATTGGCAATAACACGCTGGTTCTAAACTAAGCCGCATATGCTGAAATTCTTGGCCGATAACCCATTGTTAGTACTTTTTATAGTAGCAGGGATCGGGTATCCACTTGGCCGGGTACGGATTGCGGGAGTGCGCCTGGGTGTGGCTGCAGTGCTTTTTGTTGGTTTGGCTTTTGGTGCTTTAGATCCGGCAATTAAAATTCCTGAGATCATCTATGTTCTGGGATTGATAATTTTCGTCTATTCGATCGGATTGAGCAGCGGTTCGGTTTTCTTTGAGGGTATGCGACAGCGCGGCTTAAGCGCCAGTGTTCTTGTTGTCATTGGTTTGGCCTTTGCTGCTTTGTTAGCTGCCACCGGACATTATTGGCTAGGGTTTAAACAAACCATTACTGCCGGTATGTTTACCGGTGCAACAACCAACACACCAGCTTTGGCTGCGGTGGTTGAGATGGTGAAATCGATCACTCCGGTAGATTTATTGGAACAATTCGAAGCTGAACCAGTGGTGGCGTATTCATTGACCTACCCGATGGGCGTGCTGGGGATGATTTTGGCTATTTCCATTATGCAGCGGCTCTGGCGAGTACAGGCGGAAACTCAAAGCACTGGTGTAACAAAATTGGTATCGATCACTGTAAGAGTGACACTCACTCATCCGGCACGTGTGGATCAATTAATGGGCACGCATAATTGGGACCTGGTTTTCGCTCGCTGGCGCCGTGGAAGCCAGCCGGTGGAGTTGGTTACCGGCGAAACGCAAATCCAGGCTGGTGACTTGATTAACCTGGTTGGCACAGCAGAAGTATTAGAGCATGTTGTTCCAACTTTGGGGGTTCTAGACAAGGAGAATCTTGATTTTGACCTTTCCCAATTTGATAAACGTCGGGTTTTTCTGTCCAATCCACGGGCTGCCGGACAGCGCCTGATGGAGTTGCAGCTTTCACGGCGTTTTGCTGTATTGGTTACTCGGATCCGTCGTGGTGATGTGGAATTTGTTCCACATGGTAATACGCGGATGGCGTTGGGTGATCAACTACGCTTGGTGGGTTCGCCCAGCCAATTAGCACAGGCTGCACTGTTTCTGGGTGATTCCTACCGTTCTGTTAGCGAAGTAGATCTGATGACTCTGGGTGTGGGAATTACCCTGGGAATCTTAATCGGTTCGATACCTATTCCTTTTCCTGGCGGAGTAACCTTTCGGCTGGGTGTAGCTGGTGGGCCGCTGCTCTCGGCTTTACTTCTGGGTGCCCTAAAACGCACCGGCCCGTTAATATGGGATATGCCCTATGGTGCAAATCTTACCCTGCGTCAGATTGGTCTGGTGATCTTTTTGGCTGGGATCGGGACTCGTGCCGGGTATACCTTTGTGAATACGCTCATTTATGGAGATGGTGTACGCATTTTGTTGTGGGGTACTCTGATTACCGTGATGATGACATTGGTGGTCCTATGGTTGGGGACGAAGTGGTTTAAGCTGCCTTTTGGTTTCCTGGCTGGTTTACTGGCGGGCATGCAAACTCAACCGGCTGTGTTAGGTTTTGTTAATGAACAATATGGGGATGAATTACCCACATTGGGTTATGCCACAGTCTACCCTCTGGCAATGGTGGTAAAGATTGTTCTGGCTCAGATATTAGTTTTATTGAAATAATCAGATGCGGTTAATGGGATAAAATGTATCTTAATTGTAACTAGTCATTGTCGCTATCATGCATTGTAGTATGACCGAGGGGGCTTTTTTAAAAACTGTACTTACCTTATTCTTATTAATAATCCCTTTATAGGGAGAGAAATAAGAATTTTCTTTTTTAGAGAATTAATAGGAGACAGATATGACAACCGTAGATCGTGATTTACCTACGATGAAAATTTTACAACCTATTTTAAAGCCTTATACGCGTTCAGATATTTTGAAAGCTACTGGGCAATTGTTAAATTCACTGGTACCTTATGTATTATTTTATGCGGTAATGTTTTGGAGTTTGCGTTTTCCATACTGGGTTACATTACTTTTATCCATTCCAGCTGCATTGTTTATGATGAGGACCTTTATTTTGTTTCATGACTGTGGACACAATTCGTTCTTCCCTTCGCATAAAGTAAATCGTATTGTCGGTTTTTTTCTGGGGGTAGTAACCTTTACACCTAGTGAGCAATGGTGGCGAACTCATGCTATTCACCACGCTACTAGTGGTAACCTGGAAAAGCGTGGTGTTGGTGATGTGATGACCTGGACTGTTTCCGAATATAGAGAAAAATCCAAAATGGAGCGACTGGGTTATCGCTTATTTCGTCATCCCTTGGTAATGTTTGTATTAGGCCCCATCTGGATATTTATATTCAGGAATCGTATGGCAACACCATTTGTCGGAAAACGTGAATTGCGGTTTCAGTGGCTGCACAACCTGGTGCTGGCCAGTATTATTGTTACATTGGGTTTGACTGTCGGTTGGAAAGCTTACTTATTGGTGCAATTGCCGATTGTTTGGATTGGCGGGTTTATGGGAATCTGGTTATTTTATTTACAGCACCAATATGAAGATGTTTATTGGGCTAATAATGAAGACTGGAATTATGTGGCATCAGCATTGCAAGGTGCCTCATATTACAAGCTACCAAGAATTTTGCAATGGTTCAGCGGAAATATTGGTTTTCATCATATTCACCATCTCAGCCCAGCTATTCCAAATTACCAGTTAGATCACTGTTATTATGATAACGAAATATTTCAAAAGGAAGTCAAAACCATTACGCTTGGACAGGGAATTCGTTCCATTGGTTTGGATTTGATTGATGAATCAAGTGGTAAATTGGTGCGTGTCCGGGATGTCAAACTTTAACGGTTTCAATCTTCACGCATTTCTTCCAATTTATCCCAATGGACGAATGGTGAATCGTTTTTGAAATACATGGTGTGACGATTGATTTTTGGGGCTGTGTAATTTTCTACAAAAGGCAACCCTAAATCAACCGTGCTGCTGGCCAGTTCAACAACCACATCCGGCTGGAGTTGGCCAATAGAGTATTCATAATTAAATTTTACATGGCCAGGTTTGAGAACTTTCCAATGTGAATCAAATGGTACCTGAATACCGGCATGTGCGATAACCGGGTCACTTTTTCCAAACAGATCGATACATTCGCGATGCATAAAATAGCAGATATTGCCGGCAGCTACGGTAGCCACTCGTGCGCCTGGTTCTGTGAGTTCACGGATCATTAGGCCATCAATAGCATAGCGTTCACTACCTGGCATATAAATGGAACGCTGCAAAAGCAGGAAGAAGCGCAGATTGTTTTCTGTAGGGCTTTGTAGATTGGTAATGGGACCACCATTATTAATCATCCGGTTCCACATCAAGATGCTTAATATTAAGAACAGTGATAATCCACTGATGGCGACAGGGCGAATAACATTTTCCCCTTTGGGTAAGAACCGTCGAACCAATTTCATTCCCCAATCGTACCAGTAAAAACAGGCCATACTGAAGAGAAGGAACAGAGAGGGCATTCCTAACGAGATGAAACGGTTACTGCCACCGCGATGTTCCCATGAATCTCCACCAACATAGATACTATAAATTACCTGAGCGAGGTAAACCAGAGCAAGAATAAGTGTCTTGCGGTCCCGCCGGAAAATAAAAACTGTAAATGGAAGAATCATCAACGGCCAGAAGAAACCCTTTGTGAATTCAATGAATACTGTAAATCCGCGCTGTACCCGTGACCATAATGGCCAACCTTCCACTTTTAAGTAATAAGTATTGGGTAGCCATTCACCATAATAAAGTTTACGCAGGATGGTTTGTCCACCCATGAAGATCAAAAGAAAAAAACCACCTTCCAAGAGATGACGGCGGCGATTATTTTTGTCGAAAATAAATAATAAACCCCAGATTGTCAGATAGGTGACCGCAGCATCCATGCGGATGAGTGTGGCTATACCCATGAGGATATAAATAATACGTGAAAATTTACCCGTATCCAAAACACGCAACATTAAAAAGACGACAATGTTAATCCATAAAAGTAGTACGCTTACTTCTAGACCAATTAAAGACCAGTTGATTAAAGGATAGTAAAAAGCAGTTAATAATACAGTAAGTAACATCACCCGTGATTGTCCTGGTGAAACATTCAATGCCATTTTTCGTAAATAAAAAAGGCTTCCTAACAAAAATAAGGCGCCACTGATTTGAATAGGCAGGCTTGTCCAATTTTCCGGAATCGGTAGAAGGTGTACACCTGCCATAAAAACCACCCAGAGTGGATTGGTAAATCCTTCTACGCGTTCGCCTCCTGGATTCCAGACCATTCCATACCCTTCGGCCAGGTTACGGGCGTAAGTCATCGATATCATGGCATCATCAAATAAAGCGGTATATGGTTTCTCATCTACGTAAAAGACCATTTTAACAATAAAGATGGTTGAATAGATGAGGAAAGCAACTAAAATCAATGCAAAAAGCCAGTTTTGAATGGCGGGAGTCTCTTTTTTGGTTGGATTCATACAATAATTCCTTTTGGATAAAGTCTTTCAGCAACTGTGGATTATAGCATTAGTATGCCCGTGGTGGTGATTGATTTTGTATAAAAAAACACCCCGCCAGATGTGGCCGGGGTGTTTTACACATGAAAAGTACTTAGTCTGCTGGCGAAGTAACCATTGCACTGGTATTTTCCAAGATGTTTTTTTGGTGGTCTTCTTCCAGATTGCGCATATCCTTATTGAAACTGGCTGCCAAAACCATGATAAAACAAACCACAGCGCTAACTGTATACCAGGATTGTGGGCCAAAGCGTTCTACAATTGGGGCAGAAACGATCATACTGATCGGCATCATTGCGCCGCATAAACTCATGGTTACCGAAAAAACACGGCCTTGCATATCGGCTTCTACATTGGATTGGATAATGGCCATGAAGGGACCGTTAACAATTGGGTTGGCAATACCAGTGATACCCATACCAACCAAAACCATCCAAAAAGCAGATTGTGGCGCGATTGCCATGACCAGTATCCCAGCAGCCAATCCAAAGAGACCAGTCAGACTGGTGATAATTCGTTTCTTGAATCCACCCCAAATGCTCAGCCCGATCCCGCCGGCAATAACTCCTACTCCCCAGGCTGTTTCCGTCCAGCCTACCTGCCAGATACCACCTTTGAAATGCTGGGTAACCAACAGGGGAAGATAAGTACTGATTGGTGCTGTAAGGAAATTTATGACGGCAGCCATCAATAGCACATAAAATAAGCCACGCCAACGGTACACATATTGAAAACCTACTTTGGTATCCAGCAGGATTTCTTTAAAAGAGATAACAGTACTTTTCTCCACCTTATGCGGTTGAGGGATGAGAATAAAGAAAAGGGGTGTAATTGCCAACATAGCGGTACCAATATCAATACTCAGAATGGAATAAATTGGTAAAGTTGCCATTAGTAAAGCACCCAGTGGTGGGGCTGCCAGGGTGACGATCCCTTGCAGTGTCTGGTTCATCCCAGCCACACGGGAGAGTTGGTTTTCGGGGACCATCAAGCTGGTAGAGGCTTGCATGGTTGCCCAATGAAAGGTGCCTCCCAGAGAACGGACAAAGAGCAATGTAAAAACATGCCAGAGTTGAATGACATCTATCCAGAATAAGATAGCCAGTAACAACGTGGCAACAGCAATGGCTGCATCTGCAAAGATCATGATTTTCCGGCGGTCCCATCGGTCGACTAATGAACCTGTAAAGGGTCCCAGAATCACCTGCGGCAGAAATGAGATAAAGGCACCAGTTGCCAGTACTGCAGCAGACCCGGTTTTCTCTGTCATCCACCAAACTAGCGCAAACTGGACGAGGCTGCTGCCCAGGAGAGAAAATGCCTGGCCGCTCCAGATGATAAAAAATGGAATTTTCCAATTGGATTTGTCCTGGTTAAATTGAAACAAGCGGTCCTCCAAAAATCTGGTTATTTCAAACAAATCAGTCTATCAAGTTAAATTACGAAATCTAACCCAAAAAGTTGCAAAAAACATTGGGAAAAGAGCGTCAGAACACTTTTCCCAATGACAGGGGTTGGATTTTCTGTGTTTGTTATTTGTATTCTATCGAGAGACCATTTGATGCGTTATTCGATGAATACCTCAACGTGTTCGCCATCTTCTTCATCAAATACATCTACAATTTGTCCGATCTCGCCGCTTTCCAAGAAACCTTGTAGAGTTTCTGTATCAACACCTTCAAGTTCAGGGCTGAACTTCATACCCATTTTTATTCCAGCTCCAACCAGGCCTACTGGAAGGCGGACATTTACTCTGGTTTTGCCTGTATCTGTATCGGTGACGCGGACTCGGAAATATTTCCCTTCGCGTTTGCCTGCTGGACGATTAGAAACTATTGGATCAATAGGTTTGGAGGCAGGTGCTGGACCAGCGAGTGCTTCCAATAATTTTGCCGCTTGGTCGGCGTTGATGACACCATTTTGTAGCATAGTTAAGATTTTTAATCGTTCTTCGTTTGTAGCCATGTGTATTTACCTCCTATCCTTCATTTTTTCTACCTGATAGTTGGACCTGAGCTTCATCTGCAGATATTTCACCTGTGGCAAGAGCATCCAGAATACGCAGGCGTTCATCGGGAGTCAGTTTGAGAGGATCATCTGCTTTGGACTCAAAACCTAATAATTTTAGAATTTCTTGTAAACGATTCCGTAACGTTGGATAACTTAAGTTTAATTCTTCTTCCATACGATTAAAACGACCTTCACAGCGGATAAAGGTCATCAGAAAATTCATCTGTTCCTTATTTAATATACCAAAAGGATTAGCTGAAGGAGCAAAATGTCCTTCGATCGCAGTGTCACAATGCGGGCAATACACCCGGGTAACTTCTAGGTCACTGTGACAGATTGGGCATTGGCCGGGTAATTTATTCATGTCGCCTCCGTTTTCATCTTTACCAAAACATCCTTGATTTTCTTTATATTACTCCGACTTAAATTCAAAAAAATTTAACATCGATTGCTATTTATAAATAAATAATAACATAAAACGTATAATTGTCAATAGAAATAATAAATTATATTGATTTATATTTCAATATAATTTTTTTATTAATCAAGATTGTGACATTTATTTTATAATCTTATTGATTTTATTTATTTTTTGGATAGAAAAATGAAACAAGAATGCTTTAATCGGACCGTTGCTAGATTTTGGGAAGACTTTTTATGTCGGAGTATATTATTTAATAGTAGTCGTATTTGCTTCAAGTTATTCGTTTATCAGGGAAAATTTTTATCACCGGAAAATGTATTTGATATTGGTTAACATTTGGTTAATTATTAATTTTCCATTTTGAATCATGTTATACTGATTTTCAATAGAAAAATTCTTCAACAAATGAGAAGAATATTGAGGTGCTTGGAATGAAATCTTTGCTTTTGATGCGACATGCAAAATCGAGTTGGAAAGATGATGATCTGGCTGATCATAAACGTCCCCTCAAAAAGCGAGGCCGCAAGGATGCAGCCGAAATGGCCAAAATTATAAAGAAAAAAAATCTGGTACCGGATTTAGTTTTAAGTTCTTCGGCTGTCCGAGCAGAGCAAACCACGGAGATATTCACCGAAAAATTGCAATTTAAAGGTGAAATCGAAGTTTTGGATGTTTTCTATATGGCTGAACCGGAAACAATAATAGAAAAACTCAACACAGTTTCGGATGAAATCAATCGCGTGATAGTGATTGGGCATAATCCGGGTTTAGAATCTTTGGTACAGCAATTAGGGGATAAGATTGACTCTTTGCCTACCAGTGCGATCGCAGTAATTGAGTTGCCAATTGATTCGTGGAAAGAATTGAACCACGAAAGTACCGGTAAGTTGAGTAAATTCTTCCTTCCGGAAAAAGATAGCAAATAAAAACTGCCTTAATCGTAATCTTTATTTGTATTGCAACATTTGGTTGATTGCTGTCAGCGCTATTTCCTCGGTACCGGCAGCAAATGGGGCTGGATAACGATATGAATAAGGCGAAAGTTCTACTTCAAAACCACCTTCAGCATGTGCTGCACGGGTGGGTAGATATCCAATACATCCATCCGTAATACTTGTAAAGATAGTGAACGGGTAAGGTGAAGCTGCTTTAATCGCTGAACCGGTTTCCGTGAAGGTTTCTGCTGAAAAACTTGCCAGGGCTAAATCTCCACAGGTAAGCGTATTAATGCGTAAGGGAACTGACCAATAGCCATCTTTCGCAGCGAGAAAGGACTTCCATGGGTAGCGTTGGTTAAGGAGAAAATCCGTCAAGAAAGACAACCATACCGGAAGACCACCCATAGCAAGCACTTTTTTGCGATATATTGTGGGCGGTTTAGACCCGTATACTTTGCTATCCAGTGGTAGCCATTGCACATATTTTTGAAGGTGCAATTGACCGGTGGAAATAGGCTCTTGTTCTTCGATCGCTGTTAATGCTTGTTCAGCTACCTGCTGACCTTGTTTTTCCATTAACATCCAGGAATTTGCTCCGGGTTCCCATCCATGGGTTGGATTTAAGTTGGCCGTGGCACCCTGTAGAAACAGAACGTGTCCTCCCAATTTTTTTTCAAGCGTTGTACGCATTGCGCCAATCCAATCCGCACTGACCAGTAGATTTTTAGGGCCTTGCACGGTACCATGGGCTGCAAAGTTCACCAGAGTAGCCAGACGTGTACCATTCAGGTCGAGGATGTTAACGATTTGAAGTGAGCGATCTACCGGACCTTGAGGGTTTATACCGATTTCAATATGTCCATCCGGCATTTTCTGACGACGATTAACGGCTATTTGCGCCCGGCCAGCAGACCAAGTCAATTGGATCGGGGCAATCTCATTTTGAGCTGATTGAATAGCGTTTACAATACGTTTCACCAAGCCGCGGATATATACCTGATTTTTCTTGGGTGAGGAAGAATCTGCATATCCTATAGGCCCGGAATGGGTGTGGGAGCTGGATATTATTACTTGTACGGCTGGCCCAACCAATTCTTGAATCTGGTCAACAATTGATTCGTTCAAACACAGAATATCGAGTGTCACCCATGCCAGGCGAGTTGTCTCATCTTCCAGGTAAAGAACAGTAGCTAGGAGATCATCATGTACGCCTTGGTTGCCTTTTACCCGATCTCCATACCCAATCAGATAAATTCCACGGGGTGGTGTTATCACAACACGAGCTGTACCGCCACGGAGTTGACCCATAGTATTTTCTTTCTTTTAAAAATTTACTTATTTGGTTTCAACTTTAAAGTTTTTTTAGTTTCTTTTGGAGTCTCACCCAGCTTATATCCACGGAAAATCAAAAAACCAACCATGACACAGGCACTCATAACCAGGAAGGCAATGCGCACACCCATAGGGTTTTCCTGTGTATACCCAAACAGGTTGAGCAATTGGGGAAGAATGAGGGTTCCAAAAGCGATGCCCAGACCTAAAGCCAGGCTGAAAGACCCGTAGAAAATTGCTTCACGACGCTGACCGTTGAGAATTTCGTCATAGTCTACTACATTACCCATTAAGGCGTAAATAATGATAAGGTAGCCACCCAGAGAAAAACCGCATAATCCCATCAAAACCAGTCCCTGTGCCATTAAAGGAATGCCGGGTATGGACCCGATAGCAAAACCTAATAACAAAGTAGCTGCCAGTATTAACATTGAAATTTTTAACAGTTTTTGTTGGGAATGTTTCTTATTCCACACTGTCCATAAAGGGCCGGTGGCAGCCATACAAACAATTAAAACACCCTGATAAATGGCCACGTCACCTTCAGTAGCTTTCATAACCAGGGTGACAAAATATGGTAGGTTGGCCAGTAACATCTGGTAGGTAATATGCACCAACAAAGTGGATCCAAAAACATATAGGAATTGTTTGTTTTTTAAAGTGGCTCGGATACCGGTCAATACCGGCATGGGATGTTCGATAATGCGTTTATTGTCGCGGATTCCGAAGAAGGATATCCAGATGGTGAGCATACCTACTATACCAACAACGATACCCATTGCAACCGGGCCGATACTTACAAATAATGGTGCTGCTGCCAGAGTACCAATGAGAACACCGATGATGCCGAACAAGTTTTTCCAATAACTCAGTTTTAAACGATCTTTCGATTCAGGCGCCATTTCCGGGAGGGTGGCATCGTAGGGAATCCCAATAAGGCTGAAGCATGTAAAGAATAGTAATGTGGAAAAAATGAAATAAAGAGTATTGCTCAGCGTGGTACCATTTACCGGAGGTAGCCATAATAAAACCACTGCGATAGCGACAAAAGGTGCACCGAACAACAGAAATGGGCGTCTTCTGCCCCAGCGAGACCGCAGAGTGTCACTCAAGTGACCAATGAAAGGATCGATGACGGCATCCCACAGGCCAACAATGGTTAAAAGTAACCCCACCAAAGAGACAGGCAAATAAGAAATTCTGCCGCTATCCGGAGGGGGAGCATAAAAATATAGAAGCCAGGTAGAAACGGTAATGCTAAGGATGTTCAACCCAATTGATGCTGAGCTGTATAGCCATGTTCTTCCCAGGTGCATTTTGTTATTGGATGTTTTCATGGGAAACCTTATGCTTACAATGTGTTTATGTACAAAAACGTATTACAAATTATATAACAGTCTAGCACAAATTAAGAAAATTGGAGCTGTGGCATTGTTGAATTTGGTAATTTGGTATACCGGAAATTTTTGGTCAATTAGATTGCCTTCTGAAACGATTGGTATTTTTTAAGGCAACCTGCTAGAGCTTCGATATTAATTTTTCCTTCATCATATTGAGGAAGATAGGCACCAGGGTGGGGTCAAATTGTTTGCCAGCCTGCATTTTTATATATTGGATTACATCTTCTGTCGACCAGGCTGGCCGATAGCGGCGGTCTTGCAGCAAGGCGTCCCAGACATCAATAATAGAAAAGATCCTGGCCGAGAGAGGAATATTGGTTCCACTGATACCAGTGGGATACCCGTTTCCATCCCAACGCTCATGATGCGAGTAGGGAATTTCCATGGCTTTTCCTAAATGTGGAATATTTTCCAGCAATGTTTTGGCATAGATGGGATGTTTGCGCATAATGATCCATTCCTCCTCGGTTAGCTTCTCCGGTTTGAAGAGTATATAATCGGGAATACCCATTTTACCGATGTCATGTAAATAAGCACCATTAATAATATGCTGTATATCATCATCATCCATTCCCAGCTGGAGGGAAAACTCTTCGGTCAATTTTACGACATTATCTGAATGTCCGCGGTATTCCTGTTCGCGGATTTCTAGTGCACGGGCCCACCCCTGTATGGTTGCACGGTAGGATGATTTTACCTGGTCTAGAAGGTTAGCCCGATAAATGACACCAGCAACCAGGTTGCTCATGGTAATAAGTAAGCGCATTTCTTCTTCGGTGATTGGTTTTATTGTGCCTATTAGCAGAGCGCCAATAATTTCTTCTTGCATAATTAATGGTACCCCGGCAATGGCTTCAATTTCTTTCAGAAATTCCGGAAAATAAAAGGGTTGGTTGGTTTTTGCTTTGTTATCTACATAGATATCGCCGGAAGATATTACATAACCGCTCACACCTTGGCGGTCTGGAACTTTTCTACCGGTTAAAGGCTGCCAAATTCCTGCGCCGCTTTCAATAATTACTGTGCGTTGGTCATGCTCAATCAAGCTGATGACCGCCCCGCCACCGTTTAAAAGCTCCATCAATTTGAATAAGATAGTGTCTAGTATATCTTTTTGGGTGACAACATTTCTTAATGCGGTTGTCATGGAAGCTATTGCTTCCAACTCTTTTTCGCGGTGTTTACGCAAGGAAATGTCTTGCTTGATCGAAACGTAATAGCGAACGGATTGGTCTTCAGCCAGAATTGGTGTGATAGTCATATCTTCATAATAATGTTCCCCGTTTTTTCGCCGGTTAACCATTTCTCCGCGCCAAACCTCTCCTTTTTGGACAGTGCTCCATAAGTTCTTATAAAAATCCGGTTGATGAACACCTGATTTAAAGATACGTGAGGGTTTTCCAATTACCTCTTCAGTGTTGTAACCGGTTAAATCGGAGAAAGCGGGGTTTACAGATAGAATAACTCCCTGTGGGTTAGTAATGACAACCGCATTGGCAACCGATTTTAATGCTGCCCCTTGCAACATTAATTGTTCTTCTGCATTACGTTGATCAGCCAGATCCTTAATGGTAACCACCATGTGGGGTATTCCCTGAACATTGATTTTATAGGTATTAACAAGGCAAGGGAAAATCTCACCATCTTTTCGCAAACCCAGATTTTCGTGTTGTGATGTTTGCGTTTCCTGTTCTTTGGCTAAAATGGATTCAAGATTAATGCGAATTTCTGGTGGTACCAGATCTTCTGTATCAATGTTGCGAAATTCCTCTTTGTTATATCCATACATTCTGGTTGCTGTATCATTTACTTCCAGTATTTTGCCTGACATAGACTCCAAAAATACTGCATCCTGACTGCCATCAAATAATGCACGATAGCGTTCTTCATTTTCTTTTTGCAATTCTTCGGCTTGTTTGCGAACAATTGATTGGGCTATTTGGTTTGATACAATTTCGATCACTTCAACCTGGCGTTTGTTATAGCGTACATTTTCAGCATACGTTTGAACAGCAATAACGCCGATGATTTGGTCTTCGTGTTTTAATGGTGCACCTAACCAGTCCACACTGGATGCTCCAGAAGGGAAAACCCCAAAGTTTTGTTGGATTTCATCATTACTGTAATCGGAAATTAACAACGGTTTTCCTGTTTTTAAAACTTGGGTTGTCAAGCCTTTTCCAAGCGGTTGTGGTGGGGGTGGAGGATCATATTGATCTACAAAGAATGGAAAAACCAATCTTTGATTTTTAAAATCATGTAGTGCAATATACATGTTTTCGGCAGGCATTAATTGATTAAGTGATTTTCGTATACAAGCGTACAAATCTGAAAGATTGTTTTCCCGAACAGTCGCCTGAGAAATCTCATAAAGGGTTTTCTGTACCAGTTCATTCCACTTATTTTCGGTAATATCAGTTCCAGTTGCGCGATAGCCCTTTAATTGAAATAAATCATCAAGAATGGGAGAAATCGACCATTGTTCCCAAATATTATCTCCATCCAAATTCTGGTGAAGTTCCTCAATGGTTACTGGCTGTTTCGTGATTACCTCTTCCTGGGATGAATTGATTGTCATATCTTCGTTAATTTCAAAAATCAGCGGTAAAAAAATCTGATTAGATATAAATTCCTGCGGTGCAGGGTGGTTTTGATAAAAGAGATCATTCGCTTCGAGGATCATTCCAGTTGGTGAAAATTCAACGGTCATATTTTGACTGAATGTGGGGAAAGTTTGTCCGATTTTTATCGGTCCTGTTACCAAGTTGGCCGTCAATTTTCTCTGTGGTTTTTTTAGAATAATAAAAAATGCTTCTTCATTATTCCAAGAAATATTTTTCCACTGGGAAACAGGAAATTTCAAACCAATACTGAATTCCAAATATGAGTTTTTGAACTCGATTAAATGAAATTTGATGCGAAATTCAGATAGATCCCGATTAGTATACTGGCTGACCAGTTTAAGTAAGGCATTGTTTTGAAAAAGCAACGTCGCTTGAGTAGACAAAATGATGATTGGATCCGAAAGCATATTTAGAACTGTCCGATCCAGATTAAATGAAGGTAGATTCTCCGAAGCAATTGGGTAGATTGAATCTGAATGGTTCATGGCTGGTCCGATCCATTGATAGCGTCATGATTAAATTGTATGGCAGAATTGCGCCCTGAGTTTTTTGCCTGGTATAGCGCAATGTCCGCATTGCGAATGAGGGATAGCAAATAGGGGTTACCTTTTGTAACCTGACAAATTCCGATGCTGGCAGTGATTGATAGATCACCGCTTGTAGTTTGAAATGGCTGGCAGGCAATGCTTCTGCGTAATCGTTCGGCGACAATTTTGGCATTGTGAATATCTGTTTCGGGAAGAAGGATAAAAAACTCTTCTCCACCATAGCGACTTTGAATATCAACATCACGCAGGCAGGCACGGATACGCTGGGCTAATTGAATTAATACTTCATCACCTACCAGGTGTCCATAAGTATCATTGACATGTTTGAAGTGATCGATATCCAGCATTAATGCGGATAACTGGCTATTAAAGCGAATAGCCCGATCGACTTCATGATTACCAAACTCTTCCAATGCGCGGCGGTTGTATAAACCGGTCAATGAATCAGTGAGTGCCAATTGTGAAATTTCCTGGTAAAGCTTGTTTTTTTCAATTGCGCTGGCTATTTGATGGCAAAATATATTTACAGCGGAGAGATCGTGGGATTCCAATTGTTCACTCCACAGAGTTAATATTCCGATCGTTTCTTCCTTAACGATTAATGGTGCTACAAATGCACGGGTATTTTGCCCAATATTCAATGCTTCCAGAATGATTTCATTCTTATCCTGATCCATTTTTAAAAACAGATCGTATACTTCGTCTTTGGCATTCACGAAATAAAGTGTTTTTTTCTCTTCCACAACCAGATGAAAGTTACTATATCTTTGTGGCGTTAAACGGAATACCTGCCGGCTGATCAACCGAAATTCAGGTGGAAGCTTTGTAAGTGCATAATGTAAAGAAACAAAACGGATTTCCATATCAGTTTGATTATCAGGACGCAGAGCGATCATACTTTCAATCTGGATATTTTGAAGTTCTTCTCCTAATTTATTTAATAAATCATCCAGGTTTAGATCGAGTTCAATTACAGATGCTACCCGGGTGAGCCCTTCCATTAATCTATTAGTATGGACCAGGCTTTGAGAACGTTCCTGTTCAAGCGCTAATAACTGGGTCTTGGAAATTGCCAGGCTGGTTTGGCGGGCAAATTGTTCCAATAAAACAGTTTCATGGAGGTGGAACCGATGAAGTTTGATAAAACCAATTAAAATGATCCCTAATTTGCGATGATCAACGATTAACGGCAGAATAACATAAGATTCAAACGGTAGATTTTCCTGAATATTGGGATGTATGCGTTCATCCAATTTTAATTGCTCGGAAATAAATATTTCACCTTGATGTAGAATCCGGTATGCTAACTCGTTATGGAATATAGCATTAATATCGAAAGGATTAATTATTGCCGAAGGATCTTGCATTTGAGTGGTATGAAATTGATTGGTAGGGTCATCCCAGACCAATAACTGAACAAAATCGGCTTTAATCAAATCTTTTATTAAATTGTCGATTGGTTGGCTGATCTCTTCCAGTGTTGTTGCATAGATGGCGATGTGAGTTGCTTGGTTGAGTATGGATAATTGACGGGCACGGTCATTAACTTCTTCGTAAAACTGTGCATTTTTAATGGCGGTTGCGGCTTGATCTGCAAAAGCTTGCAACCAATCGGCATGTTTAGGAGTGAAGAAATTTTTTTTCGAGCTATCCAGGTTAAGAACCCCAATCAATGCGCCTTTGTAGGTAAGAGGTGCACCTAGATAGGATTGAATCCACTCATTACCCGACACCTGTATCCACACAGAACTGTCATCGGTATCTGGTATGAGGACGGGTTTCTCGGTCATGATCATGCGATGAAAATTGGATAAAGTTAACGGGAAACGCAAATTACGAAATACTTCCAAATCAGCAACCCTATTCTCATAACCAACCATTTGTACCATTTTGGCATAATCTTTTTCCACGAGCATGATATTAGCTGCGTCATTTGGTACAACTGTGCCAATGGTTTCCAACACCTTTGTCAGTACTTCGTTAATATTCAACGAGGAGTTCAAAACAGCCGCACTGTTCTTTAATGCTTCGACTACAGCCCGACTTTCTTTATCCGCCACCTGAGCGAAATATTCTTTTGTAATATTTCTGCCCACTGCCTGATATTCGAATGTCTCTTTCTTACCATTACTGCTGGAATTAACAGCCCATTGGAAATAAAATTCTTCATTTGCGAAATTCTTGAATGGTAGAGTAAACAATATTGGCGAAGAATCTAATTTATTAATATTTGATAAGACAAATTTTTTTTCCCGGTCGTTGAAGAACGTAGTGATATGATTTCCTAATAATTGTTTTTCTGTCTTATTGAGAAATAGACATAAAGCTGGGTTTATATAAGTTAGATTAAGACTTTGATCAAAGTGGCAAAT
This sequence comes from Chloroflexi bacterium HGW-Chloroflexi-10, assembly GCA_002840755.1. GTDB lineage: Bacteria > Chloroflexota > Anaerolineae > Anaerolineales > Anaerolineaceae > UBA6170. The sequence continues at coordinate 24,656 of PHBZ01000014.1, read as the reverse complement.
TAGATCAGTTTGTTGTGTTAGTATTTCCTGCATGCGTATGGTTTGCGTGTACAGTTCTTGTTCTGTCTGGAGTCTTTTACGTAATTCACTTTCTAGACGTAAACGTAGGCCACTCGTGTATCCAACGATACTACCCATTAGAAGCAAACCAATTGCTCCAAATATAATACCAGAAGAAAAAATTTCAGCAACGCTGGATGCTATTTGGTAATGAACTATCAAGAAGATGTTAAGCAAAGTGAGTAGAACCGCGCCCAATATGCCTGGAATTAACCCAAAGAATAGACCCATTAAAAATACCGGCAACATAGAGAGCATGGCTGTCCCATTTCCTAACCTTTGTTGAAGTGGGTAGTAGCTCACAGAAAACGCAAGTATTGAAAGAATGACGATTAAAATCTTTTGCCAAAAATTATTTTGATTATATGTAATCCATAATTTGTTAATAAATTTTTTCATAATTTGGATTGGTTAGGAAGAGTGCATGGATTATGCCAGAAATAAATTCAAATGACACGGTTCCATGGAATGAGACGCCTTTCTTTTTTCTTGGTAGACTGATATCACCGTTCTATTGTACAGCGGTTTTGTCAGACTATGGGCAGATTTTATGATATTTTTAGTCGTAATTAATGTGCATGAAACCTTTTTGGGTACCTTACGTATATAGTATTGGAGGTAAAAATGTCCACTGAAAATAAACGCGTTCCTTTATTGTTATGGCCTTTTTGGGCAATTTGGAAATTGGTTATTGGGATTATTGAAATCACCGGACGGCTGGTCGGCGCCATTCTGGGTTTGGTGTTCATGATTGTTGGTGTGGTTATCAGCCTGACCGTTATTGGGGCTATTATTGGCATCCCTTTAATCATCTTTGGTTTTATGCTAATGGTGCGTAGTCTGTTTTAGATAACGGCGTTTTCTTTTCTTCTTTTTCCTGGGACACATCTTGCAATTAAGGTGTGTCCTTTTAAAAGCTTAACAAGCGGCACCGGGTTTGATATACTGCATACATCTTTTTGTATAGGTAGGTTTGATGTTATATCTGGTATCCACTCCAATTGGAAATTTAGGCGATATGTCTTTACGGGCAATTGAAACATTGAAAGCTGTGGATTATATTGTTAGTGAAGATACCCGTAAAACCGGGTTTCTCCTAAAGCACTTTGAAATTCAAAAACCGCAAATTTCCTTTCGTGAGGATAATGAACAGCGGGTTTTGCCGCGAGTGATGAGCTTACTTTCAGGTGGGATGGATATTGCTATGGTGACCGATGCAGGAACACCCTCGGTCAGCGATCCCGGTTTTGTTCTGGTGCGTAGTGCATTGGCTGAAAACATTGCCATATCCGCCATTCCCGGTCCGACCGCATTGATCACTGCCCTAGTACTATCTGGTCTGCCGGTGCACAGTTTTACCTTTCGTGGGTTTGGACCACGGAAACCAGGTGCTCGTAAACGCTGGATGGCCGTGGACGCGGATTCACCACATACGCTCATTTTTTATGAAAGCCCTCACCGATTACAGGCTTTCTTAAAAGATGCTTTGGAGGTGTATGGCGAACGCCCTGCTGCGGTGGCAAATGATCTGACCAAAAAATTTGAAACGATGTATCGCGGTTCCTTAAGTGAACTAGTGATGCGTTTTGAAACCGAAAACATTCTTGGGGAATATGCCGTGGTGATTGGCGGGAAAGAAACGAAATAAAAGGGGGCTTTACCGAAGCCACCTGGTTGGATCAATTCATGCTGAAGAATTTGAAGCGTGTATTACGGTCGTAATAATCTTCATTTTCGCTGTGTTTCAGTTTGTTGACAATCATATAGGTTAGGGGGGTCATGAGTACTTCAATGCCAACCTTGAAAATGTAATTGCTAATAACCAGGCTGGTCCAAATTTCCCAGGGGAAGACACCCAGCAAGGTGGCAATGGTTATAAACATGAGCGTATCGACTCCTTCGCCAACCAATGTGGAGGAAATAGTACGCAGCCATAAAAAACGTCCTTCAGTTTTTACTTTAAGTTTGGCCAGCACAACCGAATTACTGAACTCGCCTACAAGGTAAGCCGCCAGACTGGCAACCACGATGCCGCCGCTGCTCATACCACCCAGGATGGCATCATAAGCACCCTGACCGGCATAACCCTGCCAGGCAGCTTCACCAGGCATGATGCGTACCAACCCCAGAACAAGGGAACTAAAGGCTAATGCAGCAAAGCCAGTCCAGATAACGCGGCGTGAACGACGAAATCCATATACTTCGGTGAGTACGTCTCCAAAAATATAACTGATCGGGAAGAGCAACGTGCCGGCATCAAAGGCTAATGGTAAACCAAACAGGGATATACCCCAGTCGATAATTTTGGCAGATGAGGCAATATTACTGAGGATTAATACGGTGACAAACAACACCATCACCAGGTCGTAGTAGCGATAAGATTGCTTTTCATTTGAAGATTCTTTCACTTATTGATTTCCTTTATATCTTTTTTAAGCGCGGGAAGTATACCTTCGTTTTGTATTTCTGACCAGATTGTATCATTTTATCGTTTGTGAAACAGTGGAGATATTTTCCACTATAATAAATGGAATCAGGAGTACACATGCAACGATTTTTTATCTCTCCCGAGCATTTTCAATCAGGTCAGGTGCTTTTCCCAGCTGATATTTCGCACCAGATTACCCGTGTACTGCGTTTACAGACAGGGGATAGTGTGGTGGTGTTGGATAATCAGGGCCATGAGTTTGATGTGGAAGTTACACAGGTGAATGCCAAAGGGTGTTTGGGAACCATTTTAGCGGAACGCATAGCATTAGGTGAGCCTTCCGTACAAATTCATCTTTTGGTGGCGGTGACGCAGCGCGAAAAATTTGAATGGATTTTGCAAAAATGCACTGAAGTTGGGGTTACCAGTATTACGCCGCTTTTGACTGAGCGTTCACTGGTAGGAAAAGCGGTAGAGTTGGGCAAAAAAGGGGAACGTTGGGAGCGGATTATCCGCGAAGCAGCCGAGCAAAGCCGGCGGGGACGGATACCGCAATTGAGAGACGCCATGTTATTTCAGCAAGCTGTAAAAACTCAAGGCGCTGTACGGCTTTTGGCATGGGAAGGTGAAGAACAGCGCGATTTGCGTCAGGTACTGATTGGAAATGAGATTTGTGATGTGTATGTGCTGATTGGCCCTGAAGGGGGTTTCAGTATGCAGGAAGCGCAGCAGGCGGAAGCACTGGGTTGGAAGCCATTCAGCATGGGAAAGCGTATTATGCGTATGGAAACGGCGGCTGTGGTGGCTTGTGCTTTGATTTTGTTTCATATGGGGGAGATTTAGGTAGACAATTCACCACAGATGAACACAGATAATAAACGCAGATAGAAAACAAAAGATGAATCAGCGGTTTTTGTGGTTTGAGCTTTTAATGGATCAAGGCTCGTTTAGGAAGAAGGTTGCGCAGGCGTCCGGCGGTGGGTTTGCCTCGTCCAACGATACGTCCATAGGGATCGACCATGATGAGAACAGGCGGCAAGGCTGTGATTTCGGTTCTATACGATAAATCTTCTCCGCGCATCCATAGGATCAATTCATCTTCTGTAATGTGATGCAGTCCGGATTGGGCCAGGCCGCCAAAACGGGAAATAAATTCATGGGAAAGTTGTAATTCTTCTGCTGAAAATTCTCCGAGTGCCAACCCAAGCGACTGAACGGGAAGTTCGCTGAAATGATCCAGAAAAAGACGCGGGAAGAGATAGAGATTATCTTTATACTGCCAGATTTCCCAATTGTGCTGTTCCAGCAAAGCTTCCAGATCTATTGCGTACCCGGTGTCGATGGCGTTTACCAGCTTGCGAATAGCCGCATCTTCTAATGGGTACCAGCCAGTCAGATGGAGAGCGCGCAGTGGTGGGTCTTTGTGTTTACCCTGAATCGACCCGGTTTTGGTGAGGCGGGCGGCGAAAAAGCCTGCTGTACCAAAACTATGCGGCCAGAGACGGGCTGCATGTCTCACCATGCGGTGATAGGGTTGACCTTGATACTGGGTTAATCCGGGTGAGGGATTGGCGAGTAGCTGATCCAAAGGATCTATGCAAACGGCACCAGGGAAACGTTCCAGAATGCTTTGCAACACGCCTTCGTCTTCTTCCGGGGTGAGTGTACAGGTGGAGTAAACCACCTGGCCACCAACCTTAAGCGCCAGTAGTGCGCTTTCCAATAATTTGGCCTGACGCTGTGCCAGGGCATTAATTTCTTTTTGGGTAATGGGGCGCAGCGGGTGGGCATCGGTAGCACGCAGCCCTTGCATGGAACAGGGTGCATCCAGAAGAATATAGTCGAACATTTCCGGGTACCACGCCCCAAAGTATTCACCTGGGTAATTGGTAATTGCGGTGTGGCCGGAATTCCAGTTTTGCAGAACAATCCGCAGAGCCGTGAGCCGGTCACGGCTGGAATCATTGGCAAGTACCAGTGCTTTGTCGGCGGTTTTACTGATCAGGTGGGTGGTTTTACCGCCTGGTGAAGCAGCCATATCCAGAATTAAAGCGTTTTGCGGCAGATGGGAGAAGTCGAATAATTCCACTGGCAGCATGGATGCGGCATCCTGAATGTAGTAATGCCCAAGGCTGTGTTCCACGGTTTTACTGATTGGTTGTGGGCTGGCTGTGATCCAGTGGCCCAGATTGCAATAGGGTACTGGTTGGGTCCCCCACCCATAACGCTTTGTCCAATTGACCATAGCATTTTGCGGATCGCTTACTTTTAAGGGATTGATACGCAAAGATGGGTAAAGTGGTTTTGAAAGTTCCAATTGGAGGAGTTCCAGTTCTGCGGTACTTAATAACGGTATAAACCTTTCGAGCATGGCAGTCGATGGATCAATGGTCAGGATTTCTGGTTTCAGTTTCTTTTTTTTGCTCATGCAGTTTTCCGGATGTAAAACACTAATTCATTTTCAAATTCAATTTCTGTTACCGGCCAATCCAATCCTTCCAGAGTTTCATAAACCAGTTTGCGGTGCTGTTTGGCTTTGTCATGGCGACCAGTCAGACTGGTGGTGGGTAAGGATACCAGTAAAGTTTGCACCGGTAAAGCCAGCCAAAAGGCGCGGTTGCATCCGTGTTGGCGCTGTTCAAAGCGGTGGGCTTCCTTAAAAAAGAAAGCAACATCAGCTGTTGTTTGGGGTGGGCTAACCAGGATGTCCTGATATATAGCCTGGGCTGGGCGGCAGCTTAATTGAAAGAAAGTGTTGAGTAAGTCGACCCGAGGGTGATGCAGATCATAAGCGGTATACAAACAATCTGGCGGCAATTGCATCCACGGCAGCCCAAAAGGGTGTAAACCGCAGGCCAGATCGAGAATACTGGTTGGAACACCGCAGATAGACCAGAGGCGTTGGTAAAAATCGGCGAGAATTGGTAAACGTTCGCGTGTGGAGGCATGAACACTCAGCAACGATAAACAGCTCTCCCTGACGGAATCTTCCCCGTTGGCAAAAGCGTTGCGGATTTCCTGCTGTGCGGTTGGGTAATCCGGGTCTCCCAGGTAGAGGGCAACTATATTGTGCAATTTCTTTTTAACGACCTGCTGTACATCTTTGATCTGGCGGTAATGCGGCAGTTCCTGCAAAATCAGATCCCGGATCGTTTCCAATGGAAGGTCGAGGTCTTTGTATTTATTCGACAGGCGGATTTCTAGCGCCAGGGATTCCAATTCAGCTGTGGAGAGAGTCTGCTTGCTCATTTATGGATCAGATAAGCCTCTTCTGTGGTGAAGGAATGTGGTTGAGCCTGCCAACCGGCTTCGGCTATCAATTGCTGAAAGTGCTGGTCATAAAAATCACGCATTCCTTTATTTTTTCCGCTTAATGATTGGGCGGGGAAGCTGACCAATAAATGCTGAGCTTGCAGTTCAGTCAGTAAACGCAGGCCAATATGCTTATCGATTTGCTCCAGACAGGGGATGGTTTTGAGCACCAGAGCTACCTCTACCGTATCCTGCGGGATTTCACTGGTAAGGTCGCATAGAAATGCCTGGCCATTAATACCGAAATGAGCAAAGAAGGCGTTGAGAAATTCTATCTGATCTATATAGATATCGCAGGCAAGGAAGCGTACATTTTGAGCGAGGGGCATCCAGGCGATCGCCAGAGGATTCAATCCACATGCGACATCCAACAGGGAATTGACCGGAGTGAAACCAGCCAGGCTTTGCTCAAAGAATTTTTCCAGGATCGGCAAGCGTTCTCGGGTAGAAGTATGCAGCAGCATTGTCTCGCGGCAGAAATCCTGCACCTCAAGGCTGAGCATATCTTTTGGCAGGCTTTCCAGTTTTTCTGCCAACAGCTCATAATGTATGGTCTGGGGTTGGTATGCTCCACCTACCTGGTGCAGCTTGTTGCGTACTGCTTTGACGGTTTCTTTCCAGGAACGCTCTTTGTTAAGTTCCTGGGCGGCTATTTGGCGCACCAGGGGGATATGAATTTGACGGTATTTGGCACCGTCCTGTACGGCTTCAATCAGTTCGTCCAGTTTTTCGGTCATAGGCCACGCTGTTGAATCCTTTCGGTTAGTTGGGTCATAAAGCGCAGGTTATGGATGGTTGCCAGCCGGTGATAGAGGCCATCATTCATTTTAAATAGGTGATGCAGATATCCACGGGAATAACGGATACAGGTCAGGCAGTCACAACCATGGGAGATGGGTGAATCGGCTTTGATGTGGTCTTCGTCGTTGATGTACAGGTATTTCAGCCATTTATCAGTTAATCCGGCGTTTGGCTCACTGACAGTCTGGGTAAAGGTATACAATCGTCCATGGCGGGCATCACGTGTAGGCATGGCACAATCAAAAATACCATAGCCCAGGTCATAACACGCTAAAACATTATAAGGATGCCCAATCCCGAGTGCATGCATGGGGTATTGGGGCGGAATTAAGGAGCGGGAATACGCAAGAATATCCGTAAGCAGGTTTCCTTCGCCGTCTAAAGGCCAACCGCCATAGCCATAACCGTCAAATCCAATTTTTAACAATGCATCAGCGCATTTTTTTCGCAGTTCTTTAATCCCGCCACCCTGAATGACACCAAACAAAAGAGGTTGTTGTTCGGGGGGCAGCTTTTTTTGTTTTACAAGCAGGTCAAAGCTCTCACGGCAGCGTTTGGCCCAGGAGATGGTGCGTTCCACGGAGCGTTCCTGTTCCTCGAGTGAGGCATCCACATGCGTGCAATCATCCAGACAGATGACTACATCAGCGCCATATGCCAATTGTAATTGGACACTTTTCTCCGGGGTTAATTGAAATTTACGGTCTGAGCCTTCGGGCTGGAAATTAATACCCTTGCTGCTCATACTGCCGAATTTTGCATTCTGGCGGATGAGTGAGTAGGCCTGAAACCCACCCGAATCGGTGATAATTGGGCGCTGCCAGCCGCTCATGGCATGCAGACCGCCGAGAGATTGAATCGTGCTGCTGCCCGGTTTTTGCATCAGGTGAAAGGCGTTCATCACCACGGCCTGAATACCGGCATTTTCCAGGTCGATGCTGTCTACTGCGCGCACCAGACCATACGTGGCATCCGGCAGGTACACCGGGAAAGTTAGCTTTCCATGGGGAAGGGTTAAAGAATTGGGATAATGATCAAGCATATCTTGATTATGCCTGAGAGTTGCCGAACCGGCAAGCAGAAAACATTAACGGAGCAAGGGAAGGAGGGTAATGGTGCCAGTATAAAGCATATTGATCGCTACAGCTACCAATACCAGGGCAATTAAACGGGTGATGATGGTTTGAATTTTTGGTTTTAATTGCCCTAAGGTGCCGAAAAGGGCAATCCAACCCACCAGAGTCGGGATCATCAAACCATAAAAACCGAGAACAAATGCGATTCCCCATACAGGTGATATTTTCCAGCCAGCGAGGATAGTAGGCACACCAATGGTGCCCCAGAAGATATACACATTGGGGTTGAGCAGATTCATCGTTGCACATTTGAGAAAGGAGAGATTGTTGGGTGCAGAAACTGTTGCGTTTGGATCACTTTTTTCTATTTTACGAGCGGCAAGAAACGCATCCCAGGCCAGGTAGAGAATAAACAAGCCACCAATAATTTGTAAAGCGCTGGTAAACCAGGCTGGAAGCTGTGATAATACCAAAATGAAAGTCAGCATAATGGGGCCATCAGAAAGCAGCGGGATCAATGCCAGAGGTAAACTGCGGCGCCAGCCATTTCGCAGCGTTTGCGACAACAAAAATGCCTGGAATGGTCCCGGCATGGAGGCAGCATAGAAGCCAAGAAATAAACCCTGTGTTAAATACATCATAAAAGCCTCGAAGATTGTGTTGGAGAGAAAGGGATTGTAACTAAACTTAATCAGGCGCAATTATACATCAGGTTGTCCATACCTGATCATTCCGGTACACGAAAAAATGTTTATGAAGAAATAATTTTTTCTTTTTTTAAGGGTTTAGACTTTGTTTGGAAGATAATCCCGTTTATTGAGTCAATACCAATTCCAGTTCAATTTCATCGCGAATGGGGATACCATAAAAACCGGTGGCGGGGATCTCTGGTTTCTTTTTGCGCCCACGCTCCACTGCGCCGCGGTCAATTTTCACCATAACGAATCCGCGTTTCTGGTAAAAACGGAGTGAGTTCATGTTGTCATTGGTGGTAACCAACCATAGACGCCGGCAATTCATTTTAATGGCATACTCTTTTACTGCTTCGATTAATGCATTTCCAATCCCAATACCTTCGCGCAATGAATCGAGGGTGATGATTTCGCATGAATCTTCCACAAGATGATAGGTGATTAAACCAATCGGCTCACTGGTCTCCAGGTCGGTGGCGACAAAACCGGGTAAATCCGCCGGGTGAAAAATCTCATCATGGACAATCACGATTTCTGCACCCCACTGGAAGATCATCCAGCGGCGAATCCAATCCCGGTCCTCGTTACGGATTGTTCTTAAAGCAAATGGTTGCATAGATACCTCGTATTAAAGTCGGTTTTCAGTTCTTTTTGAATCTTTTTTGGCTGACAAATCATTGACCTTCGACTATACTTTGATTGTACAGATGTATTTAAAAAAATCAAACACTTCTCACAGGAGAAGTTGGAGGAAACCATGTTTGAACTCACAGAAGAAAATTTTGAAAAAACAGTGCTGCATGCACAGCTTCCGGTCATTGTAGAATTTGGCGCTGAATGGTGCCAACCCTGCAAACGTCTTGAACCAGAATTGGAGAAATTGGCGACGCTTTGGGACGGAAAAGTGGTTTTGGCTCATGTAAATGTAGACCAGGACCCGGATTTAGCTATGCAATATCAAGTTATGGGTGTCCCGACAGTCATTCTGGTTAAGAATGGTGAAGTGGTGGAGCGTTTTAGTGGTTTCCGGTCTTTGCAAAAAATTACCGAATCTTTTGAAGACCATGTTAGTTAAAGGGCGAGGCTGATGATATCGAAAAAACAACAAAAAGCATATGGTCTGTGGTCAAGCCCAATTTCTGCGCGGATGTTAAGCCAGGGGATACGACTAACGGAGGTGTTTTGGGATAGCGACGGAAAAACACTGGTGTGGTACGAGGGTCGTTCAGCCAATGGTGTACTGGTGGCTGCCGGGCAAGGCGAACCGGGTATTGACCTGAATGTGGAAATTTCCTCGCGCGGCGGAGTTGGCTACGGCGGTGGTGAGTTTGGTATACGCGATGGGGTTGTTATTTTTTGCGGGAAAGACGGCCGGCTTTACCGGCGGCCGTTGGGTTTTGCGCAGCCTCACCCGATCACACCGGCTTTCGGCTCAGTGGCGGCACCACAGATTTCACCGGATGGCGAGTGGGTAGTGTATGTTTATTCAGACGGCAATCTGGACGTATTGGCCGTGGTGGATGCGCAGGGCAAACATTGGCCTCAGAAACTGGTCAGCGGAGCCGATTTCTATATGCAACCGGTGTGGCATCCTGGTGGGAAGCAATTGGCCTGGGTGGAATGGAATCACCCGCAAATGCCCTGGGACGGCACACGCTTGATGTTGGCGGATGTGCGTATGGAAGGTATGCCAAAGGTTGAAAATGTACGCCTGATTGCCGGAGATACGGATACGGTTATCTTCCAACCCGAGTTTTCGCCGGATGGAAAATGGCTGAGCTATATCACCAGCGCTGGTGAGTGGGATGCGTTTGTGTTGGTGGACTTGCAGAGCGGTGAAAAACGCCGGCTACTTAATCCGCAAGGGGCACACCTGTATGAGCCGGCCTGGGTACAGGGTGTACGCACTTACGCCTGGAATGCGGATAGCCAAAAAATTTATATCATACAAAATGAAGCCGGTTTTAACAGCCTGTGGCAGATGGATGTACTAAGCGGGGCTGTTACCGGTATAGCGGTGGATGGATATACCAATTTAAAACAGCCGGTAGTTTCTTCTTCCGGAGAACTGGCACTGATTGCCACAAGTGCTCAGGTTACCCCACGGGTGGTGGTTTGGAATGGCGATACGTGGCGGGTGGCAGCGCGCAGTTCCGCTGAAGATATCGCGCCGGAATACCTTTCGAAGCCTCAACCTGTGGAATGGCAGGCCGCAGATGGGGTAACGGTGTATGGTTTATACTATTCACCGGCCAATCCTGATTTTGCTGCGGATGGACAGCCGCCGGTGATTTTGCATATCCACGGCGGGCCGACATCACAGGCAACGGCAAAATACGGCGCAGAGATCAGTTATTTCACATCGCGAGGTTATGGCTGGCTGGCGGTTAATTACCGGGGGAGTACCGGTTACGGACATTCTTATAAAAAAATGCTGCGCCAACGCTGGGGGGATGTGGACGTAGAGGATGCGGTCAGCGGTGCGCGGGCATTGGTGAGCCGCGGGTTGGCGAATGAAAAGCAGATGATCATCCTGGGTGGCAGCGCCGGGGGGTACACGGTTTTGAACAGCCTGATCCGCTATCCAAGGGTGTTTAAAGCGGGAGTGTGCCTGTATGGCGTGGCTAACCTATTTACGATTGATCAGGATTCGCACAAGTTTGAGGCATTTTATAATGTTTCATTGGTCGGCAGCTTGCCGGAGGCTGCCGGACGCTACCATGCCTGGTCGCCGGTGTTTCATGCCGAACATATTCGCGATGCTCTGGCGATTTTTCAGGGTGATGAGGATAATGTGGTGCCGCCCAGCCAATCGGAAGAGATTGTGGCCAAACTGCGACAGGCGGGGATAGCGCATCTCTACCAGTTGTATACCGGTGAAGGACACGGCTTCCGCAAGAGCGAGACTTTACTGGATTACTACGAGCGTGTAGAGAAATTCCTGCAGCAGAACGTGTTATTTGCGCCGTAATATAAGAACTGGATAGGCTGCGTATTTTACCCATTCCAAACTAACTGGCTTTCTGCGAGGTTTGGAATAGGTAATTTTATTAGAGGATGCGTGTTGAGCATGAGTGTAACCATTCTAAAACCAGGAGCGACCATTCCAGCCTGGATTGATCCGCGGTTGAGTGTTTACCCGTCCCGGTTGGGTGGACAGGGGTTGTTCGCAAGGGAAGTGATTTTAACCGGAGAAAGAGTGATAGTATGGGGTGGGACTATCTTTAGCGGGGCGGAGATTCTGGCAGGAAAGGCCAACCGGGAGTCTGTTGCAGTGCTGGAGGAAGACCTTTACCTGGCTGACCCTGTGGATGCGCTACCGGGCGAGGATTACCCGCTCAACCATTCCTGTGATCCTAATGTGTGGATGCAGGATGCCGTGACGCTGATCGCCCGGCATACCATTGGAGTGGGTGAGGAACTTAGCGCCGATTATGCGCTGTGGCTATATAGGCAAGAATGGGTGATGGAGCCGTGCCTCTGCGGGTCCGCGCTTTGCCGGGGGCGGATAACTGCCGAAGATTGGCAGCTGCCTGAGCTGCAGAAACGCTATGAAGGGCATTTTACGCCATTTTTAAACCGGAAAATTATGGGATAAATTTCGCGTTGCTTTGCGTCTCCACTCGGCTACGCCTTGGGGACTGTAGACGCGTTGGAGCGAGGTGCGGGTGGTGATGGGTGGTAAACCGAACCTCCCCAGCCCTCCTGAAGGAGGGGGTCTGATAATTCCTTTTCCAAAGGGCAGACCCACTCTTGTCTGGCTGAAGGGCGAGGCATCGGGTGTTGAACGGGCAGAGAAAATTCTTCCAGCCTCGCCCGTACAGAAGGCCAGGCAAAATGGGTGGTGACACATGCACGGCGGGGTATTCGTTTTTCGTTTTTCGTTGAAAAAGAATTCCAATCGGAACGAATGTATTTCCGGAAATTTTATCCGTATATGCGGGGGGTGGTGAAATTTAGGTCAGGAAGATGGGTGTATATGCGGCTGTTAAAGTGTTGTATTCGTTTTGGAACGAATGTGGAACGAATGATAGAGCAGGAATGCTAAAACAGGAATTTGGAATCAGGAATTGGGCCAAGAGTGGTGACTATGTGGTTGTTAATGTGCGATGGTTATGGGTTTTGTTGAAAATGGAGAGAAAGATAGGTATCAATCTTGTGCTACTCACCGATTGTGTGATGGTTTGCAACAGGTTTATATTAGCACAATTGTTCTATTAAGTCAATCCCCCAATTTCTGGTGATTACCCACAAAAAAGAAAAATATAGAAAACTCTGCTCGAAAGTGGTAAATTCAGATTACGAAGCCAAAGTTACCGGAAGGAGCAGAGTTAAAATGAATATAGCACTTGAAACAATTCTTGACAAGATACCGATCATCGAGATCAGAACAACTGCGGGGATATATATCCAACCGTTTACAAAGAAACTGCCGGATAAACGATTAGGCAGGGTGGTGGAAGAGATGGCGATGGGAATAATGGGAGGGAAATCCCCGGTAATTACCAAAGTAGCGCAACAAATCAGTAAAACGGAAGGGGAAAGTTGGGCAACCGCCAAACGAAGCTATCGGTTATTAGACAACAAACGCATAAGAACCAGTGAAATATATGAAGGTTTGTACCAGGTAGGCTGTCAGGAAATAGCCCAAGAAAGGCCGGAGTATTTGGTGGCAGCCGTGGATCCGGTCAATTTTGAGAAACCGTATATAGAGGTGGTGGAAGGGGCCAGTATTGTGCATAAGGCGACCCCACCGGATTTGAGTGGACATGCCCGTCTGGCACATGGCTATCCGGCGATCACCGCCACAATTGTGAACACCAAAGTGCCTGTGATCAGTTATGCCAACTGGTTTTCGTATGAAATAGTCTTTACGCAAATGACAAAAACGGACGTGCTCACTCTCTGGGCTGGTGGGGATCACATACCGGATCTCAACATCCCCATTCGTAACTACCACTCGGTCGATCAGCAGTTCCACCAGCTTGCGTTTGTGTTCGAAAGTGGTGTTTTCCAACCCAGCCTGGATCCGTTTGCAGAACATTTCAATCGATGTGCTCCATCCACCCAGTTCGGACTGGCGGTCGACCTGGCTATTCAACTGCTTTTCCTGTTCTTCCAGTCCTTGATTACGGCGTTCCAAGTCACTACGCCTGCGTCGGTACTCGGCCAGCGGAATAATCCCGTTTAGATACGCCTCGGTCAAGCGCTCCAACTGGTTTTGTAATGTCTTCTGGCCCTTGCGCAGATTCTCCTGTCTGGCTTGCAGTTCTTGGGGCAGCCAATCGCCGCCCTGCGCCCGGTGAAGGGTCGAGGTAATCATCTCTGGGTGGGTCATTACTTCGCATAGATCTTTCCACACCAATTCATCCAATTGTTTGGCAGGGATGTAGCGTGCCGAACAAGGATGGCCGAGATGATTGTAGACTTGGCTGTTTTTACCGCTGCACAGATAATAGCAATAACCGGGATTGACTTGTCGGCCCGTACAGCCCAACAGACATACTCCGCAACTCACCAATGCCCGTAGCAGGTACTGGTGAGTGGTATTGTTACGTCTGGAAAACTTCTGATTGAGCGACAACTTGGTTTTCACCTGATCAAACTGTTCCTGGCTCACAATAGCCGATATGTTGGCAACCAGGATCCAATCTTCTTCTGGAAGTTGGTTCCGGCTCTGGCCAGACTTTCCAATCGGATGGGTAGCGGAACAACGTGTCAGCGATTTTACTAGCCGCGTCCGGCCCACATATATCTGTCCTGTGTAAGCGGGATTCGTCAACACGCCGCGTAGCGTGGCTGAATTCCAGTATACATCACCTTTAGGAGCTGGAATACCCAGTTCGTGCAGATGTTTGACCAGACCATATAGGCTTGTCTCGGCTTGTAGATAGAAGGCATATATCTCTCGTACTATGACCGCCCGGCTTTCATCAATCTGGACGCCAGCCGGGTCTCGAGGACGATCGGGATCAACCAGGTAACCATACGGGGGGGTGGACCACGGTAGTAAGGTTCCGGTGCGATATTTCGATTGGCGACCGCGCCGCATGCGTTCGACAATCAGGACCCGTTCATACTCCGCCACGGCACCCCGGATTTGCAACACCAACTGGTCGTGCGGATCCTGACTCATCGGTCGATCGAGAAACAGCACCTGGCAGCCTTGCTTTTCCAGTTCTTCGAGCAGCACCATTTGATGAACGTAGTTGCGTGCCAGCCGATCTGGAGCGGTCAGAATTACTTGATCCAGTTCCCCAGCCGCAACCTGGTCACGCAGTCGATCCAGTCCTGGCCGGTCGAGCCCAGAGCCACTGAACCCTGCATCTTGGAAGATGTTCTCTTCTGGTAATTCCCACCCCTGCTCTTTTACGTACCCTTGTAGACGCTCTAATTGTTGCTCAATCGTTTGGGCTAATGCTTGGCGTTGGGTCGATACCCGGGCATAGATTGCTACTCGCATGGTTCACCTCCACAATTGGTTTCTCCTGACTCTCTTCGATCGACCGGGTAATCTCCAGTACCAGCAGATAGGCTCGGTTCCACCGCTTTTGCCCGTCCTCGTACTCCTGCACCGTCCGTTGGACTTGCCATTGTCGTTGCATCCTTTCCTCCACACTCTATTTCCTTTTGTGTAGAGTACTTATTTGCTTGGTCTTTCTGCAACCGCAATAACCGATGCCAATGGTTTAGTTTCAATTCTCCCTTGCGAACCATGCAAATTTTGTCATTTGTGATTAGTCCATTGAGATCGACTTTATCAGTCAAAATAATGAAATCATGCAGTCCTTTGAGACGACTTGCCGCTTATACCCAGCCTATAAAGTGCGTTTTGTAGGGGATGCAGGATTGGATGACCAGAAAATGTTTGCTCATGTGGGGCGACTGGAACAAGAATTTGTCTTCCGGGTCAGCCATTTGGAGCGGATCGTCGAGGTGTATAATCCCCGTTTAGACCGTTGGGAAAGAGAGGTCTTGCGCGATTTGACCCGGACTGTGCTCTACCAAACCACTTTTGATGTGCTTTTTACCCATGCTGGTCGCACCCGATTGGATACGGTTCAATTTGGTTGGTTTCAAATCCGCCTGCCAGATCATCCGCAACAAATCCTGTGGGTTTTGGTGGCGGAAGACATCAGTATTGATCGTCGGTTGGTCTTAATCACCAATGTCGCTTTGGAAACAATCGCCATCGTTCAGCAGGTTTATAATGACTGGCGTCTGCGGACCCACATTGAACATGGCTATCGCTTTGATCAGGAGCAGGGTTTGGATGTGGAAGATATGCGTGTTCGTACCCTTGATCGCATGCGCCGTTTATTTGCCATCGTTTTGCTCTCCGCTCAAATTGTTTTTGTCATCGCCGTTCACTGGCCACCAAAAGCCGTCTTGTGGTTACGTCAATTAGGCGGCAAATTAGGTCTTTCCTCGGATCGCGATGGCCCTTATTGTCTTCTTCATGGCATTTCTGCTGTGATTACCGCTGCTATGACCTTCTCTTTTTCTTTTTTGCACCCTTTCCCTTTTGCGGAGATGACTTATGGGTAATCACCAGCCCAATTTTTGATAAATCCCCACAAATTGAGAAATCAGGGATGTTTTTTGGGAGTGAAAATATTTTTATTAGCTATACTTAACCCATGAGTGTGGGAGTGGATTGTACAAGACAATTTGGAAACGGCCATTGCTGCCAAGAGTCGCGTATCTTCGATCATGTTGGCGGTGGATGTGCAAGGAAAGGATCAATCCTATGAAAAATGTAAATGAGTTAATTACTGACCTAAGAAATACACCCGTTCCTAAAGGATTGGCAAAATCCCTTATTGATGTGCTAGGCATGCCTCAACAGTGGAATGAAAACAAACATGTCACCTTTAGCTATCCCAGAATTGAAGATGAAATTTTCTAACCGCTACTCTGCAAGAAAATTGAAAAATGGCCGGCAATTAATTCGAATAGCATAATTATTCCTGTTGAGGATGCCGTGCAAATTGCCGAACAAAATGGTGGTACGCAGTTTCGCAAAAGGGTAGACAATAATTGTTCCATTTATGCTGAGATAAGTACTGGAAATTATGGCGAAGTATGGTTAATAGGCTATTCCGGATTAGCAAACCAAAAGAATGAATTATTTAGACTAGAAATTAATGCTAAAACAGGTGAAAGCATAAAGGATAAATAAAACAGATGTCAGATAATAGGAATGTTATTATTGAACGTAAAGCAGCTGCAAATAAAATAAATGCTGAATTATTATTTTCATTTTCACAATCAACAGGTGGTACATTTTTTGCTCCAATTTGGAATTCTACAGCTATGTAGGAAGTGTCAAAATGGGTATATTTTTATTAATCAAAAGGATGCAGGTTGTTTTCTTAACATTGTTTTTGGCGACATGTATACCTATCCAAAACATATCCGTGGAACAACCCAAAATTTTCAATGATGATTACAAGTTGGTTGAAACCATTGAATTAGACTGGCCTTATACCTGGGCGCAAGACATTTATTTAATGAATGATACGATTTTGGTTCGAGCCAGCATCAGAAAACCATTCCAATTTATTTACCAATGGATTGCTTATGATTTAAAAACCAGACAATGGATTTGGTCGGCAAGGGCCGGGTCAATTAGTTCTTATCCGAATATCGTATACGATGAACAAAAATTATATACCGATAGTTGGAGATTAAAAGCGATTGATTTAAAGACAGGAGAAATTGTATGGGATGATGCGATTAATGCAGCAAGCAACATTTCCATATCAGAGAATTTATTATTTGTGGGGGATAAATACAAAATCCTCATATACGACAAGGAATCCGGAGAGCTGGTCGCCAAAGACGATGATATAGGTTTTCGCCCAAGAACTTTTTATGATCCTCAGCGGAATTGGTTTGTAGCAATTTCAGATAAGAACATCTCCATTTATGATGGAAATTCAGGAACTTTAATCCAAAATATGAATAACATAAATGATGAAACGTTTAAACCAATCTGTGGATCATGGCAATTAGTAGCATATTGGGATGGAAAACTATTTTGTGAAAACAAAAATGCTGAATTGGGCAAGGATTTTTTGCAGAGGAAAGAGTACATAGGTTATTGGGTGTCGAAAGTAAGTGACAATATGGTTTTTCTTTTAAAAGAAGGTAATTTAGTTGCGTATGATTTATTAGAAGAGAAAATTTTGTGGCAGAGGACCTTTCTTAAGGGCGGTAATGATGGACAACAGGCTTTTATTGAAAGTAAAGTTGTTCTTTTCCCTCCATACGGGGCTGTATTTACTTCTGATGCATATCTTCATGTTTTTAGATTAAATGATGGAGAAGAAATATCTTCTACCCGCATGTTTTCAAAAAGAAATATTGAAAATAAGTCAACAGAATATTATCCAGATTTTATCGCGGCTGATGAAGAATATGTGGTAATTACGCTTGAGGACAACAAATTGTCTGTATACAAAAGATAATTATGGTCCAGATGATGAATGAATTAATATTGTGTTGGAACGAATCAATGGCACTATTAAAAATAACTCCGAACTGGGATCTATAGCATTCTTTCGCTCATCAGGTGGTGCCATTTATATCTCCTATTGGGAATAGTTCATCTATGCAGGAAGTGTCAAAATGGATATATTTTTACTAATCAATAGAAAACTGGTTTTATTATTGACATTGCTTTTCGTATCATGCATACCCAATCAGGATATTTACATAGAACCAACTCAAATTTTTGGAGATGAATATAAATTGATAGAAACGATAGAATTGGACTGGCCCTATACCTGGGTGCAAGATATTTACTTGATGAACGACTCGATTCTGGTTAATGCCAGTTTAAGGAAACCATTTCAGTTTGTTGATAAATGGTTTGCTTATGATATTAATACCAGACAAGAAATCTGGTCAGTGAGGGGTGATGTTATCAGTGCTTTTTATCCTCCCATGGTATATGATGATCAAAATTTGTACTCCGGAAGCACCCATCTTAAAGCTATCAATTTACGTACCGGAGAGGTTCAATGGGAGCATGCTGTTAACGCTGCAAATAGTATTTCAGTATCTGAAACATTAGTTTTTTTAGGAGATAAATATTCCATCCAAATATATAATAAAGCTTCTGGGGAATTGGTATTTACAAAGGATATGGGTTTTCGTCCAGGAACTTTTTATGATATTGACAGAAATTGGTTTAGCGTCGTTTCAGATGAGCACATATCTATTTATGATGGGACAACAGGAGATTTGCTTAAGGATTATGATAATTTATTGAGTGGTCATAACAGCATGTTTAGTTGTTATTCGGAAGAAGACGTAACTTATTGGAATGGGAAGCTCTTTTGTGCCGGTAAGTATGTTGATCTTGAAGTGAAATATTTACAAAAAAAGGAATATATCGGAGGACTTTGGTTGTCTCAAGTTGAGGATAATATTGTTTTTCTTTTACTAGATGAAAATTTGGCTGCGTACGATTTGTCGGAAGAGAAAATTCTTTGGCAAAAGGCGTTTTATGATAACAATAAAAATGGACAGCAAGTTTTTATTAGAAGCAAAGTTTTTACTTTACCTTCTTATGGAGCTGTATTTACTTCCGATTCCAACCTTCAAATTTTTCCATTGGATGATGGGAAAGAGATATCTTCAACCCATTTGTATACAAATAGAAATTTTGAAGGTCTATCAATAAAGAATTTCCCAAATTTTATTGCAGCTAATGATAAATATGTAATCATAGCGCTTGAAGATAGTAAGTTGTCAATATTTGAAAAAATAAAATAATATGAAATAAATTAATATTTCCTATTGCTAAGAGAGTAATACTTTGTATGATATTTGCACTTACTTCACCACCGGTGGACGTCAGCCTGCCAATGATGGACCTGACTGACACCGTTGTTAAAGTGAAGCAATCCACAGAAGAAGTATTTACAAAAAATATCCATCGGAATTTTTATATACACCTAGTTTTGACAAAAATTATTGGAAACGATATCGTAATTAAAAGGGAAGGGTTTTATGAACGGACGTTTAATAAAAATAACGATAGGGTTGGTTCTTCTTCTTACGCTTGGAATAATAATTCTTACCAATCAAATGTCTAAAGATGACAAGGATTTTGTTAACATTGATCGAAATTTGCTTCACAATGCCCAATCCGAGATAATCTATCAAAAACCGATTAGCGATGAAACACGGTTGATTCGATACCGCACTGATGAAGACCATTTAGTAATCGTGTATAAAGATGGCACAATCAAAATTATCGAACCTTTGTCAGGAAATGAAATAAGTTCGAAAAAAATTGAGTGGTCCGGTTCGCAAAAGGCGGACATGGATGAAGAAGGAAGATTTCTAATCGGTGCGTTAAAGTCTGAGTTTGACAGCAGTATTGATTTTTCCTATCGAGAATATATAGGTGGGATTCGCGTTTGGAATATAGATCAAGGCGAAATCATTTTATATATTGATGAGTGTGATGAAGAATCCTTAAAGCGTAGGATGGCTAGTGTAGTAAATGTAACAATCAGTCCAGATGGTAATTGGGTTCTGGAACATGATTTTTCAGGGTGGTATATTAAAAATTTGAAAAAGCCAAGATTTTATAGATTTGGCAGTGTAACGGCTGTTTTTGATGATGGTCTTATAAAAGTTATTGGAAAAATCGCCATAAGCCCAAATGGAAAACGGTTTGTCATTGCACGACAGCAAGGGTTTGTTAAGCTATACGATTTTCCTGATGAGACAAATTTCCGTGAACTTGATGTTGACACAAAAATCCCATATACAGAGGTGAAAGACATTAAATTTTCACCAAACGGAGAAAAAATTGCCAGGATCTTTCAAGATAAAATAAGCATTTGGAATAATAAATTATGGTTTGAAAATAAAGATAACAAATGGGAATTTAACCTGGAAGGAGCACTGCAGTTGGCATTTGATGAAAGTGGTGAATATCTATTTGTTTCGACAGAGAAAACAATTGAAGTATATGACACCAAAGATCTAAAAAACGTGGTGAGTTTTTCCACGCCGGGTATTCGCTGCTTTCAAATACGCCAGGATAACAAATTCCTATATTGGGGTGATCAGAATGGTATTGTATATGAGATCAAGCTAACGAATGACCAAGAAAAATAGATTCCTTGTTTATTAAGTCCGGCTTTTTTATTGTGTTATTTCAAGGATTTAGCGCAACAAATAGAGAGCCAATTATGTCACCCGATTGCCAGCATGTAACCATAGAAACCTACACCACCGGGGAGAATCCGTATCTGAATCAGAGCATCACCTACACCTATGATGACCTCTACCGCCTGACGGATGCTGAATATGAAGAAGTATTCAGCGTTGATGAATGGAGAAATGGAAAATGAGAAAACAATATTTAACAATAATCTTGATACCATCTTTTGTATTAATTATTGTCTGTTTTTTGGGAAGGCAAGTTTATTTTTTTGAGATTCAATCCAAGAATTTATTATTGTCAATAAATGGCCAAACTTGAATTGCTTATTTTGCACACAAGAAGAATCTAAACCAAAAAATTGGAGTAACTCAAAAATGAACGCAGATGATCTAATAGTTGTTTGCGGGATGGGAAACACTGAGAGTTGTCAATTATGGTTTGTTTGGGCAAGATACGATAATTTTATAGCTTCATTTGAATATTATGCCCCTAATCCAGGAATGGGTGAAACTACATTTTTTGAGATGTTTTCCAAAGTTGATGAAATATTCTCCAAAAAAATAAATTTTCGGATAAACTAGTAAATAAATGTTGTCGTGATGAAAAAAAGCAGATTTGTCAGAAACTTTTTAACTGCCGTTTTGATATTGATCTTTGCCTGTGTGATTTACGGGATAATCGGATACAGGCAGGATAAAAAAGAGGAAGCGATGGTATTGCAAGGAATCGCGGAAAGAACGGGTTTAGAGCCAGATTGGTTAGCCATCAGAGAATATGTTTACTGTGAGCTTCTCAAACCTAGTACCCCAATTGAAGAGGTTGAAACTGCATTAGCTCTAATTGGTGATTATTGGATGCCAGATTCCGGAGTGCCAAGAATACCAGGTAGTTCGTTTGATCGACATATTGAATTTTTTGATGCCGCAACCTCATACAATTTGACACCTTTATCAATCCTTTATGATGAAAATGGACAAGTAAAATCTTCTGGGGCTGGAGAGTTCAATCATGGCCCAAGAGCATCCTGTGAAAAAGAGAGGGCCGTTAATGCGCGACGAACATTGACACCCTAAATTGGGTGGTTATTGAAGAACCATGAACCAACAGTAGAGAAAAGTATTTAAGAAATTACCAAAATAAAAAGCGCCAATTTCCAAAATGAAGAACATCTTAACAAACGAATAGAGGTTATAGATTTTGAAAATCGTGGGGTATGTTGGGATGAATTATTATGATACAAGAAATAAACCTGATGAAAACTTGACCCATAAACGAATAAACCTCAAATGTCTTCTCTTTTGGCTAACAACGATTTTTATTGCATGGATCTTGGGAAAAGTCGTACTTTGGAATATTCTACGGTCACTTTTTCCAATTCACATCACTCTTTGGGGAGAAGATGTTACCAAATTAATTCCATTAGCAGTTGTAGGGGAATATGAATACATCCGAATGGCAATTGCTGGAATCCTTATTTTGTTTATAGTAACTTCATTGATATCCTATCCCATTGATAAGGCAACTTATATTAAATATGAGCGAATTGTGCGTAAGGATTATGAAATGGTACACATAATTACCACATCATTACGCCTTGCCTTAGCGTGGTATTTTGTCGTTTTTTGGATAAACCTGGAAACCTTCTGGAGCATATTGATATATCCTGATGAACCTTTTTACACGTTCGAACTTCTGAGAATAAACGTTTTTTTCTTGATGATTATTTGGTTTGTGGCATACTTGGTTCTCTTTGAAGGTTGGCAAACAATACCAACGAATTGGAAAACAGCACTCCCCCAATTCCACCCCCTAAAACACCTGTTAATTGGTCGTATGATTAATTGCGTGGTAATTTTTTTATTATTAATTTGGATGGCAATTCCATATAGACCTATAAGCTATGCAAATAATATAGTTCTAGGAATAATAAGTTTTTACTTTATATTCCTGAGTGTTCAGAAGAAAAGAAACTGAAACAAGTTGGAATAAAAAATGTCATGGAGTAGAACGATTGAAAAACTAACGCACATCGTAGATTGAGTAAAGCATTTCAGCGAAATTGTGGTTAGATAACTCTCTTTTCATTCATTCCAAAGTCCACTGCTAATCCTCAAATAAAAAGTTTGTTTTTAGCCCAGAAACAAAAAAACAGATGACGACCATTGATATTAGAGAAGAAGTATCAGCAATGTTTTTTACCTATGACGGTCATTTTTTGATTTATGGTGATAAAAATGGAATTCTCCATGTTTTAGGCATACAATAAAAGCTGAAATCATTCTGACCCGGAGTTATACGTTCTTTGGCGAGGTGTTTGACAGCAATAGCGACAGCACCACCAATGAAAACTGCTTGGTGAATTTCGACCCTGCCGGAAGGGGACTACCGCTTTCGCGCGGATCGCAATGGGATGGAGTATTGGTCCGATTTGGCGACAAAAGCCGCCAAAGAACTCAATTCGGGCTGGTCGTTTGCGCCTGTCTGACGCTACCTTGCTTTATTGAGATGATACAAATTTTTTTCTTTTCCCAGCGCTACTCTATTAAGACCTCAACGCGGACATGACACCCAGTTGCCTGATATGGCAGGATATAGCCCTCGATTCGGCGACCATCCATAGAGCAGCCAGCCTGATCGCCAGGTAAAGCACGACGGATTGCGATATCGTAGATCGAGCCACGGTATGAACGACGCAGCCTGAAATGATCCCAGGTCTGTGGAAGATCATTTGGAAGCTGGATGCCGTCCAGTTGTGCTGAGATGCCCAAGACCCCTTCCACAAAAGCACGCAGATACCACGCGCCAGAACCGGTGTACCATGTCCAACCCGCCCGTCCGGGGACCTGTGAAGCCGGGCCTTCGACGTTGCCTGGCATTACGTAAGGCTCCGCGCTGTATGTCTCAGGGTCCTGCTGAGCGCGAACTGCCGGACAAAAGCTGCGCAGAAGCTGATAAGCCGCTTCCGCACCGTGCAGTTTTCGTTCAGCCAGTACGGCCCAGCAGGCCGCATGGGCGTATACGCCGCCGTTCTCGCGAACGCCTGGGGAATAGCGCGTCAGATAGATGCAAAAGCGCAAACCACCTGTCTCTATTACGATAAGTTCAGTCGTTTGACCGGCAAGAATTATCAGACGAATAACACTTCCTGCCCTGCCACAGCCTCTGCATATATGATTGGGTATGGGTATGATGCATCCAGCGCGGCGAACAGCGGTATCGGGCTGCGCACCTCCATGACCGACCAGAACGGCAGCACCCTTTGGGAGTACGATCTGCGCGGCAGGGTTATTCATGAACGGAAAATAATACAAGATTCAACTACCGTTTTGGGTACCTATCACACTTATTATTCCTACAATTCGGATGATACGCTGCGCCAGATTGTTTTGCCCAATTTCGAAACACTCGATTATGGTTACAACAACCAGGGTGGATTGGAATCCGTTTCCACCTTGAAAACCAATGGGAGTGGGCATAGCCGCTCCAATTATGTTTATAACATGACGTATGACGAAGCCGGCCGGATGGCCCGGCAAGTTCTGGGGAATAGTGTTACCCAGAACTACACCTATTATCCATGGGATAACCAGGGTGGCCGTTTGAATACGATTGTCAGCCGGAAGAATTCTCTTACACCTGTCCAAAACCTTTCCTATAGCTATGATACTTTAGGAAATATTAATTCGATTATGGATTCTGTTGCCGGAGAGAGTTTTGCTTTTGGTTATGACAATCTTAACCGGTTGACTTCGGTGAGCGGCGTGTATTCAAAAACCGTTTCCTACAGTTCGGTTACCGGCAACATCCAGCAGAAAGATGGCACATACGGCTATGATACCAATCATCCGCATGCAGTGACCAGTATCAATGGCGTGGCGAAATATGGCTATGACGCCAACGGCAGCATGACCACGAGGACGGTTGGCAGGACCACCTATTCGATGAGTTACGATGCGGAAAACCGTTTGACCAATATTTCCGGCGGTTCCCTGAGCGCCCGGTATGCCTATGACGGTGATGGAAAACGCGTGCTTTCAGTGGTGGGCACAACCCGCACCGTATATGTCAATCCATATTTTGAAGTGACCATGAAT
>PHBZ01000013.1 GCA_002840755.1 Chloroflexi bacterium HGW-Chloroflexi-10 | reverse complement strand
TGGAACAGGGTTCAAAATTCGCCATTCGCGAAGGCGGTTTAACCGTTGGCGCTGGCGTTATTACCAAGATTATCGCGTAAATTACTGTAAAGGAGAATGGCGCAGCCAGTTGGTTACAGCAGACTGCGTCTCTTAAAAGATTATGGCTTCTAAGAAAGATGTTCGCCCTGTTATTACCCTGGCATGTGGTGATTGCAAAGAACGCAATTACACTTCTCAAAAAAATCGCCGCAATGATCCGGGCCGTATGGAACTTAATAAATATTGCAAGCGTTGTCGCAAGCATACATTGCACCGCGAGACGAAGTAGTTTTGAGTGTTGATTGTAAACTTTAAGCAATTATGGGTTACAATCAACAGTCAATCTAGGCGAGTAGCTCAATTGGCAGAGCACCGGTCTCCAAAACCGGGGGTTGTGGGTTCAACTCCTGCCTCGCCTGCCTGAAATCCCAGACAACGCCGTCCAGAGTGGCGGCGTTTTGGGTGTAAAAAAGGAGAAAAAATTGGCAGCAAACCTTCCAAAATCCAAAACCGAAGAACGCGTAAAACGAACTGATAAACCTGCAGTACAACAAAATGCCAAGAAAAAACCCAATCGGATAGTCCGTTATTGGCGTTCTACTATTGGTGAATTGCGCAAAGTAAGCTGGCCGACCCGACATGATGCGATGCGGTTAACCAAAATCGTGCTTATGGTGGTTTTATTTATGGCAGTGGTATTAGGTCTGCTTGATTTCTTGTTCTCGCGTGCCATTGCACTCCTGGTCACTATATAAAGTGCGCTTGCAATCCGTGGTGAGGAAAAACAATGGATGATTTTTTGAACGAACAGGCTATCCCGGAAGATTCGGACGCAGTAGAAACAAGCCCCGAAGAGCTGGAAGCCCAAGAGAAAACTGATGATATCACCCTACCAAAATTGGAGGATGAACTTCCCGCCGATTTACGCGATGGTGAGCCACATTGGTATGTAATTCATTGCTATTCCGGTTATGAAAATAAAGTCCGACATAATCTGGAACAGCGTATTGATACCATGGGCATGAAAGATATGATTTTTGACGTTGTTATTCCCACCCAGGAAGAAATTGAAGTTAAGGATGGCAAGCGTCGCACGGTTGAACGGCATGTTTTCCCTGGATATGTTTTGGTGAATATGACCCTGACCGAGGAATCGTGGTATGTGGTGCGTAATACACCAGGTGTAACCGGATTTGTAGGTATGGGGAATGAACCAACCCCTCTGCGTACGGAAGAAGTATCCCAAATTCTGCGCCGTATGGAAGCAGATGCCCCTCACGTAAAAGTTACTTTCAAAGTTGGCGAACGTGTCCGTATTGTTGATGGGCCGTTTAATGATTTCCGTGGTACTGTGTCTGAAATTGACATGGAACGTACCAAGGTTCGTGTAATGGTCAATTTCTTTGGTCGTGAAACCCCAGTGGAATTGGACTTTTTACAAGTAGAAAAAGCGTAAACACGGCGTTGTTTTTAACGCCTGAAATTAGTGGGAGGATGAAAGCATCCGTTAAAACCACGAAGGAGTGTAATTGTGGCAAAGAAATTTAAGTCAATGGTAAAGTTAGTGTTAATAGCAGGGAAAGCCACTCCGGCTCCCCCCGTCGGTCCTGCGTTGGCTGCGCATGGAGTCAACATCATGGCGTTCGTCAAGGAATACAATGCCCGTACTCAAGGTAAAATGGGCGAGACTATTCCAGCCGAAATTTCCGTTTTTACTGATGGTTCATTTACTTTCGTCTTAAAATCACCCCCGACCGCAGTATTGATCAAGAAAGTTGCCGGTATTCCGAAGGGTTCTGCTATTCCGAACCGCGAAAAAGTTGGCAAACTGACCCGCGATCAGGTTCGTGAAATTGCAGATATCAAATTTAAAGATATGAATGCAGTTGATATGGAAGACGCTATGCGTCAGGTGGAAGGTACCGCTCGTAACATGGGTGTGACGATCGTTGATTAGGACATAGTGGGAGGGTATAAAACTACCCGTTAGCACCACAGAGGAGTTAAAATGGCAAAAATAGGAAAGCAATATAAAGCAGCGTTCGAAAAAGTGGATCGCGCCAAAATGTACGAACCACGCGAAGCATTGGAATTGGCGAAGTCATTGTCTTTCACCAAATTTGATGGAACCGTAGAAGTGCATCTCCGCACTGGCTTGGACCCACGTCAGGCTGATCAACAAGTGCGTGATGTGGTTGTTTTACCGCATGGTTTGGGTAAAACCGTTCGCGTTTTGGTTTTTGCTCAGGGCGAGGCTGCTCAGATAGCCCGTGACGGCGGCGCCGATATTGTGGCTGATGATGATGAATGGATCAGTAAAATTCAAGGCGGCTTCACCGATTTTGATGTGGCGATTTCCACACCGGATATGATGGGTAAGGCTGGACGTTTGGGCCGTGTACTTGGTCCGCGTGGTTTAATGCCGAATCCGAAGGCTGGTACCGTTGTGCAGGCACAAGATTTACCGCGTGTTATTCAGGAATCGAAAGCCGGTCGTGTGGAATTCCGCCTGGACAAAACTGCCAATATCCATGCACCTATTGGAAAAGTTTCCTTTGAGCTGGATAAATTGTATGGGAATCTGTCTTCTTTAATGGACGCGGTCCGTAAAGCCAAACCAGCAGGCGCCAAAGGTAACTATATCAGGCGAGTAACCATTACCACAACCATGGGACCTGGCATTCGGGTTGACCTGAATGTTGCCCAAGCAATGAAGGTTGTTGATTAGTAAGTACATTACAAAATAAAAACTCATTATTGTAACGCAATGATAAATGATATTGTGGTACAATAAAGTTTCACCGAAGAAAGCTGGAGCCATTACTGGCTTAAATATTCCCGCCGAGGTGGAAGACACAAGTAAGAAATTTGGCCTTATAAAAAGGGCCGTTTGATCTGCCTGTAAAAGTCTTTGCCTCGGTTTCAATGGCAAAGACTTTTTTAATTCTTAAACAGGAAGGAGGTGACAGTCGTTGGCTTTCACCAAAAAGTATAAATCAAAAATGATGTCACAATACGAACAGTGGCTAGAGAAAAGTGAAGCAATATTTTTCATTTCATATGAAAAAATGAACATGAAAGATATTGATACATTACGCGCCAAGGTTCGTGAGACAGGTGGTGAGCTTCACGTTGTGAAGAATACACTGCTGACTAAAGCCTACCAAAATAAGGGTATCAAAAGCCCTGTTGGTTTGGAAGGTACTACCCTGGCTGGAATCGCTTTTAGCGATCCGCCTGCGTTGGCCAAAGTTTTCAAAGAATCAACCAAAAAATCTGAAATCTTTGCGGTTAAAGGTGGTTATCTGGGGACTCGTTCTTTGAGTGCCAAAGAAGTGGATTCATTAGCTGAATTGCCACCATTGCCCGTTATGCGTGCAATGCTGCTGGGAACCATCAGTGCTCCCGCCAGCAAACTCGTACGTACACTTGCCGAGCCCGCTCGTGGTTTGGCCGCTGTAATTAAAGCCCATTCAGAGCAACCTGCTGGGTAATCAATTATCATAAATAATATTAAAATTGTGTCTATATCACTTTAGGAGAATTTAGAAATGGCAGACCTTGCAAAAATTGTTGAAATGTTAAGCGAGCTTACCGTATTGGAAGCTGCTGATCTGGTAAAATCTTTGGAAGAAAAATGGGGCGTTTCCGCTGCCGCTCCTGTAGCTGCGATGGCTGTTGCCGGTCCCGCCGCTGTTGTCGAAGAAGTTGAAGAAAAAACCGAGTTTGATGTTATTCTGAAAAACCCCGGTCCCAAGAAAATTGAAACCATTAAAGTTATCCGCCAGCTCACCAACCTGGGCCTCGTTGAAGCCAAAAATATGGCCGAAGCTGCTGATAGCAAAGTGATGACCGGCATCTCTAAAGAAGCCGCAGAAGATGCCAAGAAAAAATTAGTCGAAGCTGGCGCTGAAGTTGTAGTCGCCTAATTCTTAGGAATTGAAGCAAAACACCCCGGACATGTCCGGGGTGTTTTGCTTAAGAGAGGTAAGGATAAGGAGGCAAATTCTTGAACAACTTAATGGATTTCGCTTTTATATTGGCGAATGACCATTACTACTTTACCCATAATGCGCAGAGCCCCGGGATTGTCTACAAAAATTGGTTCCATCGTAGGGTTAGCCGGTTGCAGGCGGATGCGGTTCTTTTCCTTATAAAAATATTTGAGCGTGGTCTCATCTTTATCACCCAACCATACGGCCACCATTTCACCATTGGAAGCTTGTTGGGCAGGACGCATGATGATGATATCTCCATCATTGACCATTGCATCAATCATAGAATCTCCCTGGACTTCCAGGGCAAATAATTCACTCAGTTTTTCGCGAGCGGGTAAAAGGCTGCGTGCAATTTCCACACCGCTTTCCGGATCAAAATAGTTGAAATCGGAAGACGGCACCGGAATAGGTGCACTAGCAACAATACGGCCACGCAGGGGAATAGCAACCAGCGATTCGGCCATATTGTTGACGGCTTGTACTGCTGAATTCACTTTGGCGCCAATCGCTTTGGCAGTATTGTAGACAGGTTTTACCACTCGGATACTACGTGAAATCCGGCCTTCCCGCGAGATGTACTCTTTCTCTTCCAATTGATTGAGATAATAATCCACCAGTGATGTGGATTTTACATCAATCGCATCACCAATTTCGCGGATAGAAGGAGAATAACCATATTCTTCAATGAAATCGGTTAAATACTCCATAATTTTTCGATGTCTTTCACTTAACCCTTCACGTTTTCTGGCCATCATTTTGCGCTCCTTTATTCTCGAATATTTGTGCTATGCAAATACTATACACGAACAAGTGTTCTGTGTCAAGCCCCTAATTTCTCGAAATAACCCCTTTTTGGGTATTAATTTTCCTTAATTCTACCGAAAATTAACGAAAACGAGATAAATAGAGGAAACCTCCTGTTTTTGGAAGAAAAAACCAGCGAAAACTAATGAAAAAAAGAAAAGAATCCCCACAGGGATAGTTTACCGGGTGGGGATAAAAAAGGCTTTAGAGGAAGTCCTCCAGAAAATGACAGGCTGCTATGTGCTTTGGTTTTATTTCGCGTAATTCAGGCTCCTTTTGGCTGCAAATCTCTTTTGCATACGGACATCGCGGATGGAAACGACATCCGGAGGGCGGATTAAGTGGGCTGGGAACATCGCCTTGAAGGATAACTCGTTCACGTTTTAAGCGTGGATTGGGAATGGGAATGGCGGACATCAATGCGCGGGTGTAAGGATGCAGCGGTTGGCTGAAGAGAACGTCTCTATCAGATAATTCAACGATTTTGCCAAGATACATGACAGCCACACGGTCAGATATATGTTCAACTACGGCAAGGTTATGTGCAACGAACAGATAAGTCAGGTTAAAATCACGCTGTAAATCACGCAGGATATTGAGCACCTGTGCCTGAATTGAAACATCCAGTGCAGAGACGGGTTCATCCAGCACAATGAATTTTGGGTTCATAACTAATGCACGGGCAATCCCAATTCGTTGACGCTGCCCACCTGAGAATTCATGTGGATAACGCCTGGCATGGTAGTCTTCCATACCAACATTTTTTAGAACTTTGAGGACCATTTCAAAGCGATCCTGTTTGCTACCAATATTGTGGATGTGCAAGCCTTCAGCAATTGATTCGCCAATCGGCAGGCGTGGGTCCAGGGAAGAATAGGGATCTTGGAAGACGATTTGCAGGTTAAGGCGCATTAGTTTTTTTTCTTCCCCACGCAAGTTAAACAAATCGACGCCTTCGTAATTAACCTGGCCGCTGGTGTGCGGGATCAGGCCGAGGAGAGTATGACCAACCGTAGTTTTGCCACAGCCGGATTCACCAACAAGTCCAAGCGTTTCACCTTTGCGGATGCTGAAGCTGACATCATCCACAGCCTTAACTTCGGCTATTTTTCGACGGAATATGCCGCCTTTAACCGGATAATATTTCACCAAGTTTTTTACTTCAATCAGGTTTTCTGTTACAGGTTTTGTTTCCATCAAATTATCCATCATGATTGCTCTTTAATGGGGCAGAATGGTTTTCATCGTCCTGGTAAAGCCAGCAGCGGACGCTGTGTTTTTTTGTCACTTCAATGAGTTGGGGATCCACCCGGGTGCATATTTCCAGGTCATATTTTTTCTGGGCCGTACAGCGCGGAGCAAAGCGGCAACCTGGTGGCAGATCCACCAGATTGGGTACATTGCCAGGAATGGTATCCAAGCTTTCTTTGATTTCACCCAAAACAGGGACCGAGGCGATCAGGCCAACGGTATAGGGATGTAATGGGTTTTCAAAGATACTGTTTACATCAGCTTCTTCCACGATTTTACCAGCATACATAACGGCGACACGATCTGCCATTTCGGCGATCACACCCAGATCATGGGTGATGAGGATTACTGCGGTGTATGTTTTGCTACGCAGGCCGCGCATCAGGTCTAGGATTTGTGCCTGAATAGTGACATCCAATGCTGTTGTTGGTTCGTCGGCGATTAATACCTGGGGATTGTTGGCGAGCGCCATGGCGATCATAACGCGCTGTGCCTGCCCACCGGACATTTCGTGAGGGTAAGCCTTGGCTTTTCTTTGGGCATCCGGAATACCCACCAAAGTAAGCAATTCCACTGCAAGTTTCCAGGCCTGGTCTTTGTTTACATTATTGTGAATGCGAATAATTTCAACAATTTGATCTCCAACGGTAAATACAGGATTCAGGCTGCTTTGTGGTTGCTGAAAGATCATAGAAATATGATTGCCGCGCACATTTTGCATGGCTTCACTATCCAATTTTAATAAATCTTTCCCTTCAAAGAAGATTTCGCCGTCCACAATTTTCCCTGGGCTATCTACCAAGCGCATAATTGAGAAGGAGGTTACGCTTTTTCCGCAACCGGATTCTCCTACCAACCCAAGTATTTCTCCGGAATGAACATGAAAATCAACCCCGTCGACAGCTTTTACCACGCCACTTTCGGTGTAAAAGTAAGTTTTTAAGTCTTTAACCGACAAAATGGGAGCATTTTTGTCTGAAATTTGCATATTATTTTCTCCCTTCTATTTTGGTGTCTGGCCAAGACGCGGGTCAATGGCGTCGCGTAGTCCATCACCCAGAAGGTTGAAGGCTAACACGGTCAGCATAATGGCAATACCCGGTATAAAGACCAGGTGTGGGGCAGTGAATACCTGATTGCGCTCCGAGCCCAGCATGGTCCCCCATTCTGGCATGGGAGGTTGAGCGCCCAACCCCAGGAAAGATAGTGCTGCAGCATCCAGAATGGCAGTGCCAATACCCAATGTCCCTGTAACAATCAGAGGAGGAACAGCATTGGGTAAAACGCGGTTTATCAGAATGTGTAAGGCATTACCACCCAGCGCTTTGGAAGCAGCCACGTAAGGCATTTCTTTAACGGAAAGTACACTGGCGCGCACAACACGCGCATAGATTGGCGTGGTTACAATGGCAATTGCCAAAAGCGCATTTTCCAACCCTGGGCCTAACACAGAGACGATGGTAATTGCCAACAAAAGAGAGGGGAAAGCCATTAACACATCCAGAATACGCATGATAATGTTATCCACCCATCCGCCGAAATAACCGGAGAGGGCGCCTAGAATGGTTCCAACGATTACGGCAAAGCTAATTGTGCTGAAGCCGATAAAGAGAGAGTAGCGCGTGCCAAATATGACACGACTGAACTGGTCACGCACATTGCCGTCTACACCAAATAGATGTTGCGGTTGGTCGGTTGGACAGCCTAAAAGATGGATACAAGGTGCCTGGCGTTTCTTTATTCCCTCTTCCAGACCAATTAAGACATCATTAGGTTTATATGGCGCAATCACATCGGCAAAGCCAGCAACAAGAAAGAGAAATCCCAGAATGATGAGTCCGACAACTGCGGAGCGTTGGCGGGTAATACGGCGCAGGGTTAAACGCCAAAGACTGTTCGAACGATAATCTTGTTGAGTATCTTTGGTTAAGGATACAGATGCCATACATTACTCCAATCGGATGCGGGGGTCAATAAAAACGTATGATAGGTCAACAACCAGGTTAATGAAAACGTAACCTATGGCAATCACAACAGTAAAAGCCTGAATAATTGGATAATCACGAGCCGTAATTGCTTCGAATAAGATTCTACCAACGCCAGCCAACCCAAAAATAGATTCGGTCAAAACAGCACCGGCAAAGATGGTGCCAACCTGAAGCCCAATGATAGTAATAATAGGCAGCATAGCATTGCGTAAAGCATGTTTCAGAATTATGACTTTGGTTTGGAGACCCTTGGCGCGGGCAGTACGAATGTAATCCAGTTTCATCACTTCCAACATACTTGAACGGGTCATGCGGGCGATAATTGCGAGAGGGATGGTACTAAGGGCGATGGAGGGTAATATGAGATGTTTGAGTGCATCTCCAAGTATTTTCCAATCGCCAGTGATAAGAGAATTAAACGTATAGATATTCGCAAAAAATTCGACAAAATGATAACGGATCGTTTCTTTTTCCATCAACCAGCCCCAAGTTTCATAAAAGGGGATGGCTACAAAACCGGCGGTTAATCTCCCGGTGGGGGGTAGCCAGAAGGGTGTATCTTTTAAAACTAAAGCGAATAAATAGGCCAGCATTAAACCCAGCCAGTATACCGGCATGGAAACACCGATATTTGCGCCTATCATGGTTATAACATCGAGAATGGAATTGCGTTTTACAGCGGAGAGAATTCCGGCTGGAATTCCAATTGCGATGGCGATAATCAGTGCCAGCGTACCCAATTCAACGGTTAAGGGCAGGCGTTCAATCAGAATGAGGGTAACCGGGCGACTGAACCGGATTGAATTGCCAAAGTCTCCTTTGAGAATATTGCCCATATAAATTGCAAATTGGGTGGTAATCGGTTTATTAAACCCATAGCGTTCATTAAAACGTTCACAAACTTCTACTGTGGCTTTTTCTCCCAACATAGCCTTGCATGGTTCACCGGGAATCATTCGCGCTAGCGCGAAAGTAACGATCAGGATTCCTATCAAAACAGGGATAGCCATAAGCAGGCGACGAATGGTGTACTGTATCATAAGTTTCTCTCAGGATAAGGGAATAAAATATTCGCGGGGCGCTTACGCCCCGCGAATTTTAGCGAATGTTGAATGGTTTATTCAGCGTTGAGCAGGTTACCCCATAAATACGTGAAGTATTCAAAGGCACCAGTATTTCCAATGTGTAATGGATTAGAAGCATCCCAAGCTACGATCCAGGACATAGCCACATCAGTGGCATCCAGCATGGAACCATCATGGAATTTGACGCCTTCGCGTAAATTACAGGTCCAGACGGTAAGATCATCATTAGGATCACAGGATGTGGCCAGACCGGGTTCTACCTCGGTGCCGGCTACTGTGTAAGATAACAGTGATTCTAAAACCTGTTCGCAGGGGCGCAGGGATTCGCCATCGGTCTCGTCATTGCAGTAGAGGGAGATCGGTTCAGCATTCTGCATCCAGACCATCGTATCGCGACCACCAGGGTCCATTACAGCCATGTATTCATTACCCAATGGGCTGGCATGGGCGCCTTCCACATCGGCACGGAATGCAGTTCCGGAACCACCATGGGCAATCGGAACCATCGGAACGAGTTCTTTTATGGCATTGTTGGCTTCAACATAGAGCGGCTCAGCTTCGACCGGATCGGCAAGTTGTGCGGCGGCGGCCAGTTTTTCGTAGATTTCCGGGAATGTTGTTCCAAACTGTGGATTGGAAGCGGTGAAGTGGTAATCCAGGAAGTTAGTAATATGGGGATAGTCTGCATTCCAACCCAACAGGTAGATACCATCCAGGCGACCGGCAGAGGATTCTTCAATGAAAGCGCCTGTTTCCATTACGACGATTTCAGCATTGATGCCAATTTCTGCCAACTGGGCTTGCAGATCGGTAGCTACCAAACCGGGTTCCGGCAGGTAGGAACGGAAAACGTCACGATAGAAGATGGTGGTGTCAAACCCATCCGGATAGCCGGCTTCGGACAATAAGGCTTTGGCGGCCTCGGGGTCATACTCGTACCAATCATCTCCGGTGCAGCCGTTTGGAACGGCGCAGGGGGTGAAGTGACTGGCAACTTCAGATCCGGCG
Organism: Chloroflexi bacterium HGW-Chloroflexi-10; assembly: GCA_002840755.1. GTDB lineage: Bacteria > Chloroflexota > Anaerolineae > Anaerolineales > Anaerolineaceae > UBA6170. The sequence continues at coordinate 161,173 of PHBZ01000013.1, read as the reverse complement.
GGGTAGAAGTTGTCAACCAGACGTTGGCGATCGATTCCCATGGCAATGGCCTGGCGAACTTTGACATCTTTGAAATGTTCAAAGGTATTGGTCATACCAACATAGAAAATGTTGATTGCCTGGCGTTCGAACAAGGTCAGGTCAGGATTATCCTGGATAACCGGGAAGTCATCCGGGGAGGGGTTATCGATACCATCGACAGTACCGGTTTGTAACTCCAACAGACGGGCGGCGCCTTCTGTGCTCCAGCGGAAAACCAGTGTATCGGTTTTGGCCGGTTCGCCCCAGTAATCAGCGAACTTTTTGAATACGATGCTGTCTCCACGATTCCAGGAATCCAGCACATAGGGACCAGTCCCAACAGGGTGTTCCAAAATCTCACGTGATTCCATGGCGTATTCAATCCATTCTCTGGGTTGAATGGCGAATGCAGAGAAGGCGGCTTTAGACGGGAAAGCAGGATCGGGAACGCACATGGTGAATTGAACGGTTGATTCATCCAGGGAAGCTATTTCTTTAATCAAACCACCATATTCACAATCGGGTGAGGTTAATACCATCGGCTCAAAAGCCACTTCTTCGTAGAGTTTTTCCATGGGCTCGGCAGGCGCATCGGTTGGCACTACTTCGGCGGGTACTGCGGTGGCGTTTTCTACTACTTCGGGAGCCATGGTAGCATCAGCAGCAGGCGCTGGTGTAGCTGGCTGACAGGCAACCACCAGCATGCTGAGCAGAACTAAAACAAATACTACGCTAAAGAGCGTTCGTGATTTCATCTTCTTCCTCCTAATTTGGCTAATTCAATTCTCTTTGGTTTGAAAAAACGACAGTTTACGGACGTGAAAATTACAGGCAACACCTCCTTAGCTTGAATATTAAGTAACATAAACAATGTAACTTAATTCAATTATTATATATGACGTTTGTCAATGGGGCAATAGGCGTATTTTAGTAAAGACTTACCAGGAATGCTTGACAATCCATGCTAGCACTTTTATAATCAATATGCTATACTCCAGTAGAGTATAATTTTTGTGTAAAAGAGGTTTTGGTATGCCCCTGTATGAATATATCTGCAATGACTGTGGACAACCTTTTGAAAAGATGTTACGTTTTAGTGAAGCGGATCAGGTACCGGTTTGCCCAATGTGCAGCGGTGCGAATACGCGCAAAAGAATTTCATTATTTGCTTCTTCCGGTACCGCCAGTAATACTGCCAGTTCCGCAGGCAGTTCGTGCAGCAGCAGTCCCACCAGCCGTTTTCGCTGAGGGGGATAAATCTGTAAGCCTGCGTGTCAGGCTATAAGGAAAATAGTGCGTGAAATTAACTGATGATCAAGCCAAAGAAAAATTAAAGAATCGCTTACGTCGGATCGAAGGGCAGGTCCGCGGTGTGGAAAATATGCTGGATGAAGAACGCAACTGCCGCGATATTTTGCAACAGCTAACCGCCATTCGCTCGGCAGTGCAAGGTGTCAGTGTCCTGTTATTGGAAAACTATATGTCTGATTGTATGTTAAATTTGGACGATAAATCGGAACGTGAACGTGAAGCACTTGTACAGGATTTACTTCAGATGATCGGCAAGACCCCTTAAGGAGAGATAATGGCAACTGCGAAAGTAACCTGGCTACCAGGTGGAAAGACCTTCATTGGTACCGATTCAACCCAGCATTCTGTAGTGCTTTCCACACAGGATGAAGGTACGGGGATGAAACCCTCTGAGTTACTGTTGGTTGCGGTGGGCGCTTGCACAGCGGTGGATGTGGTGAATATTCTGGAGAAGAAGCGCACGCCGCTGGAAAGCCTGGAGATCGAAGTAAGTGGGGAGCAGCAGGCGGATCCGCCTTGGACGTTTCGCAAAATTCACGTTCACTATAAAGTTCGCGGCAGCAGCCTGACTGATAAAGCGGTGGAGCAGGCTATTCAACTTTCGGAAGAAAAGTATTGTTCGGTGTCGGCCACTGTGCGTGCTACAGCCGAGATCCGCACTTCCTTTGAAATAATAGAATAACCTGCTCGCAGTTATCTGGGTGACCCAGTAAATCAGAAAATTTAAATAGCAGGTTTATCGATTTTCCAGAATTTTCGCTAACGCAGGGAAAGCACCGAACATGCTGTAAAATTCATTGCCGGCCGGAGTGGGTGTGGGAAAAGAACTGAACTTGGCAATCACCATATCGACTGCCGGATCGATGTAAAGCATTTGCCCACCGTATCCCATGCCCACGTAGGCGCGATGATCATTGTGGGTGATCCACCATTGATGGCGATAACTCCATCCCTGGTTAGTTGGTGCGGCTGCCGGACCATGTGCAAATGCTACCGGATCGCCGCCGTTTTCAATTTCTCGGATCACGGCAGCCGGGATGATTTGCCGATCGTTGAATTGACCATGTTGCAGCATCATCTGCCCAAAGCGGGCTTTATCGCGCAGAGTTGTAAGCAGACCGGAGCCGGCGGTTTCCACGGCGGTTGGGCCGACAATCCAGAAGGCATCGCGTTCAACACCCAGTTTGGACCACAGACGTTCGTGCATGATCTGCGCCAGAGATTGGTTTAGGAGGCGTTTCATTAACCAGGCAAGTACGTCGGTATTGGGGGTAAGATAAGTGAAACGAATACCGTGTTCACCATTCTTCTTTAATGTAGGTAGGTTTTCATAGCAATTAACCGGACCGGCGTAGCCGGTTGGTTTTTCGTGCCAACCCATGGCGACGCCATTGGTGTAACTCTCTGCTATCGGATCGATTTCATCTTCCACGAATCTGACCGCTGTGGTCATATCCATTATTTGAGCAATGGTTGCATCTCCAAATCCGCTGTCTTTTAGCTCGGGGAGGTAAACACTGATACCCTCATTGGGGTCAAAGAGACCTTCATGGGCCAATGTGGCTGCCAGTATACCGGTAACAGATTTACTGCCCGAAGCCCATGCGTGCAGACTATGCGGCCGCATGTCATTCAGATAGCGTTCATAGATGATCTTTCCATGATGGAGTACCATGATACCATCTGTGTAACTCTTTTCGACCATATCATCGAAACTGAACTGATTACCTGCGCGGTTTTTGTAGACCACCTGGCTGAGATCCATTAGATTTTCTTCCAGGGGTAGAACCGGACCATTTCCGCGCCAGACATCCACAGTATGGTTCAATGTCAATTCGTTCTGAAAACTCCAGCGGTTGAATGGACCAATGAGTTGGTTTTCATGAGTGACCATTGTTTCGGATGCAGGCGGAAATCCCTGCATCAGTCCTAATTCGACGGCAGTTTTTGGTTTTTCAAAAGAAGCCATTTTTATTCCTTTTGTATTACGAGTTATTTTTTTCTTCCGGCACAGCACCCAGCCAATAAGTACCGCCGTTACGCTCACGGCGTAAATAGCCCATATCCACCAGGTCGCGACGCAGGCTGATGTAATCTTCGGCGTAGATTGTTTTGAGGATTGTGTTGATTTCCTTTTCACTGTACAGACGATCATTTTCAAACATGGTGGCCAACCAGCGCAAAACAACTTGCATTTTTTTCTGTTTTGGGGGAAGGTTTGTCAATTTTCCATCGTGGGTATATTCCCGCAGTATCTGCAGATCAGCCTCGTCCCATCCCATGGCATTGATCCAGCCATCATCCGAAACAGATGCTTCCGGAATGGGCTGAATATGTTCAATTTCCGCGGCCAGTTGTTTGAAAAGCGCCAGGCCGGATTGGTTCACGCGGTAAAAGCGCTGATTGCCGGCCATACGCAGAGTGACTAAGCCGACTTTTCGCATGCGAGTGAGATGATGGGAGACCGTTGGTTCACCTAAATTTACCTGGATTGCCAGGTCTCCCACCGTACGCTCGCCTTCATTAAGCAGGCGCAGCAACGCCATACGGCTTTCATCAGCCAGTGCTTTCAGCAACATCAAAAGCATTACTTCTTTATTGATTTCCATAAAATCCTCGCAGTTTATATTTTGATAAATATCAAATTTGATAGTAATAGAAATTGAATAAAATGTCAAGTAGCCAAAACTAAAAGAGTGTATCTCTAATTCTGGAATGACATCGGAAAACAGTGGCGTGGACCACGATAGGAATATTTTTAAACATCTCTTGACAATCTTATTTAAATGTTATATAGTTAATTACATAACTAACTAACCGACTAACTAATTTGGTAAAAAGAATGACACCAAGCTAATCCGTTTTTTGAAAGGAGAACTTTATGCAGGTAGATCTCAATGGCAACAAACCCATTTTTCTCCAACTGGCTGAAGTAGTTGAAGACAACATCCTTAAAGGTATCTACATCGAGGATTCACAGATACCTTCGACCACCGAGGTGGCCGTCCAGCTAAAAATTAATCCGGCCACTGTTAATAAAGGGGTCAATCTGTTGGTTGACGAAGGCATCGTTTACAAAAAACGTGGTCTCGGAATGTTTGTAGCCCCGAATGCCCGCCAAAAGATCATTGCCAAGCGCAGGCGGTCTTTCTTTGAGAAGTATATTTTCTCTCTTCTGGAAGAGGCCACAAATCTCGGAATTACCCGGGACGAAGTCATTACTATGATCGAAAGGAATACAAATAATGAGCACGATTGAGATTCGCAATTTATCCAAGAGTTTTGGCAGAGTCCAAGCGTTGAAAAATATCTCTATCACTTTTGAACCTGAGAAGATCTACGGTTTTCTGGGAAGAAACGGTGCTGGTAAGACCACCCTGCTCAATATTGTTACCAACCGACTGTTCCCAGACCAGGGCGAGGTCTGGGTGGATGGCGAGCTGGCAGTTGAAAACGACCGAGCTCAGCAAAAGATTTTCTACATGACCGAGAAAACACTCCACCCGGATGACATGAAGGTTTTGGATGCTATCAAGCTTTCGAATAACTTTTACCCGGAATTTGATCTGGGTTATGCCTATCAGCTGGCCGATGCCTTCGAGTTGACAATTACAAAAAAAATCAGTTCACTCTCCACAGGCTACAAATCTATCTTCAAGATGATTCTGACTTTGGCTGCTAATACCCCGATTATGCTGTTCGACGAACCGGTACTCGGCCTGGATCCCAACCATCGAGAGATGTTCTATAAAGAGCTGATCACGTGTTATAGTACAAATTCACAAACTGTGGTTCTCTCAACCCACTTGATTGGTGAGATCGCTGATTTACTAGAGGAAGTTATTATCATCAAAAACGGAGAGATCATTATTGCCCAACCGATCGACCGAGTTTTGCAGATGGCATATACAGTCTCAGGTGCTCAGGAAAACGTGGACCGCTACGCGGCTGGCAAAAGGATTATCCGGGAGGAATCCCTGGGTAAGTATAAAGCTTTGACCATTTACCAGGAAGCCGGTAACCTGGATAAAGAAGCCCTCATCCGTTTAGGTCTCGAAATTACCCCACCCAGGCTGCAAGAGCTATTTGTCAGTCTGACGAACTAATACAGAAAGGAATTTGTCATGAACAATTTATGGAAAACCACCAAATATCTATTAGGAAGCCTGGTCGGGATGATAATCATCGGTTCTGTTAGCATACTTGCCAATGCAATCTTCGCAGATATTATCTTATACTTTAATCAAAAGAATGGCATGATGATGGGTGAACAGACCTTTGGTAATTTAGAAGGCACTGCAGCCGTATTCGTGGTCATAGTGGGCATAATCTTCTTTTATATCCAATTTAAGGTGCTCTTGGCCAATGGTGTTTCGCGCAAAACCTTCTTCTGGGCTAATCTTCCCATTTTTGCTGTTATTTCGGCAATCTTTGCCCTGTTTATTACGCTTGTCACCATACTTCATCGGTTTTTTATCCCAATGATCACCGTGAGCCAGAAGATTTACACGGGGACTAACTTGTTCGACTCGACGATCATTCAATTTGCGGCTTATTTTTTCTGCGGGGTTTTGGGTTGGTTGATCTTTCTGGCGTATTATCGCAGCAATGCGGCGATGCGCTGGGTGATTACGTTGGCTCCTTTTGGGCTAGTTGGCCTGCTCTTTGTTTTGGACAGTGCCGTAGGCGGCAAGATATCCCTTGCAATCGGTGAATTCTTAAGCGCGGTGATGGGCTTCGCTGGTTCGGTTCCCAACCCGTATATCGGGGTGTTATCGTTACTGGTACTGGCCGCCGGGATTAACTGGGTCAACTACTTGCTTATCCGCAGGGCTCCTTTGAAAGGCTGATTGTGTACGGTATCCTAGCCGTTGAGAGTTTCATTCCGTATTTGTTGGACGGATTAGGTATAGAAATACTATAGAGAAAAATGGCAGCAGGATATATTTGCAAATATAGTTGCTCTCCGTTACCCCATTTTGCCAAATTTCCAGTAAAATCTTTATAGATATTAATGTTTTTGGAGGGTAGCATGGTTGATTCTTTGCAATTTACCAGGAATTATAATGACCTGGGCACCGAACGGGGGTTTCAATTTGAGTTCTTTTGTGACCGCTGTGGGAATGGGTTTCGTACGCCATTCAAGTCGTTTGGGTTAGGGGCAGTAGATGGTGTTGTGGATGTGGCCAATTCTTTGCTGGGTGGTATTCTGGGTCGGGCTGCCGATGTCAGTGACCGAATCAGTTCGGCCAGCCGGGAACGCGCCCATGACCAGGCTTTTATGGAAGCTGCCAATCAACTGCGCCCGGAATTCATGCAGTGCCCGCGCTGCTCAAGTTGGGTATGCCGTAAAAGCTGCTGGAATCATAAAAAAGGTTTATGTAAGGGATGTGCGCCTGATTTAGGTGTAGAAATGTCAGCAGCGCAGGCGTCCAAATCTGTGGAAGAGGTATGGGCGCATGCCGCTATGGCTGAGGAAGATAAAAAATTGGCGACCGAGAACTGGCGGGAAACCATCCGCGCTTCCTGCCCGGAATGCCAGGCACCGCTGGCGAACAATGCCAAGTTTTGCCCGGAATGTGGTGCAAAATTAAAGGTTTCGCTGCACTGTACCGAATGTGGCGCAAAATTACAACCCAATGCCAAATTCTGTGGCGAATGCGGCCATAAAACGGAATAATTACTTTAAGTAATCGTTTTCCTCAAAAATATATAATCGCACAGGTCCTTGTTGCTGCGCAACGGAGTGTTGCACAAGAGCGTGGGGACCGCTGAGTTTTTATTATTAATTGATTCTCAGCGGTCTCATTTTCTATGCGCGAGAACACTTTTGACTCTATAAAAAAATTTATATACTGACAGGTGAACTATATGGATGGAATGACTTGATTCCATCAGGCGTTATTCGTCGGCGGGGAGGATATCCAGTTCGCGCATGTCCAATGGAATGCCGGTGAGTTCGGCAAAACACAGGTTTTTACGGGCAATATCCGGGTGGATTTCCTGTAATAATTCAAATAAATATAAATAACTGGTAGTAACCCGGGCTGACCAGCGCAGATTGAGCTGTTCGGCGCAGGCCTGAATACCGGCAGCATCCTGCCCTTCAATTTCGATAAAATTGCCGTGGGGCAGTTCATCCAATGTAACCAGCAGGCTGCCTAAACGGTACGTGCAGCGGTATTTTTCATACATGGCATATACCTGGTAACCGAGTGCTTCCAGTATGCGGCGAGTGGTATTGAAATCATCCACCACCACCTCAATTTCTTGGCGAATCATCACTGGTTGGTCTGGTAGCCCAGGGCCCTTATAGGTTAAGATATTCTGTTGATCCTTACGTAGACGCAGAACCCGTTTATCCCGGGTCAGGCTCTGGTTAGGCAGGTCGAAACGCAAATTGGTTTCAAGAATTCGTTCCTGCACTAGCTCGGCGCCTAATTGTTCCAGACGCTGCTGTATGGCAGATAGATTATGGATAAAGAATTTAACTTCGATTTCGGTATCAGTTGGGTTTTTCATGTTTGTTTTCCATTTGTTTGATTGCCGGGGTCAATTGCAGGTAAAGGTAGACGAACCCCAGATACAGTATACTGCTGATCAGGCGAAATGGCAGATCGGCAAAACCGGCGTCAGTCCGGGTAAAGAGCAAGTATTCCAACCAACTGGCCGCCATAAGTACTAGCACACAGACTTGAATATAACGTTTGCTCCACGGTAGATGCAGCCATAAAGCGGCAGCACCCACGGCGGCAGCCAGCCCGCTGACCGCGCCGCTGACAGCGGTATATAATGGTCCGGGGGTTACCCCCAGTTCTACCAGCCATTGCCATTGATAAAAGCTCTGGTAAAGGCGTAACCAGCCGGTAAGCGACAGAATCAACAGAGTGAATGCCAGAAATTTTAGCCAGAAGGGACGTTTTTTTTGCATACTGCTCACTTTTAATTTCCAGCGTTGGTTACTGGTGGAAAAAATTCTACTTCCCAAAGATGTACATGTGCAGGTTCTGCGTTATTGAGGTTGAATACACGGACTTCAGCTTTGGTTATCAATAGGGCTTCGGGCAGACTTATGAGAAAATTACGCGGATCGGGGGTCTCGCCGATTTCCTCAGCCATAACGAAGGGTCTCTGGTTATCATCCGAATTGTAGAGCGTGATCTCCACGCGGGTGGCCTCGCCACCAATACGCAGTTGGACGGTTTCTACATAGCGTGGCGCCGGGAATTGTATTTGAATGCGGAAGGGGTTGGACTCCCAGGTGCGTGCCAGGGTGAAAATATCGCCATCAAAGATGTGCTTAATCTCACCCATATCCATCGTGGAATATTTCACTTGTGCAATTGTTCCATCTTGCAGGGTAGCCTCACCCAGGATCAATTGACGGCGGGCGGCTAATTCGGCAGCGAAGACTTCCTGGATATTATCCACGTATTCTAACCGAGTAAAATAAAATCCGGGTTCGCCGTTAGGGTAATTGATTGTTTTTTCGGTGGTGATATTTTGAAATTTAGCACTTTTGAACATCTCTTCGCGTTCATGGGGTAAAAGAATAAAGATGCGGTTGCGATCCACCGGGATATATTCACGGATATACCCTTCAATCCCTCCGATTTCGAAGGGCAATTCGTTTCCAAAGAAAAAGCGCGCCAGAATATCGGTGCCGTTGGCCCAGGCGGAAGATAGCAGGATATCCAGATCGGGGTCTTTCTGCAGGTCCGTGGCTATTTCGCCAAAGACCTGGCTGGCGCCATATTGCATACCAAACATACTGTAATCCAGGTGCCAGAATGGCCCATTGGTCAATGCGTCCCGCAGCATGGCAAAATTAGCAGTGACCATAACAACCATTAATGTGATAGCGCCAGCAAAACGGAAAAATTGCGGGTGTTGTGTGGCAAAAGTCAGGTGCTTTTGGAGAAAACCAAAAACAGTGAAGATGCCGAGAGCTGCCAGCAGAGTTGCGGGGATGACCATAAAGAGTGCCCGGGTGACGCCTAGTTCAGCCAGAGCAGCGCCTGTTGGAGCGGCCAACACTGCCAGCAATATCAGGCGCGAGTGGCTTTCCCGGATGTGGCGCAGACAATATCCCAGGCCAATTACCACGAATACAAAAGCCGGCCGCCAAAGATGCCCGTACTCACTCATGGTGTGGCGGGGTAAATCGATCTGGTTGGGCAGGAACCAATAGAGCGGGTTAAGACCGCGAAAGTACTGTTTGAAATAAATTTCCATCTTTTCCACGAGCGAGAGATCCTGTACCCAGTAGGATTGCAGTATTTCGAGATGGCGCGCGTTTTCTTCGGGATGGTTAACCAGAAAGCGGATATAGGGTATCAGCAGCAGCAGGCCAACCCCGAGGGTGAATAAAACAATTTTACGCTGCTGCCAGTGGTAGCGCAGATCGGAAAAAAGAATACCTGCCAGGGTAATCGCCACCACCATTTGTGCCGGACTGTAACTATAAAATGCCAGTGCGGCACAAAGCGCTGCGGCAATAAACCAGCGCGGGTTACGGTAACGATAGAGGAGGTAGCAATACAGGAACATGGCATAAAAACTGACAGCCAAACCGGTTTCGAACGCGGTGCGTGAGTGCAAGAACCAGGCTGGCATCAGGGATAATAGCAGAATACCCAACCAGCCGCTCTTCCGGCAATAGATATTTTGCAGAGTCAATCCTACAGCCAGGGCAGCCAGCAGGGTAAACAATACGGCGGTCACACGCGTAACCCAGATATGGCGGCCAAATAAAAGTGTTGGGAGAATCTGAATGTAAACAGACGTGCCCAGGTTGTATTGCCCACCGTTTACAAAGTAGGTGGGTAATAACTCTTTACCTTCTTCACGGAAATTTTCATTAATCAGATCAATGGCATGCACCGTTTGGATGGCTTCATCGGTAAAGAAGTAAATGGGAAACTGCTCAATAGCAATTAATCTTATAGCCAGATAGACAGCCAATGCCAGGATGAAGAGCAGGATTTGCGGTTTGGAATGGCCGGGTTTGATATATAGGGGAAGATGTTGGCTGTGGAAAAGAGAAGCTTCGTATTGCAGTTTTTCGCTGCGGGTAGGCTGACCGTTTTCATCGAGGGTACGCAGTGTCAGATCAACCTGGCTGCCGGGCGGCAGGTCAATTTCCAGGTGCAAGAGGTTGTTCTCAATCCGCTGTTCCTGAATGGTTGGTGGTAGTGAGTTGGTTTCATCCCGCATGGCTTTAAGCGATTATACTATATTGAAAATGCAGGGTACGTATAAGCTGGAACTATTTTCCGAGTATCGCTAAAAATCAGCATCTACCTTACCCCCTGTCATAAAAAGGCACAACTTATTTTGTGGTTCAATCAGAAAAAATCAGGAGCGGTTATGTCTTCACAATCCACTCGCCCACAGGGCATTTCAACACTTGTCAACCACCATGCCGAAGGCTTACCCACCAACACAGCCCATGTCAGTCCCATTTATCAAACTTCCGCTTTTCGTTTGCCAGATGCCGCCACCGGCGCAGCTATGTTTCAGGGTGAAGCTCCCGGTTATTATTACACGCGCATAGATAACCCCAATCATCATCAGGTGGTGCAAAAGATTGCCGCACTGGAGGCTTACGACCTGTGGGAAAAATCGCCGCAGAGCGATCCGCAGACTCTGGTGGACGGCCATCTTTTTGCTTCTGGAATGGCGGCCGTTACAGCCGCCATTATTGCCAGTGTCAAAAGCGGAGAGACTATCATTGCTCAAAAAAATATTTATGGAGCCACCTACAGTTTTTTAACGCAGATCGCTGTCCAATACCAAATTCAGGTGGTCTGGATACCGGCAGGTACTATTGATGAATGGCAGCAGGCCTTTGAGCAGTATCCCCATGCCCGTTTGGCATATGCCGAAACCCCGACCAACCCCAACCTGGGAATTGTGGATTTGCAAGCCACCGCACAAATTGCCCATCAGCATGGTGCCTGGTTGCTGGTGGATAATACCTTTGCCAGCCCATTCTGCCAGCGGCCTTTTAACCTGGGTGCGGATGTAGTAGTACATTCAACCACCAAATACCTTTCCGGGCATGGTGTGGTGATCGGGGGGATTGTTCTCAGCAGACATTTGGAGTGGGTTGGGAAAGAACTTTTTAATCATCTGAAACTGCATGGCGCTGTGCCTTCGCCGTTTGATGCCTGGCTCACCCATTTAGGTCTAAAAACCTTCGAGCTGCGCATGCAGCGTCATTGTGAAAATGCCATGCAGATTGCTCAATGGCTGCAAAAACACCATAAGGTGGAGAGGGTTTATTATCCCGGTTTGCCGGACCATCCTGGTCATGGTATTGCGGCACGTCAGATGTTGGCCTTTGGGGGTATGCTCGCCTTTGAATTGACCAGTGGCCTGAAAGGTGGCATTGCGTTAATGAACCAGCTTAAAGTCCTGAGTCTTGTGACCACCCTGGGGAATGTGGATACGTTGGTGCAGCATCCAGCCAGTATGAGCCATGTCAATGTGCCCCGGGAAGAACGATTGAAAGCCGGTGTGAGCGATGGGCTGGTGCGTGTTTCCGCAGGGATTGAAAATTTACCAGACCTGGTTAACGATTTGGATCAGGCTTTGGAAATCATCTAAACTGTGTATTATTATTCTGCCGCGGGCACACTGTACCATTCCAGACCATAGTCAATGGTGGATTGGAAAACATCACTGTAACCAGAAGAAGTTACACCGGTTAATGCCAGTAGCTTTCCTTCATATTCCTGCACAATGGTTGTGGCCAACCAGCCTTCCGAAGCGTCTGTCCATTCGAAACGGGTACGACCATCTTCCAATATATCGATTTTATCAATTATGGGGTTTTGCACAATTTCAGGTAAAGCGATTTTTAACACATCCAATACCCGCTGGGCTTGTTTTTCATAGGACAATCCCGAACTATTTTGAATCAGTGTGTGTTGGATCACTGCGAGCCCATCCGGCGCCCAAAACTGATCGGTAATGTCTCCATTTTCTTCCCAAAAACGGTAACGCCATGAAATTGGGATTTCAAAGGAAAACAGGTTCTGGTTGTCTGAAAATGTCCATACAAAATTATAGATGGGGAATCCAACAACATTGTCAGCATTCCAACGAAAACTTTCCTGCACCTGTGTATACAGATCCGAATAATCCACTTGCCTTGCAGCTTCCATCCAGAAATCAATGGCATAAACGGCCATGCCGGCACGGTAATAAACACTGCTTACATATTGTGGGACTCCGTCATAATCCAGGGTTTTTACTGCCTGGGCCGCGTCCTGGAGTGGATTGATCTCGCGAGAAACAGTCTGATAATTGACAAACCCCTCAAAAAAATTTTCTTCGCGCGCATTGAGATAGGTGGAAAAAGCTTGCCCATCCAATGCGTACCCGGTATAGGTAGCCGTAACATACACCACTCCCTGCCCACCAGGTTCGCTCAAAAAAACGGAGCCGTATTCGCTGGTTTCCTCCTCCCAGCCGGCTGGAACAAGGATCTCAAATGCACCGCTGGGATGAGCATAGATATAAGCTTCACTCGTCACAGGAGTATTCTGCATTGTTTCATCCGGTGTAGTAGGAATAAGGGTGGGTAGTTTGCGCAGTTGTGGAGAAGTGGTTGCAATAGGGGTGATATTGGCAGTTGTTGAGGTTCCCAATTGACAGGCGAGGGTTAACACCAGTACTATAACCAATAAAATGACTGTTTTTCCATTCCTTTTGATCATTTTTCCTTCTCCAATCTGAAATGATTTTAACAATCTACCCTTCTGAAAGCAAACAGGTTTATTGATTCGATTTATAATGAAGTCTGGTAACGGAGGAATTATGCAACGAAAAGATAAACTTGGTTCACGTTTTTTCACTATCATTCTGGTTATTCTGATCCTTTTGAGTCTTTTTGGTGTAATTATTTATCTTTCCGGGATTTTTTATTTTTCCGGGCTTTTCCCCTGTGTACCTCCGCCGTGGGTAGAGGTGGATGGCGTGGCTACTGCACAGGTCCATGCTTTCTATGACGACAACCAGAATGGCGCACTAGATGAAGGTGAACGTTCCTTACCTTTTATTGCTATGAGCATGGGTGAAAAGACTGCACAGACGGATCAAAACGGTGAAACTAAACTGTTACTTTTCAAAACTGGCTGTGTCTGCAATTGTTCAAAAGGAGAAATATTGAATGTTCAGGTGCCGGATGGCTGGCAAACGACTACACCTGTGGAAATATTACTTAATGGTTCTGAAGAGGTTATCCAACTGGGATTCTTTCGCTAAATCACACGATGACTGATCCGCAAACTGCATCAATTCGACCCGTTTTTGTGAAACAACGCGCGGCGCAAAAAAATGAGCGCCTGAGAAAAAAGTTCGCTGATATTTTTGGGCTGGTTTCTGCCGTTGGAGGGCCGACTTGGGTCGTTTTGGTTTGCCTTTTTGTTTTCGGTATTCAATTGGATCGTTTCCCCTTGCAGTTTAGCAGTCAGGAAGCAGCCACCCAGGTGTTCACCCGCGAATTATTGCAAAAGAATTTTATGGGTGTGGAAGAGAAACTATTGCCTGCATTCTGGGGTATGCAAACAGCCTTCGATTATGGCAGTACAGTGTACATTCAGATACTGCCATATATCAGCTTTGGCAGTTCCATACTTACGGCACGCGGTTTTTCGGTTTTTGCCAGCCTGGTTTGTATCTGGCTGCTAGCTAAGTTTTTAAAGGAATTTTTTGGTCAATCCATGGGGTGGTTGGTTGGCCTGATTCTGGCGAACAGTGGTGCCTGGTTGCTATTATCCCGCAGCGCTATTCCGGCAATGACCCTGCTGGGAATCTATGCCGCTTTTTGGGTGCTTTACCTGCACTATCGCTTTCGTTCAACAAAGTATGCATTTGGCGTGGTTCTTGTTGGGGCTATTCTGTTTTATGGCAATCTTTCCGGGCAAATTCTGTCCATATCTACGGTGTTGATACTATTGGTAATAGATTGGCGCTATCATTGGGCCAATAGGAAAATATTTCTTGCAGCTTTTGGCCTGACTCTGCTATGCTGCTTGCCCTGGGTGCGTTTTCTTTTCCAGCATCCACAGTCCTATACGCAACTGTTACAGAATAACCCACCGCAGTGGATTTCGGATCAAGGCGTGTTCCTGCTGGGTAAATTGTTGTTGAATTACCTGGCTGCTTTTGATCCGGGTTTCTGGTTTCTGCCCACCAGCATATTTACCGGCCAGCCAGCCCAATGGCTGCTAGGTCCGCTTGGTTATTTGTCGGTTTTGCTCTTGCCGTTCCTGCTATACGGCATGATCCATCTTGTCAAAGAGCGAAAAAATATACCTGCCGCCCGTTACCTGTGGATATTGTTGTTACTGGCACCGACTGCGACACTATGGCAGGGAAATCAATTGCCAAGCGCTGCCTATGTTATTATCCCGCTTGCGCTTTTCACTACCATTGGTTGGGAACGCTGGGTAAACCGGCTTGCGCGTCGCAATTTGCTTTTTCAACGCTGGAAGACCAAAATTAGTTTTGGTTTGTTCGGTCTGGGTGCAGTGGGCTTATTGGGTATCAGCCTGCTAGGGATGCCAGCATGGACCAAAGATTACGGCTTGAACGGTATCCAATACGGTGCTGAGCAGGTTTATACGGCAGTGAAAGAGATCAAAACGCAGCATTCGCGTGCCAAAATATCGATTTCCAGCGGCTGGATTGATCAGCCTGATCTGCTGCGACGATTTTTTCTTCCGTATATGCAGAATATTCAGTACGACCAGTTGGCATTGTTCATGGAAAATTCGAGTCCCGAATTGAGTGAGTTTTACTTCCTTCTGCGTAATGATCAACTTGCTCATATTGCAGACTCCGGAAAATTTTTACCGGTAGAGATCATTAAAACCATCCAGAATCCCAAGGGTCAGCCAATGTTTCATTTGGTGTACTTAACCTATCGGCCGGAAATTAAACAGATCTTGCAGGAAGAGAATGAAAATCGGCATAAATTGGTGGAAGATAGTGTAAACTGGCAATCGCAAACTCTGCAGATTGAACATTCGCGTCTGGATAGCGGCAGCGTGGCTAATTTGTTTGATGCAGATCTTAATACATTGGTGCGAACCAATAAAGTTAACCCGCTGGTACTGGAAATTCGTTTTCCGCAGCCTGTGCAAATGAATGCTGTTCAAATTCGGGTTGGTTCTGAGGCATTGCAGGCTGAAGCGCGGGTGTTTCTTCAGAATGGTAAAGAGCCCTTGGTGTTTAGCCAATTTGCTTCACGCACCAATGGCAATAAAGATATGCAGATTGATTTTGATCAGCCCTATACACTGCAAACGATAATCATTTCCCTGAAAGATAGCGAAGCCACTGAAATAACTTTCGTCCATCTCTGGGAAATTATCTTCCTAATTCCATAAATTATTCCAGGAGAAACCCATGTCTCGACAAATCCAAATTATCCAAACTACCCCTCTTTTAAAATCCGACGGATATCTAAATACCGCCGGGTGGTCCCCCCAGCCTATGCTGGATAGCAATCTGGAAGATGCCCATTTTTACCGTCTGCACTTTTTGCAGCCGCTGCGTATGAAGCGTTGGGATTATTATGGTGTCACTACGCCCACGCATTTTTTTTCTTTTACCATTTCTGATATTGGTTACCTGGGGATGGTATTTGCATATGTGGTGGATTTTACGGCGCGCAGCCACCACGAAGAAACGTTAACATTGCCATTCGGTGGTGGTGTACAAATTCCGCGTAACAGCGATAGTGGTATTACCCACTATGCATCCAAAAATGTGCAATTGACCTTTGATGTTCAACCTGGCAAACGTAGCCTGAAGGTAAATTGGGAAAATTTTGAAAATGGCTTGCCATTGATAGCAGAAATCGGACTGGATCAACCAGCAGATCATGAATCGATGAATCTGGTTATACCTATAGAGCAAAAACGTTTTTATTTCAACCGCAAAATAAACTGCATGCCGGCTTCCGGGCGGATATCGTACCAGGGCAAAGAGTTTTCAATCACACCTAAAACCTGTCTGGGCAACCTGGATTGGGGACGCGGAGTATGGGCGTATGAATCCTTCTGGGTTTGGGCCTCCTCCTCTGGTTTTTGTACAGATGGACGCCGGGTAGGTCTTAACCTGGGCTACGGCTTTGGCGATACATCGGCTGCCACCGAAAACGCCTTCATCCTTGAGGGCAAAATACATAAGCTGGGCAAGGTGGATTTTAATTACACAAGCGGTGATTTTATGAAGCCCTGGCAAATGCAATCGGATGACGGACGCCTGTCGCTCACCTTCACTCCTTTCTATGACCGGACTGCCAAAACGGATATCAAATTGTTATATTCCGAAGTGCATCAGATGTTTGGTGAATATAATGGCACTCTGATGACGGATCAGGGTGAGACCGTTACGGTACAGAGTATGAAAGGTTTTGCCGAAGAGCATCACGCCCGCTGGTAATTTCTTGGTTTTAATTCTCATTTAAATAAAAACCGCAATCACAAGGCTGTGATTGCGGTTTTATGATTTGTTTCCAAATTACCCGCGGTTGCTATTCCATCGCTGCCGGATCGTAGACCATGAAATTATCAAAATGGATATCGGTGCCGACGGTGCTGAAGGTTCCGGCCATCAACCCCACATCCCCACTGGTGTATTCACTGTCACTTGCGGAGGCGATTAGCGTGTCATTTACGTACAGGCTGAGTTCTGAACCAACACAATCCGCACGGATATGATTGGTATCGAGTCCGAGATTAATCTCTTCACTGAAGAGCAATTCGGTTTGTCCAATGAGATCACGATTACCATCCACTGCTTTACCTATGCCGTAATAGCCATCACTGGAAATGAGGAAGAAGTAGAATGCATCCACGCTCTTATAACGGCATAACACACCAAAATCATTATCATCCGGTCCCTGAGCTTTGGTAGCGTCTACTTCCATGCGCACATCTTCAAAATTCTTACCGGGGTTGGCCCAGTAATCCGAATCAGCTACATTTACATTAATACGGTAAATGCCATTTTCATAATTGGTGATATAGTCTGTTTCACTAACGCGATCCCAACCAGAATTCTCGTTGGAAAAATCATCACTAAATAACACATTATCACTAACGGGAGTTGATCCATCCGTACTGCTATCATTTCCGCCAAAGGGTAGGGCACATGCCAGACTAACCAGTACGAGCAGGCTAAAACCTAATAATAATTTCAAACGATTTTTCATCTCTTACTCCTATTGTTTTTGAATATACCGATTATATCGAATTCTGCCAAAAACTGACCGGAACTCATATATCTTTATTTTGTTTTGAGATTGTAAATTATCCCACTGTATCGTTAAGTGGGATTGATTTGCCTGCACGAATCTTTTGCTGATGTTTTTATTTTGCTTTACGCTGCTGGAGCAGATCAATGACTGCACCAATAACCAAGCCAATCCCAACACCCAGTGCAATATTATCCATGGCGACGCCGATCCCGGCACCCAACGCCAAACCGATGCCAATCCACATCCCCGCTTTCATTTTGCGATCCGGTGATCCGTTTTCTCTCTTTTCTTCGCTCATGTTGTGCTCCTTGTTTTTTATTGCAATTGAAGACTGGCATCCACTACCAGTCAGAATAAACCATCAAAACAAATATACATAAAATCAGAATAGTTCACAACTCATATACGGCTACCAAAAATCAGGTTACACCAGGATAAAACAGGGTAATTATTTTCTTCATGGTTTTTCAGGGTTGGCGATATGATGGAATATCGCAATAACTAATCCGATTGCCAAAAGGCCAAGGGTAACAAAGGGAGCTACATAGGCAGCAATTTCGGATGGTTTCAGTACAATTCCGTCCAGTATCATCATAACGGTTTGACCAACAACTGCCAGACCGACACTTAAGTTAAGCATAATCAGAATAACAGCTAACAATGTGCCCAGTGGTTTTCGTGTCCAGGTTAATACCCCGGCCAGATAGGCTGAAGGCAGAATAACACCCAGATCGAGAATGTAGGTAGATTCGGTGTGATAATGCCCCAGATTAGCGGGAACGGTTTTTTGTATCAGTGCGATGGCGATATCCATGATCCAGATGACCAGTGATAATCCGGCCAGGAATAGAAACACGGCTATCCAGCGATGCGGCAGTTTCGTGGATGTTTGTGCTGCGAGGGCAGTCAGATTGATGGAGCGAAATGCCAGGATAAAAGCGTATAAGCTGAGTGATGCCACCGCAATATAGATTAACAATAAGCTGTTAAATGCGGTACCAAGGGCTAGCGATGCGGAATTGTAGAGAAAATAGGCTAGCAAACTGGTCAGAAACAACCTTGAGCGCAGTGTGCCATGCGAGCGACGTTCGAAGTAACAGGCTACCAGGAGAGCCGGAACAGCAAGAAAAAACGTCACTGCATCAGTACCGCGAAAGATGGGTGCTTTGAAGGCTGTGTCATTGCGGTAAATCCCCCGTCCATATATTTCAACAGTTTCACCGTGCAGTGTTGTGAAATTAAATGGTCCTTTCCCGTCTTGTGAGAATAAACCTATCCCAGCGTACACTGCTGTCAGCAGGACTATCAGGAGAGAAAGAAAAAAGATTGTTTTCGATTGTTTCATAAAGATCCTTCTTACGGCTTTACCGTTTTTAGACGTGAGTCGTCTTGATATTTTTCAGCATTATCGCCGTCATAATTATATTGATCAGGGTGATGGTGGGAAAAATAATCAACTCAACCATGCTGACCGGCACACCCACGCGCGCCATGTTGAATCCCATTACGCTGACAGCCAGTCCCATGGTAAGAAATTTCATCATACCCATCGAGGCCAGCAGGTAGCCTAATGGTCTGCGTTTCAGCAGCAAGATAGCAGATAAAATACACAATGGAACAATTAGTGCCAGGTCCATGGCTTGGATGAACATGCTGGTAACATTCTCCAATGCCGGATTCTGGTCTTGAAGTAAGGTTGGTGCAATGCGTCCCAGCCAGGCCAGCATCAAAAAGGCAGCTGCAAAAAAGAGCAGTGCAGCGATCCCTTTGCGTGGCAGACGATCCGAAAAATAGCTGGGGAGTGTCTTCAGATCAAAAGACAACATACATAGAATGAAGGCATACAAGCTCAGACTGAATAAGCTTACGTAAATCAGGAATAGTTTGTTATATGCCGCACCAAAGCACATGGTAATGTAGGTATAGAGGATGAATCCCAGTGTTCCGGTGAGGAGCAAACGCCCGCGCAGTGAACCGCGCAGGGTTAACCAGAAGGAGATTACCAGAAGGGGCAGCCCCACGATCAGGGTTACCAGGTCATTAGCCTGCATCTGCGCCACTGAGCTAACCGTATCCCAATAATATAAACCACCGGCGTGGATAGTTACCTGCTCACCACGAAAATTGGTAATGGCGTAGGGTTCGGCATCAGCCGGCCATAGACCCGCCAGGGTGGCGCAGAGAGTCAACACAAAAATGAGGGGTATCAGCCATTTTAAATAGACGTTGTTATTCATTACGATAGCTCCGATGCAAACACTGTACTTGCCCAGTCTCGGATTTTGTCCCAATCGCGCAGATCTTCATCTTTGGCTTTTACCATTTTAGCAATCATCCGATCCAAAAAGGAAAGACGGGATAAATCCATTTTTCCGATAAAGAAAGCTTCCTCAAATTGATTCAACAGAGGGTGTACAGCGGCCAGATACCCCTGGCGGGCACTGCGGCTGGTTTCATCCTCACCGGTGTTTTGCATATAAACGGTGAAGAGGGCTACCGGTATACCTTTTAAAGCAGATTGGTTAGCTTTTATATAGTCCACCATTTCTGGCAGCCAGTTACCCATGCGAATGGCGCTGCCCATCACCACGGAGTGATAGTCTTTCAGTTGGGGGTTGTCTTTTACAGAGCTGACATCTACGGCGAAACCACGCTGGCTGAGACTATCACCGATGGCAGCGGCTACTTCCGCTGTGGAGCCGGCGCGGGTTGCGTAGGTAACAAGAATTCGTTTGTTCATGGTATTTTCCTTTCCAAAAGTAGCCTTTGCTATTTCAATCTCCGGGGAACGTGTGGCTGCATAGCCAAGCCCGGAACAGGTTAACGCGGCTGCTGCTGCGGTAATACCGGCAGCTTTGAGAAAATCACGACGGGATATTTTGTTTTTTGGCATTTCTTCTCCTATTTTTCGGGGCAGCAACTCATCAGCAGGATGGTACAACCCATATTATGTAAATGACGGAACAACCCAAGAATGCCGGATTGATCAGTGAGGATATTGTCAAGAATGGTGAGATCACCTTCCCGGGTTATGCTCAAACCGGTTGGGCAAAAGGAAATTACAAAATCGGCATCCACCGAGCCGCTAAGCTTGAGCATATATGAGCGCAAGTTGATGTTCTTATGGTTTGTTTTCATTGAGTGCATAGTTTATCCTTTTTTGTTATGCCCCAAGTGTATACCTGCCAAAAACAAAACGGACCACATCAAAATGTAGTCTGTCATTGAGAAACAATGTAGTCTTAGGGTTAGATCAGGCCTAACTGTCGGGCCATTTCAATCGCTTTAGCTTGCTTCTCTACACCTAATTTGGCGTAAATTCGTTTGATATGGAAGCGCACCGTGTTTACACTGACAACCAGTTGGGTTGCCATTTCGGTATATTTTAACCCGGTGGACAGTAAGCGCAGCACTTCCAATTCCCGTTCAGTGAGTGGTTCAATCAAGCTATCCTCACCCGGCACTGGTTTATGCGCTTCGGCGGAGATGGGAAAAAGAGCCAGTAATTTTGCGGCATAACTGGAGTGGTGGATCTTTCGCAGTATGGCCGCGAGCGCGGCGCCCTCCTCCACAAAAACGCGAATATAACCTTCCGCTTCAGATAGTTCCAGAGCCTTTTCCAGCCAGTCCAGCCCGGCTGAAACATCGCCGGAAGTGCTATGCAGTAAGGTGCCCAATATTAACGCTTGAAATAAAATCCCGCTACGTTGCCCGCTTTGCGCAGATACAATGATGCGTTCAGCCAGTTCCAATCCTTCTTGCAGCATCCGGGCATCTGCCTGGTGAAGTAAAAACCGTAAGTAAGCCAGATGTGCCTCTTCGGTTTGGTGATTGACTGCATCTTTCAGCGTGATCCCGCTTTGACGCAAGATCATCTCGGCTTCAGGACTGTTACCCATAGCCAGTAATAAACCAACCTGGCGATATAATAACCCCGGACGTACCCAACCGGGTGCGCCTAATTGTAATAGTTTCCCCGCTTCATGGATATTTTTTAAGGCTTCTTCCATGTTGTTTTCGGCCTGTTGCAAGCGTGCCAGACTGGTTTTGGTGTAAATCAACGATGCATTATGTCCTGAAAATGTACTTAATTTGATTCCGCGCAAAAGATACTCGCGTGCTTTTTCTACCTGGTTCCATTCATAATAAATTAAACCCAACGCTCCATATACAGCACCGGCTAGCGGCGGGGGTGCTGTTTCAGAGCGTTCTAACCAATCAATAGCCTGTAGAGCAGTATCTGCGGCGAAACGCAGACGCCCATGCTGGAGTGACATCAGCGTGATATGGGCTACTGCCAGCATACCGGTCACAAGATCTCCTGAAATCCGGCTGGTTCGGATGGCATTCTGAAGTGCATCTACAGCCTTTTCGTAGTCTGGCGCCTGACGATAGGCTGCCCCCAGACCCAAATATGCCAAACCAGCCACACGGAAATTATCCGCTTTCAACAATTGCAGCGCGCGCTGGGCCGCTTCGAGTGCCTCGGGTATCTTTCCCTGAGCCTGCATCAGGTTGGCATGCAGTGCCAGACATTCTGCCAGTAAGTTGTTATTTTCCTGCGATCCGGATGGTAAATTTACGAGAGCGGCTTCTGCCTGCTTCAGGTAAGGATTAATTTGCCCAAAATTACCGCGCAGCAAGTGCATCCAGGCAAACCCAAGGCTTATACGCGGGCCATGCGTGCGCCATTCTAACGGAAGGATTTGCATCCAACCCTCTATCTTGCGTACAAAGCCCTGATTGAGTAAGCTCCAAATCTCTTCTTCCAAAATATTAACTACCTGAGAATAATCGCCGGCTGCCAGCAGGTGCTCAATTGATTCAGCTGGCTGATGGTGATCTCTATACCAGTAGCCAGCGCGTAAGTGAAGCTCGGTGACCCACTCCGGGTTTGTGCGTTGCAGTTGGCTGCGCAGGAGATCGGCAAACAAATGATGATAACGATACCAATGCTGCTCATCATCCAGAGGAATCAGAAATAGATTGGCAGCCAATAGCTTTTCCAATTGAACAGCGCCGTCTGTCTGCCCGGTGACAGCATCACATAAACTGCCGGTAAGCCTGGAAAGTATAGCGGTTTGCAATAAAAATTCCTGCACCTGTAATGGTTGTCCTTTCAACACTTCTTCAGCCAGGTAGCCCAGGATGAAACGATGACTTCCGCTGAGCGATTCCACGAAGGTAGAAGGATCGGTGCGTCCCTGCAAAGAAAGCCCGGCCAATTGTAAACCGGCAATCCAGCCTTCAGTGCGTTCTTCCAGAAGGGTGATATCTGTTTCGGAAAGGACGAGCCCCATCACGTCTTTTAGGAAACGATTCATTTCTTCCCGGTTAAAGCGTAAGTCGGCGGCACGCACCTCGGTAAGCTGGTTCCTGGCACGCATGCGCGCCAATGGGAATGGTGGATCTTCGCGGGTAATAATCACCAGGTGAAAACAGCCTGGTTGGTGGGTTAATAAAGCATTCAACACAGAATGGATACTTTGATCCTGAATGGTCTGAAAATCATCAAGGACGCAAACAAAATTCCGTTTTACACGGATGAGGTCATTGGCCAGCGTCGTAATGATCACCTCTTGCGGTGGAAGTTGGCCGGCCAGCAGCAAAGTCAGGATGTCCCCACCCAGCGATGCATCCACACGTTGTAATGCGGCAATAAAATAGGTAAAGAAGCGTAAAGGATCATCATCGACTTCTTCTAATGCCAGCCAGGTAACCAATAGTTCAGATCGACTAGTCCATTCTGAGATCAGGGTGCTCTTGCCATAGCCTGCCGGAGCCGAAATCAATGTCAATGGTCGTCTGGCAGCCAGACCGTCCTCTAATCTCTGCATCAGGTGCGGCCGTTTCACCCGATTTGGCGCGGGAGAGGGTTGGAACAATTTGGCGGAAAGCAAAGGCACACGTCCAACTTGAGAGTTTGTCACTTCAATACCTATCCGGAAAGGGGGTTGATTCTACAGTCAAAAGAATAACATAAAAAAATTGAAATGGCATTGCTTTTCTAAATATATTGACGATCTGGGCGCTGTGCGGTATCCTTTAGGCGTCCGGGTGGGGCCGGCGCGGCGGAAACCTTCGAACCTCGTCAGATCCGAGAGGAAGCAGCGATAAGGAGGTAATTCTGGGTGCCGCCGGGAACCCTATCCGGATATTTTATTCCCAATTTGCGAAAGAAAAACATTGCCCGTCGTTGTGACAGACAAAAAAGAAGATATGACAGATACCCCGCCTGTTTGTAATTATGAAGGCTCCGATTACCAAACGTCTTTTTGGGACGAGGGCGGACGAGCGTATGAGGACGCCTGCGAAGAAATTGCTTTAAAACGACTGCTACCTACGGGTGGCAAGTTGATGCTGGAATTAGGCGCCGGCGCGGGACGCAATACACCGCGTTACCGGGGATATGAGCGCGTAGTGCTGCTGGATTACTCGCGTACCCAATTGGAGCAAGCCAAACAGCGTTTGGGTGATTCCGGTGAGTATATTTATGTTGCTGCGGACGTTTACCACCTGCCATTTGTGAACGGCCTTTTTGATGGCGCAACGATGATCCGCACGCTGCACCATATGGCCGAAGCGCGCCTGGCATTGCAACAGGTACGCACTGTTTTGCAGGAAAATGCTATTTTTATTCTTGAGTATGCCAATAAACAAAATTTAAAGTCGATTCTGCGTTATCTGCTACGCCGGCAAAGTTGGAATCCTTTTTCACCGGAACCGATTGAATTTGCTGCATTGAATTTCGACTTTCATCCGGCCACGGTGCGTTCCTGGCTGCAATTGTGCAATTTTAGTGTGGAACGGCAGTTGACGGTTTCGCATTTTCGGATCGGTTTTTTGAAAAAGAGTTTGCCGCTCAAATTGCTGGTTTTTCTGGACAGTCTGGCGCAACTCACCGGGGATGCCTGGCAATTCAGTCCGAGTGTTTTTACGCGAAACCGTATGGTGGGGAAGAGTGAAATTCCTGTTGAAGGCACTTTCTTTAAATGCCCGGCTTGCGGTGTTGCCCTGGAAGATACGCCACCTGATTTGGTATGCGCCACTTGCGGCGAGCATTACCCGGTTGTGGATGGGATTTACGATTTCAGGCGCGCAGCGCCCGCTGCGCAGGAGTGATGAGGGATTGGGGCCTGTTACTGGGGAAAAAGGACTTAAATCGATGCAGATTCTTGTTGTTGCTTAAAGTCGCAAGTAATGAGGGATGGTGAGAAGCGTTTGAAGCAGAAACAGCCTGTGTTTTTACTCATTACTGTTCTCATTATTGTTTTTCTCGACCACCCAAAAATGGGATAATCCGAACACCTGCAAGGGCGTTTTCTCCAGAAATTGCAGGATAACACGTAGTATTTTTCCCAGGGTGGGTTTGCGCGCGATGATATTGTCGTATGCGCCGAAGATGATGCCGCGTTCGATAAAACGCACCGGCAGACCGGCGAAGCGTTTTTGCAGGTCGCGACGGGTGTATACCTGCACATGCGGGGCGAGTTGATCGCGCCACTTGCGTGGCAGGTAGTTGACCAGTGGAATGTTACCAAAATGGTATTTCCCGCGCCAGTAGATGCCGTGGGTCTCAAAGGGGTAACCGCGATTAGGGCAGAAAAGTACCAGGCGCCCACCGGGTTTGAGTGTACGCACCATTTCGTACACGGCCTGGTGATCATCCTGAACATGTTCGAGGACTTCATTGCTGAGCATCAGGTCGAAGCTGTTGGATGGGAAGGGCAGGTGTTCACCCACACCGCAGATGACCTGCTTGACGTGCTGATGAGTTTCCCGGGTGCGCTCCAGTTCCACGTCCAATCCAATCGCTTGCCGGGCATCCTGTGCCAGACGTGAAAGATAAGCACCCAGCCCGACCCCGTTTTCAAAGACGATCCCCCGGCAGCGTTCGCCAGCGGCGGTACGGATCATGCGCAGGCGGCGTTCCTGTCCGGCACGCCAGACGTAAGAGGGCTCGCCACGCAGCGCGGCTTTGTTGGAATGGCTTGAGGTCATGTGCTCTGGTTCCCTGATTGGTAAGATGTGCACAATACTACCATAAAGTTATTCATCCAGCGGTTTGCGTGCCCAGTGGATGGCCACAGTGCTGAACATGTGACGATTGTAAGAAATTTCTCTGAAGCCGGTGTTGGCCAGATGAACGGCTAACTGTTCAGCAGAGAGGAAGTTTTCTGAGGTGGTGGGCAGATACACGTAAGGGTCGCGTTCCCCGGAGAGCAACTGCCCGAGTAATGGGATGATAGTGTGCATGTGAAAGCGGATTAATGGGCTGAATACATTTTTTCGTGGTTTTGTTGTATCCAGCGAAACAAAGATACCACCGGGTTTGAGTACGCGCCATTGTTCCCGTAAGGCCAGCGGCAGGTTTACGACATTGCGCAATAAAAACCCAGAGACCACGACATCAAAGCTTGCGTTGGCAAAGGGAATGTTGAGCGCATCCGCGGCAGCAAAGTTGAGGCGCGGACCGGAGCGTTTCTGGCCGGTTTGCATCATCCCCAGGGTAAAATCAGCTGCAGTGATCCGGCTGCCTGGGTATTGATGATGGGCTTCCTGAGCCAGGTCACCTGTACCGGCGCCCAGGTCCAGCAGACTGCCGCCAGCGGGTAGTTTTGCCAAGCGGATCACCTTTTTACGCAAGCGCACATCCATGCCGCCGGTCATCAAGCGATTCATCAGGTCGTAGCGTGGGGCAATGCGCCCAAACATGCTTTGTACGGCACGGGCGCGTTCTTGTGGGCTACTACTATTTGTCATTATTATAGGGGACCCAGGCCAGCACAGTGGTACCCTGACCGCTTTCTGAGGTGAATTCCACATCGCCGCTTGCATTCCGCGCGCGAGTTTTCATATTGGCGAGGCCGTGACCAATATTCATTTGCTTGGTATCAAAATCAAAACCACGACCATCGTCGTTGATCTCCAATAAGACACGCTGAGGTGTTTTCCACAAGGTGACGGTAACTGTGTGAGCGCGGGCATGTTTGGCAATATTGGCCATAGCTTCCTGGCAGATGTGAAAGAGCGCAATTGCTCTGGCTTCATCCAAATCGGGAAAGCCGTCACTGGGTCCGGAGAGGTTGATCTCTAAGAGGGTGTTGGCGCGTAATTCAGTGGCAAGGCGTTGAATACCATTCATCAGGCTTTCGTCATGCAGTTGGCGGGGACGCAAATCCAGGATGTAGGAGCGCAGATCGCGAATGACGCTGTTGAGATCCTGAATGGATTGCGCTATGCGATTGTGGGCAGCATTGGTGTCTTCATTTAACAACAGCCGGGCGTGTTCCAGGGTGAGCCCTACGGCATAAATGGATTGAATGATACCGTCGTGCAGGTCCATGCCAATGCGTTCGCGTTCTTCCAGAATTGCCAGGCGACGACCCTGCAGGTTGAGCTGCATATTCTCTATGGCCGTGCCAACCCAGGAACTGATGGCGGCCAGAAACTGCATTTCCAATTCGTCCAACGGCTGCGGGTGGCTGGTGCCGACACACATGACACCGAGGGTGCCCTGGCGTCCTTGCAGGGGCAGCAAGCCTAATTGACGGAAATTTTTCTGGGTGAGTGATTCGTGCAATTCGCAGTTTTCGTCGTCACAGGGCAGATCCAATAAACGTGGAAGACCGTCTTTGGCGGTAACTCCCACATAGCCTTCGCCCAGTTTGAAGAAATCATTACGCCAGATACGGTAAACAGTTTCACCACGGTGCAGAGCCAGTTTGAGGCTGCGCTTATCCTCCTGCATCAGGAAGATCTCACCCACCTCCAGGCGTAAATAGTCCATTAACTGGATGAGCGCTTTTTCGAGTACTTCATTGATGTCAGAGGAAGTGGCCAGGGTAGATGACATTTCATTGAGCAGGGCCAGATTTTCATTGCGACGGGTGAGCGTGCGATCATGTTGGATCAGGTTGCGGTACATTCGGGCATTCGAGATGGCCACGGCTGCGTAGGCGGCTAACATTTCTATCAATATCTGATCATCCGCTGTGAAGGGCTGCCCATCGGCTTTTTCGGTGAGGTAAATTTGCCCAAGATTGCGTTCACCAAGATAAATGGGCACACCAAGGAAGGAATTCATGCCTGGGTGTCCGCTGGGGAAGCCATAGCTGCGGGGATCCTGGTGCAGGTCGGTCAGGCGGATGCTCTCGCGGCTTTTCATCAGCGCCCCGATCAGGCCTAAACCTTTGGGGGGATGCGCCATTTTTCCGATTTCAACTTCACTCATCCCAATGGGGATAAATTGTTCCAGTTCACCCTTTTCGTTATTGACACCCAAAGCAGCATAGCGCGCACCGGATTGTTCACAGGCCAGTTGGGCGATACGTTCCAAAACCGATTCTAAAGAAACATCCTGCACCAGTTCTACACTGGCACGATGGAGCGCAATCAAGCGTTGCTGTAATTCTTCGCGGGTTAATATAGGCATACTCATGTTTTTTGCAACCCTGCCATTATTGGATAGTTTATTTTACCTGATTTTATCCGATTAGGGATGGGGAAAGTAGTGATGGGGGAAGTAGGAAGTAGGAATTTGGAAACGGGTGATGAGTGACGGGTCAAAGATACCAGGTGGTGCCGGATGGGTCTGGTGGTTGGAAAAATAATGTGATGTCTAGTTTGAGCCCACCCTTATGCGGATGGGGGGACTGATGGATTTGGCTAAGGGGTGAGGCATCGGGTATTGAACGGGCAGAGAAAATTCTTCCAGCCTCGCCCGTACGGGTTGTGTTTCACCTTTAATTAGCAGCCTACCCTTGCGCGGGCGCAGAGGAGCGCGTTGCGTATTCGTTTTTCGTTTATCGTTGAAAAAAAATTTCAATCGGAACGAATGTGTTTCCGAGAAAAATCCGGTATGGGTGGGGGTGCCTGCGGTGGGAGCTGTGGATATGCTGTTTTTTCGCCGGTATTCGTTTTGGAACGAATAAGGTTCGAATGAGTCGGGAAGCAGGAATTTGGAATTAGGGATCGGGCATGGGGCAGGGTGATGTTTATGCGTTGTTTTATTACGACGAAAAGCACGAAACACGCGAAAAAAAGATTGGCATTGACCGGAAACCCAAGGACACGGCAGGATCTGAAGGATTTAAGGTGAGGGTGGATGATGGCTATTCGTTTGTTAAGGTTCTATGCTTATTCGGATCACAGAGGGGTGTGGTGATTCTTTCGCAAATTGTTTGGGTTTTTCAGGTGATCGGTCAGCGTGGGATAGACAGTGCCTACCATTCCACGTGTAGTGTCGGGGGTGGGGAGGGCCTCGCCCCTACTGGTTCCGCGCAGAGCCGCTGAGTAAAGCGCAATTTGTGACCACGGGCATTATATATTCAGTAAACAGTATGACAAGGTTTTTCGCGTTTGACAACCTGCCTATTTAGGCAGGTTGTCCAGACAAATAATTGCACAAATAGGCAGGTTGTGTAGACAATGTAAGGGAGAAGGAATCGGGAATTTGGAATTGGGAAAAACAGTATAATCATCATGAGGTGAAATTTGGAAAAAGCAAAGAAACCCCGCCTGGTATTATTATCCGTTGCGTATATTCTCTTTTTGGCTCTGGCATGGGCCGGTTTGTTAACCATGGATCAGTTGGTGCGGCACAGCCTGGTGCAGGCTTACCAGCCTTTGGCAGCTGATATGGCTGCGTTCACGGCGCGTTCAATGGCTGAGAGCATTTCGGACCGCCTGGATTATAACCGGGACGGCCTGAAGAGCACGTTTGAAGCCGAGTTAATCAGCCGTTATGTACAACCGGCACGGGTGCTGGAACATGGTTACGCCTGGTTTTACGAAGGCAAACAACCGTTGTACGACCCGCGCTGGCCGGATATTTCCGGCGGTGATGCGGCTGACCTGGATTATTTACTGCCGCTGCCTTTTTCACAGACGCATACCCAATTTGTGGAGTCCATGCAAGCAGGTGAAGCCGGTGTGGCCGTGTTTACCTGGCAGGTTGGCGAGGGCGAGACATTAAATGCCTGGGCGCCGGTTCCGCTGGAAGGGTATGACTGGATGGTGGGTGTTTCGGTGCTGACGGAAGATATTATTGCCGTTTCCGGGTGGGCAACCGTGTTCGTTCGGATGATTGTGGTGGCTGTACCGGTCACTGTGATACTGCTGATGCTGCTGGTTTGGGCCGGGATTTATAACCGGTGAAACATGGTTGAAATACAGGAAAGCGAATTGTGGATTATTAGCGGGGAGCGGCTTGCCGGCAAAACGACCCTGTGCGCGGCCCTGGTGGATGGCTTTCGGGCACGGGGCTGGAAAATCAGCGGGGTGCGTTCTCCGGCTGTTTTTGCAGGGGGTGAAAAAGTGGCCATTGATGTTGAGGATTTGCGCAGCGGAGAGACACGCCGCCTGGCGGTACGCGCTAACCAGCCGCAGCCAGCGAACCCGGGAGAAAAACCGCTGCAATGGTCGTTCGATCCCACAGCGTTAGCCTGGGGAAATGAGGTATTGGCCGGGGCTGTGCCAACGGATCTGCTGATCGTGGATGAATTGGGGCCGTTGGAACTGCTGCGCGGGCAGGGTTGGGTGAATGGTTTGGATGCTCTGGACTCGCGCACCTACCGCCAGGCCGTATTGGTGATGCGCCCGGAATTATTAGAAAATGCTTGCCGGCGCTGGCCGTGGGGAAAAGTGATCCGGGTGGAAAAGGTTGGCACAGTACCCGCGCTGGCGGCGAATTTATTGCTTGGCTGGGAACAATAAAGGATTGGCGTAAAGGACCCTGCGCCTATGGTATACTTTGCGCGGTTTGATACTACTGGTATAGCGAGAAAAAGATGGCCGTTTTAACTGTCAATAATCTGGGAAAATCGTTTGGTGCTGTAGATATTTTTAGTGAGATATCTTTCAGTGTACCGGCGCGTGCCCGGATTGGTCTGGTAGGCCCGAATGGCGTGGGTAAAACCACTTTATTGCGGATCATTAACGGCGAGGAGGCGGCCTCTGAAGGTTTGGTGCAATTATCCAAAGGGGTGCGCATTGGCTATCTGCCGCAGCAAGCGCGTTTGGAATCGCAGCGCACGCTGTGGGGAGAATGTCTGAGTGTTTTTCAGGGTTTACTCGATCAGCAGGCAGCGCTGCGCCAATTGGAAGAACAGATGACCGAGCAAGCAGTGGAAGAACAGTTTATGGACCAATATGGCCGCTTGCAGTTGGAATTTGAACGTTTGGGTGGTTACACTTTTGAAACGCGGATTCACCAGACCCTGACCGGTTTGGGCTTTTCCCACGAGGATGAACAGCGCCCTTTGCAGCAACTTTCCGGCGGCCAACGCACGCGGGCCCTGCTAGCCAAGCTGCTGCTGGAAGAACCAGATTTGTTGCTGCTGGACGAGCCGACCAATCACCTGGATATCAGCGCTGTGGAGTGGCTCGAATCTTACCTGAAGGATTGGCCGGGAGCTGTTTTTATCGTTTCGCATGACCGCTATTTTTTGGATCAGGTGACTGAAACTATTTTTGAAATGACCCCCACGTTGGAGACTTACCGCGGTAATTACAGTGCCTACCTGGTACAACGCGCGGAACGCTATGCCCGCCGGCTGGCCGAGTTTGAAACCCAGCAGGAATTTGTGGAAAAAGAGGAAGAATATATCCGCCGCAATATTGCCGGGCAGAATACCAGGCAGGCCAAAGGCCGGCGCAAGCGTTTACAACGGATGCTGGAAGAAGCGCGCATTACTCCGCCGCCATCAGCCCGCCGCACCCTGCGTCTCAAGCTGGACCCTGTAGTTCGCAGCGGCAATCTGGTTTTGCGTACATACGACTTGCAGGTAGGGTATGAAGATGAAGGACGTCCATTGTTTGCCGCCCCGGACCTGGTACTGAAGCGCAAAGAATGCGCTGCCATCATTGGCCCGAATGGCGCGGGGAAAACGACATTTTTAAAAACCATTCTGGCACAAATTCCGCCTTATGGCGGCAGTGTTGAGTTGGGCGCAAGCCTGCAGATTGGTTATTTTGCCCAGGCGCACGAAGACCTGCATCCTGAAAAAACGCTGATGCAGGAAATTGAAACGGTGATGCCCAGCTGGCGCCTGGCGGAGATCCGTGATTACCTGGCAAAATTTCTTTTTACCGGTGAAGATGTATTCAAGACAGTCAGTTTGCTCTCCGGTGGTGAGCGCGGACGCCTGGCGCTTGCCATTTTAGGGCTGCGCGGCGCTAACCTGCTGCTGCTGGATGAGCCTACCAACCATCTGGATTTGCCTTCGCAGGAAGTACTGCAATCCATGCTGGGAAATTTTGACGGCACCATTCTGCTGGTTTCGCATGACCGCTTTTTGATTGACGCGCTTTCCACGCAAATCTGGACGGTGGCGCCGGAGACCGGAGAATTGCAGGTTTTTGGGGGTTCCTACAGTGAATTTAAAGATGCTCAGGCGGTTGAAGCTCAGCGCAAGGCCGCGGAGCATGAACGGGAACGTGCGGAAATACGCAAAGCGGTTAACGGTGCGGATACGGCTGCGCCAGTTAAGACGGGACTCTCCAAAAATGAACGTCTGCGCCTGGAACAACGTTTGCAGGCAGTGGAAGCGCAGATTGCAGATCTGGAGGCAGAAATTACCAGGCTGGAAACGCAGCTGCAAAATCCACCCGAGGATGGCGGTATGGTGCTGCGTCTGGCACAGGCTTACCAGCAGGCGCAGGATGCGCTGGCTGAGCAAATGCACACCTGGGAGAACGTGGGAGCGCAGTTGGAATGAGAGAAGGAAATGGGGAAAATAGTACTGAGTAGTGAGTGCTGAGTAATGAGTACCGAGTAATGAGGAAAGAACGGGAAATGGGAAATAGGGGTTGGGGGAGAGCTTAATTCCTCATGACAGTGTATTCGCGGATGAGTTGGGTTAGCGCTGCCAACAGCGCTTGCAGATCGGATTCGTCATTGTAGGCCTGAATGGAAATGCGTAAAAAGTGACGATTTTGCCACTCAATAGCGGGGATTTCGATGTGGTATTGATCGTAAAGGGCGGTTTTGAAAGCATGCAAGTCTTTGAGGTGGGGCATTTCGATAGCGGCCATCTGGCTATATTGGCCGGACTGCCGGTAAAGGATGGGTTTACCGGTGACTTCGCTGAATTGCGGCAAGTACTGTTCGAGTAAGAGATGGCAGCGCTGCTGCACCTGATTCCAGTTATTTTTCTGTAGAAATTGGATGGCGGCCGGCACGCTGAGATAGGCAGCCGGATCGTGGGTACCGGTCCAGGTGAGCCAATCCACAAAACGCGAGCCGCTGGAGAGCGCCGGGTCGGTGTGATAGCCCCAACTGACAATTAGTGGTTCAACGAGATGCTGGACAGCAGGGTGGGCATAAAGAAAAGCGCTGCCTTTGGGAGCCAGCATCCATTTGTGGCAGTTCCCGGTGTAAAAATCAGCTTGAAGGGTATCCAGGTGCAATGGGATTTGCCCCGGAGCGTGCGCGCCGTCGATCAGCGTGAGAATGCCGTGTTGGCGGGCGCGGGCACAGATGGCTTCCACCGGCAGACGCAGGGCAGTGGGTGAAGTAATGTGGCTGAGGAAAATGAGCCTGGTAGTTGGGGTGACTCCGCTCCAGAATTGCTCCAGCATTTCTTCATTGGTGGAAGCTGGAAAAGGGATGGGTTGGTGATTGATTTGCACACCGGATTTGGCGCAGAGAAATTCCCAGGTGTAATCACACGCGCCGTATTCGTGAGCGCTGGTGAGGATTTCATCTCCAGGGTTTAAGTGCAGAGAACGCGCGATGATATTGACGCCATGCGTGGCGTTGGGCACGAAGACCAGGTAGTCTGGATGAGCACCCAGGTATGCACCCAGAACGCTGCGGGCATGTGCCAGGCGCTGGTGATATTCACGTCCCAGGAAGCGCACCGGCTGACTTTCCAATTCGCGCTGGAGAGTCTGGTACGCAGCAAACACTGGCTGCGGACAGGCGCCGAAGGATCCGTGGTTAAGAAAAATGATGGAAGGATCAAGTAAGAAAGGTGAACCTGGTTTCATTTTGTCGCGGCTCCGGTGATTCAAAGTAGGATAATTTTACCGCTTATTTTATCTTGACAAGTGCCTTTTTGAGTTCTATACTGTTAATGGTTCTAGTTTTCAATAAGATAAAAATTGTCCGTATTGGAACATTCCCGAGAGCTTTGTAGTACCTCTGACTAAGAGTTGGTTGAACGGTAAGAAGATTTTATAGTGGAGGGCTGAATTTGCCGTATGTTTCGGTACGGTCAGTTCATATTCATAAGCAATAACACCAGTTGGTGATTGGTGTTGTTTTTTGCTGGTTAAATTCCATAAAAGGAGGTGAAACCCAAGCGATCATACACCGGCGCAATTTAATTTCGTAGGAGTAGATGTTGGTCAAATTTGTTTAACAAAAGGTGGAGACCTAAAGACATGAAAAAACATTTGTTTAAGTTATTTGCAATATTGATGGTGCTGGCTATGGTGGTTGCACCCGCCAGTGCAAATGTGGCTCAAAGAGGAAATGGACCGCATGAATTTACTGCGGTTGATCCTTCCGAAGTGGTTGCTCGTAATGCATATCCAGACGGTGTCGATAAAGCTGTCAAAGGCGTAACCGAACCGGTACGATTCATTATTCAATTGGAAGATGCGCCATTGGCAACCTATGATGGCAATTTGGATGGTTATAAAGCTACCAGTCCAGCAGTGCTTGGCACTGGTAAGTTGGATGCAAAATCCCCGGAAAGCAAAGCCTATATGGCTTACCTGGCCGATAAGCAGACATCTGCCT
Source organism: Chloroflexi bacterium HGW-Chloroflexi-10 (assembly GCA_002840755.1). Classification (GTDB taxonomy): domain Bacteria; phylum Chloroflexota; class Anaerolineae; order Anaerolineales; family Anaerolineaceae; genus UBA6170. The sequence goes on along the minus strand of PHBZ01000013.1, from coordinate 126,812 downwards.
TAAAAAGTATGCAGCAGGTATTGGGCCGTGAATTGGAAGTGGCTTTTCGTTATTCGGTAGGCATAAATGGCTTTGCTGTGGAAATGGATGCTGCGGAACTAGAAAAAGTGGTGATGGATGTCCCCGGCATTATTAAAGTTGAACGTGAAAAAATCCAACACCTGGATACCGATGTAGGCCCAGCTTTTATTGGCGCTACGGACGTATGGAATCTGGCTACAACCGGATCCAAAGGTGAAGGCATTCTGGTGGGTATCATTGATGGCGGGATTAACTTTGATCATCCCTCTTTTGCTGAAGTAGGCCCGGAGGATGATTATGTACATGTCAATCCGTTAGGCGCAGATACATTTGTCGGTGTTTGTGATCCGACTAATGTGGCTCAATATGATGCCAGTTATGTATGTAATGATAAGTTAATCGGTGCATATTCATATGTGGACACTGATGCTTATGAGCTGTATACTCCTGAAGATTCCGGCGGCCATGGTTCACATACCGCCAGTACAGTGGCTGGTAATGTGATCATTGCAGAAATGGTAAAACCAAGCCTCACACAGACACAACAGATTTCCGGTGTGGCGCCACATGCCAATATCATCGCTTATGATGTTTGTGTTGAAGATAGTGGTGACGGCGCTTGTTATGGTGCTGCGATTAATGCGGCCATTGACCAGGCGATTTTGGATGGTGTTGATGTAATCAACTTCTCCATCTCCGGTGGTGAAGATCCGTATAATGACTCCGCTGAACAACTATTTCTGGCAGCTTCAACAGCCGGAATATTTGTTGCTGCTTCCGCTGGTAATAATGGTCCTGATCCGGAAACAACCGGTCACCGTTCCCCATGGTTGATGTCCTCTGCGGCCAGTACCCATAATCGCGCTTACCCGAACGGATTGATTGGTATGAGCGGTGGAGATACGACTCCCCCAGCTAATATGGTGGGTAAAGGTTTTACATCCGCATTGGCTGAAAAAGATATTGTTTATGCCGGTGATTTTGGCAACGCCTTGTGTTTATTAGCGACTGAAGGTGGTGTATGGGATGCCGGCACTGATTTTACCAATAAAATTGTTGTGTGCGATCGCGGCATAAGCGCCCGTGTGGATAAAGCGATTGCTGTGCAGGCGGAGGGAGCTGTTGGTTATGTGTTAGCCAATAATGCTGCCAGTGCGGATGCCTTAACCGGTGATGCTTATGTCATTCCGGGTGTGCATATTACCTATGCTGACGGCGTTGTTCTGAAAACCTGGCTGGCTTCCGGTACAGGGCATAAAGCTGCCATTCAAGGGGCAACCCGCGACTTAAGCGCTTCCAATGGCAACGTGATGGCCGATTTTAGTTCGCGCGGCCCGAACGGCACCGTTGATGTACTTAAACCGGATGTCACTGCACCAGGTGTGGATATCTGGGCGGCTGTGAATTCCCCGGTCCCAGGTAGTGGTGCTGCAGAATTCGATTTCTATTCCGGAACTTCCATGTCCAGCCCGCATACGGCTGGTGCGGCTGCGTTACTGACCGCTTTGCATCCTACATGGACCGCAGCTGAAATCAAATCAGCATTGATGCTTACTGCGGTTAACCCGGGTATTAAGAAAGAAGATGGAATTACAGAAGGTGATGTCTTTGACTTTGGCGCTGGTTTGATTCAGGTAGATCTGGCTGCGGACACCGGCCTGGTTATGGATGAAATCAAGGCTAATTTTGATGCAGCCAATCCGGCTGATGGCGGTAATCCGCAGACTTTGAATCTGGCCAGTGTGTACAATTCACAGTGTCTTGGAGAATGCAGTTGGACACGTACCGTAAGGAACGTTTCGGGTGCTGCTGCCAATTGGACAGCCAGTGTAACGGAATCTGCTGGTTTGACGATCAGTGTTTCTCCTGCCAGTTTTAGCATTGCGGATGGCGCTACTCAGGTAATTACCATTACTGCTAATGTAGATGCTGCTACTGTCGGTGAATGGAATTTTGGCGACGTAAAGCTGACTGAAAACGCTGACCTTTCACCGGATGTACACCTGCCATTGGCGGTTTTACCGTCTGCTGGTGTGGTTCCGGAGCATTTGTTCATTGATACCCGGCGAGATGCTGGCTCCAAACTGATGGAAGATTTGCAGGCACTTGCGATTACCGAACGCACCCATCAATATTTTGGTTTGGTGAAAGGTGCGCAAGAAACCTTTGATCTCGTAGAAGATCCCACTACTGGTGACCCCTATGATGATTTTGATCAGGTTTATGTATCCTCATTCACCGTGGGAGCAAATACAGCACGCTTTGTAACAGAGATTGTTGCCTCTACCTCGCTTGATCTTGATTTATTCGTGATGTATGATGATGGTAGCGGTGCCGTAGAGGTTGCTAAGTCTGCTACTGGTGCTGTTTTGGAATATGTGGACATCATGGATCCCCCGGCCGGTGATTATTACGTTATTGTTCAGAACTGGGACGATAGTGTTGCTGGCCTGCCTGATTCAGTGACCCTTTCCACTGGTGTGGTGGTTGGCGACGCGGACAATGCCTATATTGAAGGCCCAACCAGCGTTGCAAAAGGCGAATTGTTCGATTTACGTTTCTTCTGGGACGAACCGGACATGAGTGCCGGCCAACACTGGTACGGTGTGTTTACCGTGGGAACGGATGCGGCTCACCCGGATAATGTTGGGACCGTGCCGGTGGATATCCGCCGCCTAGAGGATGATGTCACCAAAGTTGCTGACGTACAAACTGCGCAACAAGGTGATATCGTAACTTATACCATCACCATCCAGCCGAATGTGACCGGTGAAGATGCGATTTATATGCTAGAAGACACCCTGCCAGAAGGTATGCAGTTAGTACCCGGTTCGATTACCGGTGGTGCAACCAGTTCCGGTGGTAAGATCTACTGGGGCGGGGTGATGCCAGGTGTATCGTATTATGAAATCACCACGGATGCAACCGACCCATTGTGTGATACAGGTTTTGGTGGATATGTGGATCTGGCTGGTTTCGGTATTAACCCTCAATCCGGCATCTTTGGTGATACAGACGCCTGGACTGCTTTTCCTACTCAAAACCCATTCGTGTTTTTTGGAGAAGAATATACGGGTTTGGGTCTCTCAGATGATGGTTTCCTGATCTTTGATACTGCCAATAATTATGCTGGATCGCCATGGCTGGTTCAATCATTGCCAGATCCGAATGTGCCTAATAATGTGGCAGCTATTTTATGGCAGGATATGGAAATTGTCTATGAAGCAGGAACTAAGGGTGTTTCACTTGCTACATCTGGTCCAGATGTAGCAATCGTTGAGTATGATGATATTCAGGTTTATCATGAACCGACTCAGACGTATGATATGGAAGCTGTTATTTACAGTGGAATTACAAATGGCCCTGGTATGTATGAAATGGTATTTGCTTATGACAACATTACCGGTCCATTGACTGAAGTAACCGTTGGTGTGGAAAATGTACTAGGTGATGAAGCTTATACATTTGTTAATGCCGATGATGCTTCCCTGTTGATTTCTGATGGAACGATGGTTTGTGTGGACTACGCTGGACCAACCGAACCAAAGGTGATTACCTATCAAATGGAGGTTACCACGGATAAGGTGATGACAGCGATTAATGAACTGCGTTCCTCGGTCTTTAAGCCTGGCGCTAAGGAATTGATTATCAATTCTGTCGTCTGGTTGAACAGCAGCGAATTGATCTGGATGCCAGTGATCTTCCGCTAAACCAATATTCTTTACCCCTTGGGGCAGGCGATAAGCCTGCCCCTTTTTATTTTCTTGATCTTTGGCGTTCTGCTCTCTATAATTTTAGATATATTTACTCCTGATGCTAAAAGGCGGTACGGGTAATGTTGAAACGGATTATTTGCTTATTCTTGGTTTTTATTTTTGTTCTCCCAAACCTTTTTCAACCGAAACTGCGAGATGTGAAGGCACAGCCTGATGGTCCTCAGGCGGAAGTGCACGCTTCACTGCACAATGATACTTCCCTGCCGCTGGCGCAACTGGCGGCTCAGGCTGGTATGCGCCAGCGGCAACCCTTGAATGCCGAAGAAGCACCCCCTGCCCTGCGCATTCCGCGTGATGTGCAGGGTTACAGGGCCGAGGGGGATGATGCCGTGCAATTGGCGCCGGTTTTGCCACGGATGCCGGCCACCCTGGCAGATTTTGAGGGGGTGGGTAATGTGGATTTTGTGATGCCGCCGGATACCCAAGGCGATATCGGTTTTGACCCGCTGACCGGCACCAAGTATTATGTACAGTGGGTAAATCTCTCTTATCAAATTTGGGACGTAACTAACCCAGCGACGCCGGTTTCTTTATTAGGCCCGTTGAGCGGCGACAGCCTGTGGAATGGGTTTGGCGGCGCCTGCGAAACGACCAATGACGGCGACCCGATCACGCTGTTTGACCCTTTGGCCAAACGCTGGTTGATGAGCCAGTTTGCTTTTCCAAATGGTTCCGCGATGGGACCGTTTTACCAGTGTATTGCGATCTCCCAGACGGCCAACCCGACCGGCGCGTGGCATCGCTATGCTTTTCTGGCCTCCAATACCAAGATGAATGATTACCCGAAGTTTGGAGTCTGGCCGGATGCTTTTTACATGACGGTGAATCAATTTGTGGGTACCAACTGGGGCGGCGCCGGGGTTTTCGCTTTTGAACGCAGCAGGATGCTGGCGGGCCAACCGGCCAGCATGGTGTATTTTGATTTGTTTGCGGTTAATCCAAATATTGGGGGCATGCTTCCGGCTGACCTGGATGGGTTGACTCCGCCACCGGCGGGTACCCCGGGCTTATTTGCTGAGGTAGATGATGCCAGTTGGGTGGGACCGCAGGATGCCATTCGCCTCTGGGAGTTTGATGTGGACTGGAACAATCCTTCGAATGCCACTTTTGGAAATGCCGCCGGCAGCGCCCCCGCCATTGCCAATGTTTATTTGCCGGTCAATTCGTTTGACCTGCTGCCCTGCGTAGTTTCCGGATCGAGCCTTTGTATTCCCCAACCAGGGACGACCATGAAACTGGACAGTTTGGGCGACCGGGCCATGTACCGTTTGGCTTACCGTAATTTTGGTACACACCAGAGCCTGGTATTTAATCACACGGTGCGTGCGGATGGCAGCGACCGGGCGGGGGTGCGCTGGTATGAATTACGCAACAGCGGCAGCGGCTGGATTTTGGCGCAGCAATCCACCTTTGCCCCCGGCGATGGTTTATACCGCTGGATGGGTTCGGCTGCGATGGACGCCGTTGGTAATATAGCCCTGGGATACTCACGCGGGAGTTTAACCACCTTTGCATCGATTGCAGCCACCGGGAGGCTGGCAGATGATGCGGCCGGGCAGATGACCCAGGGTGAACTTTTGTTAAAAGCCGGCGCAGGCAGCCAGACCGGCGGCAGCCGTTGGGGGGATTACAGTATGATGGCCGTCGATCCCCAGGATGACTGTACTTTCTGGTTCACCAGCGAGTATATGGCTGCGACCAGCAACAATGCCTGGCATACAAGGATTAATGCTTTTCGTTTTGACAGCTGCACCGGTATGGCTGTGGGCGAAATCAGCGGACAGGTGACCAATGCAGCTACGGGAGCTCCCATTGTTGGCGCAGTGGCTCGCAGTAACGGCTATGAATCCCTGACGGGCAGTGATGGGCGCTATGTGCTCACTTTGCCGGTGGGCACCTATACGGTGGAGGTCAGCGCGTATGGTTATGCTAGTCAATCTGCTGCCGGTCTGGATGTAACTGAAACCGGTGTGATTACCCGGGATTTTTCCTTAACGGCGTTACCGCAAACAATGGTACATGGCGTGGTGTATGAAAACGGTACCCATGGATGGCCATTGTATGCACGGTTGGATGTGACCGCTGATAACTATGCCCATACGGTGTATAGCGACCCATTGGATGGGTCCTACAGTCTTGATTTAATGCAGGGTGTAGTGTATCAATTCTCGGTCATCCCGGTGTTGGATGGTTATATTGATGCAGACACTATGGTAACAACTGCCGGGGTGGATCAGACGGTTGATTTCCCGATGACGGTGGATATGCTTGCCTGCATGGCTCCAGGTTATCGTTTTGAATCGGGTTTGGCGGAGGATTTTGCCAGCCATATGCTGCCGGCTGGCTGGCAGGTGACCGATGAAACCGGGACAGGCGCGGTTTGGGTATTTGATTCAAGCCGCCCCAACCAGACCGGTGGACTGGGCGGCTATGCCATGGCAGACAGCGATAAAGCCTTAACCATTGATATGACCACTGCGTTGGTTTCACCCTCCGTGGATTTCAGCGGTGAAAGCACCGTTGCTTTGCAATTTTCCTATGATTATTACGATTACTTTGCTACCTCTGAGGCGGCTTATGTGGATATTTCGATCAACGCGGGGGAGTGGCAGAATGTCTGGGTGCGTAACACCATTGACCGCGGCCCAAAAACAGCCAATATTGACCTGACGGCGCTGGCAGCGGGGCAGCCAGATGTGCGTATGCGTTTCCGCTACGCCAATGCCAATTATTCCTGGTACTGGCAGGTGGATAATATATTGTTAGGCACACCGCTTTGTATGGCACAACCGGGCGGCCTGGTGGCCGGTGTGGTTGCCGATGCCCAGACTTTAGATGGGATCAGCGGCGCATCGATTCGCAGCGACGATGGCAGTGAAACCATCAGTTTCATCCCCAGCGGAGATGAGCGCTTTGCCAGTTTGTATTTTCTCTTCCAACCATTGGCGAGCAGCCTGGAAGAACACATGATTTCTTCGGTTGGGGTTGCCAACTACCCTGATTATCCGCTGCAGGTGAATGTTGCTGAAAATATGGTCACCTGGCAGGACTTTTACCTGGGAGCAGCTTTTCTTTCTGTGACACCGACCAGCCTGCTATTTGATCTGGAAGCCAACGCGGTAGGGTCAGACAGTTTCACCATTGAAAACGTCGGGTTATTAGCGGCGGATGTGACCCTGCAAGCGGTTTTGACCAGCCAGTACCAGGCCAGTGCCGTGATGGAAAACCCAACTGCGGTGGTAAAACCTTTCAAGCAAGGGTTTGCGGATGCTGAAATACTTAAATTGCCGGCGGAAACGCTTTATCCGGCTTGGGGCAGCGTAACTGTGCTGGAACATTGGCCATCGCCGCTCAAGCAGACGTGGGCAGTGTTACCTGTGCAAAATGGCCGGGTGTGGTTATCCAGTTCCGGAACAGGGTGGAATGGCGCTAATCAGCTATATTACTATGATCCTTCAGATTGGTCCGGTATGGAAGAGTTTGCTTATGACTGGCAGCCTTATTATGGGCCTGCGGATGTGACCTGGGACGTCTCGCGGAATGTGGCCTGGGCGGCGGATGTGGAGCGCGGGGGGGCCTATTGCATGCGCGCGGTGGACCTGGAAAACGGACAGACAGATGAGAAGATTTGCCCGCAGGGATTACTGGGCAGCCCGCGCGGCCTGGCGTATGACCCACTCAGCGACACCTTTTTCGCCGGTGGGTGGAATGACGGCATGGTCTATCGTTTTAACCGACAGGGCGAGGTTTTACAGGCGCAGTGGCTGAGGCATGCCGTGGCCGGGTTGGCCTACCACCCCATTTCACGGCGTCTGTATGTGATGGTGAACGCCTCGCCTACCAAGCTGGTGGTGATAGACACGGCGGATGAGGACTGGCCGGTGTTGGGAGAGATGCGCCTGGATAACTGGTTCCTGGATTATGGCGGGGCGGGGATTGAACTGGACTGCTCCGGGAACCTGTGGGCAGTAGATCAGCGAGCTAACCGGGTTTACCAGCTGGATGTGGGTGAAACAAGCGGGGTATGCGCGCTGGATACGGCGCCCTGGCTGACAATCACGCCGGATTCCTTCAATATAGCGGTAGGGAGCAGCCAGGTGGTGGAGGTGGTTGTGGATAGCAGCGGTATGCGACCGGGTGTTTACCTGGCACGCATCCAGGTATTGGAAGATACGCCCTATACGGTGAGCGACCTGTTGGTGCGCCTGGTGGTGGATGGTGGTTGGCCGAAGATGTATTTGCCGATTATCAGACGATAAAATTTGAGAATATAAAATACGTGCCACACAATTAAATTACAACTTCCAACACCGGCCAATCCAACAGCAGGTTTTCTACGAGGAGGCGGGGGTTGAGGTTGGCGTCGAGTAGGGTGAGGGCTTCTTCCATGCGGCTGACCAGGCGGCGGGCGGTGGGCAGATCGATTTGCCGGGCGAAGCTGCGGGTATTGGGCTGGAATTCGGTATAGGTGAAGGGCATGCCGGACCCGGAAGCGGCCAGGAAGAGATCGCGCCAAAGGACCAGCCAGGTTTGCAGCATGAGGCGGATGGAATCGCGACTGACGCCTTTCTTTTTGGGGTCGGTGTGCTGTTCGGCGTAGGTGAAGCGTTCCACACGCCCGTAAGAGAGCAGATCGAAGGCGTCTTGCAGCCAGGCGTGGATCTGTTCGAGCTGCTCGGGCTGCTGGTGGTAACGATAGGCCAGTCCCAATCGTCCGCCGCTGAGATGACTGAGCATGGCGGCATTTTCGGGTTCGACCTGCCATTTTTCCTGCAGGGTAGCGCTGAGCTGTTCCACCGGCATAGGGCGTAAGCGCAGGATCTCGCAGCGTGAAACAATGGTGGGTAAAAGATTCTCCGCTGAATCAGCGGTTAATAGCAGAATCACTTTGGCAGGGGCTTCTTCGAGGGTCTTTAAGAGCGCGTTTTGGGGGCTATCTTTGGCATCCTGAAAATTGAGCAGCATAGCAATGCGGTAACGCGCCTCGTAGGGCGCCAGGGAGAGGCTGCGCTGCAAGTCGCGGATTTGTTCCACTTTGATGAGGCTGGCGTCTTCCAGTTTCTGGGTGATGGTCAGGTCCGCCTGCTGCATTTTTTCGATCTGTTTGCAAATGCGGCATGTTCCGCAGGGAAAACCGGGTTCCGGCGGCTGCGTGCAATTAATCGCCTGAGCGAAGCGCACAGCGAGGCTGCGCCGTCCGATTCCGGGCGGGCCGGTGAAGAGATAGGCGTGGCGCACATGGTCTTGCTGGATATGCTTTTGCAGAATTTCAGCCGCCCATTCGTGTCCGTAGATGTTCCATTGCATGCAGAGGATTGTAGCGTAGATGGGTGGGGTTGGCAAGGAGGAGGGAAGGGGAATTAAGGAAAAGTAATGAGTAGTGAGTAATGAGTAATGAGGGTCAGAGTGACGAGTGACGAGGTAAGAAAGCGAGAAAATTAGAATTGAAAAACCGGCTTCTGGTGAGAGAAACCGGTTTTGGTAAGAAAGGGTTGGTTTAGCGGATGATCAGCGGTAGAAAGATGGTTGTTCCGCCGGTGATGGGGATGGTGGGCACGTTGATGGTGACAGTGACGATATTGCTGTTGGCTTGTCCGTCATTGGCCCTGTAGGTAAAGCTGTCTATCCCGCTGAAATTGGGATTGGGGGTGTAGATGAAGGCACCATCAGCGTGGAGAGTCAGTGTTCCGTTGGCTGCAGGGGTGACCAGTATGGCTGTGAGTGGATCGCCATCGATATCGGTGTCGTTAGCCAGCACACCCTTGGCGCCAATCGCTAATAGACGGGTTTCATCCACATCATAAGAGTCGGATACTGCCACCGGCGCGTCATTAACCGCGGCGATGGTGATGGTGAAGGATTGATCTGCACTGGAATCAGTTCCGTCAGAGAGCGATACGGTAACTGCGGTGCTGCCGTTGGCATTGGCGGCCGGGGTGTAGGTCAGGTCTCCAACTGCGTTGATTGCGGGCTGCACGCTGAAGAGGGTGGAATCATCCGCGGTGACGGTGAAGGTGAGAGGCTGGCCGGCTTCGTCATCCGGACCGGGGCTGATGGCTGCAGCCCAGCCAGTCACGGTCTGCGCGGGGGCGTCTTCCAGCACGGTTTGATCGACGCCTTTGGTGAAGGCGGGCAGGTCATTGACGGCGGTGATGGTGATGGTGAAGGTTTGGTCCGGACTGGAATCAGTTCCATCAGAGAGCGATACGGTAACTGTGGTGCTGCCGTTGGCGTCGTCGGCTGGGGTAAAGGTCAGGTTGCCGGTTGCAGGGTCGATGTCGGGCTGCGCGCTGAAGAGTGTGGGATCGTCCGCGGTGACGTTGAAGGTGAGGGTCTGGCCGGATTCGTCATCCGGGCCAGGGCTAATGGCTGCTGCCCAGCCTGTCACGGTCTGTGCAGGGGCGTCTTCTAGCACGGTTTGATCGACGCCTTTGGTGAAGGTGGGCAGGTCATTGACGGCGGTGAGGGTGAGGTAGATAGCGGCGGTATTGGTATCCTGTGTGCCATCGTTGGCTTTAAAGGTGAACGTATCTGTGCCATTAAAGTCGGCATTGGGGGTGTAGATCACTTTATCGCCAGCAATGGCTGAAAGCGTACCGTGCAAAGGAGCGGATACGATCGTGTAGGAAAAAGCCGCAGCATTGTTAAGGCTGACAGCCTTCAGGGTAATTTCTTCGGCTGTATCTTCGTTAATATCGATGATTTGATCCGCAGCTTCCGGGGCCAGACTGAGATCGATATCGATCAATAGCGGATCATGGTCGGACATACGGAATTCGTCCGGAGCGTACAGGCTGACGAGTTGAGCTGCACTCTTGAACTCGGTATTGTAGTCCAATACTGCAGGTTCATCTGAATTGATGTGCCATTCGGTGACGCTGCTTACCTGGCTGGTTAATTTGGGGGTCCCGAGAGCGTGATCGAGATAGCCCCATTGTCCATCAAAAACGTAAGAATAAGCAGCATCTCCAGCGAAGTGCCGGATCAGGTTGGTGTAGCCAAGCGCTTGAAGGGCACGAATGGGATCTTCCATCGCATAGGAATTTAAGTCACCCACGATGAGGGCGTCCGCCTGAGCGGTGCCGGTGGGATCACTGGCTAACCAACGCGCCAGAACATTGGCCGCATTGGTGCGCACAATATTGCAATTGCTCTGACCATCCAGGGCGTCTACGTCATCACAAGCGCTGGATTTTTCACTGTCGCCGCCGTTAACAAATTGTGTGGAATTAAGCACTGCTGTTGTACCTACCGGGGTAACTTTTGCGGGTTTGTAGAGCATGCCTACTTTGATGGCATCGGTGCCCAACACATTGGTTTCACCAGTAAGGGTATCCGCATCAATGAAGGCGTATGTGCTGGCGCTGGTGGCCGCATTGAGTTTATCGATGAGGAACTGAATAGCGCTTTCTGGACCGTAACCATCATTTTCGATTTCCATGATGCCGATGATATCGGCCTGGGTACCGACAATGGTTTCTACGGTTTTTGTCCATTGGCGAACAAATTCCGTGTCGCTATCCGCACCGCGGCAGTCTTCTTCGGTCATACCCGGGAAACACCCTGGTGTGAGATCATCGTTATCATCCAGGGTATTAAAGAAGTTCAACAGATTTATAGCGGTCACGCGAATGTTCCCGGCTGTAAGCGGCGGCGCATCGGCGGGACGGGGATTAGTACTGACAAAGTTGATCGATCCGGTTAAGGCATTTAAAGGGCGTACACGATAGGCATTCGGGCTGGCGCTGTGACCGCCCCCAGTGTAGGTCAGCACGCCGACTATGTTGACGGCTGTATCGCCGCCGCGCAAGGTGTTGGCAGCGGTGAGGGGATTGCCATTCATGCCAAACAGTATTGGATCGTGATTTTGATCATTGGTGGAATCATCGACAATGATGCGGTTGAGGTCGTTCTGGGCTTGCAGAGCGAGTGCATCTACACCCGGTAAGGCAATATGAGTGGGCTGGTTCAGACGGTTGCTGCCGGAAAGGGTAACCTGTCCAAAGCGGCCAAGCTGGTAATGTTCGGTCACATATAGAGTCTGCGGGAAACGTACCAGCATGCCCTCAAAGCGCTCCAGGTAGTCCGCAGAAGCAAAGGGCAGATTGAGATCTACGGGGGTGATGGCGGCTGTAGCGGTGCAGATTTCAATTGATGTTACCGAGCCGAGTTGGGTTTGACCCAGATATTCGGCGGGCGTTCCGATTACCTGAACAACATCACCCAGGGCAACGCTGTTGTTGCTGTTATTGTAGACAAAGATGCCGTCCGATGTGGTTTCGTCGCCGTCGCCGCTATCCTGAACATAAAAACCGCGCAGTTGCGGGTATGCGCCTTCGTTGTCACTGATAACCACGCCTTTGACTGTAACAACATCAGTGATGGCTGCGCTGGTGCCGCTGCCCTGGATAGCGCCGATTTTGGTGATGTCGTCGGCAGTGCAGGTCGGTGCAAAGACGGTTACCGGGACGGTACAGGCGGCCTCCTGGGGGGTGGCATCGGTGTTGGTAAATTTGATTTCAACCTCGTATGCACCGATTGGTGTATCAGCGTCCACGTACAGTTTGCCGGATAGATTGCCGCCACTTTTGAGAACATCGGTGAGGCTGATGCCAGTTATTGAGGGTGTGTTGGTGATTTCAGGGTCGTCAAGGGTGCTGTCCGGATCGGCTGCAGAGAAATCACCACTGGCAGCAATGCCATGTGTTGTGCTGATACTGGCCGGGCAGGTGGGGAGGATAGGTTCATTCGTCGCGCCGCCGCAGGTGCCGGATATGTTAATGTCGTCAATGCCAGCCCATTCATCGGTACCAATGGCATTGGTTGTCATGACACGGATTTCCAGAAAGGGTTGGTTGTTTGCTGCTTCAGGCAGGGTAACATCGATCGGTGTGACCAACGTGGCTAATCCGGGTCCTGTGGTAGCATCGGCTATATAAGCTGCCGGCACGTTGGTGAAATCACCAGCGCCGCCTGTGCGAAAATGCAAAGCGACTTGTTGCACTGCGTTATCTGCTGAAGGGTCCACATCGCGGACATTATAGGCCACTTTGATATCGGTGCAATTGGTTGAATCTACATAAAATTTCAGGTATGGTGCATCAGCTGTTCCTGATCCCTGTAATGCAACGACCGGATTTGCAATAGCAAGTTCACCAACTCCTCCGGTAGTTTCTATTCCCGGATTCAACCGATTGGGGGCCACATGTATGACACCAGATGTGTCGGAAACTAAAATCGTTTGTGGGTCTGCGCCTGCAGTACCAGTTAATTCCACTCCGCGAAAACCTTGGATGCCGGGTACTCCCGACCAATCATTATCAACTGTAATAAGGTTTGCGTTGGACCAATCCTGGGCGAATGCGCCACCGGACAATGCATGATACGTGCTATTTTCAAGTGGTTGGGCTTGCGCAGTGGTTACCCCCAAGTTGAATACAGTGACGATCAATGCTATTATGATCAGCATACGCCATAATACACTGGTTGTCTTCATTGAAAATTTCCCTCCAAAAAAAAACTACAACTTAACGGCTTTTCCTCCTGGAAAAGCTAAAACGGACAATTGTTTCGGGGTGTCGTCTTTGTTATGCCGGATAGCCGAAATTTTGCAGTACATTAAATTGAGTGTGTGAGATTCCCTCCTTTAGAAAAATGCATGCCGATGCGGCGCGCATACAGATAATGATGCTTCCGTGTTTACGAAAGTTCAGGGTGAGGTTGGGTAATTTGTGAAATAACGGGTGTAGGTTAAAGTTGACAGGGACGGTTCTTGCGTTTCCCCATAGGTATTCTAGCATAGCTGTCTGAAGAAGGGTTAATAAAATTGGGGAGTATTTTGATTTGGGGGAGTAGGAAATAGGAATTTGGAATCAGGAATTGGGAAAAGAACAGTAATGAGTAATGAGTGAGGGGAGTGGGCAAAGAAAAACCGGTTCCTCGAGAGAGGAACCGGTTTTGGTAAGAAAGGGATGTTTAGCGGAGGATAAATGGTAAGTAGATGGTTGTTCCGCCGGTGACTGGGATGGTGGGGACGTTAATGGTGACGGTGGCAATATTGCTATAAGCTGTTCCGTCAGTAGCTTTATAGGTAAAGGTGTCTATCCCGCTGAAATTGTCATCGGGGGTGTAAGTAAAGGAACCACCCGGGTGCAGGCTTAATGTGCCGTGGGCTGTGGAGGTTACCAGTTCGGCAAAAAGCGTATCACCTTCAGCATCGGTGTCGTTGGCGAGTACACCCCTGCCGCCAACGGTTAGTTGACGGGTTTCATCCACAGCATAGCTGTCATCAACAGCAACAGGAGCATCATTAAGATTCAGACCGATGATGACCGGGTCGTGATCCGAAGCGCGGTAGGCATCCGGGGCGTAGATGGCGTCCTGAGCATCAGCTTTATAGGTCATATCGTAGTCGATCAGGTCGGGTTCATCGGAGTTGATGTGCCAGATGGTGACATCCGAGACCTGGGGAGTCAGACCTGCACTGGCAAGGGCATGGTCGAGATAACCGGTCTGGCCATCAAAGACGTAAGAGTAAGCATTCTCGCCAATATGGGTGAAGATCAAATCGGTATAATCGTCAGCAGTGCCGGCGATGTCATCCGCGCCGGCTTTAATGGCGTCAATCGGGTCTTCCTTGTCATAAGCATTCAGGTCGCCGATGATCAGGTAATTGCTACTGCCGCTACCGGTTGGGTCAGTTTCCAGCCAATCCACGATGGTCTGGGCAGCGGCTGTACGAGTGAGGTTACAGTTACCGGCGCCATCCCCCAGATCGGGGTCGCCAGTACATGCGGAACCTTTGGATTTAAGGTGGTTGACTGCAACGGTGAAAATTTTGCCATTGCTGATCTGGAAGCTTTGGGTCAGCATAGGGCGGTTTGAGCTGGAGTCGAAGTCGGGGTCCACACTGGAATCCAGAAGAGCATATTCACCCTGCGGGGTTACGCTGGCCGGCTGGTAGATCATGGCTACTTTGATTTCGTCAGTACCGATGGGACCGGTATCGATGTAGGCATAAGTGCCGGCGGCTGTTGCCGTATTCAGACCGTTGACCAAATCCTGGATAGCGGCTGTATTATTTTCAATTTCCATCAAACCGACTACATCGGCGTCGATCGCACTAATGGCGGCAATGATTTTGGCGCGCTGGCGGGCAAATTCTTCGGCGGTATTGGCGCCGCGGCTGTTGAGTGTGGTGAAGTAGTTGAGAACGTTAAAGCTGGCGACTTTGAGAGTGCCGCCGACATCTTCCGGGGTAGCGGTGCGCGGGTTGGCAGGAGTGTAATCAGCACCCTGAGTGGGTTGAATTTTAAAGGCGCTGTTGCGATAATCCATAATACCGGTTACGTTTTTAACCGTATCACCACCGCGGAACAGGTTGGTCAGATCAAAAATAGCACCATTGGGGTGGTAGGCCGGATCAGCGTTTTGAGAAGTACGGCCATCATCCACGGTAATTGAATTCAACAAGAAATTGTCCATGGCAGCCAATGCTTCCGGTGAGCCGGGTTCATACTGCGCGGTGGGGGTCAGGTAGCGGCTGGTGGTCAGAACGATTTCGCCATAGCGGTCGAAATTGAAATATTCTGAAATGACCAGATCCTGCGGGAAGGCAACGAGCATGCCTTCATACTTTTCGAAATCGGTCGCGGTTGTAAGCGGTAAGGTAACTGTTGCAGCAGTTGGGAGAGGATTCCCGGAACTGATAAGGGAAAAAGCGCTGACGGTGGTCAGTTCGGTCAGACCGTTAAATTCTGTAACTGTGGATGTGAATCGAACTTTATCACCTACTGAAACGGCATTAGAAGTATTATATACAAAGACACCTTCCGAGGTGGCAGGATCAGCATCCGCATCACTGTCCGGTTCCTGTAAATAATAGCCATTAAAGCCGCTGGTCGAGGCCTGGAAATCAGCGGTCACGATACCACTGACGGTTACAGTAGTGCCAACCAGGGGACTGCTGGCGCCGTTGCCCTGGATATCATGAATTCGGGTTATATTTACAACGGTCACCGGAACGGTGCAGGTGGCGGTCTGTGCGGTGGGGGTGTCTGTATTGGTGAATTGAATGACAACACTATAACCTCCGGCTGCAGTGGTGTCTGCAATCGAGAGTGTCCCACTCAGGCTTGCGCCGGTACCTGAGGCAGCTGTAACACCGGACAGGGTGATGCCGGGCACGGCAGTGCTGGTGATAGCCGCGCTGGTAACGGTACCGTCGGCGTCACTTGCAGAAAAATTGCCACTTGCGGCTGTACCTGTAAAGGCGGAGATACTGGCCGGGCAAGTGGGAACGATGGGTTCATTCACAACGGTCACCGGAACAGTACAGGCAGCGGTTTGCGCGGTGGGAGTATCGGTATTGGTGAAGGTGATTTCAACGTTGTAGCTGCCGGCGGCAACGGTATCGGCGATGGAGAGTGTGCCGCTCAGGCTTGCGCCGTTGGCGGCGGCGGCAGTGACAGCGGTCAGGGTGATGCCAGTCACAAGGGTGCTAGTGATGACCGCGCCGGTGACTATGCCATCCGCATCACTTGCAGAGAAGCTATCTGAGGCGGCTATACCAAACGGGGTGGAGATACTGGCCGGGCACGTGGGAACGATAGGCTCGGAAGTAACCACATTGACCGGGACGGTACAGGCGGCAGTCTGCGGGGTGGGGGTGTCGGTGTTGGTGAAGGTGATCTCGACATTGTAGCTGCCGGCGGCAACGGTATCGGCAATGGAGAGTGTGCCGCTCAGGCTTTCACCGTTGGCGGCGGCGGCAGTGACGCCGGTCAGGCTGATGCCGGTCACGGCTGCGCTGGTGATGGCCGTGCTGGTGACGATGCCGTCCGGATCGACGGCGGAGAAGGTGTCAGAGGCAGCAGCGCCTACTACGGCGGTGATGCTGGCCGGGCAGGTGGGGACGATGGGTTGGTTGACGGTACCGAAAGTCTGACCATTGTTCACAGCATTGGAAGTTGCAGTGGAAACTGCTTGCCAGTTGAAATCGGTATAGGAATCACCAGTGCCGGAAAGTTGCAAGGATAGACCATCTGCTTCGGTTCCAGCTTCGCTAACGCCTATGTCTGTGCTGGTTAACCCACTTGCTGCTCCACTAGTGGCGGCAAAGCTTCCTTCATAACTTAAGAACATCACAACAGTATTGCTGGTATTTACTAGAGCAATACCATCTGGTGCCCCATTCTGAAGGCCCGAAATGGCAAAGAACAAAGTGCCATAACCATTTTGTTGATTTGTTATTGTTCCACTGAGTGGAGTGATTGAGTAGGTCGCACCACCACTTCCGTTATAGGGAACCAGGGCCCAACCGGCAAGGTTAGTGCCTGCAGGACCGGCGATTTCAACACCTTCATTTGCATCAGTACTTCCGTCATCATAATGAATTTCATTGATAAATACAGTACTATCGGTTGTATATGCTTTGACAACCTGCTGTGGCTGAACAAACGCCAGAGCAGAGATCAGCAGAGAGCCGATCAAAAGAATATTCAGAAAACTTTGTTTTTTATTCATTAATTCCATCTCCAAAAAATAGGATATTTCGGCGGCTTTTACCCTCCCTTAAAAGCCTGCATTGTGACGGCGCGGTTGGTTTTATGAGGATTCCGCGGCATGTCGCAACGTTTGACGAAGTTTAAATATTGGCTTTTTCCTCCTTGAAAAAGAATTTTATTGCCAGAGTAGGCAGGAATAGAGATAAAGGATGCTTCCGTGTTCACGAAAGCATGGGGTGGGGTTAAATCAATTGTATGGAGCAAATAGTATGTATGTTGATAGGGATGTTTCTTGCGCTTCCCTCCAATGGTATTGTAGCATACCTGTTTACAGAACTGTTAATGAAATTCATGAGTTTTTTATGACATTTTTATGGTATTTTTACGCAATATCTGATCACAGGGTTCATTGTAAAGGATAAAGGGTAGTTTGTTTTTACACCGGGATTAAGGTTATGTTATGTTTTGGTTAAAAGAGGGATCAGGAAGCAGTTATCAGTTGTCAGGAAGCAGTTATCAGGAAACAGCGACCCGCCTTCCAATTCCGATTTCCTAATCCCGGATTCCTGGCCGTGCCGTTGACAGAGGCTATGATCAACGGGTACAATCCCTGCCGTATGAACCAACTCAGTTCTCTCAACCAACAACAATACAGCGCGGTAACTGCGGAAAGCGGCGCCACACTGGTGCTGGCCGGGCCTGGCTCGGGTAAGACGCGGGTGCTCACCCAGCGCATCGCCTATCTGATCCGTGACCTGGGGGTACGGCCTTACAGCATCCTGGCGGTGACCTTTACCAACAAGGCTGCCAAAGAGATGAAGTCGCGCCTGGAAAAGATGCTCGACCAGCGCGCAGATGACGTGTGGTTGGGAACGTTTCACTCGATTTGCGCCAAGATCCTGCGGCGTGAGGCCCAGTATCTGCCGGTTGACAATAATTTTGTGATTTATGATGTGGATGACCAGGTAGGCCTGATCAAAACGATCATTCAGGACATGAATCTGAATGATAAGCTCTACCGCCCCGGCCCGGTTCAATCGGCTATTTCACGCGCCAAAAATGAGATGATTGTGCCCAAGGAATACCTGATCAAGACCTCGCGGGATCAGACCATTCGGGATATTTATGAGCGCTACGAAAAGGGTCTGCGGGCCAGTAATGCTGTAGATTTTGATGATCTGCTGCTGCTGGCGTTACATTTGCTTTACAACGAGCCCGAAGTGCGACAGAAATATGCCGGCCGTTTTGAATATGTGCTGGTGGATGAGTTTCAGGATACCAACCAGATCCAGTACGAACTAGTGAAGCTGTTTGCCAGTGTGCACAATAACCTGTTCGTGGTGGGGGATGAAGACCAATCGATTTACCGCTGGCGCGGCGCGGATTACCGCAATGTGCTGCGCTTTGAAGAAGACAATAAAAACAGCCAGAAAATTTTACTGGAAGAGAATTACCGCTCCACCCAGGTGGTGCTGGATGTAGCGCGCGCGGTGATCGACCGTAACAAGTACCGCACGCCCAAGGCTCTGTTTACCCAGCGACAAAGCGGCGACCTAGCACGCTTTTACAACGCCGAGGACGACCGCGATGAGGCCGATTATGTGGTGCGTACCATTCAGGCGGAACTGCGCAATGGGGTGCAGGCTGGCTCTTTTGCAGTGATGTATCGCATGAACGCACAGTCACGCATGCTGGAGGAAGCCTTCATGAAGGCGGGAATACCTTACCGGTTAGTGGGCGCTCAACGCTTTTACGGCCGACGTGAGGTGAGGGATGTGATCGCTTATTTGCGTCTGGTGCATAACCCGAAGGATGAAATGGGCTTGCGCCGGGTGATTAATGTGCCGCCACGCAAGATTGGCGATAAGGCAGTCGACAAGCTGGCCGAAGTGGCGCGCTTGGCAGATGTAAGTATGAGCGCGGTGCTGCTGGAACTGGCGGAACGCGGCAACCAATCTTCCTACTGGGTGGAACTGGACCGCAGCGCCCAACCATTGTGGAAATTTGCGCGTTTGCTGGCTGGCTGGATTGATGCAGCAACGCAGGGTATAGCGCTACCAGATCTGTTTGACCGGATTTTACTGGATGTGGAATATCAGGAATTTTTGAGCGACGCTTCCGAAGAAGAGAGCATTGACCGCTGGGCGAACGTGCAGGAACTGCGCCGTCAGGCATTTGATTTCCAGGAGCAGGGATTGACGGCGATGCTGGAGAACCTAGCGCTGGTTTCCGATCAGGACACTGTGCCGGAGAAAGCAGAAGCGCCGACCTTATTAACCCTGCATGCGGCCAAGGGCCTGGAATTTGATCAGGTGTTTATTATTGGGCTGGATGACGGCACCCTGCCGCACAGCCGTTCATTTGAAGATGAAGAAGAAATGGCCGAAGAACGGCGCCTCTTTTATGTGGGCATTACCCGGGCACGCAATTTGCTCTACCTGGTGCGCGCCGAACGACGCAACAATTACGGTTCTTACGAGGGGCAGCTTCCCTCGCGTTTCCTGAAGGATGTTCCGGATGAACTGGTATTACAGCAATCGGGACATTCATTTGGCGGGCGCAGTAACGGGCATAGCAGCCGGGCCAGCCAGCGTTGGGAAAGCAAACGCGGCGGCAACGAGTCGTTCTTTGAAGATTGGGAACAGCCGCAGAAAAAACAAAGTGGCCAGAAAAAAGCCGCTACCTGGGAGAGTAAGCGTTCCGGCAGTGTGAGCAGCGGGTATGCAGCGCTCACGCCGAAGCCGGCGGCTGCTGTTACACAAAAATCGGATGCCCCTGCAGTGCAGGTGAGTGGTGTCCGTTACCAGGCCGGTATGCGCGTGCAGCACGCCAAGTTTGGCGAAGGATTGATTTTGAATGTGCATCTGGAAGGCAATGGCGACCAGACCCTGGAAATTTTCTTTGCCGAAATTAAGGAGAAAAAGAAACTGGCCGCCTCCTTTGCGAAGCTGGAGATTTTGGGATAGTAAAGAAGGAATCAGGTATCCGGCAAATAAAAAATTGGGGAGTTTGAAATTGGGTATAATATTCTGGTACCTCTCGGTGTGATCAATCGGAATCAGGAATTAGCCCAATAGGAATGAGAAAAAAACAATTCCTGATAGCTTACCTTATATCTTCTTGGAGTTCCTATGACCTCAGACTCAAACAAAACCAGCAGCGGACGAACAGGGGCGATTGCCCGTTCCACCGTGATTATCAGCGCGGGTTGGGCGGCATCGATTGTGGTCGGTTTGCTGCGTCAGCGCATTGTGGCCGGGCAATTTGGCACCGGCGCGGAGCTAGACGCTTTTACTGCGGCGAATGTGATTCCTGAATTGATCTATACCATGCTGTCGGGTGGGGCATTGAGTTTTGCCTTTATCCCGGTTTATAAGGAACGGCTGGAGAAAGGCGAAGGCGCCGCTCAGTTATTCAGCAAGGTGGTCAACTGGATTTTTCTGGTAACCCTGACGCTTTCAATGGCGGCGGCACTGCTGGCGCCCTGGCTGGTAAGCGGCGCCTGGGGCGTAGGCGCGCAATACAGCGCTGCTGTTCAATCCAGCATCGTGCAGTTGATGCGGATTTTATTGTTTTCGACGATCATTTTCTCCATTTCCAGTATCTTAACCTCAACTCTGTATGCGCATGAGCATTTTGTCACACCGGCATTACTACCCTCGCTTTACAGCGCGGGAATTATTTTTGGCGCTTTGGTGCTAACCCCGAGTATGGGTGTTTTCGGGATCGCCTGGGGCGCTGTGCTGGGTGCCTTGCTGCATTTCCTGATCCAGATTCCCGCTATTTGGTATTATAAAGTGCGTTGGGTGCCGCAATTTGCATTAGACCCGGCGCTGCGGCGTGTGGCTATATTGATGCTGCCGCGCATTCTGGATCTGTTGATGGCCCGGGCCAGTATCAACTGGTTGAATGCCACTCTGAGTTCTCGTTTGGGCGAGGGGCGTTTGGCGGCGCTGGATTTCGCCTTTCGTTTAATGAATATGCCTTGGACGTTGATCGGCACGGCGATTGGAATAGCCGTTTTTCCAGTTATGGCGGCGTTGGCGGCTCAAAAGGATGTTAGTGCCCAACGCAAGGCATTGAGCGGCTCTTTGCGCGCAATTTTGACCCTGGCCATCCCGGCTGCGGCGGCCCTGTTTTTATTGGGGGAACCTATTATCCGTATTTTGTTTGAAGGCGGAGAATTTACACCTGAGAGCACCCAACTGGTTTATTATGCGCTGCGGTTTTATGTGCTAGCCCTGATCAGTCAATCCATGCTGGAGGTAGTGGTACGCGCCTTTGCCGCACAACAGGATACCTACACCCCGCTATACATTTCCATTTTTACGACCTTGCTGAATATCGGGTTGGCGATCTGGCTGACACGCCCGATTGAACAAGGCGGTATTTCGCACGGCGGCCCGGCGTTGGCCAATGGTTTGGCGGTCCTGGTAGAGGCATCGATCGGGCTGACGATTCTCTCTATCCGTTGGAAGGGAGTTGACCTGCGCCGGATTCTGCTGGATTTAGGCAAGGCCCTGGTGGGCAGCGCGGTGATGGTGCTGGTGGTGATGGCGGCGCGGCAGTTCCTGCCGGCGGCGGACCTGATCCAATTGGTGGTGGGCGGCGGCGCTGCTTTGTTGGCGTACCTGGTGGTGGTGTATTTCCTGGGAACCAAGGAAATTGTTGAGATACCCCTGGCGATGATAAAAAGAAAACGTAGGTCGAAAGCAGAATAACGGCCGCTGTGTTTTCAGGAAGATACAAGAAATCCGGTGAAATTGACGGCTTACTTACTTTAGCCCTGAATGCAAAAAACTCTGAATAAAACGCCGCTGAAAGATGAGAAATAAGATGAACAGCGGTGCAATGACCATTAAGGTCGCGGCCGTCAATAATGACCACTGTGCGCCAATCTCTCCTAATTGGGTAAAGCGTACCAGACCGGCCGTGAGAGGGCGGCTTTTGTCACTGTTGGTGATGATGAGCGGCCAGAGGAACTCATTCCAATGCCAGGTAATCGAAGACAGACCAAAAGCAATCAGCGCCGGGAGAGAGGGCGGCAGATACACATTCAGGATTAATTGCCACCAGGAACAACCGTCCATAACACCGGCGTCTACCAGATCGCGGGGAACATCCAAAAAGGCCTGGCGCATTAAAAATGTTCCAAACGCGGACCCAAAATAAGGAATTGCAATGGCCAGACGGGTGTCAAAGAGGCCCAGCCACCGGATTGTGGCGAAATTAGGCGCCAGTAAAGCAGATGTGGGGATCATCATTTGTAATAATTTGTATAGACTTTCACAAGCCCCTTGTAATTAGGATAAAAAAGGTTATAATTGTAATAAATTAATTGTGAACTTGTTCACAAACAAGATGCCGGCAATTTGCCGGGAGGTGAAAGATGAAAACACAAACAAAAAATCTACCCCATGTCGTGATTGTTGGCGCCGGATTTGGTGGGCTGCGTGCTGCACGCGCGCTGCGCAAAGCTGCGGTGCGCGTCACGTTGATTGACCGCAACAACTACCATCTCTTTCAGCCGCTGCTGTATCAGGTGGCTACCGCCGGACTTTCGGTGGATGAGATTGCCTACCCGCTGCGCGGGATTTTACGGGGGCAGCGTAACCTGGAATTCCAGTTGGCAGAGGTGCAGAAGGTGGATATGGAAAATCAAATCATCCGCACCGATCTTGGCGAGATGAGCTACGATGCCCTGATTCTGGCGGTTGGCAGCGAAACCAATTTCTTTGGCAATGTTTCCCTGGCAAAGAACAGCTTCGGATTGAAGGGTATTGAAGAAGCCGAGGCGATTCGCAACCATATATTGCACCAGTTTGAATTGGCCTCGCAGACCGAAGACCACGCATTCCGGCAGGCACTGTTGACCTTCGTGGTAGCCGGCGGCGGGCCATCCGGCGTGGAGATGGCCGGGGCGATCTCGGAGTTGATCCGCCTGGTGCTGCGCAAGGATTTTCCACGGTTGGATTTTTCTGAGGTGCGTGTGCTGCTGTTGGAAGCCGGTGACCGGCTCTTAACGCATCTGGATGCAAGCCTGTCGCAGGCGGCCCTGACGGCATTGGCGAAAAAGGGTGTGGAAGTACGTTTTGGTCAGCAGGTCCAGGCCTTTGATGGACGAACACTGCAATGTACCGGTCAGGAGGATTTGCCGGCTCATACCCTGATCTGGACAGCCGGGGTGCGGGCGGCAGAGTTGGTGGATGGTTTAGATATGCAGCAGGCAACCCAGAAACGAGTGCAGGTTTTACCCAGCCTGCAAATCCCCGGGCATGCCAATGTTTTTCTGATTGGTGATGCGGCTTATCTGGAAGGTAAAGACGGCAAACCTTTGCCGATGGTAGCCCAGGTGGCCATGCAGCAAGCCGATACAGCCGTACAAAATCTACTGCGCTGGCTGCGCACTGAAGCGGTACAGCCCTTTGTTTACAGAGATTTAGGTACAATGGCGACGATTGGACGTAACCAGGCAGTAGCCGAATTGTTTGGATTGCGCTTTCGCGGTTGGATCGCCTGGCTGATCTGGCTGTTTGTGCACCTGATGCAACTGGTGGGGTTCCGCAACCGCCTGGTAGTGCTGATCAATTGGGCGTGGGAGTACCTGCTGTATGAACGGGCGGTGCGCCTGATTGCCCATTCTACGGTTCGTGAAGAGAGCTGGTCCGCGCATAAGCTATAGGCAAACCCAGGCTCTAAACCAGAGCTTAAGTGGCCCTTAATCAAAAATTCATAAATGTTGATTATACTTGTACAGGTTATTTTCTATTTCAGAAAGGTGGTTTCTATTGAAACTTGTACAAGTATTTCTTTTATGTTTGGCTGTATTGTTAACTGCTTGTTCACCTGATGCCGCGGTACAACCCGATGCGACAGATGCGCTTGAGGCCGCGTATACATCGGTGGCGATCACATTGACTGCTCAATATACCCCTGAACAACCTACCGCCACTATGCAGCCAACCGATACCGTTCAGCCAACCGCAGAGGTTGCTGAAACGGCTGCACCACCTACACTTCCAACTACTGCCCAGGTTCCGCCGCCGGTTGTTGCCGCCACGGAGATCCCGTGTAACAACTCTGTATATGTAGCGGATGTTACCATTCCGGATAATACCGTGATGGCCCCCGGAGAGGCATTTACCAAGACATGGCGCATAAAAAACAACGGTACCTGCACATGGGATGAAGATTTTGAGTTGGTTTTTTTAAGCGGCACAGATATGGGTGAAGACGATGTGGCAGTTGGTCAAACTATTATCCCTGAAAGAACTGTTGATATTTCGGTTGCCCTGATAGCACCGGCAACTCCAGGGCAATATACGGCTTACTTTCAATTAACCGATGCGGATGGGACTGCCTTTGGCGTGTCGGTCTATGTGATCATTGACGTTTCCACAGATGGGACCACGACGATTACCGCTACACCAACAACGACCGGCTAGAAGAGCGCAGATCCTGACCCCTTTGTATTTTTTGCAGAATGCTTGCTGGCTGCCAGTGATGATTATTCTTTAAGAAATGTGTTTATGGATACGCCACAAAGCCCAGCAGGGTTTGCGGGTGTTGATCGGTAACCAGCAGAAAGCCGCGCCCATCCAGGTAGGCCAGGCCTTCCCAGTTACGCGCTTCCCCATCCGCGGATAAAGCAAACTGAATGGGAGGCTGATCGGCCAGGACGATGCCATTTTCACTGAATTGCAGGGCTACCAGGCGCTCTACCACCTCGGATTGGGCGTGGCTGGCGCCTTCACCATGTTTAGCGGCAAGCGCATCTTCGGCAGGATCGAGCTTGCCGGTGTCACCGGGGTAATGATAGTTGATTACCCAGAAGTGACCATTTTCATCCGGCTGTCCGGCATCGGTGACGCGGTATTCCAGGTTGGGCAGCGGAATAGTACCGTCTGTTTGCAGCTGCAAATTAAATAAATGCGCCTGCGGTTGGGGGTTAACATTGGCACCATTGGCTTCATAAAAAGTAACAATGCGCTGGCCAAAAACCAATATACTTTCGTCACTGTAATTATCCAGGCTGGTTTGGGGTTTGATTTCAATCAGGGAGCCGGCATCCAGGTTAATTGCGCTGAAATCGGCATTCCACTCAGCACTTACCAGATAACCCAGCATCCCTGCGGCATCGTGTGATTCAATCGTTAGGTAAGCGGTGTGCCCGGCGGTGGTGATCGATTCAAACCCTTCAAAACCACGGATGCTGGTTTGTAATCCGGCGCTGTCGAACTGCACCGTTTCAGGCTGCAGGGGAGCCGGGTTGGCGTTATCCAGGTATGCCAGGATGGTGTCTTTGTGCAGGCGGAAGATATGCTGATCGAAACGGTCGGGATATTGCGGCAGTAAAATCAGCCAGTCACCGGCCCAGGTCAGCCCGGAAAGCTCAGCTTTGGCCAGGTTAAGTGGTTCGGCCAGTTCCAGCATTGTGACAGGCCTTTCTTCAGCCACCGGCAGCGGCGTGCTTGCAGACGGGGTTGCCATGCCCGGATTCGCTATGCTGCATGCATTCAACCAACATAAAGATAAGATCAGAAACGCGGAAATACATTTTCGCATGAGAAACCAGTTTTCTTTCAGGAGATGCAGCGCCAGGAGCGGATTTGCATACTCTTTGACACAATATAAATTATTTTAGCATACTGTCGGCCAGGGTTTTGCAGAAGATTTTTATTGATCCTGAGGTTGATCATGATACCTCTATAAATGAGTAAAGACGGAAAATACTATGTATGATTTGGAACAATCCGATAATGTTTTTTGAACTGCGCCAGTACGCAACTTTTGCATAAAACCAGCGTATATCAATATGTAGATTTAATTGAAAAATGGGAACAAAATGACCATTTGCTACGTCTAATCTATTGAGAAAAATAATAGATCTTTAACAAAGAATTTCCTTGTAAAAATCCCATTAATTCACTTCATTTCGCAGGCGGAACTATTTATAAAAGCAGCAAAATGTCTATAATTAAAGCAACGAACGAAATGTTGTGGGAAGCGGTGGGGCAGCGCTCCTGGTCATTCGTAGGGGTGAAACATCCACCAAAAGACAGGAAAAGAACTATTCCTATAGGCGAAGCTTTTTAGCGTTGGCGGTGTTATTCTTTATACTGGTTATGCAGGGAAATTTATTTTCGAAAGGATGCATTATTAAAGTTAGTTTTAATGTTTTATGGAGGTTTATTATGTCTGGTGTAATTTATGTGGTTGTTGCTTTTGTAGGTGTAATGTTTACGGCATTGAGCCTGGCGGGCCTGCAATCTGAAAACTAATGCAGGTAGTTTTATTCAAATGATGGATGATGATTTGATTACTCATAATGATATGAACAATCTAAGTACAGTCGATCAACAAGTTTCTCCTCCTTGAGAGCTCCCGAGAACTAACATACTCGGGAGTTTTTCATTTATAAGGGGAAAAATATTTAGAAAATTTAATTTTATGATTATTCTTCGGCCAGCAGTTTGTAAATGTGAACGATGTGGTCTTTTTCATGCCATATGGCACGGCGGATCACTTTACGCGGGCTCCATAGTTCACCGTTCCTGCCACGCACCAATTCCCGGCCGGTCCATTCTGGCAGGACCGTTTTGAAATGCTCGCGGACCTGGGTCAGGCGTTCGATTGGGTCAGGGGGCAATGCTTCCCGGGAAATACCGGCCTGGTCCAAGCTGTCCAGGTACCACCATTCCGCACCGCCAATATGTTTAAGAATACCTTCAATATTCCAGCGTTCACCGGGATATTTTTTCTCGCGTTGTGTGGCGTCCAGGGGAGCGATGACACCCAGTAAATCCCGGCGCGACCAATCCAATAAAAGCAGGGCTTGCTTAACATCTTCGGCGGTTAAAGCCCGCCAATCATTCTGGAACCAGGCATTGACCGTGTAGGTTCCGTCTTCAACCCGCCGGTATTGCTCATCTACCTGAAAATTTTGAAAGCTCTCTTCCAAGCGCACATCGAAATCGGTGATATCTTTCACCCAGGAGGAATAGCCGGCTTTAAAATTGACCCAGCTCTGGTAGGCAATAAAAGCACGTGGAAAGAGCAGCAACGCTTCGTGTTCATCTTCGCCATAACAGAAACAACCGGGGTAATCCAATGCCCAGGCAATCACTTTCCCTTCAAAATCCTGTTCCAAGCCAATCCGGATATGCATAGGTGTTTTCCTTTTCACGTTGAATAATTGATTGTATGAGGGGCAGGGTAGATTTGTCAAATGGGAAGTCAGGAATCAGGAACTTGGAATCAGGAATTCGGGAATAAGGTAAATTAAGGATAAGCCACTTTGTACAAGGTTAATTTTTCCTCTTGACATTTGTTTTTATTTGAGGCATCATAGCCACTATCAAAGTCGTTATGAAAGGAAAATTACAGGTCTTATGAAATTACCTTTTGCCATGTGTATGTGTATGTGTACCACGCGGGGAGTTCAACCTCCTCAGCGACAGATTGCGGGCCTGCTCGGATAAACACACATCTCATTTACACCCACCTGGCAGACTCCCAACGGATTGCTGTAGTGATGGATGGCTTCTCGCAGATATAAAAGCGAAACGCCATCCATTTTTTTAATCAAAAATCAATTCTGAATAGATACAAAGGAATTAAAACACGATGAAAATTGCTAACAATGTGACTGAACTGATCGGTAATACCCCACTGGTTCGATTGAACCGTTTGAGTTCGGGCGCGGCGGCCGAAGTGGTATTAAAGCTGGAGTTTTATAACCCGGCTCACAGCGTAAAAGACCGGATTGGCGCGGCGATGATCGATGCGGCTGAGGAAGCCGGATTGATTAAACCCGGCACCGTGATTGTTGAGCCCACCAGTGGAAATACCGGTATTGCGCTGGCAATGGTAGCGGCAGCCCGCGGTTATAAGCTGATTTTGACCATGCCGGAAACCATGAGTAAGGAGCGCCGTATTCTTTTACGCGCGTATGGCGCGGAATTGGTACTCACACCCGGGAGTGAAGGCATGGTTGGCGCCATTCGCCGTGCAGAAGAAATTGTAGCCAGTGACCCGGAGCATCATTTTCTTCCGCAGCAATTCAAAAATCCGGCCAACCCTGAGATTCATCGTAAAACTACTGCTGAGGAAATCTGGCGGGATACGGACGGCAAGGTGGATTTTTTGGTATCCGGCATTGGCACCGGTGGTACGATTACCGGGGTGGGTGAAGTGATTAAAGCGCGTAAGCCGTCCTTCCAGGTAATTGCCGTGGAACCGGATGCTTCACCAGTGCTTTCCGGCGGGGTGAAAGGCCCGCATCCAATTCAGGGAATCGGCGCCGGTTTTGTGCCGGATGTGTTGAATACCAAAATATACGATGAAGTTATCCGTGTAACGAATGATGATGCTTTTGATACTGCCCGGCGGTTGGCGAAAGAAGAAGGTCTGCTGGTGGGTATTTCTTCCGGGGCGGCCACCTGGGCGGCTTTACAGGTTGCCAGGCGCCCTGAGAATGCCGGAAAATTAATTGTGGTCATCATCCCTTCGTTTGGTGAGCGTTATTTGAGCACACCTTTATTTGCCAATTTGGCGGATTAGTCTTCAATGGATTTGCAGATGGCGTATCGAAAAGGAGAATAATGTTCTCAGAATAGGCCTCTCACTGCAAAATTTTTTGGGACGGCGTGGCCAAGCGGCAAGGCAAGGGTCTGCAAAATCCTGAGCGTGGGTTCAAATCCCACCGTCGTCTCCTTTTTAAATAAATTGCTCTTTGCACATTAATATACGATAATAAATTGCTCTTATCCAGAAAGGCGGAGGGACCGGCCCGATGATGCCTTGACAACCAGTTCGTTAGAACCAGGTGCCAAATCCGGCAGAACAATATCTGGAAGATGAGAGGAGTATGACTGTATGGTGGACTCTTCTTATCTTTTGGAAGAGTCTTTTTATTTTGATGATGATAAGGAAATGATATGCCCATAAAAATACCGGACCAATTACCAGCGAAACAGATTTTGCAACAAGAAAATATATTTGTTATGGATGAAAAGCGCGCTTTTCATCAGGATATCCGCCCATTAAGGGTGGCTATTCTGAATTTGATGCCCACCAAGATTGTTACCGAAACCCAATTGCTGCGTTTATTAGGAAATACAGCCATCCAGGTTGAAGTTACTCTGGTGCGGATCCGGACACACCAGAGCAAAAACACACCCGAAGAGCATCTTTTATCTTTTTACCAGACATTCGATCAGATCCAGGATCAGAAGTTTGATGCATTAATTATCACCGGCGCGCCAGTGGAGCACCTGCCTTTTGAAGAGGTAGATTATTGGGAAGAGTTAAAGCTTATTATGGATTGGGCACTGACCCGCGTATTTTCTTTGTTTTATATTTGCTGGGGCGCTCAGGCAGCGCTCTATCATCAATTTGGCATTCCCAAGTACGCCCTTCAGGCCAAGAAATTTGGCGTATTTTTACACCGGGTGATGGATACACATAATCCGTTACTGCGTGGTTTCGATGATGTTTTTTACGCGCCGCATTCACGCCATACCGAGATCCGCCGCGCTGATATTGAAAAAATTCCGGAACTAATGATTCTGGGCGAATCGGATGAGGCCGGGGTAAATATACTTGCCACGCGTGATGGCCGGCAGGTTTTTATTACCGGGCATTCGGAGTACGACCCATTCACATTAAAAAAAGAATACGACAGGGATGTGGCGGCAGGGCTGCCAATAAACATTCCGTTGAATTATTACCCCAATGATGACCCCACCCGTGAGCCGGTGGTGCGTTGGCGAGGTCATGCCAACCTGTTATTTGCCAACTGGATTAATTATTACGTTTACCAGGAAACACCTTACGATTTGAATCAGGTCAAATCGTTTTCTGCGCTGGGTGAATGAGTTTTTTTGAAAAAGGAGCAGGTTATGGATTTATGGTCACCTGTTGTACTGTACTGATTAATCAAAATTTCGTTTTTATCAGGTATTCAGAAATATTTAGAAATTATTTATAAGAGAGGAAGAAAATACTATGTCTGCAAAACCATCAAAACGTCAATTAGGCTTTGCCACCCGCCAGCTTCACGCCGGCCAGCAACCCGACCCAACCACCAATTCCAGGGCTGTACCGATTTATCAGACCACGTCTTATGTGTTTAATAATACAGAACATGCGGCGAATTTGTTCGCGCTGAAAGAATTTGGGAATATTTATACGCGGATCATGAATCCGACCAGTGATGTCTTTGAGCAGCGCATTGCCGACCTGGAAGGCGGCGTGGGGGCACTGGCTGTGGCTTCCGGGCATGCCGCTCAGTTTCAGGCCATTTTTACGCTGGTGGGTGCTGGGGATCACATTGTTTCAGCGGCGACACTGTACGGCGGTACGTATAATCAGTTTGTTTATTCCTTCCCGCGTTTGGGTATTGAGGTCACGTTAGTGGATCCGAGCGACCCTGAGAATTTCCGCCGCGCACTCCGGCCTAATACCAAGATTCTCTACGGTGAGACGCTGGGTAACCCGCGGATTAACATATTTCCCTTTGAGGAAGTTGCCAAAATCGGGAAGGAATTCGGTATTCCGTTGGTGATCGATAATACCTTTGCCACGCCATACCTGGCGCGCCCTTTTGAGTACGGCGCCAATATTGTGGTGCACTCTGCCACGAAGTTCATTGGCGGACATGGCACTTCCATTGGCGGCGTGATTGTGGATGGCGGTAATTTTGAATGGAAAGGCAACCCGCGTTTTCCCAATTTCAATACCCCGGATGATTCGTATCACGGCCTGGTCTATGGTGATTTAGCGGCTGCCGGTCTTCCACCATTTATCATTAAGGCGAGGGTACAGATTCTGCGCGATTTTGGCGCCTGCCTTTCACCATTCAATTCATTCCTGTTTTTACAGGGTTTGGAGACTCTCAGCCTGCGGGTTGAGCGGCATGTGCAGAACGCCCAACAGGTGGCTGAGTTTCTGCATGAGCATCCCAAAGTTAATTGGGTAGCCTACCCCGGGTTGAAGGACAGCAGTGAGTATGCCGCTGCCCAAAAATACCTACCCAAAGGCGCCGGCGCGATCCTTGGTTTTGGAATTAAAGGCGGAGCGGAAGCTGGTAAGAAATTTATCGAGAGTTTGCAGCTTCTCAGCCACCTGGCGAATGTGGGCGATGCCAAGAGTCTGGCGATCCATCCGGCGACGACTACGCACAGTCAATTGAATGAAGAGCAACAGGTCAGTGCCGGCGTTTCCGCGGATTTTGTGCGTTTGAGTATTGGTCTTGAGGATATTGAAGATATCCTTTGGGATTTGGATCAGGCGCTGCAGGGGGCTTAGTTTTTCCGTGACCCGGAGTTTTTGTTGCCGGCCGGCAACAAAAACTCCGGGGGATTCGGGTGGGGTTGTTATGAGGAGAAACGCACTTGCTCGCCTGATAATTTGTTTTTGGGGCAAGCAGCGGCGGCTAAGAAGCAGGTGGGCGGGCAGGCCGGTAAAGTGCATCTCTCCTTTGGGGTTGTTAAAGATGTCTGATTCTGGTTGAAAACAGGAAAAACCTCGTAAATCTGGTTGATATTACCTGTACAAATGGCTGATTTCCGGATTTGTCCATTATATTTGCACCTATAGTGGTGTAGAATTTATTTTAATTTCAAAAATGGAAACTTTTTTTGGGGCATGGACGTCTTACTACCAGGGTTTGTTTTTTATTAAACCATGGTAGTTATCAGAGAGGAGACTTATGTCGGAGAATGATTTGGCTTACCTGGAAGAAGAAAAACCAAAGAAATTGCAATTTGGCTGGTTTTTTCCAATTTTTATTCGACCCCGCCGGGTAATGGCGGAGATCGCCGAAAAAAATCATGCGGTTTGGTTAGCACCGCTGCTGATTTTAATGATTTCAGCAGTGGTATTGGTATTGGTGTCTGCACCATTGATTGGGCAGGCTTCGCAGGTGGTTCCTGATCCAGAGATGAACCAATACTTCACGCCGGAGCAACAGGACTCGATTAACCAGGCGGCCAGCATGGGCACCAGCCCGGTGATGACGATGGTCTTTCCGCTGCTGGGCAAGTTTGCCGGGATCTGGATTGGCTGGTTCCTGTTGGGCAGTATTCTGCATCTTTCGTTGACCCTGAATGGCAGCCGCAGCAGTAATCGATCTTCTTTAAATGTGGTTGCCTGGGCGGGAATACCTTTTGTTCTGCGCGATATTGTGCAAATTGTGGCTATTCTGGTCACGAAACAACTGATCACCAAACCCGGTCTTTCGGGATTTATGGCGGATGGTGTTTCCGGCGGCGGGGCATTTTTGGGTGCGATTCTGGCTTTTATTGATTTATATTTAATCTGGCAGATTGTGTTGATGGTCATTGGCGCCGGAAAGGTTTCCGGGATGAAACCCGTGAAGGTCTGGTTAGCCACGTTGATTGCTATGGTTATTTTCCTGGCATTAAAAGCGCTGCCGGTATTTCTTGGTGCACAGCTCGGCTCGCTTGCCGGCGGCTAGAAACAACATGGAATCCTCAGCGTTTATTCAAATCCGCGATTTGCGGAAAACCTTTATCATGGGAAAACAAAAAGTGAATGCCCTGGCGGGTGTGGACCTGGATATTCAGAAAGGATCTTTCACCGTCATTATGGGCCCTTCCGGTTCCGGTAAGAGCACTTTGTTGTACCAGCTCGGCGGGTTGGATCGTTGTACCAGCGGCTCGATTAAGGTGCAAGGCCTGGAACTGCAAAAAATGGATGAGAATGATCTGGGAGTCTACCGCCGTAAAATGGTGGGGTTTATTTTTCAATCGTTTAACCTGATCTCCAGCATGACCGCACTGCAAAACGTGATTTTTCCCATGCGTTTCGCCGGAATCGCCGGGGGAGAACGCCACAAACGCGCCGTGCGTTTATTGCAACAGGTTGGCCTGGCCAACCGCGCCTTACACCGGCCTACTGAATTGTCCGGTGGTCAGCAGCAGCGTGTGGCGGTAGCACGTTCCCTGGTGAACAACCCGCCCATGATTTTGGCAGATGAACCGACCGGCAACCTGGATACCAGCAGTGGTTTAAGCATTATGAAGCTGCTTTCCCAATTGCACCTGGAAGGCCGTACGGTGGTGGTGGTGTCACATGATTTACGCATGCGCCAGTTTGCGAGTGATACTATTTATTTGTTGGATGGATTAGTGGTGAGCGAAGCGGAATATGAGGCAGCCTCCCACTTTGAAATACCGGAAGAAGAACCGGAGGAAAATAAAATATGAAAAATTTGATGAAAACCATGTTTGGATTGTGTTTTGTATCTATTTTGATTTTAAGCAGTGTTTTACCGCAAGCTGTATCCGCACAGGAAGGGACGCCTACTGTAGAAACACCTACAGAAGAAATGCCTTCCCCTGCACCTGTTGCGGATGCCATTATCAATGCTACTTTGGACAGTTACGCAAAATCAGCTGCCCCCGGTACTGCGGTTACATATAACTTGAGAATAACCAATAGCGGTGATGCTGCAGATACAGTGGCAATTACTGCTGACACAGATGTCTCTTTAAGCTCAACCAGTTGTACATTGGAAGCAGGCGCACAATGTGATGTCAATGTTCAGGTAGTAATTCCTTCTACTTATGTTAATAATCAGTATTTTGCAAAAGTGGTTACTGTTACTGGTACTTTAACCACCATACCATTGGAATTTATCACCACAGCCGTAATCACCGTGCCGGTTACACCCACAGCCGCTCCGTTCTCGCGCCCACTGTTGGTAGTGGATTCCTACAACGCCGGTGGGGCGATTACCCCCGGTACAGATTTTACCTTGAAGGTGAAATTAGTAAACACCGGCGGCAGCGAAGCCAAGAATGTGGTGGCTACTTTTGAAAGCGCCGACTTTTTGCCGCTGGAAACAGGCGGCGTTATTGCGGTGGCTTCAATCGGTTCCGGCAGCAATACGAATTTTAACCAGCCGATGCGGGCAAATGCTTCGCTTTGGGGAACTGCAACCGGCGCCGTGATCGTTAACGTGGGCTACACGGACGATGCCGGCACTGCCTATACCGAAAAATTTACAATTACCATTGGTTTGGTTCAGTGGAAGGGTTCTGTGGCTGCGACCGTTACCCCCACCGCACAAGCGCGCGCGCAATTGGTGGTGGGCGGTTATACAGCCGATATCAACCCCTTGCAGCCGGGCAGTATTTTTAATCTCTCGATAGATGTGCGCAACCTGGGCACCGTAGATGCCAAGAGTGTGACCCTGGTATTGGGCGGCGGTGTAGTAGCCAGCAGTAACGATAATAATGGACAAACCAGTCAGAACAATGGAGTTACGACCACTGGTTCGGACCTGACAACGTTTGCCCCACTGGGAACTTCCAACCTGATTTTTCTGGATGCGGTGCCGGTGGGCCAGAAGGTTACCGGGCAGGCTCAAATGATTGTGAATGTTTCCGCCACCCCGGGCGCCTATCCCTTCAAACTCTCGTTTACTTATCTGAACAGCAAAGGCGAACGGGTGGTGGATGATCAGGTAATTACTTTGCTGGTCTATAACCTGCCCAAGATGGATATCGGTTTTTACATAGACCCAGGGATCTTTATGACCGGACAGATGAATATGCTCCCCTTGCAGATTACCAACCTGGGCAAAACCACAGCTGTTTTAGGAAATATGAGGGTCAGCTCTGAGGGTGCGGATATCACCGGGAATGTGGCCCTGGTGGGCAACCTGGAACCAGGTGGCTATTTTACTCTGGATGCTATGGCGATGCCCTTTGCTACCGGTCCGCTGGATGTGAGCATTACCGTTAATTACACCGATGATTTCAACCAACCCAAGGTGATCGAGCAAACCTTAACTGTCAATGTGGAAGAGATGCCTGTTTTTGAACCTATGCCTGGCGAAGAAGGCTTCCCGGGAGAAATTCCGCTGGATCAACCTGAGACGGCCGGTGATAAACTGATGCGCTTTGTAAAAGGAATGCTGGGTTTGGGCAGCGGCAAAGCTGAGCCAGTGATTAATTATCCAATGGAAGGGGAAATAATTCCGGAGGGCAAACCGGGCGTTGTAGGCCCGAAAGGATAATACTTATGCGTTTCTGGGATTTGCTTAGCCTGATATCGGAGAACCTGCGCCGGCGCAAAGGCCGGGTGGCATTAACCGCCATTGGGGTAGTTATTGGCACCGCTGCGGTTGTACTGCTGGTTTCTTTGGCCAGCGGGCTGCAGAAGAGCGCTACCAGCAGCCTGTATGGGATTAACGATTTAAGTAAGATCGAAGTTTATCCTAATTATGATCAAGGCGGCGGCGGTGGAATGGTTATGATGGAAAGCGGCGGTGGGGGTGGTGTCAGTACAGTACAAATGCTGACGACCAGCGCTATTAAAAACATCGAAGCCATTCCGGGTGTTGCGGAAGTGATTCCGCGTGAGTATCTGAATGGCGGCGGCACCATCCAGGTGGGTAAAATGGAAACCTGGGCGAGTATGATGGGTGTACAAACCAGTAACCTGGAGAATTTTGGCTATGAAGCTGAACAGGGCACCCTGGATTTGCGTAAAGGAACGGTGATTGCCGGTTATTGGATGACCCAAAATTTCTATGACCCCAAACAGCGTCCCGGCCAGGAACCAGCCCCTCAGCCTGAACTGATGGATCAGCGCGTCAAGCTTATATTAACCAAATGGACGAATGACGGCAAGGAAGTGAAAAAAACAGTTACCCTGCAGGTGGTAGGTGTTTTAAAAGAAATGCGCAATGAGGCCGACGGCGTTTTTATCGTCAACATGGATGACCTGAATACCTGGAACGAGTGGTTTAACAATGGTAAACGCATCAATCGCAATAAGGATGGTTATCAGAATGTGATTGTCAAAGCCGAAAGCCCGGATATGGTGGTGGATATCACCGACCAGATCAATGAACTGGGCTTTATGGCTTATTCTCCGCAAAGCTATGTGGAAGGGATTAACAGCTTCTTCATTATATTGCAGGTTGTTTTTGGCGGTATTGGCGCGATTGCCTTACTGGTAGCAGCGATTGGGATTGCAAACACAATGGCGATGGCCATTCTGGAACGCACGCGTGAGATTGGTTTAATGAAGGCCATTGGCGCCACTAACAAAGATGTACTGACCATATTTTTGGGAGAAGCAGCCGGGATTGGATTTTTAGGTGGTTTGGGCGGCGTGGCATTGGGCTGGGGCGGCAGCAAGCTGTTGAACCTGGTAGCCATGCAGTACCTGGCCGGCCAAGCGCAATCCGGTGTATTGCCGCCGGATCTTTCCGCGATTACCCCGGTGTGGCTGCTGTTGTTTGCGATTGTCTTTGCCACCCTGGTTGGTTTCCTTTCCGGGTTATACCCGGCGCTGCGGGCAGCTACATTGGAACCGGTTATGGCATTAAAGTACGAATAGTTCAGCCGGTTAAAAACAAGTATCCATACGGGGCTGCTTTTCTCAGGCAGCCCCGTTATTTTTTAATATCACCGGCCAAATTCCGCGTACCGAGTTAAACAACCAGATTTGATCTGTGTTGTGGACTTCTTCCAGGGTGATGATGCGTTCGCTGAGGGATTGCTCTTTAATCAGTCTAGCGCGGAGTGTACCGCCTAATAAGCCGCATTGGATGGGGGGTGTATAGCATTGACCATGTATTTCAATCATCAGGTTGGCGCGGCAGCTCTCGGTTACCTGGCCGAATTGATTGTAGAGAATGATATCGTTTGCATCTGGCTGGGCCGCGCGTGCCTGGTCGTAAACTTCCCTGTGTGTGGTTTTATGGTATAGAAAAACGTTATTCGTGTTAACTGGCTGCTTTGCCAGGCAGACACGCAGCGGTTCAGCAGATGTAATTACTTCAATTCTCTCCGATTCGATGTGTATGTCCCCCTGGCGATTTAAGAGCAGACGTATTTTATGGGTGTTACTCAGGGCTTGCACGAAATTTTCCAGGCAGCTGGTTATGCGGGGGATGTCACAGGTATATCCAAAATAAGCGGCTGATTGCGCCAGACGCTGCAAATGTTCTTCCAATAACCAGAAGCCGTGCTGCTCGTCCCAGCGCAGACTTTCGAGCAGATCGAAGATGAGCGGTTGGCGGGATAAAACCCGGGCCTTGATGCGGCATTCTTCCTGTTCAAGTTCACAATCGGAATCCCAAACGATAGCGCCGCCCAAGCCGTATTCAGCCTGCTGATTGGTCTTGTTGATCAGAATGGTGCGAATGGCAACATTGAATTGCGCCTGCCGGCCGGGTTTCAGCATGCCGATTGCCCCGGTGTAAATGCGGCGGGGATTCTTTTCCACTGTTCGAATGATCTGCATGGTGCTTTTTTTCGGC
The DNA here is from genome assembly GCA_002840755.1 of Chloroflexi bacterium HGW-Chloroflexi-10. Lineage (GTDB taxonomy): Bacteria > Chloroflexota > Anaerolineae > Anaerolineales > Anaerolineaceae > UBA6170. The sequence goes on along the minus strand of PHBZ01000013.1, from coordinate 89,205 downwards.
GCACCGGTGATCGAGGCCGGTGGAAATGTGGCCTGGAAAATTTCTGCCAGGCTGGCGCTGGTTTCTGCGCGCACAAGTGAAACCATTTGCCAGACCGTTGGATAGCGTTCTGTTCTGAATAATTCGGGAACGGTGACCGTACCGGTTCTGGCGATACGGCCAAAATCATTGCGCACCATATCCACGATCATCACATTTTCAGCGCGTTCTTTTTCACTCTGCAGCAAGTATTGCGCCTGCGCCTGGTCCTGCTGGGGCCATAAACCACGGGCGGCTGTACCTTTCATGGGCAGGGATTCGATAGTCTCCCCGGATAAGCGGAAGAATAATTCCGGCGAGGCGGAACAGACAGCCCAATCTTCCAGCTCCACAAAGGCGCTGTAGGGTTGGTTGTGATTAGCGACCAATTGCGCGAAAATATCCTCGGGCGGGAAGGGTATGCGGCTGTGTAAGTGGTGAGTAAAGTTGACCTGGTAGGTTTGCCCGCGGGCGATATTTTCTTTGATCAGATTGAAAGCGGATGCATATTCTGCCGGGGTGATCGAGGGTTTCCAATCCAGGCTGGTCAGGGTGTTGGTGAGCGGAGGCGGCAGTTCCCTGCGGATTTCCGGGGCGTCGAAAAGGCCGAACCACAGCAAGGGAAATGAACCTGGCGCATAAACCTCCAGGTTTGGATCAAAGGCCGGGGCGGCTTCATAAGACACAAAACCAGCTGCATAAGCATTCTTCCGGGTAACCTGTTTTTCTATATCTTCCAGGGCGGGGAGGACGTCTTCCAGGCGATTAATGCGCCAAGTTTGGCACGGCCTGGAAAAAACCAGCCAGCAGGCAGCGGCCGCGTCTTTCAGAATAACCCGGGGTAAGCGGTTGGAAGAGGCTACAGAAGAATCAGGCATATTGTCTGGTTTGCTCCATCGTGCGGCAGGATAACCTGTAGTGTATCAAAAAGTTGATCCACTGGGAAATATTTATTTTTTTGGTTGTTTGAAGCACTAAAATTGTCATTTATTCGCCATTCATAACCTAAATACCATTCAGTATTTGTGACTGCCGGACTTTCCGTGAGATTCACTTCGGAGAAGGCGAAAATAGTTTCTATAAAATTAAAAAAACCATAATTATCGGAAGAAAAAAACCCCCTCCTAAACTACTGAGTCATGCAGATTAAAAAAGACTCAAAAACCAGGGAATTTGTGCATTTTGACTCAAAAAAAGGGTTTTTTGAGTCAAAATGTGACTCACCGACTCATAGCGACTCCATGGGGAGTCATCAAAATTCGTTAAAAATTGCGTCAAAAAACATTTTTTCTAGAAATAATTCTTCGCGAGTTTTTTTAACATTTCTAATGTAATTTTAATGTTTGTGATCCTGAGGTAAAATACACCTTCCACCCATTCCAATTTACTCTTACAGTTGACTTCCCTTCTCAAGGCTGGGATAATCGCAGACAGAGGAATCATTCACGTGAATTGGTATGCATTTTTAATGGGCGCAGGCGCTTCTCTTGGTTTATGGCGGGTGGCACATGGTGTAACCGAGCGGCATTCGCTGCGTTGGACCACTGCCGGGCTGCTGGTATTGTTCAGCGCCATGCTGTTTGCACGCCTGGGCTATTTTGTCGTCTATCCGGCATATTTTCAGGCGCAGGGTATGCAGGCGCTAGCCCCTTCCGCCGGTGGTTATGTTTGGCCGGGCGCGCTACTGGGCGGCTGGCTGGCAATTGGTTTGATTTCCTGGCTGCGGCGGATACCCTTTTTGCATACCACGGACCGTCTGCTACCGCTGCTACCACCAATGGCGGTAATGGCCTGGCTGGCCTGCTGGCCGGGCGGTTGTGCTTATGGCCCCGAGATGCTGGGGGGGTGGTGGGCGCCGCTCGCCCTCGATGAAAGCGGAGCAGTGCTACACCGTATGCCGCTGCAATGGCTGGCGGCACTTTCATTGTTGGTATTGTATTTTGGTCTTGAGAACCATTTTCCGGAGCGACGTCCCGGACAGCCTGCAGCGCTTACCTGGCTGGTTTTTTCAGTACACACGTTTCTGTTTTCCTGGCTGCGCGCCGATTTGCGTTCTGAGTGGATGGGTCTGACCTGGGATTTGTGGGCTGCTTTGGTGTGTGTGCTGCTGGCTCTGGTGTTTTGCCTGGTGACTTTCTGGCCGACGCATACTGTGGAGAAACTGGCTTAGTTTGCGTGACACGTCCCCTGATGTGTGGTTAAATACTCTCTTACCCTTTTATAGAAAAGGCAAGGTGCCTATGAAATGTAAACTGGCTTTGGTGCAAATGAACACTGTGCTGGGCGATGTACCGGCTAACCTGAAGAAACACCTGGAAATTATTCAGGAGGCGCAGGCGGCTGGCGCGGACCTGATCGTCTTTCCGGAATTATCGCTCACCGGTTACGTACTGCAGGATCTGGTGCCGACGGTTGCGATCCGTCCACAGCCGGATGACCCGATCTTCTCGCAGTTGCTGGAAGCCAGCCGGGCAGTAGACCTGGTGGTGGGTTTTGTTCAGGAAGATGAGCGCAACCGCTTTTATATCGCGGGAGCTTATCTTTCAGATGGTATGGTGGCACATGTTCACCAAAAAATTTATCTGCCAACCTACGGATTGTTTGATGAAGGACGTTTTTTTGCGTATGGAGAGAATGTGCGCGCTTTTGATACACGTTTTGGCCGGGTGGGTTTATTGATCTGTGAGGATTTCTGGCATGCTTCTCTGCCGTATTTGTTGTGGCAAGATGGCGCAGACCTGATGATTTTTACTTCGGCCTCACCGGGGCGTGGGTTAAGTGCTGAAGCTCAGTTGGATTCGGCGCGTTGGGTGGACCATATCAACCGCGCCTATGCGAGCCTGTTTACTACCTTTGTGGCACACACCAACCGCGTGGGTTACGAAGACGGCCTCAATTTTTGGGGAGGCGCGATGGTGTATGACCCGAATGGTAATGTTCTGGAACGTGCAGCGCAGCATGAGGAAACCGTGTTGTATTGTGAGATTGATCTGAACCAGCTGCATCGCACCCGTACCCGCTTACCGCTGCTGCGTGATGAACGCCCGGCGTTGGTGCAGCGCGAATTAACCCGCATTTTATCCCAGGCTGGCCGTGGAAACGGGCGATAAGGAGCAAGTATGCAGATTGACCTGACTATTCATTCCGAACTGGCCACCAAAATTCTGACCGGTTTTATCCATAGCGAGATTACCCGTGTGGGTTTTCAACGCGCCGTGCTGGGCCTCTCCGGCGGAATTGACTCGGCGCTTTCCTGTGTTCTGGCGGCCAGGGCATTGGGACCGGAAAATGTACTGGCCGTGCGCATGCCGTACCGCTCTTCTTCCCAGGATTCTCTCGATGATGCCCAGCGTGTGATCGATGTCAGCGGAGTGCAGAGCTTGACCATCCCGATTACGGATATGGTAGAACCGCTGTTTGCGCGTTTTCCGGAGATGGATCATATGCGTAAGGGCAATATCATGGCGCGCGCGCGCATGCTGGCGCTTTATGACCAATCAGCAGCCTTTAATGGCCTGGTGGTTGGCACCAGCAATAAGACTGAGATTTTACTGGGTTATTCCACCCTGTTTGGCGATTCGGCCTGTGCGCTCAATCCACTGGGTGACCTGTATAAAACCCAGGTACGGCAGTTGTCGCATGATTTGGGTGTGCCATTGGAAGTGATTGAAAAACCACCTTCAGCGGATTTGTGGGCCGGGCAGACCGATGAGAATGAACTGGGTTTCACTTACGCCGAGGTGGACCGCTTGTTGTATTTGTTGGTGGATGAACGCTACATGCCGCAAGAATGTGTGGAAGCCGGCTTTGAGGAAAATTTTGTAAAAGCCGTGGTACGCCGCATTCAACGTAACCAGTTTAAACGCGTGGCGCCGCCGGTTTGCAAATTAGGAAACCGCACGGTGGGATACGATTTTTTGTATTTACGCGATTGGGGCACCTGATTCCTATTCTTCCTTTGTCAACTCATAATCAAAGACATTGGAAGCGTATTTCAACAGGATATGAGGTTCATCCACACGGTACCAGGCGCTCTGGTTTAGCCCGAGCTGAACCTTCCATGTCTGGAAAGTGCCGGCGGGTACAGCTACGCTTTCAGGACCAGTGATGCGAATAAAACTGGTTTCCACGACCGGGCCGCTGTCTTTGGTTTTTTCACGCCAGGTGAGTGGGTTAAGATATTGGACGACCCAGAATTTTTCATTGGCAAAGGGTAAGGCCATGGCACGCCAGGCCCATTCCTCTTCCACCAGCGCATCGGCCGCGAATTGCAATTCCATTGACGGCAGATGATTGTTTTGCAGACTAGTTTTCAGTTGTTGGCCGTGCGGCTCGATTTGCCAGAGGGAAGAGAAGTTTTGTTCTGCGGTGTTGGTTTGTTCCAGGTGGATCAGGTTCAGGTTTTCTTTTGACCATTCCGCGGTTAATTCAGTGCTGCCGGCTAATGAAGAATAGAAAGAATTATCAACCTGAATTTCAAAGGCTTCATTGCTGCGTTGACAGGCGAGCCGGTAGGCCTCGGCTGTGGTGATGATACCGCATTCAGCTTCTCCGACCAGCTCACCGCCTTTGTGACGCATTTCATAGGTCCAGGCTGTTTGGGTGGGAAGCTGCTGCGGGTTCCATGTCAGTTTGGCCAGGGCGGCTGCATTGCCCACTTCCACAATGGCCATGATGGTATACAAACCAAAGGCGGCTACCAGAGGCCAGTAGCGCAGCTTCTTGGGTTCGGGAGTTGGTTGACCAGCTGGTTCATCGATAGGAGTTCTTGTCAGACGGTTGAGCAAAACCAGGCCAGCCGGTATGAGCAGCAAGCCAAAGGCCGCAGCAGGCAGGGACGGGAAGGGTAATTGCATTTCCGGAAATAAACCGGCCTGGACGAGCAGGATAACGGGAAAGAAATTGTTGGCAAAATGAACAGCCATACTGGCATAGAGGGAACGGGTGCGCCAATAGACATAACCAAGAATAAAAGCGACTGGCAGCAATGCAGGGAGGCCCTGCAAGCGCATGTGGTAAAAAACAAACATCAGGCTGGCGATCGTAATGGCGACCGCGGCGCTTTTCTCAGCCTGGTACGTGTTTTGAATGACGCCCCGAAAGAGGATTTCTTCACAAACCGGGGCGGCTACAGCCAGGCCAATAAAAATGAGCGCTGCCTGAAAAAAATTGGTGGGAATAATCCCCGCTGGCGTTGGGGTGGTATAGCCGGTGAGGCCGACCATCATCAATTCAATCTGGCTGCCCACCAGCCAGGCGCCGCCACCCAGCATGAGCGAGACCAGCAAGATAGAACCGCGAGTTCTGCGGATGCCAATGCTGGAGGGTATATCGATTTGCTGGCGGCGTAAAAACCAGATGGCTGGCAACATAATCAGCAAGACTTCGGTCCCAATCAGACCCCATGTAAACGAGAGGTACTGCATTAAAGACCCCAGGGTCAGGACCAATAGCATAGTGACCAGATAGAGCCGGTTAACTTGTTTAATGGACAGTGTTTTCATATTAGGCAGCGCCCTTCAGCTTGTGTTGAGCCAACCACCATTTTGGGTCCCCACCGCAATCTGGTCATCGGGTATGTTGAATTGTAACATACCGGACCTGGTAATAAAGGAGGTGGAATTTGCTGCATTCATCGGTAATCTGATCCGATAAAGCGCCCGGAATCGGTGAGTAATAAGGTTCTTACAGGAAGGCTAGCGACTCACCAGGGGCAGGTAATAGTAGAAATATTCCGTTGGGGGAGGAGTGGTGCGCGGCCCGAGCCAGATGCGGGTGGTTGGGTCGCCCAGAATGGAGTAGGTTTCCCAGTAATATTGCGCACTACCTGAAAACCAGGCCTGTACGGAGGTCAACCCATCAAAAACAGCCGCACCCAGACTGGGAGGAGCATACGGGGCTGCCATGAGGGAATCGTAGAGGGCGCGTTCCAGACGGTCATCCTGATCCCAATAGCTGTAGTCGGCGGAACCCAGGTAGGCAATGGCACCTTTCTGGGGCTGCAAGACCCAGGTTTCACCGAAGGTTTCGGTGATGGAGATGTTGGCAAAATCACTGGTCTCACAGGCAAAGGAGGCGACAAATGGGAAAACCGAATTGTTATTCAGGTTGCGCACATTGGATTGGTAAACACTAGGGCCGGCCCAGCCAGTGACTCCTCCGTGTCCGGAGAAGGTGATCAGGGCGCGTTGGTCATTGATGGCATTGATTACATTTGTTCCAGTTGCGGACGCGGAGATGCAGTACAACTGGTCGCCACCGGCCTGCAAATTATTGGGAAAGATACCGGTATAGCCGAGCGGTAGCGCATAGGTCGAAATAATATCATTGTGCGTACCCTCAGCTATAGGATAGTAGACATCATCGCAGGTGGCGATAAAGGCGGCTTTCTTTTGCCAGCTTTCGGTACCATTGAAAGCGGCATATGCACTGATTTTATTGACCATGTCTGTTATCTGCTGCGCCGTTCTGCCGGGCAGGCGGCCATATAAGATATCGGGGACATAATCGCCTGCGCCGTTCATGGTGGCGTAATACAGATCGGTCAGTTTCCCGGAGCGCATTTTCGAGGCGGGCCAGGCCGGGATCAGGTTGGAATCTCCGACCAACAGCAGGTAGGCAGGCGGCGTGGACCAGGTGTCGTAGGCGTTTTCCACGTAGGATTTGATGGCAGTGGTGGTGGACCCGCCTATATGGGTAAAAGTGGCAAGCGTGACTTCGTAACCCTCGCTTTGTTTCAGACTTACCAATGGTGTCAAGGCAGCGGCAAAAGCATCATCGGGGGTGATGATCAGATAGCCACTGGCCGAAGATGGCACAGCGTTTAGAGTACTGCTTTGCTGTGTCGGGTTGAGCACCTGACCGGTCACCAGCGCGGCAAAGGCCGGGTCGTAGAGCCGTGTACTGCCGCGGTCCGCGCTGATCTTTGGCCAACTTAAGCGCAGGGTGAGGGTTTGGAGCAATTCGAGCTGCCCTGAGGCCGGGGTATAGCGCACCGGCCAGATTTGCAGCGGCTGCAGGTGGTAGCCGCGCATCTGGTAGGTTTCACCCAGTTGAGCAGGCTGCGCAGGGTATGCCAGGCTGATCTGGTAGGTTTTCGGGTCGGGGGCGATCCAGGGCGGCTGTGGTCCTGATTTGGGAGCGGGCAACTGCACCGGGAACACACTATCCGGCAGATTATTGTCCGCCAGTTTTAAACTGCGGGATTGGACTTGCACGACTTCCAGGCGCACATTGGAATCCGTGGGAATCTGTATTTGCGAACTGTAAACAGGCAGGTTGGGTTGTCCGGCTTCCTGGTTTTGGCCATAGTCGGTGAGAAATAGCCGGGTAAACATCCCATGTTCCGTTTTGGCGGTTTCGGCCCACACGCCGGGAAAGGTGATGTGAACTTCCAAGGTTTGCGCGTCTATGCTGCGGGTGGTCACCTGGACTTCAGCGGATTTATCGCCGGCTTCAGCCGACAGCCAGAGAGGGTCATCCGATTGGGCTTGTGCTGCAACAGGCCGCGCGGATAATATTGTGCTGAAGATTAAACAAAAAATTACAAGGCGGATAATTTTTTTCATAGTATTCTAAAAATGAATTGGGATTTTGATAACGGTACTGTAATAGTGAGATTGTAGCACAGATGAGATCAGGTAGAATATCAGGAAAAGTATTTATTAATTACTGTGTTGATCGTATTAATATTACGTATGGTGGAATGGGCTTTGAGTACCCGTTCAATACGCATGTTGGTGATGGCACTCTCGCCATAGCTGCGGTGATAACGCCAGAAAAGGTGTTTGCCGTAAAAGTGCAAGGCATCTGTTTGGGAAGTATAGGCCAGTAAGGCTGCCTGTTTTGCGGAGTCCGGCTCATTATGCAAAAAGGCTATATAGAGCGTATCTTTATTTTCAGCGGGGATACGCGCAAAAGGCTGCAGCGCCGCCAGGGCTTTCAGTTCCGCACCGGTGCGTACAAAAGCTGGCACGTCATAACCAAGCACCTGTTCCAGATGGGCTGCGATTTGCGTTTCCAACACTTCTGTGCGGTTATCATCCGTTTCAAAAATGACATTGCCGGATTGGATATAGGTATTGATGCCGGTCAATCCCATATCCGCAAAATGCCCGCGTAAAACTTCCATCTTAACCACATGTCCGCCAACATTGATGGCGTGTAAAAAAGCAACATAACGAGTCATGAAAGTATCCTTTTGGAAATTATAGACAGGCTGACCTTCCCGGGAAACACAGGATATAAGGTTATTGTGGTGAGCAGCAGCAATGTAACTTACGCATGACTGATTAAAAAACTGTCCTGTTTAAACAGGACAGTTTTTTGAACTTAATCGTTGTCTTGATTATTAAACAGTTCCCAACGCTCAAAACGCCTGACGCTGATGTTTTCATTTACACTGGCCGAGACCTGAGCGATCATTTGCTGTATTGTGAGTGATTCATTGCGAATGGACACCTGGCGTAAAAGTACTTTTTGATCCATAAATTTTTTCAGGTACCCGGATGTGATTCGTGGAATCAATGATTCCGGTTTCCCTTCCGCGCGGGCTTTGCCGGCGGCTTTTTCTGTTTCCTGCTGCAGTATTTCCTGGGTAATATCTGTTTCCTTTACCCAACGCGGGGCGGCTGCTGCGATTTGAAGCGCAATTTCATGCGCAAGGTCGCGGAAAATGGTTGTGAGCGCCGTAAAATCTGTCTCGCAGTTCACTTCTACCATTACCCCAATACGCCCATTGCCATGGGAATACAATTCAATTACCCCTTGTGAGGATTCACGCTGGGATTGTTCGTTTGTTTTTTGGATGGCTTTTTCTCGCAGAATACTTAACGCAGTTGCGTAACTGGCATTGCTTTGTTCCAGCGCCTGGCGGCAGTCGAGTATACCGGCGTTGGTCTCCTGACGAAGATTTTTAATCATTTCAATCATTGTTGTCATAACGTTCTCAATTCTTTACTTAATTGATTATTTCCGTGAAACAGTTTAACCGGGCTGTTACCAGAAAAATTTCGCAGAATAAGTGTTTGCAAACATATGTTACCAATAACATATGTAATTAATAACATTAAAAATAATTTGTGTCAAGGGAAATGAAAAAATTACCGGATCATCTACCAGGCAGATAAATCCGGTAATTGTGTAAGACCGCTATCGTGGATGATCAGTACTTCTTTAAAGACCTGATACTGATAATATTCAACGCGGACCGGTTTGTTCAAGGAATTGGGTGAGTACCTGCATAAATTCTTCCGGTTTTTCGCGCTGCGCCCAGTGCCCGGCATCTTCGCTAATGTACAGTTGAGAGCCTTTGATTAGCTGGTGTGCTTCTATGGCACAAGCCACTGGTACACCAGCATCGTAACGGCCATGGAATAACAAGGTTGGTATTTGGATTTTTTCCAGTTGGGAAAGATAATTTGTGCGCAGCCCGTTCCAAAGCATATCATCACGCTGGTGACGGGTGAAGGTGCGACCCGGAAAGGGTTTACCAATTTCCAGGCAGATTTCATCCATCAGTTTTGGATCCATTGTCTTAGGATTGTGGAAGACGTTTACCATTGACCATTCGGCCATTTTGCGACTCTTGCGTGTGAGGATCCAAGTACCTTCCAGGATACCCGGGGTTTTGACCATCAGCCAACTGAGAAAATGCGCGCTAACTTTGCGTTGGATGCCATAGCTGCCGACTAAGACAAGTCGTTCCACCCGCTGCGGCCAGCTTAGCGCTGTGCCCAGGGATATGGCGCCTCCCATGGAAAGCCCGATCAGTGTCACTTTTTCCAGTTTCAATGTGTCTAGCAATGAGCCAACAAACCGGATGAAGAAATTCGTATTAAATGCAATATCGGGCCGTTCACTGTCACCATAACCGGGAAGGTCGGGAGCGATGATACGGTAGTTTTTCTCAGCCAGGATCTCCAAAAAGGGCCTCCAGGACAGGCTGCCGGAATCGATTCCGGCACCGTGCAGGAAAAGCAGGGTTGGCCCGCTGCCTTCATTGGAAAAATAATGAGTTTTATAACCATTGACCTGAATAAATTGTTCCTGTAGAGTCATTTTGTTACGCTTTCTTCTGAATTTGATTTTTCGTATTGTTGGTTAATAAATTCAACAGACTGACGTAAAATCTGTTTACCATTTTCGGTGTCGCCGTTCTCGACTGCGACTCCATGTATCAGAAAAGCATCCAATGTGTCGGCGATTATTTCCATGGGCGGCGCCTGGTCTGGTGGGATGATGCCGGCGATGCTGGTAAAGCCATAGGCGATGATGCTGAGCACGTACGCCAGACCTTGCGGATCGATTTCCTTTCTAATTAAACCGGAAGCCTGCATATATTCTACAAAGGAGCGTCCAAACCAAAAACGCTCCAAGTAACGGCGTGGGTTTTGCTGGTGCATATAGGTACCCAGAATCCGGCTGTCTTGGGTATAGAGTGCGCATATCAATGGATTGCTTTGCATGGCAAATAGGGCATGACGGTACATATGCGGTAAAGATCCGCCTTGTGAGTCTCTTTCCACCCTGCTGAGCAGATCCTGCATCAAATGCTGCATCTCACGGGTGATGAGTGCATCAAATAATTCTTCTTTGGTGGGCCAGTGCAGGTAGATGGCACCTTTGGCGACCCCGGCTTCCCGGGCAATTTCGCTGATGGTGGTTTTATCGTAACCATAATGGGCAATCAAGCCGGCGGCTGCGTCTAGAATGCGGGTTTCGCGGTTGGTTGTGTTTCGTTTTACCATAAATATGACCTTGTGACCAAAATGTAATTATTGGTCATATTATAACATTGTTTCTTTCTTTGTCAATTATTTCAGGAATACCGGATTGGTTGACGGTCTACAGGCTGTTTGTAAAGATCAGGAGGAGAGTCTTTGAACTCGCTACAGGTGGGGTTATTTTTCGCTGCTTTACAATTTGCCCATCTTTCTTTATACTTACAAGGCAATTGAAAAAATGCCGCTTGAAAAGCGGTTTTTTATTGGCAGGACTTATGACAGTTTCAATTATTTCTACTACCGAGGACAAACCGGCAGAATTAAATTCCCGTCTGGTATTGTTTGATATGGACCGCACCCTGTTGGACGTTACCAAATATCACCGTCAGAATTTTTTGATGGTGCTGAAACGTTTATATGGCGTCAACGAACTGCCGGCGGCCGAAACTTCCGGAATCCCGGCTATGGAAGTGTTGTGGCGCTTTGCCAAAAATGCCGGAGTGGGTGAATCTTTGTTTCAGTCCCGCGTGCAGGAAGCCGAGCCGCTGCTGGTGGAAAACCTATTGGCGATTTTGCCGCAGGATCTGAGTTCGTGTGTGCTGCCGGGGGCAGAGGCGCTGCTGCGCAATTTAAACGAGGAAAAAATTCCGCTGGGGTTAATTACCGGCACTCTACGTTCTGCGGCTGTTGCGATATTGCAACGCTCCGGGTTACTGGGTTATTTCCCATTGACCGTATTTGGTGATGGATTTAACCGCCGTGAGCAAATTGTAAAAAAAGCACTGGAGAAAGCCGGCTGGGTATACGGCCTGTCGGATGGACAGTTTCAATTATTTACGGTGGGTGATGCGCCCAGCGACATTCAGGCTGGCAAGGCGTTTCAGGCGTGTACCATTGGTGTCGCAACCGGAATTTTGAGCTGCGAGGAACTGCTTTTGCACGAACCCGACCATGTATTCAATGATTTAAGGGATACTGAAACTTTGATGCGGGTGATTCGGGAAACATAGACTGCAAAATACCTGGGATGTAAGCTGCACGTTTTGGGGCAGTTTGTTTGCGGAGATTTTCACAAATTATTGACAAGAAACGCAGTGCGGCATATACTAGAATTCACAGTTAAATAGAAATAGCCTTCGGGGCAGGGTGCGGAAGTTCACTTCCAATTCCCGATCGGTGGTATAACCCACGAGTACGCAAGTACATGATCTGGCGCAATTCCAGAGTCGACGGTATAGTCCGGATAAAAGAAGGAAAACAAGACGTTATGTCCTGCTGTCACGCCCCGAGAACCTTATGTTTTCGGGGCTTTTCTTTTTACACCTCCTGAGGCTGTTGCGTTGCTGGTATATTGATCAATTGGAGCCGCATGGAAATCAGCTTGAAACGCAGACAAAGATCTGCTACCTCCCGTTTTACACAGCGTATGACTAATTGGCTGCCGCCATTTTCTGCGCTGATCGTGGTGTTGGCCTGGCTGCTGGTAACACGCTGGAGTGATTTGCCGGCGTTCATCCTGCCTTCACCCGGGCAGGTATTCAATCGCTTTTTGACGGCGCTTGCCGATGGCAGTTTGCTACGTCACAGCGCGTTTACCCTGCTGGAGGTAGGGTTAGGATTGGCCGCCGGGTCCTTCAGCGCGACGCTGCTGGGTTATTTACTGGCGAAATCCGCTACGCTGGAACGTTTGCTGTCACCTTACCTGGTGGCTTCCCAGGCCATCCCGGTGGTGGCAATTGCTCCGCTGTTGGTCATCTGGTTTGGGCCAGGATTATTTTCTAAGGTGTTGATTGCCGCTCTGATTGTCTTTTTCCCGGTGCTGGTGAACACAGTAGTGGGTATCCGAGCGGTGCCACAAGAACTGCGTGATCTGATGCGCTCTCTCCGCGCCACCCGCGTACAGACTTTGCGCTATCTGGAGATTCCGGCGGCGCTGCCGGTCTTTTTGGGTGGTTTGCGGGTAGGGGCAACCCTTTCGGTAATCGGCGCGGTGGTAGGCGAGTTTGTCGGCGCGGATCGCGGCCTGGGTTTTCTGATCAATGTAGGACGCGGACAATATGATACTGCATTGGTATTTGTGGCTGTATTCGCTCTGATAGTGATGGCGCTGGGTCTTTACGGCCTGGTGGTGCTCCTGGAAAACCGTTTTCTGCGTTGGCAGCATGGTCCACGCAAGGATACGGTGACAGAATGATATTAAGGAGGCATTTTTGAACAAACGAATTTTAATTTTATCCTTGATTTTCCTGGTGGTAATGTCGGCGTGTGCGCCGCAGGCCGCTCAATTAACGGAAGCGGAATTGATCCCAGTGCGATTGCCGGTCGGTTTTATACCCAATGTGCAGTTTGCCCCGCTATATGTCGCTATTGAGAAAGGCTATTTTCGCGAGGCCGGGCTGGATGTGCAGTTGGATTACAGCATGGAAAATGACAATGTTGCGCTAGTGGGCGCTAATCAGATTCAATTTGCTGTTGTTTCGGGCGAGCAGGTATTGTTGGGTCGCGCTCAAGGGCTGCCGGTGGTGTATGTTATGGCCTGGTACCGGGATTACCCGGTTGGGATAGTTTCCCTGGCGGAAAAAAATATCAACAACCTGACGGATTTAAGCGGCAAGCGGGTGGGTATCCCGGGGTTGTACGGCGCCAGTTACATTGGTTTTCAGGCGCTGCTGCGTTCAGTGGGGATGAATGAAACGGAAATGACCCTTGATTCAATCGGGTATACCCAGGTGGAGGCATTGATCGGCGGGCGTGAGGATGCGGCGGTGATCTATGTGACTAATGAACCGGTGCAGCTGCGTGCCCAGGGCTATGAGGTTAATGTGCAGGCGGTTTCGGATGCCCTGCAACTGGTCTCCAATGGATTGATTACCAATGAGAAAACCATTCAGGAGAATCCGGAACTGGTGCGGAGCGTGGTGGCCGGGTTGAGCAAAGGCATTCAGGCAACCATAGATGACCCGGAAGGGGCTTACCAGATCTGTGAGAAGAATGTGGAAAACCTGGCTCAGGCGGACAGTGCCGTACAAAAAGAAATACTGGCGGTTTCCATGCAACTCTGGCAGCGGGATCCCCTGGGTTACAGTGATCCGCAGGCCTGGCAGAATATGCAGGATATTTTATTTGAGATGGGTTTGATCAACCAGGCGTTAGACCTGACAGAAGCCTACTCGAATGAATACTTAATGAAATAAATATGAAAAATCCAGTTCAACCTTTTTTACAGGTATGTGATCTGCATATCACCTTTGCTTCTGAACAAGGTGGTTTACAAGCATTGCAAGGGGTTAATTTTCACATCAACCCACGGGAGTTTGTTTGCGTTATCGGCCCTTCAGGAAGCGGTAAAAGCACACTATTGCGGGTGATTGCCGGGATTTTACAACCTTCACGGGGTGAGGTGCGCTTCAGTACAACTGGAGCCAACTCACCCAGAGTGGGTTATGTCTTTCAACAAGCCAACCTGATGCCCTGGCGCACGGTGTTGGAAAATATCACCCTACCCTTGGAAATCCAGGAAGTGCCGTTAACGGAGGCGCGTAAAAAGGCATCCGAGCTGGTGGAGCTGGTAGGGTTGAACGGGTTTGAACAATCCTGGGTGCAAGACCTTTCTGGTGGTATGGCACAACGGGTGGCTATTGCGCGTGCTCTGATCCAGGAACCGGATTTGTTATTGCTGGATGAGCCTTTTGGCGCGTTGGATGCACTGACCCGCGAACAAATGGGCGCTGAACTGCTGCATGTCTGGCAGGCACGCCGAACGACTGTACTGATGGTGACTCATTCCATCTCGGAGGCATTACTGCTCTCGGATCGCGTGCTGGTATTGAGTGCCAGGCCGGGGCGAATCTCCAGTGATTTCGAGGTAGATTTGCCACGCCCGCGCCAGGACAGTCTGCGTTATTCTGCAGGTTTCGTGGAGAAAGCGCGCCGATTACGTGCGGCCATTTTAATGGACACTGATTGATTTATATGGAACCTGAAAACCTGATTTAGCAATATCCTTACGAAACTCTTAACCCGATTTTGCCTGTGAGTGTCTATAATTAAAAGCGCTCTGTAATTTCTCGACCTGCCAGCCCGCTGGGTTCTTAAAGCTGGTTATACCCTGTTATTATATATATTTTAAAATTTCGAAAACATTCAGAGTCCCAGCGGTTGTCTGATTGAGTAATGCTGAACAAAATCCCAAAATCTGCTGAAGCTTTGGCTTCGAAAGGCAAAAAAAATTAACAATCAGGGGAATGGGTTTCTTTTCTTAAAAAAATTACCTGGCTGGTTGTTGGGGGAGACTGGAGATTGGCGCGAACAGGTCTTTGCTGTACTTTCGCGCGTTTTGCTGGTGATTGGTTTGTTCAGCCTGGTTACTTCGTTACGTTATGTTCTTGCAAAGCAGGATTGGGTCAGTATTGCGGTTTATTTGATAGCTTACCTGGCATTGCTGGTGGTGACACTGGTAAACAGGTTGAAATTTTCCTGGCGTATACATGTGTTTACAATTTTCATTTTCACTCTGGGAAGTATTTCATTGTTTCAAAGCGGCCTGGTGGGCAGCGGACGTTTGTACCTGTTCTTATTCAATATCTGCGCAGGTTTATTTTTGGGACTACCCGCTGTACTGATTTCGTTGGCAATGAGCGCCACGTTATTTGGTTTTACTGGCTGGGCTTTGCATATCGGATGGTTGAACTGGGGAGAGTTAGCGGGTACGTTGGATGTCTTTGTGGTAACTGCAACAACCTTTTTAGCGCTCAGTGCCGCGATTTCTTTATCGATCAACCTCTTTTTTCGCTATTTATCCAAAACGGTCGATCGGGAGAAGAACCTGGTTGGCTTTTTGCGGGATACCAACCGGCAGATGCTGGTGGAAATGGAAGACCGGATCAAGTCCGAGCAGAAGGTAAAACAGCAGTACGAGCAATTTTTGTCGGTTCTGAATAATTTCCCTGAACCGTTATATGTCAGCAATCCGGATAATTATGAAGTTGTTTTTGCTAACCAAAAATTGACTGATTTATTGCGAAAAAATGGATACCAGGGAAAAGTGATTGGGGAAAAGTGTTACCGTATATTGCAGGGCATGGAGGAAGAATGCCCATTTTGTACCAATAAATTCATCCAGACCACGGACAAACCCTATAGCTGGGAATTTTTTAACCCGTTGTTGCAGCGCCATTATCAATTGACTGATCAGATGATTGAATGGCCGGGTCAACGGCGCATGCGGATGGAAACTGCCGTCGATATCACCGAACGAAAATTGGCTGAGAATAAACTTGTGTATGACGCATTACATGACAGCCTGACAGGGCTCTCAAATCGAGCGCTTTTGCTGCAACGCCTGGAGCATTGTATAGCGCGCTCACGACGAGACCCGCAGCTGTTATTTGCTGTTTTGTTTTTGGACCTGGACCAGTTTAAGTTGATTAACGATACGTATGGTCATAATTTTGGAGACAGGCTGCTGGTGGAGGTGGCACAGCGTTTGAGTAGAAGTTTGCGCCAGGTAGATACAGTGGCGCGCCTGGGAGGGGATGAGTTTGTGGTTATGCTGGAACAGGTGGAATCGCAGGAACGCGCCGAATTTGTGGCTCAACGGTTGGTGGAAATCCTGCGTGAGCCCTATGCACTGGAACAGGCTTCTGTAGTGATTACACCCAGTGTTGGGATTGTTTTGGGGCAAAATTATTCCGGAAATGCCGAGGAAATGTTACGGCATGCCGATATTGCCATGTATCGTGCAAAGGCTTTAGGACGTAACCGCCTGGCATTTTATACTGCAGGAATGGGCGAGGCTGTTTTGCAGCGCGTGACGCTGGAGAAGGAATTGCGCCGCGCGGTGGAAAACCATGAGTTTGTTGTCTATTACCAACCTGTTTTGCGTATGAGCGATGGGTATATCTGCGGCTTTGAAGCCCTGTTACGCTGGAACCATCCACAGCAAGGGGTGGTTCTGCCAGCCGATTTCCTGCCGGTGATGGAGGAATTGGGATTGATTGTGCCGGTCGGGTTCTGGTCGATCCAAACGGCATGCCGTCAGGTAAAGGAGTGGCAGCAAACATTTAAATCCGAGAAAGCCTTTACCATCCATGTGAATCTCTCTCCAGTACAAATTCAGCATAGCGATTTGATGGAAAGATTGGGGATGATCTTACACGAGACAGCTTTCTCAGCAGAGGATCTGGTGGTGGAAATTACCGAAGACCTGGCGATCGAACCCCGGGCTGAGATTAATGACATTCTGAGATTACTGCGTACCTGGGGGGTGCAAATCCATCTGGATGATTTTGGAACGGTTTATTCTTCGCGGGGAAAATTGAAAACGATGCAGGTGGATACACTTAAAATAGATCGCGGCTTTGTGCAGCGAATGAACTTACAGAGGGATGAAACCGATATTGTGCATACCATCCTGGCGCTGGCCAAGGGGCTGGGTTTACACACTGTGGCGGAGGGGGTGGAGCAGGAAGCACAACTGGAACGATTGCGTGAACTGGGGTGTGATTTCTGGCAGGGTTACCTGTTTGCCCGCCCACTGCCGGCGCAGGAAATTGAACAACTTTTAATCCAGCAGTATGAGAAGCGGCCGTTTACGGAAGAGTGAGTTGGAACTGCAACGGGACCCTACGACCGGCTGATTGTGTTGTTTAGCTGTGATTGGTTGGAAATAAGCGATGTAGACAATTTCATAACCTTGCGAGAGTTCATTCAGGCATTTGATGCTCCCTGGTACTGATTGGTCCTCAAGCATTATGTTATGACGATAAAAATCGGGTGTCCGATTAGGTGATGGCGTGCCCTTTTATCACAGACAGTACCGTCAATGAAGACAAGAATTGCTTTCATCATTTTTTAAGCCTTTTTTGTTGAGGAAAAGCGTCCCCCAAAACGCTTATTTTATTGGGCCAGAAAACAGGAGATAAATCAAGAATTTTGAATGTGCCTGAAAAACGGAATCATGGGAGGGGTAGTGCAAACCTGTCAAAATTCAGTGATCCTAAGAAAGAAAAGGCCTCCACCGCACTTACAATCAACCAAGAAAAAGAATTCCCAGGATGAAGCCTTGGTGGAGACCAGAAACGAGATTTTTCTGTTTTGAATTTAAAACAAACCACTAAAAACAAAATTCTTGTGGCGGTGATGTGAATTGATCAACCAAAAAGGCAATCAACCAGGACGGAAATGTGGCAAAAATTTGTAAACTATGGGGTAAGCAAATCGATCCGCGTTATTAAGCGGGTTTCTTGATAGGCGATTTAGACTTCTGTTGTTCTTTTTTCTTTTCGACCTGCTGCTGTTTTTGCTTTGAAGCTTTGTTCTTATCTTTTTTGCTGTTCTTTTCTCCCATTGCTCGTCTCCTTTTTTGTGTTTTGATTGGTAGGGCAACCAAGCGGCACCCTGAATTAAACAATTATAGTCGTTTTGTACAGGAGTAAAACGATTTTAAGCAGGTTGTTTTAAGGTCAGGTTTACCAATAATGGTGTACTTGTTCACGAATGGTATGAGCATAGATGGAACGTATTTGAGCCATCGTTTCTTCAGAAAGTGGAGGCAGATCTGCAGCAGAGAAATTCTGTTCCGCCTGTGAAGGACGTTTGGCGCCAGGTATTGCGCATGTCACCGCATCAAACATCAAAATCCAGCGTAGGGCAAACTGCACCATACTCATCCCCGTTGGGCAGATTGCCCTGAGCTCCTCAACCGCCTGCAAACCAATATCGTAAGGAACACCAGAGAAGGTTTCACCCCGGTCAAAGGATTCTCCTTCGCGGTTAAACGCTCGATGGTCGTCAGATGAAAAGGCAGTATCCGGTTTTAGTTTGCCTGTCAGCATTCCAGATGCCAATGGTACGCGCGCCAGGATACCAACCTTACGCTGCTTAACCTGCTCAAATAGAAGATCGGCGGGGCGATGACGAAAGAGATTGAAGATTATTTGCACGCTTTGTACGTTCGGGAATTCTATGGCTTTAAGCGCTTCTTCTACCTTTTCCACACTCACGCCATAGTAGCGAACTTTACCGGCTTTGACCAGGTCATCCAATATGCCAAAGACCTCGGGCATATAGAAGACCGGGGTAGGCGGACAGTGAAGTTGAAGCAAATCCAGGGATTCAGAATCCAGGTTCTTGAGACTGCGTTCCACAAAGGCTGTGAGGTTAGCACGATTGTAACCAGCTGCGGTATGAGGATCTAAGCGTCGTCCAGCTTTCGTAGCAATATAAACAGGCTGACTGCTTTGGCGGCGTAATTTTGCCAGCAGTCGTTCGCTGAGACCGTCACCATAAACATCGGCAGTGTCAAAAAAATTGACACCCAATTCTACGGCCCGATGTAATGCAGCCAGTGAGTCTGCCTCATCGACTGGGCCCCATGTTCCACCAATGGCCCAGGCTCCAAAACTTAAGGCGGAAACTTTCCAGCCAGTGTGCCCTAATTCCCGGTATTGCATAATATTTTCTCCCATTCAAATTTCAGAACTACTGAAAAACAATCATTGTGTCCAATGTAAGCAGGTATTTGTTTTTTACTATGAGTTAATTATGCCATAAGTTTAAAAAATGTCCTCCACCGCGTGAAGGACATCATTCTATTCCTGGGACAGAGGGACCGTCACATGGGAGTCGTATGGTTTACAGAAAGTGATTAAACATATGCTGCACGGCGCTTCTAAAGCTAAGACCAACTTTGTGTGATCCCGGAATTGAGGATATTTTCAGGCGAATTTCGTCCATTGCCTGGATTACGAGGGAGCCTTTTTGGGTGATATCGAATGATTCACCGGTGCATAAAAATATATCTTCAAGGTTGTTCGACTGTGTGATCCAAATCACTCCGTTAACACTGGTAAGCCTTTCTCCGCTGTGGTCACCTTTAAGGTGTAAAAGGGAATTCTGCGCAAGGCATTTTTCTACGGCTGAATAGTTTGCCTTATGACTGAGAGGATAGAGTATTTCAGTGTGGTAAGAATTATTTTCAGCGCAAGACGTATTCTCGCTGTGGTATTGCAAGCGAAAATTGGTGTCCGTCAAATTGATATTGTTGTTTGTAGTCATATTCGTTATACCTCCAAATTAAAAGAAAAGTTGTATCATCTGAGTAATACGGGGTTGAGGGTGGTTGTTGATTTATATTTGTTGCCTTAGTATAATTAGGTGAAATGCTTTACGCAACAGATAATCGAAAGAATTTTTGATATATTGCTTATTTTTTTGTTGTAAAAAACCGGAAAGGGTTTTGATATGATAGATCAGCTTGATGAGACCTCTCGAGCCATTCTCCAGGCACTTCAGGAGAATGCGCGGATATCATTTGCCGAGTTGGGTAAGCATGTTGGGCTAACTGCGCCGGCAGTTGCAGAGCGGGTACGCAAAATGGAAGACGCTGGCATCATTAGCGGTTACCATGCGGCAGTGAACTTATCTGCCCTAGGTTTGCCTATTTCCGTTGTTATTCAATTGCGTATCAATCATGGACGCTCAAAAGAGCTTGTCGCTATGGTGCGCGATATGCCAGAGGTGACAACCTGTTATAACCTCACGGGGAATGATTGTTTTATGGTGGTAGCTTCCGTAGCATCCATCGCGCATCTCGAAAAGCTGCTGGAGATTCTGGGCAGCTACGGACAGACGACGACATCCATTGTTCTTTCAACCCCGGTCAAACGCAGAGTGATTTGCCGAAAGATTGATCTGGTGACCGAGAGCACAAATAACCATAAGAACTGGGACATTTAGCGAAGGATTGGCTGGCGGGGTATGCCAGAAACAGAGAAAGCGATTTTAGCTCATTTTTACTTGACGAAAGAACTTTTGTTCTATAGAATAGAAATATGAATCTTTTGCGATGGTTGGACAGGTGGTTGAGCAGGCGAAATACGCGGAAACGCGAATATGCGTTTGATGAAGAATTGCTGGTTTCTTTAGAGAGGCTGGCGGTATATCGCCGTTCTACGCCGCAGAAGGTGGCCGCCGACCTGGTGGATAAAGAACTCCATAGCGTGGATGTGGAGTTGGAAACCTGGCATAAGTGGCAGTCGCTTTCGGAACGCGAACGAGAGGTGGTAGCGCTGGTATGTTTGCATTACAAGACCAGCCAGATTGCCGAACGGTTGGCTATTGCACCAGAAACAGTGCGCAGCCATGTGCATAATGTGCTGATCAAATTCGGACTGCCTAATCGCATGGAACTGCGCTATTTACTGGCTGATTGGGATTTTGGCGCCTGGGAATAAACTTTTTTAAACGATTTTTAAACTATGTTAAACGAAAAATCCCCCGAAGTGGGATAGAAAAATAGTTCTACTACAGTTATGATGGGGGTATGATGAATAGTTTATTTCCGACTCAAATGCCCAATCAATTGGTATTAGTACTTGGTGAACATGCCGCTAACGCCTGGATGCTGGAATTGGCAGCCTGGTTGGCGATTCAGGACAGTGTGCGAGTTTTAGATGGCGGCAATCGTTTCAATGCCTATCCGGTGGCACGGGCTATTCGTCGCCAGAACCATGATCCGCGGGCCGGTTTACAACGCATCCAGCTTTCGCGGGCTTTTACCTGTTACCAGGTGGATACTCTATTAAATGAATGGCAGCCGGAGATTAGCCCGCTGCTGGTGTTTGACCTGCTAACCACGTTTTATGACGAGAGTGTGCAATTGCATGAAAGCCGGCGGCTCTTGCTACGGGTGTTGAACCGCCTGGAATTGCACAGCAAACTGGCACCGGTGCTCGTGAGCACGCGCCTGCCGGCTACAATTTGTGAGGAGCGGGTAGTGTTGTTTGAAATTCTGAAGGCGCGTGCGGGCAGTTTGCGCCTGGAGTTGGAATCACAAGTGGAGGAACGTTTGCCGGCAGTCAGGCAGCTTTCATTATTGCCCGGAGAGGTGGGGTGAGGTATGGGTAGAACGATTCCTTCTGTAACCCAGGTATTTTATCAGGAAGAGCAGGCTCTGGCACGTTTTCGGCGGGCTTTGCGGCGCAGTGACCAGTTGGTTCTGGATGAATTACTGAGTTATGCGCGCCAGCATATTGCGGCGGCGACCTATGCAACGCATGTGCTGCCGATGGAAACTTTCTTAATCGCCATGCTGTTGGAAGAGCACAAGCAGGTGCAGCGCTTGCGGGATGAAGTGGAACGCTTGAAGCAGGAGATGAATGCAACAGGTTAGCGGCTGGCTGCTGGATGTATTTGAAGATACGCAAGCGCCCGGCGTGGTGTTGTGGCTGCTGACGGATAGGGGGGAGCGTTTACGCCTGCGCCAAAGCTTTGGGGTGCGTTTTTTTGTGGGCGGCCCACCACAGATGCTGCGCCAGGTGTGGAAATTTCTGGCCGGGCACCCGGTTCAACCGCGCCTGAGCCGTACCCAGGGGAACGATCTCTTCCAGTCCACGTTGTTGGATTTGCTGGCGGTGGAAGTGAGTTCCCCAGCGGCCCAGCCGCGTCTGTTTCACGAGGTATTAACTGCCTTTCCGGCGCTCAGCTATTACGACGCCGACATCAGCCTGGCGCTGCGACACGCGGCAGTGTATGGCAGCTTTCCCTTGTGCCGCTGCCGGGCGGAGTATTATGATAACAGTCTGGTGCAAAAGCTGGTGGTGGAGAATTTACCTTGGGAACTGGATCCGGAACAGCCGCAGCTTACCTATATGCAACTGGAACCGGACTGCGACCCGGAGCATGCCGAACCACGCGCGCTGCTGGTGTATTGCGCTGGGCGCAGTTATCGCTTTTCTTTGCATGTACCGCGTGCACTGCTGATTAATTTACAGGCGCTGCTCTTGCGCTGCGACCCGGATGTATTGCTGACGCGCTGGGGCGATACATGGCTGCTACCCACTTTGTTTGAGCTATGCGCCCGGCAGCAGCTACCATTGGCGCTTAACCGTGAGGCCGAACGCACTTACCTGCAGCGTCCGGAACGCTCGTATTTCTCTTATGGGCAGGTGATGTACAGCGGCCGGCAGATTCATCTGTTTGGGCGCTGGCACATAGACCGGCAAAACGCGCTGTTCTGGGGTGATTTTGGTATGGAGGGTATACTGGAAATGGCATGTGTAACGGCTCAACCGGTGCAGGTGGCGGCGCGCACCTCCCCGGGTACCGGTATTTCCTCCATGCAGGTACTGACGGCGCTGCGCAAAAATATTTTGGTACCGTGGCATAAACAGCAGGGGGAACGCCCCAAGACGGCGTTGGAGTTGATTCAATCTGACCTGGGTGGATTAATTTACCAGCCGGTGATTGGGCTGCACCGGGATGTAGGTGCTATTGATTTTGTTTCGATGTACCCGGCGATTATGGTGCGCTGTAATATCTCCCCGGAGACGGGCAAGCCCGGGCTGCTGGAAGATTCAGCCGAACCGCCCGGGCTGATCCCATTGACACTGGCGCCGCTGCTGGAGAAGCGGGTGGCGTTGAAACAACGCTTGGGAACAATGCCCAAATGGGATCCGCGCCGCAAGCTGGATAAGGCCCGTTCCAGCGCGCATAAGTGGCTGCTGGTGACCTGTTTTGGTTACCTGGGTTATAAAAATGCACGTTTTGGACGCATTGAAGCGCACGAAGCGGTCACGGCGGGGGGACGCGAGGCACTGATGCGCGCCAAAGAAGCCGCTGAAGATATGGGCTACCGTGTGCTGCACATGTATGTGGATGGTTTATGGGTTTTTCAACCCGGGAAGAATGAACCGCAGGATTTTACGGCGCTGCTGCATGAGGTTGTGGAACGAACGGGGTTGTCTATTGCGCTGGATGGTATTTACCGATGGGTGGCTTTTTTGTCCTCACGGGTGGATGAGCGCGTGCCGGTACCCAATCGTTATTTTGGCGTTTTTCAGGATGGTTCGTTAAAAGTGCGTGGATTGGAAGCACGCCGCAGGGATACCTGCGCGTGGGTGGCACGCTTACAAATGGATTTGCTAGAGTATCTGGCGCTGGCTGAAGATGCGGCTGATCTACCGGCTTACCTGCCGGGCGCGTTGGCGATTTTACGACGCCACCTGGCAGATCTGCGTGATGGACGGGTACCATTGCCCGATCTGCTGGTGGCGCTGCGTCTCAGCCGCGAACCACAGGAATATAAGAGCATGACAGCCGGCGCACGAGCTGCCATGCAATTGCAGGTGCAGGGTAAAGCATTGCGCCCTGGTCAGCGGGTACGGCTGCTCTATTTGCGTGGCGGCGAGGTGCATGCCTGGGATTTGCCAGAGCGCCTGGATGCACGCCGCGTAGACCGGGCACGCTATTACGAACTGGCGGTACGTGCCGCTTCGGCGGTCTTTCAGCCGATGGGGCTGCCCGAGGATGAACTACGCGCCTGGCTTAAGGGTGGTATCCAACTGACGTTTGAGTTTGCCCTGCCGCAAGGGCGGCATTCCGTTCTGCTGCCGCCGCATGAAGAAGAAGCAGAATGGCGGAAGTTGTTCTCACGCGAAACGATGAAGTTACACGAAGAAAACATGAAGTAGAGAAAAAATAATTCCACACGAAGCCGCGAAGAAAGAATATAAAAATAGCCGAGAATAGTATTTGTTCCCGGCTACTTGTTTTATTTCCTGGTTTTATTATTTGATTTTACGTAAGTTGAAAAAAAGTAATTATAGTGGCGGCAGCAGCGTGGTTGGTGGTGTATCTGATTCCAGCTTGCGCAGGTGAGGGAAGAGGAGCACTTCGCGGATAGTTTGCTGGTTGGTGAGCAGCATGACGAGGCGGTCAATGCCCATGCCGAAGCCACCAGTGGGCGGCATACCGTAAGACATGGCGCGCAGATAATCCTCATCCATGGGATGTTGTTCTTCGTCATCCGATGTGTAATCAACACTCATTTCCTGGAAGCGGGCTTCCTGGTCGATGGGATCATTCAACTCGGTGAAGGCGTTGCACAGTTCCATGCCGGCCACAAATCCCTCGAAGCGTTCCACGGTAGTCGGGTCGCCCGGTTTGCTTTTTGCCAATGGAGAAATATCACGCGGATAATCGTAGAGGAAGGTGGGCTGTACCAAGGTGGGTTCCAGATAATCACCGATCAACGTGTCGATCAATTTGCCGCGTGCACCGCCGGGTTTGAAGGGATAACCCTTGGCTTTCATGGCGCCCTCCAGGCTTTCCGCGGTGGTGTGGGCATTGATATCAATGCCGCAGGCTTCGATTAACCCCTGGCGCAGTTCCAAACGCCGCCAGGGCGGGGAAACATCCAGGGTGTGCCCGCGGAATTCGATGGTACGTTTACCGAGCACCTGATCGCAGACATACGCCACCATGTTCTCGGTCAGTTCCATAATCTGGTGATAATTGGCATAAGCCATGTAGAACTCCACCTGAGTGAATTCCGGGTTGTGTTTAAAGGAAACACCCTCGTTGCGAAAGTCGCGGCCGATTTCATAGACGCGATCGAAACCACCCACGATCAGACGTTTGAGGTAGAGTTCAAAGGAGATACGCAGGTAGAGCTCCTGTTTGAGCTGATTATGGTAGGTGACAAAGGGTTTTGCTGCAGCACCGCCGTAAATGGGCTGTAGGATGGGGGTTTCCACTTCGAGAAAATCCTGGGCATCCAGAAAATCACGCACGGCACGGACTACGCCGGCGCGCGCGCGGAAGATCTCGCGCACCTCGGGGTTGACGGCCAGGTCGGCATAGCGCTGGCGGTAACGATTTTCCGGGTCGTTGAAGGTGGCGTGACGCACCACTTTGCCATCCACCACTTCATCTTTGGCAGCCGGCAAGGGAGTGACGGCTTTGGCGAGGATACGGAAGGCGTGTACATGCAAGGAGATTTCGCCGGTTTTGGTACGGAATAACGTGCCGCTGCCTTCGATATAGTCACCCAGATCAAAATCATCTTTAAGGCGCTGCATACCGTCTTCGCCAATATCATTGATGCGGAAAAAGAGTTGGATACGGGCAGTACCATCTTCAATATGCGCGAAGGCAATTTTGCCCATTGGGCGCATAGCACGGATGCGACCAGCGAGTGTGGCAGCTACCGGATCAGCCTGTTCGGTCTGTTCGGCGGTTTCAAAAGCCTGGATAGCAGCCAGGTTGCGGTGGGTGATCTGCGCAGTGGTTGGGTAGGGTTCAATCCCTTGGGCACGCATACGCGCTATTTTTTCTAAACGTATTTTTTCAAGTTCATTGCGTTCCATAAAATAGTACCTTTCGATCTATATTGTATTTCAAGAAAAACGCCCCGTCCAGTTTTACGCGGGCGGGGCGTTGCGGTTCCTGTTTGGGTTATTCCACTTTTATCACATCGACTGTGAAGGAGCCCGCCGGCGCGTTTACGGTAACACGATCGCCCGCCTTATGGTTGAGCAGAGCCTTGCCCAAAGGCGATTCGTTTGAGATCTTACCAATCTGGGGCTTCGCTTCCGCGGCGCCTACAATGGTATAGTTTTCTTCTTCGCTGCTGCCTACTTCTTTAATGACAACCCGCGATCCTACCTGGATGTTGTCGGCTGTTAACATTTCGCTGCTAACAATGCGGGCTGTGGCCAACAGATATTCCAGTTCTATGATGCGTCCTTCTACAAATGCCTGTTCGTTTTTGGCTGCTTCGTATTCAGCATTTTCGATTAGTTCGCCGCCTTCCATGGCCTCATGCAAACGCTCAGCGACTTCTTTGCGTTTATCGTTGCGCAGGAAATCCAATTCGTTTTGCAGTTCATCATAACCTTCTTGGGTCAGGAATGATACAGACATGTTTCTTCCCTCTTATTACTAATTTTTGATGGATGTTTATTCTGTTTCTTAAACGAAGAAACCACTCCTGAGGAGCGATTTTTTTTGCATCGGTTAAGCCGTTTGTAAAGTTACACGATATTATCATAAATTTTTTTGAAATGCAAGATATTTTGTACGCGAATTTATGGATGGAATCAGGAATTCGTTATCCGGAATCCGGAAACATTGGGTTATTGGGCCTGGACACTTGTTTTTCTTTCTTGTTGACAAATATTTTTTCTCACGTCATAATCATTACCGTTGGATCAGGTGGGTATAAATCAGATGAAAAAATCAGGAATCGAGGTAGATTTGCCTGGGCTTCCAAATGCAGAGATCTGGTTTATAAAAAAGGAACTTAGCCGGTGGTTGGTACGTCTTAAAAGAGATGGAGGATGGAGTGATGCAAAAGAATTTAACTCAAAAACGATTATTGTGGATTTTGATTATTGTTGGCTTGCTTAGTTTTGCCTGTCAGTTACCGCTGGGGCAAAATACAGATCAGGGAACCGCAAATACTGATGATTTGCAGGCAACGATTGTTGCCTTACAAACACAGATGGTACAACCGGAAGACGTTCAACCGACTGACACTGGCTTATCCGGCGATACGGAAACACACAATCCGCAGGTAACTGCGACGCTCCCGGCAGATACAGAACAGCCTGATCAAGCTGAACAACCCGGCCAGGCTGACCAGGGTACATCCGGTTATCGCGGTTTTATGGCACATACTAACCAACATTTTGTAGCATTGGATTTCAACGGGGTGAAGGTGGGTTTTGATGCGGAGACCTCGGCAAATCCCTGGATTGGTGAGAATGAGGTTTCAGTATTCAACGATCAGGTGTATTATGCCCAGTTTGGTGAAAATTCGGGCGTTTTTCGAGTGACTCAGCAAGGCTCACAGCGCCTGGATTTTATTGATGTCGGTACCGATCCGGCATCAATTCTGGTTTCTCCGGATGGTTCCATGATTGCCTGGGGGACCAGCCAGTGGATAAACAATTCCCCGGAAACCAGCCTGTATCTGGCCAATATTGATGGCAGCAACCAGCGGCTGGTAGCGCAAATTCCATCCACGGAGCAGGTTGATCTATGGCGCCTTTACTACCCCTATCGCTGGACGGTAGATGGAAAATTAGTTTATGCCACTGGTCTGACCGGAATTGGCGGCTACATGCTGTTTTGGGGATATAACGGTATGTTTCTGTACGATCCGGCTTCCAACTCATCCACTACCCTGGTTTCCGAGGAGGAACATTTGGGGATATGTTTGAGCAGTATTTCGGATGATTTACAGAAAATTGCAATCACTTGCGGTGATTCAAACCAGGTTCGTGTGCGCCAACTGAGCAATGGGGCTGAAGTAGCTTATCCGCTGCTGCCTGATCAGGGAATGGCGGGTGCGGCCAGGTTTTCTCCTTCCGGAGAATGGTTAGCTTATGTTATTCAGCGTGCCGAGCATGACAACGAATTGGGCAAAATTGTGGTGGCGCCGACGGATGGCAGTTCCGCTCCGCAGGTGATTGCGGAAGTAAGCAATGGTTCTTTTGTTGTGGAAGGCTGGGCGGATGAAAATACCGTTTTGGTGACACGCAATGAATTCAAAGAGAATTCCACTGACATTAGCATTTGGCGCATGAACCGTGACGGGACTGATGCGGTACAAGTGACCGATGGGCAGTTTATCGGGTTTATCCCGTAAGCAGAGATAAGCTTACAAAATATATTAAAAGCTCCCCGAACTTGGGGAGCTTTTTACTTATCGAATGGTTTCGGCTACGTATGCCGCGCCGCGCTGCATGCCTTGCAGGTTGAGGGGCAACAAGCGTTGATGGCGCTGCGGCAGATGTTCTTTGAGGGATTTTGCGACAGCTTCCGGCGGCAGCACTTCCAGGTTGGCCAGCAGGGCACCCAGCAATACCATGTTGGTCATGCGTTTGTCGCCCAATTCTTCGGCAATATCATTGGCAGGCACCAGCACAACTTGAAGACCTTTGCGGGTCACTTCCCGGTCCATCATAGATTGATTGAGGATCAGCAGACCACCATCTTTGACCGTATTTTCATATTTGTCGAGGGATGGACGGTTCATGGCAATGATTGCGGAGGGACGGCTGACCATTGGCGAACCGATTTCTTCATCCGAGATTACCACGGTACAGTTGGCGGTACCACCACGCATTTCAGGACCGTAGGAGGGTATCCAGGTAACATGCAGACCGTGGTCCATCGCGGCGTATGCCAGCAATTGACCGGCAAATAATACACCCTGACCACCAAAACCAGCGATTATGATTTCTTTTTGCATCTGAAAAGCCTCCGCTTAAATTTTTATATCCGCCAATGCCGGATGAACTTTGAAGTCATTGATTGGATAAAAGGGGATCATAGAGCTTTCCAGCCATTTGAGCGACTGCAGCGGGCTCATTCCCCAGTTGGTGGGACAGATAGAGAGCAGCTCCACCAGCGAAAATCCTAAGCCCTGTTTTTGGGTTTCAAAAGCCATGCGAATGGCTTTTTTGGCCATGCGGATATTTTTGGGATCGTGCAGACTGCGACGCACCACGTATCCGGCACCATCCAGGGTGGCCAGCATTTCGGCTGCGCGGATAGGAAAGCCCATGGTTTCCACGTCGCGGCCACTGGGGGACGTAGAGGTACGTTGTCCGGGGAGGGTGGTGGGCGCCATTTGACCACCGGTCATGCCATAATTGGCATTATTCAGGAAAATGACGGTGATATTTTCACCGCGGGCGGCCGCAGCCACAATTTCGCCTACGCCAATCGAGGCCAGGTCGCCATCGCCCTGATAGGTCATTACCATGCGGTGTGGAAGTACCCTTTTTACGCCAGTGGCCATAGCCGGGGCACGTCCGTGCGGGGCCTGGACAAAATCGAAATCAAAATAATTATAGGCAAATACCGAACATCCGACCGAAGCAACGCCAATCGTATTGCCACGCATGCCCATTTCGTCGATCACCTCGGCTACCAGGCGGTGCGCTGTACCGTGGGTGCAACCCGGACAATAATGGGTTTGTACATTGGCCAGCGATTCGGGGCGGTCATAAACAACTTGTTCTTCCAGTGATGTTTGTTCCATCGCCAATCTCCTAATTTACCTTTCCAAAGCGGGCTAACCAACGGTCACGCGGATGTCCGTTGGTGGGTGCCGGCTGTGAAACCAGGCGCTGAATTTCCGCTTCAATCTCTTCCGGCATGGGTACCATACCGCCCATGCGTCCATAAAACTCCACGGGAATGCGACCCTGGGAATATTTAATGATATCTTCCAGCATCTGGCCGGCGTTCATTTCTACCACCAACATGCCTTTTACCTTTTTGCTGAGTTCTTCAACCGCTTTTTCCGGGAAGGGAGCCAGCGAGACCGGGCGCAGTAATCCAACAGGTATACCTTTGGCACGTGCAGCACGCACAGCTGAAAGCGCGATACGGCCGGAGGTACCAAACCCAATGACTGCATATTCTGCATCATCAAGATAGTATTCTTTGTACTGCACTTCATTGGCTTTAATCTCCTGCCAGCGGCGTTCCAGGCGGAAATTGGTAATCTCTTCCGCCGGCGGGTCCAGGTAAATGGAGGAGAGGAAACGTCGTTCGCGTCCTTCAGAGCCATAGACGGCCCATTCAGGGGTGCGCATGATGACGGGTTTCATTTCGGGTAGTTCGGCTGGTTCCATCATCTGACCCAAGGAACCATCCACCATGATAATCACCAGGTTGCGGTATTTTTCGGCCAGGTCGAAGGCTGTGTAGGTGATGTCAATGGCTTCCTGAATATTGGCGGGCGCCAGTACGATGGGATGATAATCCCCATGTCCGCCGCCGTGGACGATCTGGTTGTAATCCGCCTGGGCGGGAGCAATATTGCCCAGACCAGGCCCGCCGCGCATCACATCCACCAATACCACCGGAATTTCGGTACCGGCGATGTAGGAGATCCCTTCCAGCATCAGACTGAAACCGGGGCTGGATGAAGAGGTCATCACGCGGGCGCCAGTACAGGCGGCACCGTAGACCATATTAATAGCGCCCAATTCACTTTCGGCCTGAACAAAGGCTCGGCCTAATTCGGGCATGCGCGCCGAAAGCCATTCCAGTAGTTCGGTTTGGGGGGTGATGGGGTAACCAAAATATGCATTTAAGCCGGCTCGTACGGCCGCTTCAGCGATTGCCACATTTCCTTTTAAAAGTTCTTTTGCCATTCTGCGTTCTCCTACGCCCCGCTTTGTGAACGTGCTTTGACTTCACGGTAAACGACGATGGCTGCTTCCGGGCAGACCACGGTGCATACGCCGCAACCGGTACAGCCCTGTTCGATTAATTCGGCAGGGTGATAGCCTTTGGAATTGATACGGTCTGGGGCTAAAGCCAGTACACCTTGTGGACAGGCCGACACACACAATTCACAGCCCTTACAATAAATCTCTTTTACTACAATCCGTCCCTTGGGGGGCATATATCCTCCTTACAAAGGTTTTCCGAAAAACTCGGACAAAAGTTGTACACATTTGGGTTTATTTTGATTATGGGCTACCACGAGCCGCTTGGTAAGTGTCTATTGTCACGATTGCCATCCTCGAAATTCATGGTTAAGTCTGACAATTCATATTGAGGTTATGTAAAGCTGTATTGCCAATATGACTGATGCGAATAACAATACCTACGCAGGAACGATCTTATTGTTTATGGCTGGTTCCTGCTTCGGAAATTGCCGTGCGTTTGATCTAAATAAAAATTGACTTTAAAAAATTGGCAGATTACAATTGAAAAATCCTTTGATAAGGGAAAATTAGTGTCTGATATTATCCTTAACACAAAGTTATACAAGCCACAAACACGCCCGGATATTATTTCCAGATCCAGATTAATTGATAAATTAAATGATGGATTAGCGCAAAACCTGACATTGATTTCTGCGCCGGCAGGTTTTGGAAAAACCACACTGGTTTGTGAATGGCTGGAACAACTTTCATATCCTTCTACCTGGATTTCATTAGATCAGGAAGATAATGAATTATTTCGTTTTATTACCTATTTCTTAAAAGGTTTACAACGGTTCTTTCCTGAATTCAATGACAGTATTGAAGATATCTTTTATTCACAGCAAACACCTCCTGTTGAGATTGTCATAGATAAAATTTTGCAAAAAGTTACAGCTTTTCCCCAGCGAATTATTTATGTATTGGATGATTTTCATGTGATCAAAAATCAGGATGTACAGGAGTTCCTGCTATATCTGATTCAATATTCTCTGAATTCGAGTTTGAAGTCAACCCAGGCTCAAGGGATTCATTTTGTGCTTGTTAGCAGGTTGGACCCAATCTTTCCTCTTTCGCGTTGGCGCCTGAATAAACAAATTTGCGATATTCGCTCTGACGATTTGCGTTTTTCTTATGAAGAAACGGGTCAGTTTTTAAACCAGCGTACAAAGATCGATTTTTCTCCTGAGCAAATAAATGCGTTCGAATCCAGAACAGAGGGTTGGATTGCTGGGTTACAACTGGCTTCTTTTTCTATTCAGGGTTTTTCCCCATCAAAACTGAATCAGTTTATCAGAAATTTTACGGGAAATAATCGATATATTGCAGATTATTTGATAGAAGAAGTACTGGAGCAGCAAACTCAGGAGATAAAAGATTTTTTGCTGCAGAGTGCCATTTTAGAACGAATGAATGCGCAATTATGTGACGCGCTATTGAACCGAACGGGCAGTCAGGCGATTCTGGAAAAATTGGATCATTCCAATTTGTTTTTGGTATCTTTGGATGATCAGCGCGGCTGGTATCGTTACCACCAATTGTTCTCGGATTTATTAAAATACCGGCTATCAATTTTCTCGAGTGTGAGTATTCCGGAATTGCATAATCGGGCGGCGAACTGGTTAGAACAAAATGATTTTTTGGAAGAATCGCTCAAACATTGGCTATTGGCAGAAAACTATGCAGCTGCTTCAGAATTAATTGAAAAAACGGCAGCGGACTTAATGTCTAAATCGAAATTTCTCCTCCTGCGGAGTTTATTAGATCGTTTTCCTGAAAAAGCATTTAAAGAATGGCCCTGGTTATGTATATACCGTGCCTGGGTGAATTTTATTTTGCAGCCAGAAGTGGTTGAAGTATGGGTGGAAAAAACGAACGCTATTTTAAGTGAAACAAACTTGCGTTTAAACGAAAAACAACATGCTGAATTATTGGGGAACTTGCATTCCGTCAAAGCTATTTGCTCTGCCAGACATGGGGATTTTGAAGAATCCTTTGAAAATGCGCGTATCGCATTGGCTTATTTAGAACCTCAAAATTATAAAGTACGGGGTCTTGCGCTTTATGCACAAGCAACAGCTCAGGCATTGAAAGGCGACGATTTACTAAGTG
Source organism: Chloroflexi bacterium HGW-Chloroflexi-10 (assembly GCA_002840755.1). Classification (GTDB taxonomy): domain Bacteria; phylum Chloroflexota; class Anaerolineae; order Anaerolineales; family Anaerolineaceae; genus UBA6170. The sequence goes on along the minus strand of PHBZ01000013.1, from coordinate 56,336 downwards.
CGTTGGAAACCTGTCATGAAGCGGAAAAAATATTAAATCTTGGTAGAAATTATGCGGGACAGGTAGATGCATTGAGCTTGTCCGGAGAAATAAGCCAGATGTTAGGGGAACTGAATCAGGCAGCAGCGTTGTATAAAGAAGCAATTGATCATTCCTATAATAAAGAAGATGATGTGTTTTTCAGTGCGGCAATGTCGTATACCGGTTTAGGGGAAGTACTTTATGAATGGAATCAACTGGATCAGGCTTTACTGTTATTGATCAAAGGCTGTGAGTTGGGGGAACAATGGGGAATTTCGCAATGGATTTCCAGTTTTTGCAGCCTTACAATGGTTTATCTTGGTATGGGAGATCTCAAAAGTGCCATTGATGTTATGCAGCAATATGAACAGCGCAGCACTGGTAGATCAATATTGCTTGTAAGTCAATCAAAAGAAGTAGCTTGTAAGATTCGGTTATTGAATGCAATAGGCGATTTTGCATCAATTGAAAAAATTATTGATAAAAGAAAATTGCATGAGATCCGGCAACCAAACGTTGTTCAAGAAATAGAGTGGGCTGCATTGGTTCTTTTTTATTACTCGCAACGAAAATGGCATGATGTTATTCGCATATCGGAACAGTTACTACAGGCTATGGTTAGGGGAAAACGCTATGGACGGTGGATTAAAATAGCAGCAATGTGTTCGGTTGCCTACAAAATGACAGGTAATACAGATTCTGCATTTTCGTTGTTAATGGAACTTTTACCCAGGGCAAAATCGGAGGGATATTTACGCACATTTGTTGATCTTGGTGAGCCAATGATGGAATTATTGGTTGAATATTCCCACCTTTATAAAGCAAGTACTGATTTGAATTATGTAAACCAGATTCTTTCACTTCTGATTGGGCAAAAACCAACCGATAGCGCATATCAATTCAAGCCAACGAATTTAAGTTATGATTATAAAAATACTGAAATCCGTTTGTTTGATGCACTCAGTGAACATGAATTAAAAGTTTTGCGTTTTATATCTTTGGGTTTTTCTAATCGAGATATCGCCGAAGAGTTGGGGGTTTCCATAAACACAGTTAAAACACATTGTGCCAATATCTACGGGAAATTAGGGGTTCATAACCGTGTTCTTGCAGCGAATCGAGCAAAATTAATCGGAATTTTAGCGTCATAAAAGGGTAATGACGGATTTCGACAAGTAAGCCAGCGGATTATTTATGCTGCCTGGTCAATTCCAATAATGAACTGCCTTTGATCATACTTCCGGGTGATGACAACTCATCCATCCGGTAGATAAGATCAAAATGATTTCATCATAGCAGGAGGTTCAAACGGATATGGATTCCGTCAAAATTGAGGCTGAGCAAGGCAATATTTCAACCAATCATTGTCCAGGTTTTTCTGGAACAAAAACAGAAATCCGTGTATTGGAGAGACTGGATGATCATCGTTCGGGGTGGTTTGATGATTTGGCTGTATTGACTCATGAAGATGGTTCTACGAGCCTGGTAGGACAGCTTGTTGATCAGTCAGCTTTATTTGGGGTATTGGAAAAAATAAACCGCCTTGGTTTAACCTTGATCTCGATTGTTCAATTGCCTGAAAGCTAAAAACAGCACCAATACTATTTAAGGAGATTGTATGGATAAAGTAGATCAACCGGATCATGAACAGAAAGTAAAGAGAAATAATATTTTTAAGAGACTGGGCTTTTTCGGAACAGGTTTCTGTGTACTGTTTTTTTTAATAGTTGCTGTAGGCGCAGGGTTTTCCGTGGATCATCTCTCCCGATCAGATCCGAATTTTTGTGCAAGCTGCCATAACATGACAGGGCATGTTGATTCTTATTTGCACAGTAATCATATGGATAATGTGCATCTTAAAGTTGGCGTTGGCTGTAAAGATTGTCATTCTGACTATAAGGTGCAGGACGAAGTAAGCAGCCTGGTTAATTATATTAGTGGAAATTACCAGCAACCTTTTGAAAAAATAAAAGTAAAAGATGATATGTGCTTGAAGTGCCATATCAGTATGGAATATCAAGCAGATAGCACTGATTATTTATTTCGAAATCCTCACCGTAGTCATTGGGATAGTTTGAGATGCACAAGCTGTCATTTTTCGCATGCGGAGCAGGTGGATTATTGCAGTTCCTGCCATGATAATGGCGGGCAACGAATGACTGGAAGTGAAATAACGCCGCGTTTCGACGTGTTATTAAAGGATGAAACCGACATTATGGAAGATTCAATTAAACAATAAAAATTTACGAATCATAAAAGGAGAAAAAATGAAAAGGGATGTGAAGAGAGAAAATCAGTTAAACATCAGTCGTCGAGATTTTTTGAAGACCAGTGCCCTCATTGGAACGGCCGGTGCAATTACCCTGAGCGGCTGTCAACCGAAAAACAGTATGACTAGCGCACAGGGTACGGATGTGGGTACGGGAAATTACCCTTCAGACAAAAAATGGGATTTTGAAAATCCACCACAATCCATTCCGGCCAACAAAATAATTGAGACTCTCCAGGCAGATGTAGTGGTTTTGGGGGCAGGCTTAGCCGGTGTTTGTGCTGCAATGGCAGCAGCCGAAAAAGGCGCAAAAGTGATTGTACTGGAAAAAAGAGAAGTGAGTACTTTCCATGGCGGGTGGTGCGGGGTTGTTGGCAGCCGGCGCCAGAAAGAGTTAGGTATTGACATTGATGCTGATGAAGTGATTGCGGATATGATGCGTTGGGGTGCATATATGCCGGATCAACGTCTGCTCAAATTGTGGGCAGACGAGAGTGGCCGGGTAATGGACCGCCTTTTAGACATGGCTGATGCGGAAGGAATTGAGACGATTCCGGAACCGGATTTAAAACAAAGCTGGTTATATAAAGAGTATGATATTTCGTTACGGTTCTTGCCAGCATGGAACGCTACTCTGGTACCGTTGATTGAAAAAAATGCAAAGGCCGCGGGAGCAGAATTTTTGTATGAAACACCAGCTGTGCAATTGCTGCGGGAAGAAGAGAACGGCAGGGTGGTTGGTGTGATTGCTGAAAATCTGGATGGTTATCTACGTATTGATGCGAAAGCCGTAATTATTTGCACAGGTGGATACGAAAATAACCCCGAAATGTTAGCAAAATATGCTCCCCGCGCTTTACATGCTGCTTCAAGTTGGTATTCGGAAGGCAGTACAACAGGTGACGGTATAAAAATGGGGATGTGGGTTGGCGGTGCAATGCAAGCAGGTGGTTATTGCCCTATGCTGTTTGACGGTGGCATTCCTGGTTTCCCGTTACCAATTGGGTTAGCCAGACAGCCATGGTTAAATGTAAATACGTTGGGGAAACGTTATGTGAATGAAGATGCCCCATTTGGATACACCTGTAATCAAGATATTAATCAGCCTGGACACATGAAATGGTCGGTGTGGGACGCAAAATGGGAGGATGAAGTTGAACTTATGCATGGTACGGTTTGTGAACGTTTGGTGCCGCCATTGTGGTCTGCGGATGTACTTGACCAATCCTTAAAAGCTGGCTTTATTGTTCAGGCTGATACATTGGAAGAACTGGCTACAATTATGGAGGTTCCCCTCGATACCTTTTTGCAGACGGTGCAACGGTATAATGAATTAGCCAAATCAGGCAAAGATTTGGATTTTGGGAAGAACTCTGAAATGTTGACGACCATTGAACAAGCACCTTTTTTTGCAACCAAAAGTGGTGCAGCATTGGTGGTTACTTTGGATGGTTTGCAAATTGATACCAATATGCAGGTATTGGGTACTGAAGGAAAGCAAATCCCTGGTTTGTATGCAGCTGGAAATGCTTCTGGTAATTTCTTTGCGAATGATTATCCAATTACAGCAATAGGTGTCAGCCATGGTAGAGCATTAACTTTTGGCTGGCTTGCCGGTGAGAATGCAGTTCAAAATTTAGCCTGAAACATCCCTTTTGATCTATCAAAAGGAGATTCGCATTCTATTTCAGTGAAATTGATTACAAAAAAGCCCTGCCGATCTTAGGCAGGGCTTTTTTGCGCGAGTTTTACAGGGAGTTTACTCGGCGTAGTAATATTCCATTTCAAATCTCTCCGGTAATCCTACGTAGCCTTCCGGTAATCCGCGTCCGGTACCAATGACAATTTTTTCATTAAGCCACTTGTAACGGTCATCACCAGTAACAAATTTTAAATTGGTGTCGATAAATTTTGAGCCAATTACATAACCGCTGATCCAGACACTGATCACTGCTTCATCATTGGTAAGAATACTACCGCGAACATCTACCTGTCCTATTCCATCAGGACGTAATGCAAAATAGTCGACGCCTTTTAGTTTTCCGGTAATGACTTCACCGGTGAGATCACCTTCAAATATAACATCCAGTCTATTTCCCAGAGGGCTTATACCAAAATTGATAATTTGTGTTACCTGGGCCTGCATGGTAGCCAGGTGGACAAATTTAAGCGGAAGTGTGAGGTTCGGGATCATTAATGGTTCTCCGTTTCTTTATGTTGAAATTGGATAGGGACTTCTATTATTAGATTAACAATAGGTCGGGTGAGTTGTCATCACCTGAAAGTATGAATAAAAAAAGAATGACTCAATGGTATGGGTGAATGGACCATTTATCACGCGGTTTGATAGAATCTAATGCTTCAAGACCCACGCAGGGCTCAAGAATTTAAGTTGACTCTCAGCACTTTTTCTCTATAATAAAGAGTAGAATAATCCCAAATTATTTTTTAACCCCAATTTTTCAAAAGTAGTTTTCGTTCCTCGGGGAGCGAAGACGCTAAAATACCTCCGATTCATTGATTCCCAAGTGGATAGATGAACGATAAGGCATGGAGAGCAATTTCCATCGCCCGCCAGTGCGCAAAGGAGGGTGGTACCGTGTTTTTCAATGCGGTTCCTCCTTTGCGTATTTCGTTCTCTGCTTTGTGAATAATGAGGAGGTGTTTTTTTAATAAACCATTTGATTTTTAAACCTATTAGATCCAATTGAAACTTTAAAAGGAGAGCACTATGTGGATTTTAAGAATTAATATGTCCGATCTCAGCACTAAATTAGAAGCTGTACCTGAAGATTACAAATTGTTATATGGCCGTGCGTTAACTTCAAAAATGATTTTGGATGAGGTACCGCCGCTTTGCCATGCCTTGGGACCCAAGAATAAACTGGTTTTCTCTGCCGGTATAGTTACCAGCAGTTCAGCGCCAACCTCAGCCCGTCTTTCAGTGGGCAGCAAATCACCCTTGACCGGTGGAATCAAGGAATCCAATGTGGGTTCCGCATGGGGTCCTGATCTGGCGAGTATGCTGGTGCGCGCCTTAGTTGTGGAAGGTATGCCTGAGAAGAATGATGTCTATTGGGGCGCCTATATTAAATGGGATGCCGAAAAAGCAGAGCCGGTAGTAGAATTCTTTGATGCGACAGAATATACCGGGCAGGATGTTTATGACATTTACCCAAAGATGTTCGAAAAGTTTGGCGACAAGGTTTCGATTGCCAGTATGGGCACCGCCGGTGAATTTGGTTATGGCAATGCCGGTATCGTTTTTAATGATATGGCTCGCCGCCCCAGCCGTTATGCCGGACGGGGTGGTTTGGGTTCTGTCTTGGCCTCTAAACGCCTGAAATTCATCATCTTGAATGACAAGGGTGCTCCTGGCATCACGATGGTGGATAAAGCCTTGTTTGATGAAGGCCGCAAGAAGATGATTGACGCCATTCGCAGCCACCCGATCTCCAAACCCAAGGGTGGTTTGAACAGCTACGGGACCGCTGTTTTGGTCAATATCCTGAATGAGGCCGGCGGCTTACCCACACGCAACTTCTCTTCCGGCCGCTATGAAGGCGCCGCCAAGACTTCGGGTGAGGCGATTTTTGAAACCAATAAAGAACGCATGGGTAAGGAAATTTACAACCATGCCTGTTCACCGGGATGCATTATTCAGTGCTCCAATACCCTTTATAATGAAGATAAGAGCGAACTCACCTCTTGTATCGAATACGAATCAACCTGGGCTTTGGGTGCTAACCTGGGCATCGATAATCTGGACGATATCGGTTTGATGGTGCAGTTATGTAACGCTTATGGTCTGGACACCATTGAAACTGGTGGCAGCCTGGGTGTAGCTATGGATGGTGGACTGCTACCCTTTGGTGACAGTAAAGGCGCCATCAAGTTAATTGAAGAGATGGGCAAAGGCACCGGTACTGGACGTTCTCTGGGCGGCGGTGTTGAAGTAACCGGTAAAATCTATGGTGTACGCCGTGTTCCCGCTGTAAAGGGCCAGGGAATGCCGGCTTACGAACCACGTGCTGTCAAAGGCATTGGAATTACCTACGCTACCACAACCATGGGTGCTGATCATACTGCTGGTTACACCATTTGCCCGGAAATTCTGGGTGTTAGTGGCAAATTAGACCCACTTAGCCCGGAAGGTAAAGCTGCTTTGAGCCGCGCATTCCAGGCCACCACGGCTTTCATTGATTCCTGTGGTCATTGTTTGTTTATTGCCTTCCCAATTCTGGATATTGCTGCCGGATTTGAGGGTATGGTACAGGAATGTAACGGTGTACTAGGTACAAGTTGGACTGCAGATGATGTGGTTGCCTACGGTGCTCAGGTGCTTAAATGGGAACGCCAATTTAATGAAGCAGCCGGTATCTCCAAAGAAATGGACCGTTTGCCGGAGTTCTTCTCCACTGATCCGCTGCCACCGCACAACCAGGTCTTCGATATTCCAGAAGCGGCGTTGGATTCTGTTTTTGGTGAAATGTAATACCTGAATCGTTTAGCGATTCAAGAGAATAATATTTTATTGGGGCGGGCAATCCCCGCCCCAATCATTTAACAAGGTATATTACACTATTGGTATTGTTTATGAAACCATTAAAACCCGATTCCCAAAATAAGATTATTCTTCCAGCCGAATTTCTCCAGCGGCGGCATCTTGATCCGCAAACCGATTTCTGGTTGAACGAACGCGAAGGTGATCTGATTCTGCACCCGCGTTTACCGGATGTGCACAAGTTGTACATTGAAGCGACTACTTCCTGCAATCTGTCCTGCCAGACCTGCATCCGCCATTCCTGGACGGATCCCAATGCGCATATGGATAACAAAACCTTTCAGTCCATTCTGAACAGTCTGGACGACCTGCCGCTGTTGGATCGAGTCGTTTTTACCAGTTTCGGCGAACCGTTGGTACATGCCGGCCTGCTGGATATGATTGCCGGTATCCGCGCACGCGGATTAGGTGTTACGTTGGGCAGCAATGGTTTGTTATTAAATGAAAAGAATATTCGTGAGCTGGTACGTTTGGGAGTGGATAACATTATTGTATCCATTGATGGCGGTAAACCGGAAACGTATGAAGGGGTGCGCGGCACTCAACTTTCCCGGGTGTTGGAGAATATTCGTCTCATGAACCGGATTAAACAAGAACTTGGGGTGGTTTACCCGGTATTGGGTATAGAATTTGTGGCCATGCGCAGTAACCAGGATGAATTACAGGATCTGATCCAATTGGCATCACAGTTAAATGCAGCGCGGCTGGTGGTCAGCCATGTTTTACCCTATAGCCGTGAAATGGAGGAAGAAAAACTGTATGGTTACGGCTTACGTGAGGGTTTTAAAACCGGCTCCTGGCCAGTGCATTCGGATGCCTGGATGCGTTGGGGGGTGATTGAATTACCGCGCATGCACTGGGGCGCGGAACGGCGCTGCCGTTTTGTACAGGATCGTTCGATTGTGGTTGGTTGGGATGGGGGGATTTCACCGTGCTATGCGTTGTCGCATAGTTATCAATATTTTGCGATTGATGGCATTGCCAAGCAGGTGGAACGCTATGTTCTGGGCAATGTTCGCGAGACACCATTGGCGGAAATATGGATGAGCGAAGAATATACCCGTTTTCGCAGTGATGTGCGTGTATTTCATTTTCCATCCTGCCCGGATTGCGATTTGCGTGAGACCTGTGATTTACGCGCCAGTAATCAAGGCTGCTGGGGCCTGAATCCTTCCTGTGCCGACTGCCTGTGGGCGCAGGATATTGTACGCTGCCCCTGAGAGGGTTAATATGTTAGTCAAAGTAAAATTATTTGCCACCCTGAGAAAATACTTACCGGGCGCCACATTGGGCACAGCGGTGGATTTTGAAGTTCAGGAAGGAAGTTCTTTATTGGATTTGTTTGCTTTATTGAATATCCCGGCTGAAGAAGTGAAACTGACCTATGTAAATGGTATTTATTGTGATCCGGAGACTATTTTAAACAATGCTGATGAGGTGGGGATTTTTCCACCCGTTGGAGGAGGCTAGCTTGAGTATGCAGATAGATGTGTGGTTGTACGGTGCTTTATCGTTGTATGGGAAAGAAAAAGCTGAGAAAGGTTTTGCGTTGGTGACACGCAATATGCCAGACGCTGCTACAGTAGCAGATTTAATGGCTGATCTGGAAATGCCTTCCCAGGAACGCGGGATCACATTTATCAATGGAAATCTGAGCGCTTTGCCAGGATTACAACCGGATTTGAACCATCGTCTGGCGGATGGAGATCGAGTCTCCTTTTTTGATCTACGCAGTATGTGGCCGTTTCAATACCGCCATGGCGCAGCTATGGTTGAGGAAATGAACGAAATACTTAATAGTGACCCTGAACAGGTGATGCACCATATCCATGATGAGGCTGAAGAATAGGGTGATCAGGCGGCTCCGGTTTGCATAAACCATTCATAGGCAGAGCGGATCGCTTCTTCCGCGCTGCGCGGTTCGGGTAGGCCTAAAACGGAGCGGCTTTTGCTGGTATCGTAATAAAAACCATACCCAGCCATGCGAATAAGTTCGCTGGCTATCGGTAAATCGATTATGTTACTGAGCCAACCAAGTGGTACGGCCCCCAGGCGTATAACCTGATGGGGAACGTAAAGCTTGGGGACGGGTACCTGAGCTATATCAGCACAATACCGTAAAAATTGGTGCAGAGAGATATTTTCACCACCCAAGATATAGCGTTCGCCGCGTAGACCCTGAGCCAGTGCGGCCAGATGCCCATGCACGACATCTTGCAGATGAACGATATTTAGGCCGCCGCCGGTATAGATTTGAAATTTTTGACGGGCTACCTGCATAATGGGTGAACTGATTTTGCGATAAATATCGCCAGGACCGGCTACATAGGTTGGATTAACGATGACGGCATCCAGACCTTGTGCCACGGCTTTTTGTACTTCCAACTCGGCCAGGTACTTATTGTAGGCATAATGCCAGTGATCCGGACGAAAATTCCAGGTATGGTTCTCGTTTAAATGAATTGCTTTCTCCGGATTCATTAATCCGGTTGTTTGATCGGGTACACCCAAAGCCGTTACAGAACTGGTGTACACCAAGCGCTGCACGCCGGTTTGCAAGGCAGCATCCAATACGGCGCGGGTACCCTCTACTGTAACAGTGTACATTCGCCCGGGTTGACCTCCGCTGAGCATGGCTGCTACATGAAAAACGGCATCAATTCCTTGCATGGCCTCCACAAGACTGGATGGCTGGGTCAGATCGCCAATGGCGTGTTCCACTTCCAATTCTTTTAACAGACTCAGGTTGCTGGTTTCGCGGTGGAAGGCGCGCACCTGATATCCTTGCAGGATCAGTGCCTGACAGAGTGCACCGCCGATGAAACCAGTAGAACCGGTGACCAGGATGCGCATCAATCGAGCCACTCTACAATGGTGGCTTCACCCTGACCAACACCGACACACAAGCTGGCTAACCCATAGAATGGTTTTGAAGCGCCGGGTGCGCGGCGTTTCATTTCGTGTAACAAGGTGGTGAAAATGCGAGCACCGGAGCAACCCAGGGGGTGTCCCAGTGCTATCGCGCCGCCGTTAACATTCACGATTTCTTCCTCCAGCCCCAGTTCCTGAATAACGGCCAGGGTCTGCACGGCAAAGGCCTCATTAATTTCAATCAAGCCCAGTTCAGCCAGCCGGATACCAGCCCGCTGTAAGGCTTTACGTGTGGCCGGCGCAGGGCCAATGCCCATAATGCGCGGCGGCACTCCGGCGGCGGCGCTGCTAACCAGACGGGCGAGGGGCTTCAGACCTAATTCCCGGGCTTTAGCAGCACTCATCAATAGTACCGCGGCAGCGCCGTCATTTATTCCGGAGGAATTTCCGGCGGTAACGCTGCCATCTTTGCGGAAGGCTGGACGCAGGGAGGCCAGTTTTTCTATTGTCGTATCGCTGCGCGGGCGTTCATCTGTATCCACCAGGATAGGATTGCCCCGTTTCTGCGGAATATTGACCGGCGCAATTTCCTGAGCAAATATGCCGGTTTGGATGGCGGCAACGGCGCGTTGGTGGCTGCGCAGGGCAAAACGATCCTGCGCCTCACGCGCGATCTGATATTGATCGGCCAAGTTTTCGGCGGTTACGCCCATTGGATCGATGCCATAGTTGCTTTCCATTTTGGGGTTGGGGTAACGCCAACCAATGGCCGTGTCATAGGCTGTAAGATTGCCATAAGGAAAGCCCTGTTCGGCTTTTGGCAGGGAATAGGGCGCCCGTGACATGCTTTCCACGCCGCCGGCGATAAAAACATCACCTTCTCCACAGCGGATGGCGTGGGCGGCATGATTGATAGCGGTTAACCCCGAGGCGCACAAACGATTAAAGGTGACTGCGGCTACTTCCACAGGGAAGCCGGCTAGCAGCGTGGCCATGCGAGCAATGTTGCGGTTATCTTCGCCGGCCTGGTTGGCACAACCAAGGTAAACCTCTTCAACCAATAGCGGATCGATGCCGGTGCGTTGGACGAGTGCCTGCAGAATAAGGGCAGCCAGATCATCCGGACGTACTTGCGCCAAACTACCGCCCAATGCGCCAATAGGTGAACGTACCGCATCAATAATGACAACCTCTTGCATAAAAAACCTCCGGAGTGAGTTTGCGTATCAGGAATGGGAAAATAAAAGACAGCTTTCATTCTACTATTTTTATGGAAAACAGGAAATTGGAATTGGAAATTAAGAATCAGAAAAAAGGTTTGTTAATGCAATCCTGATTTCAAAATGAGAATTGTCGATGAATTTTCTGGCACGGATGCCGATCTACGTTATAATCTGCGGTATTGAACTAATAGAATGATATTTTTTATTGGGTGAGAGTTTTGTTTCCCCGGAAGTAGTATGTCTAGTTTTAGAAAAGCCAATTGGAAATTAATAATTCGCTGGGTGGGTACTGTTCTTTCGGTGCTTTTATTGGCTTACCTGGTGGTTACCGCAGGCGTTGATGAGATGCTGCGCACCCTGGGCAAACTATCACTGAGAAGTATCCTGGCGGTGATTGGCCTGATTTTCGTATCACGCCTAGCCACTTTTGCACGCTGGCACGTATTGCTGCAAATCGAGAAAGTCCAGGTTAATTGGCGGGATAGTCTGCGCTTAACATTTGCCGGCTTGTTTGCCGCAAATTTTCTTCCCTCAACGATCGGTGGAGACGTTGTTCGCTTGGCTGGCGCAATGCGCATTGGGATCAGTGGTTCGCTGGCCGCGGCTTCGCTGTTGGTGGACCGCCTCATTGGTATGGCTGGTATGGCGGTTGTGTTCCCATTTGGTTTTAAGCCATTAATGACTATTCTGAATCTGGAGCAGACTTCCATGTCTGGCGGTTGGCAAAGTACTGCGTTGCTGACCAGTGGAAAAGGGTTGTGGGGCAGGGTTAAAAAAATTCTCCGTAAAGTATTGGATGCGTTGTCTTATTGGTACCGGCATCCCAGATATCTTTTCTTTGCTATGTTGTTTACCTTTGTTCACATGGCTTGTATTTTCTTTATCATTCAAATTCTGGTTACCGACATGGGTGAATCAATACCGTTTTGGACGACAGCCGGATTGTGGAGCCTGACATACTTCATTACATTGGTGCCGATTTCGATCAATGGTTTGGGTTTGCAGGAACTATCCATTACCAGTGTATTTCCATTGTTCGGTGGTTTAAGCCATTCCACCAGTTTGAGTGTGGCGTTGATCATTCGTGGTTTGTGGATTATTGGCAGTTTACCCGGCGCATTTTTCGTTTCGGGTATCCTGAGTGGGGATACCTATACACAACTATCCCAGGATAAAAACGAAGGGGAGTAAACATGGATATCCGCTCAAAAAATTTCTGGCGCTGGTTTGGTATTCTGGTTATCGGGCTTTCCGCCTGGTACTGGTATGTTCAAAGAACAGCCTTGCAGGCCTTTGCGGCACAACCGGGAACTCCTGTTGTAACGACCAATTTTCCCTCCACTTCTGTTGCGCTGGCTTCTTTTGTGTTGGCAGTTGTATTGTTGATCATTACCTTTGTATTTAAGCCCGGGCCGGAGCGAGCCAAACAAGAATGGCTTCCCCGTATGGTTGCCTGGGGATTAGCGCTGGCTTTGCTTTTGGGTAGTATAGTCTATTTGTTTTTAACCACAAAAACAGTGATGTGGGGTGTAAGTGGCCGGATGGTACTTTTTGTGTGGATATGCGGCATAGGCGCCTGGCTGTTAAACAAGAGCCGGGACCCTATTCAACCTGCCCAGGGTTTCATTCTGCTTTTATTGATTGCGGGCTGCTTGTATCGTGTCGGACTGTTTGTGCCGGAGATGCAAAGCACACCTTTTTCAATGGGTTGGTCGGAAGGCAGCCGTTATTACAATGCCTCGTTATATTTTGCGCAAAATTTATACGGATCAGATTTCCCTCTACCAGTACTGCATCCTTCCCGATATATCATGCAGGCTGCAGCTTTTTTATTTGCACCTCAGAACATTTTTGTACACCGCATCTGGCAGGTTTTTCTGTGGTTGAGTATGAATTTTTTGGGCGCATATAGTGTTGCCCGGCGCTTTTCTCTGAAAAATCGCCCGGTTACATTTGCGATGATTCTGTGGTTATTTTTATTTTTCTTTCAGGGCGCTGTTTATTATCACTTAATGGTTTGTGTAGTCCTGGTGATTCTGGGCTACCGGCGTGATTCTTTCTGGCGCACCCTAATTTTTGTTGTACTTGCTTCTGTGTGGGCTGGTTTAAGCCGGGTAAACTGGTATCCGGTACCGGCTCTGCTGGCAGTCAGTATCTATTTGTTGGAGGAGCGGGTGGAAGAACGTGGTTGGTTGAACTACCTGATTAAACCAGCCGCATGGTCCATTTTGGGTAGTACTACTGCCTTCTTTTCCAACCGTATTTATGCTGTCTTTTCGGGGAATGATGTCACCCAATTCTCCTCCAGTTTTACCTCCTATATGATCTGGAGCCGTTTGCTTCCGAATCCGACTTTTCCAATGGGGGTTATACCGGCTACCCTGCTGGTTTCTTTACCATTGATGATCATTTCTTGGGTGTATATACGCCACCAAGGCGGGAAATATTACTTGCACTGGGTGCGTACATTAGGTTTGGCAGCGATCCTGGCGATGTTTGCCCTGGGTGGCATTGTGGTCAGTGTGAAGATTGGCGGTGGCGGTGATCTGCATAACCTGGATGCTTACCTGGTTTTTCTAGCGGTGATCGGGTTATCTCTGGTGTTTAATCGCTTCACTGCCCAGAAACCATCCATTGAGCGAGAATTTCATATGCCATTGTATTGGATGATCCCGGTAATTTTGGTTCCACTGTTTTTTACCCTGCAAAGCGGGGTGTCATGGACCCGCAAGGATGTTGAGCTTGCCAGTGCCGATATTCAACTGATTCAAGAAGTTTTGGATCTGACGAGCGAAGAACTTCCGGGTCCGGTTTTATTTATTTCGGAAAGACAATTATTAACATTTGGGGAAATTCAGGGCACAGTCCTGGTGCCGGATTATGAGAAAGTGTTTTTAATGGAAATGGTGATGGCCAATAACGAGCCATATCTGAGCTATTTTCATGAAAAACTCAAACAGCAAGAATTTTCCGTGATTGTGGTTGATTCGCTCAGTGAATTGTATAAAAAACCTGAAGATTCATTTTGGGTTGAAAATAACAAATGGTTGGATAAAGTCGTCTTACCCATTTTACAGACTTACGAGCCGGTTTATATGCTACAAGATCGAGGCGTAAATTTATTAATTCCACGCGGACATCTTGATCTGTATACTCAACTTTTGAAATTAAGCGAGTGAGATTGCAATACTACGGGCATGGATGTAATGAATAGCCTTCTCAGAATTCTTCCTGAACTGTTGAACCTGTCTGCCTGGGTGCTTACCTGGTTTCTGGGGGGCTATTTGATTGTGGTGCTGGCGTTTCGGGTGAAACGATCTGAAGCTACTTTGCTGGGGTTTGGTCTTGGTTGGGTATTGCAGGTCTGGTTATCCAATTGGACCGGTCGTTTTCTTGCGCCACCGGTTGCTTTTTGGGTGGCTGCGTTGATTGTTTTGATCAGTGGGGCAGTGATCGTCGTGCTGCAGAAGGATTGGTCAACTCTACGGGAGAAATTCTGTTTTCCTTGGGAATACTGGATGCCTTTTTTGTTGATTGCTGGGGTGTTCTTGTTGATTGGGCGTGGATTGGCTGTTTTTGACGATTATCAAAACCTGCCAATTACATCGGTATTGGCTGCTGGCGCAATTCCGCCGGAATTTGTACTCAATCCCGGTGTTCGTTTTGATTATCATTACCTGATGTTGCTGCAATCCGCACAGTGGATGCGGATGGCAAATATATTCCCCTGGACGGCGCTGGATGTTACCCGCGCCATTTTAGTGGGACTCAGCCTGATCTATGTGTCCCTGTGGGCGCGACGTATCACCCACAACCGTTTTGCGGGTACTTTGACCGCCTTATTTTTAGCTTTTGCCGGGGGTACACGCTGGCTGATGCTGTATATCCCCGAATCGCTGATGCTGAGCATTTCAGACGCTGTAAACATGATCGGCTCAGGTAAAGCCACTGCTCCCAACCTGGCACAGGCTTTGATCAGCTACTGGGCAATTGAAGGTTCCGGTCCATTGGAATTTCCTTTTGCGTTTGGAGACAGCCTGTTTACTATTCCGGTAATGGCTCACGGTGGTACGGGTATGTTGGGCCTGACGATTGCCTTGTTGATCTTCCTGCTTTTTGGCCGCTGGAAAAACTGGTTTGGCAAACTATCCATTTCGGTTTTATTGGCGGCTATGGCATTGGTGGATGAAATTTGGTTTGTTTATGTGATCTTCGCTATCAGTTTAGTTTTATTGTTTTTGATGATTCGCCGCCGGCGTGTTTTGGGGCAGCCGGCCTGGGTGGCTTTGTTATTTCTGGTGGTTTTACCCGGTACACTAGCTATAGTGCAAGGCGGGGTACTGACCGGTGTTTCTCACAGTTTAATCCAGCGGGTTATTGGGACTGGGGCTATAGAAACGCAAGGTTATTTCTCAATTGATTTTCCGGTTCGCTGGCCTCCAGCTTTTATTTCGGCGCATTTAGGACGCCTGTTTTTAACCAATCCTGGTCAATTGGCAGCATTAATATTTGAGGCAGGTCCGATTTTACTGGTGTTCCCTCTTTTAATTTTATGGGGTAAAAAGGCCTACCGGTCGGAGAATTTTTTGTATGCTGCTCTACCCGTTGCTGCAGCTTTTAGTCTTCTGACCGTTTTTATTGAATATCAGGGTTCCGCAGGGATTTCGGCGAGTGCACGACTGACCATGTTCGCCTTAAACCTTTGCAAATTATTTGCAGTCCCGTTGTTGTGGTACTGGCTGCAGAAAAAGAAACATTGGATTCGTTCTGCAACGATTGGGTTGGCAGCCACGACGATGGTGGGCGGTCTGGTGTTTTTTAGTGTGGCAAGTACAGCCGTACAAAAACCGGTGTTGAGCTATTATATTAAACTGTTGGATGCGGCCATCGCAAAAGATTATTGGGATCGTTTGGAACCGGAATGGATGGTGTTTGATTCATCCCCTACACGGAGTGTCACTTTGTTTGCCCGTCCGGTTCGTTCGAGTGAAACATGGTATGTGCCTTTGCCGGATTGGCAATTTACAACGCAAAACCCCGATCCTTATTCTCTGCAAAGGAAGGGTTTTGGCTATGTATATCTTTCTCAGTATGATTGGGATGAGTTATCTCCCGCCAAGCAACGTGCTTTAGAGGATAGCTGCGTTATCCAACTCAAAGAAGTCAGCGATTGGACCGGAGATTTTCGCCGGTTATTGGATATTCGCGACTGCCAGTAAATATATAGGCGGTCTTATTGCTTTTGAAAGTGTCCTACCTGATATACGGGGCCAAAAAATGCCGGTATACCGGGCATGACGATTCGCGCGATTTCCTTAAACAGGATTTTTGCATGGGTATATACATCTTCTTCTGTGGAAAAATGCTCATCGCGGATATTATGCCCCAAAAGCCGGAACATAAAAACCATAAAAGGGCGTTCCACCGGAACACCATAGATAACCTGTCCACCCGGTTTTAATACCCGGTGAATTTCCTGAAAAGCTTTGGTGAGTTCGTCCGGTTTCAGATGTTCCATGATGCTGATGAGCAGAACCGTATCAAAATAATTGTCTTCATAAGGCATGGATAAGACCGAGCCATTTTGAAGCTGAGTATCGACACCATGTTCTAAAAACAGTTTATGGATAGGGTTTACATCGACTGTTAAGTCCAATCCATGAATATTTTGATACATATCCTTCAGGTTGAGAAAAGTAAGCCCGGTACCGAAACCAATTTCCAGGATATGTTCACCACCAGTGCATTCGGCTAAACAGCGCTGTACCCGTTCGCGGTACATTTTTCCAATGATTGGGAAAGAATAATAGCGGATAGGATCCAGGTCGTTGACACCGGTATAACTTTTGAGCGGCAACATTTTTAGGGGGGGTAATTTTTTTGTGTTTTTTATCATAGGGTTCGTGTTTAAATAAATTTTAATCGCCTGGCTGCAACACCCAGCATACGCAGCAAAAGCAGGCCATGTTTCCAACGTTGGATATTGGTTGTGCCATATCGGCGTTCACGATAACGGATCGGAATGTCAATGATTTTTAAGGTTAATTTGGCAGCGCCAAAGATCAGATCAAAATCTCCAAACGGATCAAAATCGCCAAAATAGCTGCGATTTTGAGCGATTTTTTCATAGTCGGTTTTCCAAATTACTTTTGTGCCACACAAGGTGTCTTTGATGCTCTGCCCCAACAGCCAGGAAAAAGCCATGCTGAAAAATTTATTTCCCAGAAAATTAAGGAAGCGCATGGCCTCTTTTTCCATGGGATATACCAAACGTACTCCATTGATAAAATCGCCGTTCCCTTGAGTAATGGCGTCATAGAAGCGTGGCAGATCTTCCGGCGGAACTGTCAGATCCGCATCCAAAATCATCAGAATATCCCCGCGAGCTTTCTGGAAGCCCAGGCGCACGGCATCCCCTTTGCCCACACCGCTTTGTTGAAAAATCTGACAGGGGTAGTTAAAAAGCGGTTGGGTTTTCTGGATGGTTTCAAAGGTATTGTCATGCGAATGACCTTCTACAAAGATCAGTTCGGTAAAACTGCCCATTTGGGGAACTCGTTCAAAAATTTCGAGGATATTACCGGCTTCATTGCGTGCCGGGACGATGACAGAAACAGAGGCTTGCGTGTTTTTTTGCGGTGGCTTTGGTTTGGCAATCATAAAATTGGTCATACATAAATGGTTGAATGGCCATAATCGTGCCAAGAAATGATTAAAAAATGGAGAGAGCAGGGGGATGGAAAGTGGAAAGAGAATTTCGTGCCAGGTACGGATGATTTCAAAGCCGCATAGTTCCAGCAAGTTTTGCATATCTTTGTTGGTTAACCAGTTCTGGTAAGTGAGTGGCTTGGCTACACCGATCCCCTGCGCGATTTTGAGTGGGATTTCCCATAAACGGTTATAGATGTTCAGAATAATACGGGATTGAGGGTGAACTAATGGCTTGAGCTGGTTGAGAATAGTTTGCACGTCCCAGACATCATTTACAAGGTCGGAAAGAATAACAAAGTCGAATGGTTTTTCAAATACCGGCATTTGGTGAGCATCGAATTGCAGAAAAGTCTGTTGTGGATGTCTGACCGAAGCCAATTGGATCATTTCATTTGAAAAGTCGATTCCTACACCGTATTCTGCCTGCACAGATGCCAGTAAGTCGCCCTGACCACAGCCAACTTCCAATACTCTGGAACCCTTAGGAATCAGGAAACGAAAGACCTGCTCCAGACGATGGTGATAATAATGGCTCCAGTCTTTTCGTTTTGAAGAGGCAATAGCCGTTCTATCCCACAATTCTTGGCGGGTATGGGTGAATTGTTCCTGAGCTTTATCCTGATAGAAGGATTGATTTGACATTGAATGTACCGAACTCCCTGTCTATTGTTGGCAAAAGTATATCAAAGAAATTGTGTTTACGGAAATTTGGATGCTGCAAAAATATGCGTTCTGTGGAAAGATTGGGTACAATTTGGCTATGGGGAAGACGTTTTGTTTGCCGACTGAATTTTATGACCGCCCGGTACTCACTGTGGCGCGTGATTTGTTAGGGAAACGCCTGGTGCGCTACCTGGATGGCCGACGGATTTCCGGTTTGATCACCGAGACCGAAGCTTATGATGGACAGTTGGACCTGGCCTGCCATGCCCGGTCCGGTCGTACCCAGCGAAACGCGGTAATGTTTGGACCGCCAGGCTGTGCGTATGTTTATTTTACGTATGGCATGCATTGGTGTTTGAATGCGGTGACTGGTGCTGAGGGATATGCGGCTGCTGTATTGATTCGTGCAATTGCCCCCCAGGAAGGATTAGATTTGATTGCTGAAAAGCGTAAAGGGATAGCGCGCGTATTATGGACCAATGGGCCAGCCAAGCTAACCAGGGCATTGATGATTGATGGCACACAGAATGGCGCATCATTAACCGTTAGGGAACCTGGTTTGTGGATTGAAGATGCTGCCGCTATTCCTGAAGCGGATATCCATAAAACACCAAGAATTGGAATTGAAAAGACCCCGGAACCCTGGCGTAGTAAACCCTGGCGTTTTTTGGCGACAGGAATGTAATGAATGTAAAAAAGAGTTTGTGGAAGCATTGGGTAAGTTGTGGGTGTCTGTTATGGTTATTGTATTGCTCTGCCTGTCAGCCAAACATAAATGCAACACCTGCGCCGGATGAAGTTCAACGCTATTTGTGGGTGGGCGACGATCTTATCAGTGCTGGGCCGTTGGATATGCAAAGTTTGTTGATGATCAGCCTGAGTAATTACCCATATGCTGTAGATATGCGCCGCTGGGTAAAGCCGCAGAATGTACTCACCGAACCTGTGGAAACGGCAGCTCTGGTCGAGAAACTCGAGCTGATGGCCTATGACGTGGTAGTTTTACAGTTGTTTGGGGTCCGCCGTGATTTTGAGGACAACGCTTATCTGGACCAGGTAGTGGAATGGATTGAGGTTGTGCGAGGGCAGGAGAAAATTGCGGTATTGCTGTATCCTTGGTTTTCCGAGGTGGACAGCGATGCCCAGAAAGAACGCATGGATGGTCTGGTACACCAGGCTGCCTGGAGAACGCAAATTGTCCTTATTCCGGTAGGCCCAGCCTGGCAGACTGTTCAGGCAGCCCGCCCTGATATTCAATTGTACGCTTCTGATGGGCTGCATCCATCGGCTGAGGGTGTTTACCTCTCTGCCTGTGTGGTTTATGCTGTGTTTACCGGAACATCCCCGGTTGGGCACCCTGGATATACATCGATTGGTTATGATGATCCTCAGCAGATCGTGACCATAGATGAGGAAGTCGCTGCCTATCTGCAAACAGCTGCCTGGGAAACTATCCTGGATTACCAACAAAAAGATGAATTTCAGGTAATATTATTTCAGAAAGAATGATGTTTTGTGGTATAAACGAAAGGTGAACTTTGCGGGAGAGGATCAGGAATGTTCTCAGCACCCATTCAGGAAAACGATTTAATAGTATTTGGCGGTGGTGGTCATGGCCGGGCGCTGATTGAAGTGATTCGGGCGATGGGGATTTACCGTGTGGTCGGGGTGGTAGATGACCATCTTTTACCTAGTAGCGTGGTGTTGGATGTGCCGGTATTGGGACCAGCAAGTATTTTGCCGCAAATTTATACAGCAGGAGTTCATCTGGCTGTGAATGGGGTAGGCGGTATTGGAAATCCACACAGCCGTTGGGACGTATTTATGCAATTGGAACAACAAGGTTTTCATTTTCCAGTCATTATTCATCCATCCGCTTGCATAGAACCCAGTGCGCAATTGGCGGATGGGGTGCAAATCTTTCAATTTGCTTATGTGGGTACGGAAGCAATGATTGGTAAAGGAACCGTGATCAATATTCATGCCGTGGTACCGCATGATTCTCATGTAGGGATATGTGCCAATTTTTCGCCAGGAGCTTTGTTGGCCGGAACAGTCAGTATTGGCGATTTTACTCAGGTGGGTATGGGTGCAACCATTAATTTAAATTTAAAAATTGGCAAGCATGTGCGTATTGGTAATAATGCAACTGTAAAGGCCGATGTGCCAGAAGGTACTGTGGTTCGGGCAGGGACGATATGGCCCTTGTCCGGAAGTCCCCGGACGGAGAATTCGATAAAAGGAGAATAAGAATTATGTTTCGAAAAACGACCCCTTCTTCACCAACCTCATCTGTTCCGGTAGAACGGGTAACTTCGGTATTGGGACCGGGGATTACATGGAAAGGTAATTTGCGTGGCAGTGGCGGTGTACGGATCGAAGGCGCCTTTGAAGGAGAGATTACCATGCGTGGTCTGGTTGTGGTTGGTGAGACTGGAAGGGTGAATTGCGAAGAAATGCAAGCCAATACAGTCATTGTAGCAGGAGCGGTTAAAGGCAATATTCAGGCGGAAAAATTAGAGATCCGGAGTACCGGGCGTGTCTGGGGAGACGTTACTGCCGTAGCTTTCACTACCGAAGAAGGTGCTTTCTTGCGAGGCCAGGTGCGTATGGAAGAACGAGTGGAATTAAACCTGAATGATGAACAAGTATCATCTGCTGGCACATCCGCATTGGAGTCTGCTATGGACTCACCCAGCCAGCAGGAATAAACAAACTGTTTTGAGGTGATTGTTTTGGAATGGCTTTCACAGATTACGGAATATATTGGCGCTTTAGCTGTAACCATGCTCCTGGGACTCAGTCCACGCATAAATACTGTGCCCCCAGTTGGGTTTAAATATCCACAAAGGGAACGCACGGCTGTATTTGGTCTTTCATTGGGGTTGCTGATTCTGGCTGGAGTGGCCGGCAGAGCAGTTTGGCTGCCGGGATCCCTTTTAGGTTTACCGGCTGAATTGGAACCGTTGATCCAGATGGGTATTTTGGCAATGATTGCCTTTGCAGTTGTGGCAACCTTATTGGTGTTGCGTGGGCAGCCCTGGCGCAGCAGCGGTTGGCATAAAAATTTAACACGACCAGGTATTCAATTTGGTCTGGCTTTGGTTTTTCTTACCCTTTTTCTGCGGGGAAAATTTTTAACGATGTTTCAAGATATGCCAGAGGTTGCACTATGGGCATTACTCTTCAGTTTGGTAATTGGTCTGGCAGAAGAAACTGTTTTCCGCGGCTATTTGCAGATGCGTCTGATTTCGGTTTGGGGTAACCAAAAAGGTTGGCTGGCTGCTTCCGCTTTGTATGTGTTGTGGCGTATACCGAGTTGGCTGGTATTCGGTTGGGGTACACAAGCTTTTTGGATTCAGGTAGCGCTGGGTATTTTACAGAGCCTTTTATTGGGTTGGATGATGCTGAAAAGCAGGCATGTTTTGACTCCCGGTTTGTATCATGCTGTTTCTTTATGGGTGGCTTACCTTTAACAAACAACCTTCCGGTTTTCAAAATCAAAATCATTCGGTACAATGCAGAAGATGGAAGCGACCAGAAATCAGTAAATGAGGAGAGAGAATGAAAAACAAAAAATTATTAATTCTGTTGGCTGTACTGGCGATAATCAGTATCGCCTGTTCATGCGGTGCTTTGGATAGTATTGTAAATCGATTGCCGGTTGATCTGGATGACGTTGATCCCAATGCAATTGCTACACAAATTTCCGAGCAAATGCCACAATTAACCGAAGTAGCCGGCGATATCCTGGAAGAATCTGAACAGGAGATACCTGACCTGGAAGAATCTGATCTTGGTAACCTGAGTAGTTCTTTGGATAATGTTGATAGTTATCGGGCGCAGATTGTTGTTTCTGTAGAGGGAACTGACCCAAATGGTTCAGCCATTCAGGAAACAACTCATATGACTCAAGAAGTTATCAAGAGTCAACAAGCCTATCATTTGGATATAACCACAGAATCAACTGGTGCTGATCCAAAACAAACAGAAATCTTTTCCTTTCCCGATGCGTATTATTTTCTGGACCCCAATGGATCGGGAGGGCAACCGTGTATTGCGATGACCGGCTCTGAAGGTACGGGAATAGACCTGGATGATTTTAACGCAATGACACCGGCAGCGATGTTTGGAACCCTTGAAGGTGCTGAACTGGTGGAAAGGGATGTAAATATCAATAACGTCATCACCGATTATTACAAATTAACCAACAAATCTATCTCCGGTACTAACCAGGTAGTGGACCAGGCTGATTTTTGGGTGGCGCAGGATGGCGGTTATATTGTGCGATATATTGGTAACGGACAAGGCGAAACTTATTCATCTTCTACCGAAAGCAATGTGAGTGGTAAGATGCATTGGGAATATGATCTGATGGATGTTAACCAGGTCACAGAAATTGTGATCCCCGATGAGTGTGTCGAAGCTGCTGAACAGGGTGCCAATCAATATCCAATACCGGAGAATGCGGAAAATGTAAGCGGTTTTGATAAACTGTTAACCTTTACCTCGCCAGACGCGCCGTCCGTTTTGGCCGAATATTATCGAGCTGAAATGCCCAAAGCCGGTTATACCGAAACTGAGTTTTCTGATTGGGATCCGGTTTTCATGATCACTTATATAAAAGATGGCAAGACCACTACGGTTATGATTAGTGAAGGCGAAAATGGTGGATCCACGGCTCTTGTCACGGGAGAGTAACAGATTCTTTTTTTGATAAGCAAACATCCCTGGATATCCGGGGATGTTTTTTATTGTTCCGTGTTAAAATTCAGGCATGAATAAACCTATCCCCCCCATAGTTCCCATGTCGTCTCCCGACCTGACGGATGCTGAGCGCCAGGCGGTATTGGCGGTGCTGAACACACCGTCACTCAGTATTGGCCCCCAGGTACAGGCTTTTGAAGCGGCATTTCAGGCTTATACTGGCAGCCGACATGCTATTGCCGTTAATTCCGGAACAGCCGGTTTGCACCTGTGCGTGCGTGCTTTTGGACTGGGAGAAAATGACCTGGTGATTACAACACCATTTTCTTTTGTGGCTTCCAGTAATTCACTGCTTTTTGAGCGTGCCATTCCGGTCTTTGTCGATATTGACCCGTTAACCGGCAATCTGGATGTTCAGCAGGTGGCACAGGCTGCTGCAGATTTGAAAGCCGGAGGCGCTGCCGCCAAACGCTGGCTACCGCCTAAGGGCGCTGAAAAAGCCGGAGAACTGAAAGGTATACTGGCTGTGGATGTATTTGGCCAGCCGGCGGATATGGATGCATTAAACGCTGTTGCCAGACAATACAATCTGGTGATGATTGAAGATTCCTGCGAAGCTCTTGGCGCAACATATAAAGGTCGAAAAGCCGGTACATTGGGCGATTGTGGTGTATTTGCTTTTTATCCCAATAAACAAATTACTACCGGTGAAGGAGCCATCATTGTAACCAATGATGATCGTGCGGCAGACAGGATGCGGGCTTATCGCAATCAGGGCCGAGCGCCAGGGGATACCTGGCTTTCGCATACTTATCTGGGGTATAACTATCGCCTGGATGAGATGAGCTCGGCATTGGGCCTGGTGCAAATGCAGCGTCTCGAGGAATTGATGCAAAAGCGTGATCAGGTGGCTGCATGGTATGGCGAACGCCTGTCTGCAATACCAAACCTGGAAACACCTTATCTGGATGGGAATACAACCTGTTACAGCTGGTTTGTTTATGTAGTTCGCCTGGCGGCTGGTTTGAATCGCGAAGATTTTGCGGAGCGGTTGGCACAGTATGGAATTCCGGTGCGACCGTATTTTGCTCCGATTCATTTACATCCCTTTATGGTTGAACAATTTGGTTATCACATAGGAGATTACCCGGTTACTGAGGACCTGGGTGCACGAGGTATGGCATTACCTTTCTCCGGTGTTATGACTGAATCGCAAGTAGACCAGGTCGTCAATGCAATTCGAATGGTGATGGCGGATTTTTAACTCATGCTGGGAACACAACAGCAGGCCTTTGTACCAGAACGCAGGCAGGGGATGCGCATCCATGCGGCGGCGGCAGTGATTTTGTTATTGTCGGGCGGCGGTATTTTGTTTGCTGCTTCGGAATGGGTGCAGGGCAGTCTGTTTGTGTTGTGGATGATGCTGTTACTGGCGATAGTAGTTTTTTTGCCGTGGGTATTGTACCGCTGGTATGCTTTACGCAGTGCGGTTTACTTGTTGGAACGTGATGGACTGCGTTTGCGTTGGGGTCTGCGCTCAGAGGATATCCCATTGACTGAGGTGGAATGGGTACGCCCGGCGGCCGAATCGGGATATCATGTGCCTCAACCTTTATTTTCGTGGCCGGGGGCATTGTTGGGAACGCGGCATGTGCCTGAATTGGGTGATGTTGAATTTGTTGCATCAGATATGGCCCATTTGCTACTGATTGCAACGACACATAAGGTGTATGCCATTTCACCTCAGGATACACGCGCTTTTGTATCCAATTTTCAACGCGCCCTGGAACTTGGCAGTCTGTCACCGCTTAAGGCACATTCAGCACGTCCAGCTGCATTTTTGCGTCAGGTGTTGCAAGATCGACTGGCAAAAATTTTACTGCCACTTAACCTGGTTTTATGTATTTTATTATGGATCTTTGCCGGATTCATTGTGACCAATAGTCAGACTTTGCCGATGGGATTCTCTCCTCAGGGGTTACCTTTGGAACGCGTACCATCAGAACAGCTTTTGCTGCTACCGGTTCTGGGCAGCCTGGTATTGGTGATGAATGTAGTGATGGGGCTGTATTTTTTTCGCAGGTTGGAAGAACGGATGGTTGCTTATTTGTTCTGGCTGGGTGGAGTAATTACCCCGGTGTTGTTAATTGTGGCCATTCTGTTACTGTCTTCTGCCAATTAAAGACAGGCTGTCTGATGCAGAGCCAATGTTTTCAATGCGGGTAAATAAGGGAGCCTTAACATGGTGTTGAATTCGGTACAAGTTCTCATTGGTTTGCTGCTGGCTTTAATGGTAGCTTATATCGCCTATCGTGTGCGTACTCTCAGCCGGAGTGGCGCGATTGCCGCGGCAGCGTTGGGCTGGCTGGTTTTTGGATTTGGCGGCTTTGAATGGGCTGTATTACTGCTCACATTCTTTATTTCCTCCAGCGGGCTCTCACGGCTGCGAAAACGCCGTAAAGCGAAACTTGAAGAAAAATTCTCCAAAAGTTCCACCCGGGATGCCGGGCAGGTTCTGGCCAATGGGGGTGTGGCCGGGTTTTTTGTTTTGCTGCATATCTTCTTTCCCGCGGCATTTTGGCCCTGGCTGGGTTTTGCCGGGGCATTAGCTGCGGCTAATGCGGATACCTGGGCGACTGAATTGGGTGTCCTCAGCCGTAAAGCACCGGTCAGCATGGTAACCTGGAAAAGGGTAGAGCGTGGCACTTCCGGCGGAATCACGGTTTTGGGTACGCTTTCGGCTGCTTTAGGCGCTGGTTTGATTGGCGTTCTGGCGGTTCTGTGCTGGCCTACTCAAATTTCAAACCCTATGGCTGCGATGAGTTGGCTGCCTGTGGTGGGATTAATACTGGCAGGCTTATTGGGCAGCCTGGTAGATTCTTTTCTGGGTGCTACGGTTCAGGCTATGTTTGTTTGTCCCAAGTGCAAAAAAGAGACTGAGCGTTACCCGTTGCATCTGTGCGGCACAAAAACGAATTTTCTGCGTGGTTGGCGCTGGTTGGATAATGATTGGGTAAATGGGTTGTGTACCCTGGTAGGTGGTCTGGTTATTGTTCTATCCATTTTATAAGCAGAAATAAAAACGTCCGGTGGCCTGTTTTTTGATTAATGCGGGATTGTTATTGGGGGGCACAATCGGCAATAAATTTTTTGTTCAACTATGGATCACTTGATTTGCCAGTAAAATGCTAAACCCTAGGGGAGTTTCAATTGCATTATTTTGAATTAAGTTATAAGATTTAAGAGATGTTTTACAAAAGGGTCGGTTATTAAAAGCCTGCCCAAATTTTCCGTTCACTTTTCTCTTATTTTACTCACTTAAACCATACGGTAACGATTTCTTTACATTCCATTAATAAAAATTTGATCTTTCTTAAAAATTTATTTGGTAACATTTTCTATACGGTGTTTTTATCCTAATCGTAAAATTTCTGATCAAAAAAACAGATTTTTAAGGAGGTAAATGCTACAGATTTGTTGCACATTATTTTTTTGAACACAAATTCCCAAAAACCCATTTACAGAGGAGTAGAGAAATGAAAAAGTCCGTGTTGTTGACCCTGGTCGTTCTGGTTGTTTTTTCGATGCTTTTGAGTGCCTGCGGTACCCCGCCTACTGAAGCTGCACCTGTTGATGATGTTGCGTTGAGTCCCATGGATCAGTTAATCAAAGATGCCCAGGCCGAAGGGGAATTAACAGTGATTGCTTTGCCGCATGACTGGTGTAATTATGGCGAAGCTATTGAAGCATTCAAAGCCAAATATAATATTAAAGTAAATGAATTGAACCCGGATGCCGGCTCTGGCGATGAAATTGAAGCCATTAAAGCCAATAAAGATAATAAAGGGCCCAATGCCCCGGATGTGATTGACGTTGGTTTTGGTTTTGGCCCGCAAATCATTGAAGAAAAGCTTGTTCAACCCTATAAAGTTTCTACCTGGGACAGCATTCCCGATTCCGCTAAAGATCCTGATGGTTACTGGTATGGCGACTACTATGGTGTGATGGCTTTTGAAGTCAATAAAGATGCTGTTGAGAATGTTCCTCAGGATTGGGCTGATTTACTCAAACCCGAATACAAGGGTCAGGTAGCTTTAGCTGGTGATCCGCGTGTTTCTGCACAAGCTCAAATGAGCGTATATGCCGCTGCTTTGGCCACCGGCGGTACGGTTGATGACGTGACTACTGGTTTGGATTTCTTTAAACAATTGAATGATGCCGGTAATTTCGTACCTCTGGTAGCCAAACAGGCAACTGTTGCCAAAGGCGAGACCCCGGTTATTATGCGCTGGGACTACAATGCACTGGCCGACAAAGACACTTTAGCAGATAACCCCACGATTGAGGTTGTTATTCCTCCCAGTGGTGTGCTTGCTGGTGTTTATATTCAGGCGATCAGCGCCTATGCTCCCCATCCAAATGCCGCAAAACTGTGGATGGAATTTCTGTATTCGGATGAGGGTCAGATATTCTGGCTGAAGGGTTATTGCCATCCGATTCGCTACAATGACTTAGCCAGCCGCAATGCCATCCCGGCTGATCTGGCCGCCAAACTGCCATCTGCTGAGCTGTATGCTAAAGCCGTTTTCCCGACCATTGATCAGATCAAAAATGCGAATACGCTGATTGCTGAACAATGGATGTCTGTCGTCGGCGCCGATGTCAAATAATTTTACAAATAAACTGATAAATGAGAATGGGGACGCACCATTGGTGCGTCCCTCTCAAAAAAACTGGAAGAAATGGTTGGGTGTTTTGCCATTTTTCCTTTTTGTCATTCTCTTTGTTGTCCTTCCATCGGTTTCTTTATTCGCTGGAAGTTTTCAGGATGCACAGGGGAAATTCACCTTCAAAAATTTTATTGATCTGGCAGATCCAACCATTGTCGCGGCGTATTGGGTGAGTATCCGGATCAGTCTGGCCACGGCGATTGGTGGTGGGTTGTTGGGCTTCTTTATGGCTTACAGCGTTACCATTGGCGGTTTGCCACGCTGGGTACGGACGGCTTTATCCACTTTTTCAGGGGTAGCCTCCAACTTTGCGGGTGTTCCGCTGGCTTTTGCCTTTATTGCCACGTTGGGGCGTGTGGGTATGGTGACCATTCTATTGAAAACTGTGCTGAACATCGACCTGTATGACAATGGTTTTAAGTTGTATTCTTTTTGGGGATTAACACTGACCTATATGTATTTTCAGTTCCCCTTAATGGTTTTGGTGATCACACCTGCCCTGGACGGGTTAAAAAAGGAATGGCGGGAAGCCTGTGAAAATTTGGGTGGAAACAGTTTTCATTATTGGACCAAAATCGGTTTACCGGTTCTTTTACCCTCGCTGCTAGCCAGTATGATTTTGTTGTTTGGAAATGCTTTTGGCGCTTATGCCACGGCTTTATCCTTAACCGGTGGTTTTATCAACCTGGTGACGATTGTGATTGGTTCCCAAATTAAGGGTGATGTTTTGCATAACGTTGGGTTGGGCTATGCATTGGCGATGGGTATGGTTGTTATCATGGCAATTTCGATGTCCATTTATTATGTTCTGCGCCGACGCAGTGAAAGGTGGCTGCGTTTATGAAAAAAACGCGCATCTTTTCCTGGTTCTGGGTGATTCTGGGTGTATTGTATTTTATTATTCCCTTAATTGCCACGTTTGATTTTTCACTGCGGGCTAAAAAAGGGCAGTTGAGTTTTCTGGCTTATACGAATATATTCAATGATCCGCAATTTATAAGAACTTTCGTCTTTTCCTGTTGGATGGCGTTGTTTACGATCATCTTCAGTTTGATCCTGGTTGTGCCTACGGCCTACTGGATTCGTTTGCGCTTGCCGCAATTGCGGGTGGTGATTGAGTTTGTTTCAATGGTACCGTTTGTTATTCCAGCGATTGTGCTGGTTTTCGGCTTGATTAAAGTATTTAGTGGTGCTCCCTTTCGTTTAACGGATACCAGTTTTGGCACGTATGTAATATTGGTGGGTGGTTATGTTGTTTTGGCTTTACCGTATATGTTTCGTGCCGTGGATAACGGACTGGCATCCATTGATGTACGCAGCCTGACCGAAGCAGCACAATCTCTGGGCGCTAATTGGGGTACGATTATCTTTAAGATCATTTTTCCCAATTTGCGTTCCGCATTGCTCTCTGGCAGCTTTCTTACCCTGGCAACGGTCATTGGTGAATTTACAATGGCCAGTTTTTTGGTGGGAATCAATGCTTTTGGTCCGTATATGTCGTTGATCGGACAGAATAAAACCTATGAATCGTCTTCGTTGGCGATCATTTCTTTTGTTATTACCTGGGCTTTACTGGGCCTGATTCAATTATTCAGCCGCGGTGATCAAACCAATCTCGCCGGCGCACGTTAACCCCAAAACGAGAGATTTATGGCATTTTTAACCTTATCTAATATCTATAAAGTTTTTGGCAAGAATACCGTTGTTGATAATTTTAATATGAGTATTGAAAAAGGCGAGTTTATTTCTTTCCTTGGTCCCAGCGGCTGCGGTAAGACGACAACTTTACGCATGATCGCCGGATTTGAGACGCCCAATCAGGGAGGCATACAGGTAGAGGGGAAGGACGTAACCTCTATTCCACCTAACCAGCGCAATATGGGTATGGTCTTTCAATCTTACGCACTTTTTCCCAATATGACTGTGGCAGATAATATCGGTTTTGGATTAAAGATTGCCAAAAAATCCAAAGACGAAATCAAGAATCGGGTTGATGAGATGCTTAACCTTATTCATATGGAAAATTTTGGTAATCGTTATCCTTATCAGATGTCCGGAGGTCAGCAACAGCGAGTAGCTTTGGCACGTGCTTTGGCTATTCGCCCGCATGTGTTGTTATTGGATGAACCGCTCTCCGCTTTGGATGCAAAAATCCGTTTGGATTTACGTACCGAAATCCGCGCTATTCAACAAAAATTAGGAATAACAACGATTTACGTAACCCACGATCAGGAAGAAGCACTTTCACTTTCGGATCGGGTAGCCGTAATGAAAGAGGGACGCCTGGAACAGATCGGGACTCCTTTTGAAATTTACAATTTCCCGCAAACTGCTTTTGTGGCTTCTTTTGTCGGTACCTTGAACGTAATGGATGTACAGGTAGTGGACCAGGGAAGCGGAAAACTGAGCATTAACGGCCAAAATGTATATTCTTACCAAGCTACCAGCCAGGCGAACGGCACAAAAATTAAAATGAATATTCGTCCGGAGATGTTTACCATGCAAGCTCAGGAAGGATACAACCATTTGGATGTTCTGGTGAAATCAGCCACTTTTTTGGGTTCCATTGTGCGCATACTGGTTGGGTCTGGCGAGGTACAATTTTTCTTTGATATGTTCAACAATCCTCATCTGGTATTACCCAAAAGTGGTGATACCATAAAGGTTTATTTCCCGCGTGAAGCTTGTTTGTTGCTGGACGAAAAACCTTAATAATCAAGCGGATGGAGCGCGATTTCCAGCACCATTTCCTGAAAAGCAATTGCAGCAGCCTCGCAGGCCGATTGATCACCGGTAAGAATTACACCCATAAAATTGGTTTCGGATGGTGGCGGGGTATAGGAGACTATATTCACAGCCGCACTTTTTAGGGCGAAATCCAGCGCCAGGGCACCTTCCAATGGGGGTGCTATGAGGTAAGCAATGGGCGTACGGATGGGTACCTGACAGATTTTTGAAAGATAGGAACCTGTCTGTGAGATAACATGCGGGAAGAAGGCAATGCTATTGTCATCATTAGCGGAATACCACAGCGCACTGGTTGTTAAATATTGCACTGCCGCATCCAATCCGCTGCGTACTTCTGCGGGGCCAGGCCCAGCCAGCATGGCGATGATTTCGCCCGAAAGGGGCCCGGAGGCGTGTTTGGCTCCGGCATAAAAGGAATGGGCATAGATGACTTCGACATCTGCTTTTTTGGTGGCTTCATCGATGGAGACATAGGTAGCATCATCGTTATCGGCGGTTAAAATTCCCAGGCTGCGTTGGTCGGGTCGCAAACCAAGCACACGGGCATACTCCGGTGCTACCTGAGAAATCAGACGCACAGCCAATGGCTTTGCATAGATTGGATCCAAAACACCCATATTGGTTTTCTCCTCAGGTTTCCATCAGCCTGGATTTAACCCCGGATGATTGTTTTTTGATCATTTTCTGAGCCAATTGTAAAGCATAAGCGCCAGCTTCCAGAGGATTGGTACCGCCGCCATCAAAGATGTTGCAGATGACTTCACGGTCGGCGTCGTTTTGGCCGCTGGCAGGCCGGTATGCCATGTAAGCGCTCATCGATTCCGCACGTCCCAGACCGGGACGTTCCCCAATGAGCAGGATGAGGACATCCGGTTTGAGCAGATCGCCAATATCATTCATCACGCCAACCCGGCAATACTGAATAAAGAATGGGGTGCCCAGGCTAAGTTTGGCGGTCTGACATCCGGATTGGATGACCGGCATGATTTTACGCAGATTGGCATCAATAGCAGCTGCGCTCAAACCATCACCTACACAAACCTGGATATTGGGCGATTTTACACAGCGTTTCGTGATGATATGGCGCGCTTCAGCGCTCAGGCGACGGCCCAAATCGGGGCGCAGCAGGTATTCCTGCTTGCCACCGGTGACCTGAGTTTGCACCTGAAAGAGATTGAATTCGGCCAGTATCTTTGCATCCACATCACGATAGAGGGCATCCTGAGTAACTGCTAAATCGCTTTGAAATAAGAGCAGTGAGGCTGTACGTAAGCGCACGCCGGCTCTCCCTGCGCCAATCCGGGCTGTAGTGGTATCCATCAGGGCAGATAAACCTTCCGGGTCGATGGGTTGGTGAACACCCGGTTGGCGGCGGGCAGCCTGTGTGGTGGGGTCATTCAGATCAATGATTAAATCACTACCGAGCGCTACCGCTGAAATAGGGTTGCTGTCCAGTTGTGTTTCAACCGGTCGTGATTCGGAAATGGGCAAGGTGTGCGTCTGGTCAGCCGGCACCACTGGCGAAGGCTGAATTCCGAGTGCAGTTAATTCTTTGACAATTGCATTAACGATGGCGTCCAGATTTTCTTGATCCATAGAATCCTCAGCGAGACAGGAAAAAAGTCGGGTCGCCCGCTTTTTTGGTCAGTTTTCCATTCTTCATCAACCCCACGTTTTCCATCCAGTGTTCAAATTCCGGTGCGGGCCGCAGGTTAAAGATGCGGCGTAAGGCTGCCGTATCATGAAAAGAAGTGGATTGGTAAGACAACATGGAGTCATCTGCCAGGGGGACGCCCATGAAGAAATTGCAACCTGCAGCGGTCAGCAAAATTGCCAGGTTTTCTCCACTGTTTTGATCAGTACGTGCATGGTTAGTGTAACAAACATCACAGCCCATAGATATGCCGGTTAATTTACCCATAAAATGGTCTTCCAGGCCGGCGCGGTGAATCTGTTCGGTGTTGTAAAGATATTCGGGTCCGATGAATCCAACCACGGTATTTACCTGGAAGGGCGCATAGCGTTTGGCCAGACCGTAATTCCTGGCTTCCAGGGTGAGCTGGTCCCAGCCATGGTGGGCATTGGCCGAGAGTGCGGAACCCTGCCCAGTCTCAAAATACATAAAATGAGGGCCGGCTGGATAACAATATTTTTTGGCCAGTTGGTGGGCTTCATCGAGCATGCCAACCGATATCCCAAATGATTCATTGCCTATTTGGGAACCGCAGATGGATTGGAACACCAGCCCAACCGGTGAACCGGATTGCATGCAGCGCATTTGGGTAGTGACGTGCGCCAGCACACAGGTTTGGGTGGGAATCTCCCAGACCTGGACGATGTCGTAGGTCATGTCCAGTAAACGTGCCACAGAAGCATAGCTGTCATCTACCGGATTGATGCCGATGACTGAGTCGCCGCTACCGTAGGATAAGCCTTCATAGATGGATGCGCGGATTCCTTCGGGAGAATCGGTGGGGTGATTGGGTTGTAGACGACTGGAAAGGGTACCTGCCATACCAATAGTATTGACACAATGGCGCACCACCCGGATTTTGCTGGCCGCATAGACCAGATCCATATTGGACATGAGTTTGGTAACAGCGGCGATCATTTCTGCGGTTAAACCGTTGGAGATGCGGCTGATCTGTTCTATCTGGGTTTCATCGTCCAGCAGCCACTCACGCAGTTCACCGACCGTCCAATCTTTAATTTCGGCATAGCTGGTTTGATTGAGGCCATCGAAAATAACACGGGTAACTTCATCCTGGTCGGCTGGGACAACCGGATTCTCGTACAGCGCGTGGAGCGGCACTTGCGCCAATACCAGTTTGGCAGCGGCGCGTTCCGCAGTGGTTTCAGCAGCCAGTCCGGCCAGTTGGTCGCCGGATTTTTCTTCGTTGGCTTTGCCCATTAAAACACGCAGGTCAGGGAATTCGTAGGTTTTACCAAATAAACGTGTACGCAGTAACATGCCTGTCCTCGGGATTAATGATAAAAAATCAGTGTCTTTACGACCAATGGTACCACGCGTCCGTCCATTAGAGGCGCACCAATATCGATGTAGTCGCCTTCTTCCAGACCTACCTGGTCAATTACCAGCAGCGGACGGTTATGTACCAATCCTTTCACGGTTTGGCCGAGAGCCTGGGCGTAATCTCGTTTGATAATGACGATGAGAGGACGATCCTGCGGCAGGGATGTGGAGAAGGCTTCCAACCCCTGTGCCACCTGAACCAATTGCTCATATTCCAGGATGTGATCCAGTTCCAATGAAACGGCAAAGGAGTCCAGGTTCAGATCCAGATCCCAACGCTCCAGAGCAGCGCTGATGGCAGCGGCTATTTCACCGGCTGAGAGAATTTTTCCGAACAGTTCCGGACGGATGACCGGAACATTTTTTAGTGGGAGAATGGCCTGATCAGCCCAGATAGTGGAACCGGAAAGGGTGAGTGTTTGTGTGCTAGCACCCAAAACAGTTGCACGCTGTGTTTCTGCGGGTTCCAATACCTGATATTTTTGGATACCCGGATGGCTGCGCAACCTTTGGGCTAACAACGGACCGATATCGCCATGACAAGTTACATCCGCAACCGAATGTAAGGGTAGGGGGTGATAATAATAGAAACCAATTCCGCCGGAAAACATGACCGGTTTTCCCACTCCGGGGAAGGGGGTGGGCGGTGTTTGGTACAATTTTTCGGCCAGGGGTGAGGTGCTGCCTTCGATTAAATTCAGGGTGACGTCCGCCATGCAATCGGTCACGCGCTGTAAATCATCCAATGTGGGCCGGTCACCAATACGCAATTGCAGCCCGGCAGCGTTTATGATCCATTCACCCGCGCGGGTGATGGCTTGTATGCTTCCGTTGTTCATTTCGATAATGCGGCCACCGTAGTTCATCGCCGCTGATCCAACCAAGTTGCCCTGGCGAAAGGCGGCACTATTGGCGCTGCCACCGCCAATATCGATATTGGTCACTGTGGTAAAATGCTGACGGGAATAGGTAGCGGCCCCAGAGCCGCGCCCGGCAATCATACCTTCCACGTTAGGGCCGGCGACGGTGACTACAAAATCTCCGGCAAGGTCGGCAATGGCTTTTAGGATTTGATCGGCATTTTTTTTGCGTGCGGTTTCGCCGGTGATGATGACCGCGCCAGTTTCAACCTGAGCGGGCAAAATACCGGCCTTCTGGTATTCTTTTCTGAGAATCTCAGCCAGACGGACAGCATCGATGGTTTCTGCATCCACCAACGGGGTGAAAACTATTTCGCTTTCATGCAATACGGTGCGGGCTATAATGTCCACACGCGGAATTTGGCCAGCACGGGCAATTTCAACCAATGCCAGTTGACTGAAGATCACCTGGGTAGTGGTCGTACCAATATCTATCCCTACGCTAACCATTTTGTGGGTGTCGTTCATACGTTAGGCTTTCCGGAAGGTTACGGTACCGCTCGTTTCTAACGAGTCAATCACTGCCACGATGACAGCATCAACTGGCAGGCCGGTGGTGAACTCGGTTTGGCGAGCGGAACTGCCTTCTGTAATGACCACCAGATCGCCGGTTCCAGCATCGACTGTATCAATTGCTATGAATGGTTCGCCGTGGGTTTTTCCTTCCAGATCAGCATTCAGCACCAACAAAAGTTTATGTCCGCGTAATTTTTCGTTTTTCATGGTAGCAACAGTTGTACCGATTACATATCCAATGCGCATGAACACCTCAATTTATTTTTTAATTTATTATACAGGGGAAAAGGGATTGGAAAGCAGGAAACCAGGGAAGAGAAGTGGTGAGTGAGGAGAATAAGCTGGAAGCAGAGAATCCTCATCATACATCACTTTCTGATACCTAATTCCTTTTTCCTGCTTCCAAATAACTGCTAAAATCAAAGCATTTATGGCGAAATCAATCTCCAAAGCTAATCCGTACCGATTGTTTCTGACTTACAGTGTGGCATCACGCGCTTTTATGGTGTTGGTGTTCACCGTCAATATGATTTACTTTGTTACTGTGGCTGGCCTGGATCCTTTACAGATGGTATTGGTGGGCACTACGTTGGAACTGTCTGTTTTTATTTTTGAGATACCTACCGGAGTAGTGGCCGATAGTATTTCACGACGTTTTTCGGTGATTCTAGGCGTTTTTCTGATTGGATCTGGTTTTGTAGTCCAGGCAGTTTTTGTTCAATTTGGCATGATTTTACTGGCACAGGTGCTGTGGGGGGTGGGATATACTTTTACCAGCGGAGCTTTGCAAGCCTGGATCAGCGATGAAATTGGCGAGGAAAAGGCAGCCAATGCTTTTTTGCATGCGGCCCAGGTGGAGCAATTGGGGGCGCTGGCAGCCACCGGATTGAGCGTGTCACTGGCTATATGGAGTGGAATGCGATTGCCAATGCTGTTGGGCGGGGTCCTATTCTGGGTGCTTGGATTTTATCTGATGGCGCGTATGCCGGAACATGGGTATGAAGCCGCTGCAATAGAAAAACGTGACACGTGGAAGGCCATGCGCCAGACTTTGGGCAGTGGCATGCATTTGGTGCGTGGCCGACCGCTATTGTTGCGCATTTTGCTGGTAGGATTTTTCTACGGTTTGTATTCCGAAGGGTTGGATCGCTTATGGGTGCCGCATGTTTTGGATCGTTTCCAACTACCGACTCAAGGGGAAGCGGTGATGGTTGGTTGGGTGGGTGCGCTCAATGCGATTGGTATGAGCCTGACTTTCGTATCTGCCGGTGTGTTACGCCATTGGTTTGGGGAGCAGGTTCCACAAGGGCGGATTCCACGCTGGCTAACGGTTTTTAGTGTACTGCTGGTGGGGAGTCTGGTGGCTTTTGCCCTGGCTGGAAACATCTGGTTCTCTTTCGGACTGCTGCTTCTGACCGGTGTTCTGCGGGATTTGATCAACCCGCTATATATGGCATGGGTGAACCAACGTTTGGACTCTTCAGTTCGGGCTACCATTATCTCCATGAGCAGCCTAGTGGATGCTTTTGGTCAGATCGGCGGCGGCCCGTTGGTAGGGATGATTGCCAGACAGTTTACCATACAAGCTGGTTTACTTTCCTCGGCTGCGCTTTTGTCTCCGGTTATTTTGCTACTGCTCTTAACGGCTAATAACCACCCGTCGAAGGATCATTCTCGCTGATTTTCCCCAACCAGAGTGGTTGTTGGGGATCACCGTTTTGGAAGCTGACCCAGACAACATCCCCCGAGTTTGGACGGATCAATTCATTTTCAACAAGTGGCAGTACCGGCGTGGCCCATAAAAGACCTACCTCAGGAATTGAATCAATTTTTACCTGCATCCGTAGCCGTCCTTCCGGGTCGTCATTACTGATGATCACGGCGCGATAAATTCCGCTCAGACGCGGCTCTTCGGGTATCAGGATTGAAGGTATCGGGATATCGATCTCGCCGATACTTTGCGGCTGTTCTTCCTCAACTTCCGAGAGCATGAATGCAGAGGCAAATCCGGGGTAACGGTCACCAGGACGGATCCCTTTTTTCCCATTACCGAACACAAATACTTCATTTCCGCTATTCAAATACTTTACGACAAAATGACGATCGTAAGCAGTGGACTGTGAAAAGTCTGGCACTTGCAGCCAGATTTCTCCATTTATAACTAATTCAGCAGGTTTTTCCCAACGATTGTTTCCCATTTTTTTCCCTAAACAATGCTTATGTGTAATCCCGGCTGTATCGTACGACGGTGCTTCCCCCCGGGTAAATTTATTATAGCGCAAAAATGGAGAACCGTCACATGGAAAAATGCGAAAGTTCGGGCAATTCAAAAGGTAGAGCTTGAATTCGCATCTGTGTTATTTCACCGGTGGGTAGATTTATAACAGCTGCTTTTTTTAAGGTTCAGTGTGGCGGAATTATTTCTCCGACAGACCGAAATTTTTCTTGGCCATTTCGGCGATGGATTCACCAATGGAAATGGATGCTGTGGCAGCCGGCGACGGGGCATTGAGTACGTGTACCTGGTGATTGCTTTCAACGATGCGAAAATCATCGACGAGTTTGCCATCCGGGGTGAGCGCCTGAGCGCGGACACCTGAGCCGGCCGGGTGGACGTCTTCCATGCGTAATTCAGGAACGAGGCGTTGCAGCGCTTTTACAAAAGCGGCTTTGCTGAATGAGCGGTACGTTTCTGAAATACTCATTTTCCAGTATTTGAGCGCCATTCGCCAGAAGCCGCCATAGGTTGCAAATTGGGCTAGATCACCCAATGAAAGGTCTGATTTTTTATAACCTTCCCGTTTGAATGCCAGTACTGCATTTGGGCCGGCTTCTACGCCGCCCTTGGCCATTCGGGTGAAATGTACGCCGAGGAAAGGGAAGCGCACATCCGGTACGGGGTAGATCAGGTTTTTGACCAGGAATTCTTTTTCGGGAACGACTTCGTAGTATTCACCGCGGAAAGGTAGGATCTGTAATCCGGGTTTTACCCCACACATGTGCGCCACCCGATCGGACTGCAAACCAGCACAGTTGATCAGACTGTGACAATGGACTGCGCCGCGACTGGTTTCGAGCACAAATTGGCTGCCATCCATGCGGAAGGCAGTAACGCGCGCACCGGTTTGGATAACGCCACCGCGTTCCTGAACAATTGAGGCGTACACCTTGGAGACCTGGGTATAATCGATAATACCGGTCTGGGGCACATAGAGGCCATCAATGCCATTGACGTGGGGTTCATATTCATGAATTTCTTCGGGTTTTAGGCGGCGCAGTCCTTCCAATCCGTTGGCATGTCCGCGTTCTTCCAGCATATTTAAAGAAGGGATTTCGGTAGGATCTGTAGCAACTACCAGTTTGCCGCAGCGTTCGTGCGTGATGTTATGCTCCTCGGCGAAACGATACATGGCTTCACGTCCGGTCACACAGTTGATTGCTTTGAGTGAACCGGGTTTATAATACAGGCCGGAATGGATCACACCACTGTTATGCCCGGTTTGGTGGGCTGCGACTTCTTCTTCGGCTTCCAACACAATGATTGAACCCCGGAATCGTTTGGTGATCGCCATGGCTGTTGCCAGCCCAACAATACCACCGCCTATAATGGCCACGTCAAAGATAGATGATGTATTCATGCGATACCGCCTCCGGATGCAATTGGGATGAAAGGTTTTGTAAATTGCTTTGCTGGTAGAATCAGTTTAACAAAGAAACGGAACAAATTAAAATATTTGTGTAGGCTCGCAGGGTAAAGACTCACAAGGCTGTTCTACAAATAGTACCTGGTGATGTTATAACGGTGTAATGTGGTAAATTTTTATGGACAAGGGCGGTCCGGTTAATTATGGATGATGGACTTTTACAAAAAAACGCACATTTGCAAAGGTTTTGGTTTTACAAGATATGGTGGATTTCTTAGATGGTTTGGAATTCAGATAAGAGGATTTTGGCTACCATTTCAGCATGTAGTTGACTATCATTTAATGCAGGAATGATTTCCAATTTTAACCCTTCATAAATTTGAAACGCTTGGGTAAGTTCGATATTCAGCTCATAAAGTGTTTCCAGACAATCCACGGCGAAACCAGGTGGAAAGATTTGGACGTGACGAACGCCGGATTGTATCCATGTATGCAGTGTATCCTGAATGGTTGGTTGGAGCCATTTTCCATGGCCAAAGCGTGATTGAAATCCTAATCCCCACTGTTCCCGTGATAAGTTCAAACGTGCTGCCAAAGACTGTGCGGTTTGTAAGCAGTGCTGCTCATAAGGATCTCCTTTATGAACCATGCGCTGCGGGATTCCATGAAAACTGAAGAGCACTTTAGGCGCAATGGAGGTTTGAGCCCAAAAGTTGTGCAGGTGATCTGTCAGAGTATCCAGGTAGACTTGTTTTGCAAAATATGGTTCAACCGGTTGGATTTGCATATTTCCAGCCTGGCGCTTTACTTCTGCCAGGATGGTACCGCTTGTCGTTTTTGAATATTGCGGGAATAGCGGTAAGACAATTATTTTGCGGATTCCCTGACGATGAAAGTCAGATAAGACTTGCGCAATGGATGGACAGCCATAACGCATAGCGAGAATAACCTGTGGCGCGGGGTTTATATGTTGTTTAATGACCTCTTCCACCCGGATGGTCAATTGACGGCTGATATGGACCAGTGGGCTGCCATTCTCATTCCAAATTTGCCGGTATTTTCCGGCAGAGCGCTGCGGGCGAATATGCAGAAGCACTCCATTTAAAAAAGGTTTCCAGAGGAAAGCCGGAAGGTCGACCACATAGGGATCGGAAAGAAATTCGGAGAGGTAGGTCTTTACAGCCTGCGGAGTTGGTTCTGCCGGACTACCAGTATTGACCAGTAAGATGGCAATATGATTCAATGGTCACCTTCATACAGGTTCGGGGCAAATTTTGGCCAACGGTTATCCAGTAAATATGAACGGATAAGTGGGATGAGCGGCGCCGGGCGCACATCATGTTGGGAAAGCTTGTCGATATCCATCCAGATCGGCTGATAAGTA
This sequence comes from Chloroflexi bacterium HGW-Chloroflexi-10, assembly GCA_002840755.1. GTDB lineage: Bacteria > Chloroflexota > Anaerolineae > Anaerolineales > Anaerolineaceae > UBA6170. The sequence goes on along the minus strand of PHBZ01000013.1, from coordinate 16,331 downwards.
CCGTGCTCCGGTGGGTATAACCCGAGCATTTCCGGGCCGGTGCCGCTGCCAAAGATACCTTCCAAAGCCTGCACATGGAAATAGTATTGGGGTTTCATGTGAAAGAAGATAATTGCTACCAGTGGGCCAACTCGTACAACAAGCCCCAATTCTTCAAGCGCCTCACGCCGCAGCGCCTGATCCAGTTCTTCGCCTTCCTCTACCTGGCCGCCCGGAAAAATGAAATAATGCTGACCCTGACGGCGGCGTTCTATCAGGGCAATCTGTTGGGATTGAATGAGGATTAGTCCGGCTCTGGCCATGTGCACAGTATACAAAAAAAATAATGGATTGGAAATAGAAACCACGGATTTGCTTGATAAGAAAAAACAGTTCTCTGATCAGAATATCCGGAATTAGCGATCAGGAATAACAGATTGCTGCTGATTATTTTTTGCCTGTACGATTAGAAGAACCGGAAGCTTGAATGAACGCCGGCGCCATGATCAGGTATAGGGAGCATAAGCGGGTATCCAGCATGCGGCTACGGATTCGTGGATCCATCGATTCGAGACTGTCGGCAGTAGTGATAACGGTGGGTAGTTTGGCATTATAGCGGTGATTAAAAATCTGGTAGAGTTTTTCACGCGCCCAGGGCGTGGCCGATTGGGTGCCGAGGTCATCCAGAATCAGCAGTGGCGCTGAGCGTACTTGTTCAAAGAGATGATCATATGAAACGGCACTATTCGGGCTGAAGGTGGCGCGCAGATGGTCCAGAAAATCGGGTACTACTACAAAAATGGGTTCTTCGCCCATGCCACGGCGGTAATTCCCAATGGCGGCAGCCAGGTGGGTTTTTCCACAACCATAATTTCCGGCCAGTACCAACCATCCACGCGGGTTTTCGGCAAATTCATTGGCAGCGTTAAATGCGGTGGATAAGCTGCGATGCTGATCGTGTGGAAGTTTTTCCCTGTCACGCAGGTTGAAGGTACCAAAAGTACGGTCGGCTAAAAGTTCCAGGGTGGAGATGGTGCGGCGTTCTTCACGCAGCGGTGAGCGGAAATCAGGCGCCAGAATGCGCACTACCGTTACCAGGTCGGGGTCTTGCAAACGCGAACGCACCCGTCCTTCGATCTCTGCCATTTCCTGGTTGGTGGTAATTACGGTTGGCAAGCGATTTACATAGCGAAAATTGAGGATCTGATACAGTTTTTCTTCGGCCCAGGGGGTGGCATTTTGTGTGCCCAGGTCGTCCAGTACCAGTAATTTAATATTGCGAATTTCTTCAAAGCGTTCTTCAAAGCTGCTTTCGATGTTACCGTACGCGTAACGCAGCCAATCGAGCAGGTCCGGGACGGTTAAAAAAAGGACTGGCATGCCCTGCTCCAATACCTGGTGGGCAATTCCGGCGACCAGATGAGTTTTACCACAACCGTAGGTACCCATAATCAGCAGCCATCCATTGGGGTTTTGGGCAAAGCGGACAGACTGATTGTGGGCTACCTGTAATGAGGAGGCTTGCTGATCTCCCAATCCCATGCGGCCCTCAATTTTAAAGTTATCCAGAGTCATATTTTCGAAGGCCTGCAAATTGCTAAGGCGGAAGAGACGTTCCTGGTTTTGGCGAACTACCGATGCTTGCCGGCAGTCGCAAACCTGCATTCGACCAAATTCGGGATGTGAGATTGGTAAATCCTGGCGAACCCAACCAATACCACCGCAAATTGGGCAGTTAGGGTCTCCCAAGCTGGCTGATTTATTCGTGTTTAAAGAATTTCCCAAATTCTCCGTCAAGGAATCGTCTTGAATCTTCTTGAGCGTCTCTTCGATCTTTTTCATCGCGCCCTCTCTCTTTCCAGGAGTCTAATATGGCTTGCACATAGCGCCAGCGGCGCACATTATTTTCCACGGCAATACGAATGGCTTGTTCAATCCAATTTGGTGGGTAGGACTCTTCGGCCTCCTGCAAGGTTTCAGCCATGATTGGGGTGAGCGGTCCAATATTCGCTTCATAAAGCTTGAATATATTGGGGCGTTCCGGTTGTGGATTGCGAATGGCTTCCCCTTGTTCTTCGGGAGACCAGGCACCTTGTTGTAAAGCGCGATAAGTTGCCCTTCCACGCGGCGTGTTTATAAAAAATAGTGTCTCTTCAAAACGAGTACCCTGCGGCTGGTATTGTAGAAAAGTGCCGCGTTCACTGGCGCGTTGGAGGCCCACGTGCAATGCTTCCAGTGATTCCTCATGGGTATGACCCAATCCATTGAGCAGTTGGTTGTCATTGATAAAATGCTGGTAATGGATGAAGAGCAGATTGCCTTCTTGCTGTTCCAAAAACCACAAAGCAAAGAGAGTCACTTTTAATTCACCCAAGTGGTCTATAATGGGTAAAAGCTCACTAAAAAAAGCGTTCGGAACAGATATCTTGCGGTTGGTGTCGCTTGAAAAACCGGAAAATGGATTCACTGGTCCATCCTGTTTAATGCCGGCCCGGAGCGGCATTTTCGAAACGCGCCAGGTTGTTGAGAAAGACCAACTCGATGCCCGGATGGGTGGGGCCATTACGGTGCTTGGCCACAATAATTTCGGCCATGTTCTGGCGTGGGCTGTCCACTTCCATTACGTCCGGGCGATGGATAAACATGACAATATCAGCGTCCTGCTCTAGGCTCCCGGATTCCCTCAAATCCGAGAGGACCGGGCGTTTATCGGCGCGTTGTTCAACAGCGCGCGATAGCTGTGCGCCTACCAGGACAGGAACGTTCAGTTCACGGGCCAGCACCTTGAGATTACGCGAAATATAGGAAACTTCCTGCACGCGGTTGTCGGTGCGCAGATCGCCGGACATGAGCTGCAAATAATCGACAATGACCAGGTCTAGCTGATGCTCCATGTGCAGCCGGCGACATTTGGTGCGCAAGGACATCGGCGTGATGGCGGGGGTATCATCCAGCCAGATGTGGGTATCGCCTAATACTTCAATGGCGTGGTTGAATTTTCCCCATTCATCATCCTGCAATTGACCGGAACGTAGGCGCTGGGTATCGATGGCGGTTTCCTGGGCGATGAGACGTTGTACCAATTGTTCGTTAGCCATTTCCAGGGAAAAGATGGCAACATGTTTTTTGTGTTTTTGTGCGGCATTTTTAGCAACGGAAAGCATGAAGCCGGTCTTACCCATACCCGGACGACCAGCGATAATTAACAGATCGGATTTTTGTAACCCACCCAATAATTTATCGAGGTCTATCAAACCGGTAGGAACCCCATAAATTTCATCGCTGTGTTGGGAGAGTTGATCAATGCGTTCATAATAATTACTTAAAACAGCCTGGATGGATTGCAGATCATTGGTGACACGGCGTTCGCTAAGCCCAAATACGGCTTTTTCTGCTTCGTCAATTAATGTGCTGACAGATTTGCCGCGGTCATACGCCTGTTTGGCTAATTGGTTGGCTGCTTCCAGCAGACGCCTGCGCATGGCAGTATCTTCTACTAACTCGGAATATGCCTGAGCATGCAGCGAGGTAGGGGTTTGATTAATCAGGTAAGTGATATAAGCCTGGCCGCCGATTTCTTCAAGGTGATTTTTTTCCTCCAGGATGGAACTGAGGGTGAGGAGGTCAATTGGGCGGCGTCTTTCGGTGAGGTGCGAGAAGGCTTCCCATATCCAGCGGTTGCGGATGATATAAAAATCATCGGCACGCAGTTTTTGAGCCAGGTCAAAATAGGATTCCGGATTAATTAAGACGGCACCCAACACCGCTTCTTCCGCTTCGCGGTTGTGCGGTTGGGTTGTGTCTATGTTACTGGTTTCTTCAGGTGGAAAATATTCGTCCATTGGCTCTTCCGTGTTGGGGTTTTGAAGCCCAATTCTACCAAAGAAAAGTGTTATTGGATTAATTATATAGCGAACTCGGAGAGAGGCCAACCGTGAGAATCGGTAACTTGCGATTTGCTCTATTATGTACTTGAAGAAACTGTTGTAAATCCACTGAATTAAAAAAAGCTGCCAATAAGGCAGCTTTGGATGTTAAAGTATAAGTCTCTACAGTTCAGGGTGTGGGTTCATCATCTGGTTCGTCGTCGTCTTTTTCTTCTTCATCATCCATTCCGCCGATATTGAGTGAACCTAAAAAGTCTTCAAACACGGAGAGACGTTCTTCACTTTCGGATTCTTCGGAACTTGAAGATTCGGATTTTACCAGCGGAGCGGTATGAGTTTCGCTATCGTTAATATCCGTTTCCGGAATAATACCGGCACTATCCATTACTTCTTCTGAAACTAAAATTTTAGAATGTGTACGTGCCGCCAGAGCTAACGCGTCCGAGGGTCGTGAATCGATTTCTACAATCGTTTCATTTACTTCCACCACCAGGTTGCCATAGAAAACATCATCCCGCAAAGAGAGGACTTCCACACGTAATAACCGCGCGTTGATCTGGGTGAGAATATTTTTTAATAAATCATGCGTCTGAGGGCGCGAAACCTCAATTTCTTGCAAGGCAATTGTGATTGATTCGGCTTCATACGGGCCAATCCAGATGGGTAAATACCGTTCAGCATTGACATCTCTCAGGACAACGATCCTTTGCTGATTTGTCAGGCTAACACGTACGCTATCAATGATGACTTCGACCATCTTTCCAGATGTCATGAACAACCTCCCGCAGGGAAATAAGCGGATTAATAACTTCTTTATTCTAACATGAGGATGAACAGCATGCAAACGAGCGTATAGCGGGATTTCTTAATGGAAAAAGCAATTTGGCGATTGTATCTCGGGTACTTTAAAAAGAGATTGTGACCGGGCAGTTATATAGGAAAACACCATGCATGCTCCCTGCTTTTGTGAAATTAATTTTCCTGAAGAAAAAAATTAGGTGTTTAAAAAATCATGATATGCTTAATGTATGATGACAATAGAAGAACTTTTAACGTTCCTTCGGGAAACTACGTGGTTGTGGTATTTTCTGCGAATTCTTCTCTTTTTTTTGGTAGCCTTGAGCATCCATGGGTTATCCGGCAAATTGGTTCGACCGATGACAGCCTTATTACGTCTATCACCGCGCGAAAGAATGAAGCCGGAACGAGGTAAGACCCTGACAAGCCTGATAGCCTCCGGAATCAGTATGACCGGATTTTTATTTGCGATGATCGCCAGTGTAGGGTTGTTTGTAAGCAATGAATCCCTGGTTTGGATGGTTGGTTTATTTAGCGCGGCTTTCGGCCTGGCAGCACGGCCTATTATCAGCGATGTGATGACCGGAATCGGTTTTATTTTTGAAGATACTTTTGCTGTAGGGGATAAAGTGGAGATTCTCGGGATTGAAGGGGTGATTGAAGCTATCAATCTGCGTACCACTCTGCTACGTGCGCCTTCCGGCGAATTGTATGTAATTCCCAATGGTGAAATTCGTACTTTGCGCAATTTTAGTCGTGGGCGATTTTCCACGACCAATGTTCACCTGAATATTTCTGCCGGGGATTTGAATACCGTATTAACAATTCTGGAGGATTTGTCGAAAGAGGCGGTGGAACTGCTCCCTAATTTACTTGAGCCATGGCAGGTGATTTCTGAAAAGGGTGTGATGGGTCAGCAAACTCAATTGACCCTATTGTCCAAGACCCGTTTTGGCAAGGCTGCTGAAATGCGTCCGCGTTTATTGGCCCTGTTACAGGAACGGTTAGCTGAGGCCGGGATTAAATTAGTAGATTGATTTCCAAACCTTAAGAAAAATTACTTACTGGATTTTCTTAAGATTGATGTATAATTGTTGAGCGTAGTGTTTGTCCGGCAGCGATCGGCTTTACAGCGAACGTGGCTTTCTACCCGAAGGAAAAGGAATTCAATGCAGGGGGCTGCATGGGAATCACTCGTTACTATTTTGTGACTATTATTTGCATGAACTGTTTGTGAGATAATATCGGAAAGCTTTTGTTTTTGCAAAAGTGTGGCGGCATCTTTGCATCCCTTTGAGGGTGTTTCGCCGTAAAACCAATTCTTCGGTAGGTGGTGAATTTCTTGGTAGCTAAGATTTTGGTAATAGAGGGAAAACGGGCTGAACGTGCTTCCTTTGTGGGGGGCCTGGCGAAAAAAGGTTTTCGGGTGGTGAGTGTTCCCAGTGGAAATGCTGCATTGGCGCGCCTGGAAAGGGAGAGTCCGAATCTGGTGATTATTGATGCCGATTCGATGCGTACAAGCGGAAAACGGATTTGCCAATCCTTGCGCACCACGACAATGCATTTGCCAATTGTTTTGATAGTAGGGGAAACAGTTGATATGAAAGAGGTTTTTGATGCGGATGTTGTTTTGCAACTGCCGTTTACCTTACAAAAATTACTCAATCGTCTCAAAATGCTGCTGCCGTTAAAACCTAGTAATGACGTAGTTAAAGCTGGTCCAATTGAGTTGGATACAACCCAGCGTTTTGTTCATCTTGGTGAAAAACATATCAGCCTCACACCGCGATTGGTGCGTCTCCTGCAGGCTTTGATGGAAAAACCAGGTGTTGTTTTTGAGCGCGAGGATCTGTTTCGCTATGTTTGGGAAACCGAATATACCGGAGATACACGCACATTGGATGTTCACGTTTCCTGGCTGCGCAATGCGTTGGAAGAGGATCCGCGCCATCCGGATTATATTAAGACTGTACGCGGCGTAGGTTACCGTTTGGATTTGGATTGAAATTCTGTTTTTCTAAATTAAGGAAGCACCGTATTGCCTACATAGGTCTTCTACTTTAATTGTGTTTCCTAAAAAAGTGGGTATTGTTATTAATTTTCATTTAATATATTATATTTTTGTAATGGGTTGTTTCATGTAATCCATATATGACAATCAACCACGTATGTTGCTACGTGTATCACTTGAATTGTCAGACAGGTACACTTACTCTATAAGTGTGTTAAATTTCCAAAACATTATTGATAATGGAGGTAGTTATGGTAGATAGTAATCTTGAAGCCGAAGTAAGTTCTGAAACTTATGCAAAAAAGTTAAAAGAACTTCGTGAGCTGGCGAAAGTGGGCGGTGGTGAAAAAAGAATCGCTGCTCAACATGAAAAAGGCAAAAAGACCGCCCGCGAACGCGTTGAAGCATTAATCGATGAGGGTACATTCCAGGAAATTAATGGCATGATGCTTAATCGACATACTGATTTTGGACTGGACAAAGACAAAATCGCTGGTGATGGCATGGTTGCCGGTTTTGGCAAAATCAATGGGCGGCGAGTTTGTGTTTATGCACAGGATTTTACCGTCATGGGTGGTTCATTTGGTGAAGTAGCCGGGCAGAAAGTTGCCCGTATTCAAGACTTGGCTATGGATGCTGGTGTCCCTATTATCGCTCTCAATGATGGTGGTGGTGCCCGAATTCAGGAGGGTATATTCAGCTTATATGCATTTGGCGAAGTCTTTTACCGTAACGTTCAGGCATCCGGGGTTATTCCCCAGATCAGCGTTATTCTGGGACCCTGCGCCGGCGGTGCTGTATACTCTCCCGCCATTACTGATTTTATCGTGATGACCCAGGATATTAGCTATATGTTCATTACTGGTCCGGAAGTGATTAAAGCTGTTACCCATGAAGTAGTGGACGCAGAAACACTTGGCGGTGCTTCAGCACATTCCAGCATGTCTGGTGTTGCCCATTTCGTCGGCGCGACTGAAGAAGAAACATTTGCAATTGTTAAGAAAATTCTTGAATATATTCCGGACAATAATACCTGTGCTCCAAAACAGATTAACACAACAGACAACCCGGTTCGCGCTGATAAGTCGTTGGATACCATTGTGCCGGCTGACCCCAACCAAACCTACAATATTTTGGATGTGATTAATTCTGTTGTAGATAGGGACTCGTTTTTTGAAGTACATGCCCGTTTTGCAACCAATGCTGTAGTTGGTTTTGCGCGAATGAATGGCGAGAGTATTGGTTTAGTGGCCAATCAACCAGCTTCTATGGCAGGCGTACTGGATATTAACGCGTCCGATAAGATTGCGCGCTTTGTCCGTTTCTGTGATGCTTTTAATATTCCGTTACTTGCCTTTACAGATTGCCCAGGTTTCATGCCCGGCACCATGACCGAACATAATGGCATTATTCGCCATGGCGCAAAAATCTTATATGCATTTGCAGAAGCTTCAGTCCCCAAGATTTCTGTCGTTACCCGTAAAGCATACGGTGGCGCTTATATTGTGATGGGAAGTAAACATTTGCATGCCGATATGGTTTTTGCCTGGCCGAGTGCCGAAATTGCGGTTATGGGTGCCGATGGTGCAGTTAACATTCTTTACGGCCGCGAATTAAAAACATTATCCCCAGAAGAAGCAAAAGTTAAACGAGACGGACTTACTGCTGAATATAAAGAAAAATTCTCTAATCCTTATAAAGCAGCTGCGGCTGGTTATGTAGATGAAGTTATTCTTCCAGGAGAAACTCGTCAACGTGTTATTTCAGCGCTGGAAATGTTCCGCAATAAAATTTCGACCACCCCAGCAAAGAAACACGGAAACATTCCACTCTAGATATAAAGGATGGTTATATTATGAATGATCTGGTATTTGCGCTTCAAATATCTGGTATTGGAATTGTTCTCCTCCTCATAGCTCTGTCTTTGTTAGCGGGGTTGATCAGCTTGATGACAAAATATATTGTTGACAAACCGGAAAAGACTAACGAGGAAAATTCTGATGTAGTTGAAACGAAGGCTGAAGTTGAAGAATTTGTATCTGACAAGAAGGATCTTCAACTGGCCGCCGCAATTGCGGTTGCACTCTATCGCGCTCAACTTGAAATCACATCGGTATCAACGGAACAAGCTGGAGAGACGATGAATTCCTGGCGACAATTTAAACTCAATCGACGCCTTAATCAATCATCTACAATTAGGAGAACGAGATGAAGCAATTTCAAATTAAAATAAATGATACTTCCTATGAAGTTGAGATCTTAGACGATCCACGTCAGGAAGAAGTACAGGTACGTGTAAATGGAGAAGAATTTATTGTGAAAACAGATTTAGTTGAACAGTCTGCTGCAAACTATGCTCCTGTTCAACCAAGAGTTGCCGCACCTGTGGCTGCAGCACCTATAACCAGCAGCCAACCGGTTTCTGCCGGCCCCGGCACTGTTAAATCACCCTTGCCTGGGGTAGTTGTGGCTATTAAGGTTCATTCGGGCCAACAAGTAAAGGCGAACGATGAACTTTGTGTTATTGAAGCGATGAAAGCCATGAATGTTATTCGCGCACCCAAGGACGGCAAAGTTGGAAAAGTGTACGTAACTCAGGGTGCTAGTCTTGCTTATGGCGCGCCATTAATGGATATCGAGTAACAGGAAGGGATTATTATCATGACAGGCTTTGATTTATCAGGTTTGCTTCAAGGTGTGACAAATATAACCTGGCAACAGCTGATCATGGTGGCGATTGGAATGCTCTTAATGTTTTTGGGCATCTTCAAGGATTATGAACCCACATTATTAATCCCGATTGGGTTTGGTTGTATCCTTGGAAATCTTCCTGTCTCTGCTAATATGATTGGCCCTGAAGGGTTGTTTGGTATTCTATACAAAGCTGGTATCAGTAATGAGTTGTTTCCGTTATTGATCTTCCTGGGTGTGGGAGCCATGTTGGACATGCGTCCCTTATTAAGTCAACCCATTATGTTTGTTATGGGTGCACTCGCTCATTTGGGTATTTTTGTCACGCTGGTTATTTCACTTTTACTGGGTTTCAACTTAGCTGAATCAACCGCTATTGGTATGATTGGTGCGATTGATGGACCTACCGTGATTTATGTAAACGGGAAACTGGGTGATTTGTTTGTGACCCCGGGTTTGGCAGCAGCTATTGCTGTAACTGCTTATTCTTATATGAGTCTGGTGCCAATCATTCAACCACCGTTGATGAGATGGTTCACAACCAAAGCGGAACGCCGAATTCGGATGGAATATACTCCACGACCAGTTTCAAAAATCACTGCAATATTATTTCCGGTTGTGTTGGTGATCATTGCCAGTATTTTCCTCCCAGAAGCAGCTCCATTGATCGCTACGTTGATGCTGGGTAATTTGCTCAAAGAAGCAGGTGTGGTGGATGGTCTGGCAGAAACTGCAAAGTCTGCTATTACCAATACGGCTACTATTTTCCTTGGAATCACCATTGGTTCTACGATGCAGGCAGCTCAATTCCTGAATACTGGCACGCTCAGGGTTCTCGTTTTGGGTTTGCTGGCATTTGTATTGAACACAATTGGCGGGTTATTGTTTGGAAAATTTGTTTGTTTCCTTTCCGGACGCAAGATTAACCCCTTGGTTGGCGCAGCCGCCATCAGTGCTTTTCCGATGAGTGGCCGTTTGGCTCAAAAAGTTGCACTGGAAGAGGATAATCAGAATTTTATTCTCATGCATGCACTGGGTGCCAACGCCGCAGGTCAAATTGCTTCCGTTTTGGCAGCCGGTATTTTAATTCAATTGATTTTCCCACTTTTGCTGAAATAAATTTGTAGATTAATAAAAAGCCCTAAAAGTTCTCGAAACCTTTAGGGCTTTTTTGATGGAAATGTTACGTTAACTAATCTTCATCTTCTGATTCAGGTGTAGGAATTTCGGTTCCAGGTCCATATTCAAACACGGCTTGCCAGGCCTGGTAGTGGGTGAAGAAAGTGTCGTTGATGAGTACTTCGCCGTTACGAGTTACTGTGCGAACAACATTAACATCGGCACCTTCAGCGGCGTAATCCACCTGTTTAATCTCGCCTTCGTTCAGATCGGGGTTTTCTTTATATTTGGGCTCAGGTGGGTCTACCAGGTTATATGGCCCAGTAGTTGTCCAATCCACGCTGCGTCCATCGGAGGTGGAATAGAATTTCCATTCGATGCTGGAATAAGTGGGGTTGACATAAGTTTCCATTAACAACCAATGGGGTGTGTTATTGGTGAATTTAAAATCAACAACGGGAACATAAACTGTTGCGTCCAGACCGGCTAAACGCGGGTCTCTGCCGCCTCCAGCGACTCTTTCGTAATAAGATACCCGATAGGCATGTGAATAGCGCTCATTGATCGGAAAACCGGCAAAGAAGACAGCACGGAACAGGGTTGTGCTTACCTGACAGACACCTCCACCAACACCGGTGATGGTTTGTCCTCCGGCGATGATGAGCGCTTCGGCATAACCGTTATCCAGACTAATATCACCCAGGGCTTCTGCCATGGAGAAGGTCGCGCCGGGTGGCACCATGATGCCGTGGAATTTGCTGGCCGCTACAGAGATATTCTGTACACGGTCACGTGAGGATCCATAGTAATAAGATGTTTCGGAATGTACCAATTCGGTGATACCCAAATCGGCACCTTTAACATCGTCAGTGATTTGGGGTTTGTTGGTGATGAAGACCAGGGGCACTTCGTGACTGCCTTCTTCTACAATTTTTTCCTGAATGGCTTGAATGGTGCCATCAACATCTACTGTACGGCCAATGACAGCGTTTTGAATCACTTCTAATTCACGAGTTTCATCATTAAAAATAAACAAGGCATTCTCCGGGGCCAAAGTCAGGTTAGGAGCCAGGTCGGTTAGGAATTGGCGCAGCAATTCGCCATTAATACCAATTTGGAAGTTACTCCCGGTTTCATCCTGCATGCGTTCAATGCGCAACATGGCAGCCAGCGTTTCCGGATCAAATTGCCAGGGGCTGCCTGGAGCATTTTCTGCGGTGAGTACCAGTGGTTGGCTGAGAATCCGCTTGGCCAGTTCAGCCTGTTCAATGGGGTCAAGGATATAAGGTGGGGTTTCTTCTACAACCATTTCCACAATACCATCCTGCATGCTTGCCATGAGCGGGTGGAGTTGTTCGAGGGTTGCCTCAATATTAACTGTTCGTCCTATCTGTCCACTGTTTACAATCACTTCAGTGCCATTCAGGCTTAAATCGGCTTCCACAACAGGAATATTTATCTGTGAAGCCAATTGTTCAATCTGAAGGTAAGCGATGCGTTCATCATATACAAAGATGGGAGAGATGCGCTGCCCGCTGCGCCAGTTATTCCACTGTGTATTGATCCTTTGTGTAATACTTCCCTGACGACCGATTTTTAAAGCCGCCTGGGCACTGCTTTCCGGATCCAGAAAAAAGCCCATTTGCATTGGAGATACCAACCAGGTATGATCGCCTTCTTTTAATAGAATACGCCCTTCCTGAGGGTATTTCAGATCTTCATTTAAAAGGTTTATGGCTTCATTGGGATTCATCCCACTGAGATCGAAACTGCCAACCGAAACACCGGGCATTATCCTCCCGGCAAACCAGATTTGTACACCGATTCCAAATGCAATCAACAAGCCTGAACCGACAATACAGCCGGCCAGGATGGCAACCAGTATTTGTTCCAATAAGGATAAGGAATTTCTTTGTGGGTAGGTTATAGTACGCATAATTTCTCTACTTTTATTAATAACACTTTCGTGTGGTTTTTCGATGTGAATTTATAATGGTCTAATTGTACGATAAAATCTACTTTTTTAAAAAAGGTTGCAATTAAGACGCCAGATGTAAGCAGTTTGTTCCAGAGAGATTATTCGCTAAAATAGGTTAATCTGATTTAGCGCCTGTATTCACTGGTCATCCGGTCAGGCAGATTTAGACGTTCGTAGAATTGGCTAATTTGCTAATATCTTTATAATATACATACATTCATTTCAAAGGAAACCAGTATGAAAAAAAGAAAATGTCTATGGATTGTACTTGTGCTCATGATTGGGTTGAGTACGGCGTGCAGTCCGGGGGCGAAACCCGCAAATGGCGAAGAATTTTCGCAAATTCCATTGGAAACCTGTCAGCTTTCAGCTCCTGGTATGGCCTCGCGACTGGAAGCGAAATGCGGGGAGTTAATGGTGGCGGAAGATCCGGCGAAGCCGGATGGCAGGCAGATTAAATTGAAAATTGCGGTAATCCCGGCTGTCAGTCGAAATCCGGCTCCGGACCCGATATTTTTCCTGACAGGTGGTCCAGGACAAGCTGCGACAGAAAGTTATTTAAGTCTTTCCGGTGCGTTTTATCGTATTAATCAAAAACGGGATATTGTACTGGTGGACCAGCGCGGAACCGGCGCTTCGAATCCTTTAACCTGTAAAGAACCAGAAGAAGAACAAGCAGAAGAAGCTGACATTGCGGATTATGTTAAAGACTGTCTGGAGCAGATGGATGGCGACCCGCGTTTTTATACCACCACATTTGCCATGCAGGATCTTGATGCAGTGCGCGAAGCATTGGGATATGAACAAATCAATCTCTATGGTGTTTCGTACGGCACTCGTGCTGCACAGACCTATTTAAAATATTTTCCTGAACGGGTACGCAGTGTAGTGCTGGATGGCGTGGTGCCGCAGGATGAAGCCCTCGGAATTGATGTAGCCAGGGATGCACAGCGTGCTTTGGATAATATGTTTGCGCGTTGTCAGCAGGACAGTATCTGTTTTGCCAATTTTCCACAGGTTGCTGCTGAATTTGACGCCTTGCTGGAGAAACTGCGTGAATCACCGGCGCAGATTACGTTACCCGATCCACTCACTGGAGAAAAGGATACCGGTGAGTTTAATCTGGAGCAGTTTGTCATTACCATTCGATTATTAAGTTACGCGCCCGAATCGGTGGCATTTATGCCATTACTGATTCACACAGCTTACGAGCAACAGGATTTTTCACCATTGGCAGCTCAATACCGCATAGCAGTTGGTTCGCTGACTTCCAGTATCAGTGGCGGGATGGGAAACTCGGTTTTATGCAGTGAAGATACACCTTTTATGAAGGACATAGATCATACAGTGAAAACCAATGATACCTATTATGGGGATTTGCAAATCAGTAATCTGGAAGAAGTATGTGACTTGTGGCCAACATTGGGTGTGGATGCTGATTTCAAGAACCCGGTTCAATCGGATGTGCCGGTGCTGCTGTTATCGGGAGAGGATGATCCGGTAACCCCGCCGGAAAATGCCGAAGAAGTCGCCGCTTTTTTGGCGAACAGTCTGGCTTTGGTAGCACCTGGTCAGGGGCATAATGTTGTGCTGCGGGGTTGCATCCCGGACTTGATGTACCAGTTTGTTCAGGACGGCAGTTTAGAAAATCTGGACGGCAATTGTGTTAATGCCATTCAGCCTGCACCATTCTTTGTAGATTTTAATGGACCAACACCATGATAGAAGTAAAACAAATTCACAAAACATTTGGAAATGTTGTAGCCGTGGAGGATGTCAGTTTCAACGCGGCAGATGGACAAATTACCGGATTGTTGGGGCCAAATGGCGCTGGCAAGACCACCACACTGCGGATTCTATATACGGTTATGCAGCCGCAGCACGGGAGTGCTATGGTAGATGGTTTTGATACGATGAAAGACACATTGGAAATACAACGCCGGATTGGCGTTCTTCCGGATAACCATGGTTTATACCCGCGTCTGACTGCCCGCGAGAATATCCGTTATTATGGAAGAATGCAGGGTTTGAAAGGGGAGTCTCTGGAAGAACAGATCGATAAATTGGTGCAAATGCTGGATATGCAGGAATTTGAACAGCGTCGTACCGAAGGTTTCTCCTCCGGTCAACGAGTAAAGGTAGCCATTGCCCGCGCATTGGTGCATAATCCCAAAAATATTCTCTTGGATGAACCGACTAATGGTCTGGACGTTATGAGTACCCGCGCAATGCGTACATTTATCCGGCGCCTGCGAGATGAAGGCCGCTGTGTCTTGTTCTCCAGCCACATCATGCAGGAAGTGTCCGCCTTGTGCGACCATGTGGTGATTATTAATCAGGGACGGGTGGTAAGCAGCGGTTCACCGCAAGCCATCCAGCGGCAGACCGGCAAAGAGAATCTGGAAGATGCCTTTGTTGCTGCGCTTGGCACGGAAGAAGGGTTGGTGCGCGCATGAACCGCTTTCAAAGAGTTTGGGTCGTTTTTCAGAAAGAAGTGCGCGATAATATGCGCGATCAACGTTCTATTTACAGTGCATTAGGCAGTTCTTTGATTGGCCCGGTATTGATTCTGTTAATGATTGTTGTATTGGGACAGTCGATTTTCAAGGATATTCAGGAGAGCAATATTGATTTGGCAGTACTGGGTTCAGAGAATGCCCCTTCCTTTATTTTGTTTTTAGAACAGAATGGCGTAAATATATTACCGGCGCCGGCAGACCCGCAGGAAGCCGTGCGCAACGGGGATCTGGATGTAGTTCTGATGATTCCAGAGGGTTATGGAGAGGATTTTCGTGCCGGTACTCCCGCAACCGTGCAGATTGTTATCGATTCCTCGCGCCAATCTGCCAGTGCGCGTGTTTCGAGGGTGAGAGAACTGGTACAGGGATATGCTGCTCAAACAGGAGCACAGCGTTTGCTGGCACGAGGGATTAACCCGGCCATCACCCAGCCGCTGGCATTGGAACGGGTGGATGTGGCCACTCCGCAGAGTCAGGTGACAATCTTCCTGAATATGATGCCATACTTCATTATTTTGGTTATCTTTGTGGGCGGGATGTATGTAGTGATTGATACCACCGCTGGAGAACGGGAACGCGGCTCTCTGGAACCGTTGCTAATCAACCCCATCACCCGGGCTGAATTTGTGTGGGGCAAACTGCTGGCTTCCATTCCCTTTGCGTTGTTCGCACTGGCTGTCACGCTGCTGGCTTTTTACGCAGCTTTCAATCTCTTCCCGGTGGAAGATTATATTGGTATGCAGCTAACCTTAAATCCGGTAGCCCTGTTTCAGATATTCCTGTTGTCTTTACCGATGGTGGTGTTGGCCTCAGCGTTGCAAATGGTAGTGGCTACATTTACCCGCAGTTTTAAAGAAGCGCAGACTTATGTCTCTTTCCTGCCGTTAATTCCAGCCATTCCCGGAATTGGCCTGGCTTTCCTGCCGGTAAAACCCAGCATGGCAACCATGCTCATTCCAACTTTTGGGCAGCAGATATTGATCAACCAGTTAATGCGCGGTGAAAATGTGATGGCATTGAATGTGTTGGTATCTACACTGGCAACTCTGTTCCTTTCGGGTATTTTGATTTGGATCGCAATACGTTTATATCGCCAGGAGCGCATTTTGTTTGGGGGAAAATAGCACCAAGTAATAAAAACGGGTAACGAGTAATGAGGAGTGAACGTCACCTCATTACTCGTTACCCGTTACCGATTTCACGTAAATTGGAAGATTTTTTTAGATTTAGACCAGCTAAAAGACGACTTAAAACCAATATTACCTGATCGCTTGACAGGAAAGGTACTGGGGTATAAAATACTGACCGCTGCGAGAAACAAAAGCAGTCGATCTCACCGGAAAGGGTAG
>PHBZ01000065.1 GCA_002840755.1 Chloroflexi bacterium HGW-Chloroflexi-10 | reverse complement strand
CGCAGCGCTCAGGGGACTTCGCTGGGCAGAGGTCAGCTCCTTCGCTACGCTCGGAGTGCTTCGGCACATCACTTCGTTCCGTGCACTTCGCAAGGACTTTGGGTTGATGGGTTACAATGCGAGATTTTACTCGCCTAACATAGGCAAGTTTCCAAAAATCTAAATACGGTATGGTTGACATTATTTACCGATTAACTTAATATAAGGTTACTTACGCATACTCTTCAGCTTAATTATTGCGTATATTCCCTTACGATGCACTGAATATGAAAGTGAGTCTGGGAACTGCACCTTTTTCACCTAAGGATGGTGAGACGAATGGTTTTCGTGAAAGAGAGAGACCAATGGACGAAATTAATTCTTCTTCTACTTTGGACCGCCGCAGCGCACTGAAAGCCTTTGGGCTGGCTTCGGCGGCATTGTTGGGAGGGCCGGCTGCGGATGTTTTGGCCAAATCCATCCGGCCATTGGAGGGGTTGACGACTGCCCTACCTCAAGAACCCTTACCACTGCCCCCACTTTCCGTCATTGCTTTATCCCGCATGGCATACGGCACTCGTCCAGGGTCATTCGATTTTGGCACGTTTAACGCTTTTGCCGGATCTACGGCCAGTGAAAAATTAGCGGCCTTTGTCGACTGGCAACTAACGCCCCAAACAATTGATGATACGGATTGTAATAATCGGGTCGCCGCGGCGAATTTACCTTCTTTGAACAAATCGCTAACCCAACTCTGGAATGATTACAAAAAGACATCCGGGGCAGACCGAGTAAAACCCGTGAAAGATGTTCGCAGTGCTGCATTTATCCGCGCAGTTTACAGCCGCCGGCAGTTGTTTGAGGTGATGGTTAATTTCTGGCATAATCATTTCAATATCTATGCCTGGGATTATGCTTATGCCGGCCCAACCTGGGCACATTACGACCGGGATGTGATCCGCACCAATGCTTTGGGAAACTTCCGCCAATTGCTGGAAGCTGTAGCCACCAGCCCGGCCATGTTGTTTTACCTGGATAATTACATCAATAATTCCGGTGGTCCAAACGAAAATTGGGCACGCGAGTTATTTGAACTACACACGCTGGGCGCGGAAAACTACCTGGGAGTTGCCCCGCAAAACTCCGTGCCTGGCTATCCGGATGCGCCGATAGGGTATGTGGATGCGGATGTATACGAAGCGACACGCTGTTTCACGGGTTGGCGAGTGAACGATGGTCAGTGGCCGCTGACAACCAACACCGGGGAATTCATGTATTACGATACCTGGCATGACCGCTTTCAAAAAACTATTCTGGGTCGTTTCTTTCCCGCCAACGGCGCGGCTATGGCTGATGGACGGACCGTCCTGGATTTGCTGGCTACTCACCCCGGCACAGCCCGGTTTATCAGCCACAAGCTTTGCCGGCACTTTATTTCCGATAGCCCGCCTGAAGAAGTGGTGGATGCTGCCAGCTCAGAATTTTTGGCGCACACAGGTTCAGCTGACCAGATCAAACGTGTGATACGCGTGATTTTGCTTTCAGAAGCATTCCAAACTACCTGGGGGGAGAAGATACGCCGCCCCTTTGAGGTGACCGTGGCCATGCTGCGAGCTACCAATGCAGAATTCAGCCCCTCGGATGATTTCTACTGGAACTACGATGATATGAACCAGACACTGTTTGAACACCGCCCACCCAATGGATATTCAGATATTAAAGAAGATTGGACAAATTCCACGTCTATGCTCAAACGCTGGCAAATAGCACTCTCTTTAACAGAGAACAGTATCGACCTTACTACCATGAACCTTGGTGCACAAATGCCAGCCGGTTATAACACTGCGAATACAATTGTAGATTATTGGATTACACGAATCTTAGGCAGATCAATGTTCTCAAGCGCACAACGCACCCGTGTGGTTGATTTCATGCGCGGGCCTTATTCTTCAAGTGCGGTTTTGAACAACACATTCATTGCAGATCGATTGCAGCGCATGGTGGCATTATTACTCATGGCTGCCGATTTCCAATATCGTTAAAGGAGATATCTTATGCCTTCTTCCATCAGCCGGCGTTCATTTCTGGTAGGCTGCTGCAGTGCAATTGCTGCTTACGCTGGATCGCGAATAACCAACCTTGCATTTGCTGCACCCACGGGTAACAGCCTTGCGGATACGGATAGATTGGTAGTCCTCTTTCTGCGTGGAGGATGGGACGCATTGAACATTATTCCACCGATATCCGGGGAGGACCGCGGAATTTATGAATTGGAGAGACCGAATATCCAGATCCCCACCAGCGGCGAAACAGCAGCCATTAATCTGAATGGACAATTTGGGCTACATCCCAGCATGGCGCCTTTGACCCAATTTTACCAGGTCGGAAAACTGGCGATCATTCAAGGAGTCGGCCTGGATTATGATACACGCAGCCATTTTGACGCAATGCAGTTTATTGAACTGGGCACACCCGGGCAAAAGACGATTGGTACCGGTTGGCTGACACGGCATCTCCAGACAGCACCCAATCTACCACCGACGATGTTATTTCCAGCCCTTTCGGCGGGCGGCTCGCAAGCTATGTCGCTCCTGGGAACAAACGACGCAGTTTCAATGAACGATCCATCTGGTTTTCGTTTGTACGGTAACTGGGAATTTGAAGAACTGCAACGTGCTGCCTTACGTGACCTGTATAACGGCCCTTCCTGGCTGGAAATTGCCGGAACGGAAACTCTGGATATGGTGGATCTGATTGAAAGTACAGATCCCGGTGATTACGTCCCTGCCAATGGAGCGGCTTACCCCAATGGTTCATTTGGCGATAACCTGCAAGCTATTGCTCAGCTGATCAAGATGCAGGTTGGAATGCAAGTGGCAACCGTTGATCTGGGTGGGTGGGATACCCACGAAAACCAAGGCGACGACGGCGGCGGTTATTTTGCGACGAATCTGCTCAGCCCATTGGCCGAAGGTTTGGCAGCATTTTATACGGATTTAAACGGAGGATGCGATGCGAATTTTATGCAGCGTACCACCGTGGTGGTCATGAGCGAATTTGGCCGGCGGTTGAAAGAAAATGCTAACCACGGCACAGATCACGGACATGGGAACGTTATGCTGGTATTGGGTGGAAGTGTAAAGGGCGGTAAATTTTACGGACAATGGCCGGGGTTGCGCAATGATCAGCTTTATGACGGCGCAGATGTGAGAATTACTACCGATTTCCGGCGCGTTTTAAGCGAGATCATCACCCGTCGTTTGGGTAATCCCAATATCGACCAGATATTCCCGGATTATACCGGATATGAACCATTAAACTTCATGGTAAACGCTTATCAGGAACCGGTTGTAATCCCACCCGGGCTGGATCAGAAATCGTATTTACCCCTGGTAAGTGCGCCAGGTGATGATCTTTGCCCGTAAGAAAAAGATCATTTAGTCCCCTGGCAGAAAATTTTGTATAGGTACAATTTAAACCCTTCGGATCCTCCAAAACGTTTCCGGATGAGTATTCTTACACTATACTAATAGAGGAGGATGCAAATGTTACAACCGGAACTCAAACGATATACTGAAGCCAATCGTGCGGCATGGAATGAAGTCATGCCAAAGCACCAGCTGGCAGCCAAAGAAAAATGGGACACCCTATTTTCCCAACCAAGTTATGTAAGCTTGGCCGATCATGAAGTTAAATTGCTACTACAGATAGGGCTCAAAGGGAAAAACGTTGCCCATTTATGCTGTAACAATGGCGTTGAACTCATGTCGCTAAAAAACCTGGGCGCCGATACGTGTGTTGGGTTTGATATCTCTGACGAAGCCATTAAGGAAGCCAGTGAGCGAGCCACCCTTTGCGGAATCGATTGCCAATTTGTACGGTCGGATATTTATGAAATTGATGCCGTGTACTCCAATCGATTTGACATTGTGTACATCAGTGCCGGATGCCTGGGTTGGATGCCTGACCTTAGATTCTTATTTGAAAAAGCAGCAGCGTTATTAACTAAAGACGGAGTGATCTTTATTCACGAGATTCATCCTTTTTCAGAGATGCTGCCTTTCGATAACAGCAAGACATCTGACACTTTGCGGATTATCGAGCCCTATTTTAAGGAAGAACCCTATATTGAAAAGGGTGGTCTGGATTATGTGGGAAATTCAGAATACGATGCAGCTACTACGCAATACTGGTTTATACACACGATCTCCAATATCCTTATGGGTATGATCAACAATCGGATCCGTGTTGAGCATTTTTCTGAGTATGAAATTGATATTTCTGCTGGTCATCACCAGATCGAAACCATGAAGGCTGGCATACCTTTGAGTTTCATCCTGATCGGGAAACGGATTAATTAACCAATCTATCCGCTGTAAGGTTGTCTTATGATCCAAAATGGCGCATGCTTTTTGAAATTGGGCTAGAGTGAGGTAAACCTGATATACAAGCACCTGTTGATACCATTCCTATACCTGAATGCTTTGAAATAAGCATGGTGAAGAAAACGTACAGGTTGCTGGATTCAATTTGATTGGCAGCCTGAATAGATATTCAGGAGAAACAAACCATATTCCCTTGTGAATAAACCCCTCACACAATGGAATATTGCTCAAATTGGTTTCTAATCTTCAAAAAAACGCATCCCAGCAGAAACAGGATCGAAGCCTTGCGGCAGGATGGTGTTTTGATCATAGGCAGCGTTACGCATAGAAACATCCTCCATATCCGCGTTAGTCAGGTTGGCTCCGCGCAAGTCTGCGTTTTCCAGGTTGACTCCCTTGAAGCTAGCACCTTCCAATCTACAGTTCTTAAGAATCGCGCCATCCATTACAGAATGTTTGAAATTAACTCCAGTCAGGACGGCCCCTTCCAAATTGATATTCCACAGGATAGTACGTTTGAGGACAGCGTTGGTCATTTGGGCATCCTTCATGTCGACACCAGATAAATCGTAACCGAAAAGATCATAGCCTTGCAGATCCAAGCGAATGCCATCGGCTGCTCCGGAGAGATATGCGGCATGCTGATCAATTTTTATTTGCAGATCTTCGAACATAATTTTTTTCATTATCGCCTTCCAATAATTCTCTAAACGCCTAGCGAAGGATTTTTATGGTAGCTTAATCACACAACACAGAATGATTTTATCATCAGCCATTAAAAATAATTGCAACGATTTTGGGATCATCTCAATAATATGGGGTTGGGGGGTGTTTTGGACGGGCAATATGCCCGTCCAAAACACCCTTGCCCTCAATCAATTAAAAGATACTGATTTTGTACTATATAATTTACATTTTTGTTATTATAACAAATTTTTTGTGCTTTTAATCAACTGTTGTAAATCCAACTTTGCTTAGTGTGATATCCCCCGCATAATCTAAACCCTGTGGATAATCAGGAAAGCGGTATTACGATCGAAAATGAGCCGGTGGGTGACCAGAGCATTTCACCCACCGGCTGGGTTGTAGTTATTTTGCAAAGAAATCAACCAGTACCGGAGCAAGAACCTCTAAGTTAACATCGTGCGTCTGGTCTTGCAGGGTAAGATGCTTTGCCTGAGGGATGGTCTTTGCCAATACGTAAGCTGTTTCTTTCATGAATGGGATCATTGCAAAACTGGCACCGCCGTCAATGACGAGTGCAGGTACATTGACAGCGGCTGCCCGATCGACCGGCACTGAGGCATCTTCACCCAATAGGGCGGCATCATAAGCCAGGGTAGGCGCCACGGCTTCAAACATCGGCCAAACTGGCGCATTACGCATTCCATCCACCATGTCGGCAGGTGTACCGACAAACTGCATAAACAGTACGACAGCATCTCCATTCTTGCCGTCCGCCAGCAACTCTTTAAGATTTTTTTGGTATTCCCTGTATCGTTTTCTGGCAGATTCTTCGGAATTATAAGGCGGCTCGTACATTGCCAGCTTCTTGATCTTATCGCCCAGCCTGAGCGCCGCCTCAAGTGCGAGACATGCGCCAGAAGAAGTACCAAAAATAAATGCCGCTCCGCTGGTTTCATTGAGCAGCGCTTCTATATCTTCAACCTCACGCTCGATAGTGTAAGGTTTCGAATTGCTGCTATCGCCGCGCCCGCGACGGTCGTAGTTGTACACCGTAAAATGTGGTGCGAGAAGTTCCGCCAAGGCAGACATTGGCCCGAAGGAACGATAACACAGCGCGCCGTCCACCAGAATTAAGGCCGGCCCGTAGCCTTTTTTTTCGTATGCAATCTGAGTACCGTCTTTTGAAGTTGTCTTATTCATGTTATCTCCTTTTAAATTTTTTGTTTCTGAAACTACAAACTATTTGGAAATTTCCTCAACAATATTTTCTTTGATCTGTTTTGAATTGTTCCATGGAAGCTGTTTAGGGTAGTTGAAACAACGTACTTGGGTATTTTGTTCATCCGATCCGCAAAATCTCCTGTGCGAGAAGTCCAGCTCTTCGCAAAAATTTGATAGGTCGCTTTTCCGAGCAGCGGTGAATCAGTATTCAAGGGTTCATCGAGTTTGAAAGTGACGGTCTCTTCATTTTGAAACAGGAATGACCATTTTGCAGTCATCTCCATAATGCCATCCAAGGTTATAAATTCAGATATGACTAATTTTCTCATAATTATCTTCTTTTTGGTTTATTTTAACCTTGGCAAACGGAATTGTCTTGTACAAAAACGACAGAGGGGCTTCCCTACCTTGATCCAGGATTTGAGAAGGTGTCAGCCCAATAAAATATTTCATCGATCGTGTCATATGCGACTGGTCAAAATAGCCAGCGTAATAGATCGCATCCTGGATGGAAAACCCTTGTTTTAAGAGCATGGTCGCATAACGAGCCCGTTCAATTTGATGAAAACTATTCTGAGTTATACCGGTTGCCTGCAAGAATCGACGCTGCACAGAGCGTATTGACAAATCCGTGGGTTCGCCGTTTAAGACAGTCTTCACAAGAGGGTCATAAACTAACAAACCTTCCCTGGCCAACCAATCCACAAAGATGTCAACATTTTCATAATTCGGAATTTGCCATACCGAGCCATCGAGCCAGAAAGCATTGCGCCCGGCCTCTGGCGGATTCTGATCGTTTCGATCCATAAGCATTTTTGGAGGAAGAGCCGGCATAAATACACCGGGTCTAAAACGGATTCCAAAATACTCTGCGCAGGTTAAACCGATTGCAGGAGTAGCCTTTGTCTCTGGCCCGCGCACGGTAAAGGTTAATTTTTCTCTATATTTAGTTATAACCATTGAAAAGCGACCATCGGCTATAGAGATAAATGGATTAGCCTGATCACTTTGACTGCGCCAAATTGTTTCAACCAGCGGCGAGTCTGAGGGTCTTTCGTCACATATCAAGTCCATTGCTACCACCTATATCTTCCCAATAATCAAAACCTGTTCACGTCTTTTAATGCAGGAAATTGTGTTTTTATTATATTGTTTACCTATTTTGTAGCATTATTAATGTGTAAGGCTGGGCCAAGCAGGGAATTACTATCACTCATGACCAAACAAGCGGGCGCGCACCAGTGGGAGATCTTCGGTATGCACAGTTTGGATGCCTTCCAGTTTTAGCTGCGTGCGGAAAGCGGCATCCAGGTGCAGGGATGAGTCAAATAAACGGAGCAGTTTTTCGTTGTCATCATCGGCGGCGATGCGGTTGATGGAGACTCCACCGCAATCGGTGCAGCGATGGATAATCATCAACTCACCCTGTCCGCTACCATATTTGTTGCGGGTACGTTTAAAGGCCAACCCCACCGGACACATTGGGGCTTTGCAAGCGCATAACCGGTCGCCGGATTGATGCAGATCGACATGCTTTGACCACAGACAGTATGGACAATGGTTGCGATTCTGCACCCCGGAGAGCAGGAAATCTGAACTGATATAGATTTTACAATGCGCACAGGTAAAGCCAATCACCTGCTGGTATAAGTCAGTCTGGTACATCTTACGGCCAGAATTCCGGCTATACGAAGTGCTTTTCGTGCGTGTTTTTTCAAAAGTTGTATCTGCTGCGTTTCTCATTGCAGGCCGTCCTCTTTTAAGCGAATATAACTTTGATAGCGGCGCGGATGGATATGGCCTTCCATGACCGCTTTACGTACGGCGCAACCGGGTTCTTCCTCGTGTTTGCAACCGGCACGGAATTTACAGTGCCCTAAAAATGGGGCAAACTCGGGGAAAAATGCTTCCAATTCATCCGGGTCCAGATCCCACAGACCAAATTCACGCGTGCCTGGGGTATCAATGATGTGAGTGGTGTCATCCAGCGGCAATAGCTGCATGGCAGTGGTTGTGTGTTTGCCTTTGCCAGTGAATGCGCTGACGATGCCCACGCGCAACCCTAAACCGGGCTGGATGGCATTTAACAGCGAAGTCTTGCCTACACCTGATTTTCCCAGAAAGACCGAAATCTTACCCTGGAGGGCCTGGCGAAAATTATCCAAGCCTTCCCCATTTTCGCTACTGGTGAGGTGGACCGGGTAACCGATACGCCGGTAGGTTTCGATGGCGTCTTGCAATTCTTCGCGTTCTTGTGTATCCAACTGCGGGATCAGATCACTCTTGGTTATACAAATCAACGCCGGCAGACCGGCGGATTCTGCCAGAGCCAGATAGCGATCCAGCAGGTTCCACTTGGGGATGGGCTGAGCGATAGCAAACACCGGTACTACCTGATCGACATTAGCGGCAATTACCTGCTCGCCAGCGTAGCCACCCGGTTTAGGTGAAGCCGCACGGCGCGAAAGCTGATTCTCACGCGGCAAAATGGCCGTGATGACACCTTGTTCAGCTTGATTACAGCTAACCTGCACACGGTCCCCCACCACTGGATCCAACCCGGTACGCTGGGGGGTCTTTGATCCATTGTTCCCGGGATATAACTGCCTGGAAAGCGTACAGGGCAGCTCACGGCCTTGCAGGTACACATGGTATAACCCGGTTGTCTTAAAAGTGATCGTACCCTGATATTCAGTATTGTTTAAATTTTTACTCATTGTTGATGTTCTCTATAGGCTAAATAGCCACTTAAACGAAACCAGCCACGGTGTTTAGCCCGTGGCTGGTGAAAATTGTAATGGGAGTTCAGGGTTGTTGCTTCACAGTGTGTGTTGGCATACCCGGTGGATCCGCTGGGACAATAAAAAACCACGGGCGCATGTACATACCCGTGGTTGTGATACCCGATTGTTCAGCAGCCATATCTATTGACTATCCAGTGGGGTCGGAAACAGACCTTGGATCAGGCGGGCGCTACATATCCCTTCATTGCAGGAAGCGACCAACTTACGATATGGATGGATGAACCGTCAGCAACCGATTAAGGTGTGCGCATGCGATTCAATTTCTGACAAACACCGAAGCCTTTACAGTAGACAAAAAACACCAACAAGCCTTTCTAATTTTTTTATTTTACATTGCAGAGTATAGCAAGGCTGGAAAAGAGCGTCAAGGGATGCGGAGGCGTTTTGAGGAAAGACCCGTCAAGTGGTCAGGTAGGTGCTCCCCCGGTGGATAGTAGGAATAGCAAAGTGCAGTTCCCTAGCCTTGTTCAATGGGAAGAACCTGGATGAATATTGGATGTTTCTTAAAAGCCAATAATTCTAGTGGAGGCTATTGAATCTCTTGACAGACCGACTTGATTATATTACTATTAGTAATATAGCTTTCGGGAATATGGTGAACTGCATGGCAAATCTTATTTTGGGTTTATTGATGATCCGGGCACTGACAATTTATGATATCAAGAGCACACTGGACAGGAAAATATCCCCGTTCTTTTCGGCCAGTTTTGGGGCGATTCAGGCGGCGATTAAAAAGCTGCTGGAGGGTGGGTTGATTACTTTCACCGAAAAAGTGGAAAACGGGCGTAACAAGAAAGAATACTCCCTTACCGAGACAGGGCGAAGCTCTTTTTATGCCTGGATGAGGGAAGAAATTATCGTTAATAAATTTAACAACGATGCCTTGCTGCGGGTTTTCTTCTTTGGATTTATCAACAATGCGCAGCGCATTGAATTGTTGAGCGGGTACATTGCGCGCCTGAAGGTTGAATACGATGAAATGCTCGGCTATCAGCAATCGATCACGATCCCGCCTCATTTTGAAGACAAAAGAGACCTGGTTGCCTTTCAGTTGGCTTCACTGGATTATGGCATCCAACAAATGGCCTTCGAAATTGCATGGTATGAAAATTTATTTGTAAAACTAGAGACAGGAAAATATTAAAATGGAAAGCATACGCTTCAAAAATTATGACGTCGCATACCAGACCGCCGGCGACCCCTCCAACCCGTGCATTGTCTGTTTGCATCCGGCTTTTGGCAATCACCACGCTTTTGATGACCAGTTGAAAACGCTCAGCACAGATTATTACCTGATCGCACCGGATATGCTCGGGCATGGGATGACCCAACCGGAGAAAACCAACGATAAGGTAGATGCAACGATAGCTCAAATTAACGCCATTTTGGATCAATCCCAGATTAAAAGTGCACACTTGCTGGGGGTCTCTCTGGGATCATTGATTGTGCAGGGGTTTGCGTACCAATATCCCCTGCGAACAAAATCGGTCACGGTGGTCGGCGGGTACAGCATCCACAAAAACAACAAAGACTTAATGAAAACTCAGAATAAAGAGATATTTTCCTGGTTGTTTAAGGTTTTGTTTGACATGAAAAGTTTCCGGGAGTACGTCTCACGGCAATCCACCTATTTGCCGCAGGCTTACCAACGCATGCTGGATTACAGCCAGAAAATTACGCGCAAAACCTTTTTGTATTTACAAGGTATGAGGAAAATATTTATTGACAATGAAGCAGCGGTTAACTATCCCCTGCTGATTGTGTATGGCGACCATGATTTACCCATCGCACTGGAGCACGGGAAAGAATGGGTGAAGATCGAGCCAAAGGCAGCGTTGGTCATTATCGAAAATGCCGGGCATTGCGCCAACATGGAACAACCGGAGGCGTTTAATGAGGTGTTTGCGAGATTTGTGGGTGAAAAGAGATAAGGGAGATTAGATCACACGAAGACGCTATGCCGCGAAGCGCTTTTTACCTTGATGTAAATTACCACTATCAAGATTAGCCCGGGTAACTATAAATTCCAGGCCTGATTAATGCGATGAATACAGTTTTTAATTTCTTCCTGGTGGCGCGGTTGGACCACAAGAAAATAAACCATGTAAGAGGTTTGAAAACATTCAATCACGCTGCCGGGCAGTTTCTCTTTGATTTGACACACCATCCTTTCCAAAAAGTCCCGGCGATTTACGCGAGGAAAGTGCTGGTAAACTAACAAGGAAAAATTCTTAAACCATGCGCTGCGCAGTTCATGCCAGTAAATATATTTGGACGAATCTTTTTTTCCGGGAGGTCTTGATTTCACCTCGATGCCATTATCCGGGTCAAAGAATAGCAAATCCTGACCGGTAAATGCCTGGTACATGTCTGCAAAATAGATTTTGCGGGCCGTGCTATCATCCAGCAACAAACGGTCCCACCAGGTTGCAGTGATGATCGAGCTGGATTGAATGGCCTGTACTGCGCGGGTTTTTTCAATCAGCAGTGTTTGTTGTAGGAAATCATATAATGGCGGGTCGTATGTGCGGCGAGTCTCCGGTGTTTTGAGGTATTGGATAAATTTACCGTCAGTGCGGCCATCATCCTGAGTCAACATCCAACAGATGCCCAAAGTAAGCCCACCCTCCCCAGTCAACAATCGCAGTAAATGGTACTTCCGATAATCGTTGATATCGCCAAAATACTGGTTCTTCATATCAGGATTTATCCAATTGGCGACGGATTTGCTCCAGTTCGATGGCATCCGGCTGAAAAATGTCTTCGATGTGGCAATCCAGCAGGTAAGCAATCTTGAAGGCCAGCGGCAGGCTGGGATCATACTTACCAGTTTCGATGGCATTAATCGTCTGGCGTGAGACATCCAACCGGTCGGCCAGGTCTCCCTGCGACCAGTTACGTTCTGCACGCGCCACTTTCAGGCGGTTGTTCATTGGAATTTTTTCATCGCGACTAGTTTGCCAATCAGCCAGAAGAAGACCATCACCGGGACAAACAGGAAGGTATTAAAATGGGGTGCACCGACCAATTCAAAGAGTCCATAAGTCATAGCAGCAACGATACTTGTAATGAAGGCAAAGGTGATACCGCGAGCCTGAATGCGTGATTGCATCTCATCCAGATTGTTTATCAAACCTAACATTGCATACACAAAGAACCCACCCGAAAGCAGAGACACTCCTAAAGCGACATATAACCAAGGCGTCTGAAAGACACCTTCCAAAAACACGGATATTGTGGTCAGCACTCCGAGTTGAAGCAGCATGGCGACTATCAGGATTAGGAATCTTTTAAGGGGAATTTTCATTCCGAATTTTACGGGGTGGGTACCAATACCAAGAAAACTGAAGACCATTCCTAAGACCAGGCTAATCGCAACGCAGATTATCAGCGCCCATTCCCAATGAGCAAAACGCTGTAAGATAATACCAAGTGAAGTTCCGACGGTAAAAAATAAAGCTACCGGCCGGATTTTTGCAAGAGTTGTATTGGATTCATTCATTTCATACCTCCTAAGATTGTAAAGACTACTTGACAGGTATTGTAAAGTAGTCGAGCCTTTTTGTCAAGTAGTCTTTACACTTATTCAATAACATATATACAAAATCTGTCTTACGAAAATAAAATGAGGCACAAGAAAAAATTCAATTGGACTTAAGCATCGAAAGGTTGTATGATATCGAACGAACAACAATGAACGAATTAAACCCACCCACTCTTTTACCAACATGGTTTATTCAGCGATTTCCGCAACTTGCGGAACGATGGTTCAGACTGCCAGCATGGTTTCATCAGGCGGTTAAGTTTGGGCTGGTTGGCGCGCTAAACACTGGTGTTGATCTGGGGACATACTGGCTGCTTACACGGGGTACGGTCATTCTGGCGGGTGCGCCGGTAACAGCCAAAGCCATTTCCTACACTTTGGGGGTGATCAACAGCTTCTTCTGGAACCGAAATTTCACTTTCCACAGCCAGCAAAAATCACCCGGGCGTTTTTTTCTGTTTTTCGGCATCAATCTATTAGCCGTTGGCGTTAATAGCGGTATCATGGCCCTGTCCGTGCACCAGCTCCTGCTGCCGGAATGGGGCGGGTTACTACTGGCAACTGCCATCACAATGCTTTGGAACTTCTTTACCAGTAAGTTTATCGTGTTCCGGTGAGAGGCTGAGATGACAAAAAATAAATTCCTGGAGTCAGAAAAAATACGATGAGGCTTCGTCTTTTACGGGTGGCCATCTTTTTATTCTGCGCTGTATTTGTGTTGGTCTTGCAATCGATTCCGGTGGTGAGCGCAGCCGTTACCCTATCCCGTTTTGAGGCCTTTCCGGCTGCTGCGGAAATATTGATAGAGTGGGAAACAACCTCTGAAGTTGATATACTCGGATTTTATATAAATCGAAGTAACAGCGAATCCGGCACTTACACCCGGATAAGCGAAATTATTCCTCCTGAAGGCAGCGCCACAGATGGTGCGGAGTATCAATTTCACGATACGAATGTGGTGACCGAGAATACCTATTTCTATAAATTAGAGTCGGTTGATAACAACAATACCTTGGATTTTTTTGGCCCTATTTCGGCGGCTGTGGTTGTGCCCACTATCACGAGTACACTCACTGTCACGCCGTCGATAACAGGCACACTTCCAACTTTAACCCCTGGCACTCCTGCCCAGACAATGACGCGCACCGCAACTATTTCAGTGCTCACCCGCTCCGTGACTCCAACCAGCACAAAGACATCACCATTTTCATTTTTTACCAACACACCTACCCATACATTTACACCCTCTTTACCCCCCAGTATCACACCCACCATTACCCAGACACCAACTGAAACTGCAACCAATACCCGTTACCCTTACCCAACCCGTAAAAACACCCTCACACTCACCCCAACCATCACAGCAACTGTAGAAGAAAGTCAAAATCAACCAAATCCATTGGTACAGACACTGACAGGTTTCGTGGTTGTCCTCGTACTGGGTGGCGCTGGCCTGTTTGTGTGGGTCTGGCAAGTGCAAAAACGGCAGTGAAAGAGATAAACGAATCTATTTTAGCGGATTTTGGCCTACGAAAATATCCGGTAATCAAACCCTGGATTCCTGTTTCTATCTGTAAACGTTTATCCGGACGGGTCACTTAATCCTGTTTTCTAATCCCTTATTTCTCTTCAACGTATTTACCTATTTTTTATATTAATTCTCTGTAAAGAAAAGGCGAAATCGTCATTTTCTCCGCTATACTACAAGAGAAATAAATCGATTAGGAGTGGTTCAATGGCATTAATTCAATGGGATCAAAAATACTCTGTCAAAATAGCAGAAATTGATAAAGAACATCTTGTTCTGGTAAACCTGATCAATGACCTGCATGAAGCCATGCGCAATGGACAAGGTAAAATTAAAGTAAGTGAGATTCTGGATGGATTAGTGGCGTACACCCGCACCCATTTTGCTCATGAAGAAATCATGCTGACTCAATCTGTATATCCTGATTTAGCCGCCCACAAACAAATCCATAAAAACCTGATTAAACAGGTGGAAAATTTGCAAAAAAAGAACAGGGAAGGATCGTTGACTCTTTCCATGGAAGTGATGAGCTTTCTGAAGGATTGGTTATTGAACCATGTTCAAGGCGAGGATTTTAAATACAGCGACTACATGAACGCGAAAGGTATTTATTAATACATAAACCCCGGCTTGAAGCCAACACAAGCTGGTCCTACTCCACCTTATCAACCGCCATCCTGTCGAGATGGCGGTTGAAGTTTAATTGATAAAAATAAATCATCGTTTGTGACCATTGTTACAACACCTAACACTCAAAAATGATAAGAAGAAAAAATATTTATGATAAACTTAGACTATTAGCATCCAGTTTTCTCAGGTGGATACTAACACGCTAATCAACAGACAACAAATGAAGCATCTTATTTCTCAACGAGCTAACCTGTTTTTCTTTATGGGGGCAGCCGCCAGTGTGGTGTTATTTTCTATCGGGTTACTCTGTCAAACAGGCGGGAACTGGCGTGCATGGCTGTGGTTCGTTTCTGGCACAGGCCTGGGTGTTACATTTTTATTTATTCTGGCAGCCCAAAAATATAAAAAACGCATGGCGCAGATTAACGAATATGAGCGCGAACTGACTCAATTACGCTACCTATATGAACAAAGCCAACGAGATTATGATATTGAACACCGCTTTTTTAACATCCTGATTGATAACGTGGCCGACAGTATATATATTAAAGACCGCAGTTGCCGCATGATCCGCATTAACCGCAAAATGATGCAGGACCTGGGGCTGCCTTCGATGGAAGAAGCCATCGGAAAGACCGATAAGGACATGTTTGGCGAGGAATTTGGTCGACAGACCATGGCCGTAGACCTGGAAATTATGGAAAGCGGACGCCCGGTGATTGGGCAAATTGAATCACGCAATCTGCCGGATGGGCACACCAATTGGACATCCACCTCTAAAGTAGCCATTCATAACGACGCCGGAGAGATCATCGGCCTGATCGGTATCACCCGCGAAATCAACGATCTGAAACAAGCCGAACTGAACCTGCGCTTTTTAGCCACTCACGACAACCTGACCCAACTACCTAACCGAACCTTACTGAACGATCGCCTGGAACGCGCCATATTCCATAACCACCGGGCCGCTATCCTGTTTATTGATCTGGACGGCTTTAAAAGGATCAATGATGAACATGGTCACAACAATGGGGACCGCGTATTGATGAAGGTTGCCGACCGGCTCAAAACCTGTGTACGAACCAGTGACAGCACCGCTCGAATTGGTGGTGATGAATTTATTGTCTTTCTAGAGACAATTACTCTCTCTGAGGATGCTGCGATTGTGGCTCAAAAATTGTTGGATACCTTTGGTGACCCATTGGAACTGGGAGAATTTCAGGTTGTGGTTAATCTGAGCATCGGCATCTCCATTTTCCCCGAGAATGGCGGCTCCACAGAAACATTAATCCAGCGTGCAGATGCAGCCATGTACCTGGCCAAGACCCGCGGAAAAAACCAGTTTGCTTTTTACTCAGAACTGCGCAACGAATTATCCGAAGAATAAAAATTATCCCTTGCGAGACAGTCAATTTTTAATCAGTGCGCATTTTTTCCAGACGACGCTGCAAATAGGGGGAGAAAAAACCAAAATAGCGTTCCTGTAATTCGGGGCGCAACCAATCCTTACCGGTTACCTGTCCACGGCAGTTGGCAGCCCCGCAGCCACAGGGGAATTCGTCAAAGTGGTTGTCTTCGCTCATGGCATAATCAAAACAAATTTCCTCTCCAGGCTGGATCCCGCGCATAGCAATTAAGGAAATTGGGCTGCCAAATCCGGCGTTCGGGTCACAGCAGTGGTTAAAATAATCGGCCGGGTCCCCTTCCACCAAAGGAACCTGGAAGAGATCGTCTTCTATTTGCAAGCCGTGTGTCTTTAAGAATGGGGGCAATTGATCATATTGACTGGTGGTAAGCACCCTTCCACCCCACATGCTGAGCAATTCACCGGCCGGGATGAACGCAGAAGCAAACAAACCATACATTCCTTTTTGAGGAAAAGAGCGCATCTCAATTTTTGGGTTTAAATATGAATACTGTTCTGTTTCCATGGTTCTCTTTATATGTTCATAACAAACTCACCACCCGAAATACTACTACCGGTTAGGTGCTCTCATCCATGATCGCTCATGGGTAATCCGTGTGTCCAACCCACGTAAAGTGCAAACCTGACAAACTTTCAACAGGACTGCAATACCATCTACCGGGCAGGTAAATTATAGTAGAGAATGCGTTTTTCTGCATGAATTTTTTTGACTATCATTGGAATACTAAGGAAATTTACCGAGAGAAGTGAAGCAGTGAAGCACAAAAAGATACCGGCTCAACTCGAACAACAATACCTGCCTCTGCCAAAAGCGGCAAATCCTCGGAGAGCGTCCAATATTCTTCCTCGTCCCATTGATCGACATAACGGCTTGCGGTCTGTTCGCGGGCTGCCGGATCAACAAACACCAGGTCTCCGATCAACAGACGTCCATTAGGCTTGAGATGACGATCCAGCAGTCCGGAGATAATGTTGATTTTTTCATGGATAGGAAAATGGTGAAAGACATACGCCGAAACAATCACGTCATATTGCTGGGGAAAACCTTGTGGTAATGGCTGGCGTAGGTCATGCTCGGCAAAAATAATATTCGGATATTTGTTACGCGCAATGACCAGCATTTCAGCAGCAAAGTCACTACCCCATACCCGGCAATCATACGGCAAGAAAAGCGCACCCAGGTTACCGGTACCGCAACCCAGGTCCAATACCTTTTCTCCGGGTTTTGCATTAGCCTGAGCAATAATGGCGTTCAATAGATTCTGGTAGCCAGCAAAAGGGAATCCATTTTCCTGCGCGGTTTCCTGGTCATACCCAGATGCCCATTGATTGAAAGCTTCAGGAGGAAAATCCATCCAATCACCTCTGTGATAATCCGATTATAGGTATCCCGGATCCCGGTTTCATCCAACCAGATGAAATCCCAACAGGCCGGGACCTACCCGGTAGCCAGTATGATTATACACTGTGCAATTTTAATTTTTCATCAAAACTTCGCAGAGTAGCAAGGCAATTCGTAAACTACAGATCTTATCTTTTTGAATAATACTCTCTACTCTATTTCCTAAATATTCAATCTCTCACCTTCTTGCGAAGCATGGAGGAGTGGTCACCATGCATAAAATCCCGAGCTTTGGTCCCAGGTTGACAGGTCGTCTGAGAATAGAAGCACAAACAGCAAAAAAAGCTCGGTGTCAAGAAAAAGAAGAAGCCACGAAGTCGTATAGCATGAAGACTTGACCTATTGAATATTTTCTCATTTTAGTTTATAATAAAACCGAACCTTATTCGGTTTTATTATAAACTAAATCAGCTAGCATTCAAAAAATTCAGCAAAAGAAACAGCCATGTACCTGGTATTCTGGCATGTATTTATGTGTCAAAAATTTAGCAATATGATAACTTCTTTGTCAATGGAGAAATGAATGGATAAAAGAACTCAGGCTACGGTCAACCGGATCATCACTATTTTATTATGGCTCCTTGCGCTTTACCTACTGTTTTTTACCAAATTCTGGTACCTTGCCGGCTTCATTTTTGCTCTACACCTGGTGGAATTGTTTGTCGTCGGATATCAGAAAGGGAGACAAGCCGGGGTATCCACCGTAAAGACCATTGTTCTCGTTCTACTATTTGGGTTCACCTGGTGGTTATATCTTGTCCCATCCCCACCCTCTGCAAACAAAAAATAAAACTTTTCCCATCCAAGTCTAAATGCCATATACATCGATTATTTACTTAATATGGAACGTGTTTGCGATATTTATGCAAGTTATCTAAAGGCAACCTGTGCCGGCCTGGTTGTGTATGATAAAGTGTAATCGAAGCAAAAATCAGATCACCTCTGAATCAAAATTTCGAAATATACACTATAGTCTGCCCGGTAAGTTTTCTTACCAATCGTGAACCACCGCTAGGCTAAAGACCTATCGGCTTCTTCCGACTTCAACGAGGGTTGCCAGCTTTTTACGGCTGGTCTTACATCCTCTCCACCGGCGTTACTTCGGGCGGTTCCCGCCCTAGTTTTTGCTTCGTTTTCAATATTTATCGCCGCATTGTGGTCGCGCTCATGGTGTGCGCCACAAACGGG
>PHBZ01000064.1 GCA_002840755.1 Chloroflexi bacterium HGW-Chloroflexi-10 | reverse complement strand
TGGAACAGGGTTCAAAATTCGCCATTCGCGAAGGCGGTTTAACCGTTGGCGCTGGCGTTATTACCAAGATTATCGCGTAGGTGTAAATTATGGCAAAACAACGCATTCGTATTCGATTGAAAGCTTATGATCACCGTGTATTAGATCAATCTGCCAAGCGGATTGTGGACACGGCCGAGCGCAGTGGCGCTCGTGTGGTGGGACCGGTTCCGTTGCCGACCAAAAAAGAACGCTTTACAGTTCGTCGTTCAACTTTCATTGATAAAGATTCTCATGAACATTTTGAGATTCGAACTCATAATCGATTAATTGACGTACTGGACCCTGATTCCAAGACAATTGACATGCTGATGCGGTTAAACCTGCCTGCCGGTGTGGATATTGAAATTAAGATATAAAAGAATTAATAGATCATTGTAAATTATAAAAGTTGGGTTGCCCGGTTTTAGGGCAACCCTTCTCAAATAAATAGAATCATGTTAAACTTATAAGGTTGCGAGTTATGTTAACTTGCTTCAATGGTAATGTAAGAGTTATTGCGTGCGCGAACTGGACAAGATGCGGAGTATCGCAGCGAATAACTGACTGCATTGCGTCGGGGATGATGCAGCTTAGCCCAAGCTGACAGTCCCGTCAAATTTATCTTGCAAGGAGAAAAATTGAGATGTTGAAAGGGCTAATTGGCAAGAAAATCGGTATGACCCAGATTTTCGATGAAAACGGTGCCGCTGTTCCGGTAACTGTCATCGAAGCTGGGCCTTGCTACGTTACCCAGGTGCGTAAAGTAGAGCTCGATGGCTACTCTGCAGTGCAATTAGGGTACGGCGAGGTAAAGCCCAAGCGCTTAACTGGTGGTCAATTAGGACATTTGAAACGCAGCAATCTCAACCTGCCCCCAATGCGCTTTTTGCGCGAATTTCGGGTTAAAGACTCCGAGGTGGCAGAGGGAGACAAGTTGTCTGTAGATGTCTTCATTGTGGGTGACCGCGTAGATGTGGTCGGAACCAGTAAAGGTAAAGGGTTTCAGGGTGCTGTAAAACGGTACCATTTCCGTGGTGGTCCAAAGACTCATGGTCAGTCGGACCGGCATCGTGCTCCAGGTTCCCGCGGCTCAGGTACGACTCCAGGTCGTGTCTATAAAGGCGCACGTGGTCCTGGTCATATGGGGGATGATCGGGTAACTGCGCAGAATTTAAAGGTTGTTCTGTTGGATGCTGAGCGCAATCTTATTGGAGTGCGCGGTTCAGTCCCCGGCCCACGAGGTGGGTTGGTGCTGATCAAAGAGGCACGAAAGAACTAAGGGAGCTGAGAGACTATGCAAGTAGATGTCTTAAACATTGAGGGTAAAAAAGTTAAATCGGTTGAACTTTCGGCCAAAATTTTTGAAGCCCCAATTAACATAGATTTGATGCACCAAGCGTATGTTCGTCAGATGGCGAATGCTCGTTTGGGTTTGCATGACACCAAGACTCGTAACGAAGTCGCTGGTGGTGGTCGAAAACCGTGGCGGCAAAAAGGTACTGGGCGTGCCCGCCAAGGTTCAATTCGTGCTGCGCAATGGAAGGGTGGTGGCCGCATCCATACTCCACATCCGCACCTGTATACACAGGCAATGCCGCGTAAAATGCGACATGCTGCTTTGCGCTCCGCACTATCGGTTAAAGCTTCAGAGAACGGGATTGTTGTAGTAGACGAATTAAAATTGTCCAATGCTAAGACCAGCGTTATGGCCGCAGTGTTGAGCAACCTGGTAGGCCAGGAGAGCGTCTTGATACTTATCCCGGAAAAAGCAGCGTTTGAAGATGTGATTCGCTCGAGTTGGAATTTACCTGACACTAAAGTGATGTTGGCTAATTATCTCAATATCCGCGATTTGCTCACCTTTAATAAGGTGGTCTTCCCGATGGCTTCTCTGGATGTTGTAGAAAGTTTCCTGGGATAGGTAGGAGGAAAAATGACAACGATTTATGATGTACTCCGCCGCCCGTTGGTGACCGAAAAGTCGAATTACCAGGTGAATAAATTGCACCAGTACGTATTTGAGGTAGCTGACAAGGCAAACCGCACGATGGTAAAAGATGCGATTGAAAAAATCTTCGATGTTACAGTCGTACGCGTCAATATTATCAATGTGCCCGCAAAACGTACTCGTCGTGCACGCAGTCGCCGTGTGGCGGTGCGCAATGCTGGTTACAAAAAAGCAATTATTACACTGGCACCTGACGATAGAATTTCGATTTTTGAAGGGGTTGAATAAT
Source organism: Chloroflexi bacterium HGW-Chloroflexi-10 (assembly GCA_002840755.1). Classification (GTDB taxonomy): domain Bacteria; phylum Chloroflexota; class Anaerolineae; order Anaerolineales; family Anaerolineaceae; genus UBA6170. The sequence goes on along the minus strand of PHBZ01000064.1, from coordinate 16,992 downwards.
GGCGATTAAGATTTATAAACCAGTAACCCCCAGTCTGCGAAATATGACCGGGTATACTTTTGAAGAAATCACCAAACAGGAACCCGAACGCTCTTTAGTGGTTATCCGAAAGGCGCACGCTGGGCGTAACGTGTCTGGTCGAATTACCGTTCGTCATCAGGGTGGCGGTCATCGTCGCTACATTCGGATCATCGATTTCAAGCGTAATAAACTGAATGTGCCCGCGAAAGTTAGTTCTATTGAATATGACCCTAACCGCACATCCAGGATCGCACTTTTGTTTTATGCTGATGGCGAAAAACGTTATATTCTAGCACCTGTTGGGTTGAAAGTTGGAGACGCTGTGATGGCAGGAACCGGAGCAGAAATTCGCCCGGGAAACAGCATGCCCATTTCCCGCATTCCTTTGGGAACGATGATCCATAATGTCGAACTCAAAGAAGGAAAAGGCGGACAAATGGTGCGTTCTGCTGGGACGGCCGCACAGTTGTTAGCAAAAGAAGGTGATTTTGCCCAAGTTCGTCTGCCTTCCGGTGAGGTTCGTCTGGTACGGCAGAGTTGCTATGCAACTATCGGCCAGGTGGGTAATCTGGATCACAAGAATGTGAAATTGGGTAAAGCTGGTCGGAAACGCCATTTGGGTGTACGCCCAACCGTGCGTGGTACGGCAATGAGCCCTCGCGACCATCCGCATGGTGGTGGTGAAGGCCGCCAGCCAGTTGGAATGCCTGGACCGAAGAGCCCGTGGGGTAAACCTGCACGAGGTAAGAAGACTCGCCGGAACAAGAGCACCGATAAATTTATTGTTCGCCGTCGGTCTTTGGGCAAACGCGGATAAGAATTTGCTAGCAAGCATGTGGAAGGATTGACGAGATGTCTCGATCGTTAAAAAAAGGGCCATTTATTGAGCCCAAATTATTAAAGAAAATTGAGCAGATGAATGCCCGTGGAGAGAAAAAAGTACTCCGGACCTGGAGTCGTGCCAGTGTGATATTCCCACAAATGTTGGGACACACCATTGCTGTGCATGATGGGCGTCGCCATGTTCCGATCTATGTCACTGAGAATATGGTCGGTCACCGCCTGGGTGAATTTGCCCCTACACGGCATTTCCGCGGTCACGTTGCTGAAAAATCCACTAAAGGAAAATAAATAATGGCAACTGACATTCACGCAAAATTAAGTAATTTACCGTTTTCCGCACAAAAGGTTCGCCTCGTTGTGGATATTGTTCGCGGCAAATCTGTTGTGGAAGCCATCAATACGCTGAAGTTCCTGCCAAAATTTGCTGCTACTCCGGTAGCGAAACTGTTGGTTTCAGCGGTTTCCAATGCGGAAGAGAACTTCGGTATCAGCCGGGATGATCTTTATGTCTACAGAATTACCGCGGATGAAGCACCGACACGCCGTTGGAGGCGATTTGGTGCGCGTGGTCGTTTCAAACCGGTTTTGCGCCGCTCATCACACGTTAGTGTGATTTTACGCGAGCGTGAATAGGTTCCTGGTTACCCAGAAGTTTAGAAGGAATTCAGGAGAAAATATGGGACGAAAAGTTCATCCGATTGGATACCGTTTAGGAATTGTCAAGCCCTGGGATGCACGTTGGTTTGCAAAAAGCAATGATTATAGCGTCCAACTTAAACAGGACAATGATATTCGTAAAATGATGAGTGAATACTCTGGTAAAGCCGGTGTATCCCGCATTGAGATCGAACGATTTCCAAGCAAGGTTAAGGTGATTGTTCACACTGCCAAGCCTGGTATTTTGATCGGTCGAAAAGGCGATAACGTTAAAAAGATCCGCAGTGATTTGGAAACTTTGACTGGCAAGAAGATAGACTTGGATATCAAAGAAATCAAAGAACCGGATTTGGATGCCTACCTGGTGGCAATAAATATTGGCGGACAAATTGAACGTCGTGTGGCTTATCGCCGCGCATTGAAACGTGCAATAGGTCAGGCACTTCGACAAGGCGCCAAAGGGTGCAAGATTGAAGTTGCTGGTCGTTTGGCAGGTGCTGAAATGGCACGTACTGTCTGGCTGCGCGAAGGTCGCGTTCCGCTGCAAACCTTGCGTGCGGATATAGACTTTGCCCGCTATGAAGCAAAAACCACCTACGGTCAAATCGGTATCAAGGTGTGGATCTACAAGGGCGACATACTGCCAGGTGCGGAAGAGAAAGCCGAACGCACTGAAGGCGTATACGTCAGCGAGTAGAAAGATTAGACTGGATAGAATAACCAGTCATTAAGAGAGGTAGCTACTATGTTGATGCCAAAACGTGTGAAGTGGCGAAGGCAAATGCGTGGCCGTATGCGTGGTAAAGCGATGCGTGGTGCTGAATTACTGAATGGTGAATTCGGCCTCCAGGTACTCGAGCCAGGTTATATTACTGCCCGCCAGATTGAAGCCTCCCGCCGTACCATTGTGCGTTATATGAAACGCCGCGGCAAGGTTTGGATCCGCATCTTCCCAGATAAACCCTATACTCGGAAAGCTGCCGAAACCCGGATGGGTTCCGGTAAAGGTAGTGTAGATCATTGGGTAGCGGTTGTACGACCTGGTCGCATCTTGTTCGAGTTATCTGGCGTGCCTTCCGATGCTGCTGTGCATGCTTTGAAACAGGCTGGCTATAAATTGTCACTCAGAACAAAAGTGGTTGGCCGAGAAGAACAAGTAACAGGAGAACAAGAAGAATGAAAACAACAGAAATTCGAACTATGTCTGTTGAGGAAATTCGCGGCCGTATCGATGACACTCGAGAAGAGTTGATGAACCTGCGTTTCAGGATTGTCACCGGACAGTTAACCGATACCAGCCAGTTGAAAAAAGTTCGCCGTCAGGTAGCTCAATTGGAAACAATTCTGCATGAGTTATCTACAGGCGAAAGCGGGAAGGTGAAATAATGAATAGTCGTCGTCGTTTAACAGGTGTTGTCACCAGCGACAAGATGATGAAGACCGTTGTGGTCGAAGTTACCCGTACTTTCCGTCATCCCCTTTACAAAAAAGTGGTGCACTTGCGCAATCGTTACAAGGCTCATGATGAATTGGGATGCCAGATCGGGGACAAGGTCTTGATCGTTGAAAGTCGTCCGCTCTCCCGCGATAAGCGCTGGGTTGTAGAATCAATCGTGCGCCGCACCGGTGAACCGGCTCATCCAGTTCAGCCAGCTCCAGAAGCTGAATCGGTTGAAGGAGAATAAGGTATGATCCAGCAGGAATCACGTATAAAAGTTGCTGATAATACCGGGGCAAAAGAGTTGTTAGTCATCCATGTCATGGGCGGCTCAGTTCGTCACTACGGCCGGGTAGGAGATATTGTGGTTGCAACCGTAAAAACCGCTGCTCCGCAGGGTTCGGTTAAGAAAAGTGATGTCGTGAAAGCTGTTATCGTGCGTTGTTCCAAAGAATGGCGCCGCGACGATGGTTCTTCCATTCGCTTTGACGACAATGCGGCTGTGATTCTGGATAGTGATGGCCAGAACCCGAAAGGGACTCGTATCTTTGGGCCGGTAGCGCGCGAATTACGCGAAAAGGGCTTTATGAAGATCGTCTCACTGGCTCCGGAAGTATTATAGGATAAGGAGCATAGCCAATGAGTGCAAAAATTCGTAAAGGCGATAATGTCGAAATTATCAGCGGTCGTTCTGAAGACAAAGGGAAACGCGGTGAAGTGATCAAAGTCGATACTGAAAAAGGTCGTGTGGTTGTGCAGGGTGTAAACCTGCGAACTAAACACCAAAAACAGGTACAGACAAAGGGTCGCACTGTAAATCCCGGTATGCTTCGCTTTGAATCTTCCGTCCACGTCTCCAATGTGATGTTGGTCTGCCCTAAATGTGGCAAACCTACGCGTGTTGGTGTTCAGGACGAAAGTGAAAAGAAATCGCGAATCTGCAAAAAATGCAGCGCGTTGATTGATGAATAGGCCGTCTGGGAGCTTGAGCATGAACAAACTGAAAGAAAAGTACCAAAACGAAGTGGTGCCCGTTTTAATGAAGGAATTGGGCTTCCAGAATATTAATGAAGTTCCGCGTATTACGAAAGTTGCCGTGAACATTGGTTTAGGTGAGGCTTTGGATAATCCCAAAGCACTGGATGCCGCAGTGGGTGATTTAACCACTATCACTGGGCAACATCCGGTTACCACCATAGCCAAAAAGAGCATTGCAGCTTTTAAATTGCGCGAAGGTCGTGCCATTGGCGCATCTGTCACATTACGTGGCGATCGCATGTGGTCATTTATGGACCGATTGATTAACATTGCTTTACCACGTGTGCGTGACTTCCGTGGGATTTCAGCTGACGCTTTTGATGGTCGCGGAAATTACACCCTCGGTTTACGTGAACAGTTGATTTTTCCCGAGATTGAATTCGATAAAATTGATAAAATTCGCGGGATGGAAATTACTGTCGTGACCACTGCCAAATCCGATGATCAGGCTCGTTTAATGTTGGGCCTGTTAGGCATGCCATTCAGAAAGGACTAATATGGCAAAGAAGTGCATGGAATATCGTGAACAACGACGAAAATTTGCTGTGATGGTACGTAACCGCTGCAATCGCTGCGGTCGTCCGCGCGGTTTTATTCGCCGATTTGGGCTGTGTCGAATTTGCTTCCGCGAACTTGCGTTGGAAGGTAAAATTCCTGGCGTCAAAAAATCATCGTGGTAGCATTCGACCGGAGGTTTGAACATGAGTGTTAACGATCCTATTTCCGATATGCTGACCCGTATTCGCAATGGCCTGATGGTTCAACAAAGTGCAGTAGCAATGCCGAATTCGAAAATCAAAGTCGAAATCGCCCGCATTTTGAAAGAAGAAGGTTACATTGAGGATTTCGAAGTCTTAGAAGGTGAACAACCTTATCTGGCTTCTCTACGAGTCAAGCTAAAGTATGTTGGTGAACGTCGGTTTCGACGTCCGGTAATCACGGGGCTGGAAAGAGTCAGTCGCCCGGGTCGCCGGTTCTATACGCGAAAACAAGATATCCCGTGGGTACTATCTGGAATGGGAATTGCCATTCTATCCACACCCAAGGGTGTCATGACCGGACAGCGCGCCCGCCAGTTAAACGTTGGCGGAGAACTTTTGTGCAAAATCTGGTAACCCTGGTTAGGAGGTAGACAGTGTCTCGTATTGGACGTTTACCCATAGCCGTTCCGGCAGATGTAGTTGTAGAAATTGATGGTGCGACCGTCAGTGTTAAAGGTCCTAAAGGCGAATTAAGTTACGCTTTTACTGAAAGTGTGATCTTTACACAAGAAGCAGGTCAGGTGATTGTCACCCGCGCATCTGATGCTGCCACTCATCGAGCCTTACATGGAACGTCTCGGGCATTATTACAAAATATGGTAACAGGTGTAAGCACTGGCTTCACCCGTGTCTTACAGGTTCAGGGCGTTGGTTACCGCGCCGAAATGAGTGGAAAGAACCTGGTTCTGCATGTTGGTTATTCTCACCCTGTAGAAGTTGTTCCTCCGGCTGGAATCAGTTTTGACGCTGATACCCGTGCTGGTGTGATTAAAGTGATGGGTTTTGACAAACAACAAGTTGGTCAAGTTGCGGCGAATATCCGCGAGATCCGCCCGGTTGAGCCTTATAAAGCAAAAGGTCTCTTCTATCAGGGTGAACACATCCGTCGCAAAGCTGGTAAATCCGGTAAAAAGAAGTAAAGTAGGTGGACGTTTATGGCAAAGCTGAGTCGTAAAGAACAACGTTTGCGAAGACATGCTCGCGTACGAAAGTTTATCAGCGGAACTGCTGATCGACCTCGTTTGGCGGTATTTCGCAGCACAGCAGAAATTTACGCCCAGGTGATTGATGATGTGGCTGGCCACACCATGGTTTCCGCTTCAACAGTGGACCACAACCTTAAAGTACAGGTCAATGGCCTGACAAAGGTTGAACAATCTCGCCTGGTTGGTAAGCTGGTGGCAGAACGTGCGAAAGAAAAAGGAATCACCAAAGTGGTTTTTGATCGCGGTGGTTTTCGCTACATCGGCCGTGTCAAGGCCCTGGCAGAAGCAGCTCGCGAAGCTGGCTTAGAATTCTAGAAAAGGAAAGGGCCTGACTAATGGAAAAGAAAGAATTTCAACCCATGGAACAACAATTTGATGAGCGTGTTATTGAAATTGCACGTGTTGCTAAAGTGGTAAAAGGCGGTCGCCGTTTCCAATTCCGAGTTGCAATCGTCGCTGGCGATAATAATGGCCGCGTCGGTCTCGGTGTTGGTAAGGCGAATGCTGTTCCGGATGCCATGCGTAAAGCAACCGAACGTGCACATCGTAACATGCATACGGTAGCAACGTTTAACACTACCATTGCTCATGATGTTCTCGGTAAAGTAGCTGGCGCACGTGTATTACTGAAACCCGCTTCTCAAGGTACTGGCGTTATCGCTGGTGGTGGAGTCCGTGCTGTTTTGGAAGCCGCTGGTATTCGCGACATTTTGACCAAATCCTTGGGCAGTGCCAATACTCTTAATGTGGTGAAAGCTACATTTGAAGCATTGGATCAGCTCAAGTCTCCTGAAGAGGAAGCTGCCCGTCGTGGTAAACCCGTGAAAGAAATGATACCTTTCTGGGAGCGGAGGAAGCATGCCTAAGAAAAGTGAAGCAAAAAAAGTGTTGAAAATTACACTGGTTAAAAGTGCTATCGGATATTCCGAAGTCCATAAGGGCACTGTTCGTGCTTTAGGATTGCGCAAAATGAACCAGACTGTGATCCATGATGATAATTCGACTATTCGTGGCATGCTTGCGAAAGTCAATCATCTGGTGAAAATTGAAGAACAGGTGGAAGCATGAAACTAAATGATTTAGTGCCCAATGAAGGTTCACGCAAGAAACGCACCCGAGTAGGGCGTGGAATCTCCGCCGGAAAGGGTAAAACCGCAGGTAAAGGCACAAAGGGCCAAAATTCCCGTTCCGGTGTAGGTGGAAACCTTTACCGTCAGGGTGGTAACCTGCCGTTCTTCCGTCGCTTGCCTTTTAAGCGAGGTGAAGGGTTTACCCCCCCGAACAGAATTGAGTATAACGAAGTAAATGTCAGTCAACTGGCAAAATTTGAAGCCAATAGTGAAATTACCCACGAAGTTTTGGCGCTGGCCAATATGTTACACAAGGTCAACAATCCTGTTGCTGTTCTTGGGCGTGGTGAGATCTCTGTCGCTCTCAAAGTAAAAGTTCACCGTATCACCAAATCCGCTCAAACAAAAATTGAAGCGGCTGGTGGTTCTGTGGAAATCATAGCATAGAATGCAGGACGATAAGGAGACCCACGCATGAAACGGTCAGCTTGGCGCTACTTGTTCAAATCGGAAGATATCCGGAAAAAGTTATTGCTCACATTACTGATGCTGGTCTTGTATCGGTTGGCTGCCAATGTGCCGGTCCCAGGGATTAATCGAGAAGTAATTGGATCTTTGGTAGCTTCAGGAGGAGCAGCTGGTAACCTAATGGGGTTATTGGATTTGCTTTCTGGAGGTACCATTTCTAACTTCTCAATCCTTGCGATGGGTGTGTATCCATATATCACCGCGCAAATCATCCTTCAGCTTCTGGTGCCGATTATTCCGGCACTGGAAGCAAAGATGAAGGAAAATCCGCGCGAAGGTCAGAAATGGATGGAACGTTGGACGATGATTTTGACAGTGCCGATGGGTTTACTTTCGGCAGTCGGTCAGATCAATATCTTCAACACTATGGCAGGTCAATTGAACTTATCATCCATTCTTACTTTTGAGTATGGATTGACCGGTGAGAGTTTGATTCCAACACTGACGATTCTGGTCAGCATGATGGCTGGTACCATGTTTGGTATCTGGCTTGGACAATTAATATCCGAATATGGTATTCCCAATCAAGGTCTTTCACTGATCATTTTTGCGGGTATTGTTTCACAAATACCGAACAACCTCATCCGTCTCTTCTCTGATCAGCAGAATGGTTGGTGGTTATTCATTGTAATGGTAGTTATTCTGGTTTTGACTGTTTATGCCATTGTCTTTGTGCAGCAGGGCCGCCGCAATGTGCCGGTGTTATTCCCGGGACGCCGTGTTGGTAACCGAATGTCTATGCCCGTACGCAGTAACTTGCCTTTGATGGTAAATATGGCGGGTATGATCCCATTGATCTTTGCTCAGTCATTATTAACATTCCCAGCTATTTTGGCATCTTATTTTATAAACAGCCAAATAACCTTGGTGGCAAACATCTCTACGGGTATATATAACATTTTTAATGGGCAAGGTCTTGGTTATGCGTTGATGTTCTTTGTGATGGTTGTGTTATTTACCTTTTTCTATACTGATGTGCTTTTTACTCAACAGAATTATGGTGATAACCTCAAGCGGCAGGGTGCCCAGATACCTGGTGTACTCCGTGGAGCGCCTACACAAAAATATCTAACCAAAGTTCAACGTCGAATTACATTTCCAGGAGCTTTATTCCTGGGTCTTGTAGCGGCAATGCCTTATGTTATTACCCTTCTTTTGCCTGCTGATGTCAGAGGGGCTAATGTGTTCCTGATTGGTTCAGCCGGTTTACTGATTGTGGTTGGTGTAGTTCGCGATACCTTCACAATCATTGAAACTGAACTCAAGTTGCACGGATATGAAGAAAGCTTGATTAAGGGTTAATAAAGGAAGAATGTAGATGGCAAAGTATATCGTATTACTCGGGCCTCCCGGGGCCGGAAAGGGCACGCAAGCCCAGATTATTTCTAAAACCATGAACCTGGCACATATCTCTTCTGGCGATATTTTTCGTGAGAATTTGAAGAATGAAACTGAGCTTGGTAAATTAGCCAAAGGTTTTATGAATCGTGGTGAGTTAGTGCCGGACGATGTAACCATTGCCATGATTCGTGATAGATTAAAACGACCGGATTGTGTGCAGGGAGCCCTTTTAGATGGTTTCCCGCGTACACCAGCTCAAGCACAAGCTCTGGGTGAAATGTTGGCGGAATGGAATGCAAAAATTGATAGTGTTCCTTATATTTCTGTTCCCGCTCAAGTTCTGATTGAACGACTAAGTGGTCGCTGGAGCTGCCCAACATGCGGCTTCGTTTACCATGAGGTTTTTAATGCACCCAAACAGGCTGGTGTTTGTGATAAAGACGGTGCTGCCCTGTACCAACGTGAGGATGATAAATCAGAGACAGTCAAACGTAGAATTGATGTCTATGTGGAGCAAACATCTCCATTGATCGCTTTCTATCAGGAAGCGGGAGTATTGGTCGAAGTTGATGGTATTCTGCCTATTGAGCAGGTAACCGAAGAATTATTGGCCGCGATTCTGTAGGATTATTATGATGATGTCTTGGGAGCGTCAAGTCAGCATTAAATCAAAGCGGGAGCTTGAGATCATGCGCGATGCCGGAAAAATCAATGCTGAGGCATTGCAAGCGGCTGCGGATGCTACTAAACCCGGTGCGACCACTGCTGAAATAAACGCTGCAGCAGAATCGGTACTGAAAAAACATGGTGTTTATTCTCCGTTTTTAAATTATCCTGGAGCCTATCCTTATCCTGCCAGCACTACCATCAGTGTGAATGAAGAGTTGGTGCATGGTATTCCGGGTAACCGGGTGCTGAAGGAAGGGGATATCGTTTCTGTAGACTGCGGTGCAGTATATGAAGGTTTTGTGGCTGATTCCGCCATATCTGTACCGGTAGGGAAAGTCTCTGAAGAAGCTCAACGGTTGCTGGACGTTACTGAAGAATCCTTGTATGTTGGTATCGCACAGATGATTGCCGGAAACAGAATTGGCGATGTTTCTTCCGCCATTCAGAACTTTGTTGAAGGCAAAGGATACTATGTGACCCGGGAATATACAGGGCATGGTGTTGGGCGCCAAATGCATGAGGGACCGCAGGTTCCTAATTATGGAATAGCAGGCCGTGGGATAGTTTTACGGCCTGGTATGACGATAGCTTTGGAGCCAATGGTTCTGATTGGAACACCAGCTACCCGCGTTTTGCGTGATCAATGGACAGTGATTTCATACGACCGTTCTCTGACAGCTCATTTTGAGCATACAGTGGCAGTATCTGAGAACGGACCACTCATCCTGACATTGTTGGAAGACGGCGGAAAGCCTGGACGAAAAAAGTAAATTCATGTATAATTGCGTCTTTGGCAGTAATCTCCGCAATTATTCGAGGAGTTGTGATGAAAGTATCACCATCTATAAAAAAGCGCTGCTCTAAGTGCAAAATTGTAAAAAGACATGGCAGATTAATTGTGATCTGCGAAAACCCAAAGCATAAACAGCGACAGGGGTAAAGGATCTATGGCGAGAATTGAAGGTGTCGACCTCCCGCGCAATAAGCGCATCGAAATAGCATTAACGTATATTTACGGTATTGGACCAACCCGCGCCATTAATATTTTGGCTGCGACAAAAGTCAACCCGGATACGCGTGTTCGTGATTTATCGGAAGAAGATGCAAGCCTGCTACGTGAATATATATCCAAAAATTACACTGTTGAAGGTGATTTGCGCCGTTCTGTGCAGATGAACATTAAACGGTTAATTGAAATTGGGTGTTATCGTGGTTTACGTCATCGCCGAAATTTGCCTTCGCGTGGACAACGCACGCGAACAAATGCCCGTTCTAGTAAAGGCCCCAAGAAGACGGTTGCCGGTCGTGGTCGCCGCCGTGGAGCTACTAAGAAATAAATTCGTATGGCTGGATTGGTTGGGAGGGTGGCTACCTCTTAACACCCGCGGCAACCCAACCGGTCTGCCCTTACGTTTTATGAAGATTGATTTTATGAGGTTAGCGAGGAAAAATGGCTCAAAACGTACGTTCAGCTAGACGCGCCACTTCGGCTCGCAAAGTGAAGCGACAGTTGTCCTCTGCGCAGGTACACATATTCGCTTCATTCAACAACACGATTGTTACTGTAACAGATCAACAGGGCAATGCAGTGTGTTGGGCAAGCTCTGGTTCGGCTGGATTCAAAGGTTCCCGCAAAAGCACACCATTTGCAGCCCGCTTAGCAGCGGAGCAGGCGTTGAAATCAGCGCAACAGATTGGTGTTCAGGAAGTGGATCTGATTATCAAAGGTCCTGGTCCTGGTCGAGAATCCGCAATCCGTGCTATCCAGGGAATGGGTATTAAAGTCCGTTCTATTGCCGATATTACACCGGTTGCCCACAATGGCTGCCGGCCGCCGAAGAAACGCCGCGTCTAAAATAAGAGAGGATTGTTATGGCAAGATATACCGGTCCGGTATGTAAGTTATGTCGGCGCGAAGGTGAGAAAATGTTTCTCAAGGGTTCGCGCTGCTACAGCCCCAAGTGTGCTATGGAAAAACGCAATTATGCGCCTGGTCAACATGGCAAAACAAAAATGGGCCGCAATGAACGTGGTTCCGACTACGCTCGCCAATTGCGTGCTAAGCAACGCGCCCGTCGCACTTATGGCATTTTGGAACGTCAGTTCCGTCGATATTTTTCTAGCGCATCAAAGACACGTGGTTTAACAGGTTTGAACTTGTTACAAACTCTTGAACTGCGTTTCGATAATGTTGTTTATCGTATGGGATTAGCCGATAGTCGAGCTCAGGCTCGTCAGCTCGTCAATCACGGTCATTTCTCCGTGAATGGTGTCAAATCGGACATCCCTTCAATGCTCATCCGCCTTGGGGATACGGTAACTGTACGTGAAGGCTCCCAAAAACTAACTTTCTTCAAAGAAATGGCAGATATTGCCGAGAAGCGTCCCGCTGCTCTGTGGCTGGATCGTGATTTGAAGGGTTGGAGTGGTCGTGTCACACGTTTACCCGAACGTGCTGAAATTGACGGCAGCCTGGATGAACAGTTAATTGTTGAGTACTATTCACGCTAATGCGGGCAAAGATGATTAATTCACGGATTTGTCTGAAAGGGGTGAAACGTGTGTGCCTTAAGTAGTATGGTTACGCCCAAAGTCGAACGGGAAGCCGAAGCTCGAAACTACGGCAAATTTGTCATCAGTCCCTTAGAAAGGGGCTATGGTGTCACCCTTGGCAATGCTTTACGCCGCGTACTGCTCTCATCATTGGACGGAGTTGCTGTTTCATCTGTACGAATATCAGATGTTTTGCATGAGTTCAGTGAAATTCCGGGAGTACGGGAAGATGTTATTCAAGTAATGCTACAGGTGAAACAGTTACGTCTGATGCTGCATGATGTGGATTCTGCCCATTTGCATTTGGATGTGCGCGGAGAAGGTGTTGTAACCGCCGCAGACATTCAGGTTCCTGCTGAAGTCGAAATTGTTAATCCTGAGTTGTATTTATTTACTGTGGATAACAATCAAACCAGGTTGGAATTGGATATGACCGTTGAACGCGGTCGAGGATATTCTCCTTCTTCCGACCGCAGCGGACGTTTGCCAATTGGTGAATTACCAGTCGATGCAATTTATAGCCCAGTACGCCGTGTTAATTACACAGTGGGCTCGGCTCGCGTTGGACAAAGCACCAACTTTGATCGATTAGAGCTGGAAATTTGGACAGATGGTACAGTTGAACCAGAAAAAGCACTTGGGGAAGCCTCTCGTACTTTGATTGATCATCTGCGATTCATTTCCGGAATTTCAGAAGAAGCATTTGTTGTTGGCACCGAAATTGAAACGACCAGCGGAAGCCGATTGACCAGTGAAGCAGCAGAAACCCCAATTGAAAACTTGGATTTGTCCGTGCGCGTATTCAATTCATTGAAGCGCACTGGCGTTACCACTGTTGGGGATGTGCTGGATTTATTGGAAAAAGGCGACGAGGCAGTGATGTCGATTCGAAATTTTGGTGAAAAGAGCCTTGATGAATTACGCCAAAAAATGGTGGAAAAAGGTTTCTTACAACAAGATGATGATGAAGATGATACGGAGTAAGCGACAATGCGTCATCGTGTAGCAGGATATAAACTTGGTCGACAAAAAGACCAGCGAACCGCTTTGCGCCGCAATTTAATGCGGCAGTTCTTTACGCACGAAAAGATTCAAACAACTCGTGCTAAGGCTGCTGCCATTCGTGGCGAAGCAGAGCGTCTAATTACTGTTGCGCGCAACAGTGCCAAGGGTAGTGAAATTCAAAAAGTCAATGCCCGCCGCTTAGTTGCTGCGCGTTTAGGGAATGATCCCGTCGTAGTGAAAAAATTGTTTGATGATATTGCACCACGCTTCACCAATCGTCCCGGTGGCTATACCCGTGTTTTGAAAATGGGCGTCCGTCAGGGCGATGCCTCCGATATGGTTTTAATGGAGCTGGTGGAAGAGTAGTCCAACCGGATGACCGGATGGAATGGCACGTTACCAGTTAAAAATAGCTTATGATGGTTCACATTTCTTTGGTTTTCAAAACCAGGGAAATGCCCGCTCAGTCCAGGCAGAGATTGAAAGATCCTTGGCATCTATAGGATGGCAAGGTAAAAGCATTCTCGCCGCTGGGCGGACCGATACCGGAGTGCATGCTTCTGGGCAGGTGATTGCTTTTGATTTGGTTTGGCCTCACTCGTGTGAGGATCTACAAAAAGCACTCAATGCAAATTTGCCAGAGGATATTGCGGTAAATGCGGTAAAGGTGGCAAGGGATGATTTTCATCCGCGTTATGATGCGGTGTCTCGCTGCTATCATTACCGCATTTACTGCCAACCAAGCCGTGATCCGCTGCGAGATCGTTACGCGTGGCAAGTATGGCCTCCGGTAGAGGTTCAATCGATGCAGGATGCTGCACAATTGCTCCTTGGAACCCATGATTTTGATGCATTTGGAAAACCACCAAAAAAGAATGGAAATACCATTCGAACGGTTTTCGAGGCACAATGGCAATCTCTCGACAAAGATTGGTTGTTTTGTGTCAGAGCAAATGCTTTCCTGTACCACATGGTACGAAAGCTTGTTTTCTTGCAAATCAAAATAGGACAAGGTTTTTGGACAGTTGAACAGTTTCGGGAAGGCATTTATGAGAAAGTTCCTCAGATGCCTGGATTGGCAAAACCTAATGGGCTATCACTGGTAGAGGTGCAATATCAGCAATCTGATTGTACTAAATAGGTTGTCACCTTTTTGGTAAATGGAGAGGATTATCGTGGAAAAGACGTATGTCATTAAAGGAACGCCTGAATCGAACTGGCTTTTGGTAGATGCCAAAAATCAGAGAATCGGACGCCTTGCCACGCAAATTGCCAGTTATTTACTTGGCAAACATAAACCCACTTTTACACCTGGTGTAGATATGGGCGATTTTGTTGTTGTGATCAATGTCGATGATTTAGAGATTGATCAAAAGCGGTTGGATACGAAACTGTATCACCGTCATTCGGGGTATCCGGGCGGTTTGACCACAGTAAAGTTGGGTCGCCAAATGGAAATCCATCCGGATCGTGTGATTCGTTCTGCTGTGTGGGGTATGCTTCCACACACAAAACAAGGCCGTCGCCTGATGAAACGCTTACGCATTTATTCAGGTAGTGAGCACCCACACGAAGCTCAAAAACCCCAAGCGCTTGCGTAAAGGAGTCTGATTTATGGCACAGTATTATGAAGGTATCGGACGCCGCAAAGAGAGTTCAGCTCGCGTGCGTGTAATGGCCGGTTCAGGAAAGTTCGTTATTAATGAACGCTCCGCCGAAGAATATTTTGGTCGTATGGGTGACATGCATTCGATTATGCTTGCATTCAATGCAGTACAACAGGACCAAAATAATTTCGATGTTTCCGTAAAAGTACTCGGTGGTGGTGTTTCCGGGCAGGCAGAATCTGTACGTCTGGGTTTAGCACGTGCATTTGTTAAAATGGATGAGAATAATCAACCATTATTGCGCAAAGCCGGACTAATATCACGCGATCCGCGTGTCAAAGAACGTAAGAAACCAGGTCTCAAACGCGCTCGCAAAGCCCCTACTTATACAAAACGTTAAACAATCTGGTTGGTTTCTCAACCTCTACAATACAAAACTTGAACAGTATTTCCCGTCTGTTCAAGTTTTGTATTCATTTAGAACCAGAATGAATAATCTGAATGTAATAAAAAAGGAACGTTAGTATGAATGAGACGTCGAATGGTGGTATCACAATTGTTGGTTTAGGTCCGGGCGGTGCAGAATTAATTACTAGACAGACATGGGAATGGTTAACACAAATAGATGAAGTTTATTTAAGAACTGCTCAACATCCGGCAGTGGCTGGTTTTCCTAAGGGAATACAAATTCATTCATTTGATGCTATCTATGAAAAAAATGAATCGTTCGAGAAGGTTTATGAGAATATTGTTGAAAAGGTAATCGAATTGGGTAAACGCCCTCAGGGGGTAACCTATGCCGTTCCTGGTCATCCATTTGTTGCAGAAAGTACCAGTCCCAAAATTATCAAGAAAGCAAAAGAAGCGGGCATCCCTATCCGCGTGATGGAAGCAGTTAGTTTTTTGGAACCGACTTTTACAGCATTGGGACTAGATCCTTTTCCTGCGATCAGTATGATTGATGCTTTGGATCTGGCAGAGGCTAACTTTCCGCAGTTTCCACCCAGTCGCCCTGTATTGATAGCCCAGATCTATTCGCGAATGGTTGCAGCGGATGTGAAGCAGACTTTATTGGAAGTTTATCCTGATGAGCATCCGGTGAAATTAATCCATGCTGCCGGAACCCTTCAGGAAAAAATTGAAGAACTACCATTATATGAAATAGATCGCAGCAGACAGATTGGTATTTTAACCTCTTTATATGTTGAACCATTGCCTACAGGAACTGCTTTTGAAGAATTTCAGGAAATTATTGCTCATTTACGCGCTCCAGATGGATGCCCTTGGGATCGAGAACAGGACCATCAAACTTTAAGAAAGCATCTTCTTTCAGAAACATACGAAGTCTTGGCTGCATTGGATGAAGACAACCCTGAACATATGTGTGAAGAGTTAGGAGATTTATTGCTCCAAATCGTATTACATGCACAAATAGCCAGCGAATATGGTGAGTTTCGGATGAGCGATATTCTTAAAGGCATATACGAAAAACTTATTCGGCGTCATCCACATGTATTTGGCGAGGTTATTGTTGATGGTGTAGGCAATGTATTAACTAATTGGGAAAAAATAAAAGAAACCGAAAGGGCCAATAATGGCGTGAAGAAAGAAAATGGGATCCTCTCTGGAGTCCCAGTAGAATATCCAGCATTAGCTCAATCTCAAGAGATTCAGGACCGGGCTGCACGTGTAGGTTTTGATTGGGATACTATTGGACCTGTGAAAGAAAAAATTTTTGAGGAGTTAGGTGAGGTTGAAACGGCGGTTGATGAAACTCATCGGGCAAAGGAATTAGGGGATGTGTTGTTTGCTGTAGTCAACTTGATCCGCTGGCATAAGGCCGATGCAGAGACGGTTCTTAGGGAAACCAACCAAAGGTTCCGTCAGAGGTTTAATTTTGTTGAACAAAAGGTAAAAGAAACTGGTAGGAGTATGAATGAATTCTCCTTGGAAGAGCTTGATCAATTTTGGGGAATGGCAAAAAAATCTGGTTTATAGAAAAAAACAGGGTTTCCAAATACAATCGGAGGCCCTGTTTTTTTATATATTCACCGACAGAAAACCCCGAAGTCTTCAGCTTCGGGGATGAAAGGCGGAAATTCGTTCGAAAAATTAGCAAAAACAGCAGCTTTTTGAGATATTTGTTCTATAATGGTCAATATAACATGTTGATCCGTAAAGCCTACCGCTACCGCCTATACCCGACATCTGACCAAGAACAGGAATTCGCTCACAATTTTGGTCAGGCACGTTTTGTGTATAACTATTTTTTGGCGGAACGCATGGCTTTTCACGATGCACACAAAAATGACGAGAAAAAGGGGTTGACTTACAACGATAACGCGAACGCTTTGAAATCTTTGAAGAAAGACCCTGAGTATGTTTGGCTCAAAATTGGACACTCGCAGGTCTTACAACAGTCGTTGAAAGACCTCGACCAATCCTACCAGAATTTTTTCACCAAACGAGCCAAGT
>PHBZ01000012.1 GCA_002840755.1 Chloroflexi bacterium HGW-Chloroflexi-10 | reverse complement strand
TATATTGAAATACCTTACACTTTGGGCCGATGACGTGCTGGAAACATTCCCCGCCGGGACAGTTCCGCCAGTAGAAGAAATCACATTACGCACCGAAAAAGATATGGAACCCTATTTGCGAGAGCCACTCAGCCCAGGTTGGAAGAGTGTTTATGGCATTCCCCGAATTGGTCAGGGTACAGAAGTTTAATTACGACCACGTCTTCAATTAGGCACATCCAAAAAAATCAACTTATTACTATTTAGATAAAGAGAGAAAGCGAGAAAGTAATGAAAGGTAAAATGCAAGGCGTTACCCTGGTAGCAGATTGGGAACCAAAACCTGGCTTTAAGCTTGGAGCAAAAGACATCGAAGGTCGCCAGACTTATTTAGGCAGCCAGGTTTGGCGCAACCCACGTTTGGAAATTCGTGAATACGACATCCCCACCCCAGGACCAGAAGAAGTTCTGCTGGAGATTAAAGCTGTGGGTATTTGTGGATCAGATGTTCATATGGCCCAGGCAGAAAAAGATGGATACATTTTTTACCCTGGCCTAACCGGATTTCCCAGTATTTTAGGTCATGAGTTCTCCGGAGTGGTTGTGGAAGCTGGCAAGAAAGCTTACGACAAGCGCACCAATAAACCATTTGTTGGAGGAGAAGCCGTAACTTCTGAGGAAATGCTTTGGTGTGGTTCCTGTAAACCCTGTGCTGATGGTTACCCCAATCACTGCGAACGTTTGGACGAAGTTGGATTTAATGTTCACGGCGCTTACACCAAATACATGGTGTTACCCGCCAGAACATTATGGAGTTTAGATCCATTAAGAAAAAACTACTCCTTAGAAAACTTATTTATCGCCGGTAGTCTGGTAGAACCCACCTGCGTTGCATATAATGCAGTCATCGAACGCGGCGGCGGAATCCGCCCGGGTGACCGTGTGGTGATCTTGGGTGGCGGCCCCGTTGGTATTGCAGCCTGCGCCATTCTCAAACGTGCCGGAGCTTCCCAGGTGATCATCTCTGAAACCCAGGATAACCGGGCGCAAATGGCTCTAAAATTAGGCGCTGATTACCACGTCAACCCGCTCAAAGAAGATTTTGCCCAACGAGTTTTGGAAATCACCGATGGAATGGGCGCAGACATGTTTATGGAAGCAACCGGCTTACCCGAAGTTGTCTATCCGGGAATTGAAAAAGTGATTTGGGAAGGCAGAACATTGAACAGCAAAGTGGTTGTTACTGCCCGCGCTGAAGCCAAAATGCCTGTAACCGGTGAAGTTTTACAGGTGAGACGAGCCTGTATCATCGGTGCTCAGGGACATTCCGGACACGGAACTTTCCCAAGAGTGATCGAATGCATGGCCAGCGGTATGGATATGACCCCCATGAGCACCAAAAAAATCACATTGGAAGAAGTTCCCGAAAATATTCTGAAATTACAAACCGACCGGTCTGAGTGCAAGATTACGTATGTAGCTCCTAAATAAAGATAGTCATGGGATCAGCCATTGTTTTTCAATGGCTGATCCCGGAAATGGAAGCAAGTGTGAAACTATCCATCGTACTTTCCACGCAGCAAACGCATTTTCAAGCCGCAACGTTTTCCGGAGATCTGGATGGCGATCTTAAGAAAATTTCCATGCTGGGTTATAACGGGGTCGAATTAGCAATCCGTGAACCAAACCTGGTGGATATTGATTCCCTGGACCAAATGGTTGCCCGGCACCAGTTACAGGTCCCGGCAATTGGTACAGGCCAGGCATGGGGAGAAGAGGGTTTATCTTTTACCGACCCTGACGCCAGTATTCGATCAAAGGCAATTCAGCGAATTAAGAGCCATATTCCCCTCGCCGAACACTTTCACGCAGTCATTATCATCGGGTTGATTCGTGGGATTGTAAAGACAAATGTCAGTCAAACACAGGCTATGGATTGGCTCATCGAAGCAATCGCGGATTGCAGCCAGGCTGCCAGGTCTTATGGTGTACGTTTGGCGCTCGAACCGATTAACCGATATGAAACCACCTTGATCAACAGCGCTGCTCAGGGCATGGAATTAATCCAACGCGTTGGAGCGGATAATTTTGGCTTATTACTCGATACGTTTCATATGAATTTAGAAGAAGCCAATATTGAAGAAAGTATTTCACATTGCAATAAACATGTATTCCATTTTCATGTTGCCGATTCAAACCGCTGGTACCCCGGCGCAGGTCATTTGAACTTTGCATCAATGCTGAATTCTCTTTCAGACAGTGGTTATCAAGGATATGTCTCTGGAGAATTTTTCCCAAAACCGGATTTCGACACAGCCGCCAGGGAAAACATTCTTTATTTGCGTGGGCTGGATTTAAAAGACTAGGTGATTTTTCTCCACTGAAAACATAATAAAGAAAAAGCACTGCTTGGAAGCAGTGCTTTTTCAAAATAGGGGACGGATATATTCAAATTAAAACGATTTTCAATTAATCGATTCTATCTTCTGATCTGTTCTTTTACTTTCTTTGGGTATCTTCTTAAAAAAAGACGGCACCCTGTTTTATGGATATAAAAGATGGAGTTTCCTACAAATCCTTATTCGGAAAAGCCGATTCAATGCTTGTCCCATCAGAACAACCGGTAACAATTTTATTTTCCCCGGTTTTATTTCTACAGATTATTCTTTCCTGCCCATTGATCACCGCCAGTTCTTCTCCCCAGCCAATAGAATTATTGGCAAAATCATTAATCAAGGCGGGAAACAATAATTCAGGATAAGTTTGCAGTAAAGTTTCCTGGTACCAACGATATTGCGTAAGAGGCAGCACAATAACAGAAACATCTTGTCTCTCTTTTAATCCGAAATGGTAATACCAGACAGGAAATGAATCCGGATCTGAATCAGTTAACAATATGGCATTTTGTGGTATTTTTTCTAATAAATTCTCAGCATATTCTGCGGCAGCATATCGACCAGCAGGGTTCACATCGGAAAAAGTACCAGGAATCTTAATGATGAAAGACACAATAACCAGAAAAACAACCAGCAAATTGATTATTGGCAATTTCAATTTCATTTCAAAAAAAATGTTTACCCCAAATGAGATACAAATAGCGAACACCATAAAAGATGCCAGCAGATATCCGGTCGAATCATCGGTGCTGTAAACAAAAGAAAACAAGGTGTAAATGACGAAAATCCAAATCAGGGATGCTTTTATCCCCTTATGATTCAATTGATAATTAAGTAATCCAATAATGCCTGCTATTACACCTGGTATTCCAAATTGATCCCTTAACAGACTAAAAAAAGCAATCAGGCGATCAAAGAAAAGCGCAGGGGTAATGCCAAACAATAATCCCTGGTATGCTTTTCCCGAGACCAACCAGAAAAAGCCATTGATAGAAGAAGGGTTTCCCCAATTGATTGGCGGAGTTCTTTGCGCCTGGATTGGGATATAAAGGTATATCGCTAATCCAAGCAATATCAAACCAAGTTGAGAGAAAATAAAAACCAATTTTTTATTGTTTTTATAGCTCACAAACAGGCTATAGATAACCACCGGGAACATAAATACCAGCGTAATATGATTGCCAAAACCTAATCCAAACACCCACGAGAGAAAAAGTATCAACCCCGGATGACGATTAGCCCTCAGATTTTCAGTAACCAACCACAGGGAACATACCAAGAACAGGGATTGCAAGCCGTGCACCTCAACAATGACGGCTTGAGACCACAGGTGCGCTGATAATCCCCATCCGATTCCACCCATCAAGGAGGAAATAACCCGGATATTTTTATCCCTGGTTACCAGTACATTCTTAATCCATAACGCCAATAAACCACTGGCAGCCGCTGCCGGCAAAAAAGAGAGCAGTACACCCCGAAAATATTCATCCCCCACAGGCAAAGACTGAAATAGCCTGCCTAACACAACATAGGTTGGATATCCGGTTGGGTGCGGAATACCACCCGTCAGGATGGCCGCTAAAAAGTCACCGCCATCGTTGCCATTGTTTGTCCAGGTTAATTTTTGAGAACAGGTACAACTGTAAAAAATAAAAGTTGTAATCAGCGGAACAAGCAAAACAAAGACCGATTCAATTTTCGAATGTTCTCTTATGGAACGCAAAATAGTACGCATACGGATCTGAAACACCTGCTGTTCACACTGTTTACCTTCTTTTGATTCAACATTTCACAAAAAAAAACATCGGTAGGACTTACAAATGTTTTTCCTCCCCATGATCCGGAAACGTCATTCTTTAACTTGAAAACGAAATTCAAACAGCTTTGATTCGTGCAGCTCTTCAAGCAAGGTGATTTTGCTGCCTTCGATGATCAACGAAGAAGCATTGGAAAAGACCATTTCTAAATTTTCCGGAAGTAGAATTTCAAGTTCATATGGAACACTCTCAACCCCCAGTTGTTTTTGCACAAAGACGGTGTATACCAGAGTCTCTGCATCGTAAGGTTGGACGACATACCCCGGAAGCTGCACATCCAGAATGATCGTTTGGCTGGCGTTGGTCGGCAGCACCAGCAAACCCTCAAACACCTCATAGCCAGATTCCACAGCCTGGACGATCTGCCCATCCGTCCAGCCGTCCCGGCTCATCAATACATCCTGCGGCACATCCGGCGCATCCACCTGGATCAATTCTGACCCGATCGGCAAATATACCCGCCAGTAATTCCAATAACAGCGCTTCTGCATATCGGCGTAGGAACCGTCGCCATAGGTCGGTTCGTGTACACACGCCACGGCCTGCCCAACAGGGTTGATGTACGTGAGCGTTACTCGCGCTTTTGGCGAACTTAACACACGCAAATCCACCTTGTAGTTGATTTTTCGTTGCAGCACGCCGTCCATCTTATTAAACCCGATGTTGCTATCCACCACCCCGACGTAGTCCTGCCATGTTTCGGTTAAACCGCCATCCCAGCCGGACTTTTTCAGCAGCTCCTCGCCGCTGGAATTGTCCAGATAAATGCTCAGATGCCCCCTGCGGAGCAGCTCTTCCATCTTTTGGGCGAGCGCGATCATCTCCTCCGCCGAATTCTTCTTCTTGATCTCAGCCACAATTCTGCCGCCGAGATCCCCCATGAAGTCCTTGCGGTGTTCCCACCATTCCTGCGTAAGCCCGGATTCCGCGTCCGGCGCGCGCGCCTGCCACATGTAGGCTTCAATATTCTCACTGGTGACAGGCTCGTCCACGCCCTCCACCAGGAGGCTGCCCACCAGGCTCATGATCTCAATCACAGCCGTCTGGTCAAATGCGATCACCCCATCCGTCTCAACGCCGGTGGACAGGCTGTACAGGTCCGCGGTTATTTTGGCGGAGGTCGGGAAGTCGGGGTACCAGTTGGCGTCCCGCGGGACCCAATACCCGGACAACATGTAATGCAGCAGCGGCTCTGGCGGGGTCGGGTAGCCTTTCGAGAAATCATCCACGGCATAAGAGTCATCCATGGTAAACCCCACAATGTCGCCTTGAGAAACCTCCACCGTGCCGATCCCGGAAATAAAACCACCGGTCGCGCGCAGTTCGTCATTATTCTGCGCCAGAATCAGATAGGTTTGCGTTTCTTCCATGCCGGCCAACGCTGGCAATAATTTTACATAAGCGGCTGCTTCTAAAAGCTGATCATAATTCTCGTCCACAGCCAGCAGCGCGCCTTGCACCCGCTCAGGGAAAAGACCTGCGTCAATGGTTTCCCAATACGGTTTTGATGAATTCGCCGAATCAACCAGCGCATCAAAAACTTCAGGGTTCTCGCCGATGCACGTCAGAACCTGCTGAACAAAATCTTCCCTGTCCGGCGCGGGGGCGGCAAAAACATCCTGCAAGACAGGTTCAAAAGCCATACTGGTTTGTTCCAGGCTCGGGAGCATGGAATAGGCCGTTTCCAGCAGCGGTTCCGCCTGCGCCATGGTCGGGCCAACGCCCGGCAGCCCACCCATCACCCGCAACACAGGGTAGACCGGTTTTACCATGGCGCGCAAGACGCTGACATGCTGGTTTGTTTCCCTCACCAGGGCCGGCAATTGTTTGGCGAGCTCGGCTTTTTCCAGGGTTTGCGCTCCTGAATACAGCCGGAACAATTGGTACCCGTGATAACCCACGGTGCCAACCCAGATCAGCACGGCGCTGACCACGGATATACACACAACCAGTATGACTTTTTTCATCAATGCTTATTTCGCCGGAGTCTCAGGCTTAACTTCGGGCTTAACTTCGCCTTTGTTCTTGTTCTTGGGTACAACCAGGAAGAGAATCAGGCCGATAATCACGATCGCCAGGATCAAAATGATCCACAGCCACACACTGCCACCCGGCACAACCGGCGGAACCACCACAACGGAGGTTGGGGTTGGGGTAAGCATCGCCACGGCTGTTTCGGTCTCACCGGATACAGGCACGATCGGTGTGATGCTGGCTCTCTGCGTGGCCAGGGCTTCCGCCGTTTCGGTCAACGCCGCATCTCCTGCGGCAGTTGTCGTGGTTTCGGCTGTGGCAATGCTGGTGGCGGTTGGCTCAACGGTGGGGACGGTCTGTAAGGAATATCCGGCCCAGGATACCCCGCTTGGCACCACCAAAAAGAGCAGGGCGGCAACAATACTGATAACAAGTAACTTTTTGATAGACATGTTCATTGTTTTCCTTTCAAAGTAATAATTCAATAAGCTCCCCGGCCGTTGAGTATGGCGGGGAACGTCTTTAACATGATTTCAATATCCCGGATGAATGAATAATTCTGTATATAGTCCAGCTCTAATGCCAGCCTTTGATGAAAATCGAGGATGCCCCGGCCGTTGATCTGCATCGGGCCGGACATGCCCGGCTTGACCACCAGGCGCTGGCGTTGCTGATCGGTGTAGCGCTCTACCATGCACACCTCTTCCGGCCGCGGGCCTACCAGGCTCATTTCTCCCTTTAACACGTTGATAAACTGCGGGACTTCGTCAATGCTCCACCTCCTTAACAACCGCCCGATTCGGGTAACACGCGGATCGTTGGTCAGCTTAAAAGACGGCGCCGCCAGGCTGTCCACGTCCACCAGCTCTTTGAGCTTCGCTTCAGCATCAGCGCGCATCGTCCGCAGTTTGATAATCCGGAACGGCTTGCCGTTTTCCCCGGCGCGGATCTGGGTAAAGAAAAGCTTCCCGCCGTCTTCCAGTTTGATCAGCACCCCCGCGATCAGCAAGATGGGCAGGCACACCAACAGCCCCACCAGACTGACGCTAATATCGATCAGCCTTTTCATCAGGCGGTCGCGGAAGATCAGCCCGTGCACCTGTTCATTTTTGCGCCTGGGCGGAAAAGCCAGCCCGCAAATCAGCCCCCAGCCTAAAGCCCCAGCCCGCAAAACCAGCATCAGCGGGGTGATCAATGCAATCGCCGGGTCGTGCCTCAGAATAAAACCGGTCAGGGGCAGGCCGCTAAACGCCAAAATCGCCAGCAAGGCCAGGGCCGCCACCCACAACACCGGAAAGACCAGCGCGGCGGCAGAGGTCAGCATCACCAACCCCAGCAGCACGATCTGCCAGCGTTGGGAGGGGGCTGTATGCGAATCCGAAAAGGTCTTCTCCGGCAGCCAGTGCAGCAAAACCGATTTCCAGAAGCCGATCTTGTATTTGCGGCGGGCGTATTGGCCAGGCGAGGTATCGTGGATATGCACCACGCGCGCCTCGGGCACAAAGACCAGGCGGTAGCCCTTCGCCGCCAGGCGGAAGGAAAACTCCTGGTCTTCAATCGAGGAGCCCGGGAAGATCGGGTTAAACCCATTGTTTTGGGTGAAAATGTCTTTGCGATACGCGGCGGAATAGGTGTCGATAAAGTCTATCCGCTCAAAGCCGAGCATTCGCGCATATTTGGACTCGTACTCGAGCTGCACAAAACGCGCCACCCAGTTTTTCTGCCGGGTCAGGTAGGCGCCTTTGAGGCCGACCACATCCGCCTCGGCAAAGGCGTTGCGGATCGTCAGCAACCAGTCCGGCGCAGGCTGGCAGTCAGCGTCGGTAAAGGCGACCACAGCCCCCTTCGCCAAGCGCACACCCGCGTTTCTGGCGGCGGCGGCGCCCTGGTTGGCCTGTTGGATGAGCAGGACGCCGGCGTGTGTGGCGATCTCTGCGCAGTTGTCCGTAGAGCCGTCATCGACGACGATGATCTCATACTCGCGGCCAAACGCCAGCCCGCTCTGGTTTTTTAAAGCGGCCAGGCAGCCAGGAAGGGTCGTGGACATGTTGTGAACGGGGACAATCACCGAGAGGAAAAGGTTTAGGTTCATCGGTTTTTGAAAAGGGAACCACATACTTTATTCAAAAAGCCCTGTGAGAGTTTTTCCTGCCACAGGAAGATGCCGCCCAGGATCACGGTCGGCAGGGTCACTACCAGGTGCAGCACAGTGGCATAGGTAAAAGCCGCGTCCCGGGGAACATCAAACACACTCAGCGCCAGGACGGCGGCATAATGAAATACGCCAATCCGTCCCACGGAAGCCGGCACCGCAATGCCGATCATCAACACCACCAGCACAAAGAAGGCGGCGCCGATACCCAGTTCTATGTGCAGCGCCCAAAAAACCAGCAGGTTGGTCAGCGCGCCAAGGATGGTAATCAGCGCCATCCAAAAAATCAACTTAAGTCGCGTCTGCTTTTGCGAGACCATCGCGAAACTGCGCAGGCCGTTCGTCAGCGCATCATTCAGCCACGCAAGCTTCAGGCGCCCGCTGAGCCGGTTCAAAATGCGCTGCAAGCCCTCTTTCTTGCCGGCGGCGATGCACAGCAACGTCAGGAACCCCAGCGTCACCAGCAGCGCCCCGCGCAGCGGAACCACCAGCCAGGCCGGCAGCGCCAGGCTAAACATCAGCGCCAGCGCCGTCACCAGCAAAGCCGCCAGATCACTCATCTTTTCAATCACCAGCGTGCCCGCCAGGTAACTCTTGGTTTGGCCTTGCAGTTCACCCGCCAAAAACACGCGGTACACATCCCCTAAGCGCGCCGGCAAAAAAGCATTGACGAACACGCCGGTAGTCAAAATTTTAAACACCCGCAGGGTTGCTTGGTCAGCCGGTGCGCCCATCAGAATCTGCCAGCGCCGCGCCTTGGCAAACAGGGTCAGCACCACCACAGCCAGCCCCAGACCCACATAGCCTGCCTGCGCGGCAGAGGCCATTTCCAGCGTACGTTTGAGGTCCACTCCCCAAATCGCCGCGGTCAGGCACACCCCGCTCAACGCCAGCCCCAGCCAGTAGCCGCGTGTGCTTCGGCGCTGCCCTGTAGGCAGTTGCCCATCCACCGCTGTCATCGCCGGGGAGGCTGCTGTGCGCGCCACTTTTTTCTCCAGACGCCGAGTGTTTCGACGCACAGCCACAGCACGCCCACCCCCCAGAAAACTTTCTGAACCAGGGGCACGCCGGTAAAACACACGCCAATCAGCGCGTACACCGCCCCAACCATTAACCCCAGCATTGGCAGGGGTTGCGTGAGAGCGGAGAAGAATTTTGCCTTTTTATTGGCGGCGCTGGCATACACAATGCTCACCACGGCCAGCATTACCCCGCAGCCGAAAACCCACACGGACGTAACCACCAGCCAATACCAATCAACCCGCATGCTCCACCCCGCTTTCCGCATCCTCAGCATCAAAAACCAGGTTGTATAAAGCCGAAATCAGCCCCAGCAGCATCCAGAAGATAAAGCCGGGTTTGGCGCCCAGGGCGATCGCATCCACCATCCCCCACAAGCCGTGCGCCAGCAGCCCGCCGCCCAACCCCAGCACCAGCGCCTTGACTGGCAGCGCCTGTATTTTGTTCTTTAAGCTATACGCAAACAACCGTGCCAGCAGGGTAAACGCCACCAGGTAAAGCGCCACCAGAGCCACCGCCCCCGGCAGGCCCAGATCCAGCGCGGCCTGCAAAAATTCGTTGTGAGCGTGGCCAAAATCCTTCTGACCACTCACCGAGGTAATCGGGTTAACATAGTGCACCATGTTGCGGTAGGTATTCATGCCCATACCGGTCAGCGGAGCGTCCTTGATCATATACACCGCGGAGGACCAGATCTTCGGGCGCAGTGCCAGTGAATTCTCATCCGGGATGTAGCTGCGCAGCTCTCCGGCAAAAACAATCACCAACGCCGCCGTGAGCACAACCAACCCGCCGGCCGTGATCCACGCCACCCTGCGCCTGACCGAGCTAAAAAACCACAGCCCAATCACCCCGGCCAGCGTGGCGAACATAATCAGGTAAGCTGCCCTGGACTGCACCAATACAAAGGTGACCATCAACAAGACCAATACCAGCAGCAGAAAGAGTTTGGTTGCCGCCCGCCACACGGCCCTCGCTGAGACGAACGAAAACGAGCTTATTAACAGCATGGCGCTGAGCGGGATGACCCATAAAAGCGTACCCGCCACCTCATTCGGGTTGATCAGCTGCCCCAACAAAGCAGAAGAAGGGATTAAGGCGGTGATCGGGTTGAGAAAACCAAATTTGACGGTAGGCCAATCGGTAAAGAATAAACTCACCAGGCTCATGCCGCTGCCCAGCAGCAAAAATCCCAAAAGAGTAAGGCGGTAGGTTCGCAGGCCGGTTGTAAACCAATGCACCCCCCAGAACACCAGCAGCCCAAACAACAGGCCGCAGAGTTTGGGCAGGCTGACGCGCACATCATAGCTGAATTGTGTGCTCACCAGCGCCATCCCCATCAGCAGCTGGATTGGCAGGCTGAAGCCCGAACGTTTTCTCTGGCCGCCAAACAGCCCCAGCGCCGCCAGCGGCACAGCCAGAAAGGCCAGCCACAGCCACCCCTCCACGGGGATCAGCAGAATGGGCGCCAGAATCAGCACCCCCAGCCAGTACAGAAAACCGGGAAGCCTGCCGCGGTTGTTTGCCATCTTACTTCAACGCCTCCAGGCGCTTTAAAGCCGGCCCATACTCCGGCTGGATCGCCAGAGCTTCGTTGTAGAATCGCTTCGCTTCCGGAATATTTCCTTCCAACTCATAGCTGTATCCCAGCCAGTACACCCCGGTTGGGTTTTTAGGCCGTAATTCAATCATTCTATAAAAATAATAGCGTGCTTTCGGAATGTTCTCCAATTGATTTAAATACAAAATCCCCAAATCGTTTAGAGCAGGATAAGAATCCTCTTGTAACGCTAAGGCAGTTTCAAACTCCGCCAGAATATCCTCCACAGGATACTCGAGGCTGTTATACGCTTCTCCCAGGTATACATGCAAACTGGATTGGCGATAGTTAGGCAAACTGACAAGGTCCGCGAGCGCCAGGTTATAATACCGGGCGGCCTCAGCTGGGGCATGGGGATCAATGTAAAACTGGTGAATGAGCCCCAACTGCATGTAAAATTCAGCGCGGTTGGCGGAAATACCCCATTTATCCTGAATGTCAATTAAGGCATATAAGTAGGCAATATTAACCTCTGCATCCATGTTTCGCATCATAGCCCATTGGTCAGTCACCAGCATTTGCCACAGGCCGGCATTACCCGGATAGCGATCTGCCAGAACTAAGAAAAGCGGCAGCCCATTCTCCTCCGGGTATTTTTCTTTCAGTAAGTTATAAAGAAGAACCACTTCACCTGTGGATAATTGAGTTTCGTCTTGAATGGTACGCATCATTGCATCGCTATCCGGTTGGGTGATGATATTCAAGATCACCCCGCGCGGGTCATCGGGCAGACTCTGCGCGTATTTCTCAAACCTGCCAAAACCCGCCCCAGCGTCCAGGCAGTTCAGCAAATCCCACAGCCAGTAGGCCGGGGCCTGCGCAGCATCCGCACTGATCGCGTCCACCAGCGCTTCCCGCGCGGTATCCAATTGCGCATCCGGCAGTACCGCGCCCTTCTGCGGGCATTGCGCCAGCGAAAACCGCGATTCCATCTGCGCCACCAGCGCATACAGCTCACCAGCGGCCCTGGCGCGCAGCAGCATCGCCTGCACAGGCTGCGCCAGCAGCACACAGCCGCAAACCATCCACATCGCCAATACAGCGATCCGCAGGGTAGTTGGCGTGGAAAGCTTTTTTCGCTCGTTCATACCTGGAAATCGCTCACGAATGGATAAATTCCCTGATCGCACCCACCACACTTGCCAACTGTTCCCCGGTCATGCCCGGGTAGAGCGGCAGGGTCACCTCGCGTGCCGCTACCGCCTCGGTAAGCGGCAAACTGCTGTTGATGCCGTAGCGCTTTTGATAATAGCTGAAGCGGTGGATTGGCGGGTAATGCATGCTGGTCTGTATTTTGCAATCACGCAGATGGTCCTGAAACGCCTTGCGCTCAACGCCTTGCGGCAGCAGCACCGGCAGGATGTGATAAGCCGCCTCACCCGCGTGCCGCGCAAAGGGCAGCTCCACCAGGCCTTTCAAAGCTTGATGGTATTGCACGGTCAGCAGGGCACGGCGCTGGTTGTTGCCCGCCAGTTTGGCTAACTGGGCCAGCCCCAAAGCCGCGCGGATTTCATCGATGCGGTAGTTATAGCCCAGCGCCACCACATCATAGGAATAGGCGTGCCCCTTGTGGCGGTCGTAGGTCAGCGTGGTCATCCCGTGTGAACGGTAATACAAAAATTTCTGCGCCAGGTCCTCCCGCTGGGTGACGAGCATGCCGCCTTCCCCAGTGGCCAGGTTTTTATTTGAGAAAAAACTGAAACAACCCACGTCGCCCCAGGTACCCAGGGCGCGGCCTTCCAGAAACGCGCCGGGGGCGTGCGCCACGTCTTCAATCACCGCCAGCCCATGCTCTTTGGCCAGCGCCAAAAGCTCTGGCATCTGGCAGGCATACCCGGCGTAATGCATCACAATCATGGCTTTGGTGCGCGGGGTGATTTTACGTTCAATATCCGCCACGGAAATCGTCAGATCCTCTTCACTGTGGATATCCGCGAAGACCACATCCGCGCCGGTATATAAAACGGCGTTGGCGGTGGCCACAAAGCTTAACGAAGGCACAATCACTTCGTCGCCCGGTCCAATCCCCAGCGCCAGGCAGGCCAGGTGCAGCGCCTCGGTGGCATTCGAAACCGAAATAGCATAGGCCGCGCCGCAAAGCGCCGCGAAAGCCTTTTCAAATTCCTGGGTCACTGCGCCCATGGTTAACCACTTGCTCCGTAAAACACCCAGCACAGCCGCTTCTTCGGCTTCGCCATAATCCAGATCCGCTAAGGGTACGCTCCACTCCATGCTAACCTGCCTCATGTAAAAATTTTGACCGCAGTTCCTGAAAATCAATCACCGCCTGTTCATAATCGTCCGGGCGCCCCAGATCCTGCCAGTAACCGCTGAAGGGGTAACCAATCACGCGCTCGCCGGCCGCCAGTAATTTCTTCACCAGGTCGGGGAAATCCAGATATTCTCCCTGGGGGATATACGCCAGAACCCGCGGCTCAAATACGTACAGCCCCATACTCACCTTGTAATCAATCGATGGTTTTTCAATATAATCCAATATTTCATGCCCGCCATTTTGTTTAATCACCCCCAGGTCAATTTTCACCTGGCGTTCATGCATGGCGATCGTGCAAATCCCCCCATTTTCCTTATGAAAACGGATCAGCTCGGCAATATCCAGCAGAGTCAGCACATCCCCATTGCTCACCAGAAACGTTTCGCTGAGCTCGGGTACGTTCGCCAGCGGGCCGGCCGTCCCCAGCGGCTTCTCCTCATAAATATAACTGATCTCCAGATCATAATGACTGCCGTCCTGAAAAAACGCCCTCATCAGCCCGGCCAGGTGCCCTACCGTGAGCGCCACGCGGTTAATCCCGGCGTGCTTCAACTGGCACAGCAAAATTTCTAGAATGGTCTTATCGCCAATCGGCATCATCGGCTTGGGAAACACCTGGGTATACGGCGCCAGGCGCGTGCCTTTCCCGCCGGCTAAAATCACAGCTTTCATAGTCCAACTCCCCTGATCTTGAATAGCTTAAAGTTCATAACGCCCCGGGCGGTACAGCTCCAAATGCGCACCGATCCACTCGATGGTTTGCTTCAGGCCGGCCTCAATGCCCACCCGCGGCGCCCAGCCCAAAAACCGCTGGGCCTTGCGGTTATCCGAGAGCAAGCGCAGCACTTCAGATTTCTCCGGCCGCAGCCGGAGCGGGTCGATCTGAATGGCAACCTCCCGCCCTACCAGCTCAATAATCGTGTTTGCCAGTTCAGCAATGCTCACCTCGCTGCCGGTGCCCAGGTTAAATTCCTCACCAAACACCCTCTCCGCCGCCGCGGCTTTGAGAAAACCATCTACTGTATCATCCACAAAGGTAAAATCGCGCTTCGTATCCAGGTTGCCCAAAAGGATCACCTCCCGGCTCAGCGCCTGGGTGATGATCGTCGGGATAACCGCGCGGGCGGATTGCCCCGGGCCGTAGGTGTTAAACGGCCGCACGGTCACCGCGCGCACCTCGAAGGAACGCACAAAACTCTCGACGATCTTATCCGCGCCGATTTTACTCGCCGAATACGGCGACTGCCCCTGCAGCGGGTGTTCTTCGTCAATCGGCACGCGCAGCGCCGTCCCATACACCTCACTCGTCGAAGTGTGCACCAGCTTACAGCCGTAACGCCGGCAGGCCTGCAACACGTTTAAAGTGCCGTTGATATTGGTTTCAATCACTTCCCCGGGATGGTAATACGAGTAGGGAATGGAAATCAGCGCCCCCAGGTGAAAAATCGTATCCATCCCGGCCGCGGCAGCCTCCACCGCCTGCGCATCGCGCAGATCCCCACCCACCAGTTCAGCCCCGGCTTGCACCTCTGGCGGCAGGTACTTTAATAAACCGGCATCCCCGCGTGAATTGTAACGCACAAAAGCGCGTACGCTGTGACCGCGCAGCACCAGAGTCTCAACCAGGCGGCTGGCAATAAAGCCGCCCGCCCCGGTCACCAACACATGTTTACCGATATTGTTCACATCCATACAGTTCATTCCTCAGCCGTTGCCCCAACCAGCGCCTGAGCCTCGGCGAAATCTCCTTCCTGCAATTCTTTTAAGGTCTCGCGCAGTCTGTCCCAATCTTCCTGGTTGGCCAGCTCGGTCAGATAATTAACGTAAGACCGCCACTGAACAGAGCCGGTCACCTCTTCAACCACCGGCGGCGTGTCTTGCACCGGCGCCAGGCCTTCCTTACACTCGCGCATCAGGTCCGGCATCACAAACACCCGGGCCGCCGAATGTTGGCAGACGTTCAGCAGCGCCTGGCGCTCCGCCTCCGGCATGCGGCAGATGGTGAAGACGATCATATCAATTTCCTTGCTTCTAACCAGCCCATCCAGCTCGGCGGTGGTGCCAATCACCTGCACCCCGTCGATGCTCATCCCCTGTTTGCGCGGGTCATCATCCACAATCCCGATAATCGAAAAAGCGTTCAGCATATTCGGGCGGTGCAGCATCCACAATGCCAGTTCGCCATTATCCCCGGCGCCCACCACCAGAACGCGTTCCCCGGTGGTCGCCGCCCCCTGGCGTAGCCGGATCCAGCGCGAAGCCGCGCCGGTTACCAGCCGTTCACGGTAGCGCAAAAGCACAAAGCCCATAAAAGCCAGCATCCCGCTGATGATGATAAACCCGGCCGGCATCACCTCCCGGGCGACGAACCAGTTTTTCCCCAGCAGCAGGATCGCCGTCGAGAAGAAGGTGGAAACGGCCAGGTAGAGTACATCCCCGGCCGCCGCACGGGACCAGGTGATCCGGTTCACCCCCAAAACCACGTTTAACAGGCTGAAAACCAGGGCGATCAGCCCGGCCGCCCAAACAGCGTTTTGCCAGCCCAGGTTCAGCGGGTGCCCCAGGCGCCACAACAGCCCGCCCATGGAAACGGCAGCCACCGCAACCAGCAAATCGATCAGGAACCAGTTCAGGAAGCGCGTCACAAATTGGCTCAGCGGCCCCCAAAACAGGTTGGTTTCACGCAGTTCCTTTTCGCGCATGCGCGGCAGCAGTGCCACCGCCGTCCAGAAGAGCACGTCCAGGTCAGTCAGGATGGAACGGCTGCGCACGTAGAGCATATCCAGGCGCAGCTTGGAGGGCAAAATGCTCTTGAAATAGGTTTCCAGCACATCCGCCTCACTCAGCAGCTTTTCCTCGCTGCGGTAAACGATCGACGCCGGCGAGGTGATCCCCGGGCGCACCGAGGTGATCACTTCGCGCATCTCCGCCGGCCATTCCAGCGCGATTTCATAGGCTTCCGGGCGCGGCCCGACCAGGCTCATCTGGCCGGTGAGCACGTTCCACAACTGCGGAATTTCGTTCAGTTTGCTGTCCCGCAAAAATTTGCCAATCGGGGTAATGCGCGTGTCGTCTTCCGCGGTGACGGAAGGCCCGGCGTAACTTTCCGGCCTTTCGTACATCGTGCGGAATTTGAGGATGTTAAAAGGTTTGCCGCCCTTGCCCATCCGTGAACCGCGGTAAAAAATCGGGCCGGGTGAATCGTGTTTCAGCAGCACCGTCACCAAAAGAAAGAGCGGCGCAAGCAAAAACAGCCCCAACGCCGCCAGGAGGATGTCCATCAAGCGCTGTACAAAATTATGCATCCATTTTGAGAATAAATCCGGTTTTGACTCGATATTTTTGTTGATCTGGATCGTCTGATAAGAATTCATAACACCCCTCTTGCCTGTCTATTATTTCGTTCTGCTGTTTAATAGTGAACTTATTTAAAGATTGAAACGATACGCGTTCATTTTTCTGGCTTCGCTGGTTTGGTAAGCTTTGCTTAATTGAAAACCCATGTTTTGGTAAAAGCAGTTAACCGCATCATTATCAACGGCATCCGTCTCCAGCAGGATAATCTTCTTGCCATGCTTTTTGCATTCAGTGATAAACGCTTCCACCAATAGCTTTCCCAGACCATATCCCTGGTACTCCTCCTGCACCGCAATCGACATTAATTTCGCGGCGTCTGGGTCGTTTGGTTCGTCCCCTGGTTTCCTAAAGGCACTGAGTAACCGCGAAAAAATTTTGGGTTGTTTAATCAAAGCCGGCAGCGCATACAGCGCAAAAAACAATAACCTCTTTTTCAAAATGCGCGTGTAAAAACCGGCAGGCTCCAAAGAACCGGCCACAAAGCCAACAATTTCCTCATCTTTCCTGCAAACCAGGAGCATACCGCTATTATCCCAGTAAATATTTTTATAGAATTCAGTTAAGAATTTTTTTCCTAACGAAGAAAGAAAAAAACCTTTAAACGTATGCAAGTGGATCTCTGCAATGGTTTGAAACATGTTCGGATAGAAAGACCAATATTTGGTGTTAGTTATATAAAAATTTTCTATGTGATTTACCTCGTAAAGCATGAAATAGACAAATTATTGCCGAATTTAAACACT
Organism: Chloroflexi bacterium HGW-Chloroflexi-10; assembly: GCA_002840755.1. Classification (GTDB taxonomy): domain Bacteria; phylum Chloroflexota; class Anaerolineae; order Anaerolineales; family Anaerolineaceae; genus UBA6170. Next base: position 103,273 of record PHBZ01000012.1, on the reverse strand, counting down.
TTTTTTTGAAAATCAATTTATATTCGCAAAATTCACTTTATGAGACTACAAACCAAAATTCTTCCCAAACAAATTGGCGCTTTGTTCCCCACCTATTAATAATTATATTGGTATCATTACAATAATAAAAATTAATTATGTTCTAATTCAGTATTAAAATTCATCTTGTCTTTTTTTGATAATAAATCACAATAGAGTTGAAATGTCTCATCAAACATCCGTTTACAGGTGTAATCCTGAAGAACTCTATTCCGCGCAGCCTGACCAATTTTAAAAGCTGTATCGGGATGTTCAACCAAAGACAAAATTGCTTCAGCTGCCTTAATTGGTGATTTAATAGGTATTAACAAACCAGTCACCTCATGCTCAATTAATTCAGCATTTGGCAAAATATTTGTCGCAACGATCGGGCAACCAGCAGCCATAGCCTCCAAGATAGAAATTGATAATCCTTCCCTTAAGGTAGGGCTAACAAATACATCTATGGACTTTAATATTTTTGATATATCTGAGCGAAAACCAAGAAAGAACACGTCATTTGATAAATTCAAAGAATTAGCCAAACTTTCCAACGAATCACGGTCCGGACCATCTCCAATGACAAAAAGTTTATAGCTACGCTCAGGATCTTTATTTTTGAGTTCTTCAACGGCTTGAATTAATGTTGCATAATCTTTTTGGACAGCAAGTCTTCCCGTATTTCCAAGCAAAATTGAATTCTGAGTGATACCAAATTGATTACACAATTCAATCCGATAATTAGAAGACAACTCATGATTAAATCTTTCCACATCAATACCATTACAAATTGTGACTAATTTCGACTTTGGAATTAATGGCAAATCATTTGCTTGCTTTCGTACAGCATTACTAACACAGATATTTTTTGTAGATACTCCTATTGCTATAGATTCAAGCAATTGATACAGGTATTTTCTTAGAAATGAACTAGCATCACTCACTGCCCAAGCCGCTTGGTGGTGGAGTACCACGGGTATACCAGATAAAAATCCACTCAATCGCCCGACAAAACCTGGTGTTGCAGAATAAGTATGCACCACCTGATATTTTTCTTCTTTAAGTAACTTTATCAATTTTCCAATAGCTTGTATATTCTGCAAAATCTCAATATCGCGTGGAATAAAAATCTCTTGCCGAACTTGCACCCCACTAATTAAACTAAACTCTTCTTTTGTTCGTTGATCCGTCGTTAAAACATCAACTAAACATCCCTTATCAACCAAATATTTACACCAGTCAAGCACTAAACGTGTGGCACCACCAAATGCTGAATTTCCAATGATTTGAAGCGTTTTCAAAAATTTCTCCCATGCTGAGTTTGGAGTAAACTAAATGCTTTATAGTGATTGTCATACATTGCTCGAACAGTAAATTGACCCTCAACCATTAATTTTGCATTCTTAACAACATCATTTCTTAATTGAGAATTTTGCAATATTTCGGATATTTTTTTTGTTAAATCATTCGAGTTTCTAGCTTCAAACAATAGACCCGTTTTATAAGGAATAACTAACTCATTCACACCATTTATATTTGATGCGATAACAGGTACTTCTGAAATCATGGCTTCAATAATTGAAGTCGGAACTCCTTCCCGTAAAGAAGGTAAAACAAATATGTCAGCGATATTTAGTAATGGAATAACATCTTTTACACCATCTATCCAAGTATATGGAAAATTTTTATTTGAAATTTCATTAAAAAATTTTCCTCCAGTGTAATCTTTACCAACAAGAACAGCATTAATGTTTGGATAAAATTCTTTTAATTTTTGGGCAGCCTCCAATAAATAATATTGCCCTTTTCCAGGAAAAATATTTGCAACACAAATAATCTTTGGACAACCAATAATTTCAATCTTTTGAGGATAACATGATAATTTTTCAGAATCTATTCCATTATAAATAGTATAGATTCTATTTTTAGGAATAAGGGCTTTTATTAATTGTTTCTCAGCAGACTTAGAATTAGTTATAAATGCATGAACAAAGTGTTTCCCTAATAATTGTGATATTCTATCAATAATAGTATCAGCCGATCCTCGTTCTGCAGATACAATTATAGGAACACCAGCTAATCTTGAAATAATTGACCAGGTTATCAAATGAACCCTTGTAAATAAATAACAGATATTAGGTTTAATTTTTCTTAAAATTTTATATAGAGAAAACATATCAGGAGCGTAGAAAACCTGAATATTATTTTCTTGTAATAATTCTCGATACGTATCATACATCATTCCATATAAAATAACATTAAATACTAGTTCTTTATCAAGACTATACCGCATGAGTCTTAACATCGAAATCTCTGCACCACCAACACTACTCTTTTTTTTTGAACGAAATATCAAACTAATTTTTAACAAGATTTCCTCCATTATTAAAAAAATTTCATATATGGGTATATAAAATTTATAAATCCCGTAAAAAGTTTTCCAAAGCAACAGAATAGTGATTGTAGTTAAATATTTTTTTAGCCTGACTCTTTCCTTGATTCCCCATGGCTTCCCTTAATTCAATGTTATTAAACAAACTAATTATCTTTTTAGATATATCTATATAATCCCCGGGTTTACCAATTACAGCATGCTCTCCATCATTAAGATAAAGGATTACATCACCAACATCTGATGTTACTAAAGGTTTACCGATCATTAACAATTCTGGAATCCGTGTCGGAAATGAAGCAACAACTCCGATATGGTTTTGCCTTGGCAACAACAATATATCTGAAGTATGAAGAAAATCATCTAGAATATCATCCGGCAATCTACCAAGAAAATTTATCACATTCGAAATATTATAGTGTTTTACTAAAAAATGGAATCTATTACTCGTTTTATTTTTTTGAATATTCCCTATGATGTTTACCTTTACTTTATATCCTTTTTCCAATAATTCATTCAATATATAAATAATAATTAATGGGTCATCTTTTGGAAATAGAGAGCCGAGATATGAAATAACAAATTCATGGTCGTTATTATTTTTATTAACATATCCTTTTTCGTAGGAAGAAGTATCAATAATGGCAGGTATTACCATCGTTTTTTTTGAAGTCTCATATTGTTTTTTGATATATGTTGAAATCGAAATAACACCATCTACACAAAAATAGGTATGCTTAAGCAACCTTTTAGTATTCCAAAATAGAGGATTTAAATAACCCCATTTAAAATAGTCCTTATTCGGCCATTCTACAACATCAGCGATTGTTTTAATTCCATGTTTCTTTGCTATTCTTACTATTGGTTCAATTTCAATAGCACTCCATGAATAAAATAATACTAATTCTATATTTTCATTAATAAAAATACTTTCTACAGTTTCTCTGGCAAATAATAAGCTATTAAAAATGGAAACATACGATAAAAACGAATATCTTTTGGTAAAGAAAATAGGGTAATTCAAAGTTTTAAGCAACCTATATTTTATACCATCATAATCTTTATAAGCAATTTCTTTTTTTACTGAAGGTTCATTATTAGGAAATAGTGACAAGACAAATACTTCATGCCCATTATTCTTGAAAAGTTTTGCAATAGTTTTTGTTCGTACAGAACCTGCTGTTCCTGTTGGGAATGGAGAAGTAGTACATATTAGAATGTTCAAATTGTGCCAACCTCCCTTTGTCCAATTTTCTTAATCGGGTTTCCGGCCCAAATTTCATTATCAGGAATGTTCCTACTAACAACGCTTCCTGCTCCTATGACCGAGTTTTCTCCAATTGTCACCCCTTTAAGAACTATCGAGTGTGCTCCTAAGAATACGCCACTCTTAAATTTAATTGGACGCATATTTACCATATCGACACGATTGTTTTTTCGTTCCAAAGGGTCAATAGGATGGAAATCCGTATCGTAAATAGCACAATCGCCACCAATATACACATCGTTTTCCAAAACTATTGAACTCATACAGACAATTGTTGAATTTGAAATTCCTACATTATTACCAATTTCTAACCGAGCGTTTTTGCCTACATGAATTCCTGTTCTTCTAAACCCCCCCACCATGTTTCTCAAATGACCAGAATTAATCCTAACATTAGTTCCAATTTTGATCCTTGCAGTAGGATGAACTATCAGTGAAATTGAACCATTTGCCCTAAATTTTTTACCAATTGTAGCCCCAAGAACCATTAACCATAGACGTACCAGGTATGAATAAGTGGAATCAGCAAAAAAAACTTTTAGATAATGAATACACCAAAATAGCTTTCTGATTGGTATCATTTATGAATTAGCCCTTCATATATTGTTTGCGTCGATTTAAGAATTTTTTCCGGGTCTAATTTTTTTCGGGTAGTATTTCTCGCTGCAAATCCCAATCTGGATTGTTCTTGAGGGTTACTCAATAAGTAAAGCATTTTATCGGCTAAATCTTCAATGCTATCAGGATTAACTAATAGTCCCGTCAAATTATCTTCTATCATAAATGGCAATCCCCCAACCTTAGTTGCGATTACTGGTAATCCAGAAACCATCGCTTCATAAACCGAGTTGGGACTAAAATCCATCTTTGCTGGATGTACTAATATTGCACCATTTTGCATAATATCTGCTATCTCAATATGACTCTTCATTCCTAATAAATCAATGGAATTGCTTAACCTTTTCTCAGTTATTTTTTGTCGAAGCAATGCCTGATCACTCCCACTCGCATTTCCAATAACCATGAGTTTTGATACTGGATTCTGTTCATTAACCCTTTCAAAAGCATCAATCAAGGATAGAATACCTTTTCTTGCATTAAGGCTACCTATAAATAGAAATTTATTCGTGCCTTTTGAAAAAGAAGGTTGAAGCTTGAAGAATAAGGGATCAATAAGATTAGGAACTTCGTAACAGTATGCTTTCGAATTTAATGATTTAACAAAATCTAATGCAAATCCATTCTCTACAATAAAATGCTTGCCAGCTTTTACAGTGTTTTTTTCCTGGATTAACCGGATAAAATTCTGTGCCTTAATGTGAAATGGTTCGTTTCTCGTAGATACTAGAATAATTTTCTCTATGATTCCTTGGATATATACAACACATGGGTACCCTGATCTTACGCTAGAATATCCATAGGGGCCTTCTGTTCCAAATGCCTCTACCACATCAGGTGAAATTTTCTTTAATTCAGATATGATCTTCATACTATCAATCTGATATAAAGTAGCTACCTGAACCTTTGATCTACTCCCTTTTAATAAATGATATGTAACATTATTTTTTTTAACGAAATAATCTTTTTTCAAATGAGAACCTAAAGTTACAACATGTAAATCGATATCTTTTTTTTTGCATAATTTTTCGATAAGGTTTATCACCCATGAAGTGGGGTGTTCTACCGAATGAGATGTGACAAACTCAACTTCCTCTTCAAAGTACATCCTTATAGGGTATGGACAGACTAAAGCTACTCTCATTGGTAAGACACCTTTTCCTTTAGTTAGTTGTTATTTAGATTATTTAGGTTTTCTAGATTGCTAGATGGAATAGCTGATAAAACATGTCGCTTTGATAAATTAAAAATTTTCCCACGGAAGATAATCGTAGATATTAATCCCAAGGAAATCCAAAAAAAATAACCAGTAACTTCTGAAGTGATCACTTCAGAAAAAAAAGATATAACTAGTAAAGTCAAACAATACGCGCCTAGACCTAAATAATTGTCCATTTCATACGGTAGAACCAATCCCATGCATGAGAAATATTTCTTTAAAGCTACAATCACTAGCAAAGACATAACTACTATACCTACTAGCCCAAGCTGGAACAGTATTTGTATTGGTAAATTGTGTGGGTATATCCTATCGATGAATATGAACTTACCCAACCCTGCATCAAAGAACTGCCCTGAAATGGTGTCGCCCAGTCCATTGCCGAATATTGGGAATTGATACCATTTCTCTATTGCCATAGATATGATTTGAAACCGTCCGCCACTTAGATCCACAACAGCAGCATTCCTTTTTAGGTATGTATTTTCTATCATCTGTATTACATTGCTGTCGGAACCTGTAATAAAAAATAACGATAGTAAGAAAATCAATAAAAGGAATGCCAAAGATATACTTCGTGCAATTGTTGTCTTCCTTCCTCTTTTTTTATTCAAGGAGACAATGAAAGTAATCAAAGTGCAAATTAAAAAAGCAGCGACATTGGGTTTCCATAAATCCGAAAAGCAACTTAATGTAATCACAATAAGTTGAATTTTATTCATACGGGTAAATTGTGAACCTGAGAAAAATTTCACCAGAAGTAACGAGTAAGGGAATAACATGGTCATTTCTGGCCATATCGATTGTTTATATTCATCAAAAATTATACTCTCTAAATATATACCTTTAAGTGCAAGGAAATTTCTAATCACTAAAAATAATGCAAGAAAAGTACTAATATTTAGTATTTTACTCTTTAGCTTATTTACATCTACATACCTGCAAACAAAATAAATCAATGGAGCAAATAATGACCGAACAAAAAGGTTTTTCAAATCCCCGAAAAGATATTCATTACTCCTAGAATAACCTATAATTATCCCGTGAATACTTATTAGCCAAAACACAAAAAAGAAAGTTGTCATACCAATCTTAACTTTTGGAAAACCCTTATATTGATTTATTGCAATGAAGGCAATTACTATAGCTATAGGGAAAATCATCAAATCGGTGGGAAATAGATTGAACGGTGTCAACCTAAAAATGAAAAATTTTCGTTCACTTATAAGAGGATATAACGCCCCATATGAAATGCCTTGGATCATTCCAACGAAAAGAAACAAGTATGAAATATTTCCAAAAAAATTTTTTTTACTGTACCGGCTGAGTTTTAACATTAATAAATCCATAAGCAGTTAATTCTATCCTTCTTTTCAGCAAGAACATTTAGACTAAAGCTTAACCTAGAAAATAACGGCTTGTTAATTCTCTCCTCAAAGAGACTTTGAATACCGCTGTTGTGAAGAAAGCTTTCTAGAAAACCCAAATACGGAAGGGGCCTTGGATATTTTTTTGAATTGTTCGATGCCTTCCCTAGGATTCTCCAACTGTTCAATTGCATGCAGTGAAACAATAACATCAAAAGTATTTTCTGCGTAGATCACCCGCAACCGAGAAATTTCACCTAACTTGCACACCACAAATTCCAAACTCACTCTTATACATTCATCATAAACGTAAAAACCTTCTGAATAATGTCCAGCATGTTTTGGCAAGCCTATCATATCCCTCGGCCATTTCCAGCATCAATTGTTTTGGTAGATTGCGAACTTCTTCGAAAACATATTTGTTTAATAGAATTATGGCTGCTTTTTCAAAGCATATCTTAATATGAAAATTTTGATTCGCTGCTAACCACATATGACAAGTGATTAGATTTCGTGACACTCTTCTCCAACCAATATTTTCGGTCTAAATATCATAAAACAGAAAGTCCCATACAAAATAAAGTAGAAAAATATAAAGAACAGGTCAAAAAATTTGAATGATAACCATTGTACAGCGAAGAAACGGATCAATAAAACAAGCAAAATTAAAACACCTGATAATAGGAATGGCCTTCGATTCACATCAAAATATTCTCTAAAACTTATTTTTAAGACTTTCAAAGAATAAAATATAAAAATTAGTCCAAACAATTGAGTAGTGAGTACAGAATAACCAGCTCCTATTATTCCAAACAAGTTTATTAAAGGGAAATAGGCAAAGATCGAAACTACAATGATCCCTACAGAGAATCGGGCAATAAACTTAACTTTACCAAAACCCCTTAAAAACTGAGAGGGTACTACAGTCAAGCCGGAAATTAAATACGCAACCGAATATACACTCATTATTTTATAACTGTTATTTGCAATATCTGGTGAGATCCATAATTCAAGAAGAGATTTTGAAAAAAACACAAAAATAAAATATACTGGCAAAATAAGTAATGAAAAGTATTCTGATGATTTTAGGAAGGTCCTTTTTATTTTACTAATATCATTCTCTGCCTGCAACTCGCTTGCGATTGGGAAAAGAATAGAGCTAATGCTACTTGAACCCGATGCAAAAAGGCCAACAAGTCTTGAGGGAACGTTAAAAAATGTTACTGCTGAAGGGCCTAACAATACACCTATTATGATCTCTGCCAATCTCGAATTGAAAAGTGAAGCTGCTTGAGATATAAACGAATAAATGCTATAGTTGAAAATAATTTTCAGAGAACTAAGTAATCGCAGAAAAGAGAACCTATAGCCCTTTATAGTATATATTGTCATGAAATGACCAACTACTACAATAAATAGGTTGACAACAACATTTGCAAACGATAGACCTGCTATTCCATATTTAGATATCAACATCAGACAACTAAGAAAGGCAAACAATACTGTACGAAGAATATTTAATAGATTCGAAATATCAAACCGTTGAAGTCCAACAAAAATCGCTAAATAAACATTTAAAAGTAAATATAAAAAGAAAAACAGCCCCCCTATTTTCAATGAAGTTATTGCATCTTTTTCTAGGCTTAAGGGAACATTAAAAACCCTAACAAAAATAGGGGATGCTATAAATATAATAATCCCAGCCACTATACCTATAACTAGAGAGAAAAGTAAAGCTGCGTTTACAGTATCTATTACTGCAGAAAGGTCTTTTCTAGCATTATATTCAGCAATATATTTAGTAACCGCTGGACCTATCCCAAGTTGAACGAGGGATAGGTATCCAGTAATGGTACCGATCAATATCCATATTCCATAACCTTCAGTAGATATTTTACTAATGTAAAAAGGAATTGTGATAAGAGTCACTAAAATCGGTATGATCCATCCTATTAAATTAAAGGCTGAATTTTTTATAATATTAACGCTAAATTTATTCAACGCCACCATAATTGTTGCTCCAATGTTTCTTGACATTCCATTCAAGAGCTCGCTGCCGTTCCTTGTTTACTAGCTGGCAATAATTCCTTAAGCTCGTACGAAGAAGATCATGAGAAAAACGCTCCAAATAATATATATATATGACTAGGGTAGTGCCTACCATTCTAAAGTTCCCCATTATCTACAATTACTTTGGCAGGGACTTAACGATCACAAATATTCAAATTTTTGATCCGCAAATTAAAGCTTCCCTCAAGCTGGGTCAAACACCAGTGTTTCAAGCGTACCTCATACGCACCATTTAGATATGTCCCCACATTCTGTCAAATATTATGCCACACGGGAGGTAATAAATCCAGCTACACCTGTTAATAAATAATGTGCCATGTTATGGCCTCGTTACTTTTGGACTGAGTTTGCCCAACTACCCTAATGCGTTTCGGATATCAACAATTAATCTTGCCTGTTCAAGAATGGAAGGATAGTCATATACTTTATGATTGGTAACAATACACGCACAATCTGCCGTTGCTACTTCACGCATCAGATCCGTAATGCTATCCATTTTCATTCCATCGTGTTCAAACTGAGGGACATAAGGATCGTGGTAGCACACATCCGCCCCTTTTTGTTTCATCAGATGAATCACATCCAGAGCTGGGCTCTCGCGCAGGTCGTCTATATCCGGCTTGTAAGCCACACCCAACACCAGCACTCGGCTGCCTTTCATCGGTTTACCCATATTATTCAGCGCATCCTGCACTTTTTGCACCGTGTAACGCGGCATATTGGTATTGGATTCGGAAGCCAGTTCAATAAAGCGAGCCGTATACTGCAAGGATTTCAACTTCCAGGAAAGGTAAAGCGGGGCAATCGGGATGCAGTGCCCACCCAAACCCGGACCCGGGGTGAACTTCATAAAGCCGAAGGGTTTGGTGGCGACCGCGTCGATCACTTCCCATACTTCCGCACTCAAACGGTCACACATAATTGCCAGTTCGTTGACCAGCCCGATATTGATCATGAGGAAGGTATTTTCGACAGTTTGGTCGTCTTGGCAACTTCGGTGGAACTGCCGCACATCACCGTATCAAGTGCATGCGCGTACCAGGCCGCCGCCACAATGGTTATAGTGAGTCATTGTTTAATTTAACGCTGACAATGAATAGATATCTGGGTCGCCGTTTTTCTTCAGAGGGGTCGGTACGCAGATGCTGACGACATCTACCCCAGTCATACCAGTAAAACCGGTGGTGGCGCGGATTTTCCCCTGCTGCACCAATGGCGCTAGAACCTCTGTGGGATATCCTGAATGTAACTGATCCCCTGGTTAAGCAACTCTACTTTTTCTTGTACCAGGTCTACGCCAATCACTTCAAAGCCGGCCTGGGCAAAAACAACGGAAAGCGGCAAGCCAACATATTCCAAACCCACAACAGCCATTCTGGCTTCTTTATTTTCTGATTTTTTCAGTAACAAATTTTTCATTGATCCCCTTTTGTTGTTCTATATTTTTTTTATTATAAGACTACACCCTTACCAACATATGATTCTTTCTCATTGCCCGACAATCATCAAATAACCACCCGGGGTTAAGCGTTGCCCATCCGTCAGGTTGTTCCAGGTAGCCAGGTCTTGCACGCTCACGTCCCAATCGATGCTCACCTGCTCCAGGGTCGTCTCGACCAGGATCGGTATCGCCCGTACCGCGCTGGCATCGGCCGCGTTCCTTTCCCCGGGGCATAACACAATCACTGTGTTCATCCACAACCGCCCTTCCTTTAAGACGCTCCGGTTCATCTGCTGGATCACTTCCGCGCTCGTCTGGTAGTGTTCAGCCAGTTGCGCCAGGCTCTCGTCTTCCTCAACCTTGCGCATCAGGCACGCGCAGCCATCCAGGTTGAAAGCTTCTCCCAGGGCGTACCCCCCGCCTGCTTGTTCTTCAGTGGGTGTGCTGCTCGGGGTCAGGCTGCTGGTGGGCGTCGGGCTGGGCGTCTGACTGGGGGTGATTTCGGGTGTGGGCAAGCCGGTAGGCAGGCCGGTAGGCGCATGGGGCTGCAATGCCGCTGCCGCAGTTTCGCTTGGGGTGAAGGTTGCCCGAGCCGCCTGCGCCGCGGGGGCGGTGGGGACCTCAAACCAACCGAGGATCACCGCGCTCAGGGTCAACACCGCGAACACCAGGCCCGCCCACGCGGTAAAGCCGAGGGCGAAGTGGTGCCGCGCAAACCAGACTCTTGGCCTGGAGGCTGCCGCGGCGTTCTGGCGCGCATTCTCCTGGGCGTAGGTGCAGCGCGTAGATTGCATGCCCTTCAGGCAGATCGCCAATTGCTCTTCATTCACCCGCTGCGGTGGGTTGAACTTGTGGCAGTAATTCGGCACATCCGCGCTCAGCGAATGGGTTTGCGGGTCCGCCAGCAGGCCCAAAAAGGGGCAGGTCGGGTTAATCATCGGCGCCCTTCGGGTTGTTTAATTTTTTTTTCCCCATGGGAGAGTTGTTTTTTCTTTTTTGCCGTGGCCGTTTTTGCGTTCTATCACATATTCATCGTAATGCTGCCGGTATTTGTGGTATCCCGGGTAGTAATACGCCGCGCGAGATTTGCGCACCTCCACTTCATTCAAAACCACGCCAATCACCGTCCCGCCCACCCGCTGGATCTGTTCCAGGGACTGTTTGATAATCCGTAAATTGGTTTTTCCGGGGTTGACCACCAGCAAAACTCCGTCCACATGCGGGGCCAGCACAATCGCGTCCGTCACCGAGAGCACCGGTGGCGAATCGATCACCACGATATCCGTCTGATTTTCCAGTTGATTGAGCAGGTTGCGCATCTTTCGCGAACTGAGCAGTTCGCTCGGGTTGGTGATGATCGGCCCGGAAGAGATCAGTTTCAGGTCGGGGGTTTTGGTATCCTGCAATACGTTGCCAATTTCCACTTCGGGCTGCACCAGCAGGCTGCTCAAGCCGCCCCGGTTGGGGGCTTTAAAGACCTGGTGCACGCGCGGGCGGTGCAGGTCGGCGTCGATCAGCACCGTCCTTTTGCCGCTTTGAGCGCACACCACCGCCAGGTTAGCCGACACGGTGGTCTTGCCTTCGGCCGGCGTCGGGCTGGTGATCAGCAGCGTCCGCATCGGGTTGTCCGTACCGCTGAAAAAGATATTTGTGCGCAACACGCGGAAAGCCTCGGCGCTGTAAGCCCGCGGGTGCAGCTGGGTAATCGGGCCATCTTCCGGCTTAGCGTAGGTGCCCACAATAGCCAGAATCGGCAGTTGGAAGCGTTTGACGATCTCATCCGGGTCGCGGATCACGTCGTTGAAGGTTTCAACCAGAAAGATCACCCCGGCGGCCAGCAGCGCGCCTACTACCGCGGCCAGCAGCGTGTTCTGCATCGTCTTTGGGCTCACTGGCGTGCTGGGGATGCCGGCGCTTTCCACCGGGACAACCGAGGAGATCGTCTGGGCCTCGGTCAGGCGCACCTGTTCGTAGCTCAGTGCCAGGTTATTGTAGGACTGTTCGTAACGCACAATTTTCTCTTCCAGGCGGTCTTTGTCAGTGGCTGTGCGGGCGGCGGCCAGTTCGCTGCGCAGCGTATTCAGTTGCACCTCCACCGCGCTCATTTGGGTTTCCAGTGATTCTTTGGAAGAGGCGTAGCGCGCCGTCTGCGTTTCGAGCACCTGCCGCGTGAAGACCGCCACCAGCGCATCCGCGATGTTCGCTGCCAGAACCGGGTCGATGTTCTCAACGCTCACCGAGATCAGCTGCGTGTCCCGCACCAGCGTTACGTTGATCGTCTCAGCCAGGTCGTCAGTGCTGGTTTGCAGACCCAACGCGTCGATCACCCCTTGCAATACCGGGCGTTTGGTGATCATTTCAGCATAGGTGCGTGCCAGGCGTTCACTCGTCATCACCGAGGTGTAATCGGTGGCCTTGGTCGAGGGAGCTTCGTTGATTAGCACCGTGGTCGTCGCGCGGTAAACCGGGGTCATTTGCTGGCTGACGATATAAGCCGTTACCCCGGCGATCATCGCCGCCAACACCACCACCCACGCCCATTGGCGCACCAGGTGGAAGATGGTTTGCAGGTCCAGCGTACTTTCTTCTTGATTTTCGTAGAGATTATCCATAAAAAAACCACTTTCTTTTTTTAGAATATGCAGGCAATACGGTAGCTGTATTTTCAGGTTGGAGATAGAAAAAGCCGGTTATTCCTGCTCGCGGCTGAGCTTGTGCAGATCCAGGCTTTGCTGCACCACCAGCCAGCGCAATCATCCGCGCTCAACCACCAGGCGCACTTCTCCGAACGGGCAAACATTTTCAAGGGCTGCTTCGATCGCGGCCAGCTCTTTTTCGTCGATCATCCGCGTTAATTGAGCCTCGTCGAAAACTGTTCGCTTTTCTATTGGGGTTCCCTATCGTGGATCGGATTTGGATGCTTGGCTCAGTGCTGCGTGATGCGGTAACCCATCCCGCGGATATTCTCGATCAGGCCGCTGCCGAAGAGCTCGCTGATCTCCCTGCGCAGCTTGTGGATATGCCAGAAGGCCAGGCTTTTGGCTTCGGCTTTGGAAAGCTCGTAACCCTGCGCCTCAAACACCAGGCTGGCAAAGGTCACCGGGCGTGGGGCGTGCCGCAGCAGCACCAGCAGATAATCGAAATTGGTATTGGAGAGCAAAATTTCTTTGCCATTCATGCTGATCGTCCGCGCCGCAGGGTCGGCTGTCAGCGCGCCTACATGCACCAGGCCGCCATTTCCCCGCGGGGTAATCGCGATCGGTTCAGCATGTTCTTGTCCGTTGTTCCCCCCGTTCCCATTCTTAACCATCCGCTCCAGCAGGCCGTAAACCTGTTCAATACAGGCATCTTTTGAGCGCTGGTTCAAGCCCAGTTCCAGCAGCACGTTGATCCTATTTAAAAGGAAGGGAAAGTCATAGGGCTTCAGGAAGAAATCACACACACCTGCGCGCATCGCGCTGATCAGCACCTCTGCTGGGGGGGGTGTCTGACCCAGGAAAGCGATCTGCATCGCTGGGCATTCGCGCCGTACTTTGCGCGCAACCTCCAGGCTGTCCGCGTCATCCAGATAGACATTCACCAGCATCAGATCAAACGCACAATTCCGCAGCATATCCACCGCCTCATCCGTGCGGCAGGCGCAGGCCAGCTTAATCCCCTCTTTTTGTAATGGCCCCGCCAGGGATTTACAATCAACCTCTGGCTGGTCTAAAATCAGAACACTACCCCTGGACATAAAAAACTCCCCTGGCGCTGAACACCTGGTTTTACCCGTTATTAATTTGAAAAAATATGGAGAAAATTTCCGTTGAAACAACAATAAATGACGATTGCAAAGTATTTTGAAATTATAGTGGCATAAGCCATATTTAGCAACTTTTTCATTAAAACTCCCCTCCTCGCGCAGCGCTCCGAACCTGTGAGGAGCTAGGAGGGGTTAGGGGAGGTCCCAACATCACTCACCCCTCCTGTCTATACAACCTGCCTTTTTGTGCAATTATTCGTCTAGACAACCTGCCTTTTTAGGCAGGTTGCCAAACTCTCAAAAAACCGTCATACTCAGAATGATTCACGCAGCAAAATTGTACTAGTTGGAGGTTCCATGATAAAAAAACCAAATTCCATCCCCCATCATCCCTCGTTACTCATCCCCGCTCTTCCTCATTACTCATTACTCATCACTCATTACTGTTCTTCCCCCTTCGCTCCCAAACGAATACCAGTACTTTAAAAATCGAAAAACCACCATATCTGCCGGCTCGAAAGAACCACACCCCTACATATTCCGATTTTTTCCCGGAAAATCATTCGTTCCGATTGGATTTTTTAATACCATTGCGCAACGCTCCGAGCGCTTTAGACCAGAATGACTCTTGCCCCCAAGACATAGCGACGTTGTCCTGAACGTCTTTTGGTGAAGGAAGGAGACCAATAGAAACGAATACCCCCACTTCCCAATCCCTGCTTCCAGCCAACTGCCGCAGAGCACAAAGCGCGCTCCGCCACTTCGACATCAAACCTTCCGGTTTATGCGAAAACGCAAAGATATATAGCATTTCAAAGACCTCACCAGCATTCACGGCCCGCCCATTATTTGCGTTTTTAAATACCTACACCCTCCCTTATAAGCCTTGATGCCTGTCAAAATGCCCCTGAACTATCACTATATGCAGCATGGTCCCCTGATGACATGGTTTCTACAAGCAAAAAATATTTTATTGTAACAATTGTGATTGGAAGATGATGTAAAAAATGCATAAAAAAATATTATTTTGATTATATGACTATTCAATCCGCAAATACTTAGCAAATTCTTTGCAAATTATTACTATTTTTGTCAAACGACTAGACAAGTTCTGTGCCCAAATACTTTGTTCTTTCATAGTCTTATCTTGTTTGCTGTATTCAGGAGCCAAATATTGTATAATTTTTCTGAGATTATCACCATAAAATAGGGTTATGCTTGTTTTATGCGGGTAATTTTTTCAATGGACTACGTGGGGAGTGCATAGATGCAGCCACAATTTCATTCAGGGACGAGTATTCAGCAGACAGGGGATGTCTTCAGCCAGGAGTGGCTGGTTTTTTTGCATTCATGTCCAAACCTGGCGCTGCAAAACAGCCGCGAAAAGGCTGGCGAATTAAGCCAGTCGGCGGAGGATCCGCGCAAAGCCGCCGCCCATTTGCTCAATCAGGCCTGGTCGCTCTACCTCATGGCCGAACACCAGGCCGCGCTGGACCTCCTCCCCGAGGTGGATCGTCTGCTGCGCGAAGCTCCCCAAAATGAGACCCTGACCTGGGCGACCATCCTGAAAGGAAATATCCTCCTGGCGATCAACAAACTCAACCAGGCTATGGAGACCCTGCTCAAAGCGCTCGAACTGGCTTACCGGCTCGAGAATCCCCTCCCCCTGGGTGAAGCCCTCATGTCCATCGGCGCTCTCTACCTGCACAGCGGCGATACCGACCAGGCCCTGGCGGAATTTAAAAAAGCCCAGCAGATTTTCAACAATTATGAGAACCTTTTCCTGCTCACCTGCGTGCAATGCCATCTTTCCGGGTTGTTTCTGCTGTTAATGGACGATGAGCTTTACGAAATCGCCCTGGATACCTGCCAGAAAAACGCGGAGGCCAACGGCTGGGTCTGTATTCAGGCTCAGGTCTATGTGCATCGGGCTCAGCAGCTTTTGAAAAAGGGCCTTGCCGCCCAGGCTGAAGAATGGATAGCCCGCAGCCTGGCGCTAGCCGAAGAGCATCATCTGCGCAAGGTGATTGTTCAGGCCAAAAGTCTCTCCGGGCAGGTCTGCCTGCAAACCAACCATCCGGATCACGCGGTTACCCTGTTTAGCGAAGCGCTCAGCGCCGCCGAAACCGCCCTGGACACCTCCGCCAGCATGTTGATCCACCAGTACCTCGCCCAGGCCTACGACAGGCTCGAGGATTACCAGAACGGCTATCAGCATTTCCGCACGTATCACCAGTTGTACGAAAGCGTCCAATCCGAAAAGAATGATCTGCGCTTCAAGACCATAGAGACCACCTACCGCATCCAGGCCCTGCAAAGCCAGGCGCGCATCATCCAGCAGAAGAACGACCAGCTCGAGAAAGAAATCAGTGAGCGCCTCTGGGTGGAAGAGAAGCTCAAAGAAAGCGAACAGCGTTTTCGCGATCTGGCCAACCTGGACCCGCTCACCAATATCTACAACCGCCGTTATTTCTTTGAACTGACCGACATGGAGATCAAACGCGCGCAGCGCTACGAGCATCCCTTGAGCCTGATGATGATCGATATCGACCACTTCAAGCGCATTAACGATCAATATGGGCATTTGGGCGGCGATCAGACGCTGATCTGGTTTACCCAGCAGCTTAAGATTTTTTTGCGCAACACGGATATTATCGGGCGCTTCGGTGGCGAAGAGTTTGTCATCCTCCTGCCGGAAACCAATCTCTACCAGGCCATTCAGGTAGGTCAGCGTCTGGTGCGCCACATCAGCCGCCAGGAATTTACTTATCAGGACGCCCAGTTAAATCTCACCGTCAGTGCCGGCATCGCCGCCTATAACTCCGATCTCAGCCTGGATCAATGGGTGGACCACGCCGATCAGGCCCTCTACTCCGCCAAACAATGCGGGCGCAACCAGGCCGGCATCTGGGCTCCGTATGACGAGCAGGCCAGGAAGAACTTACTGGCAAACGCCCTGGCCTTCGCCGAAACCGACATGCAGGACCTGCTGGACATCTGATGACCACGGTAAAACCCGGCGCCGCGCCGCAAAGACCATCCACGCTCATCGCATGCGTGCATCCTGCCTCCGTGCTGTCAACCGGACCGTGTAGTCCAAACACCGACAGCCGCTTTCCTCTTTGGACTACATCCAAATAAGCGTCAGTCTGATAGCCACAGGCATCCTGCAACGCTAGAATAGATCAATATAATGAGAAGTGTGGTTGGATAACAGTGAAGGCCGTGCTCGGGCGGGTTAGTGGAAGATATGGCAAGGGCACGTCGCAAAAGATCGCAATGGAATTAATCTGCTCGTCCATTTTGCAAGGCACCTGCGATGCTAAAATGATTCACCTTTTCATTCAGAAAAAAAGGAGAATTATCATGCAAATGTTTGGATCACCATTTTTAGGGTTATCAAACAAGAGGAAACTCTCAGATGAGGAACTCGTCCTGGCGATACGCTGCATGGTCACTACAATGTACGAAACAACGCAATCATTTATGCAGCTGGCCGAGGCAACCAACAACAAGCTCGCCATCGAAGCATTTAAAGGCATCGCCAACGAAGAACGCGTTCATATCCGAAAGTTCCTCAGTTTGCTCCGCGAGCTGACTCCGAATGAAAAGAAGTTCTATGCGGAAAGCGCCTGGCAAGACGTAGAAGAAGTGGGTAAGACCGCCAAACCAACCTGGTCAATCCAGGCTAATCAAGGTCGAGAAGGGGCTGTACAGTGAGGTTACCTCACCACCATATCGGTATTATTCCGGTCCTGGTTCATTTCAGGCTGTGTAAAGAGCCTGAAGGCCAAGCGTTGAGGATGACATTTACTTTTGCCAATTACTCAGAATAACTTTTAAAGTCCAGTTTTTTTCTTCACCGGGTTCGAGAATTGTCGCTTTTCCAAGATCAATGGCTCTCTCCAGGCTGTCATAATAGCCCGTGGATGGCTCCGGAGCGGCGACGGGGTTGGCATTGTACACCCCTTCATCGACCCACAAGCCCAGGTAAGGCAGTTCCACCGTGGACCAGGTCATGCGCAGTTCACAACCAGGCTCTTCTTGCACCAGCCTGGTCGAACTTACCGGTTGTTCCGCTGGTACATAAAATTTGCGGCAGGCGTGTTGCTGTGCGGATCGGACCCGGTCGAGGCTGACAAGCCGTCCATCGGCTCCTCTGGCAGCCGGCCAGGAATGCTGTTTTCCGGCATCTCCCCAAATTGCATCTCCAGCGACCACATTCACCACTTGTGTGACTTCGGCAGGTAAAACGATGCAGGTATGGGCATCTGCTGCAAATTGTGGATGGGCCGCCCAAAGGTATTGAATTGCCGTGGTACCTGTATGGGTCAGGGTATAACGCAGTTCCAGGCAATCAGGAGCGCTTAGTACAGCAGAACGCTTCAGCCGGTAGGGCAGCAACTTACTTTCTACAGATAAGCTCACTTCACCGACCAGGGATTCCACCTGCCAGGGAACGCTCCAAACTTCGCCATGATCAGGTAAATGCACACCTTGAACTGTACAGGAGACAATCGTCGGCATCATCTCATCCCAGCCACTCATATCCTGGCTCACAAAATCCGCACCAAAAGCTGTTTGTTTGACCGCACGCATGGGTGGAACAAGCCACTCATGCCGGTGGGGTTTGTCATAGATAGACACAATTTTTGCGCCTAAATCCGGAACAATGATTACGCGCATTTCGTCGCTTTCCAACATAAAAGCGGGAAAGCCGTACCAGGTAGTTGTCAAAATAGCAGTCATCCGCTCTCCTTACATGGCTTGAATCATCCGCTTGTGCAGGGTTGCGCCAGCATGATGGATGTCCCTGGCAAGAATGGCATCGAAGTGCGCCTGCGCGGCGGGGAGGTCGCCCAGACCAAGAAGCCCCAGCCCCTGCATATAGCGTGAATGTAAATAGTTACGTTCGTTCATGTCCACATCAAACACCAGGAAATCGGGCAGCGATACAGCAAAATAATCCACTCGCACCTCATCGTTCAGGTGGGCAGCGCCATAATCGAGCAATTTTCGAAAAATACCCTGGGCTTCATCCGCCCGATTCAATTTCAAGAGTGCCAAACCCTGGTAAAAAATCATATCCGGGGGCTGATCATTATAAAAAACAGCGGAAGCCGGCTCACTCAGGCCGGTAGATGCACGCTCGAACCACTCCCGGGCCTGCTCCAATTCACCCAGCAATTCATAGGCACAACCGAGATAGTAAAAAACATTATTTTCCTGTGCGCCGTACAGTTTTCCCTCGCCCAAATTATGCGGATAGACTTGTGCCTGCCTTAAACAATCCATTGCGGTTTGCACATCTCCAGTCATAAGCGAGATTCTGGCGCTTTCTACAAGGCAGGTCACATATTGCTCGGTCACTTTACCCTCGCCACCTTCCCAGGGGTGAAAGGTGCGCCGCATTAAATGCTGGTAGGCTTCATCCGGCCGGTCCAAAAGATTGAGCAGGTTAATGTACTCAATAGACAGGTCATCACGCTGTTCCACCAGGTCTGCATGTGCCTTCAACAAAGCCAAACGTTCACCCGGCGTACGGTTGAGGCGCTTATAAAGTTGGTCTAACTCCATAAATACTCGTGCATCGGCAGGGTTCAGCTCAAAAGCCTTCTCAAGACTATGCAGAGCTTTTTCCGCGTCATGACGCTTGTTGAAATACGCCAGACCAAGGTTACGGTGAACAGTTGGAAACTCAGGATCGAGTTCGCTCGCACACTCCCAGCAAGCAATGGCTTCAATATAACGGCGATGGGCGTACCAGAAATTGCCCAGATAATAAGGAGCGCGGGCATCTCTTGGATTAACACGCTGTGCCATTTCAAGGCAGAGCACGTCCTCAAGCCGGTTGGGGAAACAATAATCAGCCGGTAAGGAAGCGGCTCGCAGGAATATTTTTTCAGCCGCCTGCTTCTGTCCTGCCTGATCCAGCACCCAACCCAAAGCGTATGCCGCTAACGGGTCTGTGAACGCCGATTTTTCCAGTAGATTATTGGCTTCCTCGAATAAACCGGCATGAGCATAATCGAGGGCCAAGGAAGTATAAAGCTGCGGGGTGTGTTGAACGCTATTTTCATCAGCTGGACAGCCGCCTAACAGGAAAAGCTCCCAGAGTGCACCATATTCCATCGGGTCCGCTGCCAGGCTAACCATCACCTCACTCCGGGCTGCATCTTTCAAACCTTGTCGGCGCAGCAGCGCGATTTTCAGATGGCGCGCCTTGTGGTGAGTTCCATTCCGCTGCAAACAGTGATTGACATAACCCATCGCTTGAATGTAGTGTCCCTTACGGCTGGCGAGGCGGGCGAGTTCAAAATCCGCGGCGCCTTGCCAGGCTGCATTCCATACAGCTTTATGAAAAGCATCAAAAGCTTCATCAAAACGTCCCTGCATTTTGAGCGCCAACCCCAGGTTGTAATAGGGTTCACCATCATACGGATTTGGGTTACGGGTTGTCAGCCGTTTGATTGCCTTGTGAAAATAGGTCTCCGCTTCAGCAAACTTACCACGCCGGTAGAGCAGTAAACCCATGGCATTGTTGCAACGGCAGTCTCCGGGATCACGGCGTAAGGCTTCCAGATAATACGGCTCTGGGTTATAGGTAGCATGACGATATTGTTCCAGGTGCAGGCCGTTTAAAAACAGCTCCTCGATGGATTCAATTTCTTCCGGCGGACGGGCAGGCATGGCCGGGGCTGGAACCTCAGGTTTTTCATCCGGCAGCGGGGTGTATTCCAATAAAATGGAATCCCCTTCCATTACACTGAGCGTGATTTCCTGAGGCTTTGCCAGGGGGTGGAGAGTCAGCGAATCCAACAACACGTTCAGCGGATCAAGCGCAACCTGCTTCTCATAGAGTATCTGCCCATAGCGAGTTAATACCACAGTAACTGTGCGTGGTGCTGTTGCATACACGCCAAATTCAACCAGGGTGTCTTTTACTTCCAGGCGCAGGGCTATGTGCTCATTAGCATTGCACGCCGGACCAATTTTTTTATAGGGCATAAAAATCTGGGTAAAGGATTTTTCTTCACCGGGCTGGATCCAAGAGAAATCCGGTTGGTTATCGGTGTAAGCCCCACACATCAGTTCAATGTAAGGACCATCTACATCCGTCAACTGCCGATCCCAGGCTTTACCGAATTCACCATTTCCCCAGGTCCACTGCTTTTTCCCGGGAACCACGTGATGATTGGCAACGTGCAGCATCCCGGCATCGGCGCGATGGTCATAATCACCCATAAAATCAAAATCGGAATGATAAGCCATGTAAGAGGTAGGTACAGGGATATTTTTATATCGGCTGATATCGGTTCCCGGAGCGTAGTTGACCTTGTAATAGGTACCCACAGCTATGGGAAAGGTAGAAACATCACGCTTACCGTGATCCATTACAGCATGTACATCCGGCGGGAAAACAGACTGGTATTCATCATGAACACTTACCGCGGGATTTGCCCACCACAAAAAGGTTTGCGGCTCGGATGTGCGATTATATAATTGAACTTTTACTTCCAGATAAGCCCTGTCGGGACAAAGGGTAAAACCGTGCATACCTTTGGTATGAAACATGCGCTCGATCTCGGCGCACCAGACAGTTCTACTGCCATCCTCGTGTTCCTGAATCATCCAATCCAGCGGATCAAATGTACTTGGGCGGTGATGCTGCGGCCAGTTAAATTCAATCCCGCCTGAAATCCACGGCCCAGCCAACCCAACCAAAGCTGGCTTGATCACCTGGTTATAATAAACAAAATGATAACCATTGGTCTTGTCGAGCGCCATCTGCACCCTGCCGCCGATCTCAGGCAGGATCATGATCTTCAGATAGCTGTTTTCAAGATACAAGGCTGTGTATTCTTTGTCTTCTTTCTCATCAAACACCTGGTCAATGACCGGATGGGGGTAGACTACCCCACTGCTGCCCTGGTAAACCCGTTTCTCGAGAAACATAGGGTTTTTATCCGGTTTCCCGATTTTATATGTAGGTATTTTTACTTGCTCTCGCCAGGCTTTTACTTCGTCGGGCATATCGTATTTACCATCGCCCAGAAGTTTTCCATGGGAGTATCCAGTTGAACATGATGTGTTGGGCCAAGAATCAGGCCACCGTTCTTGCCAAGTGTATTCATTCGCATGATAACTTCGGCTTGCACATCCTCCACTGAACCAAACGGCAAGGTATGCTGTTCATCAATCGAGCCCCAGAAACACAGCTTGTCGCCGTATTCCTGTTTGAGTTTAACCGGGTCCATGGAGGCAGGCTGAATGGGATTAAGCACATCCAAGCCTATCTCAATCAAATCGGGAATGATGGGGTAAATGACTCCATCCGAATGGTAGGCAACTTTAACCCGTGGGTTGATCGCTTTTAATTCTGCAATAAAATTAGCCATACGCGGTTTGAGGAAACGCCGCCACATTTTAGGAGAAATGATCATATTGTTCTGCGCGCCTACATCATCCCCAACCCAGATCATATCCACGCCCATCTCGGTCAGCTTTTTGGCCGCGGTCAGATGATAATGATAGGGAATATCTAATATCTGCTCAGCCAATTCAGGTTTGAGGGCAAAGTCTGATAACAAACGTTCGTATCCACGCAGAGCCCAGGCAGTTTCGAATATGGTTGTAACCGTCACACCCACAATCCAGTAATCTTCTTTAAATTTACGCAGAACCCAGGCCGATTCATCATACAACTCAGGCCGCGTAGGGTCTGGCGCCTGGTAACTTCGAACAGCATCATCATCCGCCAACGGATGACCACAGATTTCGGTATAGCGCCCAGATCCATAAGGGGTATCGTATTGGGTTGATTTCCAGCCAATACCCCACTCATCCACATATTCCTGGGCCTCTTGATAGTATGAATTTGCCCATCCAACGGATGTGAGTAGGACATCAACACCCAGGGCGCGCTCCAGCTCGTAGGTATTCCCACCGCCATGCGGGTTGTGGATTTTATCGCTCACCTCACCGGGTTGCATTTCCTTTTGTAAGCGGCTGGCAAATTCAGGCGTAAACGATACCTGCATCGGGCAGCGGTCCGGTTCTTCATGATTAAGCGCCATTATTACACGCTCACGGGGTTTCATAAAAACTTCTCCGCATTCTCCTGGTCAGCACGCAACTTTAATGCATTCTTTTTCCTTAGATCGGTTCTCCTGGCTCTGATGCGGTCAATGTCGATGGGGTAGTTCCCGTATTCATGGACAGTTCGGTACATGGTTACCGCATTTTCAACCGGTATCGCTTCATGCACTTCACTCGACGACCCGATAAAAATACCGCCCTGCGGCCCAATTTTTTCGATAAGTTCCAGGGTCTCATCTTCTACGTCACCAAGCGTCCCATACGGCAAGGTATGGATGCAACACACATTTCCAAAGAGCATTTTGTGCGGGTATTCTTTCCTGATCTCAAAGATATCGTTGCAATTATTACGTTCAATCGGGTTAAGACCGTCTGCTTCCAATTCATCAAAGATCAAAGGCAGGAACTTTCCGTATCTTCCATCGGTGTGGTACAAAAATTTCATTCCCTTTTCTTTGATAGGCGCAGTAATCCATTTCCAGCGCGGTAAACCCTCTTTACGCACAAACTTAGGATTAAAAATCGGCCCGGTACTTCCGGAAATATCTTCGCCCATAAACAGCAGCGGTACATCGGATACTTCTGCAAATGCTCTGGCTATATGGGCAGAAAACATTCCGGTACAATCCATAACATGCGCCACTAATTCCGGGGCGTCGTAGATTGCCTGGGCGAATAACTCCATATCCATATAGGTATAGGCATCCGTAATCGGGCCTTCCACAGCACCAATGAACACGACATCATTCTGGCTATGGATTTGTTGGACCTGGCGAATAAAGGGTTGGTACCATTCTCGAACTTCTTCGTATACCGGCAACTGTGGCATGTGCTTTTCAAGTTCCGCCAGTGTACGGAAGGGCCGTTTCGAAATCCAGGCAGTCTCACCAGCCTGGCTAACACTCCATTCATCCGGATTGACCCGAAAGAACCGGATCCAGTTATTAATTTTTCCGCCCATCCAGTGATTTATAGGATCATAAACAGAGCGGGTAACATCTACGCCAATTTTTTTCCATGTTCCAGCATTAACTTCAACCAATTCTTCAAAGTTATATGTGCGGTTCTCATCGTAACCACCATGATCGATAAGGATTTGTTTATTGTCCAAATAATCATAAGTCAGTATCCGGTCAATTGGTTCCCAGTTAAGGGCTTTTTTAAACCGTTCAAGATTATTCATTAAATTTTTCTCCACTTAAAATAATTCGGACATGCATAATTTCCGCAAAACTTAGAATAACAAGTTCGGGACTTCTATTTGCTCTCAATCCGAGTGCGTGCGCTTTCAGCACGCGCCTGGCGCCACTGGGAAATAGCCACAGCAGCAATAAGTAATAGGCCAAGGGCAACACGCTGAATGAATGTGTTGAAACCGAGTAAATTCATACCGTTGTTGAGGATACCAACCAAGATAACTGCCAAAAAGGTACCCATTATAGTACCCTTACCACCGGCCGTTGCGGCACCGCCAAGGAAAACTGCCGTAATTGCCTGCAATTCAAGTCCGGTACCATTGATCGGATTTCCCGAAGTTGTTCGCGCAGTAAGCAAAACCCCGGCTAACCCGGCAATACCGCCTGAAATCATGTACATCAGAACGCGCACCTGTGATATGTTGATACCCGCCAGGCGGGCAGCGGTAGCATTACCGCCGATGGCATATATAGCCCGGCCAAAGTCGGTATAGCGCATGATAATATGAACCAATACCACTACAATTAGCAATATAACTGTCAGGACAGGGATACCGGTCCAATTAGCTCCACCCATCTTGGGGATCGCAGCCTCTGTTAGAAAGCGACCTTGAGCAAGCCAGGTAAAATCTGGTTGGGTAAGCACACCAATTGGTTTACCTTCAGGCGCCAGTAGGAAAGCAAAACCAGCGAATGCAGCCAGGGTACCCAGCGTAGCAATGGTAGGGTTCACACGCAGGGTAGTAACGATCAAACCGTTGATTCCTCCGGCAATCATACCGGCAGCAATTCCTGCCGCTACGGCTACAAAAGTATTGCCGACGGGAAGAATGTGTAAGGCACCGACAGTGCCTGTACCTACCAGTACCGAAGCTGCTACAACCGATCCAATGGATGCAATTGAGCCAACAGAGATATCCAGACCACCTGCGATAATAACCACAGTCTCACCGATAGCCAGGAGTCCTACAATAACGATTGCCTGAGCAAGACTGTTCATAAGATTCTGCCAGGAGAAGAACTTGTCGCCTCCGCTAAAACCGAACCATCCGCTCACCATAGTGATCAGAAATACAAGAGCGACCAGGGCGAAAATGAGCGAAAGATTATCAGCGCCAACGAAGGCCAGTAAGCCGCGCCGCTTGCTATCACGTTTCGCCTGAGTTTTTGGTTGAGTTACTTGTTCATTGTTCATACGGGGGTAATCTCCTGAGAAGTTGCTACGGTCCCATCCTGGACCGCCGATAAGTTATCGACCATCGCGAGTCCGAGAACAGCTTCCTCGGTAGCGTTTGCTCCGGAGAGTTCTCCGGTTATTCGGCCGTTCTGCATAACATAAATACGATCCGAGAGTCCGAGAATCTCGGATAGCTCGGAACTGATAAACATGATTCCCAAACCCTCATTGGCAAGTTCATCTATGAGGTTATAAATCTCCGCTTTTGCGCCAACATCAATGCCGCGGGTTGGTTCATCAAGGATCAAGACCGCTGGTTTTGCGGCTAGCCACCTTGCCAAGACAACCTTTTGCTGGTTACCGCCCGATAACTTGCCGACATCCTGTTCAAGTGATGGTGTGCGCACATTGAGTTTTTCCACAAAGCCGGAGACGATTGATCTTTCCAGATTGCTGCGTACGAAGTGGAAACGACTAAGCCTTCTCAAAATTGCTATTGAGGCATTCTCGAGCACACTGCGAACGAGCACCAAGCCTTCGCGCTTACGATCTTCCGGTGCAAACCCGATACCTTTTGCAATGGCATCTACAGGACGACGGATGTTCACTTCGCGACCATTGACAAATAATTTTCCACTTTTCTTTGGCATTTCACCAAAGACAACTTTTGCTAATTCTGTGCGGCCTGCCCCTACAAGTCCCGCAAATCCTACAACCTCGCCTGCATTGATGTGAAAGCTCACATCGTGATGCCAGTTACTAAAAAGACCTTCGGCCCGCATCACTTCACGTTCGGTACCAGCCGGATGCCGTTGAAAAATCGCAGAAAGTTCGCGTCCAACCATGAGCCGGACAATCTCGGCGTCATTGAGTTCGGCTGCCTGCCTAACAGTAATCAGACGTCCATCACGCAAAATAGCCACTCGGTCACATAGACGCAGAATTTCCTTGATCCGATGTGACACATAAATAATGGCTACACCCTCATCCCGAAGACGGCGGACCAGTGTAAACAAACGATCGACTTCTTCATCTGACAGTGATGAGGTCGGTTCATCCAATGCTAAAACCCGAACCCCGGACTTTAAGGCACGCATGATTTCCACAAGCTGCCGTTGAGCGGCAGAAAGCTGATCCCCAAGTAAATCTATGGGCAAAACTCCAGCAAATCCATATTCCTCAAGGCTGCTTTGAACCTGTTCATTTAGGCGGTGTCGATCAATAATGCCAAACCGTTTCGGCAGTTCACCGATCCAGATGTTCTCAGGCACGTCTACACCTGGAACAATTTCCGGTTCCTGGTAGATAACACGTATACCGGCTTTGTGGGCAACGTGTGGATTCGGAAATGAAAGCCGTTGACCATCGATTGAAAGTGTTCCGGCGTCTGGTTGGTAGTCACCATTGATTATTTTGAGCAGTGTTGACTTTCCAGCCCCGTTTTCACCCATAAAGGCGAGAATTTCACCCGGACGGATATCGAGCGAGACATCCGTAAGAGCCTGAACATTGGGAAATGCTTTGCTGATATTACGAATCTCGAGGGTTCCAGGCTGAACGGATGGTTCTTCAGGTATGGACACGGGATCATTTGGATTGGGAGGCGCAGCAGCGCTCGTAGTCATGTGGGGCGCTTTCTCCTGCAAGAAAAAAAAGCAGGCAAGGTTGCGGGAGGCCAGGCCATCTGGCCCGACCTCCCGAATGAATAAGAGATTATTTGGAGCAGTTCGCCAGAGAAATCGGATCCATCACAGTCATGTAATTGGTTGAGTCTACAATGGAGGTCGGAGCGTATGAATTGGCTTCTGGCATTATACCGTTAACAACTGCATCGTAGAGCACTGTTGCGGCAGTATTACCAACATCAATACCAGAAATGAACAGACCAGCTTTGAAACCGCTCGGCTGTCCGGCTGCCCATGGTTTGCAGGCTTCGTAAGCACCCAGACCAACACCAATAATGTTATCAGTCTGTACACCAGCAGTGGCTAAAGCATTCAATGAACCTAAAACACCTTCGTCGTTACAGCCAAAGACGACCCAGTTGGTGATGTCGGGATTGGCAGTGATGATCGGGCCAGCTGCATCCTGAGCGGATAATGCTTCACCAGTATAAGGAACCGGGAAGATTTGGGCTTCCGGAACACCAGCGGCCACAACGGCTGCTTTTTCATTGTCGGTGCGGTCATTACAAACCGAAAGAGTCTGAACTTCCACGGACAAAACGCCAACTTTTAAGGCTGAGTCAGAGAGCCAGCCACTATCGGTTAACAATTTAGCAGCCGCTTCACCGACTTTCTTGCCCATGTCTTTTCCATCGAAACCAACGAAAGGAACTGGCTGACCATTTTCGTCGACGATGCCGTCATCGGTGGCAATCAAAACCACACCCGCATCTTTGGCAGCTTTGGCAATGGCTGGTCCAATCGTCTGATCGGGAACGGTAATGGCAATACCTTTGGCACCGGCAGAAATGGCGTCGTTCACCAGACTCACACCCAGGTTCGGGTCGAGTTTAGCATCAAATTTCTTCGCATCCGCGCCGAGGGTAGCGGATGTATCAACAAATGAGTTCTGCAGATCGATGAAATATTGCTGATCAGCACTCTTGTTGATGACAACATACAGCGGCTTCTCCGTCGTATCGACTGGTGCTTCGGTAGTCGGCACAGCAGCCGGAGCGCAGGCAGCCAATACAAAGGCTACCAGCAACAACGCAGAGATCAAAAAATACAGTGGACGTTTCATTGGTTCTTTCTCCTCAAGGATTAAAAGTTGGGACTGATTTCCTGTCAGAATTGACAGGTTGAAGGGACACCATACGCTGCGCTTGCGACGGGTATTTTAAAAAACGCAGACTGTATGATTATGGTAAGTTGGGACAATGGCAACTTCCCATTACAACTAGTTTGTCATAAACCGCCGCAGAAATCTTGCAGAATTGGAGTTTGTTTTTGGATAATTGGACAATTTGTTACCAAAAT
Source organism: Chloroflexi bacterium HGW-Chloroflexi-10 (assembly GCA_002840755.1). Lineage (GTDB taxonomy): Bacteria > Chloroflexota > Anaerolineae > Anaerolineales > Anaerolineaceae > UBA6170. The sequence continues at coordinate 74,680 of PHBZ01000012.1, read as the reverse complement.
TATTTTCAAAAAAAATTATCGCTCTACTTTAGAATAATGATTCACTTTAGTCGAAACGGTCATTTTCATGGACGGTTTCATACATGGCCAACAAGTTCTCAATCGGAATATTTGCCTGTACATTATGTATCGGATTGAAAACATATCCGCCGCCTTTTTTGAATATTTGCAAATGCTTGCGGACCTGGGCACGCACTTCCTGGGGTGTACCAAAGGGCAAAACGTGCTGGGTATCAACGCCCCCACCCCAGAATGTAACCTGATCCCCGAAGCGGGTTTTTAATACTTCCGGATCCATATTCGTTGCGGATACCTGCACTGGATTGAGGATATCAAAACCAGCATCGATAATATCCGGAATGATAGGAAGAATGGAACCACAGGAATGAATAAAAGTTTTCCATGTGGTATGCTGATGGATCCAATCATTCAACTGTTTGTAATATGGTTTGTAAAGCGACCTGAACGTTTTCGGTGAAATAAAACAATTATTCTGCGCACCAAAATCGGTACCGCTCAACCAAGCCACGGTAATTTTATTTCCGACAACTTCATAAACTCGAGCCAGATTCTTTAATGCAATTGCACACTGACGTTCAAAAACCTCACGCACATAATCCTGGCGGGTAACCGTGCTCATATACCATTCTGTAATATCCCGAATGCCCTTAGGGTGTTTCAGCATTGGCCCAGGAACCAGGGCAATATCGCCAAAAGCCATACCATTTAACGACATAACAATCGCTTTATCCGTTTGGGTATAGAGCTCTTCGGCTTCTCTCTTAAGATGTATCAATTCTTCATCTGTGATCAAGCCAAATTCTTCCAGGTTGTCTTCAACATTTAATTGCGAATCCTCAAATGGTTCCTGCCGGATGATATCGTCAAAATAAAAACCACCTTTTGGCATCTTTGCACTGGGCGGGACCGATCTATCGCCCTGGGGATACATCAAAATGTCCCCATTTTGATCTGGTTCTGTATTGAATAGCTCCGGTACAAGCACCGGGGTGCCCTCAAACGTAGTCCAGGGCTTCCAACCCTCATTCCTGAAACCAAAAAAATTCAGGTTACTTCCCATACCCACAAAATCCACTTTCAATATATCACGCAGATCAGGTTTAATTTCACCTAACATCTGAAACAACTCAACCACTTTAACGGGTGTTCCCGGAGGGTCCAGTTTGAATGCCTGACGTAGAGCATACACCGTCGAAACGTGCATCCCTGTCTGACCACAGCCACCCAAATCCAACGGAACCCGATCTCCTTCTTGATGATTAAGGGCAAGAATTACCCTTTCTCTTGAGTTCATTTACTACCTCCTAAAATTATTAGCAAAACAATTCAATGGTCTCTTCAACCGTTTTATGTTTCCGGTTGATCCTGGACGAAGGATGAAACAAGCCAACCTCAATCCACCTTATGGTTTCCGGCAGGCGGGGTCTGAATACCCGCCAATACCAGTGCATTTGAAAAATCCTCAAAATTCAAATCAGGTTTTGGTAAATAGATGATTTCGTTTCCTACCAGAGCTTCCACATCATCTTTTTTTAGCCAGGAAAATAGGATCATCGCTATCTGACTGTTTTCATCGTTGTTTCGCAATGCCAGTACTACTTCCCAGCCTCTCACTTTACCTGGCAGGTCCGGTTCCAAAACGATTAAAACGGGTTGCTCGGTGTGAACTAGGTTCAGGATGGCTTCTCCTGTTTGAGATCGTTTGGTTCTGAATCCACTTTTTTCTGCCATTCGTTTGACTAAACGAGTAAGGAAGGGGTCGGCTTCTCCAATAATACATAACCGGTTATGGATAGGGCTCATTGTTGCTCGTATCGCATACCATTTAGATTCCACCAACACATAGGTTTTCCTTAACCATTCGTTTTTTATTGAGTTTCGATAACAGTGTTAATAGTTTGTCACAAATGATTGTGTTCGTCTTGCATAATTGGCGTTTACCTTTGGATTATTGGACAAAAGAGCTTGAGACCGGATCACTCTACAGCTGAATTAGAATTCGTCGAAGGCAATTTGCGCCGGATTCACTCCCAATGCACCAAGCATATCCGTGGCTGCTTTAATCATTGCCGGGGGACCGCACAAAAAGTAAGCAATTCCTTTCGGATTAGGGTGTGAGTCCAGATACTCGCGTTTCAGAACCTCGTGAATAAAGCCTGTGTAAGACTGCCATTGATCCTCTGGCAACGGTTCGGACAGGGCGGTATGAAAACTGAAATTTTCGTACCTTTCGGCCAGGTCCTCAAAGTAATCCTGATAGAACATTTCCTGCAGAGAACGAGCGCCATACCAGTAACTGACCCGGGCTTTCGTCCCAAGTGTTTCAAACAGATGGGAAATGTGAGAACGAAGTGGAGCCATTCCCGCACCACCCCCCAGATATACCATTTCCTGAAAGGACTCTTTAATATGGAACTCGCCAAAAGGACCGATAGCCGTGACGATATCACCCGATTTCAAACCAAAAAGGTAAGAAGAGCCAGTACCGGCATAGCAGGCCACCCCACGCGGCGGAGTTGCCAGGCGAATGTTGAAACTAAGAGTTTTATCTATGGCTGGGTTGCCAGCCATAGAATAATTTCTACGGCAAGGAGTTGAATTGGCTGCTGCAAGGTCAAATGCATGCATGGTCTGCCAGGTAGCTATATAAGGCTGCTCAACCTCGATATTGCTTAATAAGCATTCCGAATATACCGGTATATCCAACTGCATATAATCACCGGGCTGGTATTCAGGTAGTGTTGTTACACTGTCCGCCGGTTCCAGTACCAGTTCTTTAATAAAGGTAGCAACATTTTGGTTACTTACCACGCGGAATGTATGCGTTACAGCTGCCTGTGTTACCCCATAACCGCCTGCTGAGGCCAGATTGACCAGTAATTTTCCATTGCTTTCACGGACAGGATAGGTTTTTAAGCCTACACACACTGGCATGCGCTGCGGGGATCCATCCCGAATATCAAAGCGACCGTTATGCTTGGCACACTCGATCAGCGTACCCTTCACCAAACCATCGGCAAGATGCGCGTTACCGTGGGTGCAAAGACCTTCGCTTGCATAAACTTTATTATCCACGGTACGGTAAATGGCATAGGTTTTCAGTTCGTTATCAAAGCGCAGAACATCTTCTTTTTGCAGTATATAGCTGTCGCAGACCTCGATCCAACCATCGACAGCTGACCGACCTGCCCCATGGACCACCATTGGAATTTCAGGCGCAATCTCTTGGTGAACAGGTGTTGGCAACGGACGTTTTATATAATAGTCTGGCTCCTTAGCCTGACGCAAAAGGGTGGGGATGATCTCCTGGTAGGCTTCCCGCAATCCATTGTAGGGAGTGGGTAAATCTGCCTTGACCAATTGATGTAGTTTCGAAAGGGCATGAAAAGGCACCATTGGGAATAAATGATGCTCCAGATGATAATTCATGTTCCAATACAGATAGCGGTTAATCGGGTTCATATAAATGGTACGGGTGTTCAAACGATGGTCGAGGACGTTCTCGGCCAATCCTGCATGTTGAGAAATACCATAGATAACCGTTAGCCAAGCACCATAAATATTGGGTAAACCGATATACATGAGCGGAAGAATACTACCGGTAATAATTGACAAACCCACAATCCCGACATAAATCAAAACATAAACTCGTGCCCGAACAAACACCTTTCCATGTTCCGTTTCCGGAATGTAGGTAAGTTCATCCGCAGTCAATTTGCCGGTACAGTGCAGATACAGATGGTAAATGTACTTGCGCAGGGTCTTTATATTAAAAAATTTTAGAACCAAGAGAAACAAATCCACTGGGCGCTGAATAGAAATCTCCGGATCCAGCCCAACGATGAGCGTATCGCTATGATGGCGGACATGACTCCAACGCCAGGGAACCGATTCCCGCAGAACCATAAATGAAGCCAATTCATAAAGAACATTGTTCATCCAGTCCGTCTTAAAGGCCGTACCATGGCTGGATTCGTGCCAGCGGGAATCAGAAACAGAGGCATACAATATCCCATAAATGGCAAAAGGAAGGATCGCCCACCAACTACCCCAGAGAAGATATCCAATTACTCCAAATACAACCAACAGTGTAAACCAGAGCAGCGTGTCGCGAATTGCATAGTCATCGCGACGCTCAAGCAGTTCGCGCAATTTTTCCCTGGAAACAGGCGGAGTATACCACTTTGCATCAGCCAGACCCTTCTCAATTGCCAGAGCCGTATCTTTTCCGACTAGACTGTAATCACTGCGCCGGATATTGCTTCCACTATCTTTTCCCATATAAACTCCTGAACTATCTATTCATCCGGAAAGCCTATTTCTTCATTGTTTATAGTTTGGCATATTCGCGACATTAAGTCTTGTATTATTGGAAATCACAATTGGATAATAGGACAAAGCTCATCCATAAATTGGCCATTTATATCTCACACGGATAAAAGAAACATAACCTGGTGGGAAAACAAACAGGATGGCACCGCTTGTGCTTCACTTAAGGCTCATATCGTTTTAACGTTGCGTTCACCGCGTTGAAATGCCCCCGGAGTAATACCTGCTTCTTGTTTAAAAACGCGATTAAAATAACTGCTATCCGAAAAGCCAACATCCAACGCAACTTCAGTGATATTTCGCTTCCCTTGTTCCAGTAATGCTTTTGCCTGCTTCACCCGGTAACGATTGAGATATACCATGGGTGTGATCCCCAACTCCTGGCGGAAACAATGGGTCAGATAACGTTCGGTGATTGCTACGTGATTTGCAAGTATAGACCGAGTAATAGGTTCTGCGTAATGTTCGTGAATATAGGTCATGGCATCCCTTACACTACGAGAGGTGGGGCTCCCCAAGCGTTTACTATGGCTCAAAGCAGCTTCGACTTGTGATAATACCTCTTCAGCGCTGAACAATCCTTTGCCTAACACGGCAGCCACCCCTTCTTGCAAACGCCTCATATCATAGGTGGTTAGAATTTGGGCAGATAAAACAATAACAGGGATGTTGCGAGAGGTTTCATGATCGCGCATTTCGCGCAGTACTTCAAAACCATCGACTTCAGGCATCATTAAATCCAACAATACCAGGGAAAGATTCTCTTGCTGAATGATTTCCAGGGCTTTTTTACCGCCGTTGGCTTTGAGAATCCGGCATTCGCTTAAGCTTTCCAGCATGCGTACATGCATATCCAACACTTTTGGGTCATCGTCTACAATCAGTATTGTATGCGTCTTATTATTGCCCTTTATCCCCAGCCGCTCCAAAACCTGAGAAAGTTCCACTCTGCCTATGGGTTTCGTCAAATAATCCAATTCAAGGAAATCCCCTTTTGGTTGCGTGGCTGAAAGGCTATAAAAGACAACCGGTATTTCCCGTGTTTCAGGGTTTTGTTTGATCAAATGCATTAATTCCCAACCACGTTCTGTAGCTGGCTGAAAGTCTAACACCAATGCTCCGGGGGGTTGGGCAATTACCTGAGTCAACCAATCATTCTGGCTGGAGACATCCATTACCTCAATCTCAAAACCCTTCTCCAACAGGTGCTGTTGCAATTGCTCCCGATCGGATTGAGTTTCGATCAGCAGCAGAACCGTGTTTTTACGGTTGCTACGCTGTTCCACACTGTTTGAGAAATTTGACATAACCGGCAATGTAAAAAAGAAAGTTGAGCCGGTGTTATCTTCACCGGTGGAGCGTACGCCGATCTGGCCGCCATGTAATTCAATCAACCGGCGAGTTATTGCCAACCCCAACCCCATACCCCCGTAACCACGCGAAACACTGCGTTCGGAACGACGGAACTCATCAAAAATAATAGACTGATCTTCAAACGGAATACCCATACCGGTATCGCTAATTTCCACATTCACGCTGTTATCGATCCAACGCACAACCAGTGAAACATACCCATTTTCAGTGAATTTGACTGCATTACTCAATAAATTGATGATTACCTGGCGCAAACGGGTACGGTCTCCCCACATCGGCGGCAAACTGAATGGGATATGTTCCCGCCATTCTAGTCCTTTTTCTCTAGCAAGCGATTTTCCTAAAACAGCGACTTCATCAAACAGAGCTGATAAATTAAGCGATTCACGGGTTAAGCGCAGCTCTCCGGCCTGATTACTGGCCAGATCGAGTACATCACCAATCAGCCAGGAAAGATGTTTACTGCTAGTATAGATAACATCCATATCCTGGCGGTAAAAGGCAGGCAATGGGGGTTTTTCACCAGATTTCTCCTCTTGCAGCATCATCTCAATGGTACCAACGATCAATGCCAACGGTGTGCGCAGCTCATGGCTCACCATCGAAAGAAAACGGCTCTTAAGTAAGTCTGCCTGCTCTGCTGCCTTGCGGGCTTCTAATGCCTCAGCATATAATCGTATGTTTTTTTCGGTAAGGATGGTGCGTTTGAGGGACGCACTAATTTGCCCGCCTAAAATTTCATAGATAGTCTCTTCTCGTGGGTCTGCTTCAAAAATCGCATATCCCAATTGATCTTCCCTGAAAAAAATTGGCTCTACCACAAGGCTGTGCTGGCGTTCAACAGGCAAAAAACTCACAGGCAATAATTGTTGTGTAGGAATGACAAATCCCTTGCCATCGATATCCAGTTGTTTTTTATCTTCATATGCAAAAATCAAACGTGCGAGTTCTTCAGGCGCCTGAGGGTTTTCATATAAAAACAAGTAACAACGGGGGATCTCCAGCAGGGTCAAAGACCGTTCGAGAACATAGGTAAGCTCAACGATACTTGTAGTTACACTCATAATCTGGCTGATTTCCCCCAGAATATGCAGCTTTCCATCCGCTTTCAACAATTGATAGGCATTGTGTCTTCGGGATGATTCGCCGATGACCACTCGTGACTGTTGGATTAAATTCTCAATACGCAGCCTGGAATTGGTATCGGATAGTTGAGAGATGGAAAATTGGCGCAATATAGAGATAATTTCATGCCAACGCGGAAAAGCATCGTTGGTATTGGCTGTTTTCAACAATGTTTCTTCAAACAGAGTAAGGAAATCACCCTCGGTTTTCCCCTGGCTTTCAGAGAGGAACATTTTCAATAGAACCGGAAAGGCCTGCTGTACAGGTTCATCAACCGGGATCTGTAATTGCATGTCTTCATCCCCAAAGATCAATCGGTATAAAAGGCGAATTTCATCAGTAAATGAATCCAATTTTTCGGTATGCGGAACTGCCCATGCATGTGTCACTAAAGGATCCGAGCAACCACAAGATTGGCGGATTACCAACCGGGTGGGTAAAGTCACTTTGGCAGGGACTTCTTTTCCATCTAACAGCGCCATTACCATTGTAGCAGCCTGGTAACCTTGTTCATAAAAATGCAGGGGGGCGGTAGTTAACGGAGGACTGATAACCAGACCTTGATCTTCACCATTCAGGCCTGCAATTGCTACATCCCCTGGAACGCGCAGTCCACGGGATTGCAAGGTTTTCAACGCGCCAATTGCCATATTATCACTAGCTGCCACTAATGCATCAAACGAAACCTTACGTTCATCCAATAAGGTTATGACTCCGGATACGCCGCCGCTTTCCTTAAAATCGCCCTGATAAACCAGATCAGGATCGAAGGGGATTTGGTGCTCTTTTAATACATCCAGATAGGCCTGGTAGCGATCAAAGGCTTCCTGATGATTAGCTTGCCCGCGAATAAAAGCTATGCGCCTTCGGTTATGCATCATTACCAGATGGGTGACCACATCATGCATTCCATGATAGTTATCCACTGTCACTCCCGGGATACCTTCGAGAACAATCCCGGTTGTTACGACGGGCATCTGGTTAAAACCTTCAAGGAATGCATATGTTTCCGATTTATCCAGCCAGGCGTTTAAACCTCCCATAATAATCAAACCATCCACTGTCTGTGGATTGATCATCTTATAAATCACATTCCGCTGTGCTTCAAATTGAACCGGTGAACGCACCAAGCGTCCTGGATAACAAATCAGATTGACTCCGGCGTCGCGGCAAGCAGCGGCAACCCCAGACCAGATCGTGTGGTTGTTGGGGTCAATGGCACCAGTGGTGAGTAAAGCGATGGTTGTAGCTCTGCTAATCTTATGGTTTTCGCCATAAATGATTGAAGAATCATCCATTCAAACGCGCTGCTTTCTTTATTAGTTTCCTGATTATAAATCAGGAGTGAGTAGCTGTACACTTGATACCCATTCTATGCGGTGAAACCATACGGCCGTAATATTTTACTTGTGCTGAGCTTTAGAATAGCGATGATTTACTTTGGAGTCTGGCACATAATAGATTAGCCAATCCCCATCATTCCACTTATTAAATCACATCGTGCGTATGAGCCTTGTAGTCCAAACACTGACAGCCCAATTCATCATTGTCCTACACATAAATCAGTTTCAAGCTGATAGCCAGAGGTACCCTTCACCTATATAGTAGATAAATGAAAATAAATGCAGATTTACAAGCCCACCCTGATTAATTTAAGAAAAATAAGCGCCGGTTATCCTGGCGCAACATAATCCATTTCACACACGCTGCGTCAATGAACAAAAAATTTGTCAGGCTTGCTGGTAAATAAGTATAATATTTTTAATAATAGTAATATTCAACCAATTAAAGCATTGAAATTCTTCTTGGCTGATACGGCCGATGAAGGTTGTGAGGAGGTCATACCATGAGGTTACCAGACCATATCGGCATTATTCCTGACGGGAATAGAAGATGGGCGGAATCAAGAGGGATCACTAAAGAAAAGGGGTATGCTATGGGTCTTGATCCTGGTCTGGTTCTCTTCAAACAATGCAAAGATATTGGAATTAAGGAAATTACGTCCTATGGCTTTACCACGGATAATACCAAAAGGCCAACCGAGCAAAGGATAGCATTTACGGATGCCTGCATCCAGGCAGTGGGGATGCTATCCCAGGAGGATGCTGCCTTGCTGGTGCTTGGGAATACAGATTCGCCGATGTTCCCAAAAGAGCTACTCCCTTACACCACCCGAAAAATCTTCGGTAAAGGGGAAATAAAAGTAAATTTTCTAGTGAATTATGGGTGGGAATGGGATCTGGGCTATTCTAATAATGGAAATTCAGCTCAAGATAATAATAATGGCCATAAAATAAAATCTCACGAAATATCCAGGATGGATCTGATCATCCGCTGGGGTGGCAGAACTAGGTTAAGTGGGTTTTTACCTGTACAATCTGTTTACTCAGACATTTTCGTGGTGGAGGAATACTGGCCAGATTTCAAACCAGAGCACCTTCACCAGGCGATAAATTGGTATCAGCGACAAGATATTACGCTTGGAGGTTAGGAAAATTGTGGTTCTTCTTTTAATTCTAACAAGCAAATTACACAATAAATCGTTAAAGTCCCGGCTTCTCGTTCATTAACTTATGAAGCCAAAGCCATTTACTTCACAAAAAAACAAGCAAAAGCACCATCTTCAGTAAATAATGTTTTTCGGAGGAGAGATTTGAAACCAAAAGAGGCGCAAAAAATCTACCAGATTAAGGTCACATTGGAACATATTTCTCCACCTATCTGGCGCAAGGTACTGGTTTCTGAAAAAACGACTCTATATGAATTGCATGAAATTATTCAAATCCTTTTGGGGTGGCTAGATTATCATTTGCACGAATTTTTAATTAATGATATTCATTTTGGGGACCCGGAAAACGATGAGTTTGGTGAAAGGGATATATATGACGAAATGGATCACACCCTAAAAACCCTTAGGCTGAGAGAAGGTTCTCATTTTACTTATGTATATGATTATGGAGATAATTGGGAACATAAGCTGACTGTTGAAAAGATACTTCCGGTTGAAAAAGGCATCCACTACCCATACTGTATTAAAGGAAAACGCGCCTGCCCTCCGGAAGATGTTGGTGGGTACATGGGATATGCAAATTTTTTGGAAGCAATTAATAATCCGGAACATGAAGAGCACGAGAGTTTCCTTGTTTGGGTTGGTGGAAAATTCGATCTGGAAGCTTTTGATTTGAATGAGGTTAATCAGCGTCTTTTCCAATATGCCTATAAGGATTGGCCCCGGGATCATCGCGCACCTTATAATGCCTGGGTACCCAAAGTGCCATTGCTGGATCAAATGTTATGGAAAAAATCATTAACCGAATCAAGTTTAACAACGTTTTTAGAACTGCCTTTGATTAAGGATATTTCGGCGTTCCTGAACTATATAAATGAAAACAAGGTCATAGGGACACCAGCCGCCGGGAATCTGACACGTAAAGCCATAGATGAAATTACTGCCCAATTTGTTAACCCACCAGAATTAGAATCCAAATTTGGCGACAGTGTCTACCGGTATAAGACTGAAAGTGAAGTTCCGGAGATCTATTTTATCCATGTCCTGGCACAAGGAGCAAATCTTATCAGCGGTGGTCGAGGACTACGCTGGCAATTAACACCCACTGGCGAAACATATTTATCTTCTAAGGTTCAAGAGCAGTTCCTGATTTTGTTTGAAACCTGGTGGTTTCGAATCAACTGGTTGGTTGCCTGCCGTTACGAAATATTTGGAACCTATTTGCCTGATAAATTTCCGAATTCAGTTTTGCAATTGCTGAATGATTTTCAGCCAGGGAAAAAAGTTGAATTCAATGCATTTGTGGATCAGCTAATCGAAAAAGTAGGGTGGACTTTATTACCAAAAGCACCAGATCACATCCGAGAAACTGTGTATTTTTCCATTGAAGACGTCGTTATTAACCCAATTTCCCAATTTGGTTTGATAATACCTCAGTATATTGAAGAATCTGGACCTTTCTTCAATCACCGCAAGTTATTGAGTTTTGAATTAACGAGTTTAGGCAAAAATTTACTAGATTATTTCATATTAAATCTAAAACAAATGGACAAAAACCGCCAAACAACATTTGGGTATTATTAAACTATAAATAATACTTACGGTACATTCCTTTAGGGCAATTCTGCAAAAAGATTATTGAGTAATTCTGCCAGGGTTGGGTGTGCAAAGATTGCATCGTAAGAGCCAGCCCGCCTTTGACATCACTTACAACAAAGGTCCCAGGCATATTCGTTTCGAGTTGATCGCTAACGCGGATAAATCCATGCCGATCCGTTTCGATACCGGCAGTTATAAATTCAACCAGACGCACCTTACTGGATTCTTCCCTGAATAACCAATTCAGAACGCCGCTCCAGAAAGCGGATGAAATAATTTGATCCGATGGCTAACACAGACACAGCCAGACTGCCGGTCAGGATTTTTCCGTAATTGGCTGTGATTACACCCTGAAACAACAATACGCCTAATCCACCGGCATTAATGAAAGCGGCTATCGTGCCAATTCCAATGGAGGAGAGTGCCGCCAGGCGAATACCTGCCAACAGCATCGGCAGAGCCAGTGGGAATTCCACCTGTGTAAAGCGCTGCCACCCATTCATGCCCATCCCCCGGGCAGCCTCAATCACCGCCGGATCAACGTTGGTGAGGCCGGTCACCCAATTGCGCACCAACAATAGTTGCGCATAACTGACCAACGCGATGATCGCCGGTTTGGTTCCCAATCCAACAAGCGGAATAAGCAGAACAAATAGAGACAGGCTGGGGATTGTGTAAATAACGCCAAGGATCCCCATAACCGGAGCTCGCAGCCATTTTACACGGGCAATCAAAACCCCCAATGGGATCGAAATGAGCAGCGAAAAGAACAATACAATCAGGGTTAGCTGCAAATGCTGAAAAAAAAGCTGGCTCACATAGCCAAAATTATTGATAAGGTAGCTCATGCTGAATCCGGTTTCTTGGATGTACCCACTAATTTCATGCGTAAATCCGTGAAGCTTATTTCTCCAACGCGCTGCCCGGATTGATTAACAACCTGGAGAGAATCACCCCCACTATCCAACATCAATGAAAGCGCACTACGTAAGTCTGCTTCCGGATGGATACGCCCTTGTTCATTCTGGCTTACCTGCAATGGTGTCTGTTCATCAAGTTGGTTATTGCGCGCATCCAAAATAGATTGGACATTAAACAGACTTAATTTACGAAGCAGATTATTTGTTCCAATCAGCTCCTCAACAAAAACGTTTTGCGGATGGGTAACTATTTCCATTGGGGTTCCATATTGAATTAGTTTTCCCTTTTGCATAATAATGATTTTATCTGCCAGGCGGAAAGCCTCTTCCACGTCATGGGTAACAAATAAAATGGTCTTATGTAATTTGCGGTGGATCTCTAATAGTTCTCCCTGCAGACGTTCCCGGTTGATCGCGTCGACAGCAGCAAATGGTTCATCCATCAAGAGAATAACCGGGTCGGCTGCCAAAGCACGTGCCAAACCAATTCTTTGTTGTTCTCCTCCGGAAAGCTGACGCGGATAGCGTTTAAGGTATGCTTGTGGAAGTCCTACTAGTTCCAACAGATAGTTCGAGCGTTCTTCAATCTTCTGACGGTTCCACCCTAAAAGCCTGGGCACGACTGAGATATTTTTGCTGATGGTCATGTGTGGGAAAAGGCCAACCTGTTGAATAGCATAGCCAATTTGTCTGCGCAGCATATTAACCGGCAGGTTGTGGATCTCATCTTTGCCAATCCAGATATTGCCTGCATCCGGTTCGTAGAGACGGTTGATCATTTTTAGCAGGGTTGTCTTACCGCATCCGGATGGGCCCAACATGACAACCAGATCGCCGGCTGCGACCTGGAAACTGACATGGTCCACAGCCGGCCTGGGTTCGTTCGGAAATTGCCTGGTAACTCCTTCGCAGAGAATTTCAGCCGAGGTGATCAACCCATTTTCTTTGGGTTCGGAAGAAGAAACTATTTCTAGATTCTCCATATCAAGAATACGACAACATTATGGCAATAATCCTTTTTCCTGCAAAAAGGATTTGGCTACGGCGGCTGGCTCTTTACCATCCGGGCCATCGACCTGCCAGTTCAAGTCGGACATTACCTGGTCGGTCAACATGGGTGCCAAATTATTTAATAATTCAGCCATCTGGGGATACATCTGTAATGTATCCATACGCACCACGGGGGCTACATTATAAATCGGGTAAAACACTTTGTCGTCCTGGAGCAAAAGGAGACCATTCCCCTGAATCGCCCCATCCGTACCAAACGCTACCACAACATCGATCTGGCCATCCAGCAACGCCTGATAACGTAAACTACCGGTACCGAGTTGTTTGATTTCTTTGAACTCGAAACCACCATAGGCAGCCTGGAGCCCCTTTATACCATCTTCACGTTCCAGAAATTCTGCCGGTCCGCCTAAAATGAGCTCAGGGGCCTTTTGGGAAAGATCGGTATAGGTCTTGATCTGATATTGATCAGCTACAGCCTGAGTCATCGCCAGTGCCTGTGTATCATTAAATGGAGAAGGTTCCAGCCAGGTCAATTCAAACTGTTCTTCATAACCCTTTTTGACAGTATCAAAGATCTCTTTAGGATCCTGGATTTGATCTAATTTCAGGACAGTCAGTAAACCGGTTGAGGTATATTCCGGGTATAAGTCAATATCTCCATTGACAATGGCTGTCTGAGCAATAGGTGTTCCCCCCAGGTTGAGTTTACGTTCCACAGAAAAACCGGCATTTTCCAGAACCTGGGCATACAATTCGGCAACAATAAATTGCTCTGTAAAATCTTTAGAGCCAATTTTGATTGTTCCAGCATTGGCTGGTGGATTAGCGACTGGTGTTGATGAATCTGTTGCCGGGACACAGGCACTCAGTAACAGGATAGCTAATAACAATATTGAGAACAAACGTCGACTTTTGATAAAAGTATTCATCTTATTTCTCCTTTAACATGGTGATCCTTGCATGTTTTTTAGCAGGGATTCTACTTTTAGTTTGGAACATGATAGAAACGCAAAAAGCTTGCCCAGAACATTTCTGACGCCAATGCCAATAATGCCACTGGAATCGCACCGACCAACATAATGGGCACATCAAACAACGCAAATCCACGGGTTATAAAATCACCTAAACCACCACCGCCAATAAAGGAGGCTAATGTGGCACTGGATATTACCTCAACAGCAGCTATACGAATACCGGTTACAATAGCGGGTATAGCAAGGGGTATTTCAATCTGATAAAGCACCTGTGAAGCGCTCATTCCCATGCCTGAAGCTGATTCAATCACCGCACGATCCACGCCGCGCAAACCCGCATATGTATTAATCATTACCGGAGTGAATGCCAGGAAAGTTAATGCCACCAATGATGGTAAAAAACCCAGCCCCAAGTATGGCAAAACAAGAAATAGAATAGCCAAGCTGGGTATAACCCGTAAGGCATTAAATACATTGATGACGGGTTGAGCGAACTGTGTTCGATGGGATATCCACACCCCAACCGGCAGACCAATCAACAAACTGATACCAATAGAGGCAGAACTTAAAACCAGATGCTGTTGAAAGGCATGCCAGAAATTCGACTGGTTTTGAAGAAAGTATTGGTAAGCTCCTTGTAATAAACCCATTTTTTCATTCATCCCATTGGTTATAACCGTTATTGTAACTTTCGAAAATTTGATTTACAACAACACAGGACAATGTTTTTTAGAAAACAGACTCGGCAATCTCATTGAAATGCCCTATTGATAACTCAAGGATTAACCTCAACACCCTTCCAAAATGCAACATAACCCTGGATATTTTTTGCTGCTTCTTCAGGTTCAGGGTAATACCAGGCAGCGTTTTTATTTATCGCATTATCAACCGACAAATCATAATAACTGGCTATCCCTTTCCAATAGCAAGACGTATGATGATCACTCTTTGTAAAATAATCACTATTTATAGAACCCGGAGGAAAATAATGATTGCCTTCGACAATTATTGTATGATCACTTTCGGCAACAACTTTTCCACTCCAAATTGCTTTTGTCATAATAAGTCTCCGTTTCTACTCCTTAACAATGTATTCTTTCCCGTCAAATAAGGAATTTTGTTCTACCTATTGTAATAAAGCTTGCTTGGCTGTTCAACTTGATTAACAACCTTCGGATAATCGCTGCTCAAGATAATGCCTTACATTTGATGGCTGAACAAATCAGATTGAACCCGTCAAACTCTTAACCAAAGAGTATTGATTTAATTTTGATAGTTGCTATAATGTTGTTAGCGCTAACGTTAGCGCTAACAAAACCAAATAATCTCCCACCCAGAGAATTACATGTCAAATAGAGTTTCGATGTCCGATGTTGCCAATAAGGCCAGCGTATCTTTGATGACAGTTTCGCGCGTCATCAATCATAAAGGGGATGTCAGTTCGGAGACGCGAGAACGGATCCTGCGGATTATTCAGGAGCTGGATTATCGTCCCAGTGCTATTGCTCGCAGCCTGGCCACAAAACAAACTCGCACCATTGGACTGGTAATTCCTGACGTATCCAACCCGTTTTTTGCCGATATTACCCGTGGCATCGAGACCCTGGCCTATGCTGAGGGCTATCATGTTTTTCTCTGCAATACCGAAGAAGATCCGCAGCGTGAGATGGCAGTGATTCAGTCATTGGAAGAAAAACGCGTAGACGGCTTGATCCTGTGTAGTTCGCGCATTGAAGAAAAACAACTTACAGATCTGCTTGCCCGTTTGCCCGCCATCGTACTTATCAACCGGCGGTTGAATGATCACGATGATAATGGTTTCCAAAGCGTTTTTTTGGATGACGAACGCAGTGGCTTGATTGCCACACAACATCTGATAAACAGCGGTCACCTACAGATCGGATATCTGGCCGGACCGGCTTCATCCTATAGTGGACAAAGGCGCAAGAAAGGATATCATACAGCTATGGAAATTGCTGGGCTTGCGCATTCACCTGAATGGATCATGCATTGCCCTCCGACAGTCAATGGTGGTTATCTGGCTACACATCGGTTACTCACCCAATATCCAAACCTAACTGCTCTTTTTTGCCATAATGATCTTGTCGCTGTTGGCGCCCTGCAAGCCTGTGTAGAACTCAACCGACACGTTCCAGAGGACTTGGCTATTGTTGGGCATGACGACATCCAACTGGCGGGACTGGTATCACCATCTTTAACAACCTTCAGGGTCCGACGCCATGAACTTGGCACTCAGGCAGTTGAAGCATTGCTGGAGCATATGAAGAATTGTCCCACTGGATGTAATCAAATTATTCTACAACCCGAATTAATCATTCGTCAAAGTGCGCCCTAAATTTTGTCATTTAAAAGGAGGTCAACCAAAGAGATTCGGTCAGATAGTAATGTACCACCAGGTACCCATCGTTCCAACGATTCCTAAGTATTGACGGCCTGTGTTTGACGCCAAACTTTGGGCCGTCGCCCTAGAGAAGGAGAAACAATGTTTTCCAAAAAACTTTTTCGTTTGCGGCCTTTGTTGAGCATTATTCTGGTCCTATCCGTACTGCTCACTGGATGCCAGGCTGCCGCCACACCCACAGAGGCGATGCAAGAACCCACCGCAGTTATCGAACCAACCAGCGTTCCAGCTGAAGTCGCTACTACCGCTCCTGAAGCTCCAGTAGTTACTGAAGTTCCCGTAAGTGCTTTCAATGAAGCCCCAATGCTGAAAGCAATGGTTGATAGCGGCGAGTTACCTCCCGTTGAAGAGCGTCTGCCGGAGAACCCACTGGTTGTCCCCGTCGTCGATAGCATCGGCGTTTATGGCGGCGTTTGGCACCGTGGTTTTCTTGGACCATCTGATTACAACAATTACGTCCGTGTCGTATATGACGGTCTGGTTCGTTTCGCACCTGATGGCAGCAAAGTTGAACCCCGTCTGATCGAATCATGGGAATCATCAGATGACTTTACAACCTGGACCATTCATATGCGCGTCGGCGCAAAATGGTCTGATGGTGAGCCTTTTACAGCTGATGACATCATGTTCTGGTACGAAGATGTTTTGTTAAACACTGATCTGACCCCGTCAGTACCAAAATGGATGCAGAGTAAAGATGGCTCCACTGCCGTGGTCACCAAAGTTGATGACTACACAGTTACCTGGACATACAAAAACTCAAATACGACCTTGATGATGGAACTGGCCAACCAGGATGGCGGCGATAAATCTTTTGCTGTTTTCCAACCCGCTCATTATCTAAAGCAGTTCCATGCTAATTATGCCAACGCAGATGAATTGGCCAAAATGGTTACCGAAGCCAGTTTCCAAACCTGGAACGAGTTATTTGCGACCAAAAAGAATCCTGCTGAGAACCCGGATCGCCCCGTGATGGCCGCATGGAAACCCGTTACGCGTGTCAGTGATGAAATTCTAGTACTCGAGCGGAATCCTTACTATGTAGGCGTCGATTCTGAAGGCAATCAACTACCCTATATTGATGAAATCCAATTTAAATTCTTCCAGGACAGTCAGGCGCTGAATCTAGCCGCTATTGCTGGCGACCTGGATATGCAGGAACGCCACATTGTGATGGGTAATTACCCTGTCTTCAAAGAAAATGAATTGGCTGGCAAATATCGCGTAATCACCTGGCCAACTTTTGGTGGTTCTGATGCTGCCATCACGTTTAACCAGACATACGACAAAGATCCCGTCGTAGCTGAACTGCTGCAGACCAAAGATTTCCGTATCGCCCTTTCGTATGCTATGGATCGAGATGAAATTAAAGAAGCCGTCTTCCTCGGTCTGGGTGAAGCCCGCCAACCTGTTCCAGCCCCCTGGCACCCCTATTACCCAGGAGATGACGTAGCCTTTAAATTCACCGAATTCAACCAGGACATGGCCAATGAGCTATTGGATGGCATTGGACTGACAGAACGCGATGCAGAAAATTTCCGTCTTAACAAAGATGGTAAACCGTTCAGTATCGAGATTTCAGTTGTACCTAACTTTGCTAACTGGCCGGATGTTGCCCAAATGGTAGCAGCAGACTGGCAAGAAGTAGGCGTTCGGACAATTGTCCAGGTACGTGAGCGCGCAGTTCACTTTGAAATGCGTGATGCCAACGAAATCGTCACGGAGTTGTGGAACGAAGATACAACCGGCTTCCCCTTCACTGGTGCTCCCAAGTTCGACCCACGCAGCCAACCTGGTTTAGGAATAGCACCGTTGATGCGTCAATGGCTGCAGACCAATGGTGCGGAAGGTGTTGAACCCACCGATGTGTTCAAACGCATAGTTGAAATCATCGATACCGGTAAGACAGTCGGCATTGAAGATCAAACTGCTTTGGCTCAAGAATTGTTTACCCTGTGGGTGGATGAATGCTACGAAATTGGTACAGTAGGCCTTACCCCACTCGTACAAGGTGTAGTGGTCATTAACAATGATCTGATGAATGTACCACTCACGCTTGGTAACGACTGGCCATTACGCACACCAGGTAATGCCAATCCGGAACAGTTCTACTTCAACCAGTAGATTCTGATAGTTTCTACACCGATTTACCCCTCCTGCGAGTTGTCTCTCAGCTCGCAGGAGGTTTCTGAGCAGGTTTCGTATTCCTGCTACTTTTGAAAGAAAGGATTGGCTACGACAACCCATGCTACGCTATATCCTGCAGCGTCTTTTAATGATACCCGTTCTGCTTGTGGTTTTCTCCATCATGGTATTTGCCTTGGTGCAGGCACCCCCAGGAGATTTTCTAACCAGTTATGTTGCAACACTTTCTTCTTCTGGTTCTTCTCTAGATCAAGAAACAATTCTGATGCTCAAACAACAGTTTGGGCTGGATCAACCTGTACATATCCAATATCTGCGCTGGATGCAAAATCTATTACGAGGTAACCTGGGGTTATCTCTGGAATACCAGCGCCCAAATATTGAGTTAATTAACGAACGCCTAGGACTAACTCTTGTTCTGGCGTTATTCGCATTTGTCTTCACATGGATTGTTGCTATTCCCATCGGCATTTATTCGGCCACCCATCGCAACACATTCCTGGATTATCTATCCACTGTTGTAAACTATACCGGAGTGGCCATTCCAAACTTTATGCTCGCACTGATATTAATGTGGTGGGCTTATTCTCAATTTGGCATCAGCATCACCGGTTTATTCTCCCGCGAATTTGACCAAGCTCCCTGGTCTATTGCCAAAGTAATTGATTTGCTCAAACATATCTGGGTACCGATGATTGTCATTGGTGTAGCGGGAACAGCACGCCTGACCCGGGTGATGCGCGCAAATTTACTCGATGAACTTAACAAACCCTACATGATCTCCGGTAGAGCACGCGGGCTCTCTGAATGGCAGCTTGTAATGAAGTACCCCGTACGCATGGCGATCAATCCACTGGTAAGTACGATTGGGTGGTATCTGCCAGAGCTTTTCTCAGGTAGTTTGATCGTCGCTACGGTAATGAACCTGCAAAATATTGGGCCGCTTTTGCTGCGTTCGTTGATCAACCAGGATATGTACCTGGCAGGAGGTATCTTGCTGATTTACTGCTTCCTTGCGATAATCGGCACTCTAATTTCCGATATCCTCCTCGCCTGGTTGGATCCGCGCATCCGCATGGAAAAGGTTTGAAAATGAACAGCACAGAATCCAATATTTTAAAACCTGAAGATAAGCAGCAACTTCCCATTGCAAATAATTCAAGTACAATGCCACCTGTAACTCCAGGAGAGCCTACCTCCATTGATGAGGATTTGTTAACCACTTCTCAAGATGAGGAGCGAATTTCAATCGCCTCAAACTGGACATTGGTTTGGTGGCGGTTTCGCAAAAATAAACTGGCTGTGGTCAGTACAATAATCTTATTGTTACTTGCACTTGTCGTACTCGTCCCCGATTTCTTTACCACCCTGGACCCTGAGCAGACTAATGCTCGCTTAGCCTTCATCCCCATTCAGAATATTCACTGGTTGGATGAAGGCAAAATAAAACCCTGGGTACCGGGTGTGGTTGGTGAACGCGACCCGGTCACCTTAAAAATGGTTTGGACTACTGATGAAAGCCAAAAGATTTATTTGAAATTCTTCTCGAAAGGCCTACCTTATAAAATATTGGGGTTGGTGGAAACAGATCTGCACCTGGTTGGTGCTGTTAACTCCGAAGAAGCCAGTCAAATCTATCTCCTGGGTACCGACCGTTTGGGCCGAGACCAATGGTCACGACTGGCGTACGCTACACGCATCTCGATGACGATAGGAATGATTTCGGTTATTCTCAGTGTTGTACTTGGCCTCTTATTAGGTGGTGTCTCAGGTTATTTTGGCGGCTGGCTAGATATAGTCATCCAGCGTCTGATTGAATTGCTGCAATCTCTCCCTACTATTCCTATCTGGCTTGCACTGACCGCAGCCTTGCCTCGTACATGGTCACCGGAGAAGGTATTCTTTGCTATCACTATTATTCTGGCTCTGCGTGGCTGGACAACCCTGGCAAGAGAAGTGCGCGGACGATTCCTCTCGCTTCGCGAGGAAGATTTTGTTCTTGCGGCCGAATTAGCCGGTTGCAGTCAGGCCCGAATAATCATCGTACACATGATTCCAACCTTCACCAGCCATATCATTGCCACCAGCACTTTGGCCATCCCGATCATGATCGTTACAGAAACCTCTCTGAGTTTTCTCGGACTTGGGATGCGACCTCCTGCGATTAGCTGGGGTGTAATGCTTCAGGAAGCCCAGAATATCCAAACATTGGCCCTAGCCCCCTGGCTACTCATTCCTGGTCTGATTGTAATTGTTGCTGTACTGGCCTTTAACCTTGTGGGTGACGGATTGCGTGATGCAGCCGACCCATACAGCCATTAATGGTAAAGGAAAAACGCATGTCTATCCAATTTGAACCTACAAGTAAAACTGGGGAGCCAGCAGAAATTTCTCCCTTACCATCCTGGAAAAACGAACCCTTGCTGAGAGTGGAAGACCTAAAAGCCTATTTCTTCATGGATGAAGGCACTGTTAAAGCTGTGGATGGGGTCAGTTTTGATGTTTTTCCCGGAAAAGTGGTTGGGATTGTTGGTGAAAGCGGTTGTGGAAAAAGCGTCACCATGAAAGCCATCCTTCAAATTCTGGAGGGATCAGCTAAAATCGTTTCGGGCAAGGTGACCCTGCGCAGCCGGATTAATAATCAGGATCCGAACAGCCCTGAAGAATTGCTCGAACTCACTCAATTACACTCCAATAGTCGTCAGATGCGCAAGATTCGTGGGGCAGAAATTGCCCTCATTCCTCAAGAGCCCATGGCTGCTTTCAGCCCGGTACATACGGTAGGCAGTCAGATTATGGAGACTATCCTGTTACACCAGGATGTCAGCAAAAAAGAAGCCCGTCAGATTACTGTCGAAGTATTTAAGGCTGTCGGCATCTCTATGCCAGAACAACGCATCGATTCTTATTCCTGGCAACTCTCCGGAGGTTTGCGCCAACGAGCGATAATTGCCATGGCATTAAGCTGTAACCCGCGTCTGTTGATTGCAGATGAACCCACTACCGCAATCGATGTGACCACCCAGGCCCAAATTCTAAAACTGTTGCGCAAGCTGCAGGAAGAAAGGCAAACATCAATCATTTTTATCACTCATGACCTAGGAGTCATTGCTCAAATGGCAGATGAAGTGGTGGTTATGTACCTGGGAATGGTGATGGAAAAAGGTTCGGTACAAAAAATTTATAAAAACGCACAACACCCTTACACTCAAGCTCTCTTACGCTCCATTCCAAGTGTCCAGTCTGCGTCACATGTCAAATTACCAACCATTGCCGGCTCAATCGCTCACCCTTTTAACCGTCCGTCAGGTTGTCCTTTTCATCCACGTTGTACCTTTTTTATGCGTGGTGTTTGTGATGCCAGTCAACCTGCATTGGTACGTGTTGAAGAAGACCATTTTGTTAATTGTTTTCTTTTTACAGAAAATTCCTCAGCGCCAGCTGAAATCTCAGTGCAGGTCCCCCCTCCCATGGAGAAAAGCCTATGAACCACGAATCGCAATCCTTTGATCAACAACCCAGTGCCGCCTCAAAACCTCTCCTGTTAGAGGTGCGTAATCTGAAAAAATATTTTCCGATTTACAAGGGAGTGATGCGTAAGCTGGTTAACCAGGTGCGCGCCGTGGATGATGTCAGTTTCTTCGTGCGAGAAGGCGAAACGCTTGGTCTGGTCGGTGAAAGTGGCTGTGGAAAAACCACTGTTTCCCGATGTATCTTACGCGCCTACGCTCCTTCCAGTGGAGAAATCCTATTTCGTGAAGATGATGGACGAGTTACCGACCTAGCACCTCTCCAACGTAACGAATTACGCCGCTTCCGTCCGCAAATGCAAATGATCTTTCAGGACCCATTCGGGTCACTAAATCCCCGAATGACCATCTTCGAAATCATCAGCGAACCTTTGTACGTTAACGGATTAAAGTCAAAAGCCGAACGCTCCGATAAAGTAGCCGAACTGCTCAAGTTAGTCGGTCTCCGAACCGAATACATGCAGCGTTATCCACATGCTTTTAGTGGTGGCCAGCGACAACGCATAGGCATCGCCCGTGCGCTGGCGCTTAACCCGCGTCTGGTCGTTGCGGATGAACCGGTGTCTGCTCTGGATGTTTCTGTACAGGCTCAAGTACTTAACCTAATGCTGGATTTACAGGAAAAGCTCGGTCTTACTTATCTTTTCGTCGCTCACGATCTGAGTGTTGTAAAACATATCAGCGATCGCGTATGCGTAATGTATGTCGGCAAGCTGGTTGAAATGGCTACTACAGAAGCGCTCTTCCAGACTCCGCGCCATCCTTATACTGCAGCATTAATGATGGCTGTTCCGGTTCCGGATCCTTCCCAACGGGATATCATTCAGGATTTACCTGGAGAAGTTGCCAGCCCGGCTAATCCACCCAGTGGTTGTTATTTCCACCCGCGCTGCCAATATGCCAAGGAAATTTGTGCTACCCAGACACCCGAACTACGAGAGATATCCCCGGATCATTTCGTCAGTTGCCACCGGGCTGAAGAACTCCAACTTGCTGGTATACAGAATAATCAACAGCGACCATGACAAACTTACAATCTACACCTAATCTTCTATTTCTCATCACCGATCAACAGCAAGCTGCGACACTTGAACCTGATTCCCTTTGTCAGATGCCCAATTTACAACATTTGGCAGCAGGCGGTGTACGTTTTGAAAACTGTTACTCCCCTAACCCGATCTGCGCCCCAGCACGTGCAAGTTTGTTCACCGGTCTGTTACCGCACAACCACGGGATGGTTGATAACCCTCACACCGTGGAAGCATACCGAGCGAACCTAAAAGACAACTTGCCATTCTGGACAGTTGATCTACAAAAAGCCGGTTACCATAATGCCTATTTTGGCAAATGGCACGTGGACCGCAGTCTACGCCTTGAGAATTTCGGTTTCAAAACGTACGACACCGAAGAAGACTCTTATTCCGGATATCGTGCTTATCGCCGACATATTGGCTTACCTGAAAAAATCCCCGCTCCCCAACACATTGTTCAGGTTGAACACAAAGGCTACAAGCCATTCACCATCAGCGGGATATCTCCCGAACCAACCGAAGCCACCCTGGAACATTATTTATATACGCGCGGTATTCAGTTTATTGAGCAACAAGCAGAACATAAAACTAACCAACCCTGGTCGTTGGTGCTTTCCGCACTGGCTCCACACGACCCGTACATTGTTCCTGATCAATATGCTGAACTCTACAAACCGAATGTGATACCGCAACCTGCAAGTTTCCATGATAATCTAGCGGATCGGCCGGCAATCTACCGTCGACTCCAACAGGTATGGAGTGGTCTAGAATGGGAACATTTCGCACAAATCACCGCGAGATATTATGCCTTCTGCTCGATGATCGATGACCAGGTGGGCCGCGTACTGGATAGCTTGCACAGAACCGGTCAGGCGGAAAACACCCTGATCGTATTTCTTTCAGACCATGGTGATTATATGGGCGCGCACCGGCTGTTGCTGAAAGGCATACCTGCTTTTGATCAGGCTTACCGGGTCCCCCTTATTATTTCCGGTCCGGGTATACCGCAAGGCAAAACCATATCGCAACGCATCAGCCAGATCGACCTGGCAACGAGTATTCTGCCTTTGTTAGGTCTGGACTCACCTGTTGTTCAAAAAAACAATCAAAATCCTACTCTTCCCACCCTGGGTCGTTCACTAGTTCCGCTTCTAGGTGATAGTCCAGAAGACCTTTCTGCTCAAAGCAGCTGGTCATCACAGCATTTTGCCGAATGCCACGGACAACGCTTTTTTTACACCCAACGTGTGCTCTGGTGGCAGGAATATAAATATATCTTTAACGGGTTCGATCAGGATGAGTTTTACAATCTCAAGCTCGATCCAAACGAACTTCATAACCTGGCACAAGAGCCCGAAATGCGCCCACTGATAGAAGAGATGGCTGCCCGGATGTGGGGTGTGATACACGCGACCGGTGACACCAATATGATCGAGGCAGAGTACGGCATGTTCCGCTTTGCACCGGTTGGACCGCATATTAGGAGGTCATGATATGAAAAAAGACGCATTTAACAATGGGCAAGGGAAGGATGTGATTTCTTTTGCTCTGGTAAATGGACAGCTTGTCTTACCAGATAGTATTGCAACCGGTATGGCAATTGTCATCGAACGTTCTGGTGTCAACAGCCAAATTGCTGCCATTATTAGGGAAGACAGTCTACCAGCAGAAACCACCCGTATTGATGTAGGAGGGCGCTGGATTACACCCGGTTTGATTGATATTCATACCCATGGAGCATTAGGCCATACTTTCAATGAACCTGATGAACAGGCATTCGAAACCATTCTGCTTGAAAATGCTAGGCGCGGTGTGACTGGCTTGCTGGCTACCGTTGCACCTACCCCAATGGACGATCTTCTCCAGGTTTTCGAGTTCACGCGTCAATGGATGGCAGTCTCTCACCCAGGTTCCCAGGTACTCGGTCTTCATCTGGAAAGCCCTTATACGAATCCGGTGCAATGCGGTGCACTCGATCCACAAAACCTGCGTTCACCTTTGGATGGTAGTGCTGAAAGTTTATTGGAGTATGCAGATGTATTGCGGATACTAGTACTAGCACCCGAATTACCCGGCGCCGTACAGCTTGTTTCCCGGTTGACAGAACATGGAATCATAGCAGCCGCTGGTCATAGCATGGCTAAAGAAAGCGAGATTCTTACTGCCATGCAGTCCGGATTACGACATGTGACGCATCTGTTCAGCGCAATGTCTACAACTGTTCGCGAAGGTCCATGGAGAAAGCCTGGTTTGCTCGAAACCGCCTTAGTGAATCCCGGTTTGACCGTTGAAATGATAGCCGATAACCGTCACCTACCCCCAACGTTAATGAAGCTGGCCTATCAAAGTATCGGCCCAGACCGCCTGATCGTTATCTCCGATGCACTCAGCGGCGCCGGATTACCCGAAGGTTCACACTTCCGGATGGGCAAAATGGAATATGAAGTGGTGGATGGTGTGGGAATGATGTTTGACCGCAGCGCATTTGCCGGCAGTTCAACACTGCTGAATCAAATGCTCCCGGTACTCATCGATATTGTGGGCATTCCATTGCCCGAAGCCATACGTATGACCAGCCTTAACCCCGCCCGCTTGCTCAATTTGGATGAGCGTAAAGGCAGCCTGGAAATCGGTAAGGACGCCGACCTGGCAATTTTCAACCCTGATTTCAGCGCCTGGCGTACAATGATCGCCGGCGAATGGATACATCGAAAGGAATAAGAATGTCAATTAACCCAGTTTTATCCACCACCATCGAATCTCTGCCAATCAGTGTTTATAACAGCAATGCTGAAGTTGGGCAGGCTGCTGCTGCCGATGCAGCATTATTCCTGCAAAAAACGCTCAGTGAGCGCGGTCACGCCAATGTAATCCTGGCGACCGGCAATTCTCAGCTTTCCTTCCTGGAAACGCTGCGTGCAATTCCCAATATTGATTGGAGTAAAGTCAATATTTTTCACATGGATGAATATATAGATCTCGAACCCAACCATCCCGCCAGTTTCCCAGTCTTCTTGCGACGTCATTTTATAGACCACCTGCACCCAGCTGCCGGAGCGTTTTTCCCTGTTCCTGGGCAGCGAACAGAAGCCGGTATTCGCCCGGAAGATGTTCAAGGCTGCAAAGAGTATGAAAAATTGCTGCGAGACTATCCGGCCGATCTGTGTGCATTGGGCATCGGCGAAAATGGCCATTTGGCCTTTAACGACCCACCTTATGCCGATTTTAATGACCCCGTCTGGGTAAAAGTGGTTGAATTGGATGAGGTTTCACGCCGCCAACAGGCAGGCGAAGGACATTTCCCTGATCTAGAATCAGTTCCTTCACATGCCATTACCCTGACTATTCCGGCTTTGTTGGCAGCCCGAAAAGTACTTGCCATTGTTCCGGAAGGGCGAAAAGCATCTGCTGTACAGCGAGCTATGCAGGGACCAATCGATCCTAACTGCCCAGCCAGCATCTTGCGCCAGACAGCCCATGCGCATCTGTATTTAGATCGCGATTCTGCCGCGTTGACTTTTGACATAGAAAATTGACAAGGTAAAAACCAATTCTATGTCTATAAACACTTCCGCTCAATCTATGATCCCAGTCGAATTGGTCTTTAATCCTAACTGGTGGAATCGTACAGCCGGGATCAGTTTTGACCGGTCTTTCTACCTGAATACGCAAAAACGCATCGAAAATGATGTTCTTATGCGCCGTGTTCTTTACCAGAGATTCTCTGAATTTGGCCTTGGTGAACCTGATCCCCAACCACGTCCGGTAATTGGCTCCATGCATGTCGCCGGAGGTTTTATCATCCCTGCCCTTTTGGGTGCAGAGATTTCTTTTGCTCCGGATGCAGCACCCCAGCCGCTTCCACTTCATTTGACATCAGAACAGATTGATGAATTTAAAAAACCCAATTTTTATAATACCTGGCCAATGAATGAATTGATCCCGCAGATGGATGCTCTCGAGACTAAATGGGGCTTCCTGGTAGGCGATGTAAACACGGATGGTTTGCTAAACGCCGCCTATCATCTATACGGCAATGACCTTTTCACAGATTTCTACGAAGCCCCCCAACGCATTCAGCGCCTCCTGAATTTGATCGCCGAACTGATTGTGGATGTGAGTGACTATGTGCGCCGACGAACCGGAAGCTGCTCAATCTCTGTTAATCGGATGATTGAGCGGGTCAACCCTCGCACATTTCTGCATGCCAACTGCTCGGTACCGATGGTTTCACCGCAAGGTTACCGCACTATGCAACTGCCCATCGAACAACAGATGGCGCAACGCATCCAACCCTTTGGCATTCATCACTGCGGCGATAATCTGCAACGCTATGCCAATGCATATGCTGAACTCCCGGTAACTTTTATCGATGTAGGTTGGGGTTCAGATATAGCCGCATGCCGCCAGGCCTTACCCAATGCATTTTTCAATTTACGTCTCAGTCCGGTACGTATGCTAACCTGCACTCCTCAGGAAATAGCTACGGACACTGAGTCACTTTTGAGTGCTGCGGGTCCATTGGCCTTGGCCGGTGTTTGCTGTATCAATATGGATTACGGCACACCGGATGAAAACCTGTTCGCAATGTACAAAGTAATTGAAAGGTTTCGCGGCAAAGCAAATATTTGATCTGCTGTAGATGAAAGGAGATGAACTATGGACTATCGATTATTTGGCCGTACAGGCTTATTGGTATCTCCTCTTTGCCTGGGAACGATGAACTTTGGCGGCCCAACTAGCGCCGAGGATTCAGCGACCATGATTCACAGGGCTATAGAAGCCGGGATAAACTTCATTGATACCGCAGATGTATATAGCGGTGGCGAAAGTGAACGAATTGTTGGTCAGACCCTAAAAGACTTGGGCCAGCGCCAGCGGATTTTTCTGGCAACCAAAGGCTACAACCGAATGGGAGAAGGACCGAATGAGACAGGTGCCAGCCGTTATCATATTCTCAAAGCTTGTGAAGATTCTTTACGACGCCTGCAAACTGACCATATAGATCTCTACCAGCTTCACCGACCACCTCCAGCAAACATCCCCCAGGATGAAACCTTGCGTGCATTGGAAGACCTGGTACGCTCGGGTAAAGTAATTTACATCGGGTCATCCACCTTCCCAGCCTGGATGTTGATGGAAGGATTGGCAATCAGTGAGCGCTATGGATGGGCACGCTATGTCAGCGAACAACCCCCTTACAACCTGCTCGACCGCCGGGCAGAAAATGAACGCATTCCATTATGCATGAAGTACGGTCTGGCAGTGCTGCCCTGGTCGCCTTTGGCGATGGGTGTTCTGGCTGGGCGTTATAACCAACCGGATGAAACCCCAGCTGGTTCGCGCCGGGAAAACTGGAACAATCCCCTTTTCAATGAAAGGATTACCAGCCGCGGTATTACCATTGGTCGTGAGGTAGCAAAAATAGCCGTCGAGCGTGGGTTAACACCTTCCCAAATGGCGTTGCTATGGACCAAAGATCAACCTGGCATCACTGCCCCTATAATTGGACCACGTACATTGCAGCACCTGGAGGATGCCCTACCCGTACTGGAAATGAGCCTGAATGAGGCTGATCGACCATTATTTGACGCTATGGTTCATCCTGGCAATGCGGTTGCAGATTTTCACAACAGCAATGACTGGATGAAAGCCCGTATTACAGATCCGCCTGAGAAGATAGATTGAAAAATATCCAATGGACACCCATTAAAAATGGCTAAAGCCAATTACAGGTTGAATACGATGAATAACCGTTTTCTTTTTGTCATCGGTGACAGTATATCTGTTTATTACACCCCTTATCTAAAAAAGATGCTCGCCAACTTAATGGATGTAAAACGCAAGGGTGATTTTCCGACGAATATCATACAGGGCGAACCGGATTATGACAACGGCGGAGACAGTCGAATGGTTCTTGAATACCTGCATGCACAGAAAGAATTGTTGAATGATTGTGTCCTATTGCTTAATTGTGGATTACATGACATAAAAACCAATTCGGATTCGGGCGAAAAACAAATAGCATCGGATCAATATTCGGTAAATCTGAAACAGATAACAACCCTCATCCAGCCGATTGTTCAACGAGTTATATGGGTCAATACCACCCCGGTTGATGATTTCCAGCATCGTTTGTTACAAACTGAATTTATCAGGAAAAACGAAGATGTATTGGCTTATAACCTGATAGCTGCGCAGGTGATGGCTGAGATGAATATTGAGACAATTGATTTGTATAATTTTACGAAATCACTGGAAGGTAAACTGTATTGCGATCATGTTCACTTTACAGACTCAGTAACACAATTGCAGGCAGCTTTTATTGCCGGCGCACTCCATGCATTATTATAAGATTCCCATGCTATTACCATCCATAGGGAAAGGAACGCGGATTAATGACTAATTTCTTTAACAATATTCTGACGGTTGCACAGTCAATAGTGATCCTAGCACAAAATTCAATTGCAGATTTTTCCAAGGAGTATTAATGAGAACCATTCGCTGGGGAATTATTGGCTGTGGTAATGTTACTGAGGTGAAAAGTGGGCCAGGATTTCAGCAAACCATCGGCTCTCAATTGGTCGCCGTCATGCGCCGCGATGGCGCCCTGGCTGAAGATTATGCCAAACGCCACGGTGTACCACGCTGGTATACGGATGCCCAACAACTGATAGATGATCCTGAAGTGGATGCGGTATACATCGCCACACCCCCAAACTTACATCACCCTTATACTTTAGCTGCTGCTCGCGCGGGAAAGCCAGTCTATGTTGAAAAGCCTATGGCACTCAACATGGCTGAATGCCAGGAGATGATAGCTGTTTGCCAGGATGCCGGAGTGCCCCTCTTTGTTGCCTACTATCGGCGTGCTTTACCACGATTCGTTAAGGCGAAAGAATTGATAGAAAATGGCACAATTGGCAGTGTCCGACATGTACAAATCTCACTCTCCCAGCCACCCCAATCAAATGTTCCAAGTAAACTACCTTGGCGTTTTTTGCCAGAAATCGCTGGTGGAGGCCTATTTGTGGATCTGGCCAGTCATACACTGGATTTTCTCGATTTTGCATTGGGTCCAATAAAAAGCGCACGCGGTTTTGCCCGCAATCAAGCCGGCCACTACCCGGCAGAAGATATCGTCAGTGCCGCATTCGAATTCGAAAATGGCGTTTTGGGCACAGGAATATGGTCTTTCAACAGCTTTAATGCTACCGACCAGATCAGCCTTGTTGGGTCAACAGGCAAAATCACTCTATCCACTTTTGAGGATAAACCACTGATCCTCGAAACCCATTCTGGCAGTCAATCTTTCGATCTTCCCCATCCTACGCATATCCAGCAACCATTAATCGAGCAGATCGTCGCCGAGCTGCAAGGTACAGGCCGCTGCGTTAGCACAGGAGAAAGCGCAATTCGTACGACTCAAGTGATGGACCAACTGCTGGATGATTATTACCGACCCTCAAGAAGCATTAAACAAACGGAGACAACCAAAAATGAATAAGCCAATTATTGCTAATCCTTCTACGCCCAGCAGCCGACAACGTTTACTCACATCATTAGCTCATCAGGAACCAGACCGCATCCCCCTTGATCTGGGTAGTACACAAGTCACTGGAATACATGTAATAACGTATCACAAGCTGCGCAAAGCTCTCGGACTCCCCTCTGTTGAAGCACACATCTGTGACCAAATTCAAGGCCTGGCGTTGCCTGATACAGACCTGCTTGAGCGTTTGGGTGTAGATATCCGAGGAATTTTTCCTTTGAATAGTCATAATTGGCATGTTAACGGTATAGAAGAGCAAGATACGACCTCCGGCGAGCAATATTGGAACTACCATGACGAGTGGGGCATTACTCATCGTAAGCCTCGCCCAGATGGCTTGTATTACAGTATATGGCAGTCACCTTTGGATAAACCGGATTTGACAGTCCAGGATATTATCAAACATCCATGGCCAAAACTGGATAACCCTCAGCGGATCAATGGACTGCGCGAACAAGCCGAAGCCTACCGGGCTGCGGGATACGCTGTTATGCTCAAAGACCCCTTTGCCGGAATTTTTGAGATGGCCCAACGCATAGTTGGCATGGAAAATCTATTGATGATGATGGCTGACAACGACAGCCTGGCAGGTGTATTGTTTGATAAACTGGTTGAACTTAAGCTAGGATTTTGGAAAATGGCATTACCACGTCTGGCGGATGTCGTGGATGTAATCAGCCACGCCGATGATTATGGAACCCAGGCATCGCAGATCATCTCTCCACGCATGTTTCGCCAACAACTCAAGCCACGTTGGAAAGTTGTCTTCGATTACGTGCGTATCCAGGCGCCGGATGTGCGCCGGTTCTTCCATTCATGCGGCAACGTCCGCCCATTATTACCCGATTTTATTGAGATCGGGGTAGAAATTCTTAATCCAGTTCATGTCACCGCTACAGGGATGGAACCCGTCGCCTTGAAACGCGATTTTGGTGATGCACTCGTATTTTGGGGTGGTGGGGTGGAAACCCAGGGTATACTACCTTCCGGTACACCGCAAGAAGTTAAAGACAATGTGCGGCGAAATATCGACGCGTTAGCACCTGGTGGTGGCTATGTTTTTAACACAGTACATAATATACAAGCCGACGTGCCCGTGGAAAATCTATTGGCAATGTATGAAGCTTTGCGCGGTGTAGGTTGATAATCCAACCATGCAGCATCTAACTAGAAAGGCCAAATCTTGATTGTTTATCCAAAGCTTAATTTTGCAATAATTGGCGCAGGCATGATTGCCGAATATCATGCTCAAGCCATCAGGGCTAACAGCGAAAATGGCGCGCACCTGGCCGCTATCGTACATTACAATCAGCAACAATTTCCGGATATCGAGAGACGTTTTGGTGTGCACGCTATGCTCGAGCAAGAAATGCTCTCACGACCGGATATCGATGTGGTGTGTATCTGTACTCCGAGCAGCCAGCACGCCGGTCAAACTATATCGGCTGCCCAGGCTGGTAAACACGTCCTGGTGGAAAAGCCTATGGCAACCAGCCTGGCTGAGGCAGATGCCATGCAAAAAACCTGTCTGGAGAATGGTGTAACCTTGGGCGTAGCTTTCCAGAGCCGCACTAAACCTGTGTTTCAGAAGATACACCGTGCCATTCAGGCCGGTGAACTTGGTGAGCTGACCTTAGGGTTAGTCAATCTGCCCTATTTTCGCCCACAAAAATACTTCGATCAGGCTGTCTGGCGGGGTACCTGGGCACAAGATGGTGGCGGTGTGTTAATGAACCAGGGAATCCATCAGGTTGATTTACTGACCTGGTACATGGGTGAACCACAAGAAGTTTGCTCATTTGCGCGTACTTTACACCGTCAAATTGAAGTGGAAGATACCCTCAGCGCAAACTTGCAATTTGCCAACGGTGCACTGGCGACAATTAACGCTACTACGACTGCTTCGCCTGGTTTTCCGCCCCGCATTGAGATATACGGTACGCAAGGCGGTTTGCAAGTGGAAGGTGATACCCTGACGCGTTGGTGGCTTGATGAGCAGGCGCAAGCAGCCCATATTCAGAGCGCTCTATTGGCTTCAAATGAAGCAAGCTTATCCGAAGGTGCCGGTGCTGGCGCTGACCCACGCGGCATTTCCATGGCTGGTCACACCGCCCTGGTGAGCGATTTCATCCAAGCTATCCATAATAACCGGTCTCCGCTAGTCGATGGTGTTGAAGGCAGACGCAGCCTCTCTACTGTTCTGGCAATTTATCAGGCTGCCGGGCTATTGAGCACCAGAATATAAAAAACACTACGATTTCCGTACGACGAGGTGATTTTCATGAATCCTAACTGGGAACGTTTCCTAACTGCCGCTCACCTGGGTCAGCCAGACCAGGTACCGGTTGCCTTAATTGTAGATAGCCCTTGGCTTCCAGATTTTGCCGGGATTGATACACGAGATTATTTCCTTTTCCCTGAAAAATGGATGCAAATCAATCTGGAATTGCTGAAACGTTTTCCGGATGTGGTCTGGATTCCTGGTTTTTGGGTAGAATTCGGTATGGCAGCCGAACCTTCCGCATTCGGTTGCCGTATGCGTTTTTACCCAAACCGTCCCCCTTCCATTGAGCCCTTGGTTAAAGATCTGGCATTCTGGCAGAAAGTTGAACCCATAAACCCAGCAGAAGACGGTCTGATGCCGTTGGCTTTGCGCCTTTACCAGCAAATGGATTTGCGATTGCAAACCGAAGGTTTGGGTATTCATATGGTGGCAGCGCGAGGACCTTTGACCACCACATCCTGGTTAACCGGAATTACTGCCTTAATGGAAGGTTTAGTGGACAAACCAGAAGAAGTTGACCACTTATTAGGGACTGTGACCACTTCTCTGATACGCTGGCTTGAGGCTCAATTGGAATCATTACAAGAACCTCAGGGTATATTATTGCTTGACGACCTGGTAGGTATGGTTTCACGTCGCACTTACCAATCTTTGGTAGAGCCCCACCTCAAGCGAATTTTCGAACATTTTTCTGGTTTGCTCCGTATTTATCACAATGACACTCCCTGTCAACATCTGCTCGAAAGTCTCTCATACGCCGGCTTCGATGTTTTTAACTTCAGTCACCAGACGGATATTGCCTTGGTTAAGCAAAAAATGGGGGACCGTGTTGCCTTGATGGGTAACATAGCTCCACTCGACTTAGGTGTGCGTGGCACACCACAGCAAGTCTATAGCGCTGCAACGGAATGCCTAGATAAAGCTGCGCCGGGTGGCGGCATGATCTTATCTTTTGGCGGAGGTATCTCACCGGGGACACTTCCAGAGAATATTGATGCCTTAACCCTGGCGGCAAGAGATTGGAAAAACAAAAGCTAAAATTCCGGTTCCTCAGCGAGATAAGCAGAATTGCTTAATATGCGAATGAAACTTTGCTGTAAATTATTCTCGTCCACGCCAGCAATATAATTAGCCATTAATTTTTGGGCGGGCGGGTGTACTCCATTTACCTGTTGCGGCAGAGCTGACATTGAACGCTTAATTTGTTTTCTTTTTTTAGGATTACGAGTTATATCAATATATTCCACTTCAATTTGAATTGGTCTAAGAAATCGGTTAATGAATGCTACTTTACAAAAATTTTACTTTCCTTGCTTCCGTCTTTCAAGAACTTAATTCTAACAAGGTAAATACGGGTATGGAAACGAATTGCGAACTTGGGAATTATTGTAACTTTAAACATGATTCCGGATAACAACTATTTAGGATAAATTGTTGCAACGGTTTCCTTTCAATTACCGTAATTTTTGGAAGGTGTTCCAAGTTAATAATTACCGGATCTATGATAATTTTAACCGATTCTCCTTACTTGCATTAGAAAAAAACTTTAAGCTTAGAAAATTATTCCGCATTTTATCAAAAGGGTGTAAGGCTTGTTGTTTAAGACGCATCGAAAACGTAAAATATAGTTGGAACATAATCAGATCTACTCTCTGCAAAATGTGGAGTTGCCAGAAAAAGTAATTATTATCGCTGAAGAACACGAACCCCATCCAAAAAACACTTACCCTACAGCTTGAAGAAAACACTATTTTCTTAAAATTAAAGACTGGGGTTATCGAAGAATTGCCGGGTATTCCCGTTCGACGCAGTTGGTCTTTGAGAGTATGAAGAATATAAGGAGAACCTATGAAAGAATTTAACCAAAACCATTGCAGTCCAGTAACAGCAAACACACCAAAACTTACAGAGAATGAAATAGAACAGTTAAAAACTAACATATCTGGCTGGGAAACGTATACAAAAGAAGGTGAGATGCGCCTGGAAAAAACATTTAAATTCAAAGATTTTAATCAGGCACTCACCTTCACCAATCGTGTTGCCCAATTGGCCAATGATGAAGACCACCATCCCGCTATTTTAACTGAGTGGGGAAAAGTAACTGTCACCTGGTGGACGCATGTAATAAAGGGTTTGCACAAGAACGACTTCATCATGGCTGCAAAAACGGAGCAGCTAAGAGGTGAATTATGAATAACTACAAATATCTGATTATCGGCGGGGGAATGACAGCAGATGCTGCTGTAAGGGGGATTCGGGAAATTGATCCTGAGGGTTCAATTGGGTTGGTCAGTATGGAAATCGATCCCCCGTATAACCGCCCACCCCTCAGTAAGGGTTTGTGGAAAGGTAAACCTATCGACAAAATTTTTCGTAAAACGGAAAACAGAAATGTGTCGATGCATCTTGGACGGGAAATTGTTTCTTTAAATGCGGATTCACAATCTGCCCATGATGACTTAGGGAATGAATATCATGGCGAAAAAATATTATTAGCCACCGGAGGTTCTCCGCGCCGTCTTCCTTTTGGAGGAGATGATATTCTATACTTTCGCACGCTGGAAGATTACAAACGCCTTAATAGAATGAGCGAGGAAAATGATAACTTTGCTGTTATTGGGGGAGGTTTTATCGGTGCAGAAATAGCCGCCGCTCTGGCCATGAAAGGTAAAAAAGTAACCATGCTATTTCCCGAAGAAGGAATTGGTGCACTCATCTTTCCACGCGATCTTTCTCAGTACCTGAATGACTACTACCGACAAAGGGGTGTTGATGTCTTACCTGGGGAAAAAGTCACTGGCTTATCTTCAGGTTCTCAAAACTTAACATTACAAACCCTTAGCGGTCGCCAGTTGGTTACCAATGGAGTCATTGCCGGGATCGGGCTCGAACCGAATACCGAGATTGCAAAAGCAGCAGGTTTGCTTACAGAAAAAGGAATTAGTGTGAATGAATCATTACTCACCAGCCACCCCCATATATACGCAGCAGGAGATGTGGCCGAGTTTTACAATCCTTCTCTGGATAAACGTTTACGCGTTGAGCATGAAGACAACGCCAATAGTATGGGGCTTTTGGCCGGTCGAAATATGGCAGGAGCATCAGAAAACTATCATCATTTACCATTTTTCTATTCAGACCTGTTCGATTTAGGATATGAAGCCATTGGTCAGTTGGATTCTCGCCTGACAACCATTGCAGATTGGTCTGAACCATTTCAAAAAGGGATCATCTATTATCTCAAGGAAAATCGGATAAGTGGTGTATTACTCTGGAATGTTTGGGATAAGCTTAACAGCGCGCGTGATCTGATTGCCCAACCTGGCCCATTTATGATTGAAGATATGAATCCCAAAAAGACTCCTGGTTGGAAAATCGTTTATTAGTCGAAATGGATAAAATTAGCCCATCCTAAAAATATGCCCTCTTACAGTAAAATAATGAAACAGGACTGACACCAAGAATATTTGTCAGTCCTGTTTCATTATTGTTTACGGTAGAACCAAATTCAATCCAAGCAGTTTTTGTTTAAACTGATTGTCTTATTTATTCAGCGAGAAATAATTGGCCGCGTACAGCTCCCGCCGGAAAATCTACATTATGAACATTGACATAATATAAGTCAGGATTCATTTGTAGAGCCATGAATAGATCCTTATCGACTTCTACGCAACCACTAGAAAGCCCCATCTCGTTTGGGGCCGAGAGTGCGACAACCACTGGTCCGGCAACACTCATGTCTCCTGAGTGAATGTGGGCAGCAGTCGCCGGCAGAGTGATACCCATCACCTTAATTTTCCAGCATACCTGATAATTTTTCATTTTCAAAACGATTTGTGCCTGACCCATTCCATCTGGGTCACCTGGTCCAGGCATTTCTGCTCCACCACTTAACCAGGAACGCAATAACATTTTTTGAGGTTGAACATCATCATATACATTAGCGCCCATAAGGGCAAAGGTTAGCAATAACACTAGGGCAGTTAAACACAAACGCGATATAAGATTTTTTGCGTGCATTCTAGTTGACCTCCATTACAAATAAAATAAATCTATATTGTTACCCTGCTTGGAGCCTGAATTGGCTCGGCCAATTACTAAAACTTGCAAAACAATTATAGATAATATTTGTCAACATTTCAATTTTGTGAATTCAGTTACAAATATATTTTTCTATTTTCACTTCTGCAAAATCCATTATCTGATCCACAGATTGCAGCTGAATATTG
Organism: Chloroflexi bacterium HGW-Chloroflexi-10; assembly: GCA_002840755.1. Taxonomy (GTDB): domain Bacteria; phylum Chloroflexota; class Anaerolineae; order Anaerolineales; family Anaerolineaceae; genus UBA6170. The sequence goes on along the minus strand of PHBZ01000012.1, from coordinate 37,622 downwards.
GTTCGAGGCTGATTTATGTGTGCGCGAATGTTGAGGACGGAAATTAGTGTTTGTCCTACATCGTCCTAATAATTCGTTTGAATATGCAATCCTGCACTATTGAAATGGTCATATGCAAGGCGAAGGTCAATCCAATTATTGATCTCCCATGATTACTTCAACTAAGTGTTCCTGTCCATCGTCAACCAGGGGAATTGCATTATCATCCAGTATGACCCCATCCAATTTCACAGTTTGAACTTTATATGTAAGGTGATTAGGGTTAAAAACTTGAATGTGATAGCTTGCCATGCCGAACTTATAATGAATTTCAAATCCGTCCCAGGCTGGTGGTATGCGTGGATCAATACGCAGGAGATTGCCCGTCTTCTTAAATCCGAGTAAGGCTATCAAACCAAACTGGTACATCCAGGCGGCTGAACCGGTATACCAGGTCCATCCACCACGGCGCAAGTGTGGTGGTTTGCTATAAATATCTGCACACATCACATAAGGCTCAACACGATATTCAGTGGCTTTTTCTAATGAATCGGATTGAAAAATCGGGTTAAGCAGGTCAAAAAGAATTCCAGCTTGCTTTCCATCATCCAGTGCAGCAAAAGCCCAACCTGTCCAAATGGCAGCGTGTGTATACTGCCCACCATTCTCCCGTATGCCCGGTAAATAACCCTTGATATAGCCAGGGTTATGCTCAGTTTTGTCAAATGGTGGTGTAAACAACAGTACTAACCTTTCCTCTGTGTGTACCAACCGTTCCAATACCGACTGCATTGCTTGCCGGCTGCGTACCAAATCTCCTGCACCACTCAATACCGACCAGGATTGTGCTATCGCATCAATCTGGCATTCAGGTTCTTGTTGCGAGCCGAGCGGGGAACCATCATCATAATAACCACGCCGGTACCAATTTCCATCCCAGGCAGTTTTCTCAATAGCAGAAGCGTAATCCTTAGCCCAGGCACGGTACTTGTTGGCTGTTTTACTATCACCACGATGATCACATATTCTTGCAAAACGCTCAAGGACATCACAAAGAAACCAGGCTAACCAAACACTTTCACCTTTTCCTTCTTCCCCAACCTTGTTCATCCCATCATTCCAATCTCCGCCGCCAATAAGTGGCAGGCTACGCACACCCCAGGTAGCACCCTTTACAATTGCTCGGTGACAATGTTCAATTAAGGTAGATGTTTCTTTGGTCAGAGAATATTCATTGTAGCGTTCATGTTCGTCTTTATTTAATGGCGGAGCATCCAGAAAAGGAATACTTTCTTCAAGAAAACCCTCGTCGCCAGTCATTTCAACATACAGTGATGTAACATAAGGAAGCCATAATAAGTCATCCGAGATACGTGTTCTTACCCCACGCCCAGATGGCGGATGCCACCAATGCATTACATCACCTTCAGAAAACTGACGTTTGGCAGCGTTAAGTAACTGTCCACGGGCAATCCCCGGATCAATTGGAAGCAAAGCAATTACATCCTGGAGCTGATCTCGAAAACCAAAGGCACCACTAGGCTGATAAAACGCGGAACGACCCCATATTCGGCAGGAAAGACTCTGGTATAGCATCCAGCGATTGAGAATTAAATCAGTGGCTGGTTCTGGCGTACGCACCTGAATAGTACCCAATAAACGATCCCAAAACGCCTGGGTTCGTTCGAAGGCGGCACCCACATACGTGGAGTCATGGTACTTCCGAGCAAGCCCTAACGCATCTTCCTTATTTGTCCCCTGTCCCAAAACAAAGTAAATCTCTTCCACAGCACCAGGTAGCAGATCAAGATGCAATTGAAGAACAGCGCAAGGATCCTCTCCAGACGTAAGGCGTGTTTCCAGACCGATACGCTTTAAAGCAACCGGGTATGCAGGATTTCCACCACGACCCAAAAACTCTGTGCGGTCGGCTGTCAATCCATGTACCGGTTTACTGGCGATAAGGAATGCAACTCGCTCACCAAATTCGGTATTATGGGGGTTCGTCGCCAACAGACAGGCTTCGATATTATCAAATTCCGGGATAATATAAGGCATAGACGCAGCGTGGGTTGTACCCAGCACCCATTCGATATACTGGGTCGCTGTAATACGTCTAGGATGATTCCATGTGTTTTCAACCCGTAAATGGATAATTTTAACCGGGTCTTCCGGGCTTGCAAAAAGCGTTAGCCGCTGGCGAAGACCATGTGAATTGTGCTCAAAAATAGTATACCCCGCACCATGAGTAACTCTATATGGCGAATTTGCTCCTGCTGGAAGAGGTGTGGGTGTCCAAACATCGCCAGTTTCTTCATCCCGCATGTAAAGTGCTTCCCCAGTTGGGTCGCGAACCGGGTCATTGGACCAGGGCGACAGGCGGTTTTCTCCACTGTTAACTGCCCAGGTACTCTGACTGCCAGATTCACTAACCATAAAGCCAAAATTGGGATAACCTATGACATTAATCCAAGGAGCAGGTGTAGGTTTATCGGGAGATATTTCAATGATATATTCTTGCCCATTTTTACTGAAACCGCCATAGCTGTTAAAAAACTGCAATGGCTCAATTGGATGAAGCGGATCCACTTCACTGCCAAAGTCTTCGGGTTGTCTGGTTGAAATAAATTCGGGTAGATGCAACACCTGAATGGGATACTCCGGCATTTGATTATCCAACGTTCCCCGTGCGCCGCTGAAAATAAAACGGGCAGCAGTTCTTAACAAAACGAGTTCTTCGGGTTTAATTTGATCGGCATAATGGATAAATATACCACCACGCTGATTCATCCACTGCTCATAGTTCAAGCGATTAACCATGCGGTAGAGCATCCCATTCAGCTCAGCGCCATAATCGGTGTGTTGCTGGTTAAGAATGACAACATCCACCATGAAGCGCCTGCTGCGTAAGAATTCATGAATACGCAAAACCTCACGAACCAAGTCAACCTGTTTTGGTTCTCCAATCTCTACCAACAGAATGGGATAATCGCCAGATATACCAAAACGCCATAACCCGGATTGACCAAGCCGGTTAGCAGAAATTATTTCCGGACCAGCACGTACCGCTTTGAAAGGGTAAATTAAGGCAGAGAGCACTTGTAAGGTGTTTTTGAAAGACTGAGTATCAAAGATTTGTTTTCCTAACCAGGTCTGGGCTGCCGTGTTAGCCTGATAGTATGAATGTTCAATCAATGACCAGATACTATACCGCCGGGCTAATTGCAAAACCGCATCCTGACTATCTCCAACAAAAGTAAGATATGCCAGTTCAGCACTTTCATGTTGATTAAGTTCAATAGCCTGTCCAAGTGCAAAGATTGGGTCCAGAGTAGCGCCAGTTGCTCCTGTAAGGTATTGCTCAGAAGCAAGCGCGATGGGGTCGTTTAGTGTTCGTCCACGACCAATAAAACAATTGCGGTCAGCTTCATGACGAACTATGTTACCCTCAACTTGATTCTTAATAACCAACATATGCCCAAGATAGACAGGGGTTTCATTGCTGGAACGGGGACGCCGTTTAAAAATCTGCAAATTCAGCTCTGGTAAAAATTCACTCTCGATAAACAGCTTATTAAAAGCTGGATGACGGCTATCTGCAGTTTGCTGATTAAGAATAACCTCTCCATAGGAGGTCAGACGAAGAAGATGAGGTTGGCTATCGGAGTTATGTAAATGGATTCGGCGAATCTCAACCGGGTCATCTGGGCATACAGTAATTTCCATTGTAGAGGTGATGTTTTTCTCAATACGGCGGAAGACTGCCATATGAGCAAAGAAAGTTACCTGTATATTGGGTGGGTTTGCGGGGATGGGTTGGAACCCGGCTGACCAAAGCTTTCCACCTATATTGGGTTTTTCGCTGGTAGGCACTACGCCACCATGTGTGAGATTCATATCCTGAATATATATCCAGGTTCCCCATGAATCGAGTACACCGTCAGCCTGCCAACGAGTAAGGTCCGTTCCACGCCATGTACTATATCCACCCCCCATATTGGAAATCAGCACACCAAAATCACCATTTGAAATGAGATTTACCTGAGGAATTGCCGTTTGCACTGGAACATTCCAAGGGTTAATTTCTACAGGAGCTGCCGTCAGCCTTTGAATTCCCTTAACATCCTCCGCAAAAGGATTTTGCAGCGGAACTGCTTGCGGTATCTGCTCTTGTAATAAGAGTTCGACACTCTGGATGCGGGGGTCACTGTGCATTCTATGAACCATAATATCTTTGTGAAAATAATTTACCAAGGCCATTAAGATCATACCCTGGTGGTGAGCCATATATTCCTGTACCACTGTGTAGGAATCACCAATTGGCAACCTGTGCTCAGTAAAATCAATCGACTCAAACAAGCCGTACAATCCAAAGCCATTATGTTCTATCAAATCAATCAAATTTTGACCAACAGCTTGAGGGTTAAAAGCGATCGCCATAATTGAAGCATAAGGAGCAATAACCAGGTCGTCACTCAACCCACGCTTAAAACCAAGACCGGGGACCCCAAAAGCGCGATACTGATAATTCTGATTACCATCAAACTGGTAAAACCCGGATTCAGAAATTCCCCAAGGAATCCCTTTTGATTTTCCATATGAAATTTGCTGGAGTACTGCTCCATGAGAACTCTCAGCCAACAAGGTACCCGGATAAGAGCGCAAAAAAAGCGGTGGCATTAGATATTCGAACATGGTAGCGCTCCATGAAAGCAGCACTCGAGACCCTTTGACCCGAATTAATGGACGGCTGAGTTGCAACCAATGCGACTGAGGTACTTCCCCTTTTGCCAGGGCAATTATCGACGCAATCCGCGCCTCAGAGGCTAACAGATCATAATAATTATTATCAAGTTGACCTGCATCCATGTTAAAACCAATGTGGAACACACGTCTTTGAGAATGATAAAGAAATTTAAAATCCATCTCCTGAACATATCGTTCAGCGCGGATCGTAATCTGTGCGAATTTATCCATCAACCCGTCTGCATTTTCTCCTGCTTGAACCAATCCATGCTGCATTGCATCTAGCCAGTCCTCCGCACTTTTAATTCTGGCGTTCCAGTCAATTTCATTAAATACCGAGCCAGCATCCGAATATGAGAAAAGTGTGTTTTCTTGCAGAGTCACCCTTAATGCGCTGATAATGGTCTGGCCAGCAATAACACATGAACGGATATGTCCAAGAGCTGGGTTGTAAGATAAAATAGCCCTTAAATTATTCATTTTCTGTGAAAATTGGGTTTCCATAAAATGCAGGGGAACCTTCTCCAGCAAAGGAATCCAGGGAACCAGTTCGGTTAGTGTTCTCTGGATGGCCTGGTGATGGCGTTCAACCTGAGCTGCTACTTCCTGCAGTTTGCGAAGCGCCTCCAGGTCAAAAGCAGAGCGACCAACCTTTACCATCTCAAACAGGTGACCGGAGATTTCCTGCCAGAATTGTCCCTGTGCGATTTGGAATAATGCGTACCACTGGGTAGGATCCGAACGCACTGCCAGGATTTCTGCGTGCATCTCACCGATTCGGCGGTTAATTTCTTCAACCTGGCGATCAAACTCGGTTTTACGCATTTTTGTTAATGTTTCAGTCAGGTTGGAAAGTGTATCCAGGTAACCCTGCCAGAGATCCCAACGAAAAATTCGTTCTTTCGCCATACTCTTTCCTGCCTGAGCAGTAATGATCAAGCTAGCAGCCAGGTTACCGCTGTCCACCGTGGAAATATAGCGCGGATTGAGTGGTTGCAATGTCAGCGTGTCGTACCAGTTCAAGAAATGCCCTCGGTACCGCTCTAGCTGGTCTAAAGTATCCATCGTCGTAGACAGACGGGTTGCCAATCCTAGTTGATCTAGATAACCCAGATCGTAAGCAGCCTGAGTGGATGTGAGCAGCAGGCCAATATTGGATGGTGATGTATGGTGAGCGATAATACCCACCGGCATCTCCTGAAAGTGATCAGGCGGCAGCCAATGATCCTCAGGTCCAACGAATCGCTCAAAGAAACCCCAGGTACGCCGGGCAACCTGACGAAAACGCCCGGCTTGTTCTGCGTTCAATGGAATCGTACGCTGCTTGATTGGTGTATTAATCAATTGGGCAATTAACGGTGAAAGCATCCAGATCAGCAGCATGGGCATAGCAAAAATCAGGGCAGGTGCCAGACCAATCCCGGTAATGCTATAAATAAGCTGGATTCCACCACCCAGTATCACCGCCAACGACGTTGTTGCGATCATCTTTAACCAGGTAGTATTCCGATGAGCTTGCAAACCAAAAAGACGCGCAGTTTGGGCAGCTGTGGTCCACTGTAAGAGATCGCGGTGGCTGATCAGCAGACGATAGAGGGTGGTAAATATTGCATCCAGGGCATTATATGCCTCATAAGGAAGGAAGGCTATCGCCAGTAACCAGCGCACAATATTCCATTTTAAAGGATTGAATGCTGCACCAATATTCTCACCACTCAGAGTTTGCAAAGTACTCCTGGCCATACTGGTAAGCAGTGGAACAGCCAGGGAGAGCAAGATAACCATAGTCCAAAACCAGGCCAGATCAGGCATTAAATCGATACCAATAATGAAGATCAACAAGAGCGCAGGCGCAAGCATTGAGCGAAGCAGGTTGTCGATCATTTTCCAACGGCTAATTGCCTTGAATTTAATTTCAAATTTTCCAGAATTAATTAACCAGGGTAAAAGCTGCCAATCTCCGCGGATCCAGCGCTGCTGGCGTTTAACCTGCACGATATAATTCGTCGGATAATCCTCAATCATGGTGATATCAGTGACCAAACCGGCGCGGCCCATAATTCCCTCTAACAAGTCGTGACTGAGTACACTGTTTTCTGGAATACGATTATGTACGCTTTTTTCGAAAGCATCTACATCATAAATGCCTTTACCAACGTAACTACCCTCACCAAACAAATCCTGGTAAGCATCTGAAATCGCCCGCGTATACAAATCCAAGCCGGTATCTCCGGCAAAGATGCGGGTGAACCAGGAATGGTTGGCGCTTCTGGGATGAATTTCCATACGAGGCTGTAGTACGGTATAACCGGATAACACCTGGTCGCTTGTAAAATTGAAGCGTGCCTGGTTTAGTGGATGAGCCAATGTCCCAGCCAAACGACGAGCGGCCCCGCGGGGTAAAATTGTATCGGCATCCAGGGTAATGACGAAACGAACACATTGCAACTCTGCACTTTTCGTTGTACCACCGCTGATTGTTGTAAATGACAAATCATTGCTTCCACGCAACAATTTGTTCAGCTCATGCAGTTTGCCGCGTTTGCGCTCCCAACCCATCCATCTACCTTCAGATTGGTTCCATAATCTTTTTCGATGTAGCAAATAAAACAGTGATGAACCCAGCGGTTGTGGTTGTTCATTATATGCAACAGTTCCAATTTCGGTCGACAAGCTATCATCGAACTCGGTAGTTGAATCACAACCTGGATTCGACCGTTCATATTTCGTATTCAATTTTTCTATTGCAGACACTGCATGCTGCACCAGGCTTTCATCTTCAGGTAGAGTTTCACTATCCGCGTCACGAAAATCGGTCAATAAAGCAAAAAGCAATCCAGGTTCGGGGTTACGGAGGTAATGCATTTCAAGCTGGTGTGTCAGACTATCAATTTCTTCATGGCTTGTAATCATAGCTGGGATGACTACAAGGGTCTGAAATGGCGGAGGAACCTCGAATTTAAAATGCAACTTGGGTAGGATGCGTGGTTTTACCCATAATGTTATCAGCCAATTTACCAGGCTGGCAGAAACCGTTAATATGGGCACCAACATTGTTATTGTCAGTGCGATGAGCGCGAGCCAATCCAAAAGATTCGTGGACTGAATTAACCACTGATGTTGAATGATAAACGAAATTAACACAAGAATAAGTAAGGCAAGAAAAAATATGCTACTGAGGTATAAAGGAGAAGCAAGCTGAAATCCCCATCGTTTGAATCTGGTTTTTAGATCTGGTTGATAACCAATTTTTTTTTCTAATATGGCACGACTCTTACCAATCAAAAATTCACCTACATGCGCTAACAAATCGTCGCCTAATTTTTTAGCACCATTATTTTCCGAGTCTATTTCTGTAGAACTGTTTTTTTCTTTGCTTTCGTTCGCCAGATCGAGCGTAATTTGAGCGAGCTCATTTTCTGCCCGACCACTGGCAAATGAAAGCGATTCGATTTCCTTTCGGTACATATCCCGGGTTTTAAAATCCATCATCGGGTATATTCCAGCCGGATCTTTTTGTAAGGTCCGTTCCAGGAAGCTAACCGATTCAAAAAAATCGCTCCAATTTTGTTCAGCTATCGTCCGCAGACTGAGGATGATATTAGCCACAATCCCGCTGGCAAGACTATCGCCAACGACAGCCTGGTTAACCACAAAGGGTTCACTCATCCCGAAAAGTTGTGGCGGATAAGCCGGCAATTCTGGTGGAGTTTTAGGTTGAATGATCCATTCAAGTGCATGCGCCAGGGTTTCTACCAGACTGTACCGCAGGAAAATCGGCAAAGCCCACAACTCACCCATCGTCAGCGGTACCTGTTCCTGAAGCAGGATCAGAATGTCTTGCAAATCGATCGTATTCAATAAATATTTTTGGGAAGACAGCACAGTTCGCCCAATTGCATAAATGCGCGGCAAACCTTTCAATGGGCCACCTGCCAACTTCGGCAGCTGCCTGTAATAACCAGCTGGTAAATCCTCATCAATTTGCAAAAGGGCCTGGCGGATAATATAGTAATTATCCAACACCCACTCCGAAGCCAGTGTAAGTGTTAAATCACGATTGGAAGCCTCTCGAAAATAGGTATGCGCTTCAGTAAGCCAGTTTTCATACTGTATTAGTGTAGGTCCTCTTAAAACCACATTCTTCCCGGTTCCCGAGTTGACCTGACTGACTTCCTGATAATTGTTTGATAAAGCATTAACCAGTACTTGCATTAGTTCAGTTTTTGACGAATATGAATTTTCCAGGATAGGAATATCTTCATCCCGGGTCTGATTCTCTTGGCCCACTAACATGTTTATCGTCTCCCAGATTTTTCTGCGGCAACCTCCGCCGCTGTCGGCCTTACATGAGAACGTGGCACATCCTGTATAATCAGAACCGGTTTGGTACCATGTTCCACATAATTGCGTGCAATCGTTCCATAAGGGCAGTTGACTTGTCCTGAAAAACCATGAGCACAAAGAATTACCAAGTCGATATCTTGCTGTTCAGTCAATTCTTGAATGGCAAAAGTCACACTGGCATTCTCGACCACACAAATATCACACTCAACCGGCAAACGTTCTTTCATCTCATACAAGTATTTGTCAACAGCCTCGCGGGTGGCTTCTAGTAGTTTTTCCGCTAACTGACTAATTTCAATCGGGAAGAGTTCCGGAATAGGCAGTTCGGGTGGGCGTATCACTGCTGCCAGGACAAGTTTTGATTGTTCACCAACGCTAATAGGCGCAGCGCTACCAGATATTTCGCTTCGTGCCAATTCAATCCCGGCAGAGATAGCACACTCAGCACGGCGTGAACCATCGACTGGCAGCAGAATTCTACGATAGCGATTGATTTTTTCATCCACATTTAATTGTTCATAAGCCCGTACAATTAAAACAGGCAAATAAATTAGATTAATTACTTTTTGAGTAACACTGCTGATGTTCCAACGACTTAGTCCACCCGAACCGTGGCTGCTGATAATCAAAAGTTCAATATTCTCGCTATAGGCAAAGTCTACAATATTTTCCGCGGTTTTTCCTTCACGAATAGCATATTCAACCCGACTCTGTTGTTCATTCTCTATATTCTGCGGCTCTTCGCCTAGATTCTCTCGAATGCGAAAAGCAACCCCCTGCATATACATATCAGCTTCTGCTTTACGGATTTGCCAGATCAACGGATCTACAGCTTTTGGGTTTTCGTGATATGAAGTAGGCTCAAGAACCTGTAAGAGTATAATGCTCGCTCCAAAGATCCGGGCAAAAAGTTCAGCGTGTGGAATGGCTCGTTCAGCCAACGGTGATCCATCTAATGGCACCAGTATTCGGTTAAACATTACGATAACTCCATTCTGGCAGTAATGCCTGAGTATATAAATAATTAATTGAATTGGACGAGGCGTATTCCATGAATGATTACCCTTTTCCGGTTTACATTTTAATTATAACCGAATCATTGACTAAATTTGTACACTTATATCGCCATGAAATCGATGAAACCACGCTCAACATTGATCGCTTTCAATTGTACGCGCACGCGATCACCCACATCCAAACCCTCGAATCCATGCACAACCTTGCCTTCAACCGGAATATTTAGCAGCCTAGCCCAGGTACCTTTATCCGCTGCACCCGTAACGATAGCCTCATACTGCTCTCCAATTTTAGATTCAAGCAATAGTGCCGCTGCCGATTTACCAACCTGTCGTTCGACTTTATTACCAGCATCCTCCTGAGTGGTGAAGTGCTTTGCCAAAACACTCAATTCATCAAAGTTGTAAGGTGCAGCCTGACCCTCTATGGCTGCTTTCAACAAACGTTGGGTTATCAGATCAGTATAGCGACGATTAGGCGCTGTGGAATGGGTATAGTCCTTAACGGCAAGACCAAAATGTCCTGGAGCTATTTCTCCGGGAAGTTCTGCAATATATTCACCTGCGCCTAAAAGTTTAATTACAGCCAGAGATAGATCGGGGAATCGTAAAGGATCGAGGTTTTTTTCCTTGACCAGGAAATCATCCAACGCTTTTGAATCCGGATCATTGGGCAATCTGACCCCATATCCCTCCGCCAAGCTGACAATTCTCTCCCAGCGCTTGGGTGTACGGATCACTCGCCGGATTGAAGGAAGATTTCTGGATGCAAGATACCGGGCAGATACACCATTGGCGGCGATCATAAAATCCTCAACAATATCTTTAGCACGGTTCTTTTTTTCCAATTCGAGATCGCGAATTTGTTCACCATCAAAGATTGGTCGCGACTCAATGGTTTCCAAACTAAGCGCTCCATTGACATGCCGAAAATTTCTCATTCTTTGCGCTGCTCTGTCTTGAAGGCGCAGATTTTCATCAAGCCCTTTGATAGCAGTGATCTCTTCTGGTATATCTCTGTTCTCTTCCAGCCACGAGGCCACACTATTGTAGGCGAGCTTTGCATGGCTGTGCACCTGTGCCCGATAAATATCAGAGGTTTGTAAAGCTCCATCAGCACCAATCACCATCTCAAAGATTATCGCCAGGCGATCTTCATTTACATTCAGAGAAGTAAGATCAGTTGAAAATTGTTCAGGCAGCATAGGGAATATTTGAGCGGCAGTATATACAGAAGCCGTATTGTGACGTGCGTATTCATCAATAGCCGACCCATCTTTAACAAGTGAGTCCACATCTGCTACTGCCACCAATACCTTGATCTTACCATCCAGCAATTTCTCAGCAACTGTTAATTGGTCAATATCGCGCGAATCATCGTTATCGATTGATGCCCACAGGAGTTTTCGCAGATCGCGAATAGTCTTACTATTTGTAACTCTGCTTGGGCTCTGAAACTTATTCAATTCGGCCAGCTCTGCGAGAACGGCAGGAGGAAAATCAGGAAGCAGGCCACGCTCTAACATCGCCCTCCGGGCAATGCCTTGTAACAGGGTGCGGTGGTGTTGATTATTGGTTTGGTTCATATTCATTTACTGCTCCTATTCACGGCAACTTGATCTCGACGCCGGTTTTGCGAGCCTCTTGCTTCAATCGACGGATGAACTTACGATCGCTTCTGGATTTTCTTACCTTTTTAGTTTTTGTTATTATTTTTATTTTACTGGCCTTATTTACCATGATAATCAACTCCTTATGTGCTCTGAATCCGTTAATCAAATTAACAATTTTTCCTACCGATCAAGCTACAGCCCTTAAATTGCTTGAGCTTAGACTCCTGGGAATATCAAAATTGTTTTGCATTTTTTCCTTCATTTTAAAACGAGCACGTGCCAAACGGCTTTTTACAGTGCCTATGGGGATATCTAACACTACTGCTGCTTCCGAATAATCGAGTTCATGGATATCGATAAGGGTCATGGGATTTCGGTAAATCGCAGGCAACTCATTCAGCATGCGATTTAATGTACGGGAAAGTTCCAACCGTTCAACAATAACCTGAGTGGAAAGATTCGGGTCAGTTAACCAAACTGGAGATTCTAGTTCTCCGCAATCTTCATCCTCAGGGATCAGGGGTATGGTAGGATGCCGTATCGCCCACCGCATTTCGTCGTAACAAACATTAGTTTCAATCTTTAGCAACCATGCCTGAAAAGAACCACCTCGAAATCCACTGATATTTTTAAATGCTTTAATCAAACTCACCTGGGTTATATCCTCGGCAGTATAGCGGTCACCCATCATGACGTATGCATGGTTATATATCAGGTTCTGATATTTCAATACGAGGATATTAAACGCATCCAAATCCCCTTTTGTTGCCTCAAAAATCAATTGCGTTTCATATAAGTTCGATCCGTCTGCGATAATCATCTTTTATCCATCTATCAAAAAACCGAATTTTTGCAAAACAACCTTATCTTTAAGACTGCAAATGAAAATAACTCATCCTAGGAAATAATAGTCGGTAAGGTTTAGTATGGTGAATGCGGACGCAATTCTCAACCTCTACGTTGTTCTGTCCAGAAAATGGTCGCCTCTGCCTCCAGCTTATCCAGGCGGGTGTAATAATCCGGGAACTCCTTGAGGTGCGCCCAGGCAATCTTGCCAGTAAGTTGGGAATCATCACTGGTGACATTCGTATCGGGATCCCGTTCGCCATGCTCCAATTCAACTTCCAAGCCTCGCTGGAACTCGTCGATATCAATATTATCCCAATTGATTCCAATTCGATCACCTATCTCACCAGCCTCTTTGCGGCTAAACGCTTGTTTTTTCTTCATAAACTTTCTCCATTTTGTTTGACGGCAACCTCAATTTCAGCTAATACATCTTCTGACAAAGTCACAATCAAGATCGAATGTTACGTCAACCCCGTTGTATTCAATACATAATTTGTTTTGAGTGCCATTAAAGTTCTACGTACATAGTCGAACTCATATTCAAAAAAAATATGCGCCTTAATTGATTCTCCGCCATTGCTTGCACTACCTTCTGGACATCCTCATCTACATGGAATGTCAAAATATACTTGGTCATCACATCGACAATATTTGGTACTTTGGCATCAAGTTTTTAGCTACATCCTTCAAAGCCAGGTCACGGATCTACCTTTTGGTTATTTCGCTTTCAATAAGTGGAATGGAACCGACGTTTATTTTTTCTACATCGTTTGTGCTGCTCTGGAAACCGCATTATTCGGTAAGCAACAAACCGTTTTTTATCAATACTTCACTACATTCCTTCTTGAGCGTTGCGTTTAAATATAAACTTTTTATTACTGAAACAACCTGATGAGGATCATGGGTACCGGATGCCCATGATCCTCGGTGTCGAAGAGAAACAAGAAAGATTAATTATGTTTTCGCTCAATATTCTTTTTGCCAGTTTCAGCAGAAGCTGAAATACGGTCAAGTTGTTCAGCGAGTACATCCCTACCTTCTTGTTTTATTTCTTTTGCCTTATGATTTATCTCTGATGTAAACTGACCAGCCTTCGTGCGAACCTCCGCTACAGTGCCTTCCACTGTCGTGGCTGCCTGATCCCGTAGCTCCAGGAATTTGTGCTGAATTTGTTTCCGCGTTTCTTTGCCTGACTGAGGTATAAACAATAGCATAGCTGCAGCACCGGCAAGACTTCCAATTAACAATCCGGTTAAAAAGTTACCTGGATAATTTGTATCCGTTTCTTGTACTCGTAAAAATTTATTCATTTTTTCTCCTTTTAGATTTTAGGTTATTCTGGCGTCTATTGAAGACGAGTATGATCTTCACTGCTCGTAGTTTGCGTGACACTTTCAATTGGTCCGCGCGGACGATAGAAAACCACCGTAATTATTTTTACAATTGCCCATGCAATTAAGCCATAGATCACCATTGCTAAGAAGGATGAGAGTTCCAAAACCATACCGCCAGCCTGAGGTGTAGCGGTCAATCCGGCAAAGGGGAACAGGAATAAATCTGTAAACCCGTAGATCAGTGCCGCAATCGGGCTATTCGGGTTGGCTGCAATTAACTTAAGCAGAATACGTAATGCGATCAGCGCCTCAAGAATTCCAAAAAGCAACCAGACAATCTGGGTGGCTTTAAAAGTCATGATGCGTCGTTCCCGTTCCGGCTCTCTTTGCACAGACCTGACTTCTGTCATTCTGTTATCATTAGACATTTCGTTTTCCTTTCAATTTACAGATAGAAAACCATCTGTAAAATTTAGACAAGGGGTTTACAGAACACCCTACAAAATCAATTATGTAGATTTAAAGCTAATCAATCTTTTTCTTTAGATTGGTTTCGAAATCCGTTACGCGTTTATCGACTTCCTCTGCTGCTTGTTCTCGGGTGTACCCGTATTTTTCTTGTAACAAACCTGCGAGAACGTCATACTTGCCGGCAACACGGTCGAGATCGTTGTCAGTGAGTTTACCCCACCAAGCTTTGGCCTCGCCGCGCATCTGTTTCCATTTACCTTCGAGAATATCATTATTCATGGGTTTTACCTTTTTTCCTTTGAACCATATAGAAGAGCCAAAAGCAGGCTCTCTTTTTGTTACTTCATTTACTATATCTTTTTGGGCTGACATTGACTATCAGCATGAGGCTGATATGCATGTAAGCCTAAGATTAGATTGGTTGTCAGTGTTTGGACTACACCTACCCAAAATGCTAATGAATTAAATCCATGCCTGGTCTAAAAACGAATATTTCCCGGCTACGTCCTTGCAACCGGGAAATATTTCCTTAACCCCTTGAGGGAGAAATATGAAAAACTTGCTATTTTTTTCCTTAATCCCAAAATTGTTTTACTAAATCAAGCGGTTAACCGTGCTCTTGAGTTTCCTCTGAACAGGAAAGTCAGTAAAAATCCGGCAACAAATCCGCCAATGTGTGCCATATAAGCAACACCACCTGTATCTACAGTGTTAGCAATGGAGCCCATACCGCTAAAGAGCTGCAGTACAAACCAGATTCCAATGACTATCAACGCTGAAACCGGAATTACTCTCTGCCCCTGTAAAACTTTGACTCTCGCTTTTGGAAATAATAAAATGTAAGCTCCTAGTACACCCGCAATAGCTCCGGAAGCACCTAGGTTTGGAATATTCGATTGAAGACTAAAAACCAATTGGGCCGCAGTTGCAGCAAGCCCACAAAGTAAATAGAAAATCAAGAATCCAATATGTCCAAAACGATCCTCCACATTGTCCCCAAATATCCATAGGTAGAGCATATTGCCTCCAAGGTGAAGCCATCCGCCGTGCATGAACATGGATGTGAACAATGTAAGGAAATCACCACCCGGATTAGCAAGGAAGCGACTGGGAACAAAAGCCCATTTCATAATGAAAGCATCGCCGCCACTAAGCTCGACAAAGAAAAAAAGCAGATTCAATGCGATCAAAATGTATGTAATGACCGGCACAATTCTCCGGGCACTGTTGTCGTCGCCGATTGGAAACATAGTATTCTCCTAACTATCTTGCAATTACTATCAAAGTTAACACACGACCTTTATTTTTTATCACTTGCCGAAGTTAATTTCTTTGTATGTATCCATACCTGTTTTTAATTTAGGGATTCTTTCATCCTGTTACAGTGTTGAATAAGCGTCAGACTGATTTCAGGGGATTGATGTAATAAATCAATCAGTGTTGACAGACCAGGTCATATTATTAAAGTGCCTGGGGTTTATACGACCCCAAGAAGTTGTAACACGACGAGAATCAAAGCGATTACTATCAAAGTGTGAATCCAACTGCCAGTCTTCGGAAACCTTGGGCTAATATTCCGACCAAAATAACCGAGCAGCCATAAAACTACTAGAATTACAACGATAGTCCATAACATGATATTTCTCCTTATAAATAATCTAGAGGTTGCCATCTGGTTGGTAGACCAATTGGCAGTTGACCTGACGGTCTAACAAATTAATGCTGCCGGCGATTTGCCTTATTTTCCGAATTGAATGTTAGCAATCGCCAGGCAAGCAAAGGATCGGGTTCTAATTTTTCCACACCATCCGGGTGACATGTCAATCAGGCTTAGCGTCTGCGACGTAAGAAACGAACAATTGCCAGCAGGATAATAGCTCCCAGGAGAGTTACCAACATGGTTGGTACGGTGATGGCATCATTAATCGTCCCAACACCAAAAATGGGACTGAGGAAATAGCCAGCCAGGAACGCGCCAACAACGGCCACAACTATATTGATCATCAGGTTAGAGCGATCATGCATTATTTCAGTCGCCACCCAACCGATCACTGCCGCAACGATAAGATAGATAAGGATATTCATTTTTTTCTCCTTCATTTATAAATAAGTTTTGTGAGGTAGCAATCATTCATGTTGCTGTTACAACTATATCGTCTTGCACTTGCGTTAGCTATCAGTGCAAGGCTGATTCAAGTGTAAGATTATGCTTAAATTGTTTGTAAGTGTTTGGACTACACCTAATTCAACCCACATGCAGTTCAGCGACCTGACGGAAATGAAAGCCTTTAATCGCTAATGTTATTGCCAGAGGGAACAACCGTGGATGTTGGAATAGTGCCCAGAAGAATAACCGCCAATAATGGGTGCGCTCGGCACTGCGAATTCCCAATTGGTAAATAGATCGACCCAAAGCCAGAATGTATTGCGGCTCCAGAGGAGCTCTGACATTAGGCGGCTGGTATTCCCGCAGGAAAGTCAAGACGCGCTCACAATAAAAAGCTGGATCATAAATTTTATCCAGAATTTTTCGATACCCTTCCTGGAGTGATTGCAATCCCATCTTGGGGATGATGTTGGTTGAGCCATCCACATTATCGCCGGACATTTCACTCACCAGACGGCCTTCTTGCTTCATGCGTTCATGCAGGCGAGTTCCCAGAGGAGCTTGCAATAATCCTACCATGGCTGTCACGATACCGCTTCTCTGAATAAAATCAATCTGTTGCTGAAAAATCGAAGGCGGATCATTGTCAAACCCGACGATAAAGCCTCCTTGTACCTGGAGACCAGCACGCTGGATGCGCCAAACGCTCTCTACCAAATCCCTATTTTTGTTTTGAGTCTTATCACATTCAGTCAAACTGTCTTCATTAGGTGTTTCAATGCCAACAAACACCGCATTGAACCCGGCTTGAGCCATGAGTATAAGCAACTCACCATCATCAGCCAGGTTTATGGACGCTTCTGTATTAAACGGCATGCCAATCTTACCTTTTCGCCATTCGATCAATGCAGGCAGCACCTCAGATTTGATCAGTTTTTTATTTCCGATAAAATTGTCATCCACAAAAAAGATACTCTTGCGCCAACCAAGTGCATAGAGACCGTCCAATTCAGTGATGATTTGGGAAGTGGTTTTAGTGCGCGGACGATGACCCAACAGTGACGTCACATTACAAAAATCACAACTAAAAGGACAGCCTCGTGAGAACTGAATACTGATCGAATCGTAATATTTGAGATCTGCCAATCCCCATAGAGGCGCTGGTGTATCCTGGATGTCCGGAAATTCAGTAGTAGTGTAAATCTGATGAGCGTTTCCGTTGGCCAGATCGGCCAGGAATGGCGGTAAAGTCAGTTCGGCTTCATTGAGAACAAAGTGATCAACTTCCGGAAATTGATTATGCTCCATAGTGAAAAGCGGCCCGCCTGCCACCATTTTCACACCAGCCAGTTTACATCTCGTTATAAGTTCTCTGGCTGCTTCACGCTGTATAGTCATGGCACTGATGAAGACAAAATCAGCCCAGGCCAGGTTTTTGGGAGTTAGATTGGTCACATTAAGGTCAATCAGTCGTTTTTCCCACTCAACAGGCAGCATCGCTGCTACGGTTAACAAACCCAACGGTGGGGCTGCAGCCTTCTTATGAACAAATTTGAGTGCATGTTTGAAACTCCAAAAAGTATCGGGGAATTCAGGGTAAACCAGCAAGATTTTCATCGGCGGATTAACCTATGCTTCTCTTTTTTTAAAGATGGACTGAAACCAATTCTGAACTTTTCTACCTAAAGCTTTCTGATCTCTCAGTTGGGCTGTAATTTGCCAATACGTGATTCTCTCCCCACATTCACAAATCAGGGATTGCGTATGAGAGCCTTCTCCTTTTGCCGCATCATTGATAATTGGGTTATTCAAAATCGTTTTTTTACAATTTGGACATACAATCTGGCTTTCCATTTTCTTTCCTTTCTTAAAAATCGCGAATAAAAACAATAACGATCCGTATCATGATCGTTTTTAATTTAAACAGGCAATCATGCCTACGATAAGATGTTTCAACCATCAATGACGACTTTTGAAGTTGTTGGGAAAAAGGATAATCTTCTTTCTCCGATTGCAATATATAACGTTTGTAAGTTGGGATACTGCCCCACCAGGTATGTTCCGCCATCTGCGCCACGCAATCTTTCTACGCCATATGGTCTGAGTATAGCGACTGCTATAGTCCATATTCCAACCGGCCAGCCCAACTGACCAGCAGAAGGAATCCGGTTGGATTGGGCACCTACCTGGTTGATCGCATCACGTAGTAGCTTCATTGCCAACTTACAACGCGCAGCTTCCTCACGTGCTTCTGCACTATCAGCCACAAACTTATCACCATTAGACACAATGAAAATAGAAGACTGCCCATCGTCGCCAATGATAGGTTCGAATCTGGAGTCAGATTCATCAGAGGAATTGCCGCTGCCAGGCTCGGGTGTGAAAAATAGTCTAGACCTAGGTAAACCGGTATGCGGATCATCTGCAAAAATAATTGTCTCTGTCGGCGCATCGAACAGTGTGCTAAGTAAAGTAAGTCTCTGGTTTTCCAAGCTGCGGCGTTCATTTGTTGCATCAATCATTCCACTAATGAACTTCGCACCCAGCAACATTACGAACCCAAAAGCTATAGCTGCTGTGATCGGAATAAACCAGGATAGTAATACTCTTTGTTGCTGAGAAGCAGTGGCCAATTGCTTCGCCGTTAAACTCTCCAATTGCAATGCCTGGGTTGTTGCGGTCGCCTGAGCCTGTTGCTGTGCCAGGAGAATCGTCTGTGCGTCGATAGTTGCATTTGCCTCTATCGCTATCGCAGTCTGTTCAGCAGAAATAGCTGCCTGTGTAGATGAGATTTTGGCGGCATTGGCTGTCAACTCAAGCTGTGCTTGTGCCACAGCCAATGCCTGGGCGGTCGCCGTCGCAGCAAGCGCCAATACGTTTTCACCAGCTTGGGCTTGCGCTGTTTCATTAACTGCCGCTGCAAATGCAGCCTCCTCCTGCTGCTTCGCTTGTTCCATAGCATAATCGGCCCTGGCCTTCTGCGAAGCCGCACTATTATCGATCCCGGGCTCAGACGACGTGACTAATGTACCACCGCTCGCTATACATGCGGCAAGTATCAGTGCCAAAACTAGGAATGATAACATTACAGAAGTGAGTTTCATACTAACCTTTTACGCGTGCTCCGTCATCCGAAAAATGGAATGGTTGGGTAGGCTATTCCTTGGCACTGTGCTGATCACGATCTTCCAACCAGTTGTTAATTTCATTTTCCGCTTGCGCCTTACCATAGCCATATCGCTGTTGTAAGATACCCACGAGTTCTTCGGTTTTGCCGCTCAATCGGGTAAGATCATCATCAGTGAGTTTGCCCCACTTATGTCTTACTTGCCCTTTAAGCTCATGCCATTTACCAAGTAATATATCCTTGGTTGTCTCCATAACAATTACTCCTTACTACTTACTGTTACTCATCAAAAAAAGTCGAAAATAAAACCATACCGTTAATGACTTTGCAGCCTTATAACACCTCCGTTGGATTGATGTTGAATCGCTTACACTACTTTCGTCGAAAAGAAGCCATCAAGCTTAACGTCTGCGACGGAATAAATTGACAATCGCCAACAGGATGACAGCTCCCAGGAGTGTTAGCAGCATGGTGGGAATAGTGATGGCATCATTGATAGTCCCTACATTGAAAATAGGGCTCAGGAAATAACCTGCCAAAAATGCACCAAGGACGGCCACAACAATATTGATCAATAAATTCGAGCGATCATGCATGATTTCAGTCGCTACCCAACCAATCACAGCCGCGGCGACAAGATAGATAATAATATTCATTTTTTTCTCCTTCGATAGATAATACTTTGAGGTGCAAACATTCATGTTGCTGAATCTACTATATCGTTTCGGGCTACAGTTAGCTATCAGTGGGAGGCTGATTTGTATGTAAGCCAATGATTAGTTACATTGTCAGTGTTTGGACTACATATGCTCCTTGTATGACGACCGGATTTTATTAAACCATTCCCCCTGTCTCGCACTATCTGGAATGTAATCTCAGAATCTACCAAAGCTTGAGTATCGGCAACCTTGACCTCATATAAAATTCAGCAGAGAGAAATAGTCCTCTCTGCTGGAAGTATGTCATCATTTTCGGGCACTAAATCTTAAGAGCGAGAAGACGGTTTACAAACGATCTGTAACTTTGCAATGCAATCCGAAGATCTTCGGTTGAGATATCGTCCTGGTTGATCCATTGTTCATCTAAAGTCGTTCGTTGATTTGCAAAAGCTCGTTCAATCCGCTCTAACAATTCCACCACCAGCTCACCCGCCTGCTCTACAGAGGTGTGTGGCTCATTGACAAACTCGCTCTGGATCATGCTCCACCGTGATTTCATCGCGTCAATTTCATCACCATTAAGCCAGGGTGTCAGCCCATTTACCTCAGCTTCCAGGATGTTTGTGCTCTCTTTCAATCTTGTATCTACTTCTTGACTGGTATCCACGGCCCGATGTTCTTCTGCAGGTTCATCAATGATTGTGTAAGTACCATACACTGGTTCTTCAGCAATCGTCGCTGGTTCATTCCAATCAACATTTTTTTCTTGTCTGGCTTCTACTGTCTGCGCTGAATCCATTGGAGCTTCTATTCGTCCATCACTAACTGTATAGATGTTATTCATGAATTGCTACCTCCATATCTTTGTCTTCAACTTCATTAACTTTGACAATTCCCAACAATTCCTCAAACATGGAATGATAATTGACCATAGCCTGCCTGAGCTCTTCGGTTGAAGTCTCTTTTCGTTGGTTCTTCAATGCGATATCATACGCGTTACGGTAATTCGGAACAAAATTCGGATACATGACGGATAAATCCGCTGCACGTTGCTCGAAATCCGATACCGGGAATCCACGAGCGATCATTACTTCTGTAATCAACCGGCTGGCTTCATCAACCGACGTAGAGGGATTGTCCACAAAATCGGCTTGAATTTTTTGCCACTCTTCAGAATAAGCGTCCCTTTCGGTTATTTTAAGGTCACGGATATTCAGCTTTGTAACCCGTTCTTCCCGTTCATCCAGTGTTTCTTCAGCTTTGCGCTGATCCCCCACATTTTTCACTGTTAAATCATACTCTGGACCAAACTTATCACGCAGCTTTTGGCTGCGCTTATTTCGACTAGCAAACACAACGCCAAGTGCAGCTGCCAAGAATATGGCAACGACGACCAAAACTAAAATCAGGATTTCAATATTCACTTATACTCTCCTTTGTTGGAAATATCTGGCTTTTTACTGTTTACGTATAAACATAGATTTACCGGATTTATTAATAACTTAAATTGGATGGTTGGTTCAACAATAAAAGAAGAACTTGCCTTAAGAGCAAATAAATCTGCTGTGTTATTTACTATAACTTTATAGACTGTCACGTGCTATCAGCAAGAGGCTGATTTCCATGTAAGCCATTGATAAGAATATTTGTCAGTGTTTGGACTACATCCAACATTCTAACAATGCGAAGCATCGATTTTTTGCATTATCACCGGTTATACAAATAAATCAGTCTACATAGATTGGCTAAAAGATTCTTGTTGTTGCTGCTTTAGCCGGTGATATGAGACTATCAGGAATGCACCAAAGAGAAAGATGAGACCGCTTAAGTAAGCCCAGACTAGAAAAGCAATGATGGCTGCTACTGAACCATAGACCAGGTTTGAAATAGAAATATAGGTGGAAACAAAGAACAAAAATGTTTTCTTGGCAAGTTCCCAAAGCAATCCGGCTCCAACCGCCCCTAGTAAAACCTCACGCCAGGTGGCCCGCCCATGGGGTAGCAAGATGTATAGCACCATGAATAAGGCAATGTCGAGCAGGATTGCCATAACAAAACTGATAATTCCCTCGTTAAAATTAATTTGGTCAGGTAACCATATAAGCAAATTGCTAATCAGACTACCTGCAAACGAAGCAAGAAATAGAATTGGGCCAAGGAAAGCCAAGACAAATAATATAGCCAAACCTCGCAGCTTCCACACAGCACGACTACGTTTATTTCCCCAAATTTTATTCAGGGTTTGTGTAAGAGTATAAAAAATTGTTGAGGCAGACCAAATCAGACCAACTAAAGCAACCCCGGTAATAGGCCCACGAACCCGAATAATTTCATTAATATTTTCGCCTAACAACTGTCCAAGGGCTGGCGCAACAAATTCCAACTTTTGCAAGATACGTTGCTGATCCATTAACGGGTCCAGGGTAAAACTGGCAATTGTAATGCTTAGCAGGGTGAAGGGAAACAGGGAAAAAAGAGCAAAATAAGCGATTGCCGCGGCTGTAATTACAGAGTCAAATTGTAAGGTCTGCCTGACTGCGCGTGTCATCATTCCTGACCAGCCGTAGGTCCACTGATCAAATTGGCTCACCCTTTGAATCACCTGCTGCCACAATTGACCTATTTGTTTAACTATTTTGGGTGTGCCCACGGTTCTTTTCCTGCTCTGGCTCAGGTTTAATAGGAGATAATTGACCTGAAGGTTCAGCCGCGAGAGCCGCTCGTAGAATGGGTTCAGCTTTCTCTATCAAACGGGTAAGCCGTTCCATACTGTTGACTACCAATGGCAATGCCGGTTCTCCCATCTCACTTATGGTGGACTGTATAGATTCTTGTCGCTCTTTGAGATCTGAAATCTGTTTTGCGTCTCCAGATACTAAGCGGTGACTGACCAAAAGGCTCCAAAGAACTTGAAATATTGCTGAAATAGGCGGCGCTATTATGATACCGATCAGACCAAAAGCATTCGCCATGGCAATCAAAATAACCAAAGTCAGAATTGGATTATCCCATTTACGGTCGAAAAGGCGCGGCTTGATCCAGATTCCCAGAACAATAAGGATAACGAGCGTATAGAGAACCGTAAACAGGCTATGCTGGACGCCAGTCAGCAATCCAATCAATAATGGCGGAATCACAGGTAGAACCACTCCTGCAACTGGAATGAGACATGCCAACGCTCCCGTCAACGCCAGGAGTGTTGGATATGGAGAGCCGAGTACCCAGTAACCCAATCCAAATAACACCCCAGCCAACAAACTGTGGATTAACTGGCTACGTATGTAAGCTCCAAGGTCAGGTTCGATAGTTCTCCAAATATCACGCGCTTGTTTGCGTTGTGCAGATGGAAGCAATGAAAGCCAGAGCCGTTCAAAATGATTTTGATTAACGATCCAATAAAGACTCAAGAACAATACAATAAGCCCTCCGCTCACAATGCCGGCAATGTCTTGCGTGAAGCCAAGTAATGCTGGCAGCACAAGCTGTCCTTTATCGCCGGTAATCGCTTTAAAGAGTGTACTTGGAGGTGGTAGCTGTGTAACTAACGATTGTTGGAATGAACTTCCCTCCAACCACAGTGGCAACCTCCACTCATCCTGCTCCGACACCGTGTAGCCCAACTGTTGAATATCTTTTATTGCAGTCCATCCGGCTAAGAAAAGTAAGTAACCGAAACCAATCAATCCAATTAGATAGAGCAGCATCAAGACTATGCGCAGAACAATACCTCGACCCCGCAAACTATTGATCAATGGGCGTAAGGTTGCCGCGAAAGTTAGTGATATCAATAAGTAAACAATGACAATACGAAATTGCCATAACACCACCAACGCAAGTAATGTGGTCATCACTGCAGCACCCAACCTTACCAGTTGCTTTGTCATTCTGCCTCTGTAGTGTTAATCTGTGCCAGTAATGCATCAAGGTCAGTGGTAATCGTCTCAATCTCATCCATCACCTGATCAAGCTGGTTAATACTCAGGTCTGAACCATCTTTATTGATCCGTGTTTGTTTACGCAGATCTTGTGCAAGATCCTGCGCTTCATAACGCAGTAGGCTGGTATAGTCGCGGTCCGCTGAAACTTCCTGTTCTTTTGCCGCAGGTTGAAAAACAAAGCGTTCCAGTAAAAGCTGAATAATTGCCGCTATCGGAATCGCCATCAACGCGCCGGCTATACCAAACAGAGAGCTAAAGGCAAAAATCGACAACAGGGAGACGAACGGATTTACGCCCACCGCCTTGCGCATGACACGCGGAACCAGCAAGCTGCTTTCCAACTGCTGAATAACAATCGTAGCAACGACTATCCAGATCAATTTAGAAGGTGCGATGGAAAGAGCAATGACACCCGCAGGAATGGCACCAATCAGCGGTCCAACCAATGGAACCGCTTCCATCACCCCGGCAATGAGTGCTAGAACCAGCGGATTAGGTAAACCAATGATCAGATATGCAATCAGCGCCAGGGTTCCAACAACCAGGCAAAGCACACTTTGGCCGACAATGTAAAAACCGACCTTGGTTTCCATGGCCAAAACTAATTCGCTAATACTCTCACGCTGACTCTTTGGAACCAGCAGTAACAGTGATTGGATAGTACGTGTCCCGTAGAGTGTCCAGTAAAAGGATAATAATAAAACAGCTGTTATCGTAAAAATACTCTTTACGGTAGAAGTTACATACTTCAGCGCCTGCCCGGCTGAATCCAGCATCTGTTGTCCTGATTGGAGCTTCAAACCCGGAAGTGGTAGATTTACTGGAAGAAACTCGCTTAATTGCCAAACAAATTGATTGGAATTAGCCATCATCCAATCCCGAAAGCTTTGGTAATAACCGGGCACTGAGGCGGCGATTTTTTCGCTTTGGTCGGCAATCAATGGAAATAACATCAGTAAAAAACCTGCGACCAGAACTAATATCAGTAAATAAACAAAAATACTCCCCGCCATCCGAGGTAACCCACGAGAAAACAGCCAGGCTACGACAGGCCTGATTACCGTACCCAAAACGACACCAATAAAAGTGATGAAAACGACCTGGCTGAAACGATAAAGAAGCCAGAAACTGAAGGCAACAAAAACGAGGACGAGCGTAGCCCATACTACCCGTCGAAATGTAAAATCATCCAGTGCTGTTATCATAATTGGTGGCTCTCTTTCAGTACATACGGGCGTTCTATTACTCGTTCACCACCTACAAAGATATCCTTCAGTACAAATATCTACGCAAGAACAAGATTTTTCTTATCCATCTCAATAAGAGATGGAGTTTACCAGTAAACTTGGTGCAATTATTCTAATAGCAGATACAACCTTAACCAGGATTGTTGTTTTGAACAGCGATTTTAAGCAAACCAAATAGATTTGCGTTTTGGCGGTTTATATTCAAGGGTTGGTAACTTTGCGGTAATTCCTTTAATATTTGAACCCATATGTTGTCGGAGTTCTTTCACCTTCTTGCTGGAAACAGCACTATCCACTTTCTCACGTGCAACGCCTACAACATCCTGGGCAGTATGGTAGAGTTTTCCCTTAGCTACCTTTTTTCGGATTGCTTTGCCGGAATTGTTCCAGGTAAGCCAGGCCACAGCGGTGGCTGTCAAAGCAGTCAGTACAATGCCAATAAAAGCGCCATTATTTTTCGATCGCCCCGGGGCACTAATTCCAACCGGTTTCGAGATAGCTTGCAAAGAGTTCGCTACAACCTTTTTTCGCTCTTCAAGGCGAGCCAAATCGCCAAGAGAAACAATACCAACCAGTTGTCCGTCCTGAATGATCGGCAACCGGCGTATCTGATGTTTGCCCATGACTTTCGCCACTTGTTCCAGATTCCACGTTGACTCACCCGTTATGACATCAGTACTCATAAACTTACGGATAGGGGTCACCAGAGGATCATCCATACCTGTCAGAGCTTGCAAGGCGAGGTCACGATCCGTTACGATCCCCTGTAATTTACCGTCCTCTACCACAAGTACGTTGCCAATATCACGATCCCGCATGATAGCAGCCACATCAGTGATACAAGTATCCGCTTCACAGGTGGCTAACGCGTGCGTCATCACTTCATTTGCTCTCAACATAATTTACTCCTTAAAACCATTTTGACTTATCAACTGCAACACTCATTAATAACATGCTAATTGTTTTTTATACCATTGACAATCAGCATGCTTCTCAATTATTTGTAAGCATTGCCCGTAATTGGTTGTCAGTATTTATCCTACGAAGATCAAAAACAACGCAGGCTGAATTAAATTTAGCTATAATAATATATGCAACGGCGGTTTTATCGCCATTTACTTTATTAAATATGTCCAGATCAAGGATGTCCGTTTTCATGCAGCTTCAACCAGATCCGTTATCAATTGACGAAAAACTTCACCTTCAAACTCATCTATTGAATTCCGTGGAGCAAGCTATTCTGGCCGTCGAAAAGTCGGGGCAAATTGTCTTCTGGAACAATTTTGCCGAAAATCTCTATGGCTGGACATCAGAGGATGTCTTAGGCCGCAACATCATTGAAGTTATTGCAACCCCTTTGCTGCTAGAGTCAATTCTCAAGAACTTGGGACAGCTACATCACGGCGAAGGTTGGTCAGAAGAATTTCTCGTACAGCGACGGGATGGCTCGACCTTTATCGCTCAATTAACCACCTACATAAACCAATATGAACAGAGAACTCTGATCAGCATCATTGGCATATCCCGTGATAGTACTGAACACAAACAACTCCAGGAAGCAAATCGGCTGTTGGCTGAGGCAAGTGCCTTGCTGATTGATGCTGTGGATTATGAAGCACCGCTTACTACACTGGCACAACTTGCCGTGCCACAGATCGCTGACTGGTGTGCTGTACATCTGTTGCAACCCGATGGTTCTATCGAACAGGTGGCATTAGCACCAGCCGAGATGGTAGAATTGCAAGGTTCTTATGACTGGCTGATAAACCATTTACCCAAGGACGATGCCGTTGGATTACCTGCCGTGTTACGTAGTGGCGAACCGAAATTGGTTTCCGATGTATCATCGGACTTCTGGGCTGCCGCGGCAGCGATCAAATCCTATATGATCGTTCCCTTAATCACACGTCCACAAACTTTTGGCGCGATCACTTTTGTGACTGCGGAATCAGGTCGTCGCTTTGACATGACCACTCTCGCACTGGCAGAGAATCTCGCCAGTCATATCGCAATTTATTTAGATAAGGTTCGATTATATCGCGAGAGTCAACGTCTGAATACGGAACTCGAACAGCGAGTGAATGAACAAACCGCAGAGTTGCGTGCAGCGGTTGCCCAACTAAAACAATCCGAAGCGACAATCCAAACCCTGTTTCGTATTAGCAACAAGCTAAATGCAACATTAGATGTGGATACAATATTGGATGAGCTCGCGCAAGAAGCCATCCAAATTGTCAACGGAGAGAGCGGATTTGCCGGATTACGTACAGCCCAAGGTATGACTGTACGAAAATACTTTCGGAAAGGCAAGGCGATTTTATTTGAACATACCTGGCCATTGGGAGAAGGTATTCCCGGTTGGGTATTAAAATACAAGATCCCGTACGGCACCAGTGATGCTGTCAATGATCCTGTAATCCTACATGAGCTTTCCATCAATACTGGCGTACGTTCAATTATATGCACTCCGATCCTGGATTCGGTGGGAGAGGTACTTGGCTTTTTTGATATCAGTAACAAACAGGAAGGCGAGAGTTTCACAATCAGTGATCAGGAAATGCTCATGGCACTCGCGCCAGTTGCATCTATTGCCATTCAAAACGCTCTGGCATATCAGCAACGTTTGGCTGCCGAAGTGGTGCTCAAAGAGTCTTATGAACGCTTACGTGCATTGGCAGCCAATCTAGAATCAGTACGTGAGGAAGAGCGAACCCAAATCTCCCGCGAGTTGCACGATCAATTAGGCCAGGCGTTAACAGCTATGAAATTCGATCTGGCCATGTTGACTGATCGGTTGGGAAAAAAAGATACCGCCCTTGCCCAAAAAGCCAAAACTATCACAGCACAAATGGATACGATGATTAAAACCGTCCGGCGCATTTCCACCGAACTGCGGCCGGGCATGTTGGATGATCTAGGACTGGCAGCCTCAATTGAATGGCAGGCCCGCGATTTTGAGAAACGCACCGGTATAGTTTGCGCAGTGAGTGTGTCCACAGATGACCAACCCATACCTCGTGCCCAATCCCTGGCCCTGTTTCGCATCTTTCAGGAATCATTAACAAATGTCGCACGCCATGCCAGCGCACAATATATTGAGGTTAAACTCTCTACAACATCTCATTTGTTATCGCTCGAAGTACACGATGATGGACGTGGCATTAAAGCCCAGGAAATCGCCGGCAAACTCTCGCTGGGGTTGCTCGGTATGCGGGAACGTGCAAAACGCTTAGGTGGCACTTTCGACATTCAAGGTTTACCAGGTGATGGAACTATCATTACAGTGTCCATACCTGTTACACAAGGTGAATAGATTGGTCTGGAGAATAGCATGCTTAAAGTTTTATTAGCCGATGATCACGCCGTAGTGCGCGAAGGCATCAAACAAATTATTGCCGCAGCGTTCACCCAGGTCACTTTTGGTGAAGCAAAAAATGCTTTTGAGCTTCTGGAACTGGCAGCCAAAGAGCGATGGAATATTGTTATTTTAGATCTGACCATGCCAGGCGGCAACGGTCTGGAAGCGCTTAAACAAATAAAGCACCACTATCCGCAGCTGCCTGTGTTAATCCTCAGCATGTTCCCGGAAGATCAGTATGCTGTGCGGACAATTATCGCTGGAGCAGCCGGTTATTTGAACAAAGAGAGCGCACCGGAAGAACTTGTGCTGGCGATCCGCAAAATCTTACATGGCGGAGAATATATTAGCTCCTCCGTAGCCGACGAACTGGTGCTGCATGCCCGCCACGAAGATGATTTACCCCTTCACAAACACCTGTCAGATCGTGAATACCAGGTGTTGTGTCTGATTTCTTCCGGCAAGGAAGTTAAAGAAATTTCCACCGAATTATCGCTCAGTGCAAAAACAATCAGTACTTACCGTACACGACTGTTGGTTAAAATGAATATGAAGACGAATGCCGAGCTTACTTATTATGCGATTCAAAATGGTTTGGTTTAAGTTTGCAGTATTTCCTGGATCCTAAGGCTATAACCCAAACCAGGGATGTTTTCGATAATCGTTTTTTCTGTTGGATCATTTTCAACTTTTTTTCGCAAACGGTGAACCAGTTGACGCACCATTTCTTTATTTCCGTCCTGGGTGCCCCACACATAATCAATAATAATTTCGGCATTGACAACCTGTCCGGCATTTCGCATCAGGCAATCAATCAAACGACATTCCAGGGTTGTTAAAGGAATTGGCGTTTGATCAGCAACCATCAGAACCTGCCGATCCAGGTCAAGTTGGACATTCCCTACCTGACGGCATGAAGCTGGCAATTCCTGATTTGAGCGCCGTAGAACTGCATACACACGGGCCATTAATTGCCGTGGACTGAAAGGCTTGGTGATGTAATCATCCGCACCTACATCCAATCCATGAACAATGTCCTCTTCATCATTACGCACAGTCAGGATGATAATTGGCGTATCAAATTTCTTACGGATCGTTTCACATACACTGAATCCATCCGGAAAGGGAATATTAATATCCAAAATAATCAGATCAGGGTTGTTTTGTTCCCATAATTTCAATGCTGATTGGCCATTATTAGCATGGATGACTTCGAATCCTTCCCGATTGAAAACAAAAGCAAGGATATCTGCAAGCGTTTTATCATCTTCAACAATCAGAGTTTTCATTCAAGACTCGAAATATAGGATTCTTTTGTATGCTTTCCTTCAATTTGTTGTGTTTTGGTTGGAGATTGAGCAACCATAGCCGGGTTCAATTCTCCTACAGCATAGGAATCCGTTGAGTTCTGCATGGTTACATTTTCTTCAGAATGATGCGGAAAAACTGCCAGATACCTGGATGCCAGGGTAAACACAAGGGCTCCAATCGCGACCATGCCAATCGAGACGAATAGCTCTTGCCATGTTGGCGCATAAGCACCAGCGGAGAAAGCAACCAGGCTTATATTAAAACGGTTAATGAGTAGACCCGCGATTACCAACAAAGCCACACTGAACATCTGCATTGGTTTCCGGCGAACACTCGGTATTGAAAACAGGATAATAGGTAAAATGGTAAAAATGAGGGTTTCAAACCAAAACAGAACGCTCAAATAACCTTCGGAAAACAAAAACACACCATCACCCGAAATGAACAGATCCACCATTCTCAAAACCAGGAAAATTCCTAATACGATCGGTATGGCACGGGCGATTTTTCCCAGCAGTTTAACTTCCAGCTTATGTTTCAACCCAAAATAACTCCAGGTTGATTCAACGATCACCATTGCTAATCCGGCACCAATTGCAGAAACAAAGAATAACACAGGCATAATGGGTGAATACCATAATGGATGCACCCGATGCGGCATGAGCAAAAACAATGTTCCCAATGAAGATTGATGCATGGTTGAGAGAACGATACCCAATATAACCAAGGGAATGGTGATGGCTCGGATGATTCGCATTGGAGCTTTCATATTGAAACGCTCAAAAACAATGGGGGAAATTTCTAACGCCAGCACTGTGGCATAAATCATCACGCACCAGCCAACTTCAAAAAGCGGCGAGTGGATATTCCAATTAAAGATCATGTAATAAATACGCTGAGGAAAACCCAAATCAAATGAAATGGCAAAAGCTGCTAAGGCATAACCGAGAAAACCGGTCAGAACGGTTGGGCGTAAAATGGGATAGAACTCTTTTAAGCGCAGAATATACACTACACCAGCAATGCAAAATGCACCGGAAGCAATAGCAATTCCGAATAATACATCAAAGCTGATCCATAAACCCCAACCTCTGCCATCACTTAATCCTGTGGTGACCCCTAATCCAACAATCCAGCGATATACCACTAAAATCAATCCAAGCAAAGAGAGGAATGCCAATACCAGGGTACCCGCACCAAAAGTCTGACTTGTCTTTTTGTGTAAAATAGTAGTCATTTATTTTTCCTCCTCTTGTACCTGGATTTTCAATTTTCGACCGGTTGCCCAATACAAAACTGTCATCAAACCAGCCACAACAACAGCTAACCCAGGTACAGCTTTCATCCATGGCCAGGTCAATGAGGGAAGGGAACTACTGCCGAGTACCGGTAATCCAAGCTCTTCAAAGGGAATTTTAGAAAGATACATTACAGATGTACCACCTACTTCATTTTCTCCATAAACTGCATTTACATATTTCTCCGGATTGTTATTAATTCGATCATGCGCTTCAGCCAACAAATCAGACCGCTTACCAAATTTTATTGCACCGATCCGGCAGGCTTCTACACAAGCAGGTTGTAAGCCTTCACTCAAGCGGTCTGCGCATAAATCACATTTTTGTACTCGTGGAAAGACAGTTTCCCATTCATATTTTGGCACATCAAACGGACAGGCAGCCATACAATAACGACATCCAATACAAATTGTTTCATCGTAAATTACTGGTCCCTCCCCCGTCTTCTGCATTGCACCTACCGGGCAAGCAGAAACACAGGCAGGATCAATACAATGCATACAATTTCTCTTGATAAAGGAATAAGGGGAGCCAATCTGTGGATCCTGATAGAGTTTTATAATTGTCCAGGTGTCGGCATCTAATTCCACATCATTTTGCGGGGCAATGCCGCGTTGGCCTTTACAGGCTACCTCACATTCCCGGCAGCCAATGCAAGCTGTTGCATCATATAAGACTCCATAACCATCTTCTGCTGCTTCTGAAGCTGAGCCTTGCTTAATTTCAGGTAAAACCATTAATCCAGCCAGACCCAAACCAGTTTTTTTAATAAATTCTCTGCGATCCATCGTCATAATAAGTTTCCTCGCTCTTAGGATTCATTTTCTCGTTTTTCTTTGATCAACTGATTTAGGGTAAATGCGCCTATACTACCAATTAATATACCGATCATCACACCAGTAAATCCTACGTTTTCAACCGGTGGGCCGGCTTGTTTCACATTAACCTCAGGGTAAAGCGTCATAGCCGAGATATTCGCCTCAATAGGAGGAGGATTAAAACTGCCCACTTCATGAATACCATGACAGTCAAAACAAGTTGGCTTATTTGTTAGAGAATCGGGGTTATATTCCTCAATTAAAGTCACAGTTGTATCATGGAAAACCAGGTAGGTATCCAGAACATTGGTCTCCAGACCATATTTTTCCATAACATCCGTATTAGAATGACATTTTGCACAGGTATCCACTGAATTCATGCGGAATAAACTTTGGGTCGGGTCATTGATATCGTGAACATTGTGACAATCTACACAGTCTGGCATGTCGGTATTATCTCCGGCAAGTAGACCTTTGCCATGTACACTTTCTTTATAGTTATCGAATTCACTCTGGTGACAATCTACACAAATTTGAGATTCCCAACTGACGTGCCCATTTTCCTGTGGTTTTTCCAATTCACTCATATGCGCCTGAGTATGTGGTTGATGACAATCAGCACACAAAGGTGTATTTAGATTCCCACTGATATAAAGTTCATCATGAACATTTCCTGATATCAAATTAAATTGTTCCTGGTGGCATTTTTGACAGGTATCATGGTAACTGACCATGTATTGCCGTTTATTAGTTGCTGTAATTTTGTTGTGCGGCGCTGGAAAGTCCTCATACCCAATGTGGCATTCTATACATTGCATATCTTTGTGTACCGATTGATTGAATGCTTCACCTTCAATGGAGAGTAATAATTTATCCCCATTTGCCAGTTTCCATTCCCAGTCAGGTTGATCATGACACTCCAGGCAGTTTCCATTGCCAGGAATTTCTTCCAATGAAATCCTGCCGGATTCGCTTGCGGCTTGGACGGAAAAGGTTGCTGTTCCCAATGCCAACCCACAAATACATAATAAAACAACACAAACCAAGACATGCTTCCGAAAAAATATTTCAGCCATCATATACCCTTTTAAAATTATTAAATTATGTGGTTTTTGTGATAAAAATCCTAATTATTAATTGACCCCGTAACAGGATCCAATTTTTGCATTGTTATTTTTCTAATTGCAATGAGGGTTAAAGTGAGAAGATAAAGACCGACCAATAAAACAATCCAAGCAATGAGCTTGTGATCCGTCAGATAAAGAGCAACCGAAACAGCCATTGTTCCAAGGAGAGTGAAGGGGCAAGAGACCTTTAACGATTTAGTTTCAATCATTTTTAATCGACAGTAAATCAGGTAACCAACACAGATAACACCAACTAAAAAATAAAACATAACACACCTCGATTTATGTTGAAGAAAATACTAACTGTTCGAAGGCGAAAGCAGTCTTTTATATTCTTATTCTATAGCTTTTGTATAACAGCAATTGTGATGAATCTGTGACAACTGTGTGACAATCGCTAATTTATGTGGTGTTATCGAGGAAAATTTAAACCGAAGTTAATCGGTTTCGTTTTGCAGTAACTCATAACCCAAACCAGGGACATTATTAATAAATACCTGGTTAACGGAATTTTTCTCAATTTTTACCCGCAAGCGGTGAACGAGTTGGCGTACCATATCCATATCCCCGCCTTGGGATCCCCATACGTGATCAATAATAATTTCCGCTGTTACAATCTGGCCTATATTGATCATCAGGCAATCCATTAATCTTAATTCCAACCCGGATAACTGAATGGGAGAATTGTTGTTGATTTGGAGCTCGTAGCGATTGAGATTTAGAGAAATTTTTCCCCAATTCCTGGTTGTCACTGGAGCCTTCTTCTTTGAACGGCGCAGCACAGCCTTTACCCGTGCCATTAATTGCCTTGGGCTGAAAGGTTTGGTGATGTAATCGTCTGCACCGATACTAAAGCCGCCTAAAATATCTTCCTCATCACTGCGAACTGTTAACAATATGATAGGTATATCCGACTGTTCGCGAATACGTTTGCACACACTAAACCCATCTACTTTTGGAATGTTTACATCCAGAATGATTAAATCGGGATTGTCATTTTTCCAGCTTTGGTAGGCCTTTTCTCCATCTTCAGCCAGAATTACCTCAAAACCTTCCCGTTTAAAAGTAAAAGCAATGATATCTGCCAAAGTTCGGTCATCGTCAACAATTAAGACCTTCATTCTTCACCTGTAATAGGAACTGTGAACCAGAACTCAGCACCGCTGCCTGCAAGGTTTCTTACTCCCATTATTCCACCGTGTGCTTTAACAATTGCATTGCTGACAGATAAGCCCAATCCGGCTCCCTTGTGTTTAAGCCCTTCATCTTTCGAGTGCAAAACAAATCCGGAAAAAATGACATCCCAATATGCTGGCGGAATCCCTTTTCCACAATCTGCAATACTTACCTCAACAAAATCAGACAAAACCTTTGTGCAAAGTTCAATTTCTCCGTCTATTGGTCCGTATTTACTGGCATTGGATAACAAGTTGAGCAAGACCTGGTTGATTCTTCTTCCGTCAATCAATACCAGAGGACATTTTGCCGGTAAATCTATTTTTAAATTTTGTCCATATTTTTTCAATAAAGGATCAATCGTTTCGCAGGCCGTATAAATCACTTTTCGCAGATCAGTTGGCTGCGGACTGACACGAAAACGTCCGGTTTCGATACTCGACCCTTCCAGCAAATTATCAATCAGGTTTTCAAGATTCAATGTGCTCAGGTGAATAGATCTTAACAACTCTTTGATTTCGGGCTGGCTCAGATCGTCTGCCTCGCTTAGAAGAATCTCAATGGAGGCTGCCAGAGCTGAAAGTGGTGTGCGAAACTCATGGGTGATATTGCCCAAAAAAGAACCCAATAGATGACTCAAAGATTCCTCTTGGCTCACATCACGCAGTACCAGAACTGTTGAACTGTGTTCTTCTTTCGTTGTCGGTAACTGTGCATGTGTGATAGAAAGAATTTTTTTCTTATCATCTTTTAATGTAAATGTACAACGCAACTTTTCCCCCAGCGGAGGAAGCATTTCAAGAAGGCTATCCGTGTGGTCTGCTGGCTTTAATACTTCGTTGATCGATCTTGTATTTACTTCTTCCCGCTGCCAATTTGTGATCCGTTCTGCACCTGGGCTGAAATAAGTAACTCTGTCGTCGTCAAGAATGATAATCCCTTCCACAATCGACTCAAGCAACAAATCGCTCCATTGTTTTTCATTTTGTAATGAGGTTAGCGCTTCGTTAATTCTTAAGCGCAAATTCTCCAGCACTTGGGATAATTCCACGACTTCTTGTAATTTTGTGTTCACCCTTACCGGGTTACTCAGATTCAAATTCTCCATCTGATTAGCTGCAGCTACAAACTTTGTTAATGGTAACTGAATACAACGTGCCAGAAATCCACCAAAAACCACAGCAAAAATCAACACCACCAGGATTAGGATTGTCAGGATTAACTCCTGTTGTTTGTGATCGAGATGGATACTGGTCACATCCAGCGCAACTTCCACACTTAATCCGTTATTATTTAAGGGAAAGTGAGAAACATAGTATTGATGATCCTGAATATTGAAAGATTCCTGAAATTGTTCGTCGGCAAGATTTGTAGGTATGTATCGAACATTTGTTTTTTGAGAATATCTTTCACCAAAGCTGGTAGCAATGACCTGATTATTGGATAACAATGTGTGATAAAGGTTGCATTGATCACACATTTCCATTAATAACTCATTGTCAAATTCAATTCCTAAAATTACAGTTCCGACTGGATCGCCCTGATTAAAGATTTTTCGGCCGCGCAGTAACCAGGCATGCGCTTCACCATCCATGTTGATTACGGTGTAAAAAGGATTCGTATCAAAATTACAGGTCGAAAATCCTAATTCTGCTTCAGTCGCAGCTATCAAATTTCCTGAGGAATCACAAATGAAAATTTCGTCAATATTCGGCATGCCTTTTTTAAAATCAAGCAAATAAGCCTGCATATTTTCTGTATCGTTACTGATTAAATATTGCGCCATAGAAGGGCGTGAGGCTGCTAACACAACCATATTGGTGATCTCATTTTCCAATGTCTGATAAAAATTCCCAATCATGATCATGCTTTGAGTGCGTTTTTCTTGTTCAAGATACCGGTAATTTATTCTCAGCGCTGTCAGTCCCACCACGGTCACACTGAAAATAGTCAGGATTGCAAAACTAATCATAATCTGCGACCGCAACGAATAGGATTTAAAGAAGCGATTAAGCAATTTTGTAATCCAACAAATGATTCCCACTGAAAAATTTTCCTTCTGTGAAATATTAAGCATCCACAAATAGCCGAATAATCAATACTTGTCTATTTTACAATCTGGTTACTACAATCCATACAAATAAAGTCTTTTTACTATTACTATTTTACAATGGTTCTGTTGGAAAAAGCCAAACTTTAATATAAAATCTTATATATGAAAGAAACTGAATTTCTTCTGAGGCGATTGGATGCGACCGGTGAAACACTTACTAATATCTATGTCAGTTTAATGCGGGAAGAACATGGTGAAAATCTTTCGGTCTAGCGCATCATCCAATCTTATGTTCTCGATCATATCCTTGAACTTCTGAGCTAGTTCAAACAAATATAGAGGTTGTTCAAGATCAATTTAACAACAAAACACCCGGATGAGTTTGTCATCCGGGTCAAATTTAATGTTCTGGTACCCACATCGCTTTGGCGATCTGAATCTTGCCGCCGGAAACACTGCCCAGATGACCACCATCACTCTCGGTGGTGTAATTTACACAGATAACCTCATAACCCTGCCCGTTTCGGCACACCGATCCATCCGGAGCATGGCTTTCAATGGCGGCCACATCCAGCAGCACTTTGCCATTGGCTCGCGCCCAGTCTCGCATCTGGTCATTGAACGATTGGGCATCCTGCGTTCCCACTGTGCGTGCCAGGGATGTTGTCCAGTAGACGAAGGTCTTGTTCGGGTACTGCGCTTCCAATGCCAATACGTCATAGATATTCGTCCCGCCATAATTGGGATCGAAATACACGTTGTCTATCGTCGATCCAGCCGCAACATGCAGGTAGTTGTGCTGCAAGGTGAAGATATCCCGGTCAGCATAGCTCGGGTACATATTGATGAAATTTACCAGGTCTTCTTCCCACGAACCTGCCCCGCTCAGAAATTGGATATTGCCACGATTGTTTCCACCCGGAAACCTGATCTCGGCCGGAATATTGCTGTCGCTTGGCATATAGGTCTTCCAGGTCGTCAGGCTGCTGTCCACATAAGCCCGCCGGCAGTTCGCCGGGCTGGCTCCCCAACTGGCAGCCGATAGACA
>PHBZ01000011.1 GCA_002840755.1 Chloroflexi bacterium HGW-Chloroflexi-10 | reverse complement strand
AGCAGCACTTCGCGAAGGACAAAATCCTGAGCAGCACTTCGCGAAGGACAAAATCCTGAGCAGCACTTCGCGAAGGACATAGTCCTGGCTGTTCTTATCTTTCAACGTCTGGATGATTTTTTTTAATAAATAAATTAGATCTAATTGCAACAATAATATTATCAAGCGTTATAAGCAAAAGAAAACCCAACAACAATCCATAAGAACTCGGGATAATAACTGACCAAAAAGTTAAATATAAGGATATATAAAAGGTGCTTCTAGAATAATTTTGTTTTATTATCTTTGGTCCTGCCTTAAAGATTCGTAAAAGAATTATCACAATGCCTATACCTACACCAATAAGAAACCAAATCAACCACTTTCGATCACTATCAGTTAACCAAATGTAGAATAGTACAATTAAGTATGGAACAAAAAAAGCGAAATCCGAAGATATTATTTTTTTTATCATTTATAGCTCCAGCGAAAACGTTGACGACACAACCCTCTCCCGCACTCATGGGTTAAGTATAGTCAATTAAATTAATTCCATTCCAAAAAACACCCCTGCCTTTTCAAATCGAATTTACTCGGAGCCGAGCAATACTTCGTGAGGCTTGAGGTCCTGAGCATAATTTTGCTAGGGGCAAACTGCCGCTGTGTATCCGCGAGATCCCGAATATTTTTTGTGGATTGGAATTTCGGCTCCGATGGCTTTTGCCGCAGCCTGCAGCATCAATTATTTCTTCAGGGAAATGAACAGGATCATGGCACTAATGAATACAAAAGGCTGGGAATGAGGAGTAATTCATTGCTGCTTTTTTTAACATCCACCACGTATGGCAATTCAAGGCTATCAACATAGCGGGGGTTAAAACTTAGTACCTGATTATTTCGCTGTTTTCTTCACAATTCGCAATTTTCCATTAGGCACAGGCTTCTTACCATCAACTATGGCTTTGACTTCAATACCTTAGACTCTCCAGTCTCAGGATTAATGGCAATTTTCAAATAACTTTCTATCTTATTGTTGATATTCACATATGTAACACGCCATCCTTTACCGTCTGGTCCAGGCGCAATTGTATTTATTAAACATTCATTCTTATATTCCAACCGTTTTTCAGCACCCCCATTCTTCTCCGCGATCTGTAGTGCTGCTTCGGCAGAAATTTGATATTCTTCTAAGTCGATCGGTTTCATGATGTGTAAACTTGGACTGAATTCTACTTTTGATGTGGATACTAAATTTTCTGATGGTGCGATACGAATATAATATTCGACACGGGTATCTTCCTCCCCGGTTTTAATTATTTTAAAGGAGTAAAATTCCGCCTTGCTAAAGGTGCCTCGTTCGATATCTGAACAATCCATCACAAAGGCCACAGCATATAAATTTTGTTCTCCCAAAGTTTCCTGCCAGGATTTTTGGTATAGGGCTTGTGCAATTCGGAAAAAATCTGCCTGGCTCCAGGTAACTGATTCGGAAATC
Organism: Chloroflexi bacterium HGW-Chloroflexi-10; assembly: GCA_002840755.1. Classification (GTDB taxonomy): domain Bacteria; phylum Chloroflexota; class Anaerolineae; order Anaerolineales; family Anaerolineaceae; genus UBA6170. The sequence continues at coordinate 119,253 of PHBZ01000011.1, read as the reverse complement.
GGGGTAGATATCATCACCGGGGTCGCTTCCTGCAACTTAAAGATATCCGTGTTGCCTTGAACAAGCGAATCGAGAATGGATGCCGAGTCGATAGTATAAGACTGCCGTTCCCCTTTACCCTCTATCTCTATCCCATCATCGAAAAATGCGTAACAGCCTGATGTTATGCTCAAAATGGTGATCAAGGTAAAAAATACAAACCACTTTCTGTGTTGAGTTGCCATACTTTGGTTGTCCTTTCTACGCACCAATAGCCAATCCACCAATTATCAAGCAAAAAGGGCAGTGCCCGCTTGGATCATCATTTCCAATGGGTGAGTTATACACATATGCATACCTATCCCACGCCCTTGGAATTCCAGCCCCAGGCACAATCGTGTCCGTGGCCGCGAACCTGCCCGGCATCTATATTCACTTGTAGGCGCCAATCGCCCCACCGCGTCACTAACACGTGAAGCGACGCTCATATTGCCGCCGGTTAATTTTTTCCAGAATCCATCGATCGTCGTCCTTTTGTTATTTTGAATACCAGGCATGCCACCCGCTTTTATGATAAGAAATTTTAAACCACTGCTTCTGATAATGTGTAACCGTTCATTTCATCAACGACGCGAAATCCAATTTTGGTATACAGCGAATTCGCAGCCGTATTATTCTGATCAACAAATAACACGATACTGGCATAGCGCTGCAGCAATCTCCGGCAGATTTCAGCGATACACGCTGCGGCATAACCCCTTTTTCTATGTTCTGGTGCTGTAAAAACATTGGCCAATTCAACCCCGCTATCATACGCGAGCATGGCCGTCACCATGCTCTTGACGCCATCATCATCCCAAAGATAAATCTCATTTTCTGCAAGCTGCTCCGTGATGCTCTGTTCAAGCTCTTTTTCGGTTTGCGTAATCCCAAGATCTTCACGATAATACGCGTCAAAAAGCGGTTTAAGTTCGGGCATATCTTCGGGGATGGCTCGCCGCAGGTTGCCCTTCAACGGCAGTTGCTTATCCCCAATATGCTGTAGTTCGTAGAGATAATCCTTCCCACTGAACAGGAAGTCCGTCTGCGTTCGTTGTTTCCAGGCTTCGGCAAAGCGTAACGCCGTATCGCCACGCCCCATAATGGCAGGAATTTTTATCTGTCGCGCGAGAAATTCATCGATAGCACAGTGAATACTTTCGCTGAAATGAGCCTCCTGCGCAAAGAAATACAGGCTCCTTGCCTGAATAAAGACCGCGACAACAACATCCTGGTCAACGCCGGCAGCCAATACATGGTCGTTTGCTTCGTTTCCGTTTTGACGGAAATATTCAAGGATACCCAATTTCAAACTATTCACCGCGTATTGGCTTTTCAATAGGGGCAGCGCCTGGCGTTGAAATGTGGAAATATCATGGTAAAACAGAATGTTCATTATGGTTCATCTCATGGAAATCGTTTAAATTAGAATGCGACCCGCTATCAGGTCAGCGTCCTTTTTTCTGCCATTTACGGGCTCGCAAAAAAGAGAATCCCAAACTTAACAAGAAGAAGGCGCTGATACCAAACAACCCTTTGGCAAGCGTAATGTCTCCATGGCTGTAAGCGAAATATCCAAACCCGCCGAAAAACATAATGAACAAACCAAACAGCAGTTGGTGACCCAAAGCGTACACCAGGTTGGCGCTTTCAGTCAGCCCTTTTACTTTTACTTCCAATTCACCATGATTCGCTTTATTAAGAAAACTCCGCAGATCTGCCGGAATGGTAATTGTCGAAAGGGCAATATCTTTAACCGCGGTTTCAATTAATTTGACCCAATTCTTATCCTTGCCCAAAACAAATTGTTCTAAATACGGTTGAATGGTCTTCATGGGATTCATCGTAGGGCTGAGCTGCGTGCACAAACCCAGTAGCAGTAAAATGGTGCGCTGCAGCAACACCAGATCTTTCGGTATCTGAAAAGTTGCCATAAGTTCCCGAAGAGAAATGTCCATTTTTGAAAAATCAACCATCATATCCAATTTGTCTTGCATCTCAACATGAATATCCGCCAAATTCCAGGATTCAACGGTCATCTGTTTCAAGAACCGGCTGTAGATATAGTCAACAAGCTCTTCAACATGCTGCGTATCTTCGTGTAAAGCGATCAACCCCATTTGCTGCAAACCGGCAGAAATCTGGTCATTGTCTCGTTTGATGATCCCCTGAAAAAATTGGAGAATACCCTTCTTCATCTCATCGGATAATTTGGCGACCGCCCCAAAATCCAGAAAAACAATGCCCCCATCCGGCTGCACCAGGATATTTCCCGGATGAGGATCTGCGTGGTAAATTCCGTCGCTGAAAATCATCTGGCAATAGGCGCTTACCACACGTTCTGCAAGGTCCTGTCTGTCTATGTGTAGTTCTTCCAGTTTCTCCAGATCAGATATTTTGACCCCATGCATATATTCTGTTGTTAATACTCTTTCCGTCGATAGTTCATGGATCACCTTCGGGAAAAAGACCTGAGGATTACCCGCAAAATTAGCCGCGATTGTTTCGATATGCTCTGCTTCCAGGCGAAAATCCAATTCTTCTCGGATCATTTCACTGAATTGGCTGTGAAGGTTCCCAAGTCCCTTGATTCGCAGAAAAAAACCGTAAAAAGAAAGCAGTCCCTTAATCGTCTGCAAATCTATTTTTGTATTGGCCTCTATATCTAAATACTGCACCTTTACAGCAACCTGCCGGCCATCATGCAGCCTCGCTAAATGAACCTGCGCCAGGGAAGCACTGGCAAGCGGATTCTTATCGAATTCTGCAAAAAGCTGCTCCGGGTCTTTCCCCAGCTCTTTGCGGATACGTCCGAAAATTTCGCTCAGTGGCCGCGCAGGAATTTTGTCTTGCAGTTCTTCTAATTCCTTGCGGAAGTATTCCGGCAGGAAATTGCTTAAAACGCTGATCAACTGGCCGGCTTTGATAAATATACCCTGTAGTGAAAGCAGTAATCTCTTTAATTTTTGGGCATTCTTGCCGTAAACCGCCGGCCTTCTGCTGTTTTCCCACTCTGTCCCAAAAAATTTACCCAGGAGCTGGAAAAAGCTTAAGTTGATCACGATCCCGAGAGTCACCCCAAAGGCGCGCAGAAAACGAAATTTTGTAGGATGATTGTTTCCAAAATCGCTCAGGTTCTCAGAATCATTGTTAAAAACACGTGCAGGCAGGGTATCTTCTTGACTGGTTTTCATAGCATTTCCATTGTTAAAATCAGTATAGCAGCATAAATTTTTTTGACCAGTTAATCATTTGTTGTTTTTCTAGAGGCAGTTGAAAGTCAAACAACACGCGTGTGCGGCTTGGTTTTCAGGGGTACGCTCGCCGTTGGCTGGCTGCTCTCCGGGTGCGGTTTGGATCAGACTGCCATTGCCATCCGCAGTGGTGGTTTGGGTTTTGGCACACGCCAGTTTGAAGACGGATTGCTTATCCGCTTTAACAACGGTGTCCGTCGGGTCCATCACCGGCAGGCTGGTGCCTACCACAGTATTATTCTTCTGGAATGGAACCAAACCATGAGCTTTCCTCAGCTACCCAGCCTTCCACATTGGATTCATCTAATGCAACTTTCCACCAGGTATAGCCATCAATTTTCAAAGGTCCGTCTATAACACTTAGTCTGACTCCGGGTTGTAGCTTACGGATAATCTCCCCATTTATCGAAGCTGTTTCACGCAGTCGCAAATCCTCACCATCCGTTGTAACCACCAGATGACTTCCAACTTGAAACATCGCAGGTTTTAAATCGCTTTCCCAATCATCTTGAAAATAATCCTTTGTTTCCAGAATCCATCCCTGCAGATTATCTGATTCTACCAACCACCAACGCTCTTCACCGATATCCTGATACTGATCTAAAATAGTAACGTCATCCCCTTCTTGTAATTGGTATACTGGTTCCTCACCTTCTCCATAAGTGGAAAGCAAATACAATTCATTTTCCTGCGGTAATGTTATATATTTCCCACCTTTATGAAATTTGGAATGAATATTTAACCAGCCAGTCATTTCAAGCAAACCATTATCTTCATACAAAATAAAATCTTGTTCCTCATCGAGTTTCAAAACATGAATTTCACTTATATCTTCATTATCTTCTCCGTATGTATTTAACACATAAGCTATGTTCTTATTATCCGGAAACCATGTAAAACCATTAAACGATCCCTTATCAGAAGTTAATTCAAAAATATCCGCCCTACCTATATTTTGGATAGAAATCAAAGTTCCGTAGTTAACACCGAAAGAAACCCCATCGGGCGACCAAAAAAGTCTATTACCGCCATTGAAAATCGTTTTAATAACATTGATCACTGATGAAGATGATAATTCCCCGATATAAATTCTGCCATTATCCTTATCGGTATAAGCTATTTTCCCTCCTTGTGGTGATAGAAATGGATAATACGATTTATCTAATTGAATTATTTGCTCAATAGTTCCTTCATAATATCTATAGACCCAAGTGCTTTCATTATCACATGCAGCTGCAAACAAGGAACCGTCATTAGTGGCGGAAAACAATCTGCAATTCTCTTTGGTCTCGGGTAAATCTAGAAAAATGGGGGTGTTCGAATCGTTTATTCGGATTTTATTTTTTGAAAAAATCACCCTGGAATTAATGGATTGAGAATAGATATCATCAGATACCCCAATGGGATATGCTTTTCCTTGTAAATTTAAAGCATAAATCTGATTCTCTCCTTCTAAATCATAAAAAACGACGTATTGACCAATCGGTAAACCATCGGTATTGATTTTTAATCCTTGTCTAAAAGTTACTGTTGATATCACAGTCTCTGTTGGTTTCACCAATGTTGGACGAAACTCAGAAACGTGAGTTGATAATTCTTGTGTTTCCTGATATTTTTTCACAGCTTCTGTTGTCTGACCATCCGTTGTTCGAGTAATATCCTGATGCGAAAATCCTGAACATTTACTTCCTAATATAATGAGAAGTAATATCGGTAATACAAAAAGCAAATTCTTTGTTTTCATATTTTTGGCTTCCTAAAAATCTCAAGGATTATAGATCCTGACCCAATTCTTCTCATCATATGGATTATCTAACGATATATTTCTAGAAATACCCGTCACAATAACCGAAAGTTCAGTACCATCATCTCCAACCGATACTTTTAAATATCCATAAGCGCCATTAACTTTTATACCAACTAAGCTATGTAATCCTCTAATGATCAAATCAAATTTTTTGGTTCCAGAATTAATTACTATTTGTTGGTATTACCCACTTATATTTAGACCATCCCAACAATTTTAATTCTCTACCTTCTATTTCAACGATTCTAACTTGTGAATCATCCAATTTTTGAATAAGGATTTTCGTGTTAGTAGACGAATTCAACAAAGAAGCATAAGCAATATATTCATCATCAGGCGACCATTGAATACTTCTAGAGTCATAATCTTCACCAAGCGCGCATATATCTTGAATCAAATCACCCTCTACTCGATACAAACTTATAATCGGTTTTATAGTCTCACATTCCAAATCAGAACAACGACTAATACCAAATGCTATTATTTTTCCATCATGTGACCAGCTAAGTCCATATGGATCATTTCTATAATCCATAAAATTCATCATATTACCATTTTTATCCATTACTAAAATTCCCCGAACGTCTTTATCTGTATTCGCTATTGGTATTGCAAATATACTTCCATCGTCAGACCAAACAACATCGTGCATAATTGTTGATTGGTTATTATACTTATAGATATCATTTCTTTCAGAATACTCCCAAAGCTTTCTGTTATGAATAAGATCATATAAAACCAGGTTATATTTTTTATTGAGAAAAATGATTCTGGAAAAATCCGGTGAAATTGAATACCCGCTATCTGCAGCATGATCCGGAAGATCATATTTTTTTGTAATAATACTCCAATTCATTTGAAATGGATTTAAAAGCGTTATTTCACCCATTTCGTAAGCGCCTTCAAGGTTACTGCTAAAGGCGTGTCCTTGTATGACAGAATTATTCCTCCAGATCACTTGCTGCCAAAAATCTATCTTTCTTTCGCCAAAATACGAATCAATAAAAAAAATGCTTTTATTTTCAATGATCCCTTGATACGAAATTAATTGAATTTTAACCTGACCCTGGTCTGAAATTTGATTTTGAAAAACCATTAACCATTTGCCATCAGGTGTTAAGGGTGAAATTGAAGTGTCTTCTATTTTAATATCATCTATGATGGGAATAACCTCATGAGTTTCCCCGTCCAAAGCAATTATTTCTGTTTCAAGCCGATCAGCAAATAAAAGAGTCCCGGGAAATTTAAAATCCTGATCTAATGGTTTCCCAGCATTTTCATTATCACAACTTGTTATATGCGCATTATTACCTTTGTTGGAGACACATCCTGATAGAAAAACAATCACTCCAAGAACCAAAATTATCCATCCCCAAAAAATACGATTGATATTTGTTCTCATATCATATAATCGCCTCTTAATCGATAGCGTAATCTGATCTAAAATTATCACGTCGTACCATCCTTTGCACTCTACGCCACAAAGTAAATTTTGTTGAGTATTTACTGCTTGACACAAACCCCGCAGCCCCAGCGGAGCGATCCCGCGGTCTGCGTAGCACCCTGTAAAGGGCTGGGCGCATACAAATTGGTCTGATCCGGGCGCGTGTTGCGGTTGAGGAAACGCTAATTATTCCTCCCGCACAATCCATCCGTAAGCAAATACATCCTCAGCGATTTTAGTTGCTGTCCGCTCCTCTACATTAACAATCAGTATTCCTTCTTTTAAATCAATCTCTATATATCGACTATCCGGCGACCACGGAACCGGTGTATTCATACTTCCCTCTTCATAGGAAGAATCAATACAAAACCCGGATAATTCACTACTTTTGATATCCAATAAAATATACTTTGCTTTATCTAAACCATCCATTTCATAGCTTAGACGAAAAACAAGATACCGCCCATCAGGCGATCGACTGATATCATCAAAATAATAACCAATTTCCATAAAATCCATAAAACTTGTAATTTGCCGATAATCCCCTTCTCTACTCATCAGAAACCAGTCACTATACCATTTCCCTTTTTCTTTTTCCAAGAAATTGCGCATTATAAAATCACTTCCATCTAATGCCCAAAAAGGTTCATTAAAAGCTATTACCATATACTGAAAACGGGTTATTATTTTTTCCTCTTTAGAATCCCAAAGAATATTGTAAACATAAGAGTCTGTTTGGTCTATGGCCGGATAAATGATCCTGGTCATTGTTGGGTCAGGCACTAAATCCCCGTCAAGCCAATAATTGGCAACCATAAACGCTCCACCGTCTTCATCGTAGTAATTCGGCAAATCTCGAATCGAAAAAATATACTCATCCCCGCTGACAGGATCAAAAAATGAAGTCAGGTATAAATACGGCGCCTCAGGATCTTCATAATGAATCAATAAAGTATCTGCATCAACCCACCGCTTTAAACGATACGGTTGTTTAATTTCCAAACCAATACTTTTTTCTTCGGTTTGATTTAACAAGGTTAACGCAGAATCGATATATAACCTATTCTTTTTCGAGTATGACCCTTCATACGCGATCCATTTCCCATCCGGAGAAATTTTTATATCACCCAATCGAGTAGGCAATCCATCCGGCCCTACTTCTTCAAGATAACTGAGATTACCCTTTGTCATAGTATTGACATCTAATACAATAAAATTTTCCCCATCTCCTCCAATCAGATTCCAGGGAATATTAATATTTTCCGCAAAACCCAACTGAGTCTCCAGGCAGGGACCAAATACAATCTCCTCAAGGGGAGAAACTGTCTCTGGTTCTGCGGTTGGTTGGGGAACATGGGTTGCTGTCGGTGCGACAGACGGCAAAGATGTTGCAGTTTGAGTTGCCTGATTTTCCTGCACAGCCTGTTGAGCCGGACGCGCCATACACCCAACCAACACAACAAGAATTATGGTCCTTAAGCAAAATTTGATAGTTCTCATAAACAGCTTTTTAATCGCCTCCCTGTTCAACCGGATCACCAATTCCGGATTTTTTCATTGAATCAATTATAGCAGTTTATGCTCAGCCGCTGTTTGCATATTGGCTTTCAGAAACCGAATTTTTTCTCTAATTGGGGCTTGACATATTAGAACATTTATTCTATAATGGTTTTGTCGCAAACCACTGCGGCATAAAAGGGCCGGGCGAAAATTAATTCTCCCCTGGAATCAAACGATCGCCTAGCCCTTCACCAGCATCAAAATCTGTACCTTGCATATTGAGAGTTAAGAAAATAGCACATTAAAAACTGAATACACAACTACCCACCCATACGGTCCCATTGTCTGATTCCCGTTTCTATCTATAAACCTTTTTCCGGACGGGTCACATCACTTACTCATTACTCAATACTCACTACTGTTCTACCCCCATTCGTTCCAAAACGAATACTGGCAAAATAACAGCATATCCACGGCTACCTCCGCAGACACCCCCACCCACACAGGTCATTTCCCAGAAACACATTCGTTCCGATTGGAATTCTTTTTCAACAGATAACGAAAAACGAATACCCCGCCGCTAACCCCGAATCCGTAGGGGCGACGCATGCGTCGCCCTCAGAGCACGTGTCTCCCTCAGCCAAATTCCATCTTGTACGGGCGAGGCCGGAAAGATTATCCCACCCGTTCAATACCCCATGCCTCGCCCCCCAACCTGTTTGCGTTTCCTGCATCTTTTTCACAGACAATCCGTATATTAAACAGTACAATGGAGATGTCCGTATTGATCGCCAATACGCGCATCAGCACAACCCGGCAGGAGCCAATGACAAACCTATGCAGCCAGAAAACACCCCCTTAGAAGAAAAAAAACAACCTTCAACAGTAATCCGCATCCTGGTTATGGCCGGTGTCATTGCGCTGATGGTGCTGCTCTTCATCTTCCGTGACCAGGTGGAGAAACTCCAGGAATACGGCTACATCGGCATCTTTCTCATCTCGATTGCCGCCAACGCCACCATCATTATCCCCTTACCGGGTATCGCCATCACCACTGCCATGGGCGCCATCTTCAACCCCGTGGGCGTGGCTGTCGCCGCCGGGCTGGGCGCTTCTCTGGGCGAGCTCTCCGGATATGCCGCCGGTTTTAGCGGTCAGGGTCTGATGGAGAAACGTGAGCGCTACAACCGCCTGGTAAATTGGATGAGAACGCATCCCCGAATGTCCTTCTTCATTATTATTCTGCTGTCCTTCATCCCCAATCCGGTGATGGATGTGGCCGGCATGGCTTCCGGCGCATTAAAGCTGCCCATCTGGAAATTTCTGACAGCCTGTGCCATCGGAAAAATCCTGAAAATGCTCGTATTTGCCTATGCCGGGCACTGGTCTCTCAGCTTCTTTCCGGAAAAATAGCCTCACCCACCGCCTTAATCAAACCGGCTGAACCTGGGCAGCCCTAACTGCGCGCACAGACGCCGGGTATCCGCAAGATGCGCCTCGCTCGGATCGGCATACTCAAAGCACCATAGCAATTGGTAAATGGGACGGCGCTGCTCGTAGAGCGCATCCACCGCGCAGATAGCATGATAGGCTTCCCAAAAATCCTTCGTAGTCATGCCTTTCCATAGTTCCAGGCGGGCGAGATCGCTTTCCGGGTGGCCCGCCCAGGCTTTGTCAAAATCAAGAATAGTTGCCAGTCGCCATTGCCCCTGATCGTATTGAAAGAGGATGTTGTACTTGTGAAGATCCTCATGACACAGGCGCGGCTGATCAACATCCGTGAAAAGTGCGCGGTTTTTCTCCAAAGCCATTGAAAACAGATCGCGCAAATGGTCGCTTTGAATGATCCCGCGGGCATGTTCTGCCAACGCGGCAGCGTAGGGTTGCGCTTCCCGGTCGCCATTCAGGTCTATTTCACCAAAGACGGGAAACCGGATCGTGTGGAGCTGCGCCACGGCAGCACCCAGCTGCTGGTAGGCTCCGCTCAATTCCACCCTGTTTAATAGAGGTCGCACGGCCGCCCACTCCTGCCCCGCAATAAACCTCTTGATCAGATAACGCCACGGCCAGGTTTGGTAGGACATATTAACCGCCAAAATTTCGCACACCGGAATCGACGTTTGCTGCGCGACAAGCTGATGCAGCAGGGCTGTCCGGTCAAAAAAGCTGGCCAATGGTGCTGCCGGCCCGGCCAGTTTGATCACGATATCAATGGCAGGGTGGCGAAGTTGTACCAACAACACAAGATAATCGTGGAGTTTTTTACTGATTTGGTATTGGGCTATTTCAACCTGCGTTCCGAAGGTCTGCTGCAATACCTGGTTTATAAGATCCAACGGAATATCTGTTTCCATCAGCGGTCATCCGTTCTGGCTCATTCAGATTTTGCACGAAAAGCCTGCTTCCTTATTATACGGCTTATCATTTCACTTAAAAAGCGGTGATGCTCTCTACCCCGCCAGCAGTCCGTAAGCTTCTTCCTCTAAAACGGCAATCTTTCGCACGCTTTCGGCTGCCATATCCAGGCTGCTGCTTTTACGCAGGATAACGTCCACCACCTGCTCGGTCAGCGCTTCAATCTGCTCCCCGGCCTGCCCCAACAGCTCCGCCGCCTGGTTGTACTCAGAGCGCTGATACTGGGCTCCCAACTGCTTCAATAACTTGGCCAGGTTATCGCGTGCGCCGGCGTGTACATTGGGCACATGGAAACCGCTGAGACGGTTCGGCAGCATGGGCGGGAAACCGGTGTACTCCGCCAGGTGCCGCAAAGAAGCGTTCAGTTGTGCGGCGTTCAATTCCTGCGGCCAAAGTGGCAGTTCCTCAGCCAGCTTGCGCATCCCGCGAACACCAAACATCCCGGCTGGCGGTTTAAGCATGGCTTCCGCGCAGTGCTGCAGCCCCAGGGTGACGATCGTTTCAATACCCGGCGTATCTTCCCCGAACTGAAATACAAAGAAAGTATTCTTCAAAGAAATCCCGGGCACATTCACATTCCAGGCTTGCTCCAGGTCGCGGTAAGGAATCCGTTGCGCCTCCGGGCGGTCACAATCATGCACCCACACGCCCGCATCATCATACCCAACCATCAATACATAATGGATCGGGATATGAAAACGGTGATAGAACTTCTCGAAATACGGCAGGTGAAACATATCCAGCGCGCCCAGCACCACCGGTTTACCTCTATCAACAAGCTCTTTCACCTGCTGAAGGCTGAAAGGAAAACCACGCCCTTCCCGCACCTGCCAGCGAAAACCCACCACCCCTGCCAGGGCAGCATATTGGCGCTGCGTGGAATTTCCCCAGAATGTGATTCGCGGCGCCAGCGCGTTTTTATTTTTCAGGTAGGTAAACCCGGTGCCTAATCCACTCAGATGGAAGAAAAGGTAATCCGGCAAACGCTGACCGGTGTGCCATTCATACAGATCTTCAAGCCCATTCACCATACACGTGGTTGCACACACTTTATGCGGCACTTCTAACATCTTCATTTCAGAGACCCTTTTTCTTTCTTCGGTGTAATCCGTTTTATTTATACTGTTTTCTCAACGGCTTTCCCAATTCCAGCTTCTCTTATTGGGATGTAAATATAAAACCGGCTCTTCTCATCCCCCGGGATAAACTCCTCGGTGTACAGCTCAAAATCGGTAGCATCCGCCATAGCATACCCGGACTGCGGCAGCCAGGTCTGGAAAATGTATTCGTAGGTGCCGCCCAGGTTATCCAGCTTACCCACATGCGTAAACACGGCGTAATCCTGCTCTGGCACAAAGCGCAGCGTCATTCCCTCCGGAATGTGCTCGGCCCGTATCACTTCCAGGCTGGCGATATACTCAAAATTGCCTTCAGGTGTTGGCTCGGTGGGGGAGCACAGACCGAAAGATTCCATTTTGCCGGTAGTATGCTCAATCTCACCCATTCTTTTATTAAATTCGCCCCACATCCGGCCAATACCTTTATCCTCATTGTTGCCGTAATAGCGCATCCCGACTGCCATAAAGGCCGCTCGTCTTTCAAATTTCGGGCCAAAATCGCTTTCCTTGCGTTCCGTTACCGTAAAGAACTTGTGCTTGCGGTCTTCAATACTCTCCAGAGGCACCTGCACTTCAGTCACCCGGCAATCTGTCTTTTCCTCATTCTCATTCAGGCAGATCTCGCGGCTGGTACCAACTACAAAAAAGCCATTATGCTCGCTCCAGGAATACAGGCTGGTGTAGGCTTCCGATAAAGACTCCCGCGAACCGCTATGAACCACACTCGCCATTTGAGTGCTGCCTGGCAAAACCCGCAGATTCACCTGATCCTCACGCAAAGCAGCGAGTTTCTTGTTGCGCGCGGCCGTAACTCCGCAGGCTAACTCAGAAAGATTATCCTCTTCCTGGATGCGCATCGTTTGCTGCAAGAGCATCCACGGACCGCAATCCACCAGTTGGTGCTCACGTGTCCACTCCTGCAATCGTTTTTGCATGGAACTGACCAGATGGGAAAAGCGCACTCCCGGCAGCACAGTCAACGCCCGACTGGTCACCCACAGATCAGGAACCGTCTTGATTAAAACCTCATGCGCCGGCAGGCAGCCTTCATGCTCTATCTGGCGTAAGCGTGCAGCCACGCGTTCCAGGCGCTGCTGTTCCTCTTGAATTTGGGTATGCAGTTGACGCTGGTGCTGGCTCAGCAAGAACTGCAAGCGCTCTACCGGGAGCTCCTCATTGATCAACAAATTGACCTGTTCCAACGAGAATCCCAAATCCTTCAACGCCAGTATGCGGTTGAGCCGCGGCAGCTGCTCCAGTTGATAGTAACGGTAACCGTTGTACTTGTCGGTATAAACCGGTCTTAGCAAACCAAGCTCATCATAATGGCGCAGCGCCTTGATGGTGATATTGGCTAGCCGTGAGAAGTCTCCAATTTTCAGCATCGTCATTCTCCACTTTGGAATAAGTAGAGTATAGTCTCTCCCCCTGGGGTAGAGTCAAGCTTCAATCGGTAATATTTTTGTCAGCGTGTACTGAAAGACCAGTTGCGCTGCAGGGTTTCCCCCTGGAAGCGCACCGTGATTTCTACGCGATAGGTCTGCCCGCTGAGCAATGGTTCAACCGGGGTGAGCACCACCTGGTTCTTATAATCCCAACGCCCGTCCGTATGGTTGGGTTCCCAGCGGGTGATCCCTATTTTCTGATTTTGCTGATTATAAATTTCACCAGAGATCAGGTCCACTTCATCGGCATCACTCTCCGTGCCGTACCAGGGCATGTAAAATGCCCAGGTGACCGGGAAAGCGGCGACCGGAATGCCGCTCTGGTTCTCACCGGGATAAATCACATCGGTATCGCTGATATTGTAAGATAACGGCAGACTCCCAAGGATATTCAAACCCGCGGCACAGTTGCGGCCATCACAGGAAAGATCATAGCCGCTGGCAGAAAGATTGGGGTGCAGCATATTAAAGCGATGCGTGGCAACCCCCATCCATAAGGCCATCGTCTCCGTGGTAGTGAAATCCACACTGCCTTTCCAGGACATATTACTTTGCCCGCCAGCTTCCTTACCCTGCGGGGTGTAACCCGGGTTGCTCGGATATTCAGCGTGCAAATCAGTCTGGCCAGGATTGAGCAGCAAATAACGCGTATGCAAGTCCAAAGAATCAGCGTAATTGGCGTTCACAAACACATCCGGCAGGCCGGCGGCATCGCGGTATTGATTCAACAGGCATAACCACTGCTGGTCTCCCTCCGGGCAAAGCTGATTATCTGAAGATATACCTCCCTTCATCACCAAAGGCAGATAAACCCTGTGATCGGTTGCGGCACGCGTTTTTTGTACTGGCATCATTGCAAATAAAATAGGAACCAACAACAAGGGCATTAATACAGTTGCCAAAACCTTACTGGTCAGTCGTCTGGTATTAAAGAAATTGTTGTGTCTGAATATTTTATAGTTCATAATAGGCAGCACGGCAAATCACACTGCATGCAGAGAATGCAATGTGTCATTCGGGAAAATGCTTAATTCAGAAAAATTAAAGGAGATAATTCTGCAAAAAAGTTCATATACCGTGCTAAAGAGTGATCCTTTCGGGGGATAAGATTGTAATACGAGTATATTTATCTGTAATTATACTGATTTTTTCCAATCTGTAAAATCAAGCCGCAGCAGCACCAGCCTTTGCCGAATTAGTTTTCATAAGCACTCCATCCCGCTTTATTCGATTTTTCCACCTGCACGAGCACGTTCCAGCAAGCTGCGTGCTCGTATCACCACCGGCAGATCCACCATGGCGCCGTCCAGGGCAAAAGCCGCATGGCCATTTTGTATACTATGTTCAAATTGACGGATAATCTGCATCGCATAAACAATCTCATCTTCATCCGGTGTAAAAGCACTTTGCACAGGCTCCACCTGATTGGGATGGATAATTTGCTTGCCGGAAAAGCCCATTTGCATGCCTGCGCGTGCCTCCTGAGCAGCCAAACCCGGATCCGTAAAATCGGTGCACACCATGTCAATAGCCTGCAACCGGAATGCTGCTGCATGCAGCACCACGGCACTGCGCGCGTAAAACAATTCGCGGGCATCTCGGCTGCGAATGGCATTCATATCGGCTGCCAAATCCTCACCCCCGCACACCAGGGCACTTAAACGACTGCCTCCTGCCCGGCAAATCTCCGCCAGGTTAACAATACCCAGCGCATTCTCCAGAATGGCTATCATAAGAATACTGTTTTCCGGCCACCCATGCTCCATTTCTGCCCGGCGGATCAATTCATCCAGGCGCACCAGGTCGGCAGGTTGGGTCGTCTTTGAAAGCAGAATACCATCCGGTCTGGCCGGTAATACAGCCCTGAGATCATCTTCCGCCTGCCCGGAAACAAATGAATTAATCCGCACCAGGCGTTCTGAACCGCCAAAATCCAGGCTGCCTAATGCACTGGCCGTTACCTTTCGCGCTTCGTCTTTGCAATGAGTAGCTACCGCATCTTCCAGGTCCATCACCACACAATCCACCTGTAAACCAGCGGCTTTTTGAATTTTTCGTAAATCATCCCCGGGCATGTATAAAAGAGCTCTTCTGGCGCGCATCGGCTGCCTCCATAAATGACAAAACTTAATAACCGCAATTCCTCGGATTAGGAGATTTTACATTAAAAAATTCGTAACCCCAAATTAAAAATAACCCTTCAAAACTTATAAACAATTTTGTCATTCGCTCCTGAATATCTTTTTAAGGCTGCCCGTATTTTGATGCAACGCACTTTCCTATAGTAGAAGTATTTATGAGGCAATGCGTATGCTATAATTTTCCCCGATGTAAGTGTTTCTGATCCGGATAATTGTTATAACGGGAAAAGATTTTGTAACGATTCTCCTGACAGACACAACAATAAGCCAATAACAAGCAGCCTCATCCGCAGTCAAAAAAAGAACTGAGCAACACAAATTCTCCAAAGGAAAAACGATTTGAAAAGGCGTATTCCGGTAATTCTCACTGTTTTTTTAGCCCTGTTGGGAATTGTGTTACTGTTGGGAGTACTGGAGCCGGTGGTAAATACCTGGACACAAAACCGGATAGGCCGCTTGCCAGGGCAAGGTGTCCTTTTTGCGCTACGTTTGTCTGGCGCGGGGCTGATCGGGTTCGCATTGCTGGTGATGGCATTTGTTCGTTTTGTTTTGCCTGAGCAGGAACAAATAAGTGCCCGCTTGCGCAGTGCATTGCAGGCTCTGGATAGCTGGTTTGAAAAACGCTTAGGGCACATCGTGAATTTTTCTGCAGCAGAAAAATCCATAGAATGGAAATCTTTTAATCGTTGGGATGTTTTGCTCCTGGCTTTGATGTTGGTTTTCTCAATTCTGGCAATGCTCGAGCGTATGCAGGGAAATTATCCCCTGGTGATTTTGGGCAGTGATGCCGCCAATATTTCTTCCATGGCCGCAGCACATAATAACCCCGAGTTTTTTGCAAAAGACTATTTTTTAAATGACCCCAGCAATTTTCGCATTTATTTTCAATTACATGTATTACTGGTCAGTTGGTTGGGAATATTGTTAGGAAATTACAGTCTTGCATTTGTGGTTTTATTAGGACCAACAGTTTTTCTAACCCTGTCCAGTACGTATTGGTTTGGCCGCACCCTAATGGGCAGCCGCATCTGGGCACTGATCCTGGTCGTTTTCAATAGCATTCCTGTTTACTTGCTATTTGAAAACTGGGGGTTGGCAGATGATTCCGTACCACGCACATTGATTCAGGCCTTGTTGCCATTTTTATTGGGGCTGATCTGGTTATGGCGCGACCAACCGCGAAAATGGCCGCTGATTGCTTTTCTGACCGGTTTACTGGCTTATATCCATGCCGTTGGCACCCCCACCATCATGGCGGTCGTGCTGCTGGGAATGTTCAGTCAAATGCCGCATGATTGGCGTTTCTCCAAAAAAGTGGCTGTCAGTATCGCCCTGGCTTTCATTATGCTGATAGCGGCTTCCGTCTTTATTGCAAATTATCTGGGCGCACGGGATCACGGTGAAGTTGTGAATTACGCACAGATGATCAATATGTATCGCACTTATTTTCCACCAGATATCTTGAATGTGCCGGCAGCCATGCAACAGCTTTTTAGATTCTATGTTGGGTCCTGGATTTTTCCCCTGGGTTTAGTGGGTCTGTTTTGGATGTGGCTTTGCCGCCGGAAGCAGCGTAGATTTGCCGGTCTGCTGCTTTCCTGGCTGGTGGGCATTTTTCTGGTTGCGGTAATGCTCCCTTTCATTGAACGCACAGTAGAAACCTATTTGCGCATTCTCCCAATAGAAACGGAGTTAATCCGAGGCACCCGCTATTTCGTTCCATTTTTAGGATTAGCTTTCATCGGTGGTTCAAGCGCGTTCTCAAATATCTTAAAACAAAAATGGACGAAAGCACTCCTCCTGCTTTTCGGGTTCATCTTTCTGGCAAAGTATTATACTTACCACAGCACGGATTTTTTGCTTTTTGAAAAAACACGAAGCTGCTTATCCCAGGGAAACATTTTATGCGCAGAAACAACTGATATTCAAAAGTTGATGATAGTGTTGCAAAGCCAGACCCCGGTTGGCTCAGGTGTATTTTTTGCACAAGATGCCCGTGATACATTACCGCTGGCTGTACGCTATCTAGCCCAACATTCCTTGGTTTATTCATGGAAAGACCGTGCCGTGGGTTTCTCTAAACCGGCAAAAATGGTGAACTGGGACAAAATCTATACACAACTGGCAGATTACTCCACAACCTATGCCTGGTTTTTACAAAGCCCTGCAGGATTCCTGGATTTTACAAAGAATTTGGGAGCAGATTATGTGATATTAAATGCCAATCCGGATCAACTTTTCGTTTCTGATATACCTGTGACGATTGTGTACCAAAATCATTCATACACTCTCTTGCGAATAATGGATTCAGAATAAGTATTTTGTATCACCAATTCTCAAAACATTGTTCCGCAGATGCTTTACATAAATTGGCTCGCGGATCATAGTATACTTGGAAGATACTTTGCCTTTAAGGAGCACGTCCATGCAGCCTACCCAAACCTTGCCACCAGGATATCAGTCCAGCGGAATATTTGATTTAAAAAGCAGAAAAATCCTAATCGGGTTAAACGTGGTCGGGATTCTGCTTGTGCTCTTCTTTTTGTGGTTCTTTGGGCTGATCGCATCCTTATTGCGCACAGATTTAGGCGACGGTTCTTTTGAATTCAGTGGAATCTCAGAAACCTTTGGTGTTCTGGGCGGGCTAATCGCTTCTATCGCGTTCGTATTGGTGCTGCATGAGGCTGTGCATGGTGCTTTTTTCTGGATATTCACTCGCCACAAACCCATATTTGGCTTCAAAGGCTTGTATGCCTATGCAGCCATGCCTGGCTGGTATATCCCGCGCAACCAGTACCTGGTAATTGGCATCGCACCCTTTATTCTCCTCAGTCTGTTGGGGGTAGCGCTGATTCCCTTCATCCCGCTCAAATTCATATGGTTCTTGCTGATTGCACTGGTAATGAATGCCTCCGGCGCTGTGGGGGACCTGGCAGTCGTATTCTGGCTGCTAACCAAACCAAGCACCACCATGGCTCTCGATCAGGCAGACTCGATTGAACTTTTTTGTATATAATTAAGAATACAATTCCCTCTTTAACGGAATCAAAAGTGAATAAAGATTTGATAATTCTAGTTATCACTCGGGGTCATTTATGACTGAACAAAAGGAAAAACAAGTGACAAATAATTTTTCACCTTTAACATTACCTACTTTGCCAGATATTCATGTTTCTAGGGCAAATTATATAAGCTGGTTACATGACAGATTTACAACGGGTCGAAAAGTGATAGTAATTAAAGGAGAAGATGGGATTGGTAAAACAACATTATTGAATGAATTCTCAAGAGTGTATAAAGATAATTCATTTTGTTTTTTTATAGGTTCTGATATATGGGGTTCCTCAACACATTTTTTCTTAAGCGAAATGTGTGAGCAGATGGCTAAATATTTAGAAATTAACTATAACACTTCTGATTCAAATCTAAGTGATTCAAAGCTAGAAGCAGACTTTCGTGATTTCTATAGAAAGATAGCGAAACAAGCTCGTCGAAATGGTAATAAAATTTTCTTTATAATTGATGGTTTAGATTTAGTAAATAAATCTTTTGGAGAAAAGACAATTATTGATCTATTACCATATGATCCGCCTGAAGGGTTATATTTGATTGTTAGTTCAAATTCCGATCTAGGATTAAATTTTCCTTATGATGGTCTTCAATTTCAAAAATTTTCGCCTGCTGAAACAGAGGATTTTCTTACAAGATTAAAAGTACCCAAACCTATCATGCATGAAATTTACAAAGCTTGTGATGGTTTGCCCGGCTATTTAGCAGAACTTGCAAGGGAACTTTCTTCTGAAACGCCACTAGAAAAAGTTCTTATGGATTTGCCAAAAGGGTTTAAAAACCTACTTGAGCGAAACTGGAATAGGCTTTCTCCAAACGAAGCATGTTTGGACATCTTTGCTCTAATTTGTTTTAGCGAAATCAAATTAGATAAAACTCAAATTTCCAAAATTCTAGACTTGAATATAGAAGGTACAAATGAATTAATAGAAAAAAATTGTTTCTTTAAACAAGAAACAAATAATATTTATATTGAATTTGTTTCAAATGCTTATAAAAAATTTGTTGAAGAAAAAGTTAAAAACAGAAAAATAAAATCAGAATTAAGCATCATAAAATTTTTAGAAACAGAGCCACATAATTCCGACTCATTAAAATATCTCCCTGAATTATATAGAAGAAATAATAAATATGAAGCGCTCAAAAATCTAATAAATTGTGATTTTTTTGTTTCTACATTAAAAAGTCAAAAAGATTTTGGTCTTTTGACAAAAAACTCAAAATTAATAGCTGAAACCGCATTTGAAAACAATGACTGGTCGACTTTAAACATTTTTTCAATAATTAGTTCGATATTAGAAACATTATCATATAAATCAATTGGCGCTGAGGAAATTGACGCATTAATTTCCCTGGGTGATTTCAATGATGCTTTTTCCAGAGCTTATCAAGCTGTTTTAGTTGAAGATAGGCTTCAGCTTTTATCAAAAATTTGTTATGAATTAAAAAAACAAAACCAGGCTATACCAAATAATATCAATAATGATCTTGAAGAACTTGTAAAAGAACTAAAGCTTTCTGTTCCAAAGGAGAGAATTATTGATATTGCTGTTGATCTTTTCTATATTAATCAAAATTTAGCGATGGAGCTAATTGATATTTTTAGTAAAGGTTCAAACAATTCGTTAATGGACATTTTTCTTACAAATTTATCTCTTAGGCTTGAAAGCGAATCCGATTCAACATTAACAATAAAATCCTCGATTAGAGATCAAAAATTACGAAAATTAGCGCTAGTTAGTTCACCAACTATTGCAAAGCTTAATCATTTAAATGTTATAAAGGAAATTGACTATGTTGATGATGAATCGGCAAAATTATTCATTTTAAGGTCATGGTGTAATTCAAACAGATCAGATCCTAATTCAGGCATTGTCATTAATAAAGCAATAGAAATAATGACATCAAGCATTGAATATGCCCCTGCAATGCGACATTTAAGGCAATTTTGTGAACCCTTGTTAAATTGCACCTGTTCAGATATTTTTCAGATAATAAATAGGATAGACATACTCAAGAATACGGCTATTGAGTCACCAATTGATGAAAAATTGCGTTTAGAACTATTAATATCGGCTATTGAAATAAAATTTGATCCTAACAATGGGTTAACAAGGTTATATTCTGCATATTTTGAGCTGGATGATATAACAGATGTTGATACTAAGGCGTATTGTATCACCAGGTTTTTAATACAATTACCATCTATTTGCCCGGAAGATGCCGTTTTATTTAATGAATTAAAAATTAGACTTGATAGAGAAATATGCACATTATTAGCTAACTCGGCCGATCAATTTGAAATATTAAAACGAATACTACGAGCGCTCACACTTTTCGATGTAAATTTAGCAGTTCTTTATGCAGACAAGTTGAATACGGCCTTAAACCGAAATAAAGCATATTTTGAAATCCTAAAAGTATATTTAGACAAAATTGATGTTGTTATACCATTTATTATAGATACAATTTCAAAAATATCTGATCAGGAAATAAAAATTTGGGCCAATATTTACGTGATCAAAAAACTAGTAGAGAATAAAAACCATGATACCCTTATTAAGAATACTGCCTATATTGAACAAGTAAAAAACATTACAGATTCTCTTGGAAAATGTATTACTTATTCCTATTTAGCTAATTTCTATTATGATATTGGCGACATATCAGAAGCTAAAAACTTGGAATCTGTTTTATATAATGATTGGGATAATATAATAATTAAAACGGATCAAATAGATTTAGGATTTTCGATTATATCTATTATTTCTGAAAAATCACCAGACTTTTCAAGAAAGATATTTAATAGAATACTTGAATGTAAATCAGATTCATCATTATCTACTGAAATTGTGTTAGAAGTGTATCTTAATATTCTAAAATTGTTAATCAGAGTATTTCCCGATATATTAAAAACAAAAGATTATAAAAGCTATGAAGATCGGTTAGTGCAATCTATTTGTATGATTCCATCCATTTCAATTCAAATTGATTTGTTTTCAGAATTAGCTTTACATTATTATATATCAGAAAAACAAAATGATGCTGAAAATATAGTACAAACTTATATTATAAAAAATTTAGATACAAATATAGATACAGAAACACGAAACCAAATTATTGTCCAAATTGCGCATATTTTGTTTTTGTACGAACGATCTCTCCTAACAAAGGAACTTGAAAATTTATCATCATCTAGACAGCACAACGCTCTCCTTAGGATATATGTGTATCTTTTAAGTAAAAGAAACCCTAATGATCCAATTGATATTGAAAACTTAAATATTGGGGACTTAGATTTTCGAACATCACTTCAATTAGCTGAAGTAATAAATTTAATGTCTCAAGATTTTCTTGTTTATACATCAATTGATCGTTTGATAAACAAATTATGTAAAAAAGAATATAATACGAATACCAAACGTGAAACTTGTGTTTTACTTGAAAAACATGCTCTAACAATTGCAAAAGAAGTAAATAAAGCCATTTCAAAATTACCCGACTTAATAATTAATATTCAACATTATGGGTATAAGATTGCAAGTCAAGCATGCTTGTTAAGACTTAAGTCATCTTTTAATAAGAATCATCGAGCAGAAAATGAATGGAATAAAATTATTCCATCATTAGATCAATTAAATAATGAGATTGAAAATATTCCAAACTTGGCTGACAAAATTTATGTTAAGATATTATTTGCTACAAAAATTTACCATTTTGACATAAATTCTTCCCACAAACTACTCGAAGAGGCTGGTAATAATATCGAAAAAATCGGAAATTTAACTGATCGTTGTTCTCGATTTTTAGCTTTGTCTGAAGCCTGGAAAGAAATTGATGATGCTAATACTTGCAAACATTATTTAGAGAAGGCTTTTTTGGCTTCATTTTCCTTGCAAAGTAGCTCAACAAGGGATGATGACCTAAGTAAAATAATTGAATTAGCACATTCAATTAATCCAGAATTTGCTTCGAGTTTAACATCACGTCTAGACTCATTACCAGAAAAAAATGAATACGAAAGAAAGCTTAAAGCAAAAGAACTCCATAATAATCCTACTGAAATACAATCTTTTAAACAACCCGAATTAAACCAAGAAATTATTGAACGAGCATCATTTAATTTACTTAAATCTTTTTGCTCAGGTAGAGGATATACCCAGTCAGATAACATAGTTTGCAATTGGCTTAAAATATGCAAAGACTTAAATTTTCAATACGCTTACAATGTGTATGCTTGGTCAATTGAAAACAACTTAGCTGCAAATAAATTAATTAGCCAATCTCAATTATCTGTATTTTTTAATCAATTGCATGATAATTTGTTACTAATAAGGAGAATTGGGGAAGTTTTATTAAATATTGACCAATCTTTTATACCAAGCACATTTGTTTTGGATTCACATGAAACTGATCTTGACTTGTTTTATTCTAATAGCAACTTGAAAAAGACTTTAGAAAAATGGTTAGCTGAAAATTGTGGAGATACAGTAAAAATATATGATGCATATTTTTCTGCAAGTTCCCTATCCATACTGAAAGTAATAAAACCAAATACAAGGATTGATATTTTTACATTATGGAAATCACAAAAGGGGATAAATCCCGGAAATAGAAATATTGAACGATTATATAAAGAAAAATGGGAAGAAATTTCTGATCAACCCCCCCCCGAAACCCATATTTATATTATTGGAACACTAGAAAATGGGGATGGGCCGATACATGATAGGTATATAGTAACAAATGGAATAGGAGTTGGTATAGGAACTTCGCTTTCTGGATTGGATAATAAAGACTCCTCTATAAATTATCTAGATGAAAAAAAGGCAACAAATGTTGAAACCAAATATATAATACCCCTCCTGTTAGGAATAAATCGGGTATACAAGGGATTGCCAATAGAATCCTTCCACTTTACGTTATAATATAGTAAGACATCTTCAATATTGTAAGAGTTATTATTATAAATATGGACAACTGTTTTCCACCTTCCATATTTCACGCACTAATAAATCATCTGTGTAATTTTTCTGATTCATAACTTGCCACCACTTAGTACCTTTTCCCCAATTCCTTTTTCCATTCACTTAATGCGCCAATATCTGCGATAAAAACTGCTTTGTGCGCAAATTCACCGGATGATCAAAAATTTGTTCTGGGGTGCCGTGCTCCACAATCAGTCCTTCATCCATAAAGACAACCTCGTCAGCCGCCGCCCGGGCAAAGCCCATTTCGTGAGTCACCACTACCATGGTTATCCCTTCCTTGGCCAGCAAGAGCATTACATCCAGCACTTCTTTAATCATTTCGGGGTCCAGCGCGCTGGTGGGCTCATCAAACAGCATGATCTTGGGTTTCATCGCCAGAGCACGCGCAATCGCCACCCGCTGCTGCTGGCCGCCGGAAAGCTGCTGCGGATATACTTCGGCTTTTTCGGCAATGCCCACCCGGACAAGTTGCTGCATGGCGTTCTCCTTGGCTTCGGCGCGTGAAATCTTCTTAACAATCCGCTGCGCCAGAGATACGTTTTCCAAAACCGTCAGATGCGGATAAAGATTAAAAAGCTGAAAAACCATACCCATTTCCGAACGAATGCGGTTAATACTTTTCTCATCGCCCTGCAAATGCTCGCCATCCACCCAGATCTCGCCGCTGGTTTGCACTTCCATGTGATTCATGCAGCGCAGCAGTGTAGACTTGCCGGACCCGCTGGGGCCGATGATGACCACTACTTTTCCCGGAAATACCCTCAAACTGACACCGTTTAAAGCTTTTACTTTATCAAAATATTTATAAGCATTCTTTACTTCAATCATCGGGTTAACGTTCATTTTTGCGGTATCTCCTTTCCATGTATTTAACGGCCAGCGAGAGTATGATAGTCATACTCAGGTACATCACCGCCAGAGTGGTGTAAGCCTCGTCAAAGCGGAAGGAGCGTCCGGCATATAAGCGCGCCACCTGAGTGATATCGCGCACAGCCAGCACTGAAACCAGTGAAGAATCCTTTAACATCGCCACAAAATCATTACCCAATGCCGGTAAAACATTGCGGATAGCTTGCGGCAGGATGATGTAATACATCGCCTGCCAGAAGCTCATCCCCTGGGAACGTGCCGCCTCCATCTGGCCCTTGCTGATTGATTGAATCCCCGCCCTGAAAATTTCGGCCAAAAAAGCACCATAGGTGACCGAGAGAGCCACGATGGCGCGGATGTTCATATCAATCCCTTTATTTTCCAGGGCTTGCAGCGGCGTCCCCAAGAATGCCATCCCCATGGATGTCATCCAGACGCCCAATGCATTCAGACCACCCACCACAGCCGGAACAGCTACCAGGGCGATAAAGAAAATTAATACCAGCATGGGTACCCCGCGAACAAATTCCACATATAGTGTGGCCAGGTTGCGGAAAAACACATTGTTGGTAATGCGGCCTAAGCCGGTAATAAGTCCTATAAATAATGCAATAACAAATGCAGAAAGAGTGGTAGTAATAGTAATACTCAACCCGGCGCGGATAAATTCGAAGGCCTCACGGTAACTTGTTTTTGTAGCAATATTATAATAAACCGCAACAGCAATCAGAATTAATGCTACAAACCACCAGGGGAACTCCTGTAAACGTTCCCGCAGACTACGTTTTCCAAAACTTATGGGGACTTCATCACTACGATTGGAACTGATTTCACTCATCATGTTTACCTCACCATGTCGGGCATCCGGTAATGCTCGCTACCGGATGCCCGTTTTCTAAAGAACCCTTTGGCGAAGGGCTTATTCTTATTTCAGACTAATCTGTGTCAATATCATCGTAGGTGATATCAAAGTCTGGACCAAAATAAGCTACATTCAAATTGGTAAGGAAACCATCAGCCATCATAGCTTGCAGAGCCTGATTGACCGGATCTACAAGCTCACTGCCTTTGGGATAAATGAAGCCTAATTCATCACTACTGATCGCCGGGCCAATTAATTCCAATTCAGAGGCATTTTCGCCCATATAACCCATACCAACTACTTCGTCCAGAATCACGGCATCCACATCACCGGCAATCAATGCCTGCACAGCAAAGGGGAATTGCTCAAAAGCGCTAATGCGTTCTTCGGGCAGGAACTGGGTAGCTGTTTCATAATTGGTGGTATTGGTCTGAGTGCCCATGATCAGGTCGGTTTCTGCAAATGCTTCAATCGAGTCAAACCGGGTTTCCCCCGTGCGTACCAGCAAACGCTGCTGAATATTGATGTAGCCAATCGAGAAATCTACAACCTCGGCGCGATCCTCAGTAATGGTGATTCCATCCGCAGCAGCATCAAACTGCCCATCAGCTACCGCCTGGATCATCCCTTCCCAGGCAGCTTCAACATACACCGGGGTACAATGCAGGCGTGTGCAAATCTCGGTCCAGGCTTCATAATCCCAACCGCCCGGCTCACCGGTTGCCAATTCAATGTAGTTAAACGGGATATATGCATTTTCCACGGCAATAGTGATCTCGCGGCAATCCAGGTCTACAATAGCGGAAGCCGCGTCACCCAAACAACCGGTCGGCAAATCAGCAGCCGACAGGGCAGTTGGTTCTGCCATTGCTTCGGTCGGTTCTATCATTGCTTCAGTAGGTTCTGCCATGGCTTCAGTAGGCGTGGCCGTAGGTGTACTGCACGCCGATAATATTAAAACCAGAACTACCATTACGCTAAATAATACAGAGTTTCTTCTCATCGCTTTACTCCTTAAGAAATAGAAAAATCAGGATTTATTCATACAATGCGCGGCTCCTTTGGCGAATTCACCGGCATTTTAAAGTGTTACCCTTTTGTAAGGGCTGGGATACCAATACAACCTTTGGCAATCATGCTGGTCTCCCTTTAAGTTGGCAATTTTTTTGAATCACACCTCCATAAACACCGTTTTTGAACAAGTCGTTTCGTCTCCAACCACACCATCGATGTGGCTCACCTGGATCGGATACAAAAAAAGCCTCCCTGGTAGGAAGGCTTTTTATTTTCACATCTGGCTATTGAATGCTATCCATTGGCCATAAGCAAAACTGCCGTTCCTCCCATTTGGAGTGCGGTTGCTGACGCTTAGCCTTGATTTGCACTGTTAAAATATTCATGTTTCGCTTTTATACCCTCTCAGAAAACATCTGTCAAGGGAAAGGTACAAAGTCCGGTCAAATAAATCCAATATTGATAAAAAGACTTGCTTTAAAATTTTATTGATAAAATTAAAAGAAAAAAGATTGATCAAACCCTAATGACACAAAACCTTACTCAACTCCCATCAAACGCAAATCACCATATTGCAGTTGTGATTCCTGCTTATCAGGCTGCCAAGAAAATCGGCACTGTTTTACAAAATATCCCCGATTTTGTAAAAACCATTATCGTGGTCGATGACGGCAGCAAAGACAACACTGCTGAAGTTGTACAAGCCTGCAAAGACGAGCGCATTACGTTGATCCGGCATACTGTCAACCAGGGTGTGGGACAAGCCATGCTAACCGGTTACGAACAAGCGCTGAAACTGGGTGCAGAGATTGTCATCAAAATGGACTCTGATGATCAAATGGATCCTGCCAAAATCCCGGCATTAATCAACCCTTTGCTAAACGGCAAGGCAGATTTCACCAAAGGGAACCGCTTCTTATTTTTAGATGAGTTAATCCGCATGCCCTTTATTCGACGGATGGGCAATTTAGCGCTTTCTTTTTTTGTTAAAGCGGCTTCCGGTTATTGGAGTATTTTTGATCCAACCAATGGCTATACAGCCATTCACCATACGGCACTAAAATCAATCCGTTTTAATCGGATTGCCCATGATTATTTTTTTGAAACGAGTATGCTCATGGAATTGGGCCGCGCGAAGGCTGTGGTTCAGGATGTTTCGATCCCGGCCAGGTATGGTGATGAAACCAGCCACCTTTCAATAAAGCGTATTTTAATCAGCTTTCCTGCCCGCTTAATACGGGGTCTATTCAAACGAATAATATTTCAATATTTTTTGCTCAGTTTTGAAATTGTTTCGCTTTATCTGGTTGTTGGATTTCCATTGATTTTGTTCGGTTCCGTTTGGGGGATTTATCACTGGATTCGTTCTATTATTACGCTTGTACCGGCTACCTCCGGAACGGTGCTTATAGCGGTTTTGCCAATTATTTTAGGGTTTCAGCTATTGCTGCAAGCTCTCTCCACCGATTTACAATCAGAACCCAAAGAAGCACTACAGCAGCGTAAATACTGATCTCTAAAGTTCCTATCCATATCATTTTAATCTTGCATAACAATCCGTCACATGACGGACGCAGAATAGCGTTTGTTAAGTTAAGATACAAGATAGCAACTTCTATTCAACCACCTATTGAATGCATTTCCAACAGAGGTTTTTAATGAAATATAAACTCGGAAGTATCGTGCTGATCTGGGCGATATTGTCTGCGTGTGGAATCCGCAGCCTGGCAACCACTGTTCCGACGCCCTTACAACCCACCCAAACGGCTACAGTGCAAATCAAAACACAACCTTTACCAACATCCATCCCCATTGAAGCAGTTGAAAATGAGGCTGAACTTTACGCACCCGGTTTAATTAACAGTCAACAGGTTGTATTGCAGCAAATGGATTCGGCGAATGTTTATCAAATGAACCTGGTAGTCAGTGACGATTACCACACAATAAATGCACTTCAGACTCTGCATATGACCAATCAGGAAAACACGGCCCTGGATGCGCTCTACTTTCATTTGTTTGTACCTTATGCCGGCGGAAACATCATCATCCATAATGCCCGGGTGAATCAGCTGCCAGCCAAAACATCTCTGCTGGAAGATGGCGCCATCCTCCGTATCAACCTGGATCAATCGCTGCCCATCGGCTCTGCCTGTGAGGTGAAACTGGAATACACCCTGGAAATCCCGGATACAATGGGCGGGAACTATGGTTTATTCGGTTATTTTGAAGATGTTCTCGTACTGGACACCTTCTACCCTATGCTGGCCGTATATGATCAGTCCGGTTGGCAGGCTGAAGCACCCGATCCGGTGGGGGACCAGACCTACACCGATGCATCCTATTACCAGGTAGAAATACAAGCCCCCGCCGATCTGATCCTGGTAGCTTCAGGTATTCAAGTGGCCGCCGAAACCAGCGGAGACCGCCAATCCGTCCGGTTTGCTGCCGGACCGGTCCGCGATTTTTACCTGGCAGGCAGTACCCGCTACACCAAATGGAGTCGTCAGGTAGGCGAGGTTACCATCAACAGTTATGCTTTTAAGGAAAATGAAACGGCAGCCCTGTTGGCTTTGGATACGGCTGCTGCTGCCATTGAAATTTTTAGTGAGCAGTTTATCCCCTACCCTTATACAGAATTTGATGTAATCAGTTCACCCATGCGCGCATTGGGTATAGAATACCCCGGTATTGTCGGCATTGGGTTGGAATTGTACAAAGTGGATAAAGATGGCGGCGTCCCAGCGGCCATGAACCTTGAAAGCGTTGTGGTGCATGAGGTTGCCCACCAGTGGTTTTACAATCTGGTCGGTAATGACCAGTCAAACCTGCCCTGGGTGGATGAATCGGTAACCCAATATGCCACCGGTCTATATTATCAGGAGCGCTACAATAATTCAGCCGCTGATGCATACCAACAATCCTGGGATGGCCGTTGGGCGCGGGTAAACAGTGAACCCATCCCGATTGGTATGCCGGCAAGGGAATATGAGGGGCCGGATTATTCAGCCATCATTTACGGTCGCGGCCCATATTTTCTGGTGGAATTAGAAAAATCAATGGGAAAAGAAACTTTCTCAGCATTTCTAAAACAATATGTAACCCAATACCAATGGCAAAATGCCGATACAGAGGTTTTTCGCCAATTGGCTGAATCCACCTGCAATTGCGACCTGGGCGAACTCTTCGACGAATGGGTCTACCCGTAATAAAAAACGCTATTCCAGCATATAACCATACCCACGCACATTCACAATCCAGCGTGGGTTAGCTGGGTCATTCTCAATCTTGCTGCGCAGCGACCAAATATAACGGCGTAATACTGTCGAATCTTCGCTGCGATAATCTCCCCATATTTTTTTGGTAAGTTCTTCTTCCGAAACAGCTTTGCCATGCCGCCGCGCCAGAATTTCCAGAAGGCGAAACTCAGTTGGTGTCAGATTTACTGGGGCAGACCCCAGGCGTACATCACGCCGGTTGAGATCAATAATCAATTCATCGATCACAATTATGTTTTCCAATGTACCTGTACGCCGTTGCACACGGTTAAGGACTGCACTGATGCGTGCCGAAAGTTCTGCAAAACTAAATGGTTTGGTTACATAATCATCAATCCCCAAACTAAACCCGCGCAGTTTATCTGCCTCAGTAGTTTTGCCGGTTAACATAATAATTGGAATGGTAGAAAGTTCACGAAGACGAGCAGTAACCTCCCAGCCGTCCATACCCGGCATCATCACATCCAGAATCACCAGCTGTGGCTGCTCACTGTATGCCTGGCGCAGCGCCTCCTGCCCATTATTCGCCGTAACCACCTGATATTTATCACTCAGGAACTCAGCTAAGAATGTCAGTAACGTTTTATCATCATCAACCAGCAGAATCTTTGGCATTTATTTCATACGTCCCTTTTGTTGTGCTAATTGTAGCATAAATGCATTATGTAAAAACACAGACGCAAATGTTTCATTTAATTAAGTGAATCCACCAGCGGCAGGTATATACTGAAACACACCCCAACTTCAGGTCTATTTTCAACGCTTACCCAACCTTGCATGGCTTCTACAAAGCGGCGTACCAGGTAGAGCCCCAATCCATGTCCATAAGTAGTTTGAGAATCAGCCTGATGAGCCCGAAAGAAACGCTCAAACAAAAATGACAATGCTTCTTCGGGAATACCCGGGCCTGAATCCAAGACCTGGATCTGAAGCATGTTTTCCTTAACAGCAGCCGTAATTACAATATCTCCTTCCGGCGCGTATTTCAATGCGTTATCCAGTAAATGGAAAAGAACCGAATGTAAAGCTTTTTGATCCGCCAGAATGGCTGGCAGGTTGTCTGGAATTTTCCACCGGATTCGTTCACTGCCCTGCACCTGCTGGTAGAAGGTTTGCAAAGCATTGATAGTAACTTGCAGTGGCATCGGTTCCGGGTAGAGCGGCAGGCGGTTGGCATCCAGAGCAGATAGGTCCAGAATGGTTTCGGTAAATTGAGAAAGTCTCAATATTTCACTCTGCACTCGTTCCAACGTTACCTGCATGCGCAGTGGAGAAGTGCCGCTGGAAACCAACAGCAGCTCTATCCCGGCACGGATATTGGTTAGCGGCGCGCGTAGTTCATGCGATACCAGCGAAACAAAATCTGATTTCAATTGGTCCAGCTGTTGGAGAACAATATTTTGCTCTTCCAGGGCCCGGTAAGCAGATTGCAAATCCTGGGTTCGCTCGTTGACCAATCGCTCTAATCCACTGTTAAGCCGTTCCAATTCAGACCGGGCTGTGGCCACTTCCTCATAAGCGGCTTGCAAACTGGCTTGCTGCTGCTTTTGCAAGCGCAAATCGTGAGCCGTACCGGCAAAAGCGAGCCGCTGGTTTCTGGCTGATTCTATTGGACTTAAAGTAAGTAAAACCGGGATATGCTGTCCATCTTTTTGCTTAAGGTAGACTTCCCGCGTGCTACCCGAAAAACGTTTTTGCGCCGAATCGCTATAAACTTGTTTCAACCAGGTATGGTCTGGGATTGCCAACATCAGAAAATCTTGTAACACAGCACCCCAAGCCTCATTCCGCGAAAGCGCGCAGATTTCCAGAAAAGCCGGGTTCATCATTTGTAAACGGCCTTGGGTATCACAAACAAAGGCCGGTTCAGCAATACTGTTCACCAATCGCGCATATTGCTCCATTGTGGTTTCACCGGCCAGAATCCCCTGACGAACCAACAGCCCCAATCCCAAACCTACAGTACCCCACAAACTGAGCATGTCATATTTTCCACTGATTTGCCAGTTGAGTAGGGCGTACCACCCCAACATTAAAACGGTAAAAATCGGTAATAAAGACTGGCTTCGCAAAAACAGACGCGCCAGAAATCCATCCGGTTTTAAACGCACCTCGTACAATTGAATGAAGATCGCCGCCAGAAGCAACATATCCCCAACAACCCAACCAAAATCCAATACATTCCCGCTGCTGTAATGCAGCTGATTATTCATCAAATCCATATAGGACATATCACTGAAGCTGTAAACCAGAAAGGCAAACACAAACCAGCTCAGCGTAGTCGAGAGTTGTTCTATTTCACTGAGCAAAAACAGGTTCACCAAAATCAACAGCGAAATCAAATCGACAGAGATATAAATCAAGCCTGGCACCGCCATCGGCTGCAAAACATCCAGCGCCGGTTGAATTACCCCCGTCCACAGCATAAGAATCACCGCAATGCTGGTGAGCAACAGATCCATCACCAATCGTAAGCGCCCAAAGACCGAACGCGATTTACGCGGATAAACAAAAATGCCAATCCAGAGAAATACTCCGCCCAGGAAATACAACCCGCCCATCCATGCTAACCAATCAGATTGCCTGCCCAACAAATCAGAAAACAAAAAGAACACATCATGCAGCAGCCATATGCTCAATCCCCCACTCAAAAAAGTCCATGCCTGTTTCTTCTGAACGCTATCTAGGGTATTACGGGTAAACCATCCCAACCGGGCGCACAAGGCACTTGTGAACACAATCGTCAAATGCCCAATCCAGAAACGCTCCCAGAGAGTATCATTTCCCCGCACCAACCAGAACATATATAGCAACAAAAAACCAGCCAAAAAAAGAAAAATGGTGCGCAGTCGAAATCCGGCCGGTAAATGTGTAATCATATTAAAATTGTACTCAGGGCTTAGGTCAACGTCAAATTAACTGAATTCTTATAAAAACCAAATATCTTTTTAATTTTTCTTTAATCCGGACTGTATAAAATAATTCTATTGAGCGTCCGGGTGTCCCCCTCACCCGCACGCTCAACTTTTTTAACTGCTTTCAACGGGGAAAGAATAAAACACTCCTCAAAACTACTCCCTTTTTACCGGGCCAATATAACGCGTGGACAACACAATATTATCCGTCCAGCGGATCATTGTTTGCGGAAAATTCTCAGTGGTGCGGTGAATATTCAAATGCATGTCTGTCGGGAATAACGATTCTACATTACGGTAACGCATATTGGTCACACGCGACTGTAATATACCGTCTATCCAAAACCGGGCTTCGCCGTCATATTGTCCGGGTGTGTTCAAATACAGGCCTACTTCATAACAATGCCAGCCGCCAAAATCCAGGTATTTAAATGGAGTCGCATAAGCCGAAAAACGGTACTCCGAAATGTTAGCCAGTTCACCCACAACCGCCACCGCATCAGCAGGATAAGGATTGTAGCTGTATAAATGCCCCACCCATAGATAACGGTTATTTGCTTCCGGCTTGGAACTAGGCCCCCAACCGACAAACTGCACCTGCGCGTTATACCAGTTGGTGCCGTCACAGGGTTCATTAGTGTCCGCCCAATCCGGCTCACTGAACACCCCAAAGCCTTTCACACCAACCCCTTCAAAACCTTCTCCGGGATGGAAACTGTCATCAAAATTCATGCACATACGTACAAAATAAGTCGGGCGGCTGCCAGTATTTGCCGAGTCGGGAATCTCATAGCGTGTCGTCGGGCCGTTATATCCTTGGGGCCAGGTATGTTCACCGGCGTAGTTACCAGTATAAACCATCGTAGAAACAACAGTCGTGTTCAATCGATAGCGGTCTTCTTCGGTAGGGATGGTTACTGTGCCGCTCTCAAAATCTTCGGCATCCAGCACATAGGGATTCGCAGTAATTCCAACATCATTTGGATACCCTTCCGCCACGCCCCAGTTCACACCCGCAGCCAAACCGTTCCGCCAATGGTCCGGAATGTTCTCATAATTAAGCAGCACTAACGGCAGATAAACCTTGGCTTCAGCTATATCATTACCATTTTTTTCCGGGAAGGTATAATCCGCTTCTACCAGGCCAAACAGGAAGCTAGATATCAACAATGCTGCCCCAAAACCAAACCACATATTTCTTTTCATGAGTATTTCTCCAATGGCTTTAATCTATCTGTGGCTGAGACACACCGATATCAACCCAGGGCCGTTTCAAACTCTGCGTTTATTATAGCCCACCCTTTTTGAGGTCAATCAACTTTCTGGCATCCAACCAATTGTTGCCGGCTTATGCCGCGACTCCCAGGCCAGCCGCAGCCATTCACTAACCTGCTCGTCCAGATCAGTTTCACTAAAAAGCTCCAGGTGATGCGTGAATCGCTGCGGGGAGATTTTCACAACTTCTTTCCACCGTGGTGAAAAATCCTGATGAGCAAGAGAGAAGGTCAACACCAGCGGGGCTATTTTTCCATGCAAATATTGCCCGGGAATCCACACCAGGACAAAATTCTTTCTGCGCCGAAAAGCCACCTGACTCTTGGATACAACCAACCCTGCTGAGCCAATCGATTCGACCATGTGTTGCACAATGTCAAACAGATCCCTTGATTCTTTTCTTCCGGAAAAGAAATCATCCAATGCTACCGTTGACATAAAACGTTTACCTCCATCCAGGTAATCTCAAACAGTATACACTTAAAATAAATTGGTGCGCAGCCAATCGAACCAGGTCAATCCTTCATAAGCGCCCACACCTAATAGAGAAGTCGGGATGAGCGCCAGATAGCTATACAACCGGTCTTTAACGGAATGCCCCAGAAGAAGCGGGATAATCAATCCAACTACGACCATCGGCCAACCAACAGTCCCAGCGCAATATGCTGGCAGATAGTTAAAGGACGTCGCGAGGGAATTTATTCAGTGGATTTTGTGTGGTGTATATTCATTCATGCAGAATATCACAAGCATCTCACTTTTGGAAGTGCAGCATCAGTCTCAGGAAGGCAGGCGGGGTGTAGACATGGGGTCCGAAACTGTTCCCTAAAATACGCGTTAACGAAGAATATCTTTTTGTGAAAAGCAGATAAATTTTTCACAAAAAGGGTTGAAATCGACCGAGGAGGGCTGGTCATTGCCTGTGATTCAATGTATGATATTTCTAAATATATCTTGTGGGAGTACCTTTGTATGGAACAGCGTAAACTGCGAATTGGATTAGTGTTGGTCAGTGTCTTTTTCCTGGTCTTTTTAAGCGCCTGTGGAAAAGGTAATGCTGTTCAGGTACCCGAATACACCTATCCGGTACGCATGCCCACCCTGCCGCCTATGCCCAGCCGTACCCCGCGGCTCAGCCCTACACCCGTCGTAGAGTCGGCCACTCCCAATACTGATGAGGAACACAACCCGACTCCCCAGACTACCCTAACCAGTGAACCACAAACGCAAGCTACTACCGCTGAGGTACAACCAACGATAACTCACGAGGTGGTTGTGTATACAGCCACCCCTGCAATCCCGCCCACCCAAAGCACTGGTGGACAAACTGTAAAAATCTTCCTGATAGCCGTAGATGATAACGGCGCTTCTGGCACCCAGATCGGCTGCGGTGACAGTCTTGTAGCTGTAGATGTGGTGGTGTCGCCCACCGTTGCAGTATTACGCGCGGCATTAACCGAGTTACTCTCCATCAAAGATCAATACTACGGTCAATCCGGTTTGTATACCGCCCTCTATCAGTCCGATCTTACTATTGATTCCCTGGTTCTGGTCAATGGCCAGGCCACCATTCACCTCAAAGGTGATCTGATCATGGGCGGCACATGTGATAACCCACGTATTGAAGAACAGTTAAAAGCTACTGCCATGCAGTTCACCACTGTCACCTCGGTAAAAATTTATGTAAACGGCACTTTGTTGGAAGATGTACTCTCATTGAAATAGAATCAAAAAAACAGTCCCATGGGTTTCGGTTCTGCTCTCGAAACATCATCCATTTATGAGTACAATCAAGGCAGGAGAACATATGCAGCGCCCCATCCGCCTGTTCCAATATGCCTATATCCTTAAAAATTATGTTTTTCAGCAGCGCCAGCCCTTCCTGGCCAGTTTCAAGATAACCTACCGCTGCAACCTCACCTGCCAGCAATGCCCTTTCTATAATCTGGAATCCACTGAATTAAGCTATGAACAGGCCTGTACCACCCTGGACATCCTCTACCAACGCGGCAACCGCATGGTCATTTTCGAAGGCGGTGAACCATACCTGTGGAAGGATGGTGAATATCATCTCGCCGACCTGGTAAACTATGCCCGTCGCCTCTTTTTCAGTGTAGGAATAACCACCAATGGCACACTGCCATTGCACACCACTGCGGATGTGCTCTGGGTCAGCCTGGATGGCCTGACTGAAACTCACAATCGACTGCGCGGTGCACCTATTTTTGAACGTGTACTGCATAATATTCAAGCCTGTCAGCACCCACGCCTTTATGCGCATATTACCATTAACGCCATTAATGCTGCCGAAATACCCCACCTGGTCCGCTTCTTAAACGGTAAAGTTAGAGGGATTACCATTCAGTTTTATTACCCATACAACCGGCAGGATGCTCTCTTTCTGGATTTTGAGCGGCGTGCAACATTGCTGGATGAACTCATCCTCCTGAAACACAGCGGTCTGCCTATACTTAATTCTACAGCCGCGCTGCATGCGCTCAAACGCAATACCTGGCGCTGTGACGATCACCTGATAGATAATGCCAACCCGGACGGAACTTTTTCGCAGGGTTGTTATCTGAAAAACCGCACCGATATTGATTGCTCAAAATGTGGTTTTTCTCCGCATACCGAGATCTCTCTGGCTTGCCGTGGCAACGTGGGGAGTATCCTGGCTGGCAGGCGCATTTTTTTTCTAGTTGTCTGACAAATCGCCCAAATCAACCTGACAAATGACATTTTGTGTTCGAATCAGTTTAATTTACCGTATAATCACAAAAAGTATAACTTCCAATTTTATCTGCTGTAGGTGGTTTAGGTATGATTTATTTACTGGTAGTTTCCCTGTTGTGGGCCTTTTCCTTTGGCCTGGTAAAAAATCAACTGGCTGGTCTGGATGCCAATTTCATTGCCGCTGCACGTCTTTTGGTTTCTCTGGTGGTATTTCTCCCCTTTCTTCGTATTAAAGGCTTACCCCGCCGGCAAACGGCACAGCTTTTAATGGTTGGCGCTATACAGTACGGCATCATGTATGTCGCATACAATTATGCTTTTCAGTATTTAAAAGCGTATGAGGTAGCTTTGTTCACCATTTTCACACCGCTGTATGTCACCCTCATTAATGATGGTATGCGTCGCAAACTGCATTGGGTCAGTCTGGTCGCCACTGTGTTGGCAATTGCCGGTACCGCTATTGTCAAACGCGGCGGCATCATCGAGTCCAACATACTCATGGGTTTCCTCATTGTACAGATTTCCAACCTGGGCTTTGCCTATGGACAAATCTATTATAAGGAAATTATGAACACTCTGGATGCAAAAGAGTTCAATAACCGTCAGGTGTTCGGTTTGTTATATTTGGGTGGTTTTCTAACCGCGGCGCTCTCGGCGGCGGTTTTTACTCCCTGGCAATCTTTTACTATCACATCCAACCAGATCCTCGTGCTGCTCTACCTGGGCGCCATCGCTTCCGGTCTGGGATTCTTCCTCTGGAATGTAGGTGCGCGTCAGGTCAATAACGGTGCATTGGCCATCTTCAACGATCTCAAGATTCCGTTAGCCGTCGTTGTTTCTTTGCTCTTCTTTGGAGAACAGGCCAATGTGATCAACCTGGTGCTTGGTGGCTTGATCGTCGTCGGAGCCCTCTTCCTTAACGAATGGGGTATCAAACGCCAACAGCAAACCGCATTAATGAGTAAAACCTAAAACAGTTTTTTTCAATCCGATTATTTCGCCAGTGATTCAATTGCATCACAGGTATTATTCAATGCAGACTCAAAATCCACCAACGCCCTGTACGCATGGCAGTTATGCCGAATGCGCTCATCCCTCAATATATGATCCAACTTTATAGAAACCTTCTCCGGGCTAAATTGAGTAGGCTGCAACACATCACCCACACCCAGGCGTTGGATACGCGCGGCATTATCGGGCTGGTCCTGGCTCATTGGCATCACCAATTGCGGCACGCCGGCGGCAAACGCCTGCGCCATCGAACCAATCCCGCCGTGAAAAACAAAAGCACCTGCCCGGGGCAGCAACCGATTTAAAGGCAGGTACGCCTGGTGCAATATTCCATCGGGTAAATCAGACGGCACCTGCCCGGCCTGACGGGTTAACAGAATGGCGCGTCGCTTTAACAGTATACTGGCCTGCACAGCACTCTCAAAAAAAGCCCGCCCGTGCAGCATGGCTGTTCCTGCAGTAAAGACCAACGGTGCGGTTCCGGTTTTCAAAAAAGTCTCCACCGCTTCCGGCAGCGCATCGTCAACAGGTTGGTATGCCACAAACCCGGTGCAGCGCGTATGCTGCGGCCAGTCCGGCTGGGGCGGCGCAAACCACTCTGGCACCAGGCAAAGGTTCAACTGCGGTGAAAATATCCCGCGCTCAAAAACCCGACTCGTCGCAGGCAGACCCAATTCAGCTCGAAACTGGTTCAAACCCGGCATCAATGCCGGGTCAATCACCCAGCGATCCAACATACGGTAATAGGCTCTGATCCACGACTGCGGCATCCAGCCAGGCAGCGCTGTATTCCCCAATACGGGTGGAGCCGTCACAGAACGGATCAGGCTGGGTTGTAATTGTAATACCGCAAAAGGATAACCGTGCTTCTCATGTGCCAGGTGAGCGCCCATCAATAAAGCCGCCGAAACAATTACCGTATCATGCGGAGAAAATTGACGGATAATTTCATATAGCGGCCGCAAGTGTGGCAAAAAGCCATATTTTGCCACAATGTTGAAGCCCCGCGTAGGGTGCCACAAATCAGGGTTTTCTGTCAGGTTCTGATAATCCGCTGAATCGCCCAGTGCAATAAAATCCAGTTCCGCTGCTTCCACCAAAGATCGAAAAATATCATTGGCAATAATCGTCACACCGTGTCCCCGCTGCCGGAGAGTCTTTGCAATCGGGATCAGCGGATAAACATCGCCGCTGCTGCCCAGGGTAGGGAAAAGAATATTCATCAATGCCTCCAACCATTTATCAGAACAATATCCATTTTAATAGAAAATTTCCAGTTCACCCACCTGAAACTGTTATAAAGTTTTTTCTGACCGCACAAAAAAAACACGCCGCAAATACGGCGTGTTATCAGGGGAATTGAGATAATCCTATTTGAGCGGTTCTTCCGCAGGGTCCGCTGGCAATACTTTGTCTATATCCACAACGGGTTCTTGCGGCGATACCTGGGATACATTAGCCCAGGGCTCACCAACTGGCGGCTGTGAAACCGCTGCCTTCTGCTGCGCCGGTGCTAAAATGACATAGATCAACAGCATACACAATCCAAAGAAAAGCGGAGCCAGCCCAATCAACATCCAGGGGCCTAATGCGAGCGGATATAAACCAGCTTCGTTGATGGTTTTGATCCCAACCACCCAGATCACTGCGCTCAACAGCACGCCCAGAACGCTGCCAATCCAACCAACAACCAACAACCAGCGGTTCCGCTTTGGTTTTTGCAGTTGGACGATGCCGCCGTCGGCCATCTTTACATTTTCTTTATAATTAATGTAGCGCATCAATAAAAGAAATCCAAACAACAAAATAAAAAAAACAAAGATCCCTGCACAGGCAAGCAGTAAAATCATACTTGACATAGTCTATTCCTCCGCAACGCTTTTTTCCAGGGTGATGCTGCCATTTTCTGTTTCCACAGTCAATAAGCCGCCGCCTGCGTTGATTTTACCTACCCAGTGTTTCTCCTGTACTGTACCACTGACTGTAAAGTCAAACTCTGATTTTATCATCCCAAAACCAGTATTTAAATCTAGATTTAAGGATTGGTTGGAAGGAAAACGGAGAGTGATATTACCAAAATCAGAGCGCACCATGTGTTCTTCATCAGCCAGACTGCCGCGGAAGGTTACAACACCATTTTTGGTTTCCAGGTTGATCACGCCGGATTTCACATTAGTGATAGTAATATCACCAAAATCGGTGACTGCTTTGATCTGCGCCTGATTTGCGCCGTCTAATTCCAACATGCCGTTCTTGGATTCCAGGTCATAGTTACTGGCAAACACTTCTTTAAGCTTGAGATTACCAAAATCCGTATGGGCAATCAGCTCGCCCGGCATATTCAGCTCTTTCAAAATAATGCTGCCATTTTGGGACAGGATCTCCAAACTGGCGGTCTTACCCCCTTCAACGGTGATCTCACCAAAATCGCTGGCTAATTTTGTCGGACCACTTATGTTAATTTCTTCTAATCCCAACATTCCATTTCTGGTGGTCGCGGTTAACTCTTCTGCGGAGACCTGTACCAATTTTAAATCGCCAAACTCCGAAGTAACCGTCAGGTTATTGCCGCTAATCAGGACATTGTTCATCTCGATATAGCCGTTTTCAGTGGTAACAATAACCGGCCCGCCCTGTATATCATTTAATTCAATATTACCGAAATCATTGTCAAGATCCACACTTCCTTGAATTTGGGCTGCATACAATCTGCCACTGCTGCCTGTCACTTCCAGCCTGGTATCCAGCGGAACTTCCAAATACAGGTCCACCTTGCCAAACCCGATATTTTCATTCGTTGGGTTATTCACTCGAATGGTGATCTTTTCCGAAGTTTCAATGACTTCATAATCTATTCTTTCCAGGTTTTCCTCAGCATTGGTTTCTGAAGAGCCCCAGGCAGTGATATGCGCCTTCAGGTTTACCTGGTCCATGTCTACTCCACGGATGTCCACATCACCATTTGTATTCTCGACCACCAGGGTAATGGCATCCTCAGCAACCAAAATCTGCATGGTTTCATCCGCTTCAGCTATATAGCTATCATTCTGAAAGATGCGGTCATTCAGCACATTGCCAACTGTACCCAAATTGACAGTTGAGGAAGTTGTAAAACTGAAGAAGCTTACAACCGCGCACATCACACATACTCCGATCATTGCAATCACTAAAACAACGATCCATAATCCTTTATTTCTCATACTTTCCTCCAAAATTCACCACATTTCACCGAGTTTTTTTACTGTACTATCAGGTTAATAACTTGGACAGATGGACAGGGCAAAATGTTTCAAAATCCGGCATAATGGGTATGCTGTTATAAGGAATTCAAAAACTTCACACTTCCTATGAAACAAAATGAAAGACCCCACAGTCTAATGAATCAGGTACAACATGTTGATAACAGACAATGAAGCACATTGGATACGGCGCGCGGGTGCTGGTGATACGCACGCGTTTGCAGAATTGGTTCAGGTGCACCAACAATTTGTGTTTAACTTGGCCTTGCGCGCTACCAATCACCAGGAAGAAGCCGAAGACCTGGCTCAGGAAGCTTTTATTCGCGCCTGGCGATATCTACCAACCTTCCGCGCTGAATCCAGTTTTCGCACCTGGTTGTACCGCATTGTAATGAACCTGGTCTACGACCGCTACCCGCGCATAAAACACGACCTGGCTGCCATTTCCATTGATGAAAACGAAGTGGATATTCCGGAAGACGCCCATCTTGAACAAGCAATCGATCAACATGAACTGCGCAATTTTCTGCGCCAGCAATTACAGCACTTACCGGAAAGTTACCGTTTGGTACTGCTGATGCGTTTTCAGCAAAATCTTTCTTATCAGGAAATAGCCACTATTACTGGCTTACCCATGGGTACGGTAAAAACGACCATTTTTCGCGCTAAAGCTCAATTAAAAACGGCTTTGATGGCGCACCAGGAGGTGGTAGAATGGATTGGATGAATTCAACCGATTGGGATTTTATAATAGAAGATACCCTGCGCAATGAGCCGCAGTCTCCTGTACCATCCGATTTTACAAGGCGGGTAATGCTGCAAATCCAATTGGAGTCGCTGCCGCGTTTCCAGGTATTTTCCTGGCTGGATCTTTTTCTCAGTCTGGGTGTCGCCATGACTCTCGGTGTAACCTTCCTGTTGCCACTTCTATTACCCGAACAAGCCCGGCCCTGGCTGCACTGGATGCTGCAAATGGCCACGTTCCAGCTCCAAAAAAGCGCTTATAACCTGCCTTTTATCCTGTTCATTCCTCTTGCAACTATTGTCATCGGGGCAATTGTCTGGTTTTTCAGAAAAGAATTGAAAGATTTCCTCCCACTGACTGAATTCTTACAGCAAACGAAATAAACTCTGCTTCTCCCACGAAACTTTTTTTTATAGTGAGTTATAAAAAGCATTCCTGTTCTTTTTACTGTATAATACAGCAATGTATATCTTATTAGTTACTATTTTGCAGGAGAAAACGGATGCGACCAAAATTGCCGCTGGCATTGTTCAGCATTTTCATTGTTTGGGGTTTTGTCTTCAACCTTGTAAAAACTCAAACTGTCACGGCCTACCCGCTGCTTCAGACGGATACAAATGAAATTTTTTTACCCGTTGTCTTAAAAGCGGTCCCCACACCTGTTCCAACACCTACATCTGCTCCCACACCTGTTGCTGCAGGAATTGTCATCAATCATACTGCCATTACTCAGTTTGACCGCATTCCGGATTCCTATATCACAGCAGCCAGCCAACTACACTCGCTCTTTCGGCATGCCTCGGTAGGCGATAATATCGATATAGGTTTGGATTGTTTAATGAACACCACCCTACCCCGGCCAAATGTCTGCACCACCGGTTTATTGCCAGGCCAGGACCTTTATGACTCAAAATATGACCGCTCTAATTGGGATTTTGAATTTCATGCTCCGCCGCCATCCCAGAACCCTGGTTGGTGGGATAAAGTAAACTTTTTCGTATCCCGCGTTGATGGTTTAGGATCCGGAAGCTCCTATCAGGTGGTCGCTTTTAAGTTCGGCTACGTGGATGCTTACACCGGATCCGCAATCGATAACGTATTTTTTACCCGTAACGCCAACGATAGCTACCCCGGTATTGAAGACCTGGAAGTGTTGCAGACACGTCACCCCAACAAGCTCGTCGTTTTGTGGACCATGGGGTTGGCGCGTGCTATTGGCACAGTTGATTCAACCAGTTTTAATAACCAGATGCGCACATATGCCATTACCAACGAGATACCCCTGATGGATATTGCCGACATCCAAAGCCATCGCCCAAACGGCACCCTGTGTGTCGATAACCAGGGCAATAACCAACCTGCACTGTGTGATGAATATACCGAAGAGATCAATGGGGGGCATTTAAATACACTGGGGAAACAAATTATGGCGAAAGCCTATTGGGTAATGATGGCCCGTTTGGCTGGCTGGCAGCCCTGAAATTCAATCAAACCATGAAATATCATCTCATTGGAGAACTTTCGTTCTCCAATTTTTTTGTTAGCTGATGGTTAGTCTGCTGGCCTCACCCAAACCGGTTGAGATAACAATTTTGTAAGTCAGCTTCTTCTGGACACAACTTTCAGTATGATACACAAATGTCAACTTTATCAGTCAACAATAACCAAAGGAGAAAAGAATGCATTTGAAACGACCGCTTATGGGATTACTAATCGCCATCCTGCTCATTGTGGGCATCGTGACATTAAGTGCACAGGCGGCTGGAGTAAATCCAATCAGACACCTGCAGCAAATAACCCAACAGGTATTTTTACCGCTGCTAATCAAAAATCAGGTCACTGAGACACCCGCACCAACACCTACAAATACCAACACACCTACTACTGCTCCATCCAGCACAGTGTCTCCTTTTCCTACCTCTTCAGTCACATTGGTACCGCCATCAGGAAGTATTGTAATTAACCGTCACTCAGTAGATCTATACGACCGTATTCCTTCACAATACATGCAAGCCGCAGAGAACATCCGCTTTGTCTTCATGGATCGCTCTGTCGGGGTTAATATTAACGACGGGCTTACCTGCCTGGCATCCAGCACCTGGGCCTCCAGTGCTGCGAACTGCCGGCGTTCCTATATTGATGAATCACTCACCAATTGGAAAACCTTTACAACTAACGATAATCAAATTCCGGAATCAATTCTCTTTCCGGGGGGCAGCAGCCGCTCCAACATCGAGTTTATCACCGGCATGGGCACCTGGGAAGAAGACTTAAACGCCTTCATTAACCTGTACCCAACCTATGCCAACCGCGATATCTTTACCTTCCAGCACAATTACCTGCATGTCGCCGCCGGGTCCACCATCGACAATGTCTATTTTGACCCCAATTACAACGGCACGAATATATACGACCTAATGGCTCTTGAGACTCGCTACCCCAACAAAACTTTTGTCTATTGGACTACATCTTTGGCTCTTAGTGTAGGTACTGC
Organism: Chloroflexi bacterium HGW-Chloroflexi-10; assembly: GCA_002840755.1. Taxonomy (GTDB): domain Bacteria; phylum Chloroflexota; class Anaerolineae; order Anaerolineales; family Anaerolineaceae; genus UBA6170. Next base: position 75,618 of record PHBZ01000011.1, on the reverse strand, counting down.
CGATGCACAATCTTTCAATGATCAGATGCGCAATTGGACAGCAACCAATCGTAAAGTTCTGCTGGACGTGGCTGATATTGAAAGTCATTCTCCGGATGGTTCTGCCTGCCGCAACGCGCAGGGTTACGAAGTGATCTGCGAACATTACACCACAGAAACCGATGGCGGCCATCTTGGAAGTGTCTCGGATGGAAAAATCCGAATTGCCAAGGCCATCTGGGTGATGCTGGCTCAAATTGCCGGCTGGCAGCCTTAAGACAGAAAAATAAGAAACAGGGAGGCAGGAATCAGGTTTAATGACACGGATTCCTGTCTCCCTATCTTGCATCAACTCGACGCACTGTGATAGCGACGAATGCCCACTTGAAAAAGCCACGAAGCCAGAACGAACAAAACCAGAGAAACCGTCAGGGATCCAAAAACCGGCTTACCGCCCACCTGACCACTGAGCGCCTGTGCTGGAATGGTAGTAATGACCCCGACCGGGATAACCCAGGTAAGAAAAATGCGTAACGCAGGCGGATAAATGCCTACTGGATAACGCGCCAGTTGAAAGATTGCATCAAAAACCCAGGTAAACAAAAACCCGGGACTCCAAAAAACCAGCGCCGAAAAAGCCAGCAGCAGGGCATACAGGGTTAGCAAACCAGCCAGGGTTGACGCCAGAAACAGCAGCCATTGCCCAATCCCTACTGCAGTTGGGCTTTGCCCAACTGCATAGCTCAGGACACCGATACCTAACAACAGATCAAACAGGGCAAAGAAACGCCAAATACGGAAAGTAACCAGAAACTGGGTATTCACCGGACGTAGCAGGGTAAAGTCAAAATTTCCGCTCCACACCTCCTGACCCAACCCCACCAGTGCTTCCAGACTTGGGCCAATAAACAAACCACGTAAAGCACTCACCAGCAAATACACCCCCATCAGGGCCAGCGTGGCACTAAAATCCCAACCGTTAATTTCTTCAATCTGTCCAAACAAAATCAGCAGAGCGGCAACAGCCACTAGTAAATTTAACAAAGCATGCAGCAGAGTTACCCAAAAATTAGCACGATAAGCCAGATCTTGCTGCAATGAGGCATGCATGAAGCTGCGGATTAATCTCAATGGGTACATTTAACCTCCAATCGCGCTATACCGGCGCAAACCCTTGCGCCACATCACAAGCGTCAATACCGCGGCTGCCAGCAACCAGGCAACCTGGATTAATAGTCCCAGGGCCGCTTTCCGACCGGAGAGTGTTAATACTTCTACCGGGAAACCAACCATATAATAAAAAGGCAGAATTTTAGCCACCGCCTGCAGAAAATCAGGCAGCAGAGCTACTGGTGCGATCATCCCTGAAAGAATAAACACCAGGGAATCTTGTAAGGCCAGTAACGAATCAGCCCGAGTGATCCAGAATGCCAGCAAAGCCAGCCACAAACCCCACAGAAAACGCAGCGCCCAGGCAAAAATCAGCGCCGCTACAAAATAAATTCCACCTGAAAGGCTGGTCTGCATTTGCGGACGCAATAACAGCGCCAGAAGCAGAGCCACCGGAATAGTAAAGACAAGATAAACTATCTTTCCGGCAATTTCGCTGGAAAGGATCTGATAGAGCGGTGAAATCGGCCGGATCAACCAATGGTTCAAGCCGCCTTCCCGAATCACATCTCCCACTGTCCAGTTGGTTTGAGCATAGGTAAACTGGTTCACCAGCATTAATATGAGGTAATACGCCACAAATTCAGCGCGATTCATCCCGCCCAGGCTGCCATCCCCGGCAGCCGCCAGCCACACCAACATGGCTACCAGGGGCGGCACCATCCATCCGAAAGCCAGTACAAAGAAAAAGCTGCGATATTGCATCCAGGAAAACCAGGTGCTTTTAATGAGAGCCCAACCGCCGCGATGGTTCATAAAGCACCCTCCTGATAAATCCGATCAATAACTGCTTCCAACGGTGGTTCTTCCACCATCAGGTCAACCACTGGTAAACGATTGAGTAAATCCGCGGTTACTGTGGCAGCTTGTGATCTGTTCACCCGCAGTGTAAAGGTAAGGTGGTTTTGTTCGATCAATTCAGCATTCTGCGGCAGCCAGACACAGATATCTTCCGGGAGACCATTTTCGTTAATGGTTACCCGGATCAATTTGGTATCCGAAAGCTGTTCGGACAGCCCGCTCAAGCGCCCGTCATACAATAGTGTGCCGTGATGAATAAGCAGTACCCGGTTACACAACCGCTCAATATCCGCCATGTAGTGACTGGTCAACAATACAGTAGCCTGGTAACGCCGGTTATACTCCAGAATAAAACTGCGCAAACGATTCTGAATGGAAATATCCAGCCCGAGAGTCGGCTCGTCCAGAAAAAGCACCCTGGGTTGGTGCAGAAGACTGGCAACCAGTTCACATTTCATCCGTTCACCCAGCGAAAGGTTTCTCACCGGTTTACGCAAAATATCACCCATATCCAGCAGCGCTACCAATTCGTCTATGCGCTGGTTAAGTACCGTGCGCGGTACCCGATAAATTTCTCCCAACACGTGAAAGGTATCCAAAGGGGGGATATCCCACAACATCTGGCTTTTATTTCCCAACACAATACTGATCTGAGTCAGAAAATCATTCTGCCGCCGACCAGGTTCATACCCTGCCACCAATACTTGCCCCCCACTGGGTTGCAGTAACCCGGTAAGCATCTTGAGTGTGGTTGTTTTCCCTGCCCCATTTGGGCCAATTAAAGCCACCATCTCACCCGGCTCCACAAGAAAATCAACAGACTTTACGGCATCCACAGCCATAAATTGCGGTTTTAGCAGGCTGCGCAATGCAGAGCCCAACCCCGGTTCGCGCTGTGTTACCCGATAGGTTTTGGATAAATTAACCACTGTGATGATTGGTTTCATTCGGTTTTCCTTCCAACACAATTAAAAAGTTTGGCATCCATGTGACCTCCAAAAAAATAAATACCCATCTTACAGATTCAGCTTACAACATTCGTGTACAATTGGAGGGTTTGAAAGCAGGAATTGGGAACCAGGGTTAATACCGGATACTTCTCTCAATTCCTGCTTTTTCTATTTTGAACACACCACATACTGCCCAGTTGGCCTGTGCCTTCACCCCCATTCGGCGGGTCTTTCGGTTAAAGGGCACAATTTCAACTCCTTTTATGGTAAACTCGCATCGTTATGATGGATCAAAAGTCTTTATTTACTCTGGAATATCACAAAGTGCTGGAGAAATTGGTTGCTTATGCCGCTTTCAGCGCTTCTGCCGAACTGGCACGCAATCTACGCCCCACTCGGGACCTGCAAGAAGCCCTGGACCGTCAGGCTCTAACCAGTGAGACACGTTTACTACTCAGTCAAAATGGCGATATAAGTGTTGGCGGCAGCCGCGATATTCGCCCATTCGCCAACCGCGCTGCCCAGCATGGCCTGCTGGAGCCTAATGAACTACTTTCAATTAAATACACCCTGGCCGCCGCCCGAGACCTGAGCCGAACACTGATCGATAACGGTGAAAAATTACCGCTGCTGTCTCAGTTAGGCGCAGAACTGCCGCCGCCTGCCGGAATAATTGAAACCATTTCACGGGTAATTAATGACCGCGGTGAAGTAGCCGATAATGCCTCTCCTCGCCTTTCATCCATTCGTAGTGAAATCAAAGTAGCCTACGACCGCCTGATGAGCCGTCTGCAACAAATGATTGCCGACCCCCACAAGGTCTCCATGCTTCAGGAACCTATCATTACCCAGCGCAACGGGCGTTACGTCATTCCGTTGCGGGCTGAGTTTAAAGGACGCATCAAAGCCATCATACACGATCAATCGGCTTCAGGTGCAACCCTCTTTGTGGAACCGCTTGCCACGGTAGAATTAAATAACCGCTGGCATGAGCTGCACCTGGAAGAGCGCGATGAGATCCGCCGTATTCTGCTGGAACTGAGCGACGAAATCGGTGCCGAGGTCGTACGCATCCGTGACATTGTGTATGCACTGGCCAAACTCGACCAGGCATTGATGATGGCAAAATTTGCCGAAGATCTGAATGCTTCCGAACCGGTTCTGGTTGGTATTCAGCCGCGTGGAGAAGATCACCCCGGCAGCAGTATCCGTTTGCGTCAAGCGCGTCATCCGCTTTTGGATCAAACAACCGTGGTGCCCATCGATGTGGAAATGGATGAGAGAACCTTCGGCTTGGTTATTACCGGCCCCAATACCGGTGGAAAAACTGTCACGCTTAAAACCATTGGCTTATTGGCTTTAATGGCTCAATCCGGGCTGCATATTCCCGCCCAATCCGGTTCTCAAATCAGTATTTTTGACGATATTTACGCCGATATTGGCGATGAACAATCCATTGAGCAGTCACTCTCTACCTTTTCCGGGCATATCACCAACATCACCCGCATTCTCAAAAACGCCAATGCACGCAGCCTGGTCTTATTTGATGAACTTGGTTCTGGCACCGATCCACAGGAAGGTTCTGCACTGGCACGCGCCCTGTTAGCCTACTTGATCCGCAACCGGATTACCTGCATGATTGCCACACACTACCCTGAGCTAAAAGCATTTGCGCACGGTTCACCCGGTGTGGTCAATGCCAGTATGGAATTCAACCTGCGCACGCTGCGCCCAACCTATAATTTAATGATTGGTTTACCAGGGCGTTCCAACGCGCTCGCCATCAGTGAACGCCTGGGGCTGCCTAAGGAAATCATTGAAGATGCGCGCAGCATGGTGGACCCCAGTGAACTGCGTGCCGAAGATCTGCTGGATGAAATCCATCGTCAGCGCAGCATTGCGCGCAAAGAACGTCACAACGCCGAGAAATCGCGCATTCAGGCTCGCCAGCAGGAACGCAAATTAAACGAGCGCATGGAAAAAATCGAGGATGAACGCCTGGCGATTCTGGAAAAAGCACGTCAACAGGCTGAAGACGAAACCAACCAATTACAACGCGAACTTGAAACGCTGCGCAAAGATCTTGCCCGTGCACGCCAACCGCTGGAAGCATTAAAGACCATTGAAACTGATTTAGAAGAAGTTCAAGCCGAAGTGCAAGAACCAGTCATCCGGAAATCCACCACACCCGCTTCTCAGCGCCAGCCACTGCGCCTTGGAGAAAAAATCCTGGTGCGCTCGCTGGGCATGCAGGGTGTTGTAACCGCTATCACCGATACCGATGTTGAAGTAATGGTGGGGAATTTACGTGTGCGCGCCACCCTGACTGATATTCAACGCCCCGGTGAAAAATCTGCCAGGCTCGAAGAAGAAAAAAACACCAGCCCCAAAGTTAGTACCCGGGTACGCAAAGCGCTGGAACAAATGGAAGAAAACCAGAACCATTCCACTGCCACCATCATGCACCCTTCACCGGGAATGGAATTGGACCTGCGCGGCCAACTGGCTGAGGAAGCTGTGGAAGGACAGGAACGCTTTATCGAATCCGCTTACCTGGCTGGTATGCCCTTCGTACGCATTATTCATGGCAAAGGTACCGGTCGTCTACGTCAGGTAATTCGCGAAAACCTGAGCAAATCCAAATATATACAACGCTGGGAAAGCGGCACCGAACGCGAGGGCGGCGACGGGGTTACAATTGCATTTTTGAAAGATGACTGAATCTGTTCTGAGAGGGCGTTATCTAAAAAGCGTCCTTATAACTTCAAATCCCTTTCCTTGTGCTTATACAAAGAAAAGGTCGATAGTGATTTCCCCTACACACTACCGACCTCTATTTGGGATGAGTCCCCTGCAGCTCAACCCCCAACGCTTAATGTTATCGATAACTTATTTATACGCGGTGGGCGTTGACAAGGCGTAGACAAAAAAACCAGTTTTTGGCTTTTTCCGTCTACGTCAACGCGACAATAGGTGGATTTTCAGGGTCCAACTGAGCGACAATCTCTTTGGATTGCATTTGTCCCAACAATACCAACACTTCCTCCTGTTTGAGTAAACAATCTTCTATCGGTTGGTTTAAGTTTTTACAGGCTAAAACACCTAAATGAACGGCATGCCAGCGCAACCACAGCCCCCCTTCACGGTTGGCCATATCCATCAAATTCTGGATTGCCTCACGGGCAAAAACCGGTTTCTCTTGTTTAATGGCTTCCATTGCCTGAATATACGCCGACGCGCTACCGGCGCCGGCTGTGCCCATCCGCACTGATTCTGCAGTTACCCGGGTAATTTCATTTAACGCGTTCTCCACCTGACCGTTTTGATAAAGGATCAATGCTAGATGCGCGCGCGCTTCCCACTCATACTTTCTCAACCCCCACAATTCAAACACCCGAATCGCTTCTCGTAATTGAAAAAGACCACCATCCAAATCTCCGAGCAAGCAACGCGTTAACCCGAGGCCATGCTGGTTAATCGCCATAACTTGCATTTGCCTGCTCAACAATAATCCTTCTTCAAAACAAGCTAATGCGGTTTTATAATCGCCAAAACTAAGATAGAGCTTTCCCTTCAAATTAAAGAGATCACCATGTACATGTTGATTCTGGTAAAGATCAGCAAGATTCATTGCATTCTGGATATGCTCCAGGCAATTTGAGCTGCGTCCCAAAGCCAGGGAAATCTTCGCTGCCAACAGGGTGGTTTGTAAAGCATACCACCAAATATAATTAGCCTCTGAGAGCTGCATGGCTGTACCACAATGCTGCATAGCCAGTAAATTTTGTCCACCGGCAAAAGCCGCCATTGCCAGGCCTAATTCAGCTTTTAATTTCAACTCACTGACACCAGATTCTGCTGCCAAATCAGCGGTTTTCCGGGCAAACTTCAACGCGTCCGGTATATCAGCATGCAAAATAAATAGAATGGTCGCCTGGTGATAGGCATTGGTTAAGGCATAACACTCCGCCGGTGTAGCTGCCAGGTTCGCTAATTGCAGTGCGTTGTCTATCTCTATCAGAGCCTGGGTGATATTGGATTGTTGTGCCGAAAAGATGGATTGCCGGGTACGCGCCTTGATTAATTCATCCAATGGACCGTCACGTAAATAATAGATTGCCCGCTCTGCATATTGAGCAGCCTGAACCGGTAAACCACGCATGGCATACAAATGAGCCATGCCGCTATAACCACTACCCAATAATAGATCATCCGACCTGCGCTGTCCTTCGAGAATAGCGTTATTAAAACACTCATTGGCTGTTCCCATATCATAACGCAAAAGGGCCTGTTCTCCCCAACCTACATACAATTCATAGATTTGTTCATGGGATATATCAAACCCGCGTGTACGTACAATCATTTGCGCATTTTGATACGCTTCAAAAGAAGTTCTACCATCCCCACTAAAGATCTTTAACTTAGCAGCCTTTAACCAGTAACGGAATGCTTTCAACGATTGTCCGCCGTCGGCATAGTAAGCGGCGGCTCGAGATATCAGGATAGGGTCATTGGGTCGCGCTTCCAGTTCAGATTCAAGCATTTGTGCCAGATGCAGAAAAATCATCTGCCGCCGTGTTTCACTGATTTCCAGGCTGGCTACTTCCTGTAATAATTGCTGGCAAAAACAATATTGATTTTCGGCATACGGACTTTGCGATAACCGGATAAATCCCTGCTCTTGCAACTCTTCCAGACCGGATACCAGGGTTAGGTTATCCAAACCTGTAGCTGAAGACAGAAAAGAAAATGTGAATTCCCGCCCAATTACAGCTGCGCTGTTTAAAATCTGCCGGGCGTTACTGGAAAGTCGCCCAAGCTGATCTCGAAAGACCGCATGCACAACACCGGATAACGGAATACGCTGCCACATCCCGTTTACCTGTTGAATAGAAAGTTCAATGATCGCCCGAAGCGATTCAATTACAAATAGCGGTACCCCTCCGGTGGCATCCATCAATTGATTGGCCGCCTTTGAGGAAATTGGGGCACGCAAAACGGACAGAGCAATTTGAGATACGTCTTCCACCCGCACTGGCTGCACGGTTAAAGGAATCATTTGATTCTGCCAGGAGCGTACTTGTAAAAACTCTTTGAAGTGGGCGGTTGTCTCCATCTCGCGAAATGCATTAATCAGCAAACCCGATTCTTCAAAAAAACCGCGTAAAAACAAATAATCCAGAAATGCAATAGTTTCAGCATCGCTCCAATGCGCGTCATCCAATACAATGACTATTTTACGATTGTTTGCGATCTGTATTAAGAGCTGTCGTATCGCTTCAAAAATACTGCGGCGCTGATTATCCACCATAGAATCATACGTCATGGATGAAAGCGGCAAAATACGCTGTAATTCCGGAAGAATAGGTTGCAACTGAGCCACCCAAAAAGATTCCATCTTTTTCCATTGTTCAGGGGCCACTTCCTTACGCATCCAATCCACCAGAGGGTGAAAAAGAATATCTTTTTCCACCCGCAAACAGCACAGTTTTACAAAAAAAGCATTCTTAGCAAATTGCTGTTCAAATTCCTGAATAATACGGCTTTTGCCAATTCCCGCTACACCTGTCAGACAAACCATATTGCCACGGAAAAACGCTTTGCGCAATTGTTCCATCACTTCAGTTTGCCCGGTGAATGGCACCAAAGGTGCCGTTTTCTTGGAAAAAGCCGGGCGGTTAGCCGGCCGGCTGCTGCGTTCTTTTTGAATTCGTTCTACCAGCATCTTAAATTGACTGGTATAGTTGGCTAAACCCTCCGGACCCCAAACTTCTTCCACCTGACGGGCATAATCCAGGGCCTGGTTGAGTCGCTCCAGATGATAAAGCGCATCCAGACGGGCATATACAGCTTTCGGATATTGAAAATGGTCATCTAATGCCACAATCTCATCCAACCACTGTAATGCGCCGTCCCAATCATGTGTATTGGTCAGGTGTGAACTTAATCGTAGCATCAAATCCAAACGGTGATCCAATAGTACCTGATGTTTATCCGAAAGCCAGGTTTCCAAATCATCATTATCCAGAATACTGATGCCATTCATAAATTGAGGTGCATCCCACATGTTGACTGCTGAGATCATTTTTTCAAAAACCGGTTCCGGTAACGGACGGTTCTCCAAAGAAAGAAATGGTAAGGTGAGTTGACGGTAAGCCTCTTCGAAAACAAGTACATCTACTTCGGTTTGATCAAAATCAAGACGAATCCAATCCCGATCAGTAATAATCAAATCCGGTGAGGGTAATTCTGAGCGCAATTTGCTCAATAGATCTCTTAAATTACGGCGTGCATTTAATTCTTCCGGCCATAGCAGGTTCATAAGTTCACTGCGACTCACGTCACTATGCTGGCAGGCCAGGTAATAAACCAGAATACGCGCCATACGCCGTTGAATAGAAACCTGTTTTCCATTCCAAAACAATTTGGGGGTTCCCAGGAGACGAATACTGAAACGTTTCTCACCACCCATAGGTTCCCTCTCAGATCCTTGGGCTTTGCTTTTGCAGAAAAGCCCGGGTGCGTGCCTGCGCAGTACGCAGGGTTTCTTCCGCAGTGGTCAGGTGAGCTTCACTCAGAGCGCCTAACATTTGAGCCAGTTCCTTGCGGCGTTCTTCAAAGCCCATCATTTCCACTCGGGTTTGAGTGCGCTCTTCTTTAACCGTTTTTAGTACCCGGTAATGCTGGTCACCAAAAGCCGCCAATTGCGGCAAATGCGTTACACACAAAACCTGATGATCCCGTGCCAACTGCCAGAGTTTTTCGCCAACCACAAAACCAACTCTACCCCCAATCCCCTGATCGATTTCATCAAAGATCAGGGTAGGTATTTCATCAGCCTGCGTCAGAACCCGTTTGAGGGCCAGCATCAGGCGCGCGGTTTCACCTCCGGAGGCGATCTTTACCATTGGCTTCAACCCTTCACCGGGATTAGGTGCTATCAAAAACTCCACCTGATCTATCCCATTTTCATCAAAGTGCACCCGCTGCCCATCTCCCCATGGCAGACCCTGCTCATCCGCCTGGGCGGTAAAACCAACCTCAAAACGGGCGCCGGCCATGCTGAGATCATTCAATTCCTTCTCCACTCCTCGCCCTAAAACCTTTGCGGCTTGTTTACGCTGAGTGGACAAGGCTTCCGCTTTTTGCTTTATCTGCGGTAAAAGTTTCTTTTCTTCTTCCGTTAAAACAGCAATTCGTTCTGTGGCATGCGCAATCTTTTCCAGCTCTTCACTGGCATTCTGCGCATACGCCAGCACTTGTTCCAAACTGCCGCCATACTTTCTTTCCAGGTTACGCAATAATTCCAAACGCTCTTCAATAAATTCCAGGCGGCGTGGGTTAAACTCCACTTCTTCCAGGTAGGCTCTTATATCTCGCGCCAATTCATCCACAAGCACAGCGATCTGGTCAGCTTGCTCAGCCAGGTTGTTGCGCGCCGGGTCAATTTTCACCAACCCGGAAATGGCATGCACTAACTGGCCGGTCAATTCACTGATAGTCGGCATTTCCGGTTCGCCTTCGTCCAGAAACGCCAATGCAGTGCGCCCGGATTCGGCTAAATTTTCAGCATTCGCCAACCGGTTGCGCTCTTCCTTTAATTCCCCTTCTTCTCCGGGAACCGGTCTGGCGTTCTCGATTTCATCAACCTGAAATTGTAAAAGCTCGGTGCGGCGTTCGGCGTCTTTCTCTTTTTGGATCAGGTCTTCCAACTCACGGCGCACTTTACGGTACATCCGGTAGACTTGCTGGTAGTCCTGCAAAGCAGCGCTGCTCACCGCAAAACGATCCAGCAGAGCCAGGTGTTTACGCACATTGAGCAGCGAAAGATGTTCGGATTGACCATGAATATCCACCAGATAAGCACCCAGGTCTCGTAAAAGGGAAACATTTACCGTACGTCCATTCACTCGCGCAATCGTGCGCCCTTCACGGCGGATTTCACGGCCTAAAGTTATATAATTGGGATCATCCATCAATTCATCCGGCTCTAACAGACTGGTGAGAAACGGCCGGTTATGATCTGTCAATCGAAAAACTGCTTCCAGGGTGGCCCGCTCCGTTTCGGCGCGGATACTGGTTGAATCCACTCGCCCGCCCACCAAAGCTTCAATTGCATCCAGAATAATCGACTTTCCAGCCCCGGTTTCACCGGTAAAGGTGATCAGTCCATTGCCGAATTCCAGTTCCAGATGATCAATAATGGCAAAATTGGTGATGCGCAGTTCTACAAGCATAATCTCTTCCGCAAATTATCTTCTGATTTGAATACCGGATAAGCGCATATACAATGATCCGGCCATAAAAGCGATATAAATACCACTCCACAGCAAACCAAACAGGTCGAAAGAACCAAACAACAATCCCAATAAAGCTGGAAGGCTGTTAAATAACGCCCCAATCACCGCAGCCGCAGTCACCGACTGATATAGGCTCTTGGCTCGTCTGCGTCTAACCACCCAACGAACAGCTTCGGCAATTCCCACACCGATTGCCGGCGAAACAAAAAAAACAAAGAACCCAACAAAACGCACCAGTATTGCCCCCAAATAACCCAGCAAAGCCGCAATGGCAATTCCAAAAATATAATCCTGAACCTGAGCGGTATTAAATACCTTCTGCTGACCGCGTACGCAATCCTTGCAGCGGTAACCGGTGGGGGTTAAGACGGCGCATTGGGTACAAATGAGCTGCTCACAGCGATTACAACGCAGCGAAGTCTCACGCTCGGGATGTTTGTAACAAAAAGTCTTGTTTTCGATGTTTTCGCTCATACTCAGCCACCTAAAATGGGATTTTGTTCCATATATTTATTCAGATTTCGATAAAAATAACCTGGATCCTGAAAACGCACAAAAGGAACCGAATGCTGACTGACAGTGACTTCTACGGTATCGCCATCCTCCAGAAATACCGGTGCCTGCCCATCTGCGCTTAATACTGCCTGATGTGTAGTATTAACAGTAATGGTCACGCAGGCTTCTTCTGCCAGAATGATGGAACGATTCATCGAAAGATGCGGCGCCACCGGCACAATCAGAAAATTACGCAATTCCGGGGGCAATATCGGCCCGCCTACTGCCAGAGCGTAACCGGTTGAACCGGTTGGCGTGGCTGCTATCAGGCCATCGGCGCTGTAAGAGGCTAAAAGGTAACCATCCAGGCTGGCCTTTAACTGGATAGGGCGCACAAACTGACCGCGGCATACCACCACCTCATTCAGTACGTGCCATTCGCCCATAACTTCACCCTTGTGAATATGCACGCAGCGCAGCATCATGCGATTTTCCAGCCAATACTTGCCTTCCATCAATTGCTGCAAACGCGATGGACAGTCGTCTTGCCCAATTTCCATTAAAAAACCAAAACGCCCACGGTTAATCCCTAATATCGGGATATTCAAAGGTGCTGCCAGGTGACCGGCGCGCAACATGGTACCATCACCACCCAGGGCAATCAGCACATCTACATCACCATTGTTCAAATGACTGCGTAAATCAGCATCATAGATAAGATTTTGATAAACAGCATCCGCTCGCATGGATTTTAACAGAGATACAACCTCAGCAGCTTCGACAGCCACTTCCGGTTGTGAAGGATGCGTAACAATGGCAAATTTTAGCGGAGGTTTGGGCTGTGCTGTCATCGTTTGTTAATTATATCAGCTTCCACTGGCTTGTAATGCGGCCAGAATGCGAGAAACATGTACATGCGACGTTTCAATAAACAGGCTGAATTTTTTCTGCGTGCCGCCAACCGCCGTACCCAATACATACACACCCGGCACATCCGTTTCCATCGTGTCCGGGTTATATACCGGCACCTGTTCTTCACCCTGTAAGGTCACTTCTAGCTGTTCAAATAACCCCATATCCGCTACATAACCACTGCATACCAGTACAAAATCAAACGGCAGGCTGGTAGTTTCGTCCTTTGTGGGTTGGCCATTTTCATCAGTAGGCGCAAGAATAACCTCGAATGGGGTAATTTCTACCGGCATAGTAGCAGGCAGGAAGCGGATTTTACCATCCCGCACAACGGTCTCGATATCCTGCATCAGGGCGGGTTTGATGGAAGCCTTGGGCAATTCGGGTTTACGGTAGCTGAGAGTTACCCGTGCGCCAGCCCGCCAGCAGCGTAAGGCATATTCCACAGCCGAATTACGCCCGCCAACCACCAGTAAATCCTTGCGAAAATAAAAATGCGGATCGTCCAGATAATGGCTGACGTGTGGATAATCCTCACCGGGGATATCCAGCAAACGTGGCCCTGCCATCCCGCCGGTGGCCAATACTACCTGCTGTACGGTATAACGGTGCGTTCCCCGGATCGTCTCAGTGACAACGAGAAAACCTTCGTCAAGCTTAAAAATGCGCGTTACCGGCTCAAATGTATTCACCTGCAAATCAACACTTTCTACCACCCCGCGCAGATACGCCAGATACTGTTCTCCGGTGGGATGCTGCTGGTCGTGAACCTGCAAAGGCATCCCCGAGATGGCTATCCGCTCGGAAGTGCTGTAAAAATGTGTGTTGCGCGGCCACCAGGTGAGCGTGTGTCCAATCTGCCCGGCATCAAAGATCAGATGGGCAATTCCTGCCCGTTTTAAGGCAACAGCTAATTCCAAACCTGTCGGCCCGGCGCCAATGATGGCAACCTGTGTTGAAAATAAATTTTCCATAATACCTCCAATTTGTTCTACTTTGTTCTACTAGAAAAACTTGTCTACGTCAATGCATACGGGTATACAGAATCACCCAACACACCCGGCTTTGATTGAAAGATTTGCCATGATTTCAACTCATCTCCTTCCCTTCCCGGAACCGAGAATAATCCCCCGGATACTCCAGCCACTCGGTGAGGGACCGCACCAAAAGGATATTATATATCTATAATAAATTTTTGTATTCCTTTATGGTTTTTTTCGTGTAACTTCGTCGCTAAACTCCTCCCCTACAACCGGTGATTACACACATCCCGGAATCCGCATTTCACACAGCGTCCCGATTCCTCATGTGAGCGCTCCATCTCCCCAATGCGCTCATCGGCGCGTATCTCCTCCAGCAGTTCCAGCAGCGCTCCTTTCTGTTCATCCGTGTAATCGATCGCAAAGGTCCGGTTGCGGTATTGCAAAATACCATACGGTGGCCGCACGCCACTGGCGCGTTCTACCAAAAAACAATACGCCAATAACTGGTACACATGGCTGGCATACGGTTCGGTAGGCGCAAAACTGCTCTTGACCTCCACCGGAATCAAAAAATCATCCTGCTTCACCAGGTAATCCGGCTTACCGGTTAACTGCGTTTCCACATCAAAAAACGGTTTCTCTGCTTTTCCCCACAACTCGGGGTCCGAATAAATAATCCGCCCATTGGGTACCCCACTCTCCTGGCGCTGTCGACCACTCTTCCAAAACAGGAACACGGCCAGCGCTAATACAATCAGCGCCAGAACGATCATAAGCTCACCGCAAAGCCAGTTGTGTCAACCAGCTGACGAAAAAAAACACAGCCAGCAGCAGGAAAATCCATCCCGCCGCACGCAGCAGGATGGACCGCATTACCAATTTCCCATGCCGGCGATGATAACTGAATCCTCCGGCCATTTCCTGTTGATTTTTGGATTCAACCCCTTGCAGTTGATACCACCAGGCGCGTTTGCAAAACAAATAAGTACCCAGTTCTGAAGCGCGAATGGTGCGTTTTCTCAACCCTCGTCCTCAACCATCCCTGGCACTGCACCCGTCAGATCCTCATTTAAGAGCTGGCGGGAAAGCTGTTGCATGGCCTGGGTCAAACGATTCTCACGAATGCTGATGGTAATATCGCCGCGGGTCCGCTCCACAATACCACGAGCCAGGTCAGTTTGGCGGCGTAAACCATTGGTGAGCGCATCCGGATAGTCTACAGTGATTAATAGCGCATAGATTTCATCCATCAGCCCCAACAAACGTTCAGCATCATCCGAATAACCCAAACGCAGAATATCCATACAGCGCCGGCGCAGTTCTCCCACCACCTCGGCCAGGCCATTCAGGTATACGGCGGCTTCCACATCGATTTCACCCGGCAAAGGCAATTCCTGGTTCTGGATCAAAGCACAGGTCACTACCGCTTCTACGTATTCTTTCAACGCATCCTGGGTATAGCCCGCATAAAACAAATCCGGATACCCAGCCAGATCGGCTTTCAACTGGTTCACCAGCTTACGCGACTCGGACACATGTTCCTGGGCATTATCCACTTCCATGCGATGAATAGCGCGGATGGCCTGGGAAGCGTGCCGAATCACCTGGCGCGCCTGTGTCAATGCCTTATCACGTGCCTGATTACGGGCGTCAAAATTCTCATGTACAAATTCCGAGAGATGCATAAAACGATCCACTATTCCTCGCTTTCGGGCGGTTCAGTTTTTTCTGGTTTTTCTGGTTTGTCTGGGGGGTGAATATTGCGAAAAAGATCCTGTGCCAGATTCGAGTTATTCGGAATTTGTATCGGGCCAAAAGTGGCTTCATAACGCGCCAGGTTTTCACCCAGCGCATGCCAGAACATCTTAGCAGCCACTGGAGACATTAAAATCCGTGCCACCACTTCGGGTCTTACACCTGGCAGCATGGCAGCAAAATCCACGACCATTTCAGCCGGAGTATGGCTGATGCGTGCCAGGTTACTGTAGTGTGCCCGTAAATCGGAAGGCAAATGCAAAGGCGGAAAGCCAGGCTTTCCTTGTTTTTCTTCTTCCATTATTTGTTCTCTTTAGAACGGAATATCTTCCTCGCCGCCACCAGTTTCTTCACCGGCAGGACCAGATTCGCTATCCGACTTACTGTCCATAAATTTGATATCAATGGCTGATAATTCAAAGCTGGAGCCAGTAGTTCCATCCTGGCGGGTAAAAATACGTGGGGCGCCGGTCTGCGGATCGGGTACCAAACGGCCTTCAACCAGCACCTTGCTGCCCTTATGCAGGTAGTTATTACAATTTTCCGCCTGTTTTCCCCAGGCTGAAATACGGAACCAGGTGGTCTCTTTTACTTTCTGTCCATCGGAACCGGTATAAACGCGATTTGTTGCAACAGGGAAACTGGTCACAGCTTGCCCGGAAGGGGTATAACGCATTTCAGGATCTCGTCCTAAATTTCCCACAATCGTTACTTTCTGATACATCATTCCTCCAAATGTCTATGTGAAAAAGTGATTGAAGTGATACATAAATTCTACTCTATTTTTTAAAGACAAGCCATTCAAAGGTCAGTCTTTTTTCTTTCGGATAAAAAGGTATTAATTTGCAAAAATAGGTCTGTTGTCCAATACCGATTATGCTTTCCAACGAGCAATTGTATGACAAATGTTCCTGCGCTCTTTACAGCATGGGTGTATAATCCCGCACTGTTGTGATTTAAACAAATTTTTTTCAAAAGCTATTTTCTTCTCCTCCCTAAGAGTGCATGGTCGATCGGCGTCACCATGCACTCTACGTTTAAACAATTGTTTTTCTGCAGTTCAAACCAGAGGCAATCGCATGGTAAACACCGCCCCGCCTTCGGGATGATTGGCTGCCGTCAGGCTGCCGCCGTGCGCCTCAACCAACTGCCTTGCAATCGCCAACCCGAGACCACTGCCGCCTTGCTCACGATCCCTGCCCTTATCGGCGCGGTAAAAGCGATCGAATATAAACGGCAGAGATTCTTCCGGTATACCCGGCCCGCTGTCACGGATCGTCAGAGTCATTTCATTGCCATCCCGTCCCAGCTCAAATCGCATCCAACCATTTTCCGGTGTGTGCCGTAAACCATTGTGCAGCAAGTTGTGCAGCACTTGTTGTAAACGTTCCGGATCGGCTTCTACACATAGATTTTCAATACCCGCTGCCTGCAGATTAATTCGCTTCTCTGCCGCCTGTGCCTGAAAACGGGCCGTGGTATCCACAACCAGTTGATAAGGGCTAATCCTTCTTTTTTCCAAATTTAAAACGTCCGCATCCGCCAGTGCCAATGTACGCAAATCATTCACCAGGCGGGTCAACAGCAGATTCTGGGCAAACACCGGCTCAATATTCTCCATTGCCAGCGGATAAATACCATCTTGCAATGCCTCCAATTGCGCTCTCTGAACCGATAACGGCGTACGTAATTCATGCGCAATGTCTGCGGTCATCGCTCGCCGGTTCCGTTCAGCTCGTTCCAGAGATTCAGCCATGTGGTTAAAGGCATTCCCCAACATGGCTAGTTCCCGCGGCTGCTTCACGCTTACCCTGTGTGCCAGATTCCCGCGCGCCAGTTCCCCGGCGCCCGATACCAGCGATTTTATGGGCTTAATCAACAACGCCGAAAGCACCAGGGCCAGCAATAGTGCAATAATACCGGAGATCCAGGCAGCCTGTAATGAAGCCTCCTGAATAATTTGCAGCAACGCTTCTTCGAACCCACTTCCGGGTAGGTTGGAATTTTCCGGCGGTAATAAATAACCGACCAGCGCACTCCCCACCTCTAACCGGGTCCCGGTTTCCAGAACTTCAACAGCAACCTGGGTACCGATTTCGCCATTTTCATAACCATACAAAATCGTCCCGTCTACATCAGCAAGCCTTAAGAGCATTGGTGGTCCGCCAATACCGGGATTTCCTCCGGCTTGTCCGGATCCCTGTCCATTTCCCTGTCCTGAACCTGGTCCAGCGCCCTGTCCGCCGGTTTGTGCGGATGCAGAACTACGCGCAGGCCAAATCGATTCCACACCATCCCAGCTCTCATTTTCCGCATAGTAATCTTCCAGCGCAATTACCAATTCTTCCGCCCCCAGCCAACCGCCGCGTCCAAAAAAATTAGCCAATTGCGTGGTTGCCGCGCGTTGAGCAAAAAAAGCAACCGAAGCCAGGGCTACGGTCACCACCAATATAAATGAAATTAGGATTCTCCAGCGCATAGACTTAACCTGTTTTACTGAAACGGTATCCAACCCCAAACACTGTTTCTACATAAACCGGCTCTTTGGGGTTAAGTTCTAATTTGTGTCGCAAATTTTTGATATGCGCATCCACGGTACGTTCATATCCTTCGTAGGCATATGCGTCCGGTTGAACCGCCTGTAAAAGCTGCATCCGGCTGAATACTCTTCCCGGCTGTGTTGCCAGAACTACCAGAATATTGAATTCTGTTGGCGTTAGCTCAATTGAAACACCATTACGCAAAGCCAGGTGACCATCCAGGTCAATTTCCAGGTCAGACACGCGCAGAATTTGAGCCTTAACCTGTGCACTACCCGAACGGCGCAGCACAGTTTTTATCCGCGCTACCACTTCCCGTGGCGAGAAAGGCTTGCTTACATAATCGTCCGCGCCTAATTCCAAACCAATTAATTTGTCAATTTCTTCCACACGCGCTGTCACCATAATGATGGGTGTTTCTGCCTGACGACGGATCTCCTTTGCCACATCCAAACCATCCATCCCCGGCAGGTTTAAATCCAACAGGACCAGGTCGGGTTTCTTTTGCTGCCATAGCATATACCCATCATCCCCGCGTGCAGCATAAAGCACCACATGCCCTGCATTTTCCAGATAAGAGGTTAGAACCCGCGCCAACTCACGTTCATCTTCTATTAAAAGTATTGTTGCCATATCTGTATTATAGATGCCGTCATCCAAAAATGCTTATAAATTTATCACTTCTGCAGAAAACCTTCACACATTCTTCACAATTCTCAGCTTTTCCATCACCAAATAGACTAAAAAACCATTAACTTGATCCCAAACAATCCGCCTCATAGAATCCTCTTTCAACCTGCGTCATAAACACAATAGTCTTCTCAATCCATCACAAATATCCTTGCCAAAATTTATGTCAAAATTTATTTTCAATTCAGAAATTCAAGACTATACTTACCCTATGCGTACCATCGATTCCGCCTGGCAAATTCTACAAGACGACCATACCATTGATCAAATGCAATATGCCTTACGTTTATTGATGCTGGAATACAAACGAACCCAGCAAGCAGATCCGACGAACGAAAAACTGCTTGAAACCTATGCCAGGGAATTATTGGAAATTAGTGATGCGCTGAATGCGCCGTTGGAGCGTGCTTTGTCACGTATTGAGCTGGCAATCCTCAACGCTAAACAAGGCTTATTTGCGCGGGCATACAAACACATCGAACAGGCTGTGAACATCCTGCAAAACTGCCAACCCAGTGATGAAGCCAGCCAAAAAACCTTTGCAACCGCTTTCTGGTTGATGGGTTGCCTGCAAATTCAATTGGGAAAGACCCGTGCCCGCATTTTGCAAAACTGGCAGCATGCTATGAATGTTTATGAAATGTTACAACATCACCCCCTGATTGGTAATGCCGGTTGGTATGCTTTCCGTTTGCGGCACATGCAAGCTGAAATGAAAGCTTTTATGCAGGAAATCAAATACGCCCCGCAAGTCCCAACCGGATTTCAACAGGAAAACATGAATAGTTTTCGGAGCAGCACCAATCAACCTGCGCTGCCTATCATGAACTTATTTGACCCAGCGGTATTATACAGCAGCAGTCATCCCAGTCTGGATATTTTTAATGTCATTCCCGCCGGACCATTAGCAGACCTGGAAGACTCGTGCGATACCGTTGAAACCATCCCTCTGGCTGCCGAACAAAATAGTTTTGTCATTGAAGGCGGTACCTACCAGCTCTTTTCTCTTTTTCCTGGTCAACGCGCCATTCGTTTACTGGCAGGCGTTGATTACGCTGTATTGAAAGTACGCGGAGATAGTATGGACATGGCCAATATCGAAAATAATGACTATGTCCTCATCCGCCGCCAGGATACGGCGTCTTCAGGTGACATCGTCGCAGCTCAATTTTTTATGGATGGCGCAGCACCTCGATCCACACTGAAACGCTTTGAGAATACCGGCCGCCAAATTCATCTGCATGCCGAAAGTAAGAATCCGGCAAACCAATCCTACTCCATTGATGAAACAGAATGGAATACTCAGGTTCAAATAGTGGGCATCGTCCAGGGAATTTTTAAACCCGGTAATATCTGGGTAAGCAGCGATTGAATAATTAATGACCGTTTAAAAGACGGCTCACACAACCTATGGTTTCAAATCACCCGGGAGATTGTTTTTTTCGCAAAAGTTCCTGTTTTTCTTTTGGTTTCAGAAAGGCGCTTTCCAATGCGTTTAATTGTGCCTGGCGAATTTGCGCTTCGGTTAAACCGGCCAGCGGTGCTGCTACATCATATTCATAACGCAAATTGATCCCACTGATACCCGGATCATCACTGTTAATGGTAGCCAATAAACCATTTTCCAGGAATATACGCAGCGGATGACTGGCATAATCTGTCACTGAACTGGTCTGCACATTGCTGGTCAGGTTCGCTTCAATCCCTATCTGGTGTTCAAACAACCTGTCCATCAAACGTTCATCCCTTACTGCAGCCAGACCATGCCCAATCCGTTGGGCGCCTAATAACTCGATTGCCTTCCAAATACTCTCCGGGCCGGCAGACTCTCCGGCATGCACGGTAATTTGCCAGCCTGCTTCCTGTGCCAGATGAAAATGCTCCTGGAACAATTCCACCGGAAAATTCGCCTCATCCCCAGCCAGATCCAACCCGGTGATTTTATCGTGATAGGGCAGCAGCGCTTCCAGTTCTTGCTTAGCCACAACTGCACCATAGGTGCGGCTGAGAATACCCAGCAGTTTAACAAGAATACCTGCCTGAGCGGACCCGGATGCTATGCCATCTATCACCGCTTCCACCACCCCTTGCGGCGGCAGTGCATGCGCTTCTGCCATGAACCAGGGGCTGAAACGAAGTTCAAGGTAATCAATTCCTTCAGCAGCAGCATCCAAAACGGCTTCATGCGCAATGCGCCGGCAGGCCTCCAGATCAACCAATACACTCATTGGGATATTAAACTTTTCAATAAAAGCCATCACCCCCGGTTGGCGTTCGCTGATCTGAACAAATGGACGCAGTCTGGCTTCATTATTAGCAGGCAGCGGCAGGTTGTGTTGCTGTGCCAGTTCTAAAATGGTACTCAGGCGGATATTGCCTTCCAAATGGCGGTGAAGATCAATCAGGGGTAAATCATTTGAAATCATGGTTTTTCCTATTGTCTTAGCTTCTTACCAAGTTTCCTGTAGTGGATTGCCGGGATATTCCTTCTCTTAGATTATAGGTCATGGTCTTAGTTTTACGACGGATCAATCTTGAATCTGCACAACTTTCTGTGTTGTTTTTACAGAATGAGGCAGCCGCATACCGGCTGATCAGGTTTGTTACATACAATATGTCAGAAAAACAATTCGCTTTCCGGTTATTTTATACAGGAAAAATCAGTTCGTAGAATTTGGATAGCTGAATCTCTCTCCTCAGAAGCTTGAGAATTTTTTTCATACTCTTTCCAAAGATTGCATAGATATTCCGGCATATGAAAATCAAGCTTAGAAGCATTCTTAGAAATTTCCAATGAGCTATTCCAATCGCCGGACATAGCAAAACCTTCAATAAATGGCAAATACTCGTAAGCCACTTTTGGGCGGAAGCCCAAAGCCATGGCCTCATCCCATAATTGGGTTACAAGCTGCCAATCCTGTTCCTGCCGGGCCAGTTCCGCTTTTTGATAAAAATAACACCATGTATGGGTTGGTTCCTTGCCAAAAATGCCGGGATCCGGATATCCGGCCAGTTTTTGATTGGATGAAATCAGACCCAGGTTAGAAACAGGCAAAGACTTTAACAATGCCGGCCTCAGCCAATACATTGTTACATCCTCTGGCCGCAATAACCACATACATTGGCTGTTCTCCGGTTCGTATGTCACAGTTATTGTATCGAGCGTATTCCCATTAAAGGTTACACCATATTTTTCAATAGAGATCGGTTTGCCTTCCCGAAAATCTTGCCAACCTATGGGTAATTGTTTTTCTCCCACGTAAAACCAATAATCAATTTCTCTTTCGGTAAGCGTTTTGGGATAAATCGTATTAATGGCAAAGGCAGTCGGATAATGTCCCATATATCCTAAAAATTCACTGTCTGAAACCAATGCCGTTCCGGGCGCTAATGCTGGAGCCCTCCAGTATAATTGCCAGTAAAGACGAACTTGTTTCTCCCAGGCTTGTTTAAAAGATAACTCAGTACGCAAGTTCAGCATGACCGCGAGAGAAATCAATACACTAAAGCAAAACACACGGTGTTTTTTTAAAGGGATGAATTTATAAATTAATCCGGTCCAAAAAATTGCAGCGCCCAGCATTGAAGGCAAAGTATAGCGGTCATTCCAAAGCGGGTTGCTTTTTACGATAGCATCCCCAATTGCCCAGGTCGGCAAACTTCCTAACAAAGTTAACAATAGGCCTGCCCAAATTGCAGTTTTCTGCCACTGCTGATTGTGTTGATCAGAAGAATCGTCATCTTTTAATAAATAAAAATATATCCCGGTGATCAACCCGCATCCCAAAGCAGCAGCCCACAAAAAGATGGTAGAAAAATAGTCAAAGTCAAAATACTGCGGTTTTAAAACCTCATACCAACCGGAAAATAAGATTTCTGTAATATCTTGCAGAGCAGTTTCTATCAAGAATCGTAAGGTTTCGAAAGGTGTGGTAAATAGGTTTAATAAAATATTGGGGATATTTCGATCATATCCAAAAACTTGAGAATAGGAAGAACGAAATCCGATGTAAGCGGCCAAAACTAAAAGATACGGAAGCCAGTACATCGCAGTTTTTTGGGCACGTTTACGCAGCGGCTGATCCGGTAATATCAACCAAATGATGATTACACGCGCGATTTCCAATCCCACAAAATACTCAATCATTAATAAATGAAAGATTTGTAAGAGTAGAGAAAGCACGGTCAGCAATATAAAATAACGCGGATTTCTGAACGCCGCCAACATACATAAAATAGAAATCATAAAAGCAAGATACATGAGCCAATGTAATGCATATGCAACAGACATCGATTGCAACAAAAAAGTGGGGTAGACCAGAAACAAACAAGCTATAAATGCGTTTCTCTTGGGGTTATGCCAAAGTAAATTTAAATTTAACCATGCCGCCAGTGCAACGGCAAAACGCACAAACATAA
This sequence comes from Chloroflexi bacterium HGW-Chloroflexi-10, assembly GCA_002840755.1. GTDB lineage: Bacteria > Chloroflexota > Anaerolineae > Anaerolineales > Anaerolineaceae > UBA6170. The sequence goes on along the minus strand of PHBZ01000011.1, from coordinate 52,624 downwards.
ACAAGATGTGCCAGAGAGTCGGGTTGGTCCCCAATAATTTAAAAAGAAAACCATAAACAATAATTGCAAAGGGACGGCTGTCAGAGGAGAGGAAATTTCTTAAGCCATTCATCCCCTCTGTAGCATAGGAATAGACATGATGCCAATCATCCTGAAAATAACCCAATCGGAAGGTTAGTAAACCAAATGCCAACAAGGATATCCCCAAAAAATACAGAGGAATTGTATGTGTATTAAATTGAATACTGTGAAATAGTTTACGAATTTTCATAACAGCCTGATTATATCAATTATGTCTTATGAAACATCGTTTCATATATGCAGCCGGTTTCACCTTTTAAAGCATCTGCGATCATCTCCTGCACAAAGTCCGGCAAGGGTGGCAGATCATCCACCGCAAAAAAAGCCAGATCCAATGATTCATCTCCGTCAATCTCCAGTAAACCTCCTGTAACCCGGCAAACAAACACAGCCAGGATCGCTTTCAATTCGTCTCCATTTGGGTATCTGGCATAAAAGCGTTCATCCGAATATACACCGCTCAAACGCACTACTTCTACATCCAGCCCGGTTTCTTCTTTTACTTCACAGACTGCCGTTTTATCGATCCTTTCACCCAGTTCCAGGCCGCCGCCCGGCAATCCCCACTGCTTATAATCACTGCGTAATTGCAGCAGAATCCGCCCGGCATCATCCATAACCACGGCAACAGCACCGGCAGCCACAAATGGCTGGTGACCAATATACTGGCGCAAATGACGGTAAAACGGACCCTGTAACCGCTCATTGCCAGCCGTCCCATGTTTATATTGTGCCACAGGAGAATTCAACCGCAGATCGGTGATCATGGCTGTATACCAGAGGCTGGTTTTTGGCAGGGTCCCAACTGGCATCCATTCTAAAGCCAGCGTCTCACCGCCATCCACATGGATGGCACCTCCACGCACACTGCACACAAATGTAAAAGTCACCTGCTGTACCTGATCGCCATTCGGGTAGACTACATCAAAATCAGGAGAGGAATATACCCCTAGCAAACGTTCCACAGCCACCTGTAAACCGGATTCTTCAAAAACCTCACGGATTACGCAATCCGTCAGGCTCTCATTCAGTTCCACCACACCACCCAGCAGTCCCCACCAGCCAAAATCACCACGCCGTTGCCAAAGTACCCGCCCGCTATCATCCTGAACGACAGCACAGGCAAACACCATGGGAACTTTCTGTGTACCAATTAATGAACGCAACCAGTAAACATATTCAGCCAAGGTCATTTCCTCCATTATTTTTGATGATACCACATCAAAATAAAGAAAAACTCTAATTTTCTTTTAATTATTCAGACAAAAATACTCATGTTTCATTAAGATTCGGGTGTTATCTTTAAAATAACCTCAGGGTTACATTGGGCATGTACCCAGGGATAAACACAAATTCAGGAACTCTCCTCTCTCTCCATCTGCGAAGGTCACCGGCAAAGGATCTTCGCAGAATGGTTTAAAACACATTCTCTGCCAGAAATCAGGTCAATCCGGATTCCTGATAACAATATTGTTTCATTACGACAAACCCTCCACAACAAAAACAGCCCGTCCCATCCTGCGGTATAATTTCCATTATGAAATTTGAATTACACACCACTTTCCCTTCAGAATTGGAATCGGAATGGAACGCGCTGCTGACCGAAAGCGTCACACACGTTCCATTTTTACGTTTTGAATACCTCTCCAACTGGTGGCAGACCCGCGGCGGCGGTGAATGGCCCTCCTACGCACAACTGGTACTGATCACTGCACGTGAAAACGAAAAACTGAGCGGCATTGCTCCGCTCTTTCTGGCGGAACACGAAAACCGCCCCAGCCTTTTGTTACTTGGCTCGATTGAAATTTCAGACTACCTCGGTGTATTGGTGCGCCCAGGTGATTTACCGGCTTTCACCACTGGTTTGCTCAATTTTCTCACCACAGATCCACAGGTACCCTCCTGGCAGACCCTCGATCTATACAATATTCTCGATGATTCGCCGGTCATCCCTCTGCTGCAAAATGAAGCAGCTCAACGCGGCTGGAAATTTACCAGCCAATCTACCGACCATTCCCCCGCAATTCCCTTACCCGGCAATTGGGAAACCTACCTCGCTGGAATCGATAAAAAACAGCGCCACGAGATCCGCCGAAAAATCCGCCGCATGGAAGAAGCCGAAGCACCCTCGCGTTGGTATGTAGTATCCGACCCGGAAAGCCTGGAAGATGAAATCAACGCCTTTCTGGAACTCATGGCCCACGATCCCGAAAAAGAAGCCTTTTTAACAGAAGAAATGGTCACAGCCATGACCGGTACCATAGAAGCCGCATTCAAACACGGCTATCTGCAATTAGCCTTCCTCGAAATTAATGGTCAAAAAGCCGCTGCTTACCTCAATTTTGATTACCTTAACCGCATCTGGGTCTACAATTCCGGTCTCAACCGTGAATACAACGCCTACTCACCCGGATGGGTCCTCCTTGGCTACCTGCTGCAATGGGCCAACGAAAATCAGCGTGAATCATTCGACTTCATGCGCGGCAACGAGGACTACAAATATCGCTTCGGAGCCATCGACCGTTTTGTTCACCGTGTGACGCTCCATCGATGAACATCAAACAAGCCTTCGACCAGTGCGCCCAAACCTACGATGCAGACCGGCCGCGATTCATCCCCTGTTTTGACGATTTCTACGCCACAACGCTGGACGTCATCCCTTTCGACTCCTATCAGCCCATCCGCATTCTCGATCTGGGCGCCGGCACCGGTTTGCTCAGTGCCCTTGTCGCCCAACGCTTTCCGCATGCTCACCTGACCCTCATTGATATCTCTGAAGAAATGCTCGCCAAAGCCCGTGAACGCTTTGCCAGCAGCCCGCAGGACATCCGCTACGAAGTGAAAGACTACCGCGCCGAATCCATCGGCAGCGCTTACGATTTGATCGTCTCTGCTCTCTCCATCCACCACCTCACCGCCGAAGAAAAAGCTGATCTCTTCCGTACCGTCTATGCTGCACTCACACCCGGCGGTTTTTTCGTCAATGCGGATCAGGTTCTCGGGCAAACTCCTGCCATCGAGCAAACCTATCGCACCACCTGGCTGTGCCAGGTAAAGGCTACAGACATCTCTCCCGCATCACTGGCTGCCGGGCTGAAACGCACCCAACAGGACAAAATGTCCACCCTGGCTGATCAGCTGACCTGGCTAACCCAGGCCGGTTTCAACGAAGTTAACACATGGTTCCAATCCTATAGCTTTGTAGTCTACTCCGGACAGAAAGTATAGTTCCACCGCCCTGAATCGGATTCCTAACCAGCGGGGAAATAAAAGAATAAGCAAGTCGGATCACTTTCGTTTTCCGAAATTGTCCTGTATCATAAGAAAATCAATTACTCCAAGGGAACCACATGCTGCAAAAATATCTTCCTTCCACCCACCGGCCCTGGTCAAAAAAATATACATTGGGAGTGATCGCCTTTGCCTTTGGGCTTTGGTTGTTATATGCGCTGATCAGCCCTGGTATTGATTACTACGGCGCCTATACCTGGATGGTAACCAGCCCGGAGAAATTCATTGAAGTGGCTGATTATCCCTGGACGCTCAATCCCACCTGGATGGTGCCCTTTATGGCGCCTTTCATTACCTTGCCGGGCAACGCTGGCTTGATCGCCTTCATGGGCGCCATGATCGCCATGACCGTATACGGCTGTTATGTCTTTGGTGGAAGACCGGTCCTTACCCTGCTTTCTGCGCAAATGTGGTGGGTGTTGTGGTGGGGGCAGTTGGAAGGCTGGGGCGTACTGGCTCTGGTACTCGGCTGGTTTGCCATTATCCGCCCTTCCTGGTTTTTGATGTTCCTCTCACTGGCCATTGGCTCATTCAAGCCTCAGGTTGGTTTTATTCCTTTAATCGCGCTGTGGTGGTGGACCGGCAAAGAGCGTTGGAAATCCCTGGCCGCTATGCTGGTACTGCTGGGTCTGAGCATCTGGATCTGGGGACCCTGGCCGTTATGGTACCTGGAAGGCATCACCAAATTTGTAGGTGATAACCATTTTGGCGGGTGGAATTCTTCGATTGGGCCGATTGCGCTGCCGCTCTTCCTGCCGGCAATCCTGCTGCGTCTTCCGCGCGAGAAACGCCTGCTGGCTCTGACGGCTACTACACTGATCGTTTCACCTTACTTGCCCTATTACAGTACCATTCTGGTATTGTGTTTTAGTGTGCCCTGGTGGGTCTACATTTTTGCTTTCACTGGCTATATTCCGGCTTTTTTTGAGAATTTTTACCTGCCGTGGAATAGTCTCTGGTTACTGCCGCTCGGCGTACTGGCCTGGATCTATTGGCCGTATTTCAAGCCCTGGGCACAGCACATGCTGCAAAAATTCCAGAAAAAGGAAAACGGTACATGAGTGAAACCCAGCCCAAGCGAGTGGTGATCATTGGCGGCGGATTGGCTGGATTATCTGCTGCCTACCACCTGCTCGAAAGCGGTTATACCATCACGCTCCTGGAAGCTGGTACGGAATTTGGCGGTTTGGCCGGCTCAATCCGCATTGAAGATCAGGCAGTGGAACGCTTTTACCATTTCATTTGCCGCTCCGATGATGAATTAACCACCCTCGCGGAAAAACTGGGTCTTAACCAACAACTGAATTGGGAACATACCCGCACCGCTTTTTACCATGAAGGCCGGTCGTATCCTTTTGGCACACCTTTCGATCTGCTGCGTTTCCGCCCGGTACCCTGGTTACAGCGTTTGCGCTTTGGACTGCATGTGGTCTTTTCGCGCTATCGTTCACACTGGCAAAACCTGGATCAGGTAGCCGCCAGGCCCTGGCTGATTCGGAATATCGGCGCCCAGGCTTATCAAGTCATCTGGCATCCGTTATTAAAGATTAAATTCGGTGAGCGTTATGATAAAATTTCAGCCGCCTGGATCTGGCACCGCATCTGGCGGGTAGCTCGTTCACGCCGCAGCCTTTTGGAACCGGAAATGTTCGGCTACTTTGAGGGTGGCTCTGAGACCCTGGTGAACAGACTGGTAGAAGTGCTTATCCAGGGAGGAGCGGACCTGCGCAAAAACTGCCGGGTGGAGAAAATTTTGCTAGAAGAGGGGCGGGTAAAAGCTGTGCAGGTAAACGCCGAAACAATCCCCTGTCAGGCGGTTATCTCCAGCGCGGCTTTGCCGGTATTAACCAATTTGCTGCCTGCACAGGACAGTGATTATTTCCGAAAATTAAAATCAATCGAATATATAGGGGTGGTATGCCTGCTGTTGAGCCTCAAGCAGCCTTTTAGCCGCAACTTCTGGACCAATACCAATGACGCGCGTATCGCTTTTAACGGTTTTATCGAACAGACCAACCTTAACCGGCATTTGCAGCATGCCGGGCTTAACCTGGTATACATCCCTTATTATCTGGATACCAAAGAAGCGCGCTACCGTTATGCGGATGAAGACCTGCTGGCCGAATACATCAGCGCTTTGCAGTTGATTAACCCGCAATTTGACGCCAGTTGGATAAAAGAATGGTTTGTTTTCCGGGATCCCTATGCTCAGGCAATCTGTACTACCGGCTTTGCTTCCCTGGTACCAGGAATACGTTCACCTATCCCCGGGCTGTACGTCACCGATTCCACCCAGTTTTACCCGGAGGACCGCACCCTCAGCGCAGCTGTCCGTCTGGGGCACGAGGCTGCCAAAGCGTTGTGCCAGGATGATCCATGCGCGCGCTAAACACCCCCTGCGACCTGTGTGGTGAAACCGATTTCGAGATGCTTTATCCCGGCAATCTGCGGATGGATATAGAACCAGCCTTATATTTTTCTTCATCACGCCTGTATGCTGGTCATTGGCCGGTAGTTCGCTGCCGAAATTGCAGGCTGGTACAGAGCCAGCCGCATGACGATGAACATACCCTGAATGATGTTTATCAGCACCTGGCAGATGAAAATTACCATGCTGAGGAAGACAATCGCATACGAGTGGCAACCGAGCGTGTGCGCATACTACGCCGCTGGATGCCAAATGGGCGTTTACTGGATGTGGGCTGCGCCGGGGGTTTCTTTACCGCGCAGGCCGGGCAGAATGGATGGCAGGTTTATGGGTTGGAACCCTCCCAATGGGCGTTGCAGAGTGCCCAAAAACGCTGGCCGCAAGGTGAATATGTCCGCAGCAGCCTGCAAGAGGCCCATTTTCCGGCGCACAGTTTTGATCTGATTACCCTTTGGGATGTACTCGAACACGTCCCCCACCCAGGAAAGGCACTGGCACAGCTGACTCCCTGGCTCAAACCGGGCGGCTGGCTGGCGCTGAATATCCCCAATGTGGAAAGCCTGCCGGCGCGCCTGATGGGCAGGCACTGGGTACTGTTGCTGCGTGAACACCTCTGGTATTTTTCACCGGGCACCATCCGGCGTTACCTGCATGCGCTGGATTACGAAGTACCCGTCATCCAACCCAATTGGGTACGTTTTTCGTTAGGCAATATTTTTACCCGCCTGGCGCAATACAATGGGCTTGGCTTTACCACCCGTCTGGCTGCTTTACCGGGTATTCAACGCCTCTCGCTGCGTTTTCCAATGGGCGAGATGATGGTGCTGGCGAAAAAACATTAAGCAAAAAAGGCAGGCTTGTGAGTTGGTTGCTTCTTTTCGTTCTCTATTCTTGTTCCCGATTTTCCACCACTTATTTTTTGGCCCGCATTGCATTCAAAAAAGCATGCTTTTTATAGATCCTGCTATCTATTCCAAAACGGCTATGGATAAAAAGAGGAGAGGTGGATAATACAGATAAATCCAGGGTATCGGTGTAAAGAAAGAAAAGAAGGTGGCAGCCGCAGCTAAGAAAACCAACATTCGGACTTTATTACGAACCATGTACCCGGAAAAAACAACAATGACGAATAAAGAGATTCCGCTCGCAATACTCAGGATTTTAGGTCCCCAATGAGACTGAATAAGGTAAGCAAAACCAATTGTGTTGCTCATCAGGCTGTTTGATCCGAGTCTTAATTCATTGGCTGCTAATTGTGCATAGTGGTTTATCGGCGCAATGATTAATTGATATGGCGACATGATGAAAAAAGGCAGCATCACCAAACAAAACACGAAACTACTAACAAGTATGTATTTTAAAGTCTGGCGTAATCCCATGTTGGTATACCAAAAAATTGCAGCAACAGGAAAATAAATAATCGAAGTTTGGCGACTGCAAAGGACCAATCCTAAAGCAACTGCACTTAGATAGTATTTCTTTTCCGCCAAGCTTATACCTAAAAAGATAAGCCATAACCAATAGGCAAATGAATGCCCATACGCCTGAAAACTAACAAATTCCATGGAGAACTGTAATAACAAAATATTAATGCTGCTCAATAAAAGAAGCGTGGGTGACGATTTCCTTACAGCCGTCTTAATCGTGTAACCAATCAAAATAATCGTAATCCCAACCCATAAACATAATCCGACCCAGCGCGGATCAATATCCAAAACACTTGCCGGAACGTAAGGCAGCCAAAACCCCGGCATAAAAGTTAAAGGCATTGGATAAGGAAAATAATATAGCTGGTAAGGGTTTTCACCATTCAAAAGAGCAGCGCCGGCTTTTTGTATCAATGGCAACATATCGGCTATTTGCACACCTAAAGGTACCATTCTTATTGCAATTACCCGTATAAAGATTCCAAATGCAAAGATCAAACATGCAAAAACAATAAATAATCTTAAAGAAGATTTAAATTCAACATGCTTTAGAAAAGACAATTCCTGGTGAGACTGCCTGGCAGTTTTCTCAATGAAAAAAAATAGTGAAAATAATAACAGCAACAAACAGGCAAGGATAAAATATCCGATTTCTTTTCGTTGAAACAAATCTGCAAATGAAGTACGGAAAATTAAAACGAGATGAAATAAGATGGTAATGAATAGAATGACTGGTTTCTGGTTTTGAACAGCACCCGGAAGTTGAGATTCGCCGGGTCTATTCTGTATTTCCATAAAGTTGCCGTCATTACTCATCTGAATTACGAATTTCTTGCTCGTGACTTTCTTTCCAAAGCTCAAGTGCTTTTTTGTTTTGAATAACTTTGATAGTTAAGAAAGATGTGCTTAGTAAACTTATTAAAAAACCAACACTGAGTAAAACCCAATACGGTGGATCCTCTACAAAACCCAAAGTCAATGACTTACAAAAAAATTCTACCGCAGCATACTGGGAAACAATCGAAACATCCCACTGACCCAAATGATGGATTAAATCATTTGCAAGAAGTGCCGCAAATATACCTGCGGTTGTATACAAATACTTCCGATTAATTGTCTGTTCCAGATACGTTTGCAGCTGAATCGCAGCCAGAAAAAACAAAAGGCATAACGGTACAATTAAAAACCGTACCGAAACCCTTTCACCACCCAATAGTGGCAGTCCACTGTCAAAAAATGGTTTGAAGAAATTACCGATGCTTAATAAGAACATGCCAGCCATTGGCGCTATTAAAACAGAATAGCTGCGATTCGCTCTGTTGCGATACAGGAATACCCCGCCCAAAACCGTAAAGACCAGGCCAATGATCCCAATGTAGAAATCAAATTCCCAGACCAAAATGTCCACCAATCCTGTTTTGGCGTATGCATCCTTCAATGTCGTCAGCTGGGTTAAACCCTGAAATAAGCGATCCACTGTCGGGAAACCTGTCATAAAATTCAAAGGAATTTTATTGTGCAGCAGCGCTGCAGGCAGTAAGCGATAGGCATTGACCAGACCCGAAAGAACAATTGCCCATCCAATCCATTTACGTTGTTTTGCACAAATGAAAAATGCCAGTCCCGCAAAAAATAAAAACCAGACAAAAAAATGATAGCCACCCTGTAAAAATATTACAAATTGCAGCAACACATATTTTGCTACCCATTTCCAGCCAATTTCTTTATTTTCAGCCAGGTCTAATATCAGCAAAATCCAAAACGGCAGTAAAAAATAACTTCCCCAGGTTAAATGCCCAATTCCCAGGTGATTAACAATGTGTCCATTAAAGGTAAACAAGAAAAACAATACGGTGAAAGCCATAAACGATAACCGGTAACGCCGCTTAAATTTCAGCAAACCCCAATACGCAGCACTATATAAAATAAGCACATGCAGCACAATAAATGATTGAACCGATACCCATTTCAGTAACAACACTTGCGGTGAAAGAATCAAATCCGGTACGGCCAGATAACGATTACTGACATCTTTTATGCCATCCAGCTCTGCTACATGCAATGGCAATGCACCCTGTTGAACAGCTTGCTGCATTAAAGACAAACGCGGAATAGTTATAATACACCAATCCAGACGGTCATCTGGTATTTGGCCGTAGTTTAAGAAACGCGCCCACAATACCATTCCAAACACAAACAAAATCACCAATAATATTCTGTTCAGCAGCTTCACAGCCGGCGATTCCGGCTGTTTCGTAGTAAACATACCGGTCAAAAGGTCTGTTGCAGTTTGGCGAATGGTTGACCACATCCTATTTTTCTTCCATTGTTAATGGAGATAATTGAGGCGCTGCTTTGTTTGAGCTCTGCTTACGGTTCAAGTAAATACCAAACCAGAAGCATACACTCATTAAATTGCCAAAATGCCAGGCCTGCGGACCAAGCCAATTTGCCAGTAACGGCGTCCAGGAAACCACCCAGGTGATCAGCATCCAGTACCATTTCATTCTTGCTAAAGAGGGCATTAATAAAACAAAGTGGTACGGAAAGAGATGCGGTGTCATCAAAGAGCCCGCTGCCATTAACAGGTCTTCATCCCCTCGGGAGAACCACATAAAAATCAGTCCGGGCAATATCCCCCAGGGAAATAATGAGATGTCCTGAACCCATTCTGTTCTCCATTCATTAGTGGTTACCAGTAAAAACCGCTCCGGCCAGAAACCCCAGATAATCAACGTCAATATTCCAAAGAGTGCGCTGGCAATAATCCAATTCCGTTTCGCTAAAACGAAAAACGCCCCCAGTTGGGGTTTCATTAGAACCAATGGCACGCCAACCGGCATAATCAACATGCCGAACAATACAATCCCCTCCAGATTTCCCATAAACAATATCCACAGGGTCGGCAATGAAACCAAAGCCAGGATAGTCGGGAGAGGTGTAGGCCGGTAGCGATAAGAGCGAATCCCAATACCCATTACAGTTAAAGCAAAAATGAATCCATACCCCAGCGGAGCAATTAAAAGCAGTATAAAAGGGGTCCATGGTGTCCAAATCGGATGCACGATGCCATGTTTTAAAGTATCCTTCCAATCAAATCCCTCAGGCAGCAGTGAACCGAGCCCGTACAAAACCAAAAACAGGATTAAATATAGCCCGCTGCGTTTCAGATACGTAGCGACCTTTTTACGATCACTCAGGTCTGCGCGCCAGGCAGTAATTTTCGCCTTGAGCGGATCAAAACTGATTTTTTTCGCTTGCTCTTCTTTGTCGGTTTTTTGGTTCAAAAATTTATTTCCCGTATTTAAGGATTCGTCGTCAGAAATGCGCGGTTTGCGTACCGCATATTAGTTCAACAAATAAGCCATAATCCAGTTGGTTGTGGCAACCAGCGCATCTTCATGGGTACGTTCATAATTGTGTGAAGCATCGACACCTGGGCCAATCAATGCCAGGCGCACATCGCCGCCGGCACGCCAAAATGCTTCGCCATCCGAACCGTAGTAGGGGTAAATATCCACCTTATAGGGAATTTTGTATTGGTCAGCCAATTTGCGCAGCTGTTTGCTGAACCCATGGTGATAGGGTCCGCCCGAATCTTTGACACAAATCGAAGCGTGATATTCATCCGAAGTCTGACCCTCACCCACTGCCGCCATATCCACAGCGAGCAGGTCTTCTACTTCCTGTGGGATTCCCGTCGAAGCGCCGTGCCCAACTTCTTCATAATTACTGATTAATAAATAAGTGGTCTGTAAGGGTTTTAAAGCAGCATCCGTTATAGCTTTCACCGATGTCAATAGGTTGGCAACACACGCCTTGTCATCCAGGTGACGGCTGCGCACAAATCCATTCACTACCTCCACCCGTGGGTCAAAGGCCACAAAATCACCCACCTGAATGCCCAATGCGTTTGTTTCATTTACGCTGGAAGTACGCGCATCCAAACGCACTTCCATGCTGTCATCATCACGTTTGGTCTCGTTGGTCGCGCCGCCATACACATGGCTGGAGGCTTTGGTCAGCAGTAAAGCTCCACGGATTTCTGCACCTGCCTGGGTGAATACCGTGCAGCCTTCTCCTTCCACCGTATTCCAGGCGAAACCGCCAATTTTTGTCAATTTCAATCGGCCGTTGTTTTTAACTTCCTTGACCATTGCACCTAGCGTATCTACATGCGCGGTCAGGGCGCGTGGATGGTCGCTGCGCTGGCCTTCCCATTTCACCAGCAAGGCGCCTTTACGCGTATGGCAAAAAGTAAGCCCAGCAAAAGGCTTTAAGGCATTCTCTGCAAACTCGATCCCGGCCTCTGCAAACCCCGTGGGACTGGGCGTATTCAACAATCCTGAAAGAATATTGATTAAATAGGTGGTATCAACCTTTGGCAAAAACATAATCAGGCCTCTTGAATCCTTTCAATAAAAATCAACAGCAGGCATATTCTCAACCTGCTGTTGTTGTTAAATTACGGCTTCTGAGTAAAATCCACACCTTCCAAAGCAGAAATCGCATTTCGCCACGTCTCGGGTACTGGGATACTTTGCTGTTGGTGATAATCATAGGTAACCATAATTGTTTCAGCCTTAGCCAGCACCTGCTGTGTTTCATCATCACGGATCTCATAAACATAGGTGAGGCTTTTATTGCCAATCCGTTCTGTTCGCAGCCAGACGCGCACCGGTTGTCCCAATTTGATCGGAGCCAGGTAAGTGATATGAATATCAGCAACAATCAGGTTAAACTCAAAAAAATTATTGCCTTTAAATAAACCCAACTGAGTGACATAAGCCATGCGGGCATGTTCCAGGTAAGTTAAAAAACGGGAATTATTGACATGCCATTGGGGATCCAAATCCCCATAACGAACATCAATCGGAATAGAAAAATGAAAATTAGCCATATCCAAATTATACTCTGGCAAATAAGAATGTCGAGTATATTTTACTGTTCTCCCCTGGATTCAGCCGGAAAACGGGTTAAAACAGAGCCTTTCTATCTAAGAATCTTGTTTTTATGAAAAAAAGTTACAAAGTAGTTTTAATTTGGTTATAAAATGGTTTTAATACCTCTCAGTATAAGTACTATAAGCAAATCTTTGATCAAATAGACCTTTTGCTCCAAATCCAGCAAAATTCGTAAAAAATAAGGCTTATTCTCACGTCAAATGTCACTTATCGTGGATGATAATTATCACTTGTTTGGTAAAATATGTTAGAATAAACTTGTAGAGATAAATTGACTATTTTTACCCATATTTAGAATTAGAATTAGAGGAAAACCATGCAAATTACCAGACAGGCAGACTATGCATTGCGTGCTATGTTGTACTTGGCCAAGATTGATCCCGGTACCCGATCTGCCACCAGCCAGATTGCTGATATTCAGCAAATTCCACCTTCCTTTTTAGCCAAAATTATTTCTCAACTCTCTATAGCCGGACTTATCCATACATCCCGCGGTGCCCGTGGCGGTGTATCACTTGCCCGCCCCGCAGAAGAAATATCGGTACTGGAAGTAATTGAATCAATCGATGGTCCCATCGCTCTGAATGAATGTACCCATAGTACTGGTGCATGCCCATTTGGAGAAGAATGCCCACTGCGTCCGCTGTGGTGTGGCGCGCAATCCGAACTGGTGGAAAAACTTCGCTCTACCAATTTTGGCCAATTAACCAAATCTACCCTTCCCGCTTAAACAATTAATATGACTGAAGGTACGCCAATCCCCCGTCAATTCTTGTTGGTGACGAAGGATGGTCGTTTTGTGCTTGATTGGGGAAACCACCGTTTCCAGGATATTTACTCCGGAGAATCCGTGATCTTGGAAAATGAGATGGCAACATTTCCTATTAAGGAAAACGAATTAAACTGGCTCAAAAGCAGCGGCACCATCAGCGGATACGATGTACTAAACGTGTACATTTTTAACTTGCCAGACTTTAATCAGGAATAAAAAGATAATCAAACTCCCGCCGAACGGCGGGAGTTTGATTATCTGACACCATATAAAATACTACCTCGCGATACCACTTTCGGTGGTATCGGCCAGCTGTTCCATATTGTAATCTGTATATAAGTCAGCTTACAAAGGAGAATAGCATGCCCCCGGCTAATGAACTATATGATTATGAAATAATCGTTGAAGGCCAACTTTCAGAACAGTGGTTGGATTGGTTTTACTATATATCGCTGCAAATTGAGGAGAATCAGACCCGTATTTTTTTAAGTAAGGTGGATCTAGCAGCATTTTATGGCGTATTAATCCAATTACGTAACAAGAACCACGTCATTATTGCTTTAAAAAAATTACCAGGTACAGCCTGAGGGGCCGTACCTGGTCTACTTTACCAAATGTACTTCAATTTAATTTTGTGGCAAAATGGATGAATCCACTTCTTTCAGAATCTGCTTTACCTGTGTTTCGCGGTAAACCAGGGTCCACACATTCAGGAAATATATCTCACTCAATCCGCTCACAAAACTTAATGGGATTGCCATCAGCAGGATGAAGAGAAATACAATGCCAACAATCATGGGGATGCTGAGTGTAGCACTGGCACTGTAGATCAGGAAACCTAACCCGCCGCTAATTACCACAGCTAATCCCAATATGACCACTATCACGGGGATCAATACGATGCCGATTGCAATTTGCAATCCAACCGTAATCAGCCACACCAGTAGGGTATCTTTCCAATAACTGCGCAGAATCTGCCAGCCTTCACGCAGGGAAGCAAACACACCTTTTTGCTGTAAGATCGTCACCAGGTGAGCATATTGCAGCCACACACGAATAATCAATCCAAGGATGATCGTTATAAATAACACCAGGAAAAACAGGATAATCCCTGCCACCACCCCGGCGGCCGCTATATTTTCGCCGGCTGCAATTCCCAATAAAATGGGCAGTGCGGCGCAACCAAACAACACCAGTACACCCACTATCACAGGAATAGTGACGACAAGATCAATTAACCATAAGCGGAAAGCGCTGCGTGACCATCCCCAACGAAAGCCCTGGCGAACACGCACTTTTTCTCCGCTTTCTTCATAACGGTCGACCATCCGTACAGCAGCGGTATAACACACATAATACAATACAGCGAACACAATGCCAATCAGGAACAGGATGGCTACAATTCCGATCACATAAGCGATAATGGTTCCTGGGGCAGTAGTGTCAAAGAAATGATTAACCTGTTGCAGCAATTGTTCTGCCTGCCGGCCAAACGCTGTATCTCCCAGAAAATCAAACCCATTTTGTGTGTCACTCGGGTCAAACTGGGCTGAGCCCCCACCACCACTACCCCCGCCGCCGCCACTGCTTCCACCCGCAAGCGCCAGGAAAAAGCCAAATAACCACAAAGCAGGGTAATGCCATAAGATGTGCCATGCACGTTTAATAATTTTTCCGTAATCCATAGAAACCTCCTCGTTTCACAACTTTAATTCAAACTTCCTGTAAGATTTGCCCGCCGGTATAACCACCAGCAAACCAACCAGGTATTATATAAAATAGCCAGTGCAATAACGGCTGTTATCCAGGTAAAAACACCCCAGTTAAATATGCCGTTTACGCCGCTCCAAACCATAGCCCCTTTAACCGTTGTCTGCATCCATGGCATAAGGGTCAAGCGGCTCATAGAGGATGTGGAAATCAAATTCACCAGGCTTTCAGAACCGGGAAGCCATTCAAATATTCTGGTGACAATACTAAAAACCTGTAAACCAATGTAGGTAAATACTATCCCGATAGGAAACAATATCCACAAAAATGCAGTGCGCTTTTCTATCGGTTTTTGCCGGCGCGGCAGCATCAAGTTGACCTCGCTGGCAAACTGCTCAACCGGTTTTTGAGTCTTCACTGGTGGCAGCTCGGCCAGCAGCGAGCTGAGCATGCGGCGTTCAGCAACCAGATCGCGGCATTCAGCACATTGCTTCAGGTGAGACTCTACTTTTATTTGCTCACGGTGATTAAGTTCACCATCCAGATATGCATCCATCCATTCAGTTATATGTTGGCTCATGCTGCCTCCATCGAATTTCGTAACTGTTCTACTAAACTCTTACGCGCATAGTTCAAACGTGACATAACCGTACCAATCGGGATATCCAGCGTGTCCGAAATTTCCTGATAACTCAGACCTTCGTATTCGCGTAAGACCAACACAGCCCGGCTTGCATCTGGTAAAGCTAACACAGCTTTGCGCAATATCTGCGTCTGCTGCTGCTGCTCTACCTGGTGTTCCACTGGTTGGGCAGCGCTGCCCAATACCAACTCTTCCAGATTAATCGTAGGTTTCTCGCTGCGCAGTATATCCAGTGCAGCGTTCACGGCAATGCGGTACAACCAGCTGCGAAAGGATGCCTGGGGCTTGTATTGAGGAAGATGCTGCCATGCACGAATAAATGCGGTTTGAGCTGCATCTTCGGCCAGGTTTGCATCCCCGCACATCCGGAACACCACATTAATCGTTCCGGCATGGTGTTGGATAACCAGGTCGTGAAAAGCATCCCGGTCGCCATGCTGCGCTAGCCGGATCAAGCTTTCTTCACTGGTTTCAACTGCTGCCATGTCCAAAAACATATTGATTGAACCTTTCTATAGATTAAACGAGGTTCAGTTTCATTTTATTCGGTTTTCTTCACCCATTTGCTTGCTTTAATCCGCCAAATCCAATCGGAAGACAGATCATCTGTAATCTGGGTCATCCGGCCTTTTTAATTTCGCCGCCATGAAAATACAGCTGGTAAATTCGCTGACCCTTATGGGCTATATACTCTTTTCCCCGAAACCATTCTAACCCGCCTTCAACGGCGCATTGATAAGAAAAATCCCCGCTTCGATATTCTTCCGGACCTCGAAAAGGAATCTCGGACGGTACCTGCAGCAAAGCCTCTTTCAAACATTCCGAAAAACCCAGTGGGATAGTCTGCACCAACATCCGGCCATAATAATTCATTCCCCAGATAGGCTGCCCCAAATGCCAGACAGCCTCTTCACCAATGAAATGAATATCCCCCAGGTATGTATCCAGGTAAGTAAAATCGCCTTCTTCGAAAGCTAAGTCTTTTGAACATGTGCGGGAGGCAGAAGTTAACGGACCACTCCCAGCATATGTATTTTGTTTAGCCCGAATCAGGAACTGGATAAAATCATTGGTTTCCAGAATAGCATTGCCCATTTTTCCTCCGCAGAACCGAATAAACCTCCTATATTTTACTCCAAACCATGCTTTTTAAAGCATCGCTGATGAGTAAAAGGAAATAAGAAGTTGGTCACTCATCACTGCTCTTCTTACTTCCTATTTCCGAATTCCTAGTTCCTATTTTCCACTTCCTATTCTTCTCTCCCAAAAAACACATCCACACTCATGCCGGCACGCATGCCAACAGGTATTTCTTCCAAATCAATGGTGGTTTTATACACCACATCGCCGCCCAATGTTTCAGCCAGCGCGGAAATTTCCACTACATGGCCTGGTGTAGTTTGTTGGAGGGCTTTGACATTGATTTGAACCGGCTGCCCAACTTGAATAGCGGATATATCGCGTTCGCTTAAATCGGTAGTTTGAATTTGCAGATGATCCAGACTCACCAGCAGCAAGGTAACCTGTCCGGGAAGCACCCATTCGCCGCTGTAGAAATAGATTTCAATTACCGTACCGGCAAAAGGTGCTTTAATTTCCAGGTCCTCCACAGCTGCCTGGCTGGCAGTCACCTGCGCCTGTGCGTTGCGGATCCGCGCCTCAGCCAACTGCACGGCAGCCGGGTCCGGTCCGTCTTTCAGTTTATCGAAAGCAGCCTGGGCCGCTTCAACTTCGGCCTGGGCCGCCGCCAATTCAGCATCTGCCTGGGAAACATCAATCTCATTCGGCATAGCACGCAGGTAATTCAGGTTGGCTACGGCCCTATCATGGGCTTTACGGGCATTCGCCAGGGCGCTCAACGCACCCGCCTTAACCACATTGATATCTTCCCAATCTGAAACAGCGTTGTAGGCTTCCTGTGCTTTTTCCAGAACATCATTGGCAATAATCAGGTCGGCTTCTGCCTGTTGAATAGTGCTCTCCGAACCATGCTGGTAACTTTTTCCGGCGCGGCGTTTGGTTGCCTCGTCCAGTGCTTTTACAGCATTTGCCAAACGTAGTTGAGCATCCGCGTGTGTCAGTCCGGCGTTCTCATTCAGCGTCTGCAGTGCTTGTTCAGCCATCAACAACTCAAGGTTAGCGCTCTCCACTACAGCCGCCAGTTTTTCCTGACCGGAAAAAGTGAGCAGCACCTGGCCGGCGCTGACCACCTCACCCGTTGTGACATGTACAGTTTTGATAAAACCGCCCATCGCCGAAGTCAGCCGCGCCTGGCGGGCAGGTACAACCGACCCGGAGGCAGCAACGTTTGCACCGCTCGGCTGGCTCACCTGTGGCACAGCCGTAGCACCGTTATCCAGAACGATGGTTGGCAGCGGTTGCGTTCCCGATTGGCCGGGTGTGCAGGCAGACAGAAT
Organism: Chloroflexi bacterium HGW-Chloroflexi-10; assembly: GCA_002840755.1. GTDB lineage: Bacteria > Chloroflexota > Anaerolineae > Anaerolineales > Anaerolineaceae > UBA6170. The sequence continues at coordinate 34,891 of PHBZ01000011.1, read as the reverse complement.
TAGGACGGCAATCAAGGCTATCCATAGAAATTTTTTCATCGGCGTCTCCTTAGTTTGCTTTACCGTCGCCGTTGTTTACCACCAGGCCGTCGCGCAGGGTGACCACGCGCCGGGCATATTCGATAACTCGCGGATCATGGGTAGCAAAAATAAAGGTAACCCCAGTCTCTTGGTTAAGTTTGGTCATGATCTCCATGATCTGTTTGCCGTTTGTGGTATCCAGGTTGGCGGTGGGTTCATCCGCCAGAATCATGGTGGGGTTGGTTGCCAGAGCACGCGCAATCGCCACACGCTGTTGTTGGCCGCCGCTCAACTGGTCGGGACGGTGATGGCCGCGGTCGGAAAGATCGACCGCCTCCAGTAACTGGTTAACTCGTTCGCGGCGTTTGGCAGCATTTTCACTCATCAGCAGCAGCGGAATTTCCACATTCTCATAGGCTGTCAGAGTGGGAATGAGTGCGAAAAACTGAAAAATAAAGCCGATCGTACCGCGGCGCATATCGGCGCGCTCGTTACGGTTCAAGCGGCTTACATCTTTGCCGCCGATAAAGATTTGCCCGCTGGTAGGCTGGTCCAGGCAGCCAATTAATTGCAGCAGGGTGGTTTTTCCCGAGCCGGAAGGCCCGACCAGGGCGGTAAATTCACCGCTTTCAATTGAGAGGTTGACGCCGCGCAAGGCTTGCGTTTCCACTTTACCAACCTGGTAAGTACGGGTTACATTTTCTATTCTGGTTACTTCCATTGTGATCTCCTTGCGCTTATTTACCGCCGCGCAGCGCGTCAACGGGTTGCATACGTGCAGCTATCAGCGCCGGGTACAGCGCTGCCAGTAAAGTTACAATAAAACTGAGGATTGTCAGTGTGACGGCGTCCTGAATGGTTAGATAGGCATAAATTCGGTCGCCCATAACCAGGCCAGAAACACCCATATTACCAATATAAAAGCCTTTAACGGTCGCGTAGGCTACGGCTATGCCCCCCAGAAGCATTCCCATAATAACGCCGCCGAGTGCAATTAAACTCGATTCGGCAAAGAACATAGCCATGATCCGCCCGCTTTTCATACCAATGGCCGAGAGGATGCCAATTTCACGGGTGCGCTCATATACCGACATGATCAATGTGTTGATGATGACTGTGGCAGTGATGCCCAGCACAATCAGATAAATAAAATAGATAACCACATTGTACAAACTCTGAATTTGAGCCAGTAATACATTCAGGTCTTCCCAGCTAACCACAGTGTAAGCCGTTGTTTGGATGGCGGCTTTTACGGCATTCACCTGTTCGCTATCATGCAGCATGATAAAGAGAACACTGGCGTAACCATCTGTTTGAGTAATTGCCTGTGCTTTTGCCAGCGGCATTAACACCAGTGATTCATCCAGGGAGGAGCTTTTGGTAGCGTACGTACCGCGGACAAAAAAGCGTTGTTCATCCACTTCTCCATTGGAGGTGTTAACCATTACCTGCACCGTATCACCCGAAGCCAGGTGCAGTTTCTTTGCCAGCGATTCACCGATCAGAATACCCTCGCGATCATCCGCACTAAGAAATGCGCCGCTAACCATTCCTTCAAGGTATGGTTCGTTGGCGGCCGAGGTTACATCCACACCCATGACCCGCACTCCCAACGAGTTATCTCCGGAGATAACAATCCCACTGGCATACAGGCGTGGGGTAACAAACTTGATTGGTTCCAGGCTGGAAATCTGCTGTGCCAGTGCTTCCGGGTTCTCGATGAGCACATTCCAGGCCAGGCTGGTTTTGTTTTCATCATATTCTGCGTTGCGCACCTGCAAATGACCGCTCTGCAGCTTTACGGATAGGTCCACGCTATCGCGCATTTCACCGGAAATAATACTTGCCATGAACAGCAAAAGTGCCAGCCCTATCGCCAGAGCCAACGCCGAGAAGAACGAACGCCGGCGGTTACGCCCCAGGTCACGAAAAGCCATCTTATATAATTGAATCATAATAGACCTCACACAAAGTGCAAAGATTCGGCTGGCTCGTTCTGCGCCGCCTCCCTGGCCGGTATAAAGGAAGCCAGCAGGGAAATGACGAGCACGGTGATGATCCGTTCGGGCATTTTATCCATACCCATGGTGTTATACACCTTATCAGTAATCAGGGCTGTATACTCTGTCATGGAAGTGAAAGCGGAGAAATCCATGCCCACTTTACTCATTAACAAATTCAACAGCAGCCCAAAACCAACCCCAAAAGCCAGCCCAACCAGGCCGATCATGGCGCCTTCCAGCAGAAAGAGAAAGGAAATCTGGCGTGGTTTCAAACCCAATGCACCCAGCACGCCAATCTCGCGCGTGCGTTCAAAAACTGCCATCAGCAGCAGGTTCAAAATTCCGATACCGGCAATGAGCAGCATGATCACGCTGAAAACGCTCATTACAGCACCTTTGGTCTCAAATGTCTGCGCCATCTCAGGGTAATTGGTCTCCCAGGATGTGATCGCATACCCATCTATTTGTTTATCCAGCGCGGCCATAACAGCATCTTCGCTGCCCAAATTTTTCAGATAGATATTGATCTCGGTTACCTGACCATCCAGGCCATAAAGCTCCTGGGCCTCTTTCAGAGAAAGGTAGATTGAGCCTTTTTCAACCTCGGGAATACCAACATTGTAGATACCGACCACTGTCACAGTGCGGTTGCGCATTTGTTTTTTGGTAGCCTGACCAACCAGGGCGATGCGGTCACCGACCTTTACATCCATGGCCAGAGCCAGACCCTGCCCAATAAAAGCAGCATCCTGATCATCCGCGGTGAGGAAACGACCATCCACTAGATTTTGGGCCACCAGGTTTACCAGTGCTTCTTTCTCGGGTTCAATTCCAATAATTTTGACTCCAAAGGCGCCTTCATGGCTGGTGACCATGCCGCTGGTGTTGATCCGGCGCGAAGCAGCGATCACCTGCGGCTGAGATTCGGCCGCCGCAACAACCTGTGAGTCATTCTCCACTGCTAAAAGTGGGACCACATCCAGAGAGTCGTAATAGTCGGGTGCATGCACCTGGATATTGCCGCCCATTATCTTGACAGCATTTCCGGCAATAGCCTGGTTAAACCCGGCCAACAACCCGTCGTAGTACATCATCATCATCATGGTAAAACCTATTGCCAGAACAATGAGCAGGGTACGGCGGCGGTGGCGCCAGATATTACGCCATGCCAGACGTAAAAATAATTTCATCTTCGGCTTACCTTTCTACTTAATAAAGTTTCCTTCTATGCTTTAGTAATCTTTAATTCCGTCTTTTTCTCAGCTACGCTTGGGTTGCTGCCACGGGAACAACCCATTCTTTCAATGTTTCAATATCAAAAATATGCAGTGTCCCGCTGGAAATCCCTATTGTTTTTTCAATAGCATCCGTATAAACAGCAGTTATTTTTTTTAAATAAGGCCAATCGTCATCCGCGGGTTTACTGGAAAGAATAATGCCGGCTATTTTTTCCCCGACACTATACATCAAAGAATAAACCACCACACCAACCTGATCAGGGTAGGTTGTATGCATAACGCCTTCCTGGACACCTTCCAGGATAATTCCGGAAAGTATCGGCGCTATTAGCGCATATCCGCGGGCTTGCAGCTTTTGACGCACAATAGCATTCTCATCGGCGTACCAAACCCGCATAATCGGCAGCAAATAATCCTTGCGTTCGGTTTTCCAATTGGCGGTAGTTGCAATAAAAAGATTAAACTTCTCAATCGATGTCAGATTTTCGTCCTCAACAATCGGTTCGATCACTTTCGTTATGGCTTCCACCATACGCTCGATCGATGCTTCCAGGAGCGCCTGTTTGGAATCAAAGTAATAATAAAACGCACCCTTAGAGATCTGCAGCGCATCCAGAATGTCCTGAATCGTCATTTGCTCGTAGCCCTTGGTATAAATCAACCGTTGAGCTTCATCCAGAATTTCATTCTTACGGACAGAATGTTCTTTAACAATTCTTGCCAAGCAACGTTTCCTTTCTACCGACTGACCGTCGGTTTGTAATAAACAGAAGTATATCGAGATTTATTTCTCCTGTCAATCAAAATCGCCCGATTTTCAGCGAAAGACTCATCCACCCAATCTTGGCAAAGCAGTCCGCAAATGTTATAGTCAGAAGGATAAAAACCATTCTAAAAAAATCAGGAAGCTCCCATGCAAACCTTACTCATTGCCAGTACCAACCCGGGAAAATTACGTGAAATGCAAGCCATTCTACAAAGCTTGCCGGTCAACCTCGTTCTGCCCGCCGATCTCGGTATTCACCTGGATGTGGTTGAGGATGGCGGCACCTACCTGGCGAATGCACAAAAAAAAGCGCTGGCGTACCAACAAGCCAGTGGGCTGCTTACTCTGGCGGATGACTCAGGGCTGGAAGTGGATGCCCTGGATGGCGCTCCCGGGGTCATTTCGGCGCGTTTTTCACCCAAACCGGGTGCAACCGATGCCGACCGGCGCGCCTACTTGTTGGAAAAACTGGCCGCCTATCCGCAGCCATGGCCGGCGCATTTTCACTGTACAGTGGTAATTGCCACTCCGCAAGGCACGCAGTCCCATCACGCTGGGAATTGTTACGGACAGATCATTGCGGAGGAGCGCGGCACCAACGGCTTTGGCTACGATCCCATCTTCTACCTTCCTGAACTGGAAAAAACCATGGCCGAGCTTCCGGATAAACATAAGAACATTATCAGTCATCGCGCAATGGCACTGATGGCTTCGCTGCCCAGCCTGAGCAACCTTTTGCAGGCTGCCTGATCCACCCGCTTACACGCTAAAAGTACAGGAGCTCGTCATGTCCTTCCAATTCGCCATCACCCGCCAACCCGCCGAGAGTTATATCGACGGTATCACCACCGCCAACCTGGGCCGTCCGGAGATGCCGCTGGCTCGCGCTCAGCATGCCGCTTATGTACAGGCCCTCACCCGGGCTGGCTTGCAGGTGAGTGTTCTGCCGCCTACTCCCGCCTATCCCGATTCGGTCTTTGTCGAAGATGCCGCCATTGTGGAGGCCGATTTTGCCGTGCTTTCTCGTCCGGGTGCAGACTCCCGCCGCGGCGAAACCACGGATATGCTCCCCGTGCTGGCACAACGCTTCACTGTCCGTTATCAGATTGAGAACCCCGGCACCCTGGATGGCGGCGATATCTGCAAGGTAGGCGCCCGCTATTTTCTGGGGGTTTCACAGCGTACCAATCCCGCAGGCGCGCAGCAATTGGCCGGTTTTCTCTCCCGGCATGGTTTTACCTGTGAGATCATCGATATCCGCGGCATGCAGGGTATATTGCACCTGAAAAGCGCCGTCAATTCCCTGGGCGAGAACACCCTGCTGCTCGACCCGCGCCTGGCAAATCACCCTTCCTTTAATACCTATCGTAAATTGATCGTACCCCTTGAAGAAGCTTACGCCGCCAACTGCCTGCGCGTCAATGATATAGTGTTGGTTCCGGATGGTTTCCCCGCCACCCTGGAATTAGTGAGCACTGCTGGCTTTACCCCCGTGGTCATGCAAGTCTCCGAATATCACAAAATGGATGGCGGCCTGAGCTGCCTGTCATTGAGGTGGTAGTTTTCTGCGATTTTTTGGGGGTAGTAACAGTAAGTTAAAATGCGAGCAATGTTATAAATATATTTACAATTACGTCATATAAGTATATAATAAATATGGGATAGAAAAGATGATTTCAATTGGCGAAGCATCGAAAATATTAGGCGTAACCCCGAAAACCATTCGCATCTGGGAGTCGCAAGGAAAAATCAAAGCAGAGAGAACCCCCAATGGTCATCGGCGTTATAACCGCGATGAAATTGTTCGCCTGTCAAGTTTTAACGGAAAAATCAGAAAAGACGATGAACTGGCTAAGAAAAGAACTATTGCCTACGCACGGGTTTCCAGCCACGACCAAAAAGAAGACCTAAAACAGCAGGTGCAACTGCTCGAAACTTTTTGTGTAGCGAATGGATGGACTTCCACAATTATTCAGGACTTGGGTTCTGGACTGAACTATGACAAACGAGGTTTGAAGAATCTAATCAAAGAAATCTGTGCAGGAAATGTGGATAGGCTGGTTCTTACACACAAAGACCGCTTGTTGCGTTTTGGTTCTGAAATTGTGTTTTCTCTCTGTGAAAATTATGGGACGGAAGTTGTAATATTGAATAAGGGCGAGACCCCAGCGACATTTGAAGAAGAACTCGTTTCGGATATCCTTGATATGATTACCGTGTTCTCGGCGCGATTATACGGCACTCGAAGCCATAAAAATAAAATCGTGATAAAAAAACTAAAGGATGCCGCTGAAGCCATCAGCTCGTAAAATTCAACAATGAAAATATTAAGAGCCTTTAGAACAGAGTTGGATCTAAATGATAAGCATGTGACACTGTGTCTAAAACACGCAGGTGCAGCACGATTTGCTTATAATTGGGGTCTGGCGCAGAAAAAAATGGCTTACGAACACGGCGAAAAAATCCCAAATGCCATCGACTTACACAAAAGACTTAACCTTTTGAAAAAAAGCGAGTTGGCATGGATGTACGAAGTTTCCAAAACCACTCCGCAGGAAGCCTTGCGCCATCTGGATAAGGCGTATGCTAATTTTTTCAGACGCGTCAAACAGAAGAAACAGGGAAACTTGAGTGGCAAAGCAGGATTTCCAAAATTCAAATCCAAGAAAAAAGGCATCGGCAGTTTTCAGGTTTGGGGTTCAATCCATATTTTTGAAAAAGCCATCCAACTGCCACGTTTTGGAAAAATTCGGCTAAAAGAAAGCGGTTACTTGCCGACCGAAGATGTGAAGGTTCTATACGCAACGGTGAGTGAAAAGGCTGGGCGGTGGTTTGTCGCTGTGCAGTGCGAAGTGGAAATGCCGGAACCATTGGTCGACAGCTCAAAACCAGTCTGCGGCGTGGATTTAGGCATAAAAACGCTGGCAACGGTCAGCGACGGTACACAGTTTGCTAACCCAAAAGCCCTCCAATCGGCTCTCAAAAAAGTCAAACGGTTGCACCGGATTGTCTCGCACCGGCAAAAGGGCTGCAAAAATCGTAAAAAGGCGGTTCAAGCACTCGCTACAGCCTACGCTCAAACAACAAACATCCGCAACAACACCTTGCATCAGTTTACAACTTGGCTGACGAAAAACAAGTCTGCCGTAGTATTGGAAAACCTGAATGTCGCGGGCATGAAAAGAAATCGCAGGCTGTCACTGGCGATTTCCGACGTGGGTTTTGGAGAGTTTCGACGACAGATGCAGTACAAAGGCGCATGGTATGGGTGTCAGGTAATTTTAGCAGATAGGTTTTTTGCATCGAGTAAAATTTGTAGCCATTGCGGACATAAGAAAGACGTAATGCTGCTGTCAGAACGGGTCTTTCGATGTGAAAAGTGCGGCCTTGAGATTGACCGCGACTTGAACGCCGCCATTAATCTCGAACATTTGATTAAATACAACACTACCGCAAGCTCTGCGGGAAGTTACGCCTGTGGAGAGGATGTAAGACCTGTTTTTAATAGGCAACCCTCTGTGAAGCAGGAACAAAACAACAAATCTACAATGTGCAGATTTGTGTAAGTTTTTGAGAGCGGAAAGTCTTGCTTAGTATTCCTTGTTTTACCGATATTGATTGCCTTATAATAAATCCATGTTAAATAAAGAAACAAAAACCGTTGTTCCGGATTTAAACTGGTACCAGGAAATTGTAAAAGAGGCGCCAGAAACGATTATTATTATTGACCGAGATGGCAGGATTTTATTTCATAACGATCATGCAGAGGGAGCTGATCCTGCTCAATTTGTAAACAGAAACATTTTTGAGTTTTTTCTGCCCGAATACTATGATCTTGTTCGCTCGAAAATCAAAAAAGTGTTTGATACCGGGCAGACCGATTCTTATGAACTGGCATCCACATACAATGAATCTGACCCACGCTGGTATATGACCAATCTGGGACCGATTATCCGTGACGGCCGGGTGGTGGCTGTTTCCCTGTTTATCCGCAATACAACAGAAATAAAACGGGCCCAGAGGGAACTGAAAGTTAGTAACGAAAATCTGGAAAAACGGGTAGATGAGCGCACCCAAACCCTCAACGAGTATGCTTACCGCCTGGAAGTTTCGGAAAAACTGAATGTGATCTTACGCCGCGCCCAAACCAGGCAGGAAGTGATTAATAGCCTGGTTGGACACTGCATGAGTGTAATGGAAGCGGATCTGGCGGGTATTTATGAGACTATTGGAGAAGAGCTACAATTATCCATCAGCATCCAGCATACTGAGGCCCCGCCCCATACCCTGAACGCAGATAATGACCATTTTTTGTTTCGCATGTTACACGTCAATAAAATCCATCACATTTTACTTGACGGGTGTATAGAAGAAGACTGCCAGTTTTGCTGTTATATGTATGATCAGAAAACACAGGCGCTGATACTCGCGCCGTTACGGATAGGCGGATATGTAGCGGGAATACTGTACATCGGATGGAAAACCCCCCGTCAGTATTCCCAGGAAGACGAACAATTACTCAACGCTTTTGTTGAGTCGGGAAGTAATACCCTGCACCGAATCTGGGCTACCGAACAACTGGAGCATAATATTCGTCAGCGTGAGCAAGAGCTCCACGTTTTATATCAGATTATGTCTATTGCCAGTGAAGAGCTGGACGCGGACACCTTATTGGAAAAATCTCTCAACACAACGCTAAAAGCTGTGAACTGCCTAACAGGTTTAATCCATTTGTTCAATTCCAGAGAACAAAAACTGGAATCATCAATCCAAGAGCAGGTTCCAGACGGGTTATATGACTGGTTATTACTCACCGGTCTGGACCAGGAGTTATGGGGGCAGGTTTTTCAAACAGGCGGCAATGTGTTGGTTTCAGGCCTGCAAACCAAAATGGACAGTGGTAAAACGGAATTACTGACTTATTTTGGAGTACCCATCCGCACAAAAGAAGTTATTATCGGGGTTTTAAGTATCTTCTGTAAAGATGAAGGTATCTTTGACTCCGGTGTAAAACAATTGATTTCCACAATCGCAGATCAAATAGGGCTGGCACTTGAAACCACCCGGCAGCGACAACGTGATAAAGAGGCGCTTATTTTGGAAGAACGCCAACGGTTGGCAAGAGATTTACACGATTCGGTATCACAATCTTTATATGGATTGGTCCTTTCTGCGGATATCAGTAAAAAATTATTGAAATTAAAAGAATTAAGCACGCTGGAAGAAACGATTAACGATATAGCTACTTTTGCATTGCAGTCGCTGCGTGAGATGCGCCTGATGTTATTTGAATTGCGTCCATTAGCTTTTGAATCGGAAGGGCTATCCGGCGCATTGGAATTGAGATTAAATACAGTAGAACGAAGAGCCGGATTAATGACCAGTCTGGACATCGTTGGAGAAGAATTTCTGCCTTCCCCGCTTGATTTGGAGTTATACCGCATTACGACTGAAGCACTGAATAATGCGTTGCGACATTCCAATTGTACACAAATTCAAGTGAGTTTACATGTAGATGAGGTACTTAATCAATTAGAATTGAAAATCATTGACAATGGTCAGGGATTCAGTATAGAAAATAAAAGTTTGGGTGGCATTGGATTAGTCAGTATGAAAGAACGGGCAACCCGCCTTGGTGGTCAATTAGTGATTGAAACTGAAGATACCATTGGCACCACGGTCCGACTTGTCTGTCCAACCAAAAACAATAACAAAGGGATCGTAAAATGATTATGAAAGATACGATTAAGGTCCTGGTAGTGGATGATCACCCGATTGTCCGGCGTGGTTTAAGCACAGAAATTAACCTGGATCGCGGTATGCTGGTGGTTGGGGAAGCGGTGGATGGGAAGGAAGCGGTCGATCAATTTCGTCTGCTTAACCCCGACGTGGTTTTAATGGACATTGTCATGCCGAATAAGGACGGAATCGAAGCTACCCGGGAGATTCTCCAACAAAATTCTGAAGCACGCGTTCTGATTCTGACCAGTTATATAGATGAGGATAAAATTTTTGAGGCTATCAAAGCCGGTGCTTTGGGATTTATCTATAAAGATCAGCATCCGGATAAAGTATTGGAGGCTATTCGCGATATTTATAATGATGTACCTGTATTAGCGCCAAACCTTATCCGAAAATTAATGCGGGAAACACAGGCAAAAAACACTCCCTTACCAGAAAACGAACTGACCGAGCGTGAAATGGAAGTGTTGAAAATGGTAGCTTTGGGGAAACCATACAAGGAAATTGCTTTTTCGATGCATGTTCAGAAAGCCACAGTGCGCACTCATGTCAGTAACATTCTAGGCAAATTAAACCTTTCCAATCGTTCACAGTTGGTATTATTTGCGATCGAACACCAATTAATTAACCACACCAACGAATAACTTCTTGATCTAAATTTTTGTTCTTCCCATTTGTTAAGTCCTTCTCATATTTATTTTCTTGTTTTCTTCTTAAACTTATTTTGTTTACCGGGTTTTGAGTTTAATTTTCCTTAAGGAAAAACCCGAAGAACTTATCCTCCAAAGGTTATAAATTTTTTATCCAAATTTAACCTAAAAAATAGTTTAAAGGGTGTTGTTTGCTTTAACTTCTTAACAAAAGTCGATGGCACACTACACAAAAGTTTATATTTTAGACAACGATTATGGAGTAGGGATTCAATCGTTTGTCCAATGAATTTTGTGAAAAATATCACTACAATGATTATCAGAACACTCTGGAAAAGAATGAATTGTTCTACATAAAATTATTTCCGAGGAAAGGTAATTCAAAAATGTCAGAAAAAGATAATTTGGTTTCTCGTCGAGGATTTTTGAAGAAGACTGCTCTGTTAGGAGCCGGCCTGGCTGCCACAGGTAGTATGGTCGCCTGCGCACCGGCCGACGGCACATCCGAAACTATTAAATGGGATAAAGAAGTGGATGTTGTCGTGGTTGGTTCGGGAACTGTAGCTATTGCGGCTATTGCGGCCAAAGATGCCGGAGCTGAATCGGTATTAATTTTGGAGAAGGGTCCAGCTTTTGGCGGGACTTCCGCTCTTTCAGGAGGCGGTTTTTGGATTCCAATGAATTACCCGATGGCAGCAGAAGGCTTGGAAGACAATCGCGAAGACGCTTACAAATATATGAAGGCGATTAGCGCTGGTCAATCAAACGACGAACTGATTAACACATACCTGGATAACGCCAATAAAATGTTGGAATGGCTGCGCGATAAATTCCAATACGAATGGGTTTTGGCTGGTACGACCTATCAGGATTATTATGAAATGCCAGGATTCCGCCCAAAAGGACGCCAGGTGGCTATCGCTGTTGATGGTAAAAAAGCTTCCGGTGCAGGTGCATGGCAATATATCCGGGCTACTGTAGACAGCCTGGGTATTGAAGTGATGACCGAAACAGCCGGAATGGAATTGGTAACCAATGCCGCTGGCGAAGTGATTGGTGTAATTGCCGAAGGAATTGACGGAAAGCTGACGATTAAAGCGAAGAAAGGTGTAATTTTAGGTACAGGCGGTTTTGATTTCAACCGGGATATGACCACAGCCTTCTTACGTGGACCAATCTTTGCCAGTAACGCCGTGCAGACCAACACAGGTGACGGACACCTGATGGGTATGGCTCTGGGTGCCGACCTGCGCAACATGAACTCCTGCTGGGGTCTGCCTTTCTTCCCCCTTGATCCCGAAAAATTGATGGGTGAAGCCGACTGGCAAATTTATCGCGGAAAACCTGGCGCAATTGTGGTCAATAAATACGGCGAACGTATTGGTAATGAAGCCTCCGCTTATCATGTGTTTAATCGCGCTTTCTGGAATTGGGACACTGGAACATTTGAGTGGCGTAATACACCCTCTTTCTGGATTTGTGACTCATCCTTCCAGGAAAGATACTTCATGCCAGGGAGTGGCTATCAGGTTGGTGTCGTTCCGGAATGGATGGCCCAGGCGGAAACTCTGGAAGAATTGTGTGAAAAACTGGGTATTAATGCTGATGGATTGAACGCGACCCTGACCGTATTTAATGCGAATGCCGAAAATGGGGTTGACCCGGATTGGCATCGTGGTGAATACCAGTTTGATTTGAATACAGCGGGTGACGCAAGTCGGACAGATTTAAAGAATATTTGTCTTGCACCCATTGCAAAAGGACCTTTCTTTGGTTCAAAATATGTCCCTGGCACCTGCGGCACCAATGGTGGCTTACGCATTAACGCCAATGCACAGGTAATCAATGTGAAAGGTCAACCTATTCCGAGATTGTATGCTGTTGGCAATACCAGCGGTTCTGTAATGGGCGATGCTTACGCAGGTGGCGGTTCTTGCCTTGGCTCAGGTGGCGTGTTTGGTATGTTAGCTGGCCGCCATGCTGCCGGCTTAGAATCGATCTAAATCTTTTTCACCCTCGCAGGGACTGAAAACCGTAATTTTCGGTCCCTGCATTTTAAGCTTGAAAAAGTGAAAGGCCTTTAATGTTCAAGAAGAAAAAAAGTTCAGATGATACAGGACAGGAAAACAAGCCGCAGGAAAAAAAGAAATTCAACTGGATTAGATTCAGTTTAATTGCAAATATTATTCTGGTTGCCGGAATCGGTGTTGCGTTAGCATCTATGGCTATTCTTCATCAAAGCGATACCAACCCACAATTCTGTGCTACCTGCCACAATATGGAGCCGTATGTTGAGTCTTACTTGACCGGCAACACCATGGACAGTTTGCATGCAAAGGCTGGCGTTCAGTGTAAAGAGTGCCACAGCGATTACGACGTTCCGGCTGAAATCAAATCTGGAATTAACTTTATTACCGGTAATTATGATAAAAGCATGCCCCAAAGAAAATTTGGGGATGAGGTTTGCAACCAGTGTCATATCAGTATGGAGTATATGGCCGCGCAAACCGATTATCTGAGGCGTAACCCGCATGCCAGTCACTGGCCTGATCTGAAATGTCGTTCTTGCCATATTTCACACGACGAACAGGTTGATTATTGCAGCCAATGCCATGATAACGGTGGACAGCGCCTGACGGGAGCTGAAATTTTCCCAAGGGTGGATAACCCGTATGATAAGTACCCGGACACCGCGCCTGGATCAGGTCATTAGGTTTTCAATACAGGTAACAACAATATTCAGCTAATAAAGCGAACCTCTGGAAAAAAGGTACGAAGCAGGCAGGTAGTGTTGAAGAATACTACCTGTTTGCTTTAATGCCTTTTCACCTTAACTTACCCCAGCTCACGCTTAAAATACAGCACCAATTCATCATCCACCGGGACCTGTTCTCCAAATTTCACCGGCTGACCGTGACTGTACAAACCACCCCCATCCGGAAGGTAACCGCGCTGTGCATACATACGCAGAGCCGCACCGTAATCGGCGGTCATACCCACCCCAATCCCGGCGATATCCTTACGTTGAGAAATCAACTCTTCGGCATCATCCAGCAAAGCTGTAGCAATCCCCATGCGACGGAAGGAGGGCAATACATTTAAATCCACAATCTCCGGAATACCCTCCTTACGGAAAGGCGGATAAGTCGAATCCCACACCACCGTCAGGTAACCGGCAAACTCCTGCTCATACCAGGCTACGTGTACATTACGTTTCCCGGCCTGCTGCTCTTCGAAGTAGCGCATATATTGCCCCAACGGTTTGTTCCAGCCCAATTCGGCAAAAGCCTGGGCGATAATTGTACAATCCACCACATGCAGCGGATGAATTTGCAAAGCATTTTGTCCGTTTCGTTTAACCATCTCTTAACCACCAAAAGCAAAAGCCGGCATCCCCTGATATGGGGTTCTGATGCGCATCAATGCGCCGTTATGTGGATACACCTGCCAATCCTCATCTGTCAGGCCAACCGCTGCGGAGGTGACGTACAGGTCGCGCAGTTGATCGCCGCCAAACGCGCAGCACGAGGTACGCTTGGCCGGAAAATCGTATTTGGCCAGCATCTGCCCTGTTTTGGGATTCCAGCGCGTGATGCAGGCGCCATCCCACAAAGCTAACCAGATATAGCCATCGCAGTCGACGGTCATTCCGTCTGCCACACCCAGGCCATCCGGTAATGTAATGACGACACGCTGATTGGCAATCTCACCGCGTTCCAAATCGTAATCGTAAACCCACACATCGCGCGAAGCCGAATCCGCCAGGTAAAACAGCCGGTAATCCGGGCTCCAGCCCAATCCGTTGGAAATCACCAGGCCGTCGCGCAGTTTGCGCAGACTCAGATCGGTATCCAGAATGTAAAGCGCCCCGCAGGCCTCCCCATCCGAATTGCTTTTCATCGTTCCGCCAACAAAGCGCCCATAGGGGTCGCATTTGCCGTCGTTGAAACGGTTGCCAGGCAGCTCAGGTTCCACCTCGGCCAGAATGGTCACCACACCGCTTTCCAGATCCAGCGCGGCAATCTTGCGTTCCGGGGTAAAAATTACCCCGCCGGACTCCCGCGGCGCCACTGTACCGATCGATGTGAACTGCGCGGAAAGATCATACACCTTATTCTCGCCGCTGCGCGGATCGTAAACAAAAATAGTGGCATTCGGAATATCCACCCAGTAAAGCACCCTGGCGCATACATCCCATGCCGGGCCTTCCCCGGTCAGCGCTTTTTGGTCAACCAGAATTTCAGGAGTAGTGTTCATATCTTGTATTGTATCCGTTTTTGGGTTGAAAGATACACAAAACTTCATTTAAATGGAACTACCTTCGTATCCTTTGGGTTTTGATTCTTCACCACACTCAGATCAATCGCTCCAAGAATCATTTCAGCATCCTCCATCGAAAAATTATCGCTCTTTACAAATATCCTCACCGGCGGGTGGTCATACACACTGAATGCTTCTTCAGAGGCAAACGGATTGAAATTAAACAACGGAATTTCGGGTTCACTATTCCAGGCAAAGGTGCCGCCCACATCCGAAACCCACACCGGCCCGATCTTAAAAGGCGCCTGAAAATTGGCCGCCAGATCAAACCCCAGGCGCCCGTCAAATAACGCCCGATAATATTCCAGCGTCATCGGGTACATCAACGGCAGCCGGCAAGCGCTCCATATCCCCCGTTGGCTGGGCAATATAAGGTAATCAACCTGCGCCAGCTTCTCGTAAAACATGGTACGCTTGTTTTCATCATCCATCCAGCGCACATTCATGGTGGTTCCCTGGTAAAACTGCCCAAACGGATCGTAGCCATCAAACGCGAAGGGCAGCCCTTCATCCCAATCCTCATTGGCAATGATATTACGGTATAAACTTACCAGGCCAGTTTGGGCAGTGGACAGGGTAAGATAATAAGTCTTGCCTTTCTCAAGCATGACGCCCTGAAAATCACTTTCTACATTAACGCCGCGCGGATTACCGGAAGCGGGAACTAGAATCTCACTGGCATCCACAATGTTCCGGCCTTCCGGGTCGGTAGCAATGCTTAGCAGTAATGAAAAATGCCCTTCCCCGGTAAAACTGACATGTGGCAGCCTGACGGCGGTCAGTATTCCGGACTCAGCCGGTGAAAGTGACTGCTGAAAAGGCTGGTCTTTTATAATTACCTGCCCATCCGGAACAGAGATCGGAATGTATACATTCTCACCATCCCGATGAATTTGCAGCTGGATTGGCGCGGGAATTTGCTGATAAATCCATTTTGTCGCCTGCACACGGGTATGATCCTCGTGGTAGATAGTCTGCACAAAAACAGACGCCCACACCAGAGTGCCGACGATAACAACCGCCGCTGGCAAAGCCGCCAGCATAAGGCGCACCGCGCGGAAAAATTTCCCTTTATCCGGCCAATCAGTGGAAGAGAGGTAGCGGAATAAATTCACCAGCCCCCAGGCAGCCATCAGGCACAAAAACGGGTAAATCGGCAGAAAATAGCGCATGGATTTCACCCACCGGGTAGCCATAAAGAAAAAGTACCCCCCCGTCCAAACCAGCGGCAGCAAATGCGTCTGCCAATGCCTCCCCGTACGCAGCAATTGGAAAGCCATCCCCATAAACCCGGCCCAGGCAGCGATTCCCAGCGGGATCCCCATACCCCACAAGACCATATTAACCCACGGAAAAATGATTATCGGACGATCCGTCCATTGCTCGGCAGGCGGCCCGCCCCCGCCGCCGCTGCTCTCGCGCTGCGCCACGGCCATACTGTCAATCCAATCTTTATTGAGATCAAGGGTAAATATGGAGGTATCCCCGCTGGCGGCTCTGAAGCTCATTGGCTGGCAAACCCGAAACGTAATCAGCGTCATCACGTAGGTGAATGCCACTAACACAAACGCAACCTGAAAGATTCTCGTAAGATCATTTTCATTGCGCAGTTTTAAATCGGCAATACTGATGAAACAGGCAGCCAGGATCATCCCACCCAACGGCGCCAGGTTAACCTTGGAGGCCAGTGCCATCCCAAAGCTGATTCCAAATAAGATGTACCACTTCAGCAGACGTCCGTTGAACTCATAGGTTTGTGTTTGCACATTCCTGTGTACCAGTGGGGACCGGGCAATTTGTACAGCGCCAAACATCGCTAAAATGGAAAAAAAGACAGCGAAATTATCCACCGTCATAAAATGCGACTGCTGAATTTGCATCACCGCCAGCGAAGACAAAGCACATCCCAGCAAACCAATCCAGATCCCGTAAAGCTGCCAGCCAATCAAAAAAATCATCAAAACTGTCAGCGAATCTAGCACGGCTGTAAATATTCTGCCCATGATGCGGATTTCACCATACCCCGTATTCCCGGTGATCTCCGCCATACCGCGCAGCAAAATGATCGGCCATTGCCCCCAGCGCATGCGGTTATCCGGGCCGTTTGCCATAACCTCCCCCGCCTCGTCATACTTGTGATACGGGCTCAACGGCGATAAGCGGGTGTTAAAATATTCGACGGCTGATTCGGAAAAACTCAACTGTGTCAGCGTATTGGTCAGCCCATACTCATCCGGGTGCAAATTGGCATCCTGATTCCAGTTCACCCCATCAAAGCGAAAAACAATCCCTGCACAAATCAATGCAAGCAAAATAACAAAATAAAATGGCCGAGTTTTTGAAATCACAGATTGCATAGTTGTTTGAAGCCCATAGAAGGCTGCTCTGCGTGTATTATATCCGTGTTTCCAAGTTGAAAGAATAGACTTGAGCTTTGGATAAGTGAATTAAGCTTACAACAGACCAATGAGCTTTCACAGATCTATACTATAATTCCCCTATGCAAATCCCCGACCGCATCGTTACCCAATTGGAATTACGCCGCAATACCGGTGAGCGCGGTACGCGCAAATTTATTGCTTACAACGGCATCATCTATGACGTTACCGATTGCCCGCGCTGGCACAAAGAGCTGCACGAGCGCCTGCATTTCCCCGGCCAGGACCTCAGCGGGGAGATCGAAGAGGCCCCGCATGGCGAAGATGTATTCAGCCGGCCTTGCGTCATCGTCGTCGGCCGGCTGCAAACACTGGATTGAAACGCACAAATCAACCCGTACTAATCTCCGCATTCGCAGGCGGTTGTTAAACTCAAACGAATCTCACCCGGCAGCACCCGCCAGGAGCGGGTATTGGGGCGCAGGTCGTATTCCCACACCTCGGCATCAATAAATCGAATGCCCAGAGCGCGCGCCACAGAAACCCGGTGATGCCCGTCTACCACAAAATAATCTTCACCCAGCCGGTATACCTGAATGGCTGGCCAGCCGCTTTGTTCCCAAATTAGGGCAATCGCCACCCAGCGTTCCAGCAGGTACTTTTTGAGCGGGCGAAAGGTATTGTCAAAATCCGCTACCCGTCCAACACTGCCTTTAATATGTTCAATCGGAATTTGTTGTACGCCATCATAATGCCGGGTATCCTGCAGGTAAGGCTGGTACTCCTCAAAATCCAGCAGGTGGCCGTTGGAACCAAACAACGTGGCAATTCTGCTGCGAAACTTTCCCTGTTGGAAGAGCTGGTGAAAACGATCAATCGCGAGGTAGCGGTTATTGGTGATAGGCATTTGCATGGCATTTTCCTTTCCGTTTGGTGCAACCGGTTGCAGTCGGTTGCAAAAAAAAGTTTGTCCTATTTTTGGGTGGAAGCGCGTTCTACCAGTTCCACCGGCATGGTTACATTGGCAACAAAGCCGTTTTCGATATATTGAATCAGGTTATTAACCAGTACACGCCCAATTTCCGGAATATTCTGTCGGATGGTCGTCAGCGGCGGTGAACCGTGTGCCGCGATGGAAACATCATCGTAACCAACAACAGCCACATCCTGCGGAATTTGCTTTCCCAGCGCTGTCAATGCTTCCATCGCGCCAATAGCCATCAGATCGCTGTTGACAAAAACGGCATCCAGGTCCGGCGCCTGTTGTAATAGCCGCCGTACCGCCTCGCCGCCGGATGTTGTGGAAAAATTGCCGTGTTCCACCAGCTTGGGATCCAGAGCCATGCCGTTCGCTTCCAATGCCTGTTGGTATCCTAGGTAGCGCTGCTGTACTTCCTTTTCCAGGGACGGTCCGCCGATAAAACCGATGCGTTTACAGCCTTTTTCGATCAAATGCGAGGTTGCCAGCCGCCCGCCGCGCACATTATCACCGCTAACCGAACAATAACTCTCTTCATGCCCCGGCACACCCCAGGCAATGAAGGGTGCCTGGATCTCCAGCATGCTCTTGATATGGGTTTGTTTAAAGCTGGAGGTCATCAGAATAAAGCCGTCCACACGCCCTGTATGCAGGTATTTGGCCGCCCATTTCGAATCGCGCGGATTGACATGCACCAGCAGCAAATCGTAATCTCGGGCTGTTGTTGCGGTGCTGATCGCGCCTAATATTTCCAGCGAAAAAAGATCATCCATGGAAAATTCACAAAAATCAGCGCGTGCGCTGGGCGTCCCGGGTAAACTATGGGCGCCGTGGGTAACAAAACCGAGGGTCTGGCTGCGCTGTGTGCTGAGGGAACGCGCGGCGGAGGAAACCTGAAAGCCGTGTTGGTTGGCAATCGCCTGAATACGCTGGCGTGTCTCCTGGCTGATCAGCGGGCTGTCGCTCAAGGCGCGTGAAACCGTAGACTTGGAAACCCCGGCCAAACGAGCAATATCGGCTATGTTTCGTACGGTTTTTTGAGTCATTAACAGGTCCTCTTAACCTTTTACACTTCATTTTGTGCAACCGGTTGCATTATAGCATATTCAAAAAAGAGAGTCAATCCCCTGTTTACGACAGTCTGCTATTTCTTCTTTTTATGTTTACGGCCGAAAAGGATGCCGGTCAATACCATGGCGCCGGCAGCGAATCCGGAAATGAGTCCGAAAAGAATCGTTTCTTTGGGGCCAAACACAGGGCGCACATCACCCTCCACTTTGCCGGCCAGCAGAAAAACCACGTTGCTGCTGTCCATGCTAACCTCGTTGGCAATCATCAGCGCCGCGACGCTCTGGTCCATGTCCACTTTTCCGCCAACCACCATCACCTGTGCGGCGCTCTGATCTAACTCGGCGTCTCTTCCGGTAACTATCGCCACCACCGAGGAGGTGCACAAACTGGCATCCTGTGCCTGCACATATCCCATAGCGCTGCTGTTGGTTTCCAGGTTCGTCGTGGTCACGTTTGCCATGCCGCCCTGACGCACCAATACGGTGTCCGCCTGAACCTGGTTGGCGCCTGCCTGGCGCAACATCACTTCTCTCGCCTGAATATGATTGGCGCCGCCCTGGTATATCTCGACAATGTCCGCCTGAATTAATTCTTCTGCCGCGAATTGCGTTTGTTCTTCCGGGGTTTGGTTCACATCTGATTCTTCTGTCATCATTTACCTGCCTGTTAATCAATCACGAATAGGTTTTTTTACTGAATTACTCTGTCATTGTAACGCATTTTAGAGACGCTTATTCATGTTGTATGGGAATAATAAAGATGGACGAATCAGATAACTGTCTAACCTGCCGGGCAATACTGCCGGTAAACAGCAAATCCAATCCGCGCGGGATAAGATCCGGTCACAATCGTCTTTACCGGAATATCATCCTGGCGCAGCGAATCGGCTGTTGGCTGAATATTCCCATGAATTTTAATAGGCGCTTTTGAAAAAATATGGTATCCTTTTTGATATCAGGGGTATATCCTCTGCGGGAGATTAAATGCCAGATTACGATTTTGTTTTTGAACCAATTACGTACCGCCAGCCGCCACAAATCCCCTCTGAGTGGATTACGATGGTGTGCAAACTACACCCGGTAACCGCCGCGGTGGTCTGGCAGGTATTAACCGGCACCATCACCCCCTCCACCATCACCTTGGCGCAAAGTTCCCCAGACCGTGGACGCTATATGTTGGTCAGCATTGTGGCCGGTGGTAATGCGGATGCCTGTGAAGAAATTTCGCAATTGGCGCGTGAAGAGATTGAAGAGATCATGAACACGGTAGTGCCGGGTTATCAATCGCGTCAAATGCTGCAATAAGCAATTATTGAAATAAAACCGCATCAGACAGTTTTCCCGAAACGTCTCCTCGATATGAGTTATCCCTGAAGTCGCCGGAGGATAATGTGTATCAGGCAGGTTATCCAATACGAGGGCGTTTTCTTTTGCCCGAAATCCCAATTTTTCCAGGAAAGGTATACCGATTCGGCTGTAAAACGCTGGTTTTGGTCGGCTTTTGCCGCCAGATTGCGCGCCATTTCCTGAAAACGCTCATCCTGCACTGCCGCTGGCACCTGGGAGAGTGTATCCGCCACATGCAGTAGATCAAACCAGACCAGTGGAGCCTTCAGTTTTTGAAAATTGGAACCAATGCCAAATAAGTACATTTTTTTCTCACGACGCACTTCCCAAAAATCAAGCAGTGTATCCACCCCCGTCTGCAATGCCGCCGATTCCTGCGGTTGAGTTTCTTCCTTTAATAGACGTACCATAAGCAGGGTAGCATATGGGCAGGGATCATCCTTCCGGCCTGGTCCGCGAAATTTTCCAAGTTGCGCAGCCACACAACACGGCCAGCCATTGGCGCGTACAAATTGCACCAGGGCATGCCGCGCAGCCAGCACGCGTTGATCCTGCCCCAGACCCATGCGGGTCAGCGCATACAATACCAGCGGTGCATCACACAGCATCCAGGCATTTTGATTCTCTCCGCTGCCGCCATAACCGGGGGCAATCTTATATAGCATCTCGGGAATGCCATCCACGCCCCAGGAGGCAAATATCCGTTCGCTCACCAGTTGCATCGGCGCATCCGTGGCATTCAAACCCAGCTCGCATAAGAAGGCCAGCAGGTGTAAGGGATGAGCTGCGTCATTATGTCGTTTAAGAACGCTGCCTGGCCAATCCGCCACGCCTTGAAGCAGATCCAGCACAGCCGGATCTTGCAGCATTGCGGCCCGATCCGCCTGCGTTTGAGCATCCGTTTCCGGCGTGCCCAACAGGTCGCGCCGGGTACGGTAACGCACCCAGGCTGGTCCGGTCAATAACCATTCATGTATTGCATCCATGGCGGTTCCTTAATTAGAATTTATGTTCTTATTTGATTATAGAGAACAATCGGTGACTTGTCAATCAAGATACGCCTGGCGATTACCCATAAGTGGCTTTACTCCCCACAGGTTCCGGTTTTCGCCTCTCAATTTCCGGCACAGGTGGCGGTAAAACAGAGATGTGGGTAATCACCAGAGATACGCAATTCATTTACGAAAAGTTTCTCAAAACCACGAAAAACCGCAACACCGGCCAGCAACGGATTCGTTTCAAACCGTCCTATTGTGCACCAGGGTTTTATACTGGTTTATGAAACATCATTTAATTGGAGGTCTTTTGAAAACACTGATTTATGTTCATTCTAACAGCGGTCATACGCACCTTATTTGTGAATACCTCGCAAACCGGCTCCCGGTTACAGATTGGACATTATGGAATATCCGGGATAATGCAGCACCTGATCCAACCGGTTTTGACCGGATCGGATTCGCCAGTTGGACATATTACATGGGAATACCACCCCTGATGCTGGATTTCATCCAATCTCTACCACTGCAACAAAAGCAGCCGGCCTTTGTGCTGACAACCTTCGGAATGATGCCCGGGCAGGGATTAAAACGATTGGCCAGAGCCGCATCAGCCCGCGGATTCGAGGTTCATCTTGGTTGTTCAATCCATTGCCCGGAAAATTACCCGCCTTTTGTTCTAAAAGGAAAGGGTTGGGATGCAATCGAAGCGCCCACCCCAAAAGAAATGGAAGTCTTCTCCAGCTTTGTCAGCACCCTGGAAAACTGGCTGCCAAAGGCACAATGCCCTTCTGAAAAAATAAAAATCGGTATATTAAACACTCTGATGCGCCCGGCTTCGCCGCAAAAAGCGCGCCAGGATATGGGTACTTTAGAGGTAAATACTGCTGTCTGTAATGGCTGCGGTATTTGTGTTACTGCCTGTCATTACGGCGCAATTGTTCTACAAACTGCGCCAATATTTATGGCTGAGGCGTGCTGTGCCTGCTGGAACTGTTTTAATAGCTGTCCACAACAAGCCATTTACACCCAAAAAGTGGGGGCAATTGGGCAGTATGCCAAAATGCACCAGAACTTCAAAGAAAAGTTAAAGCCAGTAAAACCGCTTGTGGTGTAAGATTAAAACAATGAACCGTCTGCACTTTATCTGGACATATTTATTGGGAAAACCGCGCTGGGATACCAACCAGACGCCGCCTGAGGTGGTTGAAACCATTCAAAGTCTGCCTTCCCATGCAGTCGCGCTGGACCTGGGCTGCGGCACCGGAACAAATGTGATCTTCATGGCCCAGCACGGCTGGCAGGCAACCGGGATTGATTTTGTGGCTCAGGCAATCCGTACAGCGCGCCGCAAAGCCCTCCGCCATGGGATGCAGGAACGCGCCCGTTTCTTGCACGGGGATGTGAGCCGGTTGGAAACTTTTAACCTTCCAGTGTGCCAATTCGCTCTGGATATCGGCTGTCTCCACAGCCTGCCGCCAACGGCTCACATGGGTTACGTGCGCGGGCTCTCCCAAATACTGGAAGTGGGTGGTTTGTACATGTTATATGCCTTCCACCCGCGCCAAAGTAAAGGCCGGCGCATGGGTCTATCCAACGCACAGGTGATCGCATTATTTACCCCCGCCTTTATCCTTGAAAGAGTGGAAAGTGATGCCAACAGTTCCTGGTATTGGCTGCGCCGCGTTTAAAAGAAAAAACCCCTTGCTGTCAGCGCGATGATTACCTCATTGTAAAGCGACAGCACGGAGTTCTTCTTGCCGCGGCCTGACACCCAAGAAACAGGCGGCGGCGATTCCTAATCCCCAAGAGATCAAAAGACGTAAGTACTTCCACAAGCTACCAATAAAATGGAAAGAAGCCTAAACACGGAGTTACCGTGTACTTACCAGAGAAGGGTGACGGAACTTCGATGAAAGTGCATTGCTCGTTCCGTCGTTGTTATTTATACCTGATTTCACCCGGTATTACTTCCTTACAAACGTTGAAAAGAAAGACAATTCATCTCAACCAAATGGTTGAGATGAATTGTCCACTGGTACAGGAAACCGGTATTTGAAATCGGTTTGAGAATTCAGCTTATCCTGCTGCCGGTAGAAAATTTTTTGAGTGACTAAAGCATAAAGGATAGTCGAGAAGCCGTTACGCTATTTTTACCTTTATAACCACTTTTTTTACTCTCTCCGGAGCAGTTACGCACAAACACGGTTTATGTCCATCTTCAGGAAAAAAGATGGCAAAATCACCCGCGGAAAGATCCATAGTATTTCCCTCACCACTCATCGCCTGAAAATCTTTTTCGGGAAGATAATCACCCAAATCCATGGTGTAAATATTTGCAAAACCCATCCGTTCCCGTCCGGATAAGATGTATTGTACATCGATATATTTGCGATGTGCTTCCCATTTACCCAACTCTGCAGATTTGGTGTCGTATTCCTGCACCAGGGCAAACAGATTATCACCATCAATATCCGTTCGGCCTATTGGAAGACTGGTCAGGTCTGTTTCAAACAGAAATTTCAATGCTGCAAACAGATTGTGGCTTATACCGGAATAGCGGGTATGGTTATTTAGAGTATCGAGTATCATAATTCTCCTCATATAGATGAATCCGGGCGGCAATACCCGAAAAACCGGCGTGTTAACAATGGGAAATTCGCAATCTTTTTTTGATAATGCACCGATCCCATTGTTTCACAATCTCTTAATTATACAATCCAACACAACAATTCCCAATGTTGCATTCATTCGCTTCGTGGCTGGTTTTTTTTCGGAAACAAATCCAAACTCACCCACCCAAAATTGGGGCCAGTTTCAAAAAAGTCACCTCGGTGCCCGGGTGAAGCCGGATTTCATCCTCAAGACCGCCCACCTGCCAGTCGCCGGCCAGAATCAGAAAACCGTTATTCTCAAAAGCCTGCAAAGCCAGTTCATATTGGGCCTGAGAGTCAATCAGGCGTGGTTTTTTCATCTGGTAACCGTTAAGCTTGCGTTTGGCATCATTGGGCTGAACAAACAGATGAAAAGACTTGGGCAATTGCTGATTATACGTTTCTACTTCCTGAAAAATACGGCTTCGAATCAATTCCCGGACGGTGATGGTTTCACCGTTAACAAAAACATTCAGCACATTTTCCGGTTTTCCGAGGGAAAAGGTGGTTTCATCCTGGACTTTGATTTTGGTAAGCATTTTTTCTCCTGGCTATGGTAGTTGCATACGGTTAATAGTTGTATATGAGGAATGTTTTGTAAACCCCAGAGGATTAGGGTTTTGAATGTTTTTATTTTAGAACAATTTTTCTAAAAAGTCAAGCTAAATCCACCCCAATCCACAATCCAGTGCCTATTCCCCGATTTCTGACTCCGCTGCGCCCATTGCTTCTGCCTTAACCTCTCTTCTTAACCCAAAACTCCAACTCACCAGCAGTCCCAGCAGCAGAACAGCCGCGCCGCTCCAATAAGGGTATTCCATCTTAAAATCATATAAATAGCCGGCCCACAATGGTCCAATCACGCGTCCCAGGCTGGAAGCGGCGCTGTTCATCCCCATTACGGTGCCCTGCTGGTTCCCGGCAAAAACGGACATGCGCGCATTCAACACCGGGCTGATAATAGCCAGCCACACCGAGAAAAAGCCCAGCGCCGCCAATATCGTGATATAGTCACTGGCTGCCGTCATCACCAGAAAGCCCAATGCCCCGCCTGCCAATCCGGCATGAATCAACGTCTGGTCGCCAAAACGCCTGGTCAGCGGCCCGGTCAAAACCCCCTGTACAAGAATCATCATCGCACCCATCACCATCCAGATCGTCCCTACCTGTTTGGTATTGAAATCAAACTTTTCCACCACATACAGCCCGGTAATACCCTGAAAATTGGACATGCCAAAGCTCATCATAAATACCAGCAGCAATAAAACCCCGGCCGGGCTCAGCACAACCGGACGCAGTGTTTTCCAGGATAAACCACTTTTCTTACCGCTGATCGGGAGCATCTTATGCGATTCAGGCAGGGCAAAAATGGTCAGCAAAAACGCCGCGAAGGCCATCCCCGAACCGATAAAAAATGGCAGCGAGAGACTATCCGCCGAAAGTAAACCGCCCAGCAGCGGGCCGGCAATCACGCCCACCCCCATCATCGCACCCAATTGCCCCATACCCTTGCTGCGTTCCTTCTCCGGTGCGTTATCACCAATATACGCCATCGCGGTTGGCATGGTCGCGGAGGAAAGGATTCCGGAGAGCGTACGCGCAATGAACAGCATCCAGTATGTATTGGATAATCCAAAAAAGAGTAACGTAATCGCGTAACCCAGCACCCCAATGCTGATCACCGGTTTGCGCCCGATCCGGTCCGAGAGAATTCCCCACAACGGGGCGCAGATTAACTGCATCAGCGAATAAGTCGACATCAGCCAGCCCAGCTCTGTGCCGCCTACACCGAGTTTTTCGATGTAGAACGGCATGATTGGCATGACCATGCCATACCCCAGCATGACCACCAACAACGTAAAACTTAAAATCAACGTATTTTTCTTCATATCGTGTCTTCTGTCCTAATCAAATGCTTCCACCATCACAGGCGTGTTGAATTACACGAAAATTGCCAGTTCGTGTTTTTGCCTTGGTACTGATTACTCGGTGCTGATTACTCGATACTTATTGCTTGAGGATTAATCCTCCAGTACCACAATCCCTTTTGCACCATCCACCGTGATTGTTTGCCCATTACGAATGTGATGTGTCGCTCCACGGGCTGCCATTACCGCCGGAATACCGTATTCACGTGCCACAATACTGCTGTGGCTCAGCGGGCCGCCAATATCGGTCACCACTGCAGAGGCCAGGGAAAATAATGGTGTCCAGGCCGGCGTGGTCGTGACCGCTACCAGCACATCGCCAGGTTTCATTTTGTTAAAATCCTCCGGGCTGAATAGCACACAGGCAGGCGCAGTGACCTTCCCGCTGCTGGTGCCCACACCTTTCAGGATGATCTTGCCGTCTTTCTTCAGTGCTTCACCCCCATGCATCAGCTTCGCCAATCCGGAACGTTCCGGGATCATAATCGGTGGGGATAGTTTGAGGTAGCCCTGCCATTGCGTTTTGCGCTGCGGAACCAACGCGGAAAAGTTGGTCAGTGATTTCCCTGTTTCCAGTTCGGTGACCAGTGTTTCCAGTTCGTTTTTCTCCAGCCAGTAAATATCTTCCGGGTTTTCAAGCGCGCTGCCGGCAGCAAAACGTTCGCCCAATTCATTCAGCATACTGCGAATCAGGGGATGCCCCATGCCCATATCAAAAATGGCATTTTCGCGCATCGGGCTGGTCTCCTGCGTCCAGTGCAACAACCGGGTAAACCAGCCTTTTAACGGCCAGATCAAACGCCGTTCTGCAGCCTGGGTGGCCTGCTCGCGTTTCTGCAAAGAAGCTGACTGACGTTCGTATGGATTAGCAGCTTTACCGGACAGAAAACCTTTGACCGCTTCCAGCATCGGGCCAGGCGTCTCTAATGGCGTTGGGTTGGCAAAATCGAATTCATACGCTGTTCGACCAAATTCGCGCAGGTGACTTTCGAAGCGTGAACACCATTCAGTCCATTCGTTGGTGGGTAGCCCGGCAGGGGGTGTTTCTCCACTCAGGTTGCCGGCCAGAGTTTCTGTGGGTGTTTCCAGTACATAGGTTGCCAAACCAGGGCTGGTTTTTAACCATAAGGCCAGATCATACAGCGACTTTTCCGAGCGCAGCGCCACGGTTTCGGAACCAAGCAGAAAGACGGTCACTTCCGAGCCACCTTTACGTTTTACCAGGCTGTTGTAGAAGCGGGTAAAGATCACTTCGCTCATGGATGCTGCCGGCAGGGTTGTCTGAATATTGGTAAAGTAGCGGCAGGCTGCGCCAAATAATATTTGCGCTCCTTCCAGAAGTTCGGATGGGGATAGTGTTTCTACTTCTTTTTGTTCCCAGTCCGCAACCACAACAGCCAGTTTTTCATGGTATTCCTGCCAGCGTTCTACACTTGCATTAAAAAATGGTTTCATCTGGGCAAAAGAGAGCTTTATAACCGTGAACAGATCCTTCCCTTTCATGTACATACCGCCAAAGACATACCCATTAATCGGAGTGTAAAAACCATTCGGCGGAAGTATTTTTATCGAATCCTTGTTAAATACCCGCGCCCACAGTGCTTTCGTGGCTTCGTTAGCCAGTTCAAGCCCGAATGTGGCAAATAAAGGCGTGACCGGGTTGGGAGTATGTTCAGCCAGGCTGCCGCGCGCGTAGATCGCTCCTGGATAGGGTGATTTCCATTCTGGGGGCAGCGCTGTGATGGGTCTGGCCTGCAAGATGGCGAACTTGCCACCAGCATAAGCCCATTCAATATCCATTGGCATACCGTAAAAGGTTTCTATTTTTGCACCCAACAAAGCCAGTTCTTTGGCATGCTGCTTGGATAAAACCGCTGTCTTTTGTCTATCTGCGGGGACAGGTGCTTCAATCGTACCGGTCTCGGTCTGCACGGTCATCACCAGTTTCTCGGCAATCTCACGGCGAATCGTCTTACCCGTTTTCTTGGCCACCGTAAGCGTATCCGGGGTGACCGCGCCGGATACAACCGCTTCGCCCAATCCCCAGGCGGCATTGATCAGTATCTCGTCACGTCGGCCGTTAATCGGGTTGGCCGTGAACAGGATACCGGCAGCTTCCGCAAAGACCATTTCCTGCACCACCACCGCCAGAGCCACCGTTTCCTGATCAATGTTGTTCTTCAGGCGGTAGGCAATTGCCCGCGCTGTCCACAGGCTAGCCCAGCATTTTTTCGCGGCTTTCAGTACCTCCTCGCTTCCGCGAATGTTAAGGTAGGTCTCCTGCTGGCCGGCAAATGAGGCATCCGGTAGATCCTCGGCTGTAGCAGAAGAACGCACGGCCACCGCCGGGTTGAGAGTCTCACTGGAAAATTGAGCAAGCGCCTGGTAAGCAGCGCTGACCGACTGTGTAATTTCGGCCGGCACTTGGCCTTCGGTAAAAAGTTTCTCAATTGCCTGTGAAGCAATCTCACACGTATCCGGCACGAAGGGGTCAGCTTTCAATAAGGCTTCCTGTATACTTGCCTTAATCCCGTTTTCGGTTACAAATTGGCGGTAAGCCTGAGTGGTTATGTGGAATCCGCCCGGAACAGGCAGCCCGCCGTTAATCATTTTGGCTAAAGACATTCCTTTGCCGCCTGTATTTTCAAGCGTCGCGTTAGGGTCAGAGAGGGTAAGAATAGTTGCAGTCATTGTTTTCCTTTCAGTAGCGAACATTGGTCGCTTTATAGGTTAAAAAAATCAGGCTTGTAGGCCATTCATTAACAGGTTGAACGCAGCTTCCATCATTTGGGTGCGCGTGCCGCTGGGCCGTGTAGTATATACCGCTGGGGATAGGGCTGTCAGCAGGATGCGTGAAGCCAATAAAGGATCAGTCTGGCGCAAACTACCCTCCTGTATTCCGGTTTCAATCAGGCCCTGAATGACGTCCTGGTACATATGCCGCGCTTGTTGAATACGCACCTGGCTGATTTGCGCCATGCGTTGTACTTCCAGGCTGAGTTTCATATAAAAAGCTTCATTGGCGACCAGATAATCCATATAAGCAAAAATGACCTGGCGTAATTTCTCCTGGGTAGCGATGGGCTCCCTGGCAATTGCTTGAGCATGGCGGGTCAGGTTGTTCAGTTCCTCTTCAACCACCGAGAGCAAAATTTCATCCTTCGAGGAGAAATAATCATACAGCGTCGATTTACCTGCTCCGGCAGCCTCGGCAATTTCACGCATCGAGGTTTCATTAAAACCTTTTTCCAGGAAGAGATGTACCGCTGCATCGAATATTTCGCGGCGGCGGCGGGTCTGTTCCTCTTCAGTCAGGGGTGTTCCTTTAGGCATCATTTCTCCTTAGTTAAGCGACCATCGTTCGGTATCATGATTATATAGCGACCACTGGTCGCTTGTCAACTATCCATTAGTATAGTTCCATCGAAATACCCCCAGCGCTTAAACAAACGCCCGACATATCGGATATATCGTGTAAGGGCGAAGCATCTGTAAATGGCATCCTGGATCCAAATTTACACCCAACTACAGATGCTTCGCCCTACCGCCATGCCAACACAAGCAAGAGGGACTGCGCCACGAAAGATACCGCTGTTTTTGAAAATTCAGATCATTTGCAAAGGGTATTAAAATCCCTCCCTGGCCAGGGAGGGACTTAGGGAGGGTGAATTCCCCCCTCACCGCTCCGCCGCAATCTCCGCCCCCAACTGCTCGTAAAACTCACCCAAAAAGCGATTGCGTTGTTCCGCGATCTGGCGCGCGCTCCGCGTGAACAACCGGTCCTTAACCTTACGCAGCTTAAAAATATATTCATGGTAAGAACTGTGCGGTTCGCCGCTTTCCTTCTCACCGCTCGCAAGAAACAGTTCCGAAGGCTGCGCATAAATCGGTTGCCCGGCCTGCACCGCATAACCAATCGTGCGCGCCACACCAATCGCGCCCAACACATCCAGCTTATCGGCGTCAAACAGCACTTTGGCTTCCACAGTTTGCGGCTCATTCTCCTTACCCCCACGGTACCGGTGACCACGGATGCAGTGCTGCACGGCCTCGATTCGTTCCGGAGTCCAGCCTTCTTCCTTTAAGATAATCGCCGCAAAAATGGCGGAGGCCTCGTGGTGACTCATGCGTTCACCGCTGTTGGGGTCGCTCCCGCGCGAATCGTGCAGCAGGACGGCGGCGTGTACAATCTCCAGGTCGGCGCCTTCGGTCTTGGCCAGCCTGTCCGCCATATGATAGACGCGTTCAATGTGATCAAATCCGTGCACTGGATCTTTCTCCGGATACCATTCTTTGGCTCGTTCCAAGGTGAGCATAGTGTTTCTCCTTAAAGAATTTGATGCTGATCGCCGCAATGTTTTGTTATTCTACAACCCACACGCCGCGTTTCATTACTTTTTGCACCAGGTTGCCGCCGAACTGGTAACCCAGGTTGCGGTAATCGTCCACACTCAGCACCAGCAGGTCGGCCTGCTTGCCGGGTTCGAGTGATCCGACCCGGTCAGCGCGCCCGATGGCGGCGGCGCTGTTGATCGTGGCGCAGACAATCGCCTGAGCCACGCTGATTTTGAGATACCGGCAGGAAAGCGCAATCACAAATTGCATGTTTTCGCACCAGGCTGTGCCGGGGTTCAGGTCAGAGGCGATCGCCAGCAGACCGTTGGCCTCCAGGATGGCGCGCGCCGGGGTATATTCGCTGTGTCCCAGCCCAAAAGGCGTAGGCGGCAGCGCTACGGCCACGGTGTTGGATTGGGCCAGCGCGCTGATATCCAGCGCCGAGGTCCTCACCAGGTGATCGGCGGAAGCAGCGCCCAGTTCGGCGGCCAGCGCGGCCCCGCCCAGGTTGTCAAATTCATCGGCGTGGATTTTGAGCGGGAAGCTCAGGCTTTTGGCTTTTTCCAGAATACGCCGCGACTGTTCCAGTGAGAAAGCCCCGGTTTCGCAGAAGACATCCACAAAGGGTTTGGTACGCCCGGTGGCGTGCTGCTCCCACCAGGCATCCAGTTCGGGCAGCATCTGTTCAACCACTTCACGCGTGTAGCCTTCCGCATCATCTTTATATTCGGGCGGGATGGCATGCGCGCCCAGATAGGTGGGCGCCAGTTCAACGATGCCTTCGCTGTCCAATTCGAGAATAGCCTGGAGTTGGTTCAGTTCGCTGCGCGATTCCAACCCATAGCCGGTTTTGGCTTCAGCACTGGTGGTGCCGTGTTTGAGCATCCCCTGCACGCGTGGGAGGGCAGCGGCTTTCAGTTCCGCCACACTGGCGCTGCGCGTCATGCGCACGGTATTGACAATCCCCCCGCCGGCTTCCATGATTTCCATGTAGGATTTGCCTTCGAGGCGCATCTCAAATTCAAAAGAGCGGTTGCCCATAAAGATCAAATGGGTATGTGGGTCAACGAAGCCCGGCAAAACGACCTGACCTTTAACGTTGCAGCATTCTTCTTCCGGGTAGCGCGCCAGCAGATCAGCGCTGGGGCCGGTCTCCACCACCAGGCCGTCGCGGATTAGTACGGCTCCGTCCGGGATGATCCCCAATTTCCCAAGATTTTGCCCGCGCTGCGGACCTCCGGCAAGGGTTAATAACTGGCTGGCGGAATGGATGAGCATACGAAGACCTCCTGATTGGCTTGGGTACGCTAATTATACTCCCGCTAAATTTCTTTTTCTTTTGAGGAATTCATTCGTTCCCTTGATCCATTTTTCCGCTTTTTTGAGCCAGCAGCGCCGCCTCGACCCGATTGCGCACCTGCAATTTTTGCAATATATTGGTGATGTAATGCTTGATCGTTTTTTCGGAAAGGAATAACTTCAACCCAATTTCTTTATTACTTAAACCACCAGCCAGGCCTTCCAGAATTTCCCGCTCGCGCTCTGTTAGGCTATCAATAGGATTTTCTAACTCTTTCCGTGGGCGTGTTTTAGACATATTCATTTCCAGCAGCATACTGGCTGCCAAAGCCGGAGGAACATAACTTTCACCTTCGGCAACGATCCGTAAAATCCGCAGCAGTTCCCGGGCGGCTACGCCTTTTAAAATATAGGCCTTTGCTCCGCATTTCAAAGCAGAAAGTAGATTATCATCTTCTTCGGAAGCAGTCAGAATGACGATTTTTGTATCCGGGTATTCACTGGATATCACCCTGGCTGCTTCTAACCCGCCGCCGGGCATATCCAGGTCTACCAGGATCATCTCTGGCCGCTGTTCTTTCGTCAAACGAATCGCCTCTTCGGCGCTCCCTCCTTGCCCAACCACCTCCAGGTCAACCTGTGCTTCAAGAATTGAAGCTAATCCTTCCCGAAACAAGGCATGATCGTCCACGATAACGACACGGGTTATCTCCGGCGCAGTCTGATTTTCGCTCATATTTGTCGATCTCCTTTATTCATAGGGGAAGGCGAACCTGGATCGTGGTGCCCTTACCTGGACGGCTGTCAATTTCAAACCTGCCGCCGACGCTTTCTACGCGCTCGCGCATACCACTCAATCCCAGCCGGCTCGTATTTTCCATTGTTTTTATCACGTCAAATCCCGGACCAGTATCGGTAATACTCATCAACAAATAGTTACCCTCGCTTTTTACACACACGCGCTGCCCGGCGCCGCCTGCATGCAGATAAGCATTATGCAGCGCTTCCTGGATTAATCGGTAAACCGTTATGCGGATCGGCAAAGTTGTCTGCTCGGACTCCGGATCAATTTCCAATGCCACCAATGTTCCGGTTTGTTGTTCATGTTTGTGGACAACGTGTGCCACTGTATCGGTCAGATCCAAATCATTTAATTGCGGCAAAATCAACCCGGTTGCAATTCCGCGCATCTCTTTGAGTGCGTTTTGCATGGCAGATTCTACAGCAGTCAGTTCTCCGATAATTTTTGAGTCAACCGGTGTACCCGGATTAATTTCAAACCTGTCTACCACCGTGTCCAGTTTCAGAATGGACAAGCCCAGGTCTTGGGCGGGTCCATCATGCAATTCTGCCCCGATTCTCTTAAGATAGCCTTCATTTAGCAGCGCAACACTGGCGGAAGCTTTACTAACCCGTTTGTGGAGTTCCTGATTTTGGGAAAGCAGATCGGTTAATTGAGTTACTTTCAGGTTCAATTCTCTTTGTTGGTGGGTAATGGTGTTGCTGGCATTGCGGACAAAAATTGCCAAAAGCAAGTAAATCAAGAAAATCGTCAGCCCAACCACCAACCAGCTGCGTCGTTTAAGGATCCCAATCTCTGCATCCAGTTCATCTGTGGTGTGATAGAACTCAGCCACGGCAATCACCTGGTTCGTGCCACTTAACCACACCGGGCTGTACGTTTCCAAAAGCCTATCGTAATTTACACCTAACCCCAGGTTTTCCTCATCATCCAGTGCGCTGATTTCAGAAACAACTTCGCCTAATCGGGCGCGTAATAAACCTTCGGTCATTGGGTAAGTTTTCCCGATAGTCGTGGGATCATTGGCGTACAGTAATCGACCGCGCGTATTCCAAACTTTAAAAGCTACAATCTGTTGCCCTAAAGGTGTATCTTGCAATAGTTTTCCCAAAGCTTGCGCATGTTCCGGAAGAATTTCCTCTGCCGCGCCTAATTCCTGCAAATTTGGTGCGACAAAACTTTCGACAAAGAGTGCTGTGGTTGGGCCGGCGCGATGAATTACACCGGCTACGATTTGTCTTTCAACCCACACACCAATCCCAAGCGTTCCGCCTAATAACGTAACCAATCCGGCCAGCATAAAGCGTTGGCTGAGATTTAATCTTTGAAAATAATTCTTAACTTTTATTAGCACACTTCTTCTCCCATTATATTGTGCAGGGTTAAGTGCTCTCCAGCGCTCACCTATTTCATGAAAGGATGGCCTCAAAAATCTACCTTCTTCATTATACATAATCGGGTCCGTAATTAATAATACCAGGGTCAGTGATGTTTGCTATCAGACTTAAGTCTTAAGCATAAGCGACCATGGTCTTCGATAGGTTTGGACGATCTGCCGTTCCTCCCCTCAACGGTTATGGCTATCATTGAATTTACAAAATAATAAAATTCAATTTATTGATAAGGAGAAAACGAACATGAAAACTCAATCAAATCTCTATAGATTACGTCCCTTGATAATTGTTGCAGTGATCGCCGTACTGTTATTTGGCGGTATCGGCGCCACCAACGCAGCGGCTCAATCAGCCATCCCGGGGGATGCGCTTTACTCGGTCAAAACCTATATTGAACAGACCCAATTAAACCTGTCTCAGAACGCTGGGAACCGTGCTCAGTTGAAAATCGCTTTCGCTCAAAAACGCCTGGATGAAATTAGCACTTTGATCCGCGAAGGTCGCTATCGGGAGATCAAACCGACGGTTCTATCATTTGAAGCGGCCATCAACGGCGCCCTCTTGGAACTTGAAACAGTGGCTAAGACGGACCCCGCTCGGGTTACACTATTAACCACTGAAATTACTTCAGCCCTCACCCAATATGCCCAAATACTTACGACGCTTGCAACCACAGTCCCGGAAACAATCCAACCAGAGATAAACAGGGCTTTAGATTCCGCCCTTCTCGCTGGAAGTTTAGAAATGCCTGCCGGCAATTCGAATGATAACGACAACGGCAACGACGACAATGGCAACGATGACAATGGCAACGATGACAATGGCAACGACGACAATGGCAATGACGACAATGGCAACGACGACAATGGCAACGATGACAATGGCAACGATGACAATGGCAATGACGACAATGGCAATGACGACAATGGCAACGATGACAACGGCAATGACGACAATGGCAATGATGACA
>PHBZ01000063.1 GCA_002840755.1 Chloroflexi bacterium HGW-Chloroflexi-10 | reverse complement strand
TCGTCTGAGGACATTTTAATGCTGTTTCTGGGGACTTTTTAAGTTCCTGTTTTAGGTACTTTTACCACGCTTGCTGACAGTGGATGTTGTTGCGGAGAAAAACGGTAAAACGCTGTGGGTATCGGTAAAAGGCTATCCAACCGGGACGGCTAAAACAAGCCATTCCACCCAGGCGGGGCATTGGTTTGCGCATGTGATTTTCGATATCATCCGATACAGGGAAAAGGGTGAGAGTTTAGAACTGGCGGTTGCGCTGCCTGATTTTCCGCGGTACCGTTCATTGGCTGAGAGTATCAGATGGTTTACAGGCGCTGCGAATTTTGACTATATGTGGGTGAAAGAAGACGGAAGCGTTATTGTTGGGTGTTGAGTCTGAGGTGGGGCGCAGAGATGTGCGAGGCTTCGGAAGTATTCACGGGCAGGCCTGATTGCTCTTGCCATCGCCCTCACAAAAAAATTCATTTAAATTCATTTTTTTGGAACCAACCACAAAGTTTTAACCCATCAGGGGCGAGTGTAAAACAAATACAATCTTTATGATAAATTAATTGCATTTAATTTATCATATGATATAATTAAAAGGAATCCATGGAGCAATGAGCAAAGCAGATCAACAACAAGCCGTACAACATTTCCTGGATTTATTTAAAGACGTGGCAACCCGCGAAGGAATCAGCGTTAGTCCACGAGAAAAGAATAAACTGACATTAATTGAACTGGGTTTAACAGCGAAGATACGAACGTCCATTATTATGAATTTGACAACTGATGATTATGTATGTGGTCCTGAGCCAGACCTTAATCGGAAAGGCGAAGTATGGGTTTTTGGAACAGCAATACAAACCATCGAAATTTATATCAAGATAAAAGTGGCAGAATACACTCCGCTTGATTCTACAAAAAGTGTTCGTCAGGCTGTTTGCATTTCTTTCCACCCTGCAGAAGAACCGTTGCAATACCCGTTAAAATCCTGACCATACCAAAATCAAAAAATGGAGGAAGAAATGAAAGGCTTTTGCCCTTCATGCGAAAAAGAGTCGGAATTGACCCGTATTATTCGGGTGGAAGACTTTACCGTTAAAAATGAAATTATTCCGGTTGAAGTTGAGCTTTTTGCCTGCCTGGAATGCGGCGAAGAATTTGACGACCCAATGAGTGAAGCTGACCCGTATGCAATTGCTTACCGTGAATACCGCAAGCGAAAAGGCATGGTGCAGCCTGAAGAAATCCGTTCTTTGCGGGAACGTTATTTTTTAACCCAACGCGAATTGAGTCTATTGCTTGGTTTTGGAGGGGCAACGCTCAGCCGCTATGAAAATGATGCCTTGCAGGATGAAACGCATGACACTATTTTACGCCTGGTCATGGATCCCAAAAATCTATTAAGTATTGTCAGGGAAAAAGGCCGTCTTTTGAATGGAGATAAAGGCGGCAAATTAGTAGAGCAGCTTGAAAAAGAAATTAGAGAGAAAGAAACACTTTCTTATCTACAAACCAGAGGATATGGACCTGTTGATACGTTCAGCGGAAATAAAGAGATGAGCCTTTTGCGCACTCTGTGTGCGGTCAAAGCTATATGTTATAAAAATAATGTTTACAAAACAAAATTGAATAAATTACTTTTTTACGCTGATTTCAAGAACTATGAACAAACCGGAAGCTCTATCACCGGCCTGCGCTACGTCCATTTAAAACATGGGCCTGTGCCGGATCAATTCGAAATAATTTATGAATATTTACTTGGTTTGGACCCCACACTGACCAAAGAAGAGGATTCCTATTTGGATTGTTCGGCGGAAATCTTCCGAAGTGAAGGTGAACCAGATACCACTATGCTTACTTTTACCGAATTATCTGTATTGGGATCTGTAAAAGAATATTTTAAAAATTTCACAGCAAAAGCCATAACAGATTTTTCCCATGAAGAAGAAGGTTATAAACAAACCAGGGATAAAGAATTCATTTCTTATGAATTTGCAAAAAAATTAAAAATATAACAGTGAAGGGCGAGGCTTCGGGGGTATTCACGTTTGGGCCGGATTGTTCTAGCCATCGCCCGTACGGGGTGTGCTTATTCGTTCATTAGAAAAATCCAATCGGAAGGTCATTTTGCAAATTGCGCCGGAAAATAGGCGGGGCGAATGAGGACAAATAAGATGAATTGAGGGGGTCGCATGGAAAACGCCGGTAATACTTTCCATTAGCTGAAGGAGTTTTTTGCTCTGGGTTGGTTGGGTCATTTTGCGCTCTCACATTTCTTTAAATTGTATAATTAAAAAAATATACAAGCTCTCATACAGCCAAATGACTGCACAAGATGACCAATCGGGGTTTTATGCAGTTGACTGTATAAACCGTAGTTGAGCGCACGAATGCGACCATATGTATTACGATAGAAGATCTAAAGGATCGATAAAATGAACATTGGAAATATAATAGGTTTTGGGGACTATCAATGGAAAATTCTAGGTATCAAAGATGGCAAGATGTTGATATTAACTGATGAGATCATAGAACAGCGTGATTATCATAGTAGAAAAGAGAATATTACATGGGAGCACTCAGAAATTAGAAATTTTCTGAACAATGATTTTCTCGAAAGATTCAGTGCTTCAGATATAAAAAGAATTGTACCCGCACTAAACAAAAATACAGACAACCCTTGGTATGCAAGCTGTGGCGGAAGGGATACAGTTGATAGAGTATTTTTATTATCCTTAGACGAAATTGTTAGATTGTACTTTGGCAATAGTAGCAGACTACTTGATAATCCAAAAAAAAATCAAAGATACTGGTTTGAACGCAAAGATGAAAACAACAAAAAAAGAAGAGCACTCTTCATGGATTCGCCTTGGTGGTGGTGGACGCGAACTCCAGGTAAAAATAACAGGGTTTCTGTTTACATTCATGGAGATGGAAACATTGGAATCCAAGGGAATGGTATATCGAAAACATCCTTCAATACGCTTCATTACATTACAAAGAGCAATGAAGGTGGAGTTAGACCAGCTTTATGGGTAAAACAATAAACGAACAACAATTAAAAGTCGTAGAAACGAAAGGTGGAAATTATCCACCTCCCTGTCAAGGCATGTTGTGTCTTGCAGAGTTCTTTATGGAAGGCACAACTTTTACGGCAAAATCTTATGAAGTCTATTGAGAAAGCAACTACTGATGAAGTATCCGAGATTGTCTTTCTACAAAGAAGCAAGGCTCAATAATCAACTGCGGGCTAACACAGCATTCACCCTTCGCTGGGGACTGCCCTTCTGGCGTGCGACAATCTCAGGCATTTTTCTACACCTTTTCATTTTTCCACATCGGGCAGTGGAGCAAGCTCATTTTTAACCAACTTGTTGAGATAAGAAAACCAAAGCATTCATACACTTAACCATGGTATAAAATATACAAGAGGCTCATAATGGAACAAAAGGGAATTGCTACATATGAAAATTTAGCAACACAAGCGCCCGCAAAAGAATTATGGACTTTATTGAAAGTCAGCAGTTCTTTGGCTTCAACCATGGATTTAACAGAAGTTTTGCAAATTGCAATTGAAAGCGCTGCTGATCTGCTTGGTTTGGATACAGGTGCAATTTACACCCTCGAGAACGAGGTTCTTTACTTGGGAGCAACGACCCCACCACTACCTCTTCAATTTCCGAATGAGCTTCGCCTCGCGCATCTCTGTGATCACCCGCACATAAAAAAAGTTGTTTCGACAAAAACTCCTGTTTATGTAGAAAACGCAAGAATTGCTCCCCTCTCTGCCGCTGAAAAAATCGTGGTTGAGACACGTCACCTCGTGTCAATCCTCTATTTTCCCTTGTTATTGAAAGACAAAGTGATCGGTGTTTTTATTATTGGAACAACCAGTGAAATCCGTCAGTTTACAAACAACGAGATTGATCTGTGCCATATTTTATCTTTCCAGGTATCACTTGCAATTGCTAATGCTCAATTGTACAAAAATGCTCAGCAGGCTATTGCAGACCTTAGCCATGCTTATGATGCAACGCTTGAAGGTTGGTCTCGTGTGCTTGATATGCGGGACCATATAACGGATGCACATACCCATCGCGTTGCTGACCTGACTATCGTGCTGGCAAGAAAGGTTGGCATCTCCGAATCTGAAACGGTCCATATCCGAAGAGGCGCACTCTTGCATGATATCGGGAAAATAGGAATCCCTGATGCTATTTTACAAAAGCCTGATAGATTATCCGACGCCGAATTGGCAATCATGCAAACACACCCCGAAAAAGCGTATCAGATTATTTCACAGATTGAATATCTTACTTCTGCCATGGATATTCCCTATTGCCATCATGAAAAGTGGAATGGAACAGGCTACCCACGAAAACTTAAAGGGGAAGAGATTCCCCTTGCTGCCAGGCTCTTTGCCGTAGTGGATGTTTTTGATGCCCTTATATCCGATCGCCCATACCGCAAAGCTTGGAAAAAAGAAGAAGCCCTGGAATACATCAAAAGTCAATCAGGCAAGCATTTTTGGTCGGATGCGGTCAAAGCTTTTCTTGAAATAGTCTAGTTTTTGTCAGAGGTGAAAAGGGGAAACACTCGCTCCTTTTAGATCAGAGACCCCTTTTTATTCCAGGTAATCGGCTCTTTTGAAAGATCGTTTGCGGCTTTGACTGCATCTTCGATACTCGCATGATCGGAATCATTTTCTACGTTCCACGCGCTATCGCAAGAGACCTTGTAGAAAAGTTCTGCGCCCTTACAACGGCAAATAGCAAATCCATGAATGGGTTTGTAATCCGTGCCATCCACATACTGCATCATGAAAAATGGCTTTTCGGGATTGTATGCCCATAAAATCACTTCTGCCCCATCCAATTCATCGGGTGGCTCAAAATTCTCATTCTTTGGCAAATTCGACATAGATATCTAAAAGCCCAAATATTGCTTACTATATACAGGAAACAGCGAACACCATACTAATTATAAGTAAGTCTTCTTTTTTCGGAATGTTTTCCCTCACAAGCCCTTTAGGAAACTCCATCCTCGGCTGAAATTGTTGGGTATGGATGCTTTAATTTGATCCGCGCATCGGAAGTCGTTAAACGCCAATCCACCTTAATGCTCCTTCATCAGCAAGGAAATCATTACCGGTTAGTGGTGGTTGTTGTTTATCGACATGGTGTGGTTCACATTCGATTTGTCGGAACGCATGAAGAGTATGATCGAGTCGATGTGACCACGATATAAGCAGCGCGGAAAATGGAAATTAAACCTGTTCGCAGCGAAGCCGGCTATCATGCAGCATCGAAAGAAATTGAGAGACTATTCGAATCTCTTCTTTAATTTGTCATAACTCACATTACTAAAAGGGCAGAATTTGACACATAACGTACAGCCATTGTCATTCGAAAACGGCATAGCACATTTGGTATGATCGATAAAGGAAGGAGCGCCATCGGCAAGGACTTTAGCAAGTGGATAAATTGCATCTGCCGGGCATTTCCGGACACAGATATTGCAGGTTTCGCAGTAATCACGCACCCAATGGTGTTGATTCTCCTGAGAAAATGGCAAGTTTTCGATATCCGTATACACCGCCGCCAGGCGCACGCGCGGTCCGCTGTGGCGGGTGATGAGCAGCCCATTTTTGCCTGAAATACCCAACCCCGCATCAATGGCTGCCGGAACATAGTTCACATCTCCGCCGACAGCTGGACCAGCATGAGCGTTGAAGCCACGCTGGCGCAGGAAATCGGCTACTTTGTTCACGATCACGCCAACTTCATAGTAGGTCCGCCAGATCTCGATGTAAGAAGGAAGCGAGGGGGCTTGCCGGATTTTCTCGCGGTCCATTTCAATCGTAAACACCATCGCATTCGGGAACAGGATGCGAAAGCCTCGAAAAATGTAAAGTGGGTTGACCGCGGTGTAACCAATTTCGGCAACGCCCAGGCTCTTGGCGTAGGCTTCGACATCCGCCAGGGTTTGAGAGTCGATGTTTTTTTTGCCGCTGTACGGGTTCTGGCTAATGCTTTTGGCGCTTTTCCACATCTCACCAACCGAGCCAAACAACAGCCTGCCAACGTCACGCATATGCTTGATACGAGCCGCCGGATTGCCGTAATCAATCACCAATAATGGCACAATCCGCGGTTGCCGCGCTTCTGGGTGGCTTGCAATTGGGTGATCTTGCTTTCGCAAGTATGGTTCAATGGTCAGGAACCAGGGTGCTTTCTTGATTTTTTCAGAGAGTAAGATACGTTTCATGCCAATCACTCCTTTCCAACTGCGCGTACAACAGGTAGGGTTTCAACCGGAATGCGGAATTGTGGCGCTTTCGGATTTCCTTTAAAGCGCACCTTTACTTTCTCATAACCCATTTCGCTGAATGGACATTTTGCCAGGCAAATGGCACAACCGTAATTCTGGTTGAAGTAGTCACGGCAGGCAGCATGGTCAATGCACTGCATTCCACCATCACCGCGCGGACGGGGTTGTTCGTAAATCGCCTGAACCGGACAGCCGCGCATGCACTTTTTACACATCGCGCAGAAATCGCGCACCCACAGGTGTTCGTTCTCCGTCTGGATGGGAAGGTTGGTGATGTTGGTATAAATGGTGTTGATGCGCAGCCGGGTACCTTCATTGGGGGTTATCAACAACCCGTGATAACCAATGGCACCCAGGCCGGCAATTTCCGCCAGGTGCGTGTAATCGGTCAGACCGCCAAGAGCAGTGCCCGGATAGGCAGCAAATCCGCTGTGCCGCATAAAGTGCGCCAATTGGTTGCCAATTCGAGCCAGATTGCCATAGCCTTTGGCGACTTCCAGGAAGGCATCAAAGCTCGGTGCGCTGGACATTTTATCCTCATCCATTTCTACGGTGATGATCACGGCATATTCATTCGGGATGCCCTTATGCTGAAAAATGGTATTCCGAGGCACACGAACATAGCGAATGTCCGCCGCGCCTGCTGAACGCGCCATGTTTTCGAGCGCGGCTACAAATTCTGGCGAGGCTAAGGAATGAGGAGGTTGGAATTTCCCATCATACATGCGAGCGCTCTGGCTCATACGCATACGCAAAGGGAGCATAACCGGCAGGAAGCTGAGTATCTGCGGGAGAGTCAACCGCGACATATACATATCATCGAAGGTCAAATGAGGGCTGTCAAACGCGGTACGCGGTTTTGATTCAGAGTCGGGTTGCACCAACGTCTGGAAATTTTCCAGTTCTCGGTCGAAAGTTGCCAGCATACTATCCAATGATGGCTTTGCATTACTTACACCCATTATGGTTTTCAATAACTGGTTAGTTTGAAACATCAGGCCTCTTTTTTATGTTAGTGATTGCTTACAATAATATATCATTTTCTTTATTGTTAGTCAACACTTGCATATGATATAATCTCTTTGGGAGAAGAAAATGCCAAAAGTTATCGAAGACATGCAAATATTCCAGGCAGTTATTAAAACCATTGCTGAGCGGGGGTATGCAGGAGCAACCACACGCCAGATTGCTGAAACCGCAGGGGTGAGCGAAGTAACTCTGTTCCGCAAATATGGCAGCAAGGCCGAACTGGTCAAACGCACGATCAATTCACTGGTTGAGCAAAGTGAATTTAAAACCGCAACCCAATATACGGGCGATATTCGCGCAGATTTGTTGCGGGTGTTAAAGGCTTACCGCGAAGGGGTTATTAGGAATGAGCACTTTTTCTTTGTCTTGTTCGCCGAACTTAGCCGCAACCCCGAGCTGGCTGATTCATTTTCCCAACCATTGGGTTTATTCCAATCCATTGGCCAATTGCTTGTACGCTACCAGTCGGATGGTGTGCTAAAGCCTGAAAACCCTCTGCACAGCGTCGCGTCCCTGCTTGGGCCGCTGATCTACTTCTCGATGATTTCACGCTCATCCGGAGACACCTCAATGCCACCGGTGGAACTGGATACGCATGTCCTCCATTTCCTTAAAGGTCGTTGCCAGTCCGTTGAGCAACAGAGAGGTTAGGGAACTTTCGTATATAAGGTAAGTTCGCTTGCATGCAATGTTCCTTGCCTCGCTTCTGCATTTACCTTCAAATTGCTGCCATTAATGATCCAATGCGGACCGAGTCGCGTGTACGGCTATAATTTTAGGCCGGCTATGGGATAAAACAATTTTAGATAAGAAGAAGCGTTCTTCAGAGATCGAGAGCGCTTTTTGTTTGCTCGGTATTGACCCATTAACTCAATAGGTGATTAGGCACAAATATTGTTGCTTGGATTGTAGACGACTGCGGCTCTTCCAGCCCACCCTTCAGCCTGCCGTGCGCTGCCCAACATGAGCCAATTCAGTTTTTTCCCTACCATTTTTTCCGCTGGATGCTGGTTTTCAACCCGGCACTCATATTTCAATTCGAATATTTCCAAATCCGACTCACCCTAATAGCTTTTTGTCTCATTTCTGGCTTGTTTTTACCTTCTTTTTGATTGTACAATTCACATATATTCGCCTGCAAAAACAGAGTTTTAAATGATTGGTGTGTCTTAAATTCCAAATAGCAGGTGTGCTTTCATTCACGGCTTAGTACAACTCGGATATTATCCTGAGAAACGAAGGACACGGTCCTTAATTCGTTGGACTGACAAATAAAGGATCACGGTTTACCACAAAATGAATGAGCCGTTCACTTTCGTATCGCCCTTATCCCCGCAAGATTGCCATCAGCGGTTAGAGAAACTTGCAAAGAATCGGCATTTTTATTTCTCATCAGGAAGTTTTATTCTTCATATCAAAATTGATTCTATTAAAGCCAGCCAGGATGGTCTCAACCTTTTCATTTTATGTAACCCCGAAAGATTAAGAAACTATGCTCTTGTTTACTTCAAGTTGCTTGGGCAAATTCAACCATCAGACAAAGGAACGACCATTCAACTTCAGCTTCAATTATCGAAACCTTTTTCAAAATCTGACTGGGGATTTCTCGTTTTCTCATTACTGATTTACGTGTTTGCCTTCTTTGGTGTCACGATTGGCATACTATCATCATATTTATGGGAAGGCTTGCTTATCGGCTTCGTAGTTGTTGTGGCAGGTATTGGTTATGCTTGGCAACTTTACACAACTTATAAATTTGGGTCAGAAAAAATTATAGATTTAGTTTTTAAAGCACTTCGACCAAATTTATCGGCGAAATTACAAGAACAAGACTCAAAAAAACCAGATTGGTTATCTTCATTGTCGGAGTCTCAATAATGGCGGGCAGCCCAACATCGTTTTCAGCGGACGGGCGGGGGCGTTGCCTCGCCCGAAGGGATTCAGCCCCGAAAGCGGGTTCGCCTTTTGGCATTTTCCCGCCAAATCCCGCACTTACCGGTAAAACCTGCCGTATGGCAGACACTTGTTATTTACTCCATAATGTTGATTGATTTGTTTCGTGTGAAAGGAGCAGATATGAGTTACACCATTGCTATTTCAGAAAATGGCCAATATATAATCTGTCGGGTGATTGGCTCAATGACTGTCGAGATTGGGCAAGAGTTTGCGAAAGAAATGGATAGTATTAGTCGTGCCAATAATATCAAGCGGTTTCTAACTGACGTCCGTGAAGCACCAAACATATCAAGTATTTACCAGAACTATGAATATGCGTATAAAGACATGATAGACCTAAAACTTCAAAGAGATATACGTTCTGCCATTCTCGCAGATACTGCTGACGCCACCCACAATTTTTTAGAAACAGTAGCACGGAATGCAGGATACGACGTGCGAGTATTTCATGACGAGAGCGCCGCAATCGCATGGCTCAACGAAGAGATGTGAAGCCAACAATCACAAAGTTAGCCAGTTTAGTGGCGATTTATTTTTTCCTTGGCGAGTCTTGCATAGATTGTGCCTGCCCAACAAAGCGTGCATCCAACGCTGGGGACTGCCCTTCGGGCATGCGCGATTCCAAGCCTTTTTCTACACCTCAGCATTTTTCCAGTCGGACGGCGTTCCGCCGCCCACACGCAAGCCGTTAGGGATAAGAGTAAGAACAAGCTGGATTATGGTAACTAAAGCGATAAGAGTAATTTCCAATGCTT
Organism: Chloroflexi bacterium HGW-Chloroflexi-10; assembly: GCA_002840755.1. Lineage (GTDB taxonomy): Bacteria > Chloroflexota > Anaerolineae > Anaerolineales > Anaerolineaceae > UBA6170. The sequence goes on along the minus strand of PHBZ01000063.1, from coordinate 12,121 downwards.
AAGCAGTAAAATATATTATCGCTTCTCGAAGAAATCCGTTCGTTGCGGGAAGGTTGATTTTTAACCTATCGTCCGGGGGGCGCAGAGATGGGCGAAGGATCGGAATATTTACGGTGAACATCCAGATGCAGCAAACGGCTAACACAGTCTTTACGAAGAAGCTTATTTTGTGCACAAAATAAGCATGAATGTAAATTCAGAAAATCGTCCGAGCAACCATTGAGGTTCTTTTATGAGTGCGCAGGGCTGGGCGAGGCTTCGGGGGTTTTCACGGGCAAGCCGGATTGTTCTCGTCGTCGCTCGTACACAATATTTCCATAATCAGACGATATATTTTACAATGTGTGTATATTTTAATCACTCGCAGGAGGACGTTCTTATGGACTGGATCACGAACCCTGAAATATGGATTGCTTTTTTAACCCTGGTCGCTTTGGAGCTGGTGCTGGGCGTCGATAATGTTATTTTTATTTCGATCCTGGCTGGCAAATTACCCCCAGAGCAGCAGCCAAAAGCCCGCCGCACTGGCATTGCTCTGGCTGTTATCACCCGTATTCTTCTGCTGCTCTCGCTTTCCTGGATTATTGGGTTGACCGAACCGCTGTTTTCTGTTTTTAAATTTGATATTTCCGGGCGGGATTTGATCCTTTTGGTTGGAGGTTTGTTCCTGATGGGTAAAGCCACCAGCGAAATCCATCAAAAACTTGAGGGCCAGGAAGGGCATGCCTCCACAAAAGTAAGAGCCACCTTTTGGAGTGTTATTGTTCAGGTGTTGATTCTGGATGTTGTTTTTTCTTTGGATTCAGTAATCACTGCCGTTGGGATGGTGAATGAACTGGGGGTGATGATTGCGGCTGTGATTGTGGCCGCGATTGGTATGATCGTTTCCGCGGATTCACTGAGCAGTTTTGTAGAAAAACATCCCACGATAAAAATGCTGGCTTTGTCATTTTTATTAATGATCGGCTTCACCCTGATTGTGGAAGGGCTGCACCAGCACATTCCCAAAGGGTATATCTACTTTGCGATGGGTTTTTCTGTCTTTGTTGAAATGCTCAATCTGCGGCTGCGAACATCCGATCGGGAGCCAATCAAATTACACCAGCAATATGCAGAAGGTAAGAAACCCACAGCCCGGGATGTCTAGTTAAAATCCAATACGTCCGGAGTATGTCGTTTTTGATTTGTTTGTCAGGGCAAAAAAAATTGGTACTTGACAAATTAGAAATGTTGTTCTAATATATAAATAACCCCGCAATCATTTGAGCCTTTCAAGAAGGTGACACCAGAACGCAACGATTTGCTGAGCATAAGCACCTTCTTCACAGAAAAAGTTCGCTGAAAAGCGAATACCTGAACCGAGCGGCGTAAACAGGCACTATATTTGTATCATAACGGCCATGTGCTATGTGAGTTAATGGGTTCCTACCCCCGGAACAAAATCACCCCCGAAATATCCATCGGGGGTGATTGCTGTGTTGGCAAGGCTGCCAGCACGCTTCGCGGCCCCAACGGAAATTGGGATGGTTTTGGGAATTCGGATCGATTGCAAAGGGTGTTAAAGCCCCTCTTGCTTGTCGGGAGGGGTTTGGGGAGGGTGAATTTGGCGGAAGAGTCGTCTCAGATTCAGAAACCGAGCTTGTACTAGATTTCGTTCGGGGATTCTTTGAACAATTGCGGCGCTTGCTCCATCACAAACTCGGCTTCGAGGGGGTTGGCTGGCCAGTTTTTACAAGGTATGGGATGGTTTGGGAAATGGTGCGGAAATGGTGCGTTGTCGGGGTTAAGCACCAAATTCGTAGATAACCAGAATGATCTATTTTCCATGCCCGCCAACAGCACCCTACGAAGGGAGGGTGAATTCATCTTCCAATTTAAAAAAACCCTTGACAAATTAGAACTTATTTTCTATAATAATACAGGACCAAAAGTTTTTTTGTTACGGCTTGGCACCTTAAAAACTGCATAGCCATCTACCTGGCCATACCACCCCATTGCCTGATTCCCGTTTTGATCTGTTAATCTTTTTCCGGACGGGTCACGGGTCACAATTTCCCAATTCCTGCTTCCCATTTCCTGATTCCAATCTGCCCTTCCTCATCACTCATCACTCACCACTGTTCTTCCCCATTCGTTCCTGCATTCGTTCCAAAACGAATAATTGTCAAAGACCAGCACATCTATTGTTCTTCAAAAACGTGACCCCACCCATGCCGGTCATTTCCCGGAAAAGGCTTCGTTCCGATTGGAATTATTATCACGAATGAAACGAATAAACGAATACGCCTGGCGCTCCGGCAGCCCCCATACAGGCATCTGCCCAAATCATCAGTCAGACGATTATAGTCAGACACCTGTTTCACCAGCGCTTAAAAGTCCCTCCCTGACTAGGGAGGGATTTAGGGAGGGTGAATTCGGCGGATGGGTCGTCCAGATTCAGAAACCGAGCTTGTTATTCGTTAGCGGATGGGGATTCGCCGACAACCCGGGCGATCTTGGTCTATTACAAACTCGGCTTCGGTGGGTTGGCTATTGATGATGTACACACCAACAGGCTTGACAAACATTTTGTTAATGCTAAAATAATTTTTAGGTTAAGCTAAATTTTTAGTTTTTTAACAAGTTGTTTCAGGAGAATAATAATGAAGACCTATTCATTTGTTTTGTTGGTTGTGTTTGGACTGATGTTGAGCGCCTGTGCGCCGGCGTCGGTTGCCGGGGAAACTGATTTTTCGAATCAGGTGATTGAGGCGGTGGCAACCACGGGGATGGTGGGCGATGTGGTTAAGAATGTGGGCGGCCAGCGGGTGTCGGTTACGACGCTGATGGGGCCGGGGGTTGACCCGCATTTGTTCAAGGCCAGCGAAGGCGATGTGCGCACCCTGGAAGAAGCCGATGTTATTTTTTATAGCGGTTTGCATCTGGAGGCGGGTTTATCGGGGGTGTTGGAGCGGATAGGCGACCGCTTGAATGTTATTGCGGTTACGGATGGGATTGACCGTTCCAGGTTAATTGCCCCGCCAGAATTCCAGGGCGCGTATGATCCGCACGTGTGGTTTGATGTTTCCATCTGGATGGATACCGTTGCCGTTGTGCAGGGTGCATTAACTGAGCTGGACCCGCAAAGCGCAACTGTGTACCAGGCCAACGCGGAGCGATATCTGGCCGAACTCGAAGAATTACACAATTACGTGCTGACGCGCGCCGCAGAACTGCCGCCGGAAAAACGCATTCTGATCACCGCGCATGACGCCTTCGGCTACTTTGGGCATGTCTACGGGTTCGAGGTGGGCGGATTACAGGGCATCAGCACCCAATCTGAAGCCAGTACATCCGATGTACAAGCGAAGGCGGATTTCATCGTCGAAAAACAGGTGCGCGCCATTTTCATCGAATCATCCGTTCCCAAACGCGCTGTGGAGGCGCTGCAGGCTGCCGTGCAGGCCAGGGGCTTTGATGTGCTGATCGGCGGGGAACTGTTCTCGGACGCGATGGGCGACCCCGGTACGCCGAAAGGCACGTACGTGGGGATGGTCAAGCACAACATCGACACGATCGTCTCCGCGCTGAAAGGGGATTAGCAATATGAAACAAGATAACCCCTATGCAATTCAGGTTACCGACCTGACTGTGGCCTACAAGGAAAAACCGGTGCTTTGGGATGTTGACCTGGAAGTGCCGGAAGGGATTTTGATGGCGATTGTAGGCCCGAACGGCGCTGGCAAGACGACCCTGATTAAAGCGATTTTGGGATTGATCCCACTGGCTGCCGGGCAGGTTTTGATCCAGGGGGCGCCTTACAAGGAGCGCCGGCAGATGGTTGGCTATGTCCCGCAGCGCGGCAGCGTGGACTGGGATTTTCCGACGACGGTGATTGATGTGGTGATGATGGGCCGTTACGGCGCGTTGGGCTGGGTCAAACGCCCCGGAAAGAACGAGCGCAAAGCGGCATACGCAGCGCTGGAAAAGGTAGGCATGAGCGCCTTTGCTGAAAGACAGATCAGCCAGCTCAGCGGCGGCCAGCAGCAGCGGGTTTTTCTGGCGCGTGCATTGGTACAGGATAGCAGCATCTATATCATGGATGAGCCTTTCCAGGGTGTGGATGCGGTGACGGAGCGCGCCATCATCGCCCTGCTGCAAGAATTGCGCACCGCCGGGAAAACCGTGGTGGCTGTTCACCACGACCTGCAAACGGTGCCCGAATATTTTGATTGGGTGATGCTGCTCAACGTGCGGCGGGTCGCCAGCGGCCCGGTTCCCGAGGTTTTCACCGATGAAAACCTGCGCCTGGCATACGGCGGCCGGGTGGCTTTTTTGCGCGAAAGGGAAGCGACCCCATGAACCTTGCAGACCTGTTACACAACCTTTTCTTCGATTACACCGTGCGTACCGTTGTTTTGGGCACCATGGCGCTGGGAATTGTGAGCGGCGCTTTGGGCACCTTTGCCCTGTTACGCAAACAGAGCCTGATGGGGGATGTGATTTCACATGCCGCGCTGCCGGGCGTGGTTATCGCCTTCCTGCTGACGCGCAGCAAGGTTTCAATTGTACTGATAATAGGCGCGGCGATTGCCGGTTGGCTGGCGACGCTGTGGATGACGAGCATTACGCGCAACACCCGCATCAAAGAAGACAGCGCCCTGGGTCTGGTTCTCTCGGTTTTCTTTGGTTTTGGGCTGATGTTATTGACCTATACCCAGAGCCTGCCGGATTCGCGCCAGGCCGGGCTGGACACCTTCCTGTTTGGGCAGGCTGCCACGCTGTTGTTCAGGGATGTGGCAACCATGGCCGGGCTGGGAATCGTTGTGCTGGTGTTGCTGGCTGTTTTTTGGAAACAATTTAAACTGATTTCTTTCGACCGTGAATTTGCCGCCAGCCTGGGCTTTCGGGTTTCCTGGCTGGACACACTGTTCATGACCCTGCTGGTGGTCGCGATCGTGATCGGCTTACAGGCGGTGGGGGTGGTTCTGATGAGCGCGATGGTGGTTGCCCCAGCGGCGGCGGCCAGGCAATGGACCAGCAGCCTGGGGGTGATGGTCTTTCTCTCGGCGCTGTTCGGAGCGTTATCCGGGCTGGTGGGAGCGTTGATCAGCAGCAGCGGCACAGGGCTTTCCACCGGGCCGGTGGTGGTTTTGGTGGCCAGCGCGATTGTAGTGATTTCGTTGTTCTTTGCGCCCAACCGCGGATTATTCTGGCGCTGGGTAACCCGCCAGCGCAGCCGGCGCCAACTGCGTTTGGACAGCGTACTGACCGATTTGTTCATTCTCAGCAGCCAGCACAATGACATGCGGCATGCCCACAGTATTAGCACCTTACGTGTTATGAGTTCCGGGCGCGGCGGTGTGCAGTTCAGCCTGCTGCGGCTGAAAGAACTTGGCCTGGTGGACCAGGTGGATGAACAAAACTGGCTGCTTACCCCCAAAGGGGTAGAGGAAGCCAGCCTGAAAGTAAACCACAATCACCAGGGCAGCGAGGCGACACTATGACTGATTCACAAATTGAAATTCAATTGATTGCGGTCATCACCGCGGCGGCCTGCGCGCTGCCGGGCGTGATTTTGGTACTGCGGCGAATGAGTATGATGAGCGACGCCATCAGCCATACCGTATTACTGGGAATTGTAATTGGATTCTTTCTTGTAGGAGATATATCCTCACCCTTCCTGATTGTAGGCGGGGCCGCTATTGGCGTTTTGACCGTCAGCCTGGTAGCGCTGTTGGAACGCACCCGACTGGTGAAGGAGGATGCGGCGATTGGCCTGGTTTTCCCGGCGCTTTTCAGCATTGCTGTGATCCTGATTTCGCGCTATGCCGGAAACGTACACCTGGATATTGACGCCGTGCTGGTGGGCGAACTGGCGTTTGCACCGTTTGACCGCCTGATCATTTTAGGGCGAGACGTTGGTCCGCGCGGGCTGTATGTGATGCTGGGGATCCTACTGATCAACGTAGCGTTTATCAGTATCTTCTACAAAGAACTGAAACTGACAACCTTTGACGCCGGGCTGGCAACCGCACTGGGATTTGCCCCCGCCCTGCTGCACTATGCGCTGATGTCGCTGGTCTCGCTGACAGTGGTAGGCGCTTTCGACATTGTCGGCTCTATTCTGGTGGTGGCGCTGATTGTCGCGCCTCCAGCGGCGGCTTACCTGCTCACTGATCAATTGGGGCGCATGTTTTTCCTGAGCGTACTGATTGGCGGCGTTTCGGCTATCAGCGGCTATTGGCTGGCAAACCTGATGGACGCCTCCATAGCGGGATCGATGGCCACCATGACCGGTGTGATCTTTTTCCTGGTCTTCCTGTTTGCCCCCGAAAAAGGCCTGGTGAGCGCTGCCCGCCGGCGGACTCGCCAAAAGTGGGAGTTTGCCCAAACCATGCTGACGATTCACCTGTTCAACCACGAAAACACCAGTGAAGCCCTGCAGGAAAGCCGCTTTGAGCATTTGCGCGAACACCTGCGCTGGACAAACGCCTTTTCTGCCGTAGTAGTGAAACGCGCAGTTGACTCCAGGCTGATTGTGGTTCAGAATAATAGCTTAACACTGACAGATAGCGGGCGGGATCGGGCGCAGAGCGCTTTGGCTGCCTAGCTTTAAGAAACGGAGTTGAAATTTGGAAACTGGTAAACAACCACTGACACCTTCCATTCAGGACTACCTCAAACATATTTTTTCCCTGACCGAAAACGGCCAACCCGCCAGCACGAATGCGCTGGCGGAGCGCCTGGGAATTGCGGCTGCTTCGGTTACCGGCATGTTGCAAAAACTGGCTGTGTACAACCCGCCGCTGGTGGACTACCGCAAACACCAGGGGGTGACGCTCACGGCGGAAGGCCGGCACGCCGCGCTGGAGGTGATCCGGCATCACCGCCTGCTTGAAGCGTGGCTGGTTTCTTCCCTGGGTTACAGCTGGGAAGAAGTGCATGAGGAAGCCTGCCGCCTGGAACACGTGATCTCTGAAGACCTGGAAGCGCGCATCGCGGCGGCTTTGGGGAATCCCAAACGCGACCCGCACGGTCACCTTATTCCGGATGCGAACCTGGTTTTGCCGGTGGATGAGACCCTGCCATTATCGGGTATGCGGCCCGGTCAGCGGGTGGTGATTGTACGAGTGGCGGAGGAAGACGCGGATTTTCTGCATATTCTGACCCAGCGCGGGCTTGTGCCTGGCACCCAATTGAACATTATTGATTATTCTCCTTATGACCATAACCTGACGGTACAGGTGGATGGAGAAGCGCCAATCGTTTTTGGGATGGCGGTGACTTTCAAGATATTTGTAGAGGTGGTGGGCGAGGAGGAAGCAGCAGGAATAGTAATCAGTCAATGAGTAATGAGGGATTCCCTGCGAGTTTGTTGACGGTTTATTGGTGCAGGCCGCGCAGATGGTTGATAATGAAATCGGCGCCGGGGTGGTTTAATTTTTGTAATTGAGCAATGACCTGTTCTCTGTCGTAGTCTATTTGATGATGTTCAATTTTACAGCCGCCGGTTGTGGCATCCAAAATGGCGTAACTTGCCTGAAGAACAGGCGGACGGGGGTTGCTGATACTGCCGGGGTTGAGTATACGCCAGCCATCCAGCTTACGGTTGATGGGTTGGTGAGTATGACCGACGCAGATCAGATCCGCTGAACAGCCGTTGAGTAAGGTTTGAATTTGCTGATCCGGCATATCTTTATCGATCCCAGGGCCATCATCGGTGCCGGGGGATGCGTGAACAAGGAGGCAGTTGGTCCCATCCGGGAGGGTTTTGTGCAGTTCCAGCGGCAGTTGAGCCAACCAATCCAGCCAGCCACTATTGGTAATCGCGCCCTGCGTCCAGGCAAAAGTGCCGGCAACTTCTGCAAATCTGCGGATCAATTCGCTGTCCTGAGCAACGTCCTGCGGAAATGGCCCCGGACGGTCACCGGTTACCACGTAACGATCGGTGTTGCCGCGAATGAAATAAGCATTCTTCAGCATGGAAAGGCGTTGAAGGACGCCGGCAGGGTCCGGGCCGAGAGCGACAAGATCACCCAGAATCCAGTACTGGTCCACCGCGGTTGTCGCAATATCCGCCAGGGCCGCATCCAACGCAAGACTGTTTCCGTGAATGTCTGATAATAAAGCGATTCTCATTTGGTCCCTTTGGTTTATTATAGCGCACACGGTTATGTTTCAGGGTGGGCGCGTCTCTCTCAACGAGATACACAAACTCCCCCAATGTCCTGAAAAACAGGTATTGGAGGAGTTTGTTTCCTTTATATTGCCGTTCTCAGTGACCCTATGCCGCTTTTTCTTTTGGCAGGAAGCGTGTCACCTTGGTTTTGCATTCTGGACAGGTCCCCTGGACCATGCGCCGACCATTGGGGCTCTCTTTGACGGTGCCATCCTTGATCGGTTGTTTTTTATGACATTTGACACAATAACCTTCAAATTCCATGGTATATTCTCCTTCTGGTGTTTCAAATTGATAGAATTTTTATTTTCTTCTTAAAATAAGTTATATTACAATCCGCGGCTTCTGACAATGGTTAACGTTAATGTATGCTCTTTTTGCACGAAAAAGAAGCTCTCAGGCGGCAAATACAGTTAAATATGATCTTACCTGATGTGTTTTCCACAAGCAGTGTGAATGCGCCGCGGGGAAATCGGAAAGCTCAGACCGGGGTTTGAGTTGATCTCGGACTACAGGCTGATCCGGGCTGTAGTATTGACCGGTATACTCCTCTATTGCGCCGGCAACCCAATAATGAATAGCTTAGAATATTTTTTGATACCAATTGTTTCTAGATAGGAGAGGACGCTATGAAATTTAAACGTCAATACGTACGTTTGTTTTGCAGTATATTGCTGGTTTTTGTGGTGCTATTGAGCGGCTGCCAAAGCAGCGCACCCGTAACAGTGGGGGATTTAGAATCGTTGACAGCAGTGCTGGATGAGAACATACCCGGATGGTTAAACCGCTACGGTGTGCCGGGCGCTTCGCTAGCCCTGGTGGTGGATGGTGAGCTGGTCTGGTCGCAGGGGTATGGCTGGGCGGATGTGGAGGAAGGTGTTGCCGCCAGGCCAGAGACGGTCTACCAGGTAGCTTCGATCTCCAAGCCGGTGACAGCCTGGGGGGTGATGCGCCTGGCGGAAGCCGGGGAAATTGACCTGGACGCGCCGATCAGCGAAACTTTAACGCGCTGGGAACTACCCGCCAGTGGATATTCCGCCGAAGGGGTGACCATCCGGCGGTTACTGAGCCACAGCGCCGGTCTTTCGGTGCACGGCTACCCGGGCTATTTACCGGATGCACTATTACCCACCCTGGAGGAATCGCTCTCCGGCGCCGGCGGAACGGCGTACCATGTGCAACAGGTGAGTGAGGCCGGCAAGCAATTCAGTTATTCCGGCGGCGGATATACCTTGCTGCAACTGATGATCGAAGAGGTTTCCGGGATGGGCTTTTCGGAATTTATGCAGGCAGAAGTGCTCAGCCCCCTGGGAATGGACCATTCTAGTTTTGAATGGGATGCGGATCTGCATGCTGACACGGCCATAGGTTATGATGCGCGGGGGCGGGTGCTGCCCAACTACCTGTTCACCGAAAAAGCGGCGGCCGGGTTGTACACCACCGCGGCTGAACTGGCACGTTTTGGTGCGGCGGCCTTGCCAGGCAACAATGGAGAAGCGGCTGGGCGGGGGGTGATTTCTCCTGAAGGTGTGAAGACGTTGTTTGCACCGGCGATAGCCATGCCGGAAGGGGGGATTGAGACTTATCTGAGCGGAATGGACGCGTATGGTTTGGGGTATTTTCTCGAAACCCTGCCGGACGGCAGCCAATGGTACAGCCATACCGGGGGCAATAAGGGTTGGCGTTCGCTGCTGATTATTGACCCAAAGCAAAGTGCGGTCCTGGTTGTACTGACAAACAGTGATAACGGAGGCGCGGTATATGATGAGGTTACAAAGGTCTGGGCGAAGTGGCTGGGCAGCGGAACCCCTACCCGCTTTGAACACCTTCAAATCGTGGCGTACGGTGTTGCGGCTGTCAGCATCCTGGTGCTGCTGGGACTGGTTGGATGGACGTACCGGTTTGCCAGATCTCTGCTTGAGAAGAAGCGCTCTTTCCGATTCAAGTTTGGGTGGAAGGCGTTGGGAAAACTACAGGCGGCACTTTTGCTGGGCGGGTTATGGTGGGGAGAAGGTACCCTGCTGAAGTTCGTACTGCCCGGGATGGCCGGCTGGGCGGAGCTTGTTTTTCTATTGTGGGCGGCGGCGATGGTTATGAGCGCATTTACGGTATCGGGCAGGCACGAAATGAGTCGGGATTAATCTCTTTCAATGCTATACTACGCGTAGGATCTTTCTGGTGGAGGATACAGGTATGACTTCAAATTCAACAGGACGACCGGTTGCGCTGCTGACGGGGGTGAGCCGCAAAATTGGGATTGGCGCGGCGATTACGCTGGCGCTGGCAGAAGCCGGATGGGATGTGGCAACGACGTACTGGCGGCCATATGACGCGACGATGCCGTGGGGCAGCCAGGAGACTGAGGCGGAAATGGTTGTGGCACAGGTGGGCAATTCTGGCGTAAACGGGTTTACGATGGAAGCCGACCTGGCACAGCCTGAAACGCCTGCACATATCTTTGAGCGGACCCAAGAGATGCTTGGCCCGGTGACGGCGCTGGTGATGGCGCATTGCCATTCAGTGGACAGTAATCTGCTGAATACTACGCTGGAGAGTTTTGACCTGCATTTTGCTGTGAATGCGCGCGCCACCTGGCTATTGGTGCGTGAGTTTGGATTGCGGTATACAGGCGCCTTTGGCAACGGACGAATCATTGCGATTACGAGCGACCATACAGTGGAGAATCTGCCATATGGTGCAAGCAAGGGGGCGATGGACCGGATTGTACTGGCTGCCACACATGAGTTTAAGCATTTGGGCGTCACGGCGAATGTGATCAACCCTGGGGCAACCGATACCGGTTGGATGTCGCCGGAGCAACTGGCGATGGAACGCCAGCGCCCACCATTGGGGCGAGTTGGACTGCCGCAGGACTGCGCCAACCTGGTGCGCTTTTTATGTTCAGCGGAGGGTGGCTGGATCAACGGGCAGTTGTTATACAGTGACGGTGGGGTGACACATGGGCAGCGTTAAAACAATAACCATCTGACAGGCAAACCTCTAAAGCAAGTTGGCAGGTTAAATAACAGCAGAGATGTTTATAATAAATAGACCATCATGAAACGAATCCATTTGTTTGAATTTACAGATTTAGATTGGTATCCACAGGTATTCCGGCGCATGCAAACCGATTACCTGCAGTTTGCAGCCACGCTTGGTTCGGGACACAAGAACCTGATCCCATTATTTGTAAAAGCGATGCAAGCCGCCGGGACAACGGAAATTGTGGATTTATGTTCCGGAGGAACCGGTCCCTGGGTACGTTTACAGGAGGAATTCAAAAAAGCCGGACTGATCACATCGATCCAGCTTACCGATAAATTTCCCGATCCTGAATCTGTTTTCAGATGGTCTGAAACTAAACGGAACGGAATTGCTTACCTATCCGATTCGGTGGATGCGATGAATGTGCCAACCCAATTGAAGGGCATGCGCACATTGTTTGAAGGGTTTCATCATTTCAAACCTGAGCAAGCAAGCGCCATTTTACGGGACGCGATGGACAAAAAAGCAGCGATTGGAATATTTGAAGCCAGTTTAATGCCACCTTTCGGGTTTCTGCTTTTGCTTTTATCGCCCGTGATTACACTGCTCACGTATCTTTTCATTACTCCGTTTATCCGTCCAAGACGATTCTCCCGCTTTCTCTGGACATATCTGATTCCGATCGTCCCACTGGCAACCTGCTGGGATGGGATCATTTCAATGCTGCGGGTATATTCGCAGCAAGAATTGAAAGCATTGATTGAAACACATTCCTTTAAAGACTACCGATGGGAAATTGGCGCAGCATCCACCGGAACGCCTGTATTTGAATTTACCTATCTGTTGGGATATCCGGTAAAAGTGCCCTAATGTTTTCATTTAACTGTATTATCTCAACTAGCTACCTGACAGTTTAAAAAAAAGAAAGAAGATCGACAAAGGAAATCCTGTAAAATTGATTTGCCAAGCAATTTT
>PHBZ01000010.1 GCA_002840755.1 Chloroflexi bacterium HGW-Chloroflexi-10 | reverse complement strand
CGTTCTGTTTTCATTTTGGTCTCCAAGTTCCATTATAGATTCTCCTTAACTTGGTGTCCATTTTTTTAGGTAAGGCTCACTGATGAAATGTGCTGTTGGTAGATATAAGGGATTTGTAAGGTAGGATGAAAACCGATCAAATTCCATCGTGTATAATAAATCTTAATGAAGAATGTTCCTGCCAATCCTGATAAACAAGATTTGATCCATATTTTTCTTTCTTTTGCCCACTATGCCAATATAAAGAGGGAGGGAATCTTTTTATGGCCTCATACTGGTACGCACTAAACAGCCACCCCAATAAAGAAGATTTATTATTCAAGCAAATTGAGTCCCATGGTTTTGAAGCGTTTTTTCCTCGGATCAGGGTGAATCCGGTCAACCCCCGCGCGCGCAAGATCCGTGCTTATTTTCCTGGTTACTTATTTGTTAATGTAGATATTGAAGAGGTAGGTATTTCGATTTTCAATTGGATGCCGTATTCCAAGCGGATTATTTCGTTTGGCGGAGAACCTTCCAAGGTGCCTGAAACACTTATTCTTGCCATTAAACAAAAATTGGAAGTGATTAACGAAAAAGGTGGTGAGCAGTTTACAGACTTGAATCACGGTGATACGGTAAACATTGCTCACGGCCCATTTGAAGGTTATGAAGCAATCTTCGATACCCGTTTGGCTGGTTCTGAACGCGTCCGCGTATTACTGAAGATGCTTAGTGATCATTATGTGCCGGTTGAATTAAACGTCGGTTATATACAAAAGAAGAAAAAATCCACGAAATTATAGAAGGCAACTTTATGCAACCAAGAAAAAATGGAAACCTTAATTGGGACGCTGTAGTTTTGGGGTATATTATCCTGGCATTTGCCATCCTTGCTTATACATTGGTTATAGCTGTGGAATGGCAGCGGCTTCCTTTTTGGGGGCGCTATCTTGAGCCGAATATGTTGATCAGCCCTAATGTGGTTATGCGGAGTACAGCAAGCCAGGCTTTTTCCCATCTGAATCCATTTGATAAAGTGGTTCTACAAGAAATTAACCAACAAGAAGTTGCATCACAGCATGATTTGGTAAGCATTTTAAAAACCATTCAGGTGGGTGACAGTATGACAGTAACCGTTCGGCAGGGGGAACTGCCCGCGGAAACCATACAAATCTTCGCAGAAAACCTTTCCATCATTGATCGGCTGGTTTATTTTTATTTCCCCTATCTGGTAGCCTGGGCATTTTTTATTATGGGACTGTGGAGTTATTGGATTCAGCGAATGGGCAATGGGGATTTATCTTTTCCGCTCTTTTCTACCTCGATGGTTTTAGTGCTAAGTTTGATTTTTGATCTGTTTTCCACACATCAATTGTTTTGGGTATGGTTAGGCGCATTGGCACTTTCGGCTGCCACACTGTTGCAATTGATGTTAAGGTTGACCCGTTGGCAAAAGGACCATTCGCGCACCATAATTATTGGCGGATATCTGGTAAGTATATTGGTTTTTTTGGTAAGTTTGTTGAGCTTAAATCGTAATTCTGATCAACCTTTTATGATCACTGATTTATCCCGTTGGGTATTCTTATTCACCGGTTTTGTTTATATTTTTTCGATCTTGATTGCGGGACCCGGTTTGCTCAAGTCACGCAACCCAACTGAAAAGCAGCGGGGGCTCTTGTTTGTCATTGGTGGGCTGGCTTCTTTTGGACCGATTGGCGTTTGGATTTTTGGTAGTGCGTTTGGTTTACCCATGCCTTTCAGCCCATGGTATTTGCTGCCGATGATTTTGTTTCCGTTAATGGTAGGGTATTCCAGCCAACGTTACCGCATGTTGCGTACATCGTATGTAGCTAGCCGGACAGTACAGTTTGGATTGTTAGCCATTCTTGTTTCTGTTGGATACGCTTTGTTTGTCGCAGGTCTTGGGGTCATCTTTCAGGGTCGCTTCAATTTGCAGAATCCATTGTTATTGGGCGCTATTATATTTTTATTTTCCCTGGCTTTTAATCCAATCAAAGAATGGCTGGAAAAATCGATTGATTTGATATTTTTTCGTGGTGAACAAGGAATTCAGCGGCGTTTAAATACGTTCAGTGGTGATTTAACCTCCATTGTAAACTTAGAAGAAATCATAAAATTACTACAAAAAGATATTCAGGAAACTGTTCAACCGGAGTGGCTACATATATTTCTCTATGATGCTCTCAGTGAAACTTATCTGGCATTTAAGAGTGGCCCAAGACGCACAAGTGATTTCCGATTTTCTAAAAATTCTGCCTTGGTTCGGTTTCTGGAAAATGAAACGGCCCCGCAATATATTTCTCTCACAGAAGGTTTTCCACCTATGTTGGAACCAGACAGGGATCGTTTAGCTTTATTAGGGGTAAGGTTATTTATTCCATTGCAAGGTCAGCAGCAGCTTTTAGGTTGGCTGGGATTATCCGACAGGTATTCTGGTGAACCCTATACTGGGCGGGAATTAAACTATCTGGATTCATTGGCCGATCAGGCTTCCCTGGCGATTGAACGATCTCAAGTTATCGGTAATTTGGAACGGCGCGTTAACGAAATGAATGTGCTAACCCGCGTTGCCCAAGGTGTTAACTATACTATCGCACTGGATGATATTTATGAATTGATTTATGCTCAAACGACACAAATCATTCCAACCGATGATTTTTATATTATTTTAAGGGATATGAATACTCAGCGGTTGATTCAGGTGTTTTGTGTTGAGAAGCAGGAGCGTATTTTTGAAAATGAGAAGAAAGCGCTTCCCAGTGGAACAACTTTAGAAGAAATGGTAGTGACTAGCCGCCGGCCGATGCGGGCGACTGATTACAAACAGGTTTGTCTGGAAAATAATACGATAATGTTACGAGATCAAATCGGCGCGATTATGTTGGTGCCGTTAAATACTGGTGCGGAGACCATTGGCGTGATCGTTCTGGCGAGCCGGGTATCCAATCAGGTTTTCTCTTCAGAACAAATGAATTTAATGCAAGCCATTTCTGATCAAGCTGCTGGAGCGATTGTTAAAGCGCGGTTATTACAAGAGACCGAACGGCGAGCCAGACAATTGACCACCCTGAATGAATTAACCAGGCAACTTACTTCCACTCTGGCATTGGCGCCGCTTTTGGAAAATGTTTTACGAAACTCAGTAGAAATTCTAAATTGCGAAGCCGGATCGTTGTTAATGGTGGATGAAGATACACAAGAATTGGTTTTTAGAGTAGCTCTAGGACCGGTTGCAGAAGATTTACTTAATAAACGCCTGGCACCAGGTACAGGCGTTGTTGGAAAAGCTGTTGATACGCGCCAGCCACAAATTGTCAATAATGTTGCGGATACGCCGGATTGGTTTTCAAAAACGGATGAGCAAACCGGTTTTCAGACGCGCTCCCTGCTGGTTGTTCCGCTTATTGTCAAGAACGAGATTTTAGGTGTAATTGAAGTACTCAATCGTTTGGATGGTCTGCCATTTTCTAAAAACGATCAGGATATCCTTTCTGCTTTTGCAGCACAAGCGTCTGTGGCATTGGAAAATGCGAATTTATATACCCGCACTGATCAAGCATTGGCCGATCGTGTGGAAGAATTATCGGTTATGCAGCGCATTGACCGTGAGCTGAATACAAGTCTGGATTTGCAGCGCGCCATGCGGATAACGCTAACCTGGGCTTTACGTCAATCCAATGCGCAAGCAGGGTTAATCGGATTGGTGCAGGCGGAGGGAATCCGTATTGTGGAGAGTGAAGGATACCAGCCCGAACAATTGGAAACTTATCAAAAAACCTTATTACCGGCAACTTTTTATGGGATAGATTCTGTATTGGTCAACGGACAGCCATTACAAACGATACTCAAACCAGGGCAAACCGGAATTGCTGCTCAGACGAGATCCCAAATCATTATCCCGGTATTGCGGGAACAAGACGCGATTGCATTGTTACTCCTGGAAAGCACGCAGGACAATCTATTAAATGAAAATGAAATGAACTTCCTTATGCGGTTAAGTGATCATGCCTCCATTGCCCTGGTTAACGGCCAATTGTATGCGGAGGTACAATCTGCGAATGTGGCCAAAAGTGAGTTTGTCTCTTTTGTAGCACACGAGTTAAAAAACCCGATGACCTCGATTAAAGGATATACCGAATTACTGGCTGCTGGAGCTGTTGGTGCAGTAAATGAAGCACAAGCTGGTTTTTTGGGTACAATACGCTCCAATATTGATCGTATGAATACGCTGGTATCTGACTTGAACGATCTTTCCAAGATTGAGGCAGGCCGATTAAGGTTGGATTTTCGCGCGGTAAAAATCATTGAGATTGTGGAAGAAGCTGTTCGTTCCACGAAACGTCAGATTGAAGATAAACAACAAAGTCTGATTATTGAACTGGATAAAGATTTACCACAAGTATGGGCAGATACCACCCGCTTATCTCAGGTAGTGGTGAATCTGGTAAGCAACGCGCATAAATATACCGAGGCAGGTGGAGCGATAACAGTCGCCGCTGAAGTAGCTGCTAATCAGTGGGATACTGAAGGAGCAGCCCAGGTTGTGCATTTATGGGTTAGCGATACCGGAATTGGGATAACACCTGAGGATCAAAAGAAGATATTTCAGAAGTTTTTCCGGTCGGAAGACCCCAAAACCCGTGAAGTACCCGGTACAGGTCTGGGTTTAAATATTACACGCAGTCTGGTAGAAATGCAGGGTGGTAAGATATGGTTTGAGAGTGAGTTTCGCAAAGGGACAATTTTCCATATCACTGTACCGATTGCAGGATAAAACGAAAAACCCCGGTTGAATAAGGCCGGGGTTTTTCTTGAAACAGAATTGAAGGAGAAGAGTTTTCAGGCAGTCAGTCCCATCTTGACTTCGGGCAACCGCGTTGAGATATTAACCAACGCTTCTTCAGGATAACTGTAGTCTCTTAATTCACCTTTGTTATAAGCGTTGTAGGAAGAAAGGTCAAAGTGACCATGCCCTGAAAGATTAAAGAGTATAACGCGTTTTTCCTCTTTATTTTTTGCATCGATAGCCTCGTCTATCGCAGCCCGGATGGCATGTGATGATTCAGGTGCGGGAAGAATACCTTCGGTATGTGCGAATAAGGTGGCTGCTTCAAATACTTCCAATTGGTCCAGTGCGACACCTTCAATCAAACCGGCATTATAAAGTGCGCTGAGTTGTGGCGCCATACCATGGTAGCGCAGACCACCAGCATGAATTGCAGACGGCATAAAATCATGTCCCAGGGTGTACATTTTTACGATAGGTGCCATTTGAGCTGTATCGCCATAATCAAAATCATAAACACCGCGGGTGAGAGACGGAGCGGCCTTGGGTTCCACAGCCAGGAACCGTGTGGACCTTCCATTGCGAATTTTTTCCCGCAAGAAAGGAAAGGCAATACCAGAAAAATTAGATCCGCCACCCACACAGCCAATCACAACATCCGGATATTCATCGGCCATGTCCATTTGTTTGATTGCTTCTTCTCCGATGATACTTTGATGGAGAAGTACGTGGTTTAAAACGGATCCTAAACTATATTTTTTGACTCCATTGGAAATAGCAGCCATTTCAACGGCTTCGGAAATAGCAATTCCGAGCGAGCCGGGACTGTTGGGTTCGTTTTCAAGAATAGCTCTGCCGGCATGTGTGCGATTACTGGGGCTGGCAAATACCTCAGCACCAAAGGTTTCCATGAGATAACGGCGGTAAGGTTTTTGGTCATAAGACACCTTAACCATGTATACTTCCAAATCCATGTCAAAGAATTTGCATGCCATACCGAGAGCAGATCCCCATTGCCCGGCGCCAGTTTCTGTGGTGATAGCCTTGGTGCCGGCTATTTTGTTGTAATACGCTTGAGCGACAGCGGTGTTGGATTTATGACTGCCGGAAGGGGAAACGCCTTCGTACTTGAAATATATATGGGCAGGGGTTCCCAGCGCTTTTTCCAGACGACGGGCGCGGATAAGGGGGGTTGGCCGCCATAATTTGTAGATTTCGCGAACTTCTTCCGGAATTTCGATATAACGCTCGGTGCTGATTTCCTGCTCTATGATAGGCATGGGGAAGATGGCGCCCAAAAAGTCCGGGGTGACCGGTTCTTTGGTCTGTGGGTTGAGCACCGGGGTCGGTTCAACGGGGCTATCGGCGGCGATATTATAATAAAAACGAGGTATGTCATTTTCACTCAATGAGAAGCGAGTTTGTTCAGTCATTTAAGTCCTCCAAAAAAAGAATAATAGGGTGAATAAAATAATACTTCGAGCGCTCGCTTTTAAATAAAAAAACCAGTGCTCGTCTGAGGACGAACTCTGGGTCCGTGGTGCCACCTCTGTTAGGGCGCCCTTTTTAACAAAAAATTCTCTGATGAAACCCAGAGAAAGAAAAAGGCCAGCCTCACTTTATTGAATACGGCGAAAAAACGCGATATCCATAACCCTGATAACGGTGGCGTTCCGGCGCAGGCTACTGGCTTCTTAGCGTTCACCCTGCAACTCTGAGGTCCATTCAGTAACACTGTACGGGCAATATTTCACCAATTATTGCTCTCTGTACCGCCAAAGTGTTAAATACTCGTCCTCTTCATCGTTTTTAAATTTTTTATTGTTGTTATGGATTATAAGGATTTTATTTTGGTTGTCAATCCCTTAATTTCGTAATGATGTGTTAACAATTGTTAATAATACTAAATTTTTAGATAGTTTTAGATGATATTGAATTATTAATTGTAGAGTTCTGCTTAAAATTGTTTGGCTGTTGATTATTAATATATGCTCACTCTGGCTTGCCATAGTAAAAGTAAATTGTTATAAATGTCGAATTATTTCTCTTATACTTAAAATTGTTTAGCGGTACTTGACAATTAGTTCTGGATTTGCTATTATATTTTTACTCTAAATAAACACTCCTTTGAATTCAATCATTGTTATTTTCCAAAGTTGTTGTAACTTTCTTGGTTTCTTTTCAGCCAATTTAGATGTTTTAGTTAAATTGATCGGGAGTCTATTGTAATGCAAATACATGCTCTAGTCCCAGGAACACGAAATTTTAAATTCAAAGTAAACAAAAATAATTTATCTGTCGGGAATGGTATTGGTCATTCCTGATTTTTTTTCTAACATTTGTAATCTGTACAGTAAATCCGCTACTATAAAGCTCGGTCACACAATTCTTCTTTTCCCACTATCGTTTTTCAGGATCCAAATATAGACACTTAATCATTATCCATATTGGAATTTTTCAATATATTATTGGTAACTAAAATTGGATGAATCGCAAATTATTTATTCAAGGAGGTGACTGACTATAATAAAAGAAATTCAGGAAAGTGATTGGATTTTAAATGTACCCTATCCAAGTATGTTGTTATAAGGAGATAAGAATGAAAAGCAAGACAAGAAGATTGATGATCGCGCTGATCTTAGTAATCTTTACAGCCTCATTAGTAGCCTGTACAGCTCCCGCCGCCACCCCTGATGCTCCAGTAGCCTCGGAACCAACAGCAGCTAGTGAACAACCAGTAGTGGAAGAGCCTACCGCCGCACCAGCTCCGACAGAAGCTGTTATGGAAGTTCAGGATTTTATTACCTGGTTTCAATACGACGAAAAAAATGAAGATCCAGCCAGTGATGAACGCGTGGGCAATGCGTACTTAAAGAAAACCATTCCTGAATTCAATGCTGAGTTTACTGGAAAATGGAATTGGGTGAATGTTCCTAAGGCCTGGGATAAAATGACTGCTGAATTAGTCGCCGCTGTTATCGCCGGTGGTGATGTTCCGGATATGGTTGAATTAGGTGGGCAACAAACCATTACCTATGTCAATAATGGCGCTTTACAAGACCTGACTGAATGGGCAAAAGCACAATCCTGGTTTGCCGATTTGGATCCCGGTGCGGTTCTTACCTGTACTGGTCCGGATGGTGGTTTGTATTGTATCCCCACAGCTGAACGACCTGCCCTGACCTATGTTTGGGCCGATGCTTACCCGGATGGATACCCGACAACCCCCGAACAATTCCTGGTAGAAGCAGAACGTTTGAAAGCTGAAGGAAAATTTGCCTGGACGTATTTCGGTTCTACAGCTTATGATGGATCCGGAGCTGGCCGTATGGTCTTTGCTCTCATATCATCATTTGGTGGAAAATATGATGATGGCCAAGGCAATATGCTGTTGAATACACCTGAGAATGTTGAAGCAATTACTTTCTTGCGTGATACCGTTGCGAAGGGATACCAACCTGAGACAGTCTTTGCAGGCGGTTTTGTAGAAGAAGATTCTTTCAAGGATTCCTCAGCTGGCGCTATTCCAACCGGTTTATTCGGATATCGTTACATCAATCCTTTGACCGCTCCGGATGGCACTAAATATGAAAAAGGTAATGAGAATGATATGCTGGATGCCATTGCAGCCGGTGATGTAATCATGCGCCCAATGTTTGCTCCTGAAGGCAATACCCCAGGTTGTAACCAGGATATCCAAGGTTTTGGTATTCCCACTGGTGCTAAGAACGTTGATGCCGCTTATGATTATATTAATTGGATCATGGCTGATACAGCTCGACACATTGAGTTCGTTGTTGGACCTGGTGCTGGATTCCCGACTTTGAAATCCGCTCAAGCTGATCCCGCAATGCAGACCCCCTTCTATCAGCAAGCAGCTATTGCAATCAATTCCAGTGTATGCACCAATTGGGCTGGTTCATTATCCCGACCTGCCGAAGCTGCACCATTGATCATGAATACGATTTATAAGCTGATCAAAGAAGACCCCACACTGGATATCGCATCTGAATTACAAAAAGCTCAAGAAGAATATAACGCGAATAACTAGACTGTTGTTTTGATGAACTAACAAGTGCACCATAAAAGCAAGGTGAAAAGAACATTAAAATTCTTTTCACCTTGCAAATTGAACCCAGATCTCAATAATTTTTTCAATTCGGTTACTCTCCCAGCAATAATTTGAAAGGCGAATCAATTTATGCAACAGACGAACCCTTTTCGGGCAATAAAGTACGGGCTGCGCAAATCCCTTCCTTTCTGGTTGATTTTGCCAACAATCATTGTAATTTTAATTATTCAGGTCTATCCTGCTCTTTATACAGCCTGGTTAAGTCTGCAGGAGCGAAGCCCCTCTGGGTGGGAGTATGTGGGTTCTGAAAATTTCGATCGCCTATTATCCACCGGTATTTTTCCCGAAAGTATTGGACATACAATTGTATTTCTTTTAGGGTATGCGGGAGTAACTTTATCGGTTGGATTTTTGGTTGCAGTGTTGTTAAAGCAAAATGTAAGGTTATCCGGTTTATACATAACCTTACTCTTTATACCCTGGATTATTGCAGATGTGATCGCAGGCCTGGTATTTCGATTATTGGTTACACCGGATTATGGATTGTTTTCAGGTATTTTGCAAAACCCGGCTTTATTCCCTCCGAATGGTTTGTCGGTGTTGACTGCAAGCCGACCAACTCCCTGGTTTGGTAATTTTCCGTTTCCGCCTTCACCTGCCATGATATTTCTTATTCTGGCTGCCTCATGGAGAGCATTGCCATTTGTTACATTGCTGATTCTGGCTGCATTACAAACGGTCCCGCAGGAGATCATTGAAAGTGCACGCATTGATGGCGCAAGCGGCGTTCAGCTCACACGTCATATTACAGTGCCATTGATCCTGCCTGCGATGGTGGTAGCACTGTTTAACCTGATATTGGGTGGCATGAACGGTGTTGGAATGGTATTTAGTCTGACGGGTGGTGGCCCTGGTACAGCAACATACGTTTTGAGTTATTTACTGTACGTAATTGGATGGGGACAACTTCGTTTCGGAAGGGCAGCAGCGCTTGCTCTGTTAATTGCGGTTGTAAACTGGATACTTATATTCAGTGTTCTTCGGATGACCCGAGTTAATGATAGGAGCAGGTAATATGGCAAAGAATATTCATATCACCCGGAGAATTAGGAATAACAGGTTAACCAATATCGCCTTGATATTGGTTACACTTTTTGCGATTTTACCGATCGCAACCACAATACTGATTTCATTCAAGGAACAAGCAGATATTACGAGAAAACCACCGATTATTTTTCCGTGTGACACCCCCACTAAAGCATTTGATTTGAGCGCTTGCCGTTGGGCCGTTGAAGGTTATCAACGGGTATTTGCTCCAAAACCTTCGGAAAATGCTTTGCTCGGATTTGAATTAACCGGGAACTTAATCAAAACTTATATACCCAATACAACGCTCTATGCATTTTCTACTGCATTTTTTGTGATGTTGTTGGCTAGTTTATCTGGTTTTGCTTTTTCAAGGTACCACTTTAAGGGGCATAACGCATTAATGACCGGAATTTTTGCTGTTACTGGCGTGCCATTATTAACGAACTTGTTGGCTTTATATCAAATGGCAATCACAATGCGAAAATCAGTCCCTTTTTTTGATGATCGATTATTTCTGATATTTGTTTATGTTGGATTCTTTTTACCGATCAGTGTCTGGATTACAAAAGGATTTTTTGACGCTATTCCACGTGAGTTGGAAGAATCAGCTTTAATTGAAGGTTGCACGCCACTCGGAGCTTTGTTTAGGATCACGATGCCATTAGCAATGCCTGGGTTAATTTCCGTGTTTTTGCTGACCTTTGTTAGTGTATGGAATGAATTTATCGTTGCGTATTTACTTGTGAGTAAAAATGAATATAAACCGGCGATGTTTGGTTTGTACGATTTTCTGAGTCAAAACATTGTCAACCTGCAAGTATTAGCTGCGGCTTGTATTATTATTGCTTCGCCAATCGTTATTTTATTCCTATTTACCCGGCGTACATTCTTTAAAGCGATGGTTGAAGGTGCCGTAAAAGGTTAAAGCTTTTTGTTAAGTTTTTCATAATTATTCGAAGATTTAACTTAATAATATTTTCGGAGGAAAACTTTCAGAGTCGGACAGCCGAAATTTAATGATTGGAGAAATACCTGATTTTGAGCTCGCAAACACCACCAACCGTTCCTGGTACGTTACATGTCATTTCGGGAAAATCAAACCCCTATGGTTCACCCGATAACAGTTTGTATTTACTTGTTGGTGACGCCACATCAAAAAAAATAGAATCATTAATTCCTGACGCAGGCGTTGTTCTTCCCGGCCGTTCAGAAAAATTTAAAGAGAAAGATTTTCTGCTAACTTTTTATCACTTCAATGATCTTCATGGCCATTTAGTTCGCTTCACTCCCCGTGGTGAAGATCCTGTAATCTCAAGAATGGCATGGCAAATCCGGGAAAAACAAAAAAGTGTCGTTTCTGATCCGCATAAAGCTGTCATGGTTTTCTCTGCGGGTGATGATTGTATAGGTTCCGTTTTTGATGAATTGTTAGGTTCAACCTCTCAAAATTTTCAGATTCATGCAGGCTACCATTTATATTCTGCATTGGGTGTCGATGCTGCTTGTTTAGGTAATCATGATTTTGATCTTGGCAGTGAATTATTAGCAAGTTCGATTAAACAGAATGCTCAATTTCCAATCCTTACAGCAAATTTGTCTGGTTGTTCTGAGATAGATAAATATTGTTATCCCGCGGCTATTCTGGTTGTTAAGGGTGTCCGTATTGGAATTATCGGTTTGGTTACACAGGCCGAATTAAAGATCACAAATCCTCAATGTGTTGTTACTGATCCTGTATTTGTTACCAAAAATCTCATCTCAGTAATGCGGCCTTGTTGTGATGTAGTTGTAATTTTGAGTCACTTGGGCTACAGTTTATCAGATTCATCCATTCCTATGGTTAATGCGGGGGATGTAGAATTGGCTCAGAGTCTCCCGTATGGGAGTGTGCATTTGATCATTGGCGGCCATTCTCACCATGAATTAAATGCTCAGGGATTAAGCCCGACTAATATAGTAAATGGCATTCCAATAGTTCAAACCGGTGCTCTGGGGCGTTTTCTTGGACAGGTAGATTTAAAAGTCGGACGGAAGGGTGCTGCTGTTACGAATGTGCGGCTGATTCCCACAGCCAGTTTACCCGTTGAGCAGAATTTCGAAAATGAGTTTACACAACCGGTTTTGTCTCAAGCTCGCAGCCTTTTTTCACGAACATTGGGAACTGTAGCGGATGATCCAGATTTAAATACGGATATTGTCAGGAATTCGTACGCGTCCGGAGAATTAGCACTGGCAAATTTTATTACCGACGCAATATTTTTTCGGATGAAAATGGCAAATCAACCGGTTGACCTGGCGATGATCGATTCATCCAGTTTACGGAGTGGTTTAGCAGTTGGCAAATTAGTTACCTTCGGCGATTGGTTTAATGTCATGCCTTTTGCGGATACCATACGGATATACCGGCTTACCGGCAAACAACTGTACGATTTGATACAGGATAACGCTAGTAGGATTGATTGCCCGAATGAACCGCATACAGAGCGTGGTTTCCTTCAGTTCAGCAAACAAATTCGTTATAGCATTGTTCTGGGTTCGAATCAGTCAGTACCAAAGGCTGTTCAAATAACTGTAAACGCCCAACCTATTGAAGATCAATTTGAGGATGAATTTCTGGTTGCCGGAACAAATTTTATCAGGGAATATGCTGGCGGTTGGGAAAAATTAGATATTCAACAGCGGAATATTCACCTGATTAACTTGCATAAGCACCGATATTCAGACACCGATATTTTTTTACGAAGAGAAATTGTGGCTTATATCCAAGAAATGGGCGGCGTCACACGTGAGGCAGGTGCTATTTGTGATGGGAGGCTTACTGTTTTGGATAGTATTCCGGTTGTTATTACTGCTTTGTCTGTGGATCAATTTATTTCAACCATCAGTGAACAAAAGCATGCTATGGCAGGCTCAGTGATCGCAATGTCTGCTGCTCAGGCGGTAGCTCTTGGTCAGGCATGTGTGTCCATTACCTTGCAAAACAGGTTGGATGCTCAGGAGATATCCAAACACAAACTGAGTCAATTGGTTGAGATTAAGGAATTGTTGATGAAATCGGGTGTCCAGGATGCAAATGCGATTGCCGAATTTGTGACATTACGAGAATCGGGACAGGAACTAAAAGGTAAAGAAATTTTGTGTAACCTTCCGGCTCAAATAAGTCGATTATCGATTCAAGCGGCTGCCATTCTGGAAAACTTCCGACCATTGGTTAATGAAAGAGTACGAGACGATCTAGAAATAAGCATCAACCTGCTCTGTGGAACAGCGCATACGGCCAATTTATTATTGGACAGTAATTTGCGAATATGGCCTGATGAAGACCTTTTAATAAAATTTGAACCACAGTTAAATGAATTAATTAACTCACTTGATCAATTAAAACCTGCTCAGCGTATCCGTTCAAATAAATAATTTATAGGTTGATTGGTTTTTAATAAAGTATATTTTTTCAACCTTGAGGAAAATATGGGAACGATATTAATCGAAAATGGCACAATAGTAACCTTAAACGACCTGGAAGAAATATATAGCCCCGGATATGTGTTTATCGAAAATGACACGATAGTTGATATAGCTTCCGGTGAAGCGCCATCACAATACTTGCGTGCCGATACAGTCATTAATGCAAATTTAATGGCCGTAATACCTGGGTTGGTAAATGCTCACACCCATCTTTTTCAAACTTTTATTCGTGGTTTGGCGGACGATAAACCGTTATTGGATTGGTTGAAAACCGCGATTTGGCCGGTAGCGCAAGTGATGACAGAAGAAGAAACCTATCTGGCGGCCATGGTAGGACTAATAGAAAACCTGCGTGGCGGAGCAACATCGGTAATCGATCATCAGTATATTCATGCAGATCCACGGAATGATGATGGGGTATGTCGGGCTGCTGATGAAACCGGTATTCGCTTTTTGCTGGCACGCGGGTGGGCTGATATGGATTATCACCCTGCATTAATGGAAACTCCGGAAAGAATTGTTAGTGAAACGATTAGACTGCGTGATAGATGGCAGATTGCTGGCAATGGTAGAACTCGCGTTGAATACGGCCCGCTTATTCCCTGGGGGTGCTCGGATGAAACTATGTCTCATACCCATGAAATGAGCCGGAATTGGTGCTCCGGAACCCATATC
Source organism: Chloroflexi bacterium HGW-Chloroflexi-10 (assembly GCA_002840755.1). Lineage (GTDB taxonomy): Bacteria > Chloroflexota > Anaerolineae > Anaerolineales > Anaerolineaceae > UBA6170. The sequence goes on along the minus strand of PHBZ01000010.1, from coordinate 147,523 downwards.
CATGTGGCGGAGACAAAGACAGAAGTAGATATGAATATTGCCTTACGTGGAAATCGGCATATTGAATGGCTGGCCGAGTTGGGTATGTTGGGACCAGACATGCAACTGGTGCATAGCGTGTGGTTATCTGATGCTGAAATTGATCTGATTGCCAAATACAAAGCAATAGTCGTTCATTGCCCGGTCAGTAACATGTATTTGGCTTCGGGTGTTGCACGCGTTCCGGAAATGCTGGAAAAAGGTATCACGGTAGCATTAGCCAGTGATGGCCCGGGTAGTAATAACAATCAGGATATGCTGGCGGTTTTGAAAACGACGGCCCTTTTGCACAAAGTAAATTCTTTAAATGCAATGGTTTTGTTACCAGAGGATGTTCTTAGAATGGCTTGCAGGGGCGGTGCGGCTGCTTTTGGCCTTCCGGATCAGATCGGCTCATTGCAGCCCGGAAAAAAAGCCGATATTGTTTTAATTGATCTGGATACCCCCATGGCAATGCCTGTTCACCATGTTCCCTCTGCGTTAATCTATAACGTAAGTACCAGAGATGTTGACACGGTAATTGTTGATGGTCGAATCTTGATGCGGGATAAGAGTATTGTTGTAGTTGATGAGAAAACAATTTTAGCAAAAGCTAGAAAAGTGTGCGATGATTTGTTTACGCGCGCTGGAATAAAAGTAGATTGAGAATGGACGTTGAATGGTAGATGGATTATTGGGAATTGACGTAGGCACTACTTCCACCAAGGCGGTCCTGTTCGATACCTCTGGCAGAGAACTGGCAAGTGCTTGTTCTCAACCATATCATAATGTTATGCCATTGTCTGGGTGGGTCGAACAGGATCCGGAAGAGTTGTGGCTAGCTGTTCTGGTAACCATTCAAGGTGTTGTTGCCCAATCGAAAGAGACTGTTAACGTCAAAGCTATATGTATGGCTGCACAAAGCGGTTCATTGATTCCAGCAGATTCATCCGGTAACCCGGTTTACCCACTGATTACCTGGTTGGATGGCCGTGCTGAAGAAGTGGTCAACGATTGGAAAATACGGGGCTATCAGGATTGGGTTAAACCCCTCAGTGGTTGGTCGCTGTATCCAAGTTTGTGTCTGCCAACCATCGCATGGTTGAAAAAAAACAATCCGGATGTATTTTCTGCTGCCAGAATATTTTTCTCAGTTAATGATTTTTTGGTTTTTCGGCTTACCGGAAAAATGATTACCAATCCCTCCAATGCCGGCGGCATGCAATTGGTTGATATCCAAACTGGTCAGTGGAGTGAAGAATTATGCCAATTAGCCGGTATAAAGATTGAAAACCTCTCAAAAATGACACCAGCAGGCGAAATTATAGGAGAAGTTTTACCAGAAATTTGCCATAAAACGGGGTTGACATCAGGTACTGTAGTTGTCAATGGTGGCCATGATCAGGGTTGTACGGCCCTGGGTTTGGGCATCATCGACCCAGGAAAAATGCTGCTTGCTTGCGGAACAGCCTGGGTGTTCACCGGCGTTTTAACATCCGCAGACATGACCAGTTTACCGGCTACATTGGATTTGAACTTTCATACTGTACCCAATCGATGGACACTATCTCAATCTTTGGGAGGTTTGGGTGCTTCATTTGAATGGTGGATCAATAAAACCTACCAAACCGGAAATGAAAGCTTTTCCCGTTCAAAAATGTTTACAGAATTGAATTTGGAAATGGCTCAGACAAAAATAGACCCGGATCTCTTCTTCCTGCCGCTTACCGGCGGACATGATGATCCGGCAACAACCAGAAGGGGAGGCTTTATTGGGTTGCAACTAGGCCATTCTCGTGCTGATATGGCAAGAGCCATCATGGAAGGATCAGCTTTTGAATTGCGCTGGGCTTTGGAACAGGTTTTAGAAGCAAATATACCCATTGAAAAATTGTGGATGGTGGGAGGCGCAGCACAAAGCCCATTGTGGCCGCAGATTTTGGCGAATGTGACCGGGATTCCCATTGGTTTGCCGGAGTATGATCATTGGCCAGCATTGGGAGCCGCAATTTTAGCAGGTTGTGGGATCGGTGCTTTTACCAACCTCATTCAGGGATTGGAAAATTTTCAAAAATCTCAAAAAGAAATTGAACCAGAAATTGGGATGACGAGTTTGTATAATCGTGCTTTTTTTAACTATCAGCGGATCTGTACTTTGTATCGCTAAACAGTTCGTGTTTTAAAAAAATGTAAATGGAAAAAATATCTAAAAATAGAAAAATTTGGTAAAGGAGTTAATGAACAATAAAATGGAAAAACCAAAAGTTGCAATAACAATCGGAAAAGTTCACTATCCGAGGATGTTCAGTCAGCAGGCATGGGATGCATTAGAGTCTTTCGCGGATGTCATTCACCATTCCGGGCAGGATCCTGCCAATAAGCAGGAATTGATGGCTTTACTACAGGATGTGGATGCCATTATCACCAGTTGGGATGTCGCTTGTATTGATGCGGATGTGGTTGCCGCAGCACCAAAATTAAAAGCAATGGCACACATGGGCAGCAGCGTAAAACGGTTTGTTTCCGATGCTTTCTGGCAGCGGGGAATTCAATTAACCAGTGCCGGAATAGCTTTAGCCAGAAGTGTTGCAGAGACTACCCTGGGATTAATGATTGTTGGACAAAAAAGAATTTGGCCTTTGGGTCAGCATGTGCGCGAAGGTGGGTGGCGGAATTCACCCGCTTGGGATAAATGGTTCTCGCGCGAACTGTATCGGAAAAATGTTGGTATTGTCGGTGCCAGTAATGTTGGGCGCTATGTCATTGAATTGTTAAAACCTTTCGGCCCGAATGTTCTGTTATACGATCCGTATGTGAGCGAGGAACAGGCGACAGCTTTAGGGACAACAAAAGTAGAGCTTAATGATTTGTTATCTCAATCGGATATCGTTTCCTTACATGCGCCAGCCAATAAAAGTACCTATCAATTATTAAACGCTGCAGGAATGGCTTTAATGAAAGATGATGCATTGATTATTAATACAGGCCGTGGTTCCTTGATTGAAGAGGCAGCGTTAATTAAAGAATTAAGTAAAGGTCGTTTTTTTGCTTTTCTGGATGTTACTGACCCTGAACCTCCCGCACTGGATAGCCCCTTAAGATTATTGGATAATGTTGTAATTTCACCCCACATTGCCGGTTGTATAGAAAACTGTAATCAAATGGGTGAGTTGGCCGTTGAAGAACTGCGTCGTTTTTTTGCTGGTGAGCCTGCGGTTTACCAGATAACCCCAGAAATGTTTGAAAGGATTTCATAATATGAGTTCACGTCGTCTGAATCACATCTTTCGCCCGGATGGGCGAGCATTTATTGTTGCGTTTGATCATGGAATGATCGATGGTCCGGCTAAAGGGATGGAACAACCCTCCGAAACATTAAAAAAGATTGCTGACGGTGGGGCGGATGCTATCTTAACCTCTTATGGAACCGCATTGCGTTTTGCTGCAGAAATTGAACCACTTGGATTGATTTTGCGACTGGATGGTGGTGGTACCTCTTTGGGTAAAATGGGTCCGGGTTCACAATTCTATACAGTAGAGGATGCACTACGTCTGGGCGCTGACGCGGTAGCTGTTTCTGCATTCCCAGGTGCTCCTGAGGAAGAAGATTCATTACGTACTCTGGCAAAGGTTATCGGTGAAGCCCATAAATGGGGTTTACCGGTGATGGGTGAAATGGTTCCGGGTGGGTTTGATAGCCCGGATCATATGCGTACTGCTGAAAGTATTGCAATCGCTGCCCGTATCGGCGCGGAATTAGGTTCAGATTGGGTGAAGATCCCACACGCTGAAGAATTTGAAAAAGTTACTTCTACCTGTTATGTGCCTGCCGTTATTTTAGGCGGGGCAAAGAAAGGTAGTGAGAGAACGATGTTGGAAAAAATCAGAGGCGCATTGGATGTCGGTGCTATGGGCGTCGCTATTGGGCGCAACATTTTCCAGGCGGATGATCCGGAAGCGATGACAGCAGCGGTGGCAGCACTTATTCATGAAAATGTGACTGTGGATGCAGCAATGAAAATCTTAACTGGGACCAAATAACGGTAAAGGTGAAGAAATGAAAAGATTTGAAAACAAGGTTGTTTTAGTCACTGGCGCAGCCAATGGAATTGGAAAGGCTTGTGCCCATCGTTTTGCCCAGGAAGGGGCCTTTGTAGCCTGTCTGGACGTAACCGACGCATTGAATGAAGAAGTAGCAGCGGAATGCCGTGCATTTGGTGGGGATGCCATAGCTTTCTATTGCAATGTGACTGATGCAGAAAATATTAATGGTGTTGTGAAAACTGTTATGGAAAAATGGGGCCGGGTTGATGTGTTGGTAGGGTCCGCGGGAATTTATACGGGTACACCGTTGGTAGATCTTCCTCAAAAACAATGGCAAAGAACAATCGATATCAACCTGACCGGCGTATTTCTCACCAATCAGGCAGTAGCGCCGATTATGATGGCACAAAAATCAGGCAGCATAATCAATATATCTTCGATGGCTGGCAAAACCAGTTGGGTTGCTTCTGCTGAATATTCCGCTTCCAAGAGCGGTGTTATTGGTCTAACCCGTTCTGTTGCTATGGAATTAGCGCCGTATGGTGCTACAGCCAATTCGGTTTGTCCGGGAAATACCCTGACAGATATGGTGCGCGGGGTTGCGTCCAAAGTGGGGTCGTTGGATGGAATGTCTGGTGAAGATTGGCTGAAAATGCGTGCCAACGATTGCCCGATGAAACGTCTGGCAGAACCATGGGAAATAGCCGGCGTAGTTGCCTTTTTAGCATCCGAAGATTCCCGATATCTGACCGGTCAGGCGATCGAAGTCGATGGTGGATTGATTATGTCATAAAAAATTAGCAGGAAGATTTAATAAAAATTGTTTTATGGAAAATCCGTTGATGTACAACTTAGTGATAAAATTACATTCGTAACAGGTTGTACATCAACGGGGCTAAAGGTCTGAAATGGATATCGGGAAAAAAGTAAATGAAAGACGAAAAGAAATCGGTTTGAGTCTGCGGGAGTTAGGTGAACTTTCCGGACTGACGGCAGGTTTTCTCAGCCAAATTGAAAACGATCAGGTTTCACCGTCATTAAACTCATTGCAAAGCATTGCAGCGGCTCTTAAAGTCCCAATGTTTTATTTAATCAATAATACCCCCAGTGGGTTGGTGGTTAAGGCAAATGAGCGTTCCAAAGTCTTTTTCCCGGATTCACAAATGGGTTACGATTTGCTTACTCCGGATTTTTCCCGCCAGATGATGGCTATTATCATTCGGATGAACCCTTTTACCAAACGCATAGCGATGCCACTGGCAAAATCAACAGAACAATGGATGCATATACTTACTGGTTGTATGCAAATTAAAATCGGTGAAGAAATATTTACACTTGAACCTGGAGATACGATATATTATGATGGGGATTCATTGGTGGAATTTGGATCCATCAGTGAAGATGAGTTAGTGGTCATATGCAGCATCACGCCACCAGTTTTCTAAAATGAATACACAACCGATCGTTTTAAAAGGCATGGTTAGATTTATTCTTTAAACAAAGCCCTACGATAATTTGGATGACTGGATCTGTAGATCTTTAGTAATTCTAATTGGTATTAAGCTGAATTGTTGTGTTTCAGTGTTTTTTTGAAAGTGATATTTGTTTATTCCGTTTCTAATTGTGCTTCCGCCAGGAAACATTGCGGTAGGGGGTGCAAAGGTGGACGGATAGAGTAATGACCAACCAATTTGTGTGTAGCTAATTCAGAGGCGAGTGCTTCAACAATGGCAGCACTAACCGAGTGTTCACACATCCTTCCCTGGCAATTTCCCATGCCTGTGCGGGTGATCATTTTTACCTCACCAATGGTTCTGGCGCCCATAGAAACAGCTGTTTTAATCTCACCTAACGTTACCTCTTCGCATCTGCAAAGGATGGTTTGATCTGTAGCTAAAGTAATCAGGCCCTGCTGTGGAGAGAACAAATCGCCATATAATACACCAAATTGTTGTTGTTTGGACAGTTTGGGTTTAAGTTGGGTATATTTGGTTTTAGCAATTTTGGAGTCTAAATGCCCTGTACTGACAGACACGGCAGTTGCCGCAATTTGACCTTCTAATTGTGAATTCTCTGCACCACCAATACCAGCGCCATCCCCTACAATGTAAATGCCGGGGATTGAGGATTCCATTTCATTATTACGTACAGGTATCCAGCCGCCTTTTTCAGGTTGATAATCCAACTCACATCCGATCATGCGCGCCAAACCCGTATTGGGAGTTAAGCTGTAGCCGGTTATCACCAAATCCACGGGAAAACACTTTTGGGTCCCGGCGATGGGCTTGCCTTTTTTATCCACTTTCGTAATAACGGCCTCTTCGACATGGTTCTGACCGCATGCTTTTAGGATCGACCAGCCAGTTTTATAGGGCGCTTTTCCCTGGAGGATAGTACGCAGGTATTTTGCACCTTCTTTTAACCTATGCCCATGCCCAAGCATGGCGGGTGCGTATTTAATCCCACCGGGTAGGATGCGGTTTGATTCACAAACCGATACTACATCCACCCCTGCAGCAATCAAGTGGGCACTCACAGATAACAGCAATGGACCAGTACCGGTCACCAAAGCGCGAGTTCCAGGAGCAAATCGTTGTGATTTGAGAAGAATTAATGCTGCGCCACAGGTGATGACACCCGGCAAGGTCCAGCCCGAGAAAGCGATCGGAGTATCATAAGCGCCACTGGCAATGATTAAATTTTGAGCGCGGATATATTTTGGTGAATCTGGCCCATAAAGCGCTACCAACCAGTCTTGATCGGTTTCCTCTCTAAAAATGCCCCAGGTTAATGTTTTTTGTAGTTTGGTAATCGGGAGGGAATTTACGCGACTCACTAACCCTATTCCTTCGCTTTCAATGTCCGTTACGCTATTTGCTTTAAAAGAAAGGGGCAATTGCATAAAGTACTGACCGCCTGCTTGGGGGTAACTATCAATGAGTATTGTCTTAACGCTATTTTCAGATGCGGTGACGGCTGCCTGTATTCCGGCCGGTCCAGCACCGATGACAGCAAGTTCGTATGTCTCGATCATAATTCCAACTCCTTGCAGGTTTCAACACACATTCCTTCTTCAACTGCTGTTACACAGGCTCGTTGTGCATGCACACCATTGACCGTTACCAAACATTCGTAGCAAATACCCATGCCACAATAAAGACTGCGTGGCTCTTTATGCTTATGGCTTAACTGAAACGTCCATATATCTGCGGAAAGAAGAACGGCGGCTATCGTCTCTCCTTCAAATGCGTCAATCGGTTTACCGTCGACGACAATCTTGATTGTTTTTCCTCTTTGTATTTCCGGTAGCAAAGAACTTTTTTTACTAATTCGTTTCATCAATAATCCTTTCGGGCAAGAAACTGGTTATATCCAAATCGGATTGACCAGTAGTCAGGATTTGTGCTATTGTTTTACCTACCAGAGGGGTAATAATTACGGTAGATCGGAAAGCAGTGGCAATATATAAACCTTCTAAACTGGCTACCGGCCCCAGAAGCGGCAGACCATCACCTACATCTGCAACGGCTGCTGACCAACTGCGTAGCACTCTAAGTTTTTTCAGGAATGGAAAATAACGCAGCCAACAGTTTGTGATCGCAGGCAGGGATGCTGCGGGGACATGGGTTTTAAAATGATCGGCCTCATACATGGATTCACCAACCAAAATATGGCCATGTACAGATTGGCTGATGGCCATATTCGCAATGAGGGTTCCTTTTTTTACCTGAGCTCCTTCTTCAAAAAAAGATGCGGAGGCAATATGATTGTGAATGATAAAATCTACAGGTTCCGTGACCATGGCCTGACCGAGCACATAATGCACATTCCAGTTTCTACCGATCAATTGACCCAAATGACGCGTATATGCTCCTGTACATAAGATCACTTTTTTTGCGTTGAAGTTACCCTGCGTGGTTTTAACTCCGCAAATCCGGTTGTTTTGAAGATCAAATCCGCAAACTTGTGTGTAATAAAATTCCTTCAACCCTTTTTGTTTTGCCCGCTGGGTATACCCCCATATTAATTGAAACGGATCGATTTGGCCCTCTTGCTCATGATACAGGGCTCCCAGTAGACTGCTCTCTTTGAGATAAGGTTCTATTTCGTGAAGATTTTCAGCCGAAATTAGTTCAGAATGTATTCCTATTTTCTGCAAAGCGGCCTGTCTTTTTTGCAATATGGCCCATTGATTCTCATTTTCTATCGGTAAAAGACCTCCGATTTGTCGTAATCCGATTTTCCAATCCAATTCATCTTCCAATGTGGCAAATAAAGCCCGTCCCATCTGGGTCATAGCCACGCTTTTGGTCAATTCCATATCCTGTATTTGAATGTTACCGTAATTTGCTGCTGAAGCACCTGCTGCCAGGGAACCCTGATCAAAAATAGCTGTTTTAAGGCCGGCAGAACACAGGTGATACGCAATAGAACAACCTATATAACCGGCTCCTACAATAATTGCATCAAAAACTTGATCCATTATAAATTCCTGCGGTTTGTAATTTTTTTAAACAGGTTATAGAGTGGAAATACAATTTAAACCTTTCCAATTGTGTTTCCTTTTTAGGATCGTTTTACTTTTGAATTTGAATCGTAGTTTTATCTTTAGCCTTCCTCGTATTTACGATGAGCGAAACGCTGTCCGCCATCCACAGCGATGAATTCTGCATTGATGTAATCTGATTCAATCAGGAAATTAACTGTTTTCGAGATATCTTCCGCCGTTCCCCAACGATTGAGAAGTGTTTTAGCTGCGGTTCTGTTGATTTTTTCTTCAGAATAATCAGGTGGAGGTAAAACGGGGCCGGGGGCGATAGCATTCACCCGCACATAAGGATGTAATTCAAGTGCAAATTGACGGGTTAATGCCAGTAAAGCGGATTTCCCGACGACATGTGCTGTTAGGTTGGGCCAGGCCTCCCAGGCAGAAAGATCAATAATATTGACAATGGCTCCCTCTTTTTTTTCCAGCATATCTTTGGCGGCTAAGTTGGAAACATAAAAAGCACCATTGATTTGTACGCCGGTTACCTGATGCCAGGCTTCTATGGAATCCGTAGGAATGGGAGTTTTGGTGAATGGTGATGCATTATTAACCAGGATATCGATTTTTCCTATCTTTTCGTGGATCTCTGCGAACATCAATTTTACCTGTTCCCAATCAGCGACATTTGCCTGAATGGTTAATGCAGTAACCCCTAGTTTCTCAATCTCCTGTGCTGTTTCGAGTGCTTTTTGGGAGTTAGAACTGTAATTAATCACCATATTGGCGCCTGCTTGTGCTAATCCGAGAGATATTGCTTTCCCTACTCGAATTGCTCCGCCGGTAACAAGGGCGGTTTTTCCTATTATATTCATCCTGGATCTCCTTTATTCAACACAGATCTTGATCAGCACGATTTGCGTGAAGATAAATTTGTTGTCAGGGCTTGGTTGAAACCCAAACGGATTTGACCTCAGTTACGCCATCGATAATAATTCTGCTGTTATCACGTCCGTATCCGCTTTGCTTGAATCCACCGAATGGGACATTCGGAGAAAACATGTCATAAGTGTTGAGCCAGACTACCCCGGCTTGGATTTGGTGAGCAACCCTGTGACCTCTGGCCAGGTTCGTAGTCCATATACCGGCTGCCAGTCCGTATTTTGTGTTATTAGCCCGCCGAACCAATTCTTCTTCCGTGTCAAAAGCATAAATATTCACAACCGGACCAAAGATTTCTTCCTGAGAAATTCTGGCATCATCAGAGACATTCGTAAAAATTGTTGGTGGCAGGTAAAATCCGCCATCCGGAACGAGGGGTGTAATTAGCTGTTCACCACCGAATTTCAGTTTGGCGCCGGATTCGATCCCACTTTTAATATATTCCATAATGGTTTTAAACTGGTTAGGGTCAACTAATGGTCCCATTTGGGTTCCCAGGTCCATTGCGTTTCCAATCCGTACATTGCCAGCCAGCTCTATCAACCCGTTAACTACTGCGTCCAGGATGGGGCGCTGGATGAATAATCGGCAGCCGGCAACACAGCTTTGACCGGTATGGCCGAAGGCAGCTTTGAACGCTCCTGGGATTGCCTTCGCGAGGTCTGCATCATCAAAGATACAATTTGGGGCTTTACTTCCCAATTCAAGAGAAATCCGTTTGATATTGACTGCCGAATTATGAATAATCTGCTTGCCTACATCAGTGGAACCTGTAATCTGGATTTTATCAACCTGCGGGTGAGAGGAAAGCGCATCTCCGACCAGATGTCCGGGCCCGGTGATAACATTTAATGCCCCATCCGGCAATCCCGCCTCCAGACCCAATTCTCCAAGACGAATGCTGGTCAGAGATGTGACTGATGCCGGCTTGAGGATCACTGCATTGCCGCACGCTAAAGCAGGGCCTACTTTTTGGGTGAAGTGGATCAGGGGATAATTCCACGGAATGATAATTGCAATCACTCCTACCGGTTCGCGGCGAGTGTACACAAAGTGCTCAGGGATCGAAACCGGTATGGTTTCACCAAGCACTTTGCTGGGCCAGCCAGCCCAATGGTACATGTTTCCTGCTGCCACCTTAGAATCGATAAAGCGAGTATGGTGGATGGGCTTTCCATTATCCAATGACTCCAGTTGAGCCAATTCTTCACTGTGCTCTTCTATTAATGAAGCGAAGCGTCGCATGATACGTTCACGTTCTGCTGGCGCCATTGTTGCCCATTTTCCGTCCGCTGCTTTTCTGGCAGCCTCCACAGCGCGATTAACATCTTCTATATCTCCGCTGTAGATTTCTGTTAGCATAGAACCATCAGATGGATTAATGGCTGGGATGGTCTTGCCGGATACGGAGGCGACCATTTGGCCGCCAATTACCATTTTTTTAGGGCTGTCTATTAAGAAAGCTTCAACAGCCGGATTGATTTTTTCTAACATGAAATTCACTCCTCAGAAAAAAAATTAAGCCTGGAAAATTGCTTTTACTTTTTCAAATGCTTCCGCTTCGGTGGTTGATGGTCGGAATTCCATGCCAACCAATCCATCAAAACCAAGTTCTTTTAACTTTTTGACCAGGTTCGGAAAATTGATTTCCCCAGTGCCAGGTTCCTGCCGTGTGGGTACATCTCCTATATGGAAAGTTGGGTACAAACCCCAATACGCTTCCAAACCGTACATCAGGTTACCAGCGGTGCGTTGTTGATGATAACAATCAAATGCCAGACGAAATTGCGGGTGATTCATCCGGCGAATCCAATCAGCTGCCACATCATGGGTATGCACCAGGACATCACCCTGGATTGGGAACATATTCAGTGCTTCGACCCAAACTTCAACCTTGGTCTGTTCAACCATTTTAAGAATTTTTTCTGTTTGGCTTAATAGATTTGCATATTGAACAGTTACCGGTACGTTACCAGACATTCTTTTGGTCCATTCTTTCCCATCGATGATATCAATCTGGTTGGAAAAAATGAACAGGTGCTCAACACCATAACGCTCGGCCATTTCGAGACTTTCTGCCCAGCTTGCAAGTGTTTTTTCATTGTCCGCTGGGTCTGCCAGAGATCCCATTTCATGATCAAAGGTTGAGTTGAGGATACTGCCTTGTGCCTTGCATTCCGCGGATAGACCGGCCATATCGAGTAAACGCCAGCACCAGACATCAAGTCGTTTAACACCCAGTTTCGCAAAGGGTTCAACCCGTTCAATCAAAGGACGGTCCGTAAACCAAAAGTCGAGATAACCTGTGAATTCCATCATTAATCCTTTTTTTAGTTATTTAATTGTTTTGTATTGGATAAGAAAAAAATTTATTGAGAGAGATTAAATTGAGATTTAATTAATCTGTACTTAACAATTGTGGCAAATTTTGTAGAATTGTCAAGTATCTATTTACGAATACGAAAATTACTTCCTTCAATTTTTGTCTGAATGCTTAATTCCAGGACCAGCCATTCTCAAAACGTGATGGTGAGAATTGATCCAGTGACGATGGTGGCTTCTTGCCCTGTAAGCTGCTTGCCATCCATTCGCTGAGAAGTGGCACGGCGGTAATCGTTTCTACCAGACTGGCAGCCACATACATATTTTTCAGTTGGGGGACCCAGCCAATGATCGGTTCTTCATCTGGAGTAAAGCAAGTTGGCCTGCCCCAACTTCTGACCACGCGCACTTTGTCCATAAATGGATACAACTGAATCAACTCTTTTGCCAGGGCAGTGATTCCCCATGCGCTGACTCGTTTGTGATACTGATCTGTTTTGGTGACGGCTTCTGTGATATCCACTGAACCGTGCAAGTCCGGATGCACTCCGATGGCGACGGCTCTTTGTTTGCCATGTATCGTCGCATAGAAATCTGAGATTTCAACATTGTTAAAAATCATCGCGGGGATTGGTTCGGTAACTACTGCCTCTGCGTGAGTATGACAGATTGGGAGCTCGATATTTGCCATTTTGGTGGTTTGGGGCAGCCATGCGCCGGTCATTACTGCGACTGTATCACACAGGAATTTCCCAAGTTTTGTTTGAACGGCAGTGATCCGGTTATTCGACATTTCAAACCCGGTAACTTGGGAATTACCTTGGATGATAGCCCCATTACGCCGCGCCGCGGCTGCGTATGCCAGTGAGAATTTTAATGGGTTAATCATCCCCTCAACCGCATACACTGCTCCTAAAAGCCCGTTTGTATTCATGTTTGGTTCAGCTTTTTGTAATACCTTCCGGTCAACAACTTCAGTAGGGATTCCCGCCGGTGTAAGTATGGATGCGCGGTTTTGCCAATGATTCCAGGAATCCTGGGTGCGGATGATTAAAAATAAACCGCTCTTACGCCAATCATAGGTCTGGCCCAACTCTTCTTCAAGTGTTTCGTGCCTTTTCAAACCATCGGTAATCAATTGGATATTTAATGGATCAAGGTGACCTTCACACACTTGCGCACGGCCGGAACAGGAAGCTGAGGTACCGCTGCCTATGTCGCCGGCCTCTAATAACAACGTACGAACACCTTGTTTTGCCAATTCGTATGCGCTTGAAAGACCTAAAAATCCGCCGCCGATGATTATCACATCAAAATTATTTGTCAAATTTTTCATCCTTTATACGCCTATATGCATAAACGTATATTCGATAAATCTATTTTTTATAATCCTTTTCACGGGTTGAAATATGGTTTTAGTTGTGAGATACCGGTGATACAAAAAATCTTCATAATCCGGCTTCCAGAATTTGTTTACAGTCTTCCAACCCGGCACTGCGGATATTGAGACCAATCATCGCCATTTTTATGGCGCTCTCGGCAATTGTTGGGATTTTTTCGGGGGTTAGGCCAAGTTCTGAAAGCCGGGTTGGCATATTTAAGGATTTTAAGGTCTTTCTGGCCCACGCACCTAAATCCTGCGGTTTTGCATCTGCGGGCAACATTAAAGCTTCCCTCAATAAATTCCAGCGGTTGGTGGGTATTGCACTGGCATTAAAATCCATGGTTGCCGGCAATAAAACCGCTACACCCAATCCATGGTGCAGATGATAGGTTCCGCATAGCGGGCCAGCCAGGGCATGTACCAATCCCAGCGAGGATTGATCGAAGGCAATTCCGGCCCAGGCTGCTGCGATGGCCATGGCATTGCGAGCTTCAAGGTTATTTCCATCCTGAAAGGCCGCTGGCAACCACTGAACGATCGCCCGAATTGCACCCAGAGCAAAAATATCGGCGGTGCTGTTTGATTTTTTACTGAGGAAAGCTTCAATACAATGTACCAACGCATCCATACCTGTAGTTGCTGTTAATCCTGGTGGTAATGAGCGCATTAATTTTCCATCAATAATGGCGGTTTTTAAGAATAAGGCTGGGTGTAATACGCCCATTTTAAAGCCTTTACTATCGCCAATGACGGCTACATGGGTAACCTCACTGCCCGTACCGGCAGTAGTGGGTATTCCAATCACCGGCAAAGAACTTTTTTTAATCAGTTGTCTGCGCCATTGAACTTCTTCGTAATCAAGTTCTTTGTCTCCAAGCAGAAGTCCGATGGCTTTGGCTGTGTCCATTACAGAACCACCCCCTATCGCAACCACATGGGTGATGGTTCTGCCACTGATAACTTCCATGGCTTGTTTTACATCCGGTATATTGGGATTTCCAGGCACATTACTGTAAACCGCCGGGTTAAACCCGGCATCTTTTAATGCTTGAAACATAGCTTCAGCAATACCGGCCTGCATGATTCCTTGATCAGTGATAACAAATACCCCATCCGGAGATACATCCTTTAATTCGATTAATAGGTCGGTCGCGGCGTCTTCTGAAACGATAAGTTTGGTTGGAAAGAAAAAAGATGAACTCATTTTTTGTTCCTTTTTTAAAGAAGAGTTAGAGGTATACCCGTTAGTTTTGATATTGTTTTAAGTTCTTTAGACAGATCACTATAAAATAAGACGTAATGGTGTTCCCAACCATGCTCAAGGATATGCTCAATAACCTCGCCTGCCGGGGTATTTGTTGTTTGGAAGTAACCACCGGCACGGCCTATTTGGATGGGTTTGTTCATCATATGTCCACAAATTCCCAGCAAGCGGAAAGAACCGGCAAACATACCGACCCGCAGAAGAGTTGCTTTACCAGGTTTCAATGTGAATTGAACCTCCCGTCCCTCTGGACCGTAAAGAATCTCTTCCTGTTTCGCGGCCAGGCTTGGAGCCCCGCCGTAGTGCCAGAGAACCAGGCTGGAATCTTGATCATGCCATCCACTGACATCTGCGAAAAATGGCACGCTCTGGGATAAAGTTTGTCCCAGTTTCATAGTGACGGCTGCGTTGACATCGCCTTCAGGGCCAATAAGATAGCCTTCGTCCTGCAGCCAGCCGAGAGCTGGCCATAAACCTGCGGGAGCCTCTACATCGAATAATTCCGGCCAATCTCGGATTGCAAAAACATTCATACCACTATCTTCGAAGATGCACGACAATGCAGCATAATGCTGTTCCATCATACTGATGGATGCAGCGGCAAGTTCTCCTCCGCCTATTGCAGGAAAAGAAGTTGCAGGAGATTTTTTGGTTTTCCCCGATGCAAAGGCTTGTTTCACTTCTCCCAGATCTATATAGTCCATTGCAATTCCAAAAGTACGTCTCAGCAATAATTCATCAAAGCTGCTGGGATAAAACCCTGGCGCACGAAATCCAATCAGCGCCAGGCGTGTACGCCGTAATTCATTCAGGCATAACACAGCGCGGATACGAGCCTTTAATCCATCCTGGGTGGCTTTATCCTGTGGGTTTCCATGAATACTGGTATGAGGCAGCTGAATGGCTGTCAATGTAAAGGTTGTCAGGTTTGCTCCGCAAAGGCTGTTAAGTGAAATACGTTTATCAATATCCGGTTCTGGTAATGAATGAACAATAACAGGCAGCCGTAATTGTTCAGCTATTTTTAACGGCGCCTCACCATCAGGAAAAGTTCCTATTTGAAGTACGAGAGCTTCAAGAAGAGGTTCCAGTTTGAATTGTGCAATAGCTGTCTCTAAATCTTCATTACTGGTTACGATTTTAACAGGTCCGACAACCGTCCATTCTTTTTCTAAAAGGTTGCGGGTATTTCTCAGGTGCATTTCAGCTGTAGGCACATCAAAATAAGGTACACCTACAGAAATTAATCCGACAATTTTATTCTGTTGCATGCAATCCTCCAAAATCATGATCATTGATAAATTTTTCAGTCTGTTGGCGGTCTGGAATGCCAGATCGACCACCGATGCGGGTACATTTTATGGCAGCCACAGCGCTGGCAAACTTAAGCCTTTTTTGTGGGTCCCAGCCCTGCAAGTACCCATAAAGGTACGCGCCATGGAAGGTATCTCCCGCGCCGGTAGTATCAATTACGTTTACTTTAAAGGCTGGCTGGTGCAATGATAGATTTTTGTCCCAATACCAGCAGCCTTTTTCGCCATCCGTGATAACCACCTCGTTCGCACCGCATTTCAATAATTCCGGGCCGGCTAGCAGGGGATCTTCAAAGCCGGTAACCCGAGTGGCAAATTGGCGTGCCACCACCAGGATATTCACTAATGGCAATAAAAGTTCTATACCATCCCAGATTTCGCCAGCGCCACCATCAAAAGACACCGGAACATTGTTTTCGCGAGCCAGGATCGCTCCATGAATAGCGGCCTGTAAGTGAACGCCGTCGAGATGCAGAATTTTTGCAGAAGCGATCATTTTAGGTGTTAAATATTCCGGTTGCAATTCAGGTAGATCGCTTTTTTTATACAGGATGGCACGATGACCTGTGTCCTTTTCAATGAGAATCACGGAAACGGGGGAACTGCCGAAGGCGGTTAGATGCGCTTCACGGGTGTTAATCTGATACTGGCTAAATTCCTGGAGAATCATTTCTCCCCATTTGTCAGGAGCAATTGTGCCGGAATAAGCGGCGTTTGCCCCAAGTACGCTGAGAGCTACCAGCGCGGTTGCCACCGGTCCACCACCCTGGACGTGAATCTCTTCCGCTGCATAGACTTCGTTAGATTTTGGTAAATGAGAGACGGTTGTCAGGATATCAATAGTGGACATCCCTAAACCGAGAACATCAAATTCCGTCATTTTCAGGATCCAGTGCATAAAGCGATTGGATTAGCGGTAATTTTCCTTCAACCCGTAAAGCGGTAAACAGTTTTACCATCCAATCCTGGAGAGAAATTTGAATCATTTTTTTGTTTGGTTCAGGCATTTCCCACAACTCACGCTTGAAAGTTCCCCAGGCTGTCCATCGAGCGTTATAGAATTTTTGTATTTCACTCTGGTTATCTTCATCACGCAGCGAATCGCCTTCAGCGCTCTTGGTGTTTGGTGAGAGTTGATTGCGCATTTTTAACAAAAGATCTTTTGGAAACTCAGGGTGATCAAAGACTATATTTTGAATTTGAGTAGCTAGGTGAACCTCAATAACTCCGTTTTCAGGCAATTGGGATAGTTGCTGCATGGTGAGGGTTGAGGCGCCATGTTGCACCAAACCGGCAATTCCAAACTCTTTTTTTGCCAGGGCACTTAATTGTTTTGCCAATGTCAGGTCTAATGGCATAACTGCCAGGCTGCCATCTGTTTGAACAATCCCGCCATGCCGAGTGCCTGTCTGAATGCTGATTTTATCCAACCCCATATCGCCCGCGGAGAGAGCAGCCTGGTATGCTTCCATAAACCCCAGCAAATCTTCCGGGGTAGTGTTGTTACTGCCAATTTCGCCAATTTCACTGCCAATGGTTACATGAATCCCTTCAGGTTGAATAGATCGGATAAAATTGGTTAAAGAGGCAGAAATCTTTGCATTTGGCGTTTGAACTTCTTTGGGAGTAACCGCATCATGATCGATCAAGGTGGCAGCATCAATATCAATTTGGTAGAAACCGGTCGATATCGCTTCTCGGCATAGCTGTTGAATTGCAGGAGTAGAATCAGAAGAGTCAATATGGAAGTGATCGCCTTGCAGAAAGACAGGTCCGTGATACCCTTCGCGGCAAGCGGCCGCCAGGACGATAGCGGCATATTCATCTGCTGTTTGATCGCCAGCAGCCATTTCAGATGGGGCAAGCTCAAAAATAACCGGTCCAGCTTTGTGAGTGAGCGCCACTTGCCAGACGGCTCGGGCCAGGTCGTAGGTCATCCCGCGCAGATTGATCGCAGGGATCGTCATAAGAGCCAATTGTCCATTTGCCAGCCCTGAATACACTCTGGCTATCGATGCGGGGAAGACTCCCTCGGCAGCTGCCCATTGGGTGATTTGCGCTGCCAGTGAGGGCCGCTCTTCTACGCTAGAGTGCGCCAGTTTTTTTACGTAATCATCAATCATTTCAAAATTCATTGGTTAATTCCAATCTTTAAGCTCATCGCTTGACCAGATCAAACGGGAATATTGACGGATTGCGTCTTCGTTCAACTCCAAACCAAGTCCAGGTTTATTAGAGACCGTGATCGTTCCATCTTTGCTGATGTGGAATGGTTCAGCCATCATGAAATCGCGCGATTCATTTGTCCAGGCTGGCGGGTCAATTGGGAATTCAAACCAGGGACAATTTGGAAGCGAGGCAGCCAGATGCAGATTGGCCCCCATTCCAATACCGTTGGACCAGGTATGCGGAATAAAACGCTTATATGAGAGTTCTGCCAGAGCCGCTACTTTGCGTAACTGGAAAATACCTTCCGAAAAAGCTGCATCTGCCTGGATAATGTCGTAACAGTTCATGTCTATGATTTGTTTGTATTCATGCAGCCCTTTGTGCAGTTCTCCACCGGCGATTGGAATCTTAGTAGCGGCTGTCAGCCGGGCGATTTGTTCTAGCCCATAACGGGGGAGCGGTTCTTCCAACCACAGGACATCCAATTCATACATGGCTTCCGCAACTTTTAAGGCATCTTCATAATTCCATGCGCCAATCGGATTAGGACAGGGCATAACATGTGCCTGGTTAGCATCCACCATTAATTTGAGCGTATCACCAAACTCAGCACGAATCTGTTGAACAACCCGAATATCATCATTGATATCCGGTCGGCGAAGACGCAGTTTTACCGCCCCGAACCCCATTTCTTTTAACATATACAGGCGTTGAATTTGTTCTTCAACGGGCACAACCTCTGCCAGACTGGCATAAACAGGTAAAGTATCCTGAAAAGCACCCCACAACCGGTAAACCGGTTGGTTGGCAGCTTTTCCGATAATATCCCAAAGCGCCATCTCAACTGACCATGGGTAACTGCCGTCTTTTGCAGCCTGGCGGATAATTGGGCTGATCTGTTCAATACAAAAAACATCTTTTCCCAAAAGGTAAGGAGCAAGCAGGTCAGCGATGGTATACAAGCCGGCTCTTCCGCAATCCGGTCCGGCTCCAATGCCGGTGATACCGTCTTCTGTTGTAACCCGGACCAGTAAACAGGAGGTAGTTTTGAATGTTCTCCCGGGCGCCCAAGAGGGCTTTAACGGTACGGGAAGTGGATAATCTAATATTGTGCATTCAATTTTATCAATTTTCATAGTTGTCCTTGTTTCTTATCAATAGTGGATGAAAGAGTGATTAATGATTTTGAAGCCTGGGTTCGAGGAAAGTTAGCTTTCTATTCCTTCCATTGAATTGAATAGAAAGAAGATTTATTTACCTGGAAACGGTAAAAATCTGGTTCTTGATTAAGGCTGCCCTGTGTAATTGATATCGGTACGCTGTGTTCATCGGTTGCTAGCAACCGGAGTTGGTCGTACTCTTTCGCAAATATTTTTATCGATATAGAGCGCCCCACAGGAGAGTTTGTAATAATTAACATTTTTGTTTTTTCTATCCATTCAAATTGTGTTCCATCATATAAGGAGAATTGACCATCCATGCCTGGATAGATTTGCAATCGCAGGTCGTTTGTTGCCATCGGAATGTTTGGATCTTCAACCGGTAGTAGCGTCTCCGCCGACGGGTCCAGAAATGGAATGATTGACCCGGCTTTAACTACAACAGGAATTAGCTCAATGGGGGATTCCATCGCGTAAATTCGTTCTCCCTGGTAAAGTGTTCCGTTCCAAAAGTCCCGCCATGTACCTTTTGGCAGGTAGGTGTGGCGATTTCTTGTACTGCCGAAATAATCGGGTGCAATCAGCAGCGCTTCACCCAGGAAATATTCATGGCTGGCCATATCTCCCCATACACCAGTATCGTCAGGAAACTCGAGCGGCAATGCCCGAATAATTGGCAAACCTGTTTCGCTGGAAATTTTTGCGTAGGTGTAGATATAAGGGAAAAGATCCATGTGGATTTGTGCATAACGCCGGTAGATAGCCAGTGTTCTGGCCGAAAAATTCCAGGGTTCACGTTTCCCCAAGCCATGGACCTGCATGATTGGCGTAAATGCACCAAACTGAGCCCAGCGGATAAAAACATCTTCCGTTGGTGTGCCAAAATAACCACCGATATCACAGGTCCAAAATGGGAACCCCGATAAACCGGCGTTTTGCCCGGCGATGAGGACGCTCGGCAGGCCGGTCGCCGGCCCAAAATCGGATGATTGGTCACCAGCAAAGAGCATACAATATGGCTGTGAACCATCCCAGGCCGAACGTGCCAGTAACACCCCATGTGTTTCAGCATTCAGACTCTCGTAAGTTGCCTGGTTGTATAGAACCGGATACAGGTTATGCATCTCATGCCCGCGGCGGCCATCAAAGAAAATAGCATCTCCAGGTACCTGTTCCCCAAAATCAGTCTTAAAGCCATCTACACCCATCCGAGCCAACCGGCGAATTTGCTCCTGCCACCAGGTGCGCGCTTCCGGATTGGTAAAATCAAAGCAACTTCCGGAAAAATCCGGGCTATTAGCCAATCGATGTATGTAAACTTCCCCTTCGGGATTCTTAATGAAAAAACCACGCCGGGCACATTCAGCATACATAGGAGATGGCGGGTCGTAATTAACCAACCAGGGAGAAATCCAAAGAATTAATCTATATCCCAACTGGTGCACCTGACAGATGTAACCTTCCGGGTCTGGCCAGCGCTTTTCATCGAATGTAAAACTGTGCATATACGGTTCCCAGGCCGCATCAATCAATTTGACCGTGCCAGCTAAATGGTGAATGCGCCCTTGGGTGATGTCTTCTTCTGCTGTCTTTTGATTTTCTACCGTCCAATCGCGCGATTTCCATGGGCCAAAGACCCATGCAGGGGGTAATGCATGTCGTCCGCAGAAAGACGTATATTCGGTGAGGATGTCTTTGCTGGTTCCTTCTGTGAATAAACGGAATTTTAAGTAGGATGCCTGATTTCGAATGGAGACAATCTTTGGGTCATCGGGAGTTGCTAAGCGTAACAGACATAGCGTGCTGGTCAGAAGGTGTACTCCATAACCTTTACTGGATACGTAGAATGGAATGGGTTTATACGTCTTTCCACCAGAGGCTCCATTAACAACCTTGAGAACTACCTGATTACCACGTTGATCTAATTGGTCGAATCGTTCTCCTAAACCTAAATAATGTTCATCAGGTTCAGCATTAAAATCAACGCTTACCCATTCGACTGTATTTTCCTGCACCGATTCGATTTCAATACAAAAGGATTTTTCTTCCTGAATGATTGTGCCTGCAAGGGTGACAGGTGATGTGAGAGAGGATAACAGAAAAGTTGTCTGGCTTAGTATTTCCGCTTGTTCTGCCTGATGCCATTTTCCTTGTATATCTCTGAAACGGACAGCATTTAATGACCACATTAATTCGTTTTTTTCATTATGGATTGAAAAAAATAAAGGATTACTTTGAATTCGTAGAGATTTGTGTTGATTAAGCTGAAGGATGATTTTATCTGGTGGGAGATTGGTTACCATATTTTTTCCGGATAAGAGAGGTTTTGATTTTGGAAACTACACACTGAAATTACTGAATGTAAAGCGACATAAAGAAATTATGTTAAGTACAATTAGAAAATCGGACGAACCAATTGTTACTGGTCAGGACGAAAACAGATTGAATAGTATATTAATTTTTTTCACCTTGCTATTCTTCAGAATACTGATGTTAGTCAAAAATGAAATATTTTTTATGAAAGTGAAAATCCATCTAAAAACGACCCGGGCAAATTTCTTTGCATTTTGGATTATGAAAAAGATGAATTCGAACCTGTTTTTTTAGTGGTGTTGCTTAAGTGTGTTAAGATACACTTTACAAAGTTTAGAATAACATAACCTTTTATTAATTTCAACTCTTTTTAAGAATTCATGGAGATTACCTTTTTAAAAGAACTAAAATTACACACGTGACGGATTTTGCAAATTGTGTATGAATTTATCTGCAATAAAAAAACATAGATAATATCATTTCAAAATAAAATTTAACTGTGTTTTTCTTTAATATTACATTAATTGGCCAATTAATGTACCACCATGGATGACTCTCATAAGATTTATATAATCTCCATAACGCTCTTCACTTGGAGCCGATTCAGTTGAACCGGTACCGGCAGCTACGTGGGGTGTAAGAATCAAATTGGACCTTGGTTTTCTGGCTAACGGCAATAATGGGTTATCTTCTGCGATTGGCTCAAATGTAAATGTGTCCAGGGCTGCACCATATAAATGACCAGAGTCCAATGCCCTCAGGAGAGCTTGCTCATTCACTACTCCGCTTCCGCCGCAACTCACAAATATGGAACCATTTTTCATTTTGTTGAAGAAGTCATCGCTAAGTGATTGCGCTGTTTCCGGAAAATATGGCAGCAACATGCAAATAATATCACTGGTAACCAGTAATTCGTCCCACTCAGCATAGCGGATTTTTAAATTCTTTTCGGCTTCTTCAGGAAGGGGGGTGCGTTTGTTGTAAATGACATTACAACCGTAACCGGTCAGGCGGCGGGAAACTTCGGCACCTATTTCTCCAAATCCGAGTATGCCTACTGTTGCCCCCCATAACCCTCGAATATCTTTGCGTCTTGCCCAGTTATAGGCGAAATAATCTTCATCACATAATTTCGACTCATTATGATAAGTCTCTAAATCTAAAGTGATATCCATCATTTCCCGAACCCGTTTTGTGCAGGCTAACATTTGCATGACCGTATGCTCTGCGACCATAATGCAGCTATGTACGGGTAAGCAGCAGACCGGGATTCCAGCTGATCTGGCTGCGTCCAAATCGATATCAAAGGTTAAGGAACCTAGTCTTTGAATTAAGCGCAGATCTTTACCGGCATTGATAATATCCGCATCAATTTCTCCGGATCTTTCTGAGATTAAGAATTCTTTTCCAGGGAGAAGAGATAAAATCTGTTGCTTGGATGGTGACCGAATGATGGTTACGTCTAAATCTAATGGAGCGCCTGCAAGTGCCGCTTGTTGGTGTCGTTCTCCCCGATGGGTTATGAAAAGTGTCGCATGTTTGTTAGTCATGATTTTCTCCAATTCTTAAAACCTTTATATTTTATTGTTGTAAAAGTAAAAGGCAAAAATCAAATCAAAACCTGATTTTCCTGGCTGTCTGGAACATAGAATCAAGGTTATTGAATGGTGTGTGCGGTGCCAAATTATTACCTTCTCTTAAGATAAACTTACCACCATCTAAAATGCCGGATTCGAGTATTCTTTGTGTTTCTTTGCTAACTTCTTCCGGTGAGCCATCCTTGAGAAACATAATATTGGGTCCGCCCTGGATGGTGACATCGGGACCAAGTTCTCGGCGAACCTTGCCAAAATCGATTGGAAATCCTGTTTCAAATTCATTTACCCCTAACTCATCCTTCAGAATTTTGAAATGGCGGCTGGCATCTCCACAAAGATGCATTTTGATGTGTTCAGCAGTGGTGATTTCTGATTTATATTGTTTATAGAGGGGTAATAAGTATTCTTTTAACATCTTTGTAGAAATTAATTGGATGGAGTCATCTACAAAAAACAAATCGGAATTTGGAAAAGGCAAACTGAAAAAATTACTATAGATTTTAACTCTGGAAACAATACCGTCATAGAGATATTTGAGAAGTTGGAAGGCATAATCTGTATCATCAACGAGATCTGTTAAGAACTCAAAGCCTCTTAGAGCCATTGCCAGAGTTAGAAAGCCACCTGTCCAATACCCATAAGGCTGGATAGTAACTGGACGATCCAAAAAAGTTGGATGCTTTTGAAGATAGTCGAGCATCTCTTCATAGATTTGTCGCGCCTTTCCATAATATCCAGCGACCATCGGGTCTGGGTAGGGTTGGTCAAAAAGCATGTATTTTTTATTCCCAGATAAAATGGGGCGTGTGTCAGGTACCTGATGCGAAAGAAATTCGAGCGGTGCACCAAAATATGCAGCTTCTTCAAATGTTTGCAGATCCACTCTTATACTAAACTCATCAGGTAAATCGATGAGATCGTCACAATATTGGGCTATATTTTCAATTCGCCATAATGCAGATTTCAAACTGAAGTCCAGCATTGTTTTTGCTTCGGATAAATAATCTGAAAATGTAATCCTTTCATCAGGATTTAGAAACTCATTAAAAATAAAAAATTGTGTGGTTGTTCCTAACCTAACAGGTGGCCGAATGGGTTTTCCCAAACGAAAAGCTTCCCAGACTTCTTTCGCCTCCTGATTATGATCTTTAATGAACTCTTTTGAAAATTTTGTGAGATTGAGGCCAGGATTTTGCACAGAAACTCCATATATTCTTTCGATAAAAGAATGAAAAGAATTATGATAGAAAATTATCAAAATGATTTTTCATTTAGGATTGTTCTGGTAACAAGGGGTAATCTTTTAGAAAACTGGCGGAGTAATCACCGAAATCCAAGAAGCATCTCGATCAACAGAAGCACAGGCTAATTTGGTCAGCTTATCTCCGGCAAAATTAATCGAATCACCAGGCCTTAAAGTATATTCCTGGTCGCCTAATCCAATCAATAACTCACCGCTTAATACATAAATAAACTCTTCTGTTTCTTCTCTCAACCTGCGTGCAACATTGCTCGAACCAGGAGATAATTGCCCGATCACTGCTTCCATTTTGTGGCTTAAATCTGGAACCAGTAATTGATATTCAACTCCGGAAGGGGGAAGAATTAAACGGGGCCGACAACCAGCACGGACAACCGGTGAATAGGTGTTTGTGCGGTCAATATCCTCACAAGGCTCCGGATCAATATGGGAGCTTAAATTTTCAATATCTGCCGGTTGTTCTTCCAAAAAATACATTAATGGAACATCAAGAGCTTCCGCAATTTTGATGAGAGAATCGAGTGAAACATTTGAAATGCCGTGTTCAACCTGACTCAAGAAAGATGCACTCAGATCAGTTCGCCGTGCAACTTCGCGAAGGCTAAAACCCCGCTCTTTTCGTAATTTTCTTAAATGAGTTCCAGGATTAAAATTTTGGGCCATTTTTCCCTCTACATTTAATTCATTAGAAGTTGATTTATCAGTCGGATTAGCGATGCAAAAGAAGATAATTACAGATACGGAAATAACCATTCTTAATCTGTATCTTACTAATAGCTTATTATATATGTTTATTATAGTCAAGCGCTACTTTACATGGCATTTGTGATTACCAACAAGTCATTTCCGAAAAAGGAAAAGGGTGCACAAGAGATAAGACAAAGTCATAGCTGTGGTAATCGCAGCAGAAATGCAATGAAGGAGGCTGAGGGGCATCGCGATCCGAAGAAAGACCCGATTTACCTCTTTCGAGCAGAGTTTTCTATATTTTTCTAATTTGTCGGGAATCACCAGTCCTTTTCGGGAAGCTTATTTGGATTTTGAAACACGAAACAGCATATATCTGACCCTTTTGCAGGCCCTTTTGTTTTTCGAGATAAATGAGAAACTAGCCGGACATATTTTTTTGCCGGTGCTCCATGGTTCTTTTACTATTTCCCGGGTCAAAATACTAACTGGTAATGAAGCCCTAAAACTACTTTTTGCAATTTCTCGGAACTGTTGGCTATCTTGAGGTTAACAACGAAAACGAAGGTGGCTATTATTTTCAGAGATAACGAGAGAACAAAAAGGTCAATAATTTAACGATAAATAAAATTGTTACCTGCTGAAAGATCGCAGAATAAAAAATATTTTTTTCAACAAAAGAATTACCCAGGAATTCTTAAAAAATGTTGAATTAAAGTAATGGTTATGTTATTCTTTACAATGTAAAGTGTGTCTTAACATTATGTAGCATTTCCAATCAATATTAGATTCAAAGTTTGCCAATTTTCAGTGTGGAGATCAAAGTTTTTTGATCTGGTTGTGTTTGTACGGAATCTTCAATGAATATCCTATTTAAATTAATTAAAATACCCAAAAGAAGTTTTACTGTTTTGTTAAAAAGATAATTTTTTTTCCTATTTCACCCCATCAGATTTTTGAAAAGGATGATTGTGTTTATGAATAAACAAATTGATTGGAAAGCCATTGCTGCTTCTTTGGATGTTAGGGATGTGCATGCTCCCCGGTATTTTATTCGTCAATGGTTATCCTATCAAGAAACTCCGAATGGCATCCTTTTTTCATGTGAGTTAGCCAATGGTGATTTAATTGAATATTTTGTAGATGTTATTCAACCGGATGTCATTCGGTTACGAATGAATCCTTACGGATTAAGAGAATCCCCTTCAGATATGTTGGTTCAAACGCTTTTTCCTCCAGAAAAATTTGTTCTACGTGAATCTGAAGATTGTGTAACACTGGTGACTGACAGGTTGCGGGTGGAATTTCCCCGCACCTGGCAGATCACCGCCTATGATGACCCTTGTTCCGGTCAAGGAAAAGTTCTTTTCAGTGAAAGAACGGATGATCGTGCTTATGGACCTGGGTTTGAAGTTCCTCCAAGTGGATGTGAATGTGGTGAAAACGGACTGTATTGTATTCGAGAAAGTATAGCGGTCCGGCCAGGGGAATCGTTTTATGGACTGGGTGAGAAATTCACCTCATTGGATAAATGGAATCAGGAAATTCCATTATGGGCGGTTGATAGCGGAAATGTGAGCAGTTATCGATCATATAAAAATGTACCTTTATTGCTCAGTAGTTCCGGTTATGGTTTGTTTGTGCATTCTTCTTATCCAATGCTTTTTCGGATAGGCTCTGAGTCCTCTGTCACATACTCCATTCATATTAATGATTCACAATTGGATATCTTCCTTATTTTCGGGCCGGCATACAAACACATTTTAAAACGATATTGTGAATTAACCGGTTATGCACCGGTTCCACCAAAATGGTCATTTGGTTTTTGGATTTCAAGAGCCGGGTATCGTTCCCGTGAAGAGGTGGAGCAGGTCATTAAAGAAATGCGAGAGCGTGGGTTTCCCTGTGATGTTTTACATTTAGATCCGTGGTGGATGGGGGATGGTCCTTGGTGCAGTTATCAATGGGATGAAACACATTTTCCAAACCCAAAAGAGATGATGCAATGGATGCGGGATCAGGGAATCCGGACTTCTCTATGGATTCATCCCTATGTTCCTAAGGGGACACCTCTTTACCTGGAGGCCGAGCAAAATGGTTATTTTATTAGAAATGAGGCTGGTGAAGTAAGCCCGGTGATGGAAGCCTTTTCAGGTGAAAATCTCGGTGCTGTGGATTTTACCAATCCAGCGGCTGTTGCTTGGTGGCAATCAAAATTGGAGTTACTCCACGACATGGGCGTTGCGGTATTCAAGACTGATTTTGGAGAACAGGCACCGCTGGATGCCGTTTATTTCGACGGTCGTACTGGTATGGAAATGCATAATCTTTACCCGCAGGTGTATAACCGCGCAGCCTTTGAGCTTTCAAAAAGAAAATTGGGGCGGGGGTTGGTTTGGGGCAGATCTGCATACGCAGGTTCTCAGCGTTATCCGGTGCAATGGGGTGGCGATAGCTATAGCACGCTTGATCAGCTTTCCTGTCAGGTACGCGCGTTGTTGGGTTACGGACTGTCAGGTGTGCCTTTTTGCAGCCATGATGTGGGCGGTTTTGACTACTCACCGCATTTTTTTGATGATACCTATCATGTAGATTTTAAAGAATCTTACAATGATTCGGTGAAAGACACATATCCCAAAGATGCAGAGGTGTATCTGCGTTGGATGCAGGTGGGAGTTTTTTCATCCCATGTTCGCGCACATGGAAAACAAGCACGTGAGCCCTGGACATTTGGAGAAGAAGCCGAAATAATTTCAATGAAATACCTTAAGCTTCGCTATCGTTTATTGCCATATATTTACAGCCAGGCGGTAAAAAGCAGCCAGACCGGGTTGCCAATGGTCCGGCCGATGCTGCTGGAGTTTCAGGATGATCCTACTACGCAAAGGCTGGATCTTCAGTATATGTTTGGTGATAGTTTCCTTGTCGCTCCTGTTTTTACCCGCGATCACAAGGTAAATGTGTATTTGCCACAGGGAGTCTGGGTAGATTTTTGGACAAAAGATCTTATAAGCGGTGGAAAATGGGTGAATGTTGACGCTCCGTTGGATACCCTACCCTTATGGGTTCGCGGAGGTTCAATCATTCCTTATGGCCCCGAAATGGATTTTGTAAACCAAAAGGATCTGAACCCGTTAACCATAGAAATTTATGACCCCCAAAATAGCGGAAACATAATGATACAAGACGAAGATCGTAATGCAATTCAGGTTGCTTACCAAAGAACAGATTCTCAAATAAATGTAACCGTCAGTCCAACGCCAGGAGAAGTGATTCTTAAGTTGTTTGGGATTGAGGCGGTAAAGGCAACCCTCGCATCCCTTCCAATTGTCTTATCCACGTCTCACAACGGCTGTCATGTTAGCCTCGATGGAAGTAAAGGGGTAAAAGTAACCTTTGATCTGGAAAGAATGAACAATGCCTGAATTTGATCTCGTTATTCAAGGCGGGTCCCTGGTCACCCATGAAAATGTTACCCGAATGGATATCGGCATTCGAGGTGAGAACATTGCGGCTTGGGGTACTAACCTGGAAGGTAAAGAGACTATTGATGCTAGCGGTCTGCTTGTATTGCCCGGCGGTGTGGATCCGCATGTGCATTTGCAGATGCCGACTCCAACAACGATTACCAGTGATGATTGGAATTCCGGTACATTGGCGGCAGCCTGCGGAGGAACAACAACGGTAATCGACTTCGTAGAGCCAAACCCAGGGCAATCCTTACAGGATGCTTTACAGCAACGGAAAGCCGAAGCTAATGATTCCAGTTGGGTTGATTTTGCTCTGCATATGACCATAACTGATTCTTCCGATGAAACACTGAAACAAATTCCCGCCATGATGAAGGCAGGTGTTTCCTCATTTAAGCTCTACACAACATACGATGGCATGAAGTTGGACTATCCAGGTATTTTTATAGTAATGAAAAAAATTTCAGCTTCTGGTGGTATCTGTATGGTTCATGCTGAAGATGATCTCTTGATCCAGAGGGCAACACAAAATTTGATTTCAGAAGGAAGAATTGCTCCACAGAACTTTCCATTTAGTAGGCCGCCTTCAGCGGAATTGGAAGCTGTAAATCAATGCATTGAATTAGCCTGGGAATCTAAGGTGAATTTATATCTGGTGCATTTATCCACTTCACAATCGATCCGGGCTGTTTCAGTAGCCAGATATAATCATATAAAAGTAATTGCGGAAACTTGCCCCCAATACTTATTGCTTGATCAGCAAGCCATATTGCATGGCAGCGCGATAGAAGCGGCTGCGCTGGTGTGCTCTCCGCCATTGAGGGAAGTTTTTGAAAAAGAACTGATCTGGAATGCGTTGGAAATTGGTCAGATCCAATCCGTAGGCAGTGATCATTGTTCATTCCGCATTCATCCTCAAAAAGAAATTGGCCTGGGTGATTTCAGAAAAGTGCCCGGTGGATTGCCGGGAATCGAATTGCGGTATCCGCTAATGCATACGTATGGGGTGCTGAACCAATGCATTTCTTTGCAGAATTGGGTAAATATTTGCAGCACCCAGCCGGCAAAAATATTCGGCATTTTTCCACAAAAGGGATCATTAGCCGTCGGATCGGATGCTGATATTGTCCTTTTTGATCCACAGAAAAAACTGACAATAAACCCGGAGCTGTTGCACGAACAGGTTGATTATTCTCCCTATAATGGGGTTGAGTTAACCGGTTATCCGGTTATGACCATTGTAAAAGGTCAGGTATTGATTAAAGATGGCAATTTTATTGAACAAAAAAAATCCGGAAAATTTCTTCATTGTGGCCTACCTGAGTTCATGTAGATATGTGAGTTTCTGATAAAAAAAGTAATTATTCCAATGGAAAAAGGAACATAAAATTGTGATAGAAACAAAAGGATTATTAATCTTTCCGAAATGGTTGGTAACTTCTCCTTTGGAACATCCTAAAGAAGGTTATGGTATACGGGTGCTGAATGACAAAATTGATGCAATTGCACCTGCTAATGAACTGCGTAGCTGTTTTTCACATGATGAAATAATCGAAAGACCGGAACAAGTATTATTGCCCGGATTTGTAGATGCCCATACACATTTATATGGCATTCTTGCCCATGGTATTCCCTTAACCAAATCACCATCAGGTTTTATGCCATTTCTGGAAGAGTTTTGGTGGCCGTTGGTGGAAAACCAGCTAGATTCTGAAATGATCAATGCCGCAACAAACTGGAATTGTGCGCAGATGATTCGTTCTGGAATTACCTCTTTTTATGATTGCACTGAAGCACCTTATGCTTTACCCGGCGTACTGGTTAAGCAGGCGGAAATCGTAGAAAAATGGGGAATCCGTGGCATATTATCTTTTGAAGCAACTGAAAGAGTAAGCCAGATGAATGGCGAACTTGGTCTTTCTGAAAATATAGCCATGATCGAATTTGGTAAAGGAAAAGGCAGCCTGGTAAACGGATTGATGTGTTTCCATACAACTTTTACCTGCTCAGAGGCGTTTATCAAACGGGCATTTGCATTGGCAGCCGAAATAGGTGTATTAACCCACATGCATTGTTCTGAAGGTCACTACGAACCCCATGCGATGCTGGAACGTAACGGATTAAGACCGATTGAATATTATGATCGCATTGGGGTATTAGGACCGGGAATGTTAGCCTCCCAATGCGTACAAATCGATCAAAATGAAATAAATCTCCTGGCCTCACGCAGTGCTCGGGTTACACATATGCCATTATCCAATTGTGAGGTGGGAGGTGGAATCGCTCCACTTCCAGAATTGGTCGAGGCTGGAGTCACTGTTGGTTTGGGATCAGATGGATATATTACCGACTTTTTTGAGGTTATGCGTGGGGCATTTTTAATCCATAAGGCTTCTCATTGTGATCCGCGGGTAATGCCGGCAGGTCTCGTCTGGCACCTGGCCACAGCTGGTGGCGCCAATGCATTAGGACTGGAGAATGTAGGCTGCTTAAAACCGGGTTGGCAGGCAGATTGGATGTTAGTCAATCCAAAACTGCCTACGCCTATTGAACAACATAATCTCTATGATCAATTGTTGTTATATTGCAATGCAAGCGATGTGGATACAGTGATGGTTGCCGGAAAGATTCGAAAAATGAACGGCGAAGTTTTGAACGCCAATATGGAAGAATTACAAAAAAGTACACAAAAAGAAGCACACAGGCTTTGGAAAAAATCAGCCTGATTTTGGATTGATTACAGAGGATAAAGATATGCAAACCGGACCAGAAGCAAAATTTTATAAAGAACGTTATACCCCCGAATTGTTGGGAGAAATGTACAGAAGAATGACTCTTGTTCGTGAATTTGAACTCAGAGCCATTGAAGAACGTCGCGGTGGTTTGATTCCAGGGTTTATTCACTCCTGTGTTGGGCAGGAAGCCACTGCTGTGGGTGTTTGCCTGGCATTAACCGCTGAAGACGTTATTACCAGTACGCATCGCGGTCACGGGCATTTAATTGGAAAAGGCGGAGACCCGAAATATATGATGGCCGAATTAGCTGCCCGCAGCCCTGGATACTGCAAAGGGCGCGGTGGTTCTTTACATATCGCAGATTTTTCATTAGGCATTCTTGGTGCCAATGGTATAGTGGGTGGGGGCATTCCCATGGCCACTGGTGCAGCATTGGGTTTTCAGATGCGTAAGGAGAAACGAGTTGCTGTGGCATTTTTTGGTGACGGTGCCTCCAATGAAGGTTCCTTCCACGAGGCCGCCAATCAGGCCGGTGTATGGAAGTTGCCGGTCATCTTTTTCTGTGAGAACAATCTCTATGGGGAAGGTACTGCTATGCATCGTTGTACACCAATTGATGATCTTGCCATCCGTGCTCAATCATACGGATTTCCCGGCGTTATAGTGGACGGGAATGATGTATTGGCAGTGTATGAAGCTGTCAAAGAGGCTGTAGAACGGGCAAATCGGGGTGAAGGTCCCACTTTTATTGAAGCAAAAACCTATCGCTATCGTGGGCATTATGAGGGCGACCCGCAGGTATATAGAACACAAGAGGAAATTCATAGTTGGCAGAAAAAAGATCCCATCGATCGATTTAAGCAAAAATTAATTGAATCAAACCTGTTTGATGATGGCGATCTGGAAGAATTACAGGGTTCAGTGATTGTGCAGTTAGATGCTGCTGTGGCATTTGCAGCAAGTGCGGAAAAACCTGTGGCCGATGAGGCAATGGCGGGTGTTTATGCAGATACACATAATGGTCTGGTTTTTTAAGAAGGTGTAGCAATGAGAGAAATTACATATTCAGAAGCAATTCGTGAAGCAATGGTTGAAGAAATGCGCCAGAACCAGTCTGTGTTCTTAATGGGTGAAGATGTTGGAATCTTCAATGGTGTTTGGGGAGTATCCCAGGGTATGTACGCCGAATTTGGCCCCGAACGTGTGCGTGATACGGCTATTTCGGAACTTAATATTATTGGCAGCGGTTTAGGGGCCGCGTTGGTTGGGATGCGCCCGATTGTTGAAATTATGTTTGGAGATTTCTTGATGTGCGCTGGTGACCAGATTGTGAACCAGGTTGCCAAAGCCCGTTTTATGAGTGGCGGAAAAGCAAATGTCCCCCTGACGATTCGTATAACAACAGGCGCGCCAGGTTCATCCGCTGCCCAGCATTCACAAAGTCCTGAATCCTGGTTTATGAACATCCCCGGATTAAAGATCGTTACACCTGCGTCACCAGCTGATGCGAAAGGGTTACTTAAAAGCGCTATTCGCGGAGAAGACCCGGTTTTATTCTTTGAACATAAAATGCTATATGCAATGACCGGGCCGGTTCCGGAGGATCCGAATTTCATGGTTCCTTTTGGGCAGGCAGCTGTAGTGCGTTCTGGAAAAGACATTACCTTAATCGGGATAGGCATTATGGTACAAAAATCTCTAGAAGCAGCTGAAACTTTGGCAAAAATGGGAATTGATGCTGAAGTCATTGATCCCCGTACGCTGGTCCCATTGGATAAAGATACGCTGATTCAGTCTGTTGCAAAAACCGGCCGGGTTGTGATTTCGCATGAAGCTCATCGAAGAAGTGGACCCGGCGCTGAGATTGCAGCTGTTTTAGCGGAAGAGGCAATTGAATATCTTGATGGACCCATTCTCCGCATTGGCGCAAAGAATGTGCCTTTACCCTATAGCCCCGAATTGGAAAATTCTGTACTTCCCAATGCGGCAGATATAGTAAATGCTGCAAAACAGTTATGTGGAAGATAAAAAAATGAGTATTTCAGAGGCGTCCAACACGTATCAAGTCGTTATGCCGCGATTAGGCTTGACGATGAGAGAAGGAAAAATAATTGAGTGGTATAAGCAGGATGGTGATCAAGTTGAGAAAGGAGAGCCTTTATTCTCAATTGAGAATGAAAAAGCTTCACTCGACATCGAATCGCCGGCCAGTGGAACACTAAAAATTCAGGTTCCGATTGATACGGTAGTGCCGATATTATCACCTGTAGCTGTCTTGTTTGGTACGGGATTTTCCGGAAGCCATCACGGAGCCGCCGAAACCATTGATCCCGTAATTCAGAAATCTCAGACCCAGGTTGTTCCAAAAGCTACTGCGGAAAAGACAATGCTTCCAACTGCCGTGTGCGCGTCTCCCAAGGCACGTAATGCGGCGAAACGTGCCGGAATTGATCTAGCGGGACTAACCGGAACCGGCATCCGGGGAATGATCGTTTTATCGGATGTAAATCAGAAGATACAAAATCAACCTGTTGTAAAAGCAACTCCTCTTGCCAAATTGCGGGCAGCTGAAATTGGTTTGGATTTGCGCGGCGTGAAAGGGACTGGCCTGCGTGGCATGGTTCGCCGCGAGGACGTCAATCGCATGTCGGCTGCAGAACCAACTGAACAGTCCGATGGTATTGCCAAACCATTAAGTGAATTACGTTCCATCATTTCAAACCGGTTGAGCCAGAGCTGGGTGGAACGGCCCCAAGTTACCTTAGTCACGGAAGCAGATGC
This sequence comes from Chloroflexi bacterium HGW-Chloroflexi-10, assembly GCA_002840755.1. Lineage (GTDB taxonomy): Bacteria > Chloroflexota > Anaerolineae > Anaerolineales > Anaerolineaceae > UBA6170. The sequence continues at coordinate 113,575 of PHBZ01000010.1, read as the reverse complement.
AACCCTTTTTGTGCAAGCCAGGCAGCAACTTAATATTGAATTGGGAAAAAAGAACATCAAACTTTCCTTCAATGCATTGTTTATAAAAGTTGCCGCGCAGACCCTCGCAGAACATCCTTTTATGAATGTGAGTTTAATTCCTGAAGGGTTATACCAGCATCCACAAATCAATGTCGGTTTGGCAGTGGATACCGAGCGTGGTTTGATGGTTCCGGTAGTCAGAGAAGCGAATCTAAAAAGTATGGAAATCATCCAGAATGATTTAGATGGATTGGTTTCACGTACATTACAGGGAAATAATAAAATGGAGGAAATCAGTGGTGGTACGTTTACTATCACCAATTTAGGCGCCTATGAGATTGACGCATTTACTCCGATTATTAATCCGCCCGAATGTGCAATTTTAGGAATCGGTCGAATTCATCAAAAACCAATTGGACTGGATGGACAGATCGTTTTGCGATCCATGGTGACATTAAGTCTCTCGTTTGATCACCGCTTAGTAGACGGTGCACCTGCAGCAAAGTTCCTCCAAAGAATTAAACAATATGTTGAACAACCCTTTTTATGGTCACTCTGGAAAGAGTAGTCCCTGGTATTAGGAGACAGTTATGGATTTAAACGGACGTTGTGTTTTGGTAACCGGGGGGGCGCATCGTGTGGGAAAAGCAATTGCTTTGAAACTCGCAAAAATGGGTGCTCAAACGGTTGTGTTTACCTACAATTCGTCGGAAGAGGCAGCTCAAAACACCGTGGCAGAAATTAAATCTATGGGTTCAAAAGCATTGGCTATCCGGTGCGATCAAAGTGATGTTCACCAGATACAAGCGACGATTGAAAATATCAAAAACACATATGAGCGTTTGGATTTGTTGGTAAACAGCGCGTCCATATTTTTGACGGCAGATTTTTTCTCCGTAACCAAAGATGAATGGGATACAGTGATGAATGTGAATGCCCGTGGTCCATTCTTTTTTATGCAATTTGCTGCTCCCTTAATGATGCAAAACGAGTTGGGTTGTGTCATTAATATTATTGATGAGTCAGTACAAAAGCCGGCATTGTCCTGGATTCACCACGGAGCATCCAAGGCGGCATTATGGAATCTTACAAAATCTGCTGCGATAGCCTTAGCGCCATCGATTCGCGTTAATGCGATCCTGCCGGGTGCGGTGCTTAAGCCACCAGATTGGTCTGATGAGCGCTGGGAATCAAACACAGAAAAGATTCCCTTGCGGAAATTGGGTTCACCAGACGATGTTTGCCAGGCGGTAGAGTTTTTAGTCAAGTCCGATTTTGTTACCGGCCAGGTTATTGTGGTGGATGGCGGGAGTACCGTCCTGTAATAGCAAGATATTCAACCAAAATTTTGAGTGAGGTAGTATGCAAATCAAAAATTCAGTCATTTTAATAACAGGTGCCGCAACCCGAGTTGGTCGAGAAATAGCACTGTTTTTTGCCCAAAAAGGAGCGAATATTTCATTCAGTTATTATTTGGAAGATGAACCCTGGAAGGAGACAAAAAAAGACATCGAGGCATTCGGAGTGAAATGTCTGGCAACCAGGGTTGAAATTCGCCAGAAATCACAAATTGACGCGATGGTTGCTGCAACGAAAGAGACTTTTGGTAAAGTGGATGTTTTGATTAATAATGCTTCTGTTTGGTTAAAAACACCATTTTTGAATATTTCAGAATCTGAGTGGGAACTTTCACTGGATGTAAATCTTAAAGGCCCATTTATGTGTTCTCAGGCTGTCGCCCCAATTATGCTAGCGCAAGGCCAGGGTGTCATTATCAATATCACCGATTTATCTGCGTTCCAGGTCTGGCCAGGGTATGCCCACCATGCAGCCAGTAAAGCGGGTCTGGTTGCTTTGACCAAATCGTTGGCTTTTGAATTAGCGCCAGCTATCCGGGTCAATGCAATCGCGCCCGGTACAGTTCTGTTACCTCCAAATCCGGCACCAGAAAAAGTTCAATGGGCAGTCGATAAATCAGTTTTAAAACGAGTGGGATCGCCGATTGATGTTGCTCAGGTGGCGCAATTAATGATTGAGAATGATTTCATTACGGGTACTGTCTATCATGTAGATGGTGGGAGGAGTTTGGTTTAATATGGCAGTTCAAGCATATATTCACGTAAAAACAGTTGCGGAAGCTCTCCAATACCTGTCTGATCCGGATAAATCCAGTCAAATAATTGCTGGGGGTGTTGGTATAGCGGATCAATTGCACAATGGCTTTTTAAATGATGATCAATTGATAGATATCTCGCGGATTGCAGAATTAAAACTTGTGGAGAAAATTGATGTCCACGGAGAGCCTTACCTCAAAATTGGATCCGTCCTTAATTTAAACTCAGTCGCAAATTTAGATGAAGTTAAAGATGAATTTCCGGTGTTAGCCAAAGCATTAAAGGAAAGCAGTGACCCTGCCAGAAAGAATGCTTTTACCTTTGGCGGCCGTATCACCACAAAAATTCCACAAGGCATGTTATTTCCAGCTTTGTGTGCTCTGAATACATTGATTGTTATTAAGACTATCCAGTCCGAGAGAATGATTCCAATCCTCGAATGGTTAAAATCTGAACCAATGGAAATCCCATTTCTGATCACTTCTGTACTGATTCCGTACACTTTAAAACCCTCATGGGTAATGCAAGACGTTAAAAGACGCAATTTTCCAGGTGAAATTATTGCCGGAGTTTTGATAGCAGCCAATAAAGAAGAAACCGGCTTTGCTGAAAATTTGCGAATTTTTGGTTCCGTAGATAATTTTGGATTGGTTACTTTTGAATTGGTTGAGAATTATCTCAATGGAAAGAAAATAACGAAAGAATTACTCCGGCAGACGGAAGAAGTAATAAGCAGCCAATTGAAGAACAATTGGGGACTTGATGAAGACGCCCAATACAGAAGACGTGTGTTAACTGCGCTGATTACACGGAGTTTGGAACATGTATTTTTAGCGGTGGAAAAGGAGCAGGAATGAAAATTAGATTTGAATTAAACGGGGATTTGGTTGATCCGGAAATTAAACCAGATCAAACACTATTAAGTCTACTGCGTGATACCCTGGGAATGCTCGGTGTTAAAGAAGGTTGCTCTGCGGGAGAATGCGGCGCATGTTCAGTGATTGTCGATGGAGAATTACGTAAATCCTGTATCATGCTGGCTGCTCAGGTGGATGGCTGCAATGTTGTAACCATCGAAGGTATTGCCTATGAAGATGGAAGCCCTAATGATCTGCAGCAGGCATTTCTAAATCATGGATCGGTGCAATGTGGTTTTTGCACCCCCGGAATGGTAATGGCGAGCGAAGTGTTATTGATGGACACACTGGAGCCTTCACGTGATCAGATCCGGGAAGCAATTTCCGGGAATTTATGCCGTTGCACCGGGTATCAGCAGATTGTAGGGGCGATTGAAGAAACAGCCAAACACCGGGCAAAAGTGGAGGAAAAATGACAACAGAATTTAAATACCTGGATAAACCTGCACAGCGTGTCGATGGTCTGGATAAAGTTCTAGGAAAAGCTAAATTCGTTGGTGACATCCATTTATCCGGTATGTTATACACAGCAGTGTTAAGAAGCCCATTACCCCATGCGACTATTAAATATCTGGATGTTTCTCCAGCCTTAAAAGTGCAAGGGGTGAAAGCAGTTATTACCCCGGAAGATTTTGTAGGAAATGGAAATTTTGGCTGGCCGGTTAAGGATGCTTATGTTTTGGCATGGAAAAAGGTATGCTATGTTGGGGATGCTATCGCTGCCGTTGCAGCAGAAACGGCAGCTGCTGCCAAAGCCGGCATTCGTGCCATCCAACTACAATTGGAAGAATTACCGGTCGTAGCGGATATGCGCCACGCGCTGGATGAGAATTCTCCCTTAATTCCCCTGGTTCCCCCATTAGGTCAGGGAAATTTAGTAAACACCCATCTTGTGCGGTATGGCGACCCTGAACCGATATTGGAGAAGTGCGCCTATATTTTTGAGAATACATATGATTTTGCCCATCAGGAACATGCCTATATCGAAACCGAAGGCACACTGGCGATTCCAGGCCCGGATGGCAGTTTAACCATCTATTGCAATGACCAGAGTCCATTTATCAATCGTGATAATTTGGTGATGTTGTTGGGCCTTCCTGCCGAGAAAATCCGGGTGATTCAACCCGCGGTGGGTGGTTCTTTTGGGGGCAAGGATGATATTAATTATCAACATGCTGCCATGGTAGGCGCATTGGCCTTAAAGACTCAGCAGCCGGTGCGTTATGTAACGTCACGTGAAGAATCAATGATGGCTTCCTATAAACGGGAAGCTATGCAAATAATAATCAAATTAGGTGCGGATGAAAACGGCTATCTGCAGGCTGCAAAAGCACACATATTGGCGGATAGTGGTGCTTACGCATCCATGACTCCTTTAGCGTCCTGGAGAGCGACAGTTCACGCCGCTGGAGCATACCGTTACAAAGCTGTGCACGTGGATACCAAATCGGTTTATACCAATAACTGCTATTCAGGCGCATTTCGGGGTTTTGGAAATACCGAAGCTGCGGCAGCGATTGAACAGGCAATAGATGAGTTTGCCGAGCAAATTGGTGAGGAACCCATAGAATTTCGTTTAAAGAATATCGTCCGTCAAAGAGGCGATGTTGTCATGACCGGCAATAAATTAGACCAAGAAGTTGGCCTCCCGGAATGCATTCAATGGGTTCGTGAACGGTCCGATTGGGATAAAAAACGCGTTTTGTATGCTAACCAGACCGGCGATATTCGCAAAGGAATTGGAATTGCCTGTTATATGCATGGTTCCAGCTTAGGTGGAGAAGGTGCTGATTTTGCAACATCTACTCTCAGGGTTGAAGCCGACAATACGATTGTAATTACCAGTGGCCTTACGGATTATGGGCAGGGAAGCAGAACTGTATTTGCGCTTGTGGCAGCCGAAACATTAGGAGTAAATTATGATCGCATTCGTGTAGCAAACACGGATACGACGACTTCGGTGGATTCGGGGCCTACTGTTGCTTCCCGCAGCAGTATGTTAGGTGGAAATGCAACCAGGGTAGGTTCGCAAAAATTATTACAGGTACTGAATTTTGCGGCTGCTGATCTTTTAAAATGTACGCCATCCCAAATTGTTCGGGAGGGTGAATTATTCATTGGTCCCGAAGAAGAACCATTGCTATTTGAAACCGTTGTGCAGCACGCGCGCGATATGAACCTGACACTTTATGTACATGGTAAATGGGCAATGCCGCATTTTGAATGGGATTTCGAGAAAGGCGTTGGAACGCCTTACATCTGTTATACATTCGGCGCGCAGATTGCAGAAATAGAAACAGACCTTATCACCGGACAAACAAAAGTATTGGGAATCTGGGCTGCGCATGATAGCGGCACAGTCATTTTCAAGCAGGGTGCCGATGGCCAAATGTATGGCGGAATCGGCCAGGGATTGGGTTATGCCATGATGGAAGAAATGAAATATGACCAGGGTTATCCCACCAGCTTGAATTTCAACCAATACTTAATCCCAACCTCAATGGATATGCCGGAAATGGATATCCGTTTCGTACAGGTTGCCTTTGAGACCGGTCCATACGGAGCGAAGAACATGGCTGAACCAACGATGATCGCCATTGCTCCGGCGATAGCCAATGCTTTGTTCCAGGCTACCCATAAGAGACACCGGGTGATTCCGCTTACGATGGAACGCCTGGCCAGTGGTGTTGAACCAAAACGACATGCCAGTCCTGAAAAATGTCGCAGAGCGTTGAAAAAATAAAAACCTTCAAATTTTATTTATTCCCGAAAGAATATGTGGCAAATATTTTATGATGGATTGCAAAAAGATAATCATTAAAAACGCGAATATTTTTCTACCGAGTGGCTGGCTCTGCGGCTCAATAGGTATCGAGGATGGGCTTATTAAGTCAATCTCTTCCGGTAATCCCGAGAGTTTCGTTGCGGAACCATCAGATGAACTGATTGATGCGAAGGGTATGGCTGTTCTACCCGGCCTGGTCAATGGCCATACTCATTTCAGTCAGACATTTATGCGCGGCTTAGCCGGTGGACGACCCTTGCTGCAATGGCTGCGCGAGTTGATCTGGCCATTGCAGGCTGAAATTTCGGTTGAAGAAATGCAATTGGCTGCTTTATTGGGCCTGGCTGAGAATTTGCGTTGTGGTGTGACGAATGTGATCGATCACCATAAAATAACCCGGACAATGGATCATACCCTTGCAGTGCAGCAAGCTGCAGAGAGCGTAGGGATTCGCTGCACAATAGCACGTGCCTGGGTGAATAAAGGAAAAAATCCGGAAAACGACCAGACGATCCTGGATGAGTTGGCGCATTGGTTTGAAAAAACAAATTCATCAGAGAAAGTAAATTTTGCCTCAGGACCATTAACTCCCTGGCGTTGTTCTGCCGAATTACTGCAAAAGACACACCAATTGGCAGTAAAAAACGGCAGCTTTACCCATATCCATGTATCTGAAACCGCTGAAGAGGTTCAGATGTCAATGGATGAATATCAGGTACGTCCTGTTACCTGGTTGGACCAAATTGGTGTTTTAGATAAAAATACCCAGATCGTTCATGCTGTTTGGGTAGATGAAACAGAAATTGAATTGCTGGCTTCCCGGGATGCGCTCATTGTACATTGTCCGGTAAGCAATGCGGTCCTTGGTTCCGGTATTGCTCCCTTGCGGAAATTGCTAAACGCCGGAATGAAAATTCGTCTTGGAACGGATGGGCCAGCCAGTAATGATACCCAGGATTGTTTTGAGAACATGAAAATGGCGATTTGTCTGGCCCGCGCCTCTCAAAACGATGCGAATAATATTTCTTGCCGGGATGCATTAAGCATGGCAACATCAGGCAACGAATTGGTTCCAGGGGCGAAAGCTGATTTGATATTAGTAGATCTTAATAACCTTCATTCTTCACCCATTCAGGATTTTGATTCTGCTTTGGCTCTGTGCGCGAAAGGTGATGATGTTGATACGGTTTTGGTCGCAGGCGAAATATTAATGCGCGATAAAAAAATTGTCTCCATCGATGAGGAAGTGTTGATTAAAGAATGCAACCAGGCTGTTCGTTCCTTACGTAAAAGAGCAGGAGTTGACTCATGAATGGAAAAGAACGTTCGCAATTAGCCTTTTCTCATCAGGAAGCTGATCGGGTACCAGTTTTTGAATTAACCATCGATAACCCCACGGCTGAATTCGTTCTGGGACGGCAAACTCTTTGTGGTTTTGGTGGAAAGGCGCGCGGCGTATCTCAAAATATAGCCTTATTAGACGGGACGTACGCAAAGTATCATCATCAGCGATTAACAGATGAAATTGAGTTATGGCGTAAGTTGGAATTGGATGTATTCCCGATCGCTTGCCCGCTTCCAGTTCAACCTGCCATACCGCACCAAGTCTCAGAATATGAATGGAAATTTACTGATCCGAATACCGGTCAATGGGGTCTCTTTTCCTATTCTGCCGATTCCGATGTCTATGATCAGGTCAATTCATCGTTAAAAATAGGTGGTTTACCAGAATTAGAAAAATTAACCATTCAGTTGGAAAACCAGACATTTGATCCACAAGCCTGGGATTTTTCGCCGGTAGAGCGTGTGATGGCTGAATTAGGTGATGACTTGATGGTAATGGGTCATGCGGATGTGGAAATCGGTTCAACATTTGATTGGGCAGAAACATTCTTAATTGGGCTGGTAGAAGCACCGGACCTGATCCATCGGTATCTGGATGCGCGACTGAAAACAACCTTGAAATTAACTGAAATGATGCTCGAAAGAGGCGTACACGGCATTCATGGCGGATACGATTGGGCAGCCAATAAAGGACCCGTGTTCTCACCGCGGCATTTCAGGAAATTTGTTTTCCCCCGATTGAAACAGATCACCGATCTATGCCATCGTTTTGGTGTTCCGTATGTTAAACACACGGATGGCAATGTGAACAGCCTGCTGGAGGATATGATCAACGCTGGTGTGGATGGGTTCCAGGCGATAGAACCAAACGCCGGAATGGATATTGCTCAAATTAAACATCAATATGGCGACCGCCTCGCATTAATAGGCAATGTCGATTGTTCTACGGTTCTTGTGGATGGGCCAATTGAAGCGGTAAAGGAACAAACGGAATATGTAATCCGTACAGCAGCCCCTGGTGGCGGTTTCCTGCTTTCCAGCAGTAACTCTATTCATCCCGGGGTAAAGCCGGAATATTATATGGCTATGTTAGAAACAGCTCGCGCAGTTGGGACTTATCCGATAGTGACTAATTAACAGGAAAATAATATGACCAAAATTAATGATTTGAGATCTTATTTAGAAGTGCTTTCTGAGCATGGACGCCTATCCACAGTTGAAAAACCGGTTGACCTGGTGCATGAATTGGCTGATGTAGCTGCAACACTTGCGCGTCAAAGTGGAAAAGGAGTGATATTTAAGAATTTCAACAATTCGGGGGATCAATATCCTTGGCAGTTGTTTGCCAATGCGGTTGTAGACTCTTCAACAGCGGCTTTGGCATTGGAATGTGAAGTCTCTCAGATCATTGACCGGATGGGCGCCGTATTGGATATTACAAAAGGGATCCAACCAGAAAAAAATTTAGATAAACCAAAATGGATGGAGAATATCCTCACGGGAGACGACATTGATTTGAATCGTTTGCCTATTCCAACTCATGGTCTGCATGATGGCGGCCCGTTTATTACCGGCGGTGTTGTTGTTACCAAAGACCCTGTTACCGGTCGTGGAAATTTATCCTACAACCGCATGCAGGTATTGGGTAAGCATACCTTTGGGTTTAATGTCAATGAGTGGCGTCATGTAATGCAGTTCTATAAAATTCAACAGGCAAAGGGTGAAGGTTTACAGGTTGCGGTCGTTATTGGCATCGATCCGGCAATTTCCATTGCTGGGGGTGCCCGCTATGATGGTGATGAATTAGCCATTGCCGGCGCTATTCGTGATGAGGCGGTTGCAGTTCACAAAGGAGTTACGGTTGATATTGATGTTCCTACTCATGCTGAAATTGTGATCGAAGGCTATCTGCCACCCAATATCCGTCAAAAAGAAGGCCCTTTGGCTGAGTTTCACGGGTATTATGGTGAGTTGTGGGAATCACCTGTGTTTGAAGTGACAGCTGTATGTTTCAGAGATAACCCCATATTTCAGACAATTGTTCCGGGTTGGGATGAGCATATTTACATTGGTAATGTCTTACCCAGAGAGCCGCTGTTACTGCGGTTTGTGAAACATGTCAGTCAAAATGTGACCGGGTTGCATATACCGCCTTATGGAAATGGTTTTTCCGCTATAGTGCAAATCAAAAAATCAAACCCTGGAGAACCCTATAATGTGGCCATGGGGGCATTTACAGCGCATGTCAATATTAAACAAGTGATTGTAGTTGACCCGGATGTCAACATTTATGATCCGGCGGATATTCTTTGGGCTATAACCAACCGTGTAGATTGGTCTAAAGATATGTTCCTCGTACCAGGTGCCCAGGGCCATGAAATGGACCCAACTGCAGACATGCGGGGTGTTCATACCAAAATTGGTATTGATGCTACCTACAAACCTGAAAGAAGGAATTACGGAGAACGTATTCGTTACCCGATGGTAAATCTTAAAAATTATCTCAGTGAGTGAAAGGAGAATTGATAAATGACACAAAGAGTTGCCCTATATTTACAAGATAAACATAATATCCGCTATGAGTTGGAAATGGCTCAGTACGCCGAGGAGCGGGGCTTCAGTGAGATATGGCAGGCCGATACCCGTTTAGCTCGTGATTGCATAGTAATGATGAGTGCGTTATTAACAGTTACCAAGAAAATGCGCTTTGGTTCCGGAGTTTTGCCAATCTGGACGCGCAATCCGGCGGTGATTGCTGCTAGTTGGAGTACCATGTGGGAACTTGGTGGTAAAGTCAATGATCGCGGCCGTGTAATGCTTGGGCTTGGAGCCTGGTGGGAGCCGATTGCTGGGCGGGTAGGTGTAGACCGCAGAACCCCTTTAAAAGCAATGCGGGAGAATGTAGAAGCCATTCGGCAGTTGTTTACCATGCAGGAAGTAACCTTTACAGGCGAATTCGTCCACCTAGACCGTGTTAAATTGGATGTGGCGTTCGGTGATACTAATCCGCGGGATATCCCAATTTATATTGGTGCTACCGGCGATAAAATGCTGGAGATGGCTGGTCAGATTTGCGATGGTGTGGTGCTCAATTATGTTGTATCTGTGGACTACATCAAAAAAGCGGTTGGACTGGTAGAAAAAGGTGCGCAAAAAGCCGGTAAAGTCTTAGCCGATGTGGACAGACCTGAATTGCTGGTGTGCTGCTTATCAGATAAGAACCCGGATGCAGCCATGGCTGAAGGCAAAAAATTAGTGGCTTATTATCTGGCAACAGAACCCCATATTATGAAAGCTTCCGGCGTAAGCGATGACCTTTTAGAAAAAGTTCAGGCGATCATGAGTTGGCCGGCAACCGAAGAGGATTATATCCGCGCTTCAAAGGTGATCCCGGATGAGGTGGTTCGTAATTTGATGGCGGTTGGCACCTCGCAGGAATGTCGTGCAAAGGTTCGTGAATATGTGGACGCGGGTGTGACCTGTCCCATCCTATATCCAATGATGGATGATATTAAATCGGTGGTTGATGCCTTTGCTGATGGTTTTTAAGAATATGGAACAACCCAATCCTAAAGAACTTGTAGAAAAAATTCAGCAATTGGCTGATCAATTCAGAAAACCCATGACGGATTTCCTGAGTGATTTGATTCGTATCCAGAGTTATACTGGTCAGGAAGGTCCAGCCGTTGAACGTACTTTGGCTGAACTTCGCGCCATTGGTTGTGATGAAGTCTGGATGGATAGTGCCGGGAATGCCTTGGGAAGAATCGGTAGTGGAACACGCACTATTCTTTTTAATGCCCATCTTGATACCAACGAGGTCAGTGATGCTAGCCAGTGGCCGCATCCTCCTTTGGAGCCAGTCATTGAAGGTGACACCTTGTTTGGCCTGGGTGCATCCGATTGTAAAGCAGGAGTGGCTGCCATCGTGTATGGCGCGGCAATTCTGAAGCAATTAGATCTATTAGATGATGTGTCAGTCGTCGTCATGGGCGCAACGTTGGAAGAAGATGCCGAAGGGTTTGGATTGCGTTCACTGGTTGAACGCGATGGTTTCAAACCGGAATGTGTTTTATTGGCTGAAGCAACGAATTTGACGCTCAGACGTGGGCATAGAGGTCGTTGTGAAGTGCATGTCCGCACCCAGGGAAAAGCTGTGCATGCCAGTACGCCGCATTTAGGAGAGAATGCCATTTTAAAAATGGCTCCGGTCATTGAAAAAATCCAAAACATGAATGGATGCCTGCCTTCTCATCCGGTGTTTGGGGAAGGATCCCAGGTGGTTACCCTCATTAATGGGCCGCATACCCCAAATTCTGTTCCGGATTGGTGTGAAATCGCCATTGATCGGCGCCTGGTTCCAGGAGAAACGATGGAATCTATTGTTGATGGAATTCGAGCTGTGGTTGAACCGCTTGGAGCCAAGGCCAATATTCCTGTTCAACCCGTCCTCAGTCACACTGGTCTTCGATTAGATGGTCCCAGTTTTTATCCGGGCTGGTTAATGGAAGAAAATGATGCTGTAATTGATATTGGAAAAGCAACTTACCGGGCACTTTGGCAAAAAGAGCCTGTGGTAGATGTCTGGAAATTCAGCACCGACGGCACCTATTCGGCCGGGGTTGCAAAAATCCCTACGTTGGGCTTTGGTCCGCAGGAAGAGCCATATGTTCACACCGCCCAAGATCAGGTCAACCTCAATAAGTTGGTTGAGGCTGCTATGTTTTATGCGCTTTACCCGGTAATCTACCAACAGATTACTGGAGCGAATCTTAATCATTAATAATAGAAAATAATAAGGAGACAAAGAAAAATGCAAACCAGGTTATTTGGAAAAGATTTTATCTCGACAGAAGATTGGTCAGTTGATGAGCTTACAGCCATGATGGATATGGCTGGGGATTTAAAACGACGTTTTGCAATCGGCGAACCCCATGATCATATTCTGCGCAGCAAAACCCTGTTCATGTTATTTTTGGAAGAATCAACCCGAACCCGTAACTCATTTGAATCCGGGATCACCCAATTAGGTGGTCATGGTATTTATCTTACCCCCAGCGCTACCCAGGTTGGACATGGCGAAAATGCACGTGATACCGGTGGTGTTTTACAACGTTATGGTCATGGTATTTCGGTTCGCGACTGCCGCACAGGAATTGGCCAGGCATATCAATACGAGCTTGCAAATGAGGTTGATATCCCGGTAATTTCGATGCAGGATGATGTGGATCATCCCTGTCAGGCGATGGCAGACTTGATGACCATCCGTGAAAAATTTGGCAATAATTTGAGTGGTCGAAAATTTGTCATTTCCTGGACGTACGCTCCAAAATATGTTCGCCCTCTTTCAGTACCGCAGGCGTTAGTAATGCTCATGACCCGCTTTGGAATGGATGTTACTTTAGCTCATCCAAAAGGATTTGAATTAATGCCGAAATGTTTGGATTCTGCGCGTCAGCACGCCAAGGAAAACGGCACAAAATTTGAAATCGTTAATGACATGGATGAATCTTTCAAGGATGCCGATATCATTTATGCCAAGAGTTGGGGACCGATCATGGAAACCGAAGAACCCGTAGCTGTTCAAGCGATGTGCGACCAATATAAAGATTGGATCTGTGATGAACGACGCATGGACCTGGCTAAACCAAAATCAATCTATATGCATTGCATGCCGATTGATCGTGGTTACGAAGCAACAAATGCTGTGGTAGATGGCCCTCACTCAGTAATTTATGATGAAGCAGAGAACCGTTTACATATTCAGAAAGCATTAATGGCGCTGACCATGGGCGGCCACCTCTAGTCCCAAAATGGGGAGGTGAGTTCACTCATCTCCCCATTTTAAATAGTAAAAAAAATTCTTGTTATTATATAAAAGTAAACACCCGCAAACCCAGTTGTATTGATATGATACAAAAAATTAAAATGATGAATAACGTTCATCAATCTCATTCGTTAATAAATAAAGTGTAAAAAAATATTTTAAGAATAGTAATGGTTGAAATGGACCAATTGAAATTTGCATCTTTAATTTTGGATAAACCACTCGTAGATCATAAAACAGTTCTATCTATCCCGGAAGGCAGTTATTTGCGAGATGTCCTGTCGGGGATCAGAATCAATTCTGGTTTCGCGTTTGTAGTTTTGATTAATGGCATTGTCTCTGACAGTGATTGTTATGTTCAACATGGAGATGTGATTCATTGTTTACCGCAAATTATTGGAGGAATGCAATAATGGAAAAGAATCAGCTGCTAGTAACCATGCGTCCGGAGTTTCTTAGAGGTGAGAGTGCTTATACTGGAAAAATATTAAGAGTCAATTTATCCACTGAGAATATGTGGGTGGATGAGCAGCCTGATTCGTTTTACCGAAAATGGATCGGGGGCAGAGGGTTAATTTTGTATTATCTGATGAAAGAAACCCTGCCAAAAATTGATCCATTAAGTCCGGATAATTTATTGATTTTTGCTCCGGGGCTTCTAACCGGTACGATATTACCAGGTACTGGCCGCCATGCTGTGGGTGCAAAATCCCCATTAACGGGTGCGCTAGCTTCAAGTGAAGCCGGCGGCTGGTGGGGTGCTGAATTAAAACGCGCTGGGTTTGATGCTGTGGTTATTCAGGGAAAATCTGAAAAACCAGTGTATCTATGGATAAAAGACGGTCTTGTGGAGATTCGGGATGCGAGTCATTTGTGGGGAAAAACTACTGGTGATTGTCAGGAAATTATTCAAACCGAGTTGGAAGATAAAAAGATTAGAGTAGCCCAAATTGGGCCGGCCGGTGAAAATGGCGTGCTTTACTCTGCCGTCATGCATGATGTCAATCGCGCCGCCGGTCGCTCAGGTCTGGGTGCTGTTATGGGAAGTAAGAACTTGAAGGCGGTCGCCGTTCGTGGATCTTTCAATGTGGGTTTGGCTGATAAGCAGCTGATGCAGGTAACCACAAAATGGATCACATCCAATTACAAAGATATGATGGGGTGGGCGTCCTCTTATGGAACACCCGGGTCTGTAAAACCTAATCATGATGTTGGCGCAACCGGCATTCGTAATTACCAGGATTCTGCGTTAGTAGGTATTGATCAACTGGATGCAACCTCGTTCTTCCCACTCTTGGTAACCGGTCGGGATACCTGTAATCGCTGCCCGGTTCGCTGTAAATTGATCGTTTCTTACGATGGCGAAGAGAAAATTGACCCAAGGTACGGTGGTCCGGAATATGAATCCATCGGAGGCCTGGGCGTTTTGTGCGGGATAAGTGACCCGGTGATTGTAGCCAAAGCGAATGAGCTCTGTGCAGCCAATGGTTTGGATACAATTTCCACTGGTGGGACGATTGCCTTTGCCATGGATTGTGTGAAAAATAATTTGATTTCAGGGTTTGATTTTCTTCCAGTGTTTGGTGATGGACAGAGTTTGTTAAAGAGCATCCATTTAATTGTGGAGCGCTCCGGCCTTGGTGAATGGATGGCTGAAGGCAGCCTGAGAATGGCTCAGAGGGTCGGTAAACAATCGGAAAACTACCTGGCAGTCGCGCGTGGTCAGGAATTCCCCTTTCACGATCCGCGATTAAAGAATACCATTGGAATGGGTTACGCATTATCCGCTACCGGTGCAGATCATATGCACAATCTGAATGATACCTTTGCAACCTGGGATGGAGCGGATGTTTGTGCCCGCTTGAGAGAAATGGGTATGCAGACTCCCCTGGAACTATGGGGTATTTCCGATCATAAAATTCTGGCTTACCAGTACGAAACAGCATTTAAGAACTTTCTTGATAGTGCGGTGATCTGTCATTTCTATCCGTATGAATATCATCACATGGAAGATGCCTTAAATGGTGCTGGGGGTTGGAATTTGGATAAGGATGAAATTAATCGGATTGGTGAACGGATTATCAATCTTGCCAGGCTATACCTGGTGCGTGAAGGTTTCACCGAATTGGATGATGCGCTGTCTTCCATGGCTTACCACCGCTTGGATTCCGGGCCAATTGCCGGCAAATCACTGACTCCTCTTGAATTAAGGGAGGCTTTAGAAAAATACTATTCAGCCATGGGATGGTCATCTACAGGTGTTCCGGAAGACACAACCATAGAACGTCTGCAATTGGTTGAGTTTTAGCATTATAAATAGTTAGCCTAATACTTTTTCAATAATTGCTTGAAAGCCTTGAGCAGCCATATTCAGATCATTTATAGAAATCGATTCATTTACAGTGTGTGCGTCGGTTTCTTTTCCTAATCCATACCCAATGGTTGGAATTCCTGCGATTCCGGCACAATAGGCAGCGTTTGTACAAAAACGGTATGCACTTAATCGGGTGTCCGCTTTGATTTTCTGTAAGGCCCGTAAAGATTCTTGCACAAATAATTCATCATCCGCCATCAACCAGGCTGGAAAGAATTTCTTTCCCTCTAATTTATATCCGCTATAGGTTGTTTCATCTGCATCTAAAATGTTTATCTTACATTTGACTCTTGCTTTTTCAGCCAACCGCGCCAACTCATTTTCAAGGCTGTCAATAGTTTCTCCAATCAGCAGGCGGCGGTCAAATGTTACCCTGCACCGGTTCGGAATTACAGAATATCCCGGGTAGGGTGATGAAAGTATATCAGTTAACACCATGCTTCCTGGGCCTAATACCGGATGATTGGCTGTAGGTTGTGATTCTACGGTATGGATCAATTGGATCATTGCGTGTACGGCACAATCCCCAATTTCGGGTGATGAAGAATGCGCAGACTGACCGATCGTTTCAACAATTACCTCTGCCCGACCTCTCCCACCCCGATTTAAATTTAAATCTGTGGCTTCCCCGATAACAACATAATCCGGTTTGGTTTGCTCAACGATCAGTTTCAGGCTGCCACCTTCAAACACTTCTTCATGGACACTGGCGCTAACAAAAATGCTTCCGCGAATTTTATTCCGGTCTGCTTTAGCAGCAGCGTATATCATGGCCGCCAGGTTACCTTTTGTATCAGCCGTTCCCCGGCCATACAACCTGTCATGACTAATCACACCGCCGAAAGGATCATAATCCCAATCATTCGCATTCACCGAAACCGTATCCGCATGCGCATCCAGCAGAATGAGTTTCCCTTGTTGTGTCCCTCTGATTTCACCAATCGCATTACCGGCCTCATCTACCCAAACACGGTCATATCCAAGCTTATTCATTTCGTGGCATATGCGTTCAATAAATTGTTGTTCCTGTCCGGTAAGGCTGGGTATGCGTATAGAATCCTGTGTGAATTGAATCAAATCCTGGTCAATCATGAAAGCACTCCGTAAAAGATGAGATGAAAATGTCACGAAACAATAACTATAAAAATAATTAATAAGTGTGAAGCACGGGTAATATACCGTATTCCGCCTTTAGTAATTTTTTTCAATTATAATTGAACAACTTTACCGTAGGACGAGTTCATGCAAAATAAAAAGAGAATAATCGTTGGGATCAGTGGAGCAAGCGGTGCGATTTTGGGGGTTGAGGTTCTACGAGCCTTGCAAAGTTTTCAGGATGTAGAAACTCATTTATTGATAACCTCAGTGGCAGAACAAACTATCTCACACGAAACCGAATTTAGCTTGAATAACATTCGGAATCTTGTACATTATTATCATCCGATAAACAACCTGGGTGCAAGCATAGCCAGTGGTTCTTTTGATTTGATGGGAATGATCATTATTCCCTGCAGTATGAAAACGGTTGCCGGTATTGCTAGCGGGTACTCGGATAATTTATTGTTAAGAGCGGCGGATGTTTGTTTGAAAGAACGCCGAAAGCTTGTAATCGTCCCGCGTGAAACTCCTTTTAATGGAATTCATCTGCGAAACCTTTCCTTTTTGCATGATCAAGGAGTGGTTATTTTACCCGCCATGATGACTTTTTATCATCAACCCAAAACTATTCAAGATTTGATAAATCAATTAGTCGGAAAAATATTAAGTCAATTTAATTTACCTTATACCAATTATCAACCCTGGGATGGAAATCTTGATGTATACCCAAAAGAAAATGACCCCCTATGAGCGTGTATTTGCTCGATTGAATAGGAAACCGATCGATAGAATTCCTAATCTTTCAATAATAATGACATTTGCTGCAAAATATACTGGCAAATCGTATGATCAATACATAAGAGATTATCGTTTGCTGGTGGATGGGAATCTGAAATGCTGTGAAGACTTTGAGATCGATATGCTCAGTGCTATTTCAGACCCGATGCGGGAAGCTCATGCCTTTGGCGCTGAAGTAGTCTTTCCTCCGGATGGCGTTCCTTATTCACCTAACCCATTTGTAAATTCTGCAAAGGATTTGGAAAAGTTACAAATAAGAGACCCTATGAAAGAGGATCGATTATTGGATCGTGTTCGGGCAATTGAGCTATATAAACAAAAATGTGGAAATCATTACCCAGTTCTGGGGTGGGTTGAAGGTGCATTTGCAGAAACGTGTGATTTACACGGCATATCAGAAACCATGAATGATCTGTATGAAAATCCTGAATTACTGGTGGATCTTTTGGAAATTTGCACACAACAGGCAATTGTTTTTGCAGAGAAACAAATCGATGCTGGTGCCGATTTTATTGGAATCGGTGATGCTGCAGCATCGTTAGTAAGCCCGAAAATGTATAAACAATTTATTTTGCCTTACGAAAAGAGAATTATTCACGCGATTCACATGAAAGCCGCAAAAGCCAAGCTTCATATTTGCGGTAATATCACATCCTTATTAAAGTTTCTTCCGGAAACGAATGCGGATATTATCGACGTTGATTACCTAGTAAATTTTTCCGATTCAATCGCTGCATTCGGAGAAAATATTGCGGCATGTGGAAATTTCGAGCCTGCACAAATATTACTCTTAGGTAGTATTGAGGATATTGGCAAATCAATCCGGGAATGTGTAGCTGTTTCTTCTTCCAATACGATGATCGCACCTGGTTGTGAAGTGCCTCGTGACACTCCGGTTGAAAATATGTTGGCGATTTCGAAAACATTGTGGGAACTGAGCAGATGATTCCGATACTTGGGATGTTACAACTTATATTTTCAAACGATTAGTTCAATAATAGTCGAGACTGATTTATTTGGACAAAGCGGTTCTGAAAAAATGAGGATATTTTGGTGTAATTGAGGTAGGTGAACAATGCGAGATCAAAATCTTCTGGAGTGGAATGAACGGCAAAAGGACTTGCGTTTGGCGCTGAACCAGGTAAAAGACCTTGAAAATATCCGTTCTCTATTCTTAATTCAGCATGGCAGCTTGCATTCATCCCAGGTCGCTGAAGATTTGGGTTGGCATTACGAAGATGAAATTTGGCATGCTTTGGATGAAAACCTGTTCCGGCGTATTCCAGTCAAACAAGAACATTCGATTGCCTGGATTTTCTGGCATCTTACCCGAATTGAAGATATGACCATGGCTGCATTGGTGGCGGGAGAAGAGCAGTTGTTTGATAGGGATAATTGGCAGGCTCGCATGAGAGTACCTTTTCGTGATACCGGGAATGCAATGTCTATGCAAAGCATTACGGAATTAAGCGCATTGTTGGATATGAGCGTACTGCGTGATTACCGCGTGAAAGTTGGTAAGCAAACTCAGAGCATTTTAAATGGCTTACAATTACCTGATTTTCAACAAAAGACAGATTCCAAACGCATCACCCACCTTCTGGATCAGGGTGATATTCAAGCGGAGGCTGCCTGGCTGGCGGAGTACTGGGGTGGTTTAACAGTTGCCGGATTGTTATTAATGCCGCCGACAAGGCACATATTGGTACATCTGAATGAAGCTGCCAGGTTGAAACTGAAAAAAGTTTAGTAAGTATATTCGTTACGCTAACCACATTTAATTGTACAGACTATAGTAACGGACATAGAAGGTCAATATAATCCAATACACAGGTAAAGGAGTGTGGTATGGATCAATTTATGCAGGTTGCCTATCAGGAAGCATTAAAAGGGTTGCGGGAGGGTGGTATTCCGATTGGATCTGTCCTGGTGATTGATGGACAGATTATTGGTCGGGGGCATAACCAGCGTGTACAGCAGGGTAGTGCTATTTTGCATGCCGAAATGGCTGCTTTTGAGGATGCTGGCCGATTAAAACCGCAGGAATATCAACGCGCAGTCCTGTATACTACACTGTCACCCTGTGATATGTGCAGCGGGGCAACATTGCTTTATAAAATTCCACACGTGGTGATTGGTGAGAACATTACTTTCACCGGGAATGAAGATGCCTTACGCTCCAGGGGAGTGCGTGTAGAAGTTCTCAATGAGCCAGCTTGTATCCGCATGATGGAAAATTTTATATGTGAGAATCCTGCCCTGTGGTACGAGGATATTGGTGAAGATGAAAAAGTGCCCGGTTGTTAATTTGCTATGAATAATCGGGCTTTTAATTACCTCTAACATGTAAATTCAGCTTTCCGTTCTAGCCATTCTTGATGTAACAAAATCCTCACTGTTAGATATCAAGGGTATATTCATGCCGGAACAAACAGAATGTCCTGATTGTTTGAAAAGGATATATCAATCTCGCATAGATATGGTATAAAGAATGAATTTAACAATGGAATATGAGATGGGCTGATAGTTCATGGAGTTGCCAATACCATAGGCCGGACCATGAACGAGACCCGAATACTGGAGGAACACATGATTGATGCTGCATTATGGCAAAAGGGCTTGCTGATTGAGGATTATATTTCCCGTATGATGACTTATCAAAAAGAAATGACGGAGCGTGTTCGGGATGTACGCATTACCCCTTCTGAAAAGCAGAAGTTGCGGGAATTGACCCTGGAGCGCAAAATTGTGGTGTTTACGGAAGCTGGGTGCAGGGATAGTCTGATGAACCTGCCCATCCTAATTAAAATGGCTGAATGTGCTTTAATCCTGGAAGTCCGCATCTATCCTCGTACAGAAAATCCGAAACTAAGAGACTTTTTTGACGCACAGGGATTGAAGAATATCCCTTTGTTTTGGATCATGGATTCCAATTTTCGTCCATTGGGGACCTGGATGGAAAGATCCGCCCCGGCTACCAAACAGTTGAAGCGCTGGAAACAGGCTAACCCGGAATATGATGAAATTCATGAAAACACTGAGCTTACTGAAGATGAAAAAGACGCCCGTTTAAAACCGCTGCGTGCCCAACTGGTGGATGAGATGTGGAACTGGTACGATACCGGTTTGCAATCTTTTACGATCAGCGAAATAATGGATATATTGAAAAAGAATTAACTGCCTGTATTGTAGTTAATTCTTAAATGGGATAGCATGCAGCTTTATGGTTGGCAATTGGTACAGGTGAAGTAACTTTCTTCTACTTGCTGCCAATTTTCATCGATGCTGTCACGGATCCAGAATTTTCCCAGCGGCGATACTTGAATAATTTCTGATGCCATCCGATGTGCCAGCCGGCGAACCGAAAAATGCGCATTAGGTGCAGAACGCAAAGCGATAAGATGGTCCAGGCTGCGGGTATTGGCGCGGAGTAACAGGCGACGGTTATAGCCATTCGGAACAATATAAGCGGCGATTTGCGGATCG
Source organism: Chloroflexi bacterium HGW-Chloroflexi-10 (assembly GCA_002840755.1). Classification (GTDB taxonomy): domain Bacteria; phylum Chloroflexota; class Anaerolineae; order Anaerolineales; family Anaerolineaceae; genus UBA6170. The sequence continues at coordinate 92,811 of PHBZ01000010.1, read as the reverse complement.
AATTCAACCAGGCGCAGGTATGCCTGGTGTGCAGCACGCATGGCCTGGTGATATTCCTGCTCAAATCCGGCGTCCACAATCGTTTTAGGCAGGGCATAACCTAATAATGTGGTCAGTTTTTGGGGAGTTTGGGTCATCATCCGGTGCCGCTTGATTTCAAAATAAGCGCCCTGATCCATAACCAGGTCGAAGGTATAGGTAGCATATTCCAACTCACGCATGGGAATGTCAAATTTGCTGATATCCGCCATCACTTGTTGTGCCATTTCAGAGACTTGTTCCTCTGAGCAAGTTTGCAGGTAAGCCCAGATGCGATCATAGCTGCTTTCACCGGTGCGGTATAACAAAGCGGCGATCACGCGCAATTCAGCATTTGGGTCATGATCTACCAGTTGGCACCAGTCATCCGCCGGATCAGCGGGAGGGAGATCTGTGCCTTGTTGTTTGAACAATGTTTCGACTTGCTGCCAATGTGGCACAGGGTTGGCGTATTTGACCAGGGTAGGAACATTTTCCAGGGAGACTGCCTTGATCTCTTCACCAGTGCGGCGGACCTCTGCCAGTGGGTGGGTCAGCATTTTTCGCAGAGCGTGTTCCAACGCACGCGCATTGATGGTTACACCGACATTGGCCAACGCCGAAGCCGGCAGCAAAAAGCGGGAGACATCCACATAGTGAGACCGCAATCGTCTTTCCCAGGCTGCATCACTTTCTTCCGAACGGCGTGGATGGTTTTTACTGATCTCTGCCTGAATAATGGGCAATGATTTTTGGTAGGTAAGAAATAGGTTCTGGTTAGTCTCAATATATATTTGTCGTAATGTTGGGTCAGTTAATTCTTCGGGTATATAGAAACTGTCACAATCCCATTTTTGGTAACGGGTAGATTTTTCGGTGTAGGAGGCCAGACGGTTGCTTTCCAGGCATTCCACCGCTAGTCGGGAAATATTTTCTACTGCAATATGCAATACAGCATGTTCTGCAACTGAAGAGTGTCCATAGCCGACCACCCATTTTTCATGAAACTCGCTGCTTTTTTCTTGATTAAGTTCAGCAGCAATTTCACGAAAGGTTTGTGGTGAGCGAGATGTTTTTGCAAAGGTTACTGCGATGGTTTCAGGTGTAAGATTTTGGGGGTCAAGCAGATAAACTTGTCGGTTTTGCGGCATTTTTTAAAATCTCCTCTGATTTTTGAACGTCCAAATGGATTTGCTGAACCAGGGCAGAAAGATTTTCAAATTTAATTTCCGGACGCAGCTTGTTTACAAAAAAAAGTTCCAATTTTTGGTCATATAAGTCCGAGTCAAAGTGCAGCAGATGAGTTTCGACGCGAATGGCGGGACGATTATTTTCAAAAGTGGGTCGATATCCGATATTGGTTACAGCCGTATGGACCTGATCATTGAGCTTAACCCAACAGGCATATACACCGGGTGAGGGCAGTAGTTTTCCTTCCCAAACAGCGATATTCGCTGTAGGAAAACCAATCGAGCGACCGCGGGCATCACCGTGTATCACTGTACCAGAGAGGCTGAAGTAACGACCCAGGGCAGTGTTGGTTGCTTCCAGATTGCCGTCTGCCAGCCATTTACGGATCTGACTGGAGGAAACCTTATTTTCGTTTTGCATAATGAACTCAGCTTCTTTCACTTCAAATTCATAGAGTTTGCCAATTTCACGTATAACCGGGATGGTGCCGCTGCGACCTTTGCCCAAGGCAAAATCAGTTCCAAGATATAGCCGGCGGAGTGGAAGGTGTTGGCAAACCATGTTAAAGAATGCTTCAGGGTCAAGCGCTGCCATTTCCGATGTAAAACTAAGTGTCAGCGTAATATCAATTCCCAGTTGAGAAAAATACTCGGCTTTTTCTTCAGGAGTGTTCAGATAGAATGGCATGGGTATGGAACGCAACACAACCGCCGGATGCGGATGGAAAGTGATCACAGCGGTTGTCTTTTGTTTTTCTTGTGCTGTAGAAACCAGCGAACGAATAATAGACTGGTGTCCGATGTGGACACCATCAAAGGCACCAATGGTTGCCCAGATTTCCTGGAAATTCACTGGTTGAAGTTGGCGAAGATGCAACATTCGGCTATTTTACCTGAAAATATCAGGAACTAAAGACCTTCTTTGGTTGCCATTCATTGGTTTCCGGATCTAATTCCATTAAACCAATCAATTCACCTTCTTCACTGATGGCGCGTGCCATTTTTCCCAAACCTTCTTCAGCGGGGATCCGCCGGCCATGTCGGACGATGTCCAATTGTTCCGCTGTGAGGATAACAGCCGGCCAATCGGAGAGCGCTTCAGCAGCCGGAATAATGAAGTTCTGCCAGCTGTCATTTTCGAAAGACTCACGCAATTTACGCAAAGGCACAGCATCACGCAGGGTGAATCGTCCACTCTTGGTACGCCGTAAACCGATCAGATGAGCGCCACAACCTAATTTTTCGCCCAGGTCATGTGCCAGGGAACGAACATAGGTGCCTGATGAACAATATACATCAATCACCGCTTCCGGTGGGGCCCATTCCAAAAGTTCCAGATTGTAAACAGAAATCATGCGGGGTTCCAGATCCACTTCTTCACCTTCACGGGCCATTTCGTAAGCTTTTTTACCCTGTACTTTAACGGCAGAATAAGGTGGGGGCACCTGTTCAATTTCACCCACAAAAGATTGTAATACTTCATCAAATTGCTTTTCGGAAATATCGACGGCAGTGGTGCTGAGTACCCGACCATCGGCATCGTATGTGTCGGTAGAGATTCCCAATTGGACAACTGCCTGGTAGCGTTTATCGGATGCGGAAACATATTCGCTCAGACGCACAGCAGGGCCAACCAGGATCACAAGTACACCGGAAGCGCGCGGGTCGAGCGTACCGGTATGTCCGGCTCGACGAATATTGGTGCCCTTGCGAACAATTTGTACAACATCATGCGATGTCATTCCGATTGGTTTGTCAACCACCAACACACCAGAAACAGCATTGTTTTTATCGTTTACCATATGATTTACTCCCCAGAATGGACTGGTTTATGTTTAACTGCCTTGTCAAGAGATTTGTTCGTCCTTAGTCTGCTTCAGATGTGCAAAAGTTGCTTCCATCACGGTGTTTTGCACATCCGTTAAGGCTCCCTGCAAATCGACCCCAGAAGCAGCTGGATGACCACCACCTCCGAATGAGAAAGCCAACGATGATACATTAATGCCGGGTTTTGCTCTCCATGATACTTTAACGTGACCATTGTTTTGCTCAACAAATAGCACGCTTATATCGGCTTCAGAAATACTGGAGAGAAGGTTATTAAGATCAGCATCGTCATTACCATTGTACCCAGCCAGCTGCCGATCGGCAAGCGATAGTGTCGTCCAAATTATACCATCCTGGCGCTGCATTTTTTGTAAAGCATAGCTCCAATAAAGTATTTGTTCGAAAGACCGGTTCACAAGCGCTTCCGTATAGATTTGTGGTAGATTGGCACCATGATCCATCAGGTCTGCGGTTATTCGCATTGCTTTTGAGTTCATATTGGAGGTTCGGAAACCAATTGTGTCGGTGATAATCCCCGATAATAAAGCAGTGGCAATGTCGTTATTAATTTTAAGTCCCCATTCCGGCAGATGTTCTGCCAGAATGGCACAGGTAGCCACAGCGGAAGGATCCACAAAATTAATTTTTCCGAAATTGACATTGGTAATGTGATGGTCAATGTTCAGGTCAACGCCACGTTCACCAAAGGCATTCCCCAGACGCTCCGGATCGGAGGCATCCAGGCTGATGGTCAGGTCAAATTCTATGTTACGGGGCGCCGAGCGCAATATTCGATTGGAACCGGGCAGGTAACGAAAAGCAGAAGGAAAACCATCTACCAGTACCATAGAAACCTGCTTGCCGGCTTCCAATAGGGATAGACCAAGGCCTAATAAGGAACCGATAGCGTCGCCATCCGGACGAATATGTGACGTAACCATGATCTTTTGTGCGTTGGAGAGTAGATCACGGATAGCTTCAATAGAATTATTCTGCGTCACCGGCTTCGCTTTCTTCTTCCTGCGGAATGTTAACTTCCTCTTCTCGGATTGTGGCAAAGAGTTGTTCAATCCTGTCTACCCGTTCCGGGGTGGGATCCCAATAGAATCGTAATCGGGGAAAAGCGCGCAATTCGATGCGTTCAGCCAGCATTCTACGAATAAAACTGCTGGCGCTTTCAAAACCCTTTAAAATTTCCTTGGAGCGTTCTTTGCCTTCTATAGCTGAAACATAGATGGACGCAAAAGCTAATTCGCGATCCACCTTTACTTCAGTAACGGTAGCACCCAACAAACGCGGGTCATGAATTTCTTGTTTGACCAACATCTCGGACAGTTCCTGACGGATTCGATCTCCAATGCGGGTCAGGCGTAGTTTTGATGGCATAAAACCTTCCTGCTTTCTATCCTGCGGTGGATAATTCCATGGTGAAACATTCCAACACATCACCTTGCTCAAATTCAGAAAAGCCTTTCAAGCCGATGCCGCACTCAAAACCGGTGCGAACCTCTTTGACATCATTCTTTTCATGTTTCAGAGAACCAATTTCGCCTTCATAAATTTTTGTATGGTTGCGAAAGACTCGAGCTTTGGCGTTTCGGCGAAATTCACCGTTAGTGATTCGGCATCCAGCGATTGTGCCTACATTTGAGATACGGAAAACGGCCAGAACATCGGCTTTACCAAGTGTTACTTCAACATACTCAGGCTCCAACATACCTTTCATCGCTTTTTCCACATCTTCTGTCAGGCGATAAATAATATTGTAATGCCGGATGGAAACACCTTCAGCTTCGGCACTGCGCCGGGCAGGTGCATCGGATGACACATTGAAGCCTACTACAATCGCTTTTGAGGCGACAGCCAGCATCACATCATTTTCGCTGATGTTGCCAGTTTCTGCGTGCAAGATATTGACGGTGATATCTTTATTGGAAAGTTCGGTTAAGGAGTTTACGATGGGTTCAAGTGAGCCTTGAACATCGGCTTTGACAATTAAGCGCAATTCTCGTTCTTCACCGGCTTGTACACGGTTGAATAAATCTTCCAATGTGGCTTTGGGCGCAGACGATTTACGGTTTTTCTCGGCCTGTTTTCGCTCTTCCACAATATTGATGGCTTCACGGGAAGTTGGAACTACCTGGAAGACATCTCCAGCCATCGGGACATCATTAAATCCCATGACCAGTATAGGGGTTGAGGGACCTGCTTTGCGAATAGGTTTGCTTTTAAAATCAAACATTGCGCGAATCCGTCCGTAAGTCGTTCCTGCTACAACAACATCACCCATACTGACGCTACCGTTTTGAACCAGCAGGGTAGCAATAACACCTTTGGCGCGGTCTACTTCAGCTTCAATAATGGTGCCAATAGTGCGGCCGTTAGGATTTGCTGTAATTGAGGCGCTTTCGGAGGTCAGTAAGATTGCTTCCAAAAGATCATCGATCCCAGTTTTTTGTTTTGCAGAAACCGGAACGACCATCGTATCTCCGTCCCAGTCATCAGGGACAAGACCATTTTCGGCCAATTGGCTTTTGGTAAAATCGGGGTTTGCATCCGGTCGATCCATTTTATTCATAGCGACAATGATCGGCACACGGGCCGCTTTGGCGTGAGCAATGGCCTCGCGTGTTTGCGGCATGACGCCATCATCGGCTGCTACCACCAGAATAACGATATCAGCACCTTGGGCGCCGCGTGAACGCATGGCAGTAAAAGCTGCATGTCCTGGAGTATCCAAAAAGGAAATCAATTGTCCTTTATGTTCCACCTGATAAGCACCGATATGCTGGGTAATTCCACCAGCCTCACCACTGGCTACATTGGTTTTACGGATAGCATCCAAAAGAGTTGTTTTTCCATGATCCACGTGTCCCAGAATTGTTACTACCGGAGCGCGGTTTACCAGGTCTTTTGGGTTTTCATCAGAAATCAACTGGCGCCATAACGGAATTTCACCAGTATCTTTAACTTCTTCCTCTTCAACAGTAACTTCCTGGACAGCCTCAAAACCTAGTTCTGAAGCGACAATTGCTGCCGTATCGAAATCTATTTGTTGGTTAATATTTGCCATAACCCCATTGGTCATCAAAACTTTGATCACCTGAATAGGGCTAGACTCGATAATTTGTGCCAGTTCACGTACTGTTAAACTGGTTGGTAATGTTATAGTTTTATTGATAGTATTGCTCATTTCGCACCTCCAACGCTATTTTGCACTTTTAAGTGCTGCAGCCCCCCTAGGGCTAACGGATTGCTGTGCGCTGTTGAGCAGATTGTGTGGTCTGAGTTCGTTTTATTCTTCAGATGTTTCCGCCAATAAGACCTCTTCTTGCGTTGCGGTTTCCGGCAGGGTTTGCATAAATACCATTAATTTTTGCCGGTCTTCATCTGTTACATCGATCTTTAATGCGTTTGCCAATTTGCCTTTGAGTGCTGCTTGCCAGCAACTGCGCTGGTTATGGATATAAGCACCACGTCCGGACAACTTACCTGTCAGATCGATTTGCACACCTGTGTCAGTTCGTACCACTCGGGTTAGCGACTGTTTCGCCAACGTTTGGCGGCAGCCGACACAGGTGCGCTGTGGAATATGTTTGACTCGTTTTGGGGGTTGTTTCACCACGATTCTACTCACAGCCAGGCTAAAAATTTTAGCCCCACTCGCTCCATCCGCTCTCATCATCACGTTTATGTTTTTTACGGAAGATTAGGATATCTTCCTCGTCGTCATAAGTTACTTCGACGCTTTGTTTCTTCTTTTTGTCCTTTTTCTTTTTGCCTTTCGTTGTATCACTGTCTTCAGTTTCTTCTTCTTCTTCAAATCCGAAGGCGGCTTTATCGGCGTTCAGCGCAAAGAGTTCGTCGAAGGTTAATTCTTCTTCCGATTCTTTCACGGTTTCCGATTCTTCGACTTCTTGAGGCTCTTTTCCGATTGCCGGTTCAATTTCCACAATATCTTGTGGTTGTTCTTCTGAAATTATCTCAGGTTGCGGAATGTCGAGTATTTTTTCGACAACGGCAGCCGTTTCTTCGGGGGTAAATTCTTCCACCGGTGTTTCCACTTCGGGTGCTGCAATTTCTTCTACAACGGTTTCGGCGAGTACACGGTCTGGCAGGGTTGTCATCAGTTCTTCAATTGATTTCATCGCCCGTGGTCCCATACCATTGAGACGCAAAATATCATCCGGTTGCTGCAACATTTGCAAAACTAATTCTGCCAGTGTGTTATACCCGGCTTCCTGCAATATGTAATTTACATGTTCCGGTAAGCCAGAATCGAGGATATTGGTATTGAAGAAACTGGGTGGTACCTGACTCCTTAGTTTTTCGGAGCGTTGCTTTTCGGCAGTTTCTTCTTCTTTGGAGCGCAAGAAGGAGCGTTTTTCGATGCGATCAATAAATTTACTGATAAAGTCATAGTTTTCAGGAGTCAGAATTCCGCCGTTGGCTTTCTTGGCAAGGTATTCTTCCACTTTAACAATTTTTTCTTGTTCGTGTGTCAGCATTTCACCGAGTGTAGGATCGTTCTGCAAACGGTATAGTGAATCACCGGCTGCTTCGGGTAGGCTCTTGATGTCAATCCGCCAACCGGTCAGTTTAGCTGCCAGACGGGCATTCTGCCCATCACGTCCGATTGCCAGGCTGAGTTGGTCTTCTGGGACCACCACAGTAGCCGTACGGCCGCCTTCGGCGAATTCATTCAGGTATACGCCAGTAACTTTGGCTGGGCTGATAGCGCGGGCAATGAATTGTCCTGGGTCTTGGTGCCATTCAATGACATCAATTTTCTCATCATGCAGTTCCCGAACGATGGCTTGAATACGCACACCGCGCAAACCTACACAGGCTCCTACCGGATCTATACCAGTTTGCGTGGCAGAAACGGCAACTTTGGCGCGTTGACCGGGTTCACGGGTGATGGAACGGATCTCTACAATCCCGTGGAAAATTTCGGGAACTTCCGTTTCCAATAAGCGACGCAAAAAATTGCGATGTGTACGGGATAATAAAATTTGTGGGCCGCGATTGGAATCTTTAACTTCAGCAACCAGGGCGCGTACCCGATCGTGTACGTGGAAACGCTCACCTGGGATTAGGTCTTTGCGCATCATTGTGCCTTCAGCCTTCATGTCTAACCCAATAGTTAGCCCTTGTGCATTGGCAGCCTGAACAACACCACTGATGATCTCACCCATTTGTTCTGCATAGTGATCCAGTTGTGCCTGGCGTTCGGCATCCCGAATGCGTTGCTGAATAACCTGACGAGCGGTTTGTGCCGCTACTCGGCCAAAATTCTTCGGTGTGGATTCTACGAGCACCATACTACCCAGCGTGGCTTCAACGTCATAGCGTTGTGCCTCTTCCAGGGTGACTTCAGTGCGATCATCCTGTACTTCTTCCACTACCTCTTTTTCGGCAAAGATAGTGACCTTACCGGTTTCAGTATCTACCTTGGATTCCACTCGTTGGGCGTTGGAGGCATTCACCGAACGACGATAGGCTGAAGCCATCGCCGATTCCAACGCTTTTTGAATCACATCTCTTGGTAATCCCTTTTCTTCCAATACTTCATTGAAAGCAAGCGCAAACTCGTTTCTCATTATCCAATTACTCCCACAAAAATCACTTACTAAAGAAGAAAAGTGGGGGTTGCCCACTTTTCGTCGTGTTCGAAAACTCTACTGTAATGCAGTTCTATTTTAACACAAACTGTAAAGGGCATCAAGGGTATTTGTTATGCGGACATTTGAATAGACGGCGAATGTATAACTTACCGGACCTTTTCATGGATATCCTGCACAATTGTACTCTGAAATGATTGATTTAGGCATTTGGGAAATGAATTCGGTGCGAAAATTTCTTGATTTGAGGTACGACGCGTCGTATTCAAATTTTGCAACAATTGAAATATTGATTTTTTTATATATATGTAATAATATAAACAAACGTTTAGTAAATTATATTTATAGGAGAAAAAAATGAAACATTCTTATTTTGTTATTGACATGCATGCACATATAGGAGATCCCGAAGTTCCGCGAAAAATAGGGGAAAAAGCTATAAACAACCCTCGGGTTCGCCACGCATTTGAAGGAATACAGAAATTACAGCAGGATGTTGGCTGGGAAGATGGGATGGTTGCTTTAAATCCCAGCCCTCAGCATTTTGTGCAGGTAATGCAAGAATCCGGAACAGATCTGGCTGTGCTGTCTATGCTCGGTTTTACCGAAGAATTGGAAGGTATTGAATTGTGTTCCTCCGATATGATTGCTGCCGTTTTACAGGAATATCCGGGGAAATTTCTTGGCTTTGCAGGGGCTGATCCGCGATTGTCAGATGCTGCTCAGCGTATTGAGATGTATGTTAAACAGAAAGGCTTTAGCGGTGCTAAATTGAACCCAAATGATTGGGGGATTTTTCGCCTGGATGATCCGATGCTAATACCCATTTTTGAGAAATGTAATGATTTAGGGGTGCCGCTGCATATTCATACCGGTGTAGATCCAACGGGTCTAATCGAAAATGCGAATCCACTTCTGTTGGATAAAATTGCATTGCAATACCCAAAATTGAAAATTCTCTTGGAACATTATGGGTTTCCATTCAAATATGAGGCATATGCGATGTGCCGGAAACATGAACACGTTTATCTGACTCTGGCGTGGCATTTCAATAAACTGGTGCATCATAATCCTTATCTGGCCTGGTTAGAATTGGAAGAGATGCGTATTCATGCCGGAATTGGAAAAATATTGTATGGTTCCGATTATCCGGCTACTCCGAATTTGAAGGAAGTGATTAACTTTTTGAAATACGATCGTATGCCGTTAATGTTGCGATTCAGTGGTGTTAAAGATTGGACGTATGAAATGCGGGCGCAGGTATTAGGATTGAACGCGGCTGGCATTTTAGATTATAAAAATGAACATTTAATCCAATTGCGAAACCGACTTAAAAAAAAGGTTGGTAGAGTAGAATTAAGCATGCAATGGAACCAGGAAGCACATGCGCAACTACAAAAAATACCACCCTTTATTCGTTCTGGTGCAATTGGTAAGATTGAAGGATATGCAAAGAAAAATGGTATTAAACTAATCTCCCCGGAAGTTATGCAGAAGGCGAGGAATCAATAAACGGATGACCACCCATACAGAGCGGAGTAGTAGAACAAAAGAATCGATATTGCAGGCAGCTAAGATATGTTTTTCTGAAGATGGTTACAGCGCAACCTCGGTAAACCGGATAGCGCGTAAAGCTGGGGTCTCACCGGCAACCATTTATCTGCATTTTTCAGGAAAACTAAAGCTTTTTGAATGTTTACAAGAATCTGGATTGATTGATGCTTCTGGAGTGCTCACCCGACGGGAAGAGATTGTGCGTGCTGCTCTACATGTGTTCAGCAATAAAGGGGTTGAGGGAGCCTCCATGGAAGATATTGCCTCCGCAGTTGGGTTAACTAAGGGTGCTCTGTATGGGTATTTCGTAGGAAAGGATGATTTACTGAGTGCTGTGTTGCAATCAGCGCAGGAAATTGGACACCTTAAAGCGTTATACTCCCCTGAAAAAAACAATTTTCAAAATGAACAGGAGTCTTTCCAAACCATTGAAAGCTTTTTATATTCGGTTGCTCTTGGGTATCTGATGATTTTTCGAGATCCGGATCGAGTGGGGTTATTCCGAATATTACTTGAGCAGGGTGGACGTAGCCCGCAGATTGCCCAATTGTTTTTTAAGTCAGTCGTAGAGGCTGGCACCAGTCAAATAGCGCAAACTTTGGAACAAGCGGGTTTTTCCCAAAAAGATGATCTGATCGAAATGGCGCGTGCGTTTATGGGAATGCTGGTCAATTGGGTATTGATGCACCGCATCTTACAATTGGAAGAATTTCTTTCTCCGCAAGCAGAAGAGAAGATGGCGAATCAGGCTGTGCGAATTTTTTTATATGGAATCAAATCCTTCCAATCTGGATAGCCTTAAAAATTCGGTTCCTGGTATAAAATAGTAAAGAATATGTTTCGGATCTCGTGATAATCAGATTGTGGCAATCTTGACATTTTTTTGGAGCATGGCATGAAACAAGATTTTTTATGGTGGCGGGATGGTGTAGTCTATCAGATTTATCCACGTTCCTTTATGGATAGTAATGGCGATGGGATCGGTGATTTAACCGGTATTACCCAAAAACTGGATTATCTAAAAAATCTGGGAGTGGATGCGCTCTGGCTTTCTCCCATTTATCCTACTCCGGATGTTGATTTTGGCTATGATGTGGCCGATTATGAAGAAATTGATCCTAAATTTGGCAGCATGGCTGATTTTGAGCAGTTGTTGGCTGCTTCTCATCAACGGGGAATCCGTGTCATGCTGGATCTGGTACTTAACCACACATCAGATCAGCACGCCTGGTTCCAGGAATCCCGTAAAGCGAAAGATAATCCGTACCGGGATTGGTATTTATGGCAGGATGCCAAAGGAGGGGGCGGTTTACCCAATAATTGGCAGTCCCGCTTTGGTGGCAGCGGTTGGCAGTGGGATCAAGCCACACAGCAATATTATTTTCACATGTTTTATAAGGAACAACCGGATTTGAACTGGCGTAATCCTAAAGTGCGCCAGGCAATTCTGGATATGATGAACTTTTGGCTGGCCAAAGGGGTGGATGGTTTTCGTCTGGATGTTTTTAATGCGTTTTTTAAGAGCCCTGGATTAGAAAATAATCCGGGAAAATTAGGTCTGGCGGGTTTTGACCGTCAGCAGCATATTTATGATATTGATCAACCCGAAATGATCAACCTTTTGGCGGAAATGCGCGAATTATTGGATAGTTATCCGGAAAGATACGCCGTGGGTGAGACTTTTATGGGAACCCCGGAGCGCGCAGCGATTTATAGCGGCAGCCAGGCGCTGCACGCCACTTTTGATTTCTCATTTCTGCATAACCGCTATTCAGCTGGCGCATTTAATCGGAGTATCCATCAATGGGAAAATTTATTATCTGAACGTGCCTGGCCAAATTATGTACTCAATAATCACGATGTGCCCCGCTCTGCAACCCGCTATACCCGCAATGAAGCGGATGAGCGGCTTAAAGTTTTAGCCGGGATGATGTTGACTTTACGTGGAACACCTTATTTGTATTATGGGGAAGAAATTGGAATGCGCGATATTACTCTTAAAAACCGTGCGATGGTGCAAGACCCGGTAGGGAAGCATTATTGGCCGTTTTATAAAGGGCGGGATGGCTGCCGTTCGCCGATGCAATGGCAACCCGATACCAATGGCGGATTTACAAGTGGAACTCCCTGGCTGCCCCAGCATGCCAATGTTCTTACGCGGAATGTGGCTGCGCAGGAAACCCAACAGGATGCTTTGCTGCCCCTTTACCGTTCTTTGTTGCGGGTGAGGAAAAATAGCAGTGCTTTGCAAGGCGGATTTTATCAGCCATTAACCTTTGATCCCCGCCGGATGCTGGCATATTTGCGCCAGGACAGTGAACAAACTGTCCTCGTGGCGCTGAATTTTAGCCGCAGGAAGGTAAAGCTTTTTCTGAGTACTTCCCTGGCACGCACGGATTGGCAGTTTCTGTATTCAACACATCGTTCGGAATGTCCGAAAATACACCAGCGCGCAATCCAATTAGAGCCGTTCGAAGTACTTCTGCTTTCGGACTCCAACGCTTAAAAGCAGTCTGGTATGTTTTGATTTCGGTTAACCTGCATCTATAAAGTGATCTGTTCTGCGGTTATACCGCTCCGAATATTTGCAAAAAATGTATCAATTACCGGAATTGGCCGGGTCGGGTTGTTCCTCTCTTAGAACAGCCAGATCAAAAGGTACTCCGGCATTTTCACCGGCAATTTGTAGTGATTTGACAACTTCTTCCAATAGCGGGATGCCATTCTGGCGATAATTTTCGGTGAGTTCAAATTCTTTTTCACCATGAATGTAGATACGGTCTTGCCCGGCAGCTTTTTCTGTGTTTTTTAATTGGGTAAAGAGCGCATCCAGGTCTTTCTTAAAGTCAATCGGATCACGGAAAGCGTCTAGACGCATGGCAGCAAAGAAATGACCAACATTCGCGGCATTGGATTGCGAGGGGTGTGCAACCAGTGTACCAAAGCCGGCTCCGGCCAGCACGCCAGAAAAAATATCTACCATGAGCGCCAAGCCGTAACCTTTGTAGCCTCGTAAAATGTCCGGTCCGCCCAGTGGAAAGAGCGCGCCGCCATTGAGAACAGCTTTGGGATCGGTGGTTGGTAGACCCTGGGCGTCGATTGCCCAGCCTTCTGGCAATTCTTTTCCGGATTTATCATACACAGTCACTTTACCGATGGGTACAATGCTGGTGGCCATATCCAACACATACGGCCGTTGAGAAAATGCAGGCGCGGCGACCGCAATCGGGTTGGTTCCCAGTATGCGTGTCCGTCCATAGGTGGGTGCGACTAATGGTTGTGCATTGGTGAAGCTGATGCCGATCATGTCGTGTTCGAGTGCCATCATGGCGTAGTAACCCGCGATACCATAGTGATTGGAGTTATTGACTGTAACCATGGCCACCCCGGCATGGCGCGCTTTTTCAATACATCGCAGCATCGCGTCTTTGGCAACTACCTGACCCAACCCGTTTTTTCCATCCAGCGCAAGGGATGCCGGACTCTCGCGCAGGACCTGATTATTGGCCAGCGGGTTGATTAATCCTTTTTGCAGCCGGCTGCCATAATAGGTTTGCAAACGAATCATGCCATGGGAGTTAACCCCGCGCAGGTCTGCGGCTTGTAAAACCTCAGCAGTGATCTCAGCGCGATCCTGAGGGACTCCCAGTTTGAAAAAAAAACGGACCATAAAGTCGAATAAATCTTCAGCACGATAAACCAGTGATTTTGCCATTTAATTACCTCTCCAGCAAGACAGAATATTTGAGTAATTTTTATTAGTTTAGCATGGATTGAGCGGTGGAGGAAAGCCAGAGGATAAGGTAAATGGGAAACTGGAATTGTGAATCAGGAACCTTTTTCTTCCCATTACTTATTATTTTGTGTATCGTAATCGTGTGATTCTGCCGGTATACTCAAGCTATGAAATGCAAAAAAAATTTGTTGTTGGTGTTGATTTGGATAGTGATGAGCCTGGCCTGCATTCAAATGACCGAATTGACAGCAACCCCAACGTTGTCGGTTGTCGCTCCCACGAGTATCGGAACCCAAGAGCCTGTCATTGCATCATTAACCGCGGTAGTCGCTGCGACCCCAGTACTGACATTTACGCCAAAATCAGTTTCGTCACCTTTGGCTGCATATTTAATTGGATCGTGGGTAGAAAGCAATACAGGCGAGACCTGGCGTTTTCAGGCGGATGGCAGTGTTACCAAAGCAGGCGTGTCAGAAGAGATATTTGGCAGCTTTCGCTTTGAAACTGAGGATCAGATTACATTGCTGTGGCCGGGTGAAAAGGTTTTGGTTACCATCTGGGTCCTGGATGACAATACTTTATATTTCAATTTTCCTAATGATATTAGTTTAAAATTTTATCGAGTAGATAAACGCTCATAGTGCACCATTGACCCAAATAACCAAATCCTGATCCGGATCATTTTTTGCTTTCCATGCTTTGCAGCGGTTTGCGAGTTCGCGTGCCAGTTGATAATATTTTGGCTCATTGCGGCGGTGCGCTTCAAAATTAACGTAGGGTTCCAGCTTTGCCCAGGATTTGAGAACCATCGGGCTCATCCAGGGCATAACCAGTTTTTCTGGGATCCAGTCTTTTTGCGTGAGAAATGCAACGCGATCGAGGGAGTTTAACACTTTTTTAATGGCGAGATGCCCCTCCTCGCTCAATTCAGCCAATCCGCTTTGGGGGTCTTCCGCTAAATTGAGATAAATCCAACGACGGGCGGCGATATTTTCATCGGAATTAAGTTCTGAAAATAAACGATCGGCCACTTCCATATAACGAGAATTGGAACCTTCATTTAATTCTCGGTAGGCGATAAAACCAGCACTGAAGACAGCGGCTGCGGTGATCGCTGTGGAAAGCGATTCTACCATTGCAAAGAAATCGATAGTTACTCCAAACAGGCGTAAGAAGAACCAGGCGAAAAAGAGAACGCCTAACCACAACACCAGGCTGACTGCAGTAATGGCGAAGATTAATATCAAGGTCATCAGATTATCGCGGTTGTTATCCATATCTCACTCCTGTTTCTTTGTTGTAGGTTGATTATACGTGATGACTAACAGATCGTTCAGAAAAAAATGGAAATAAAAAGAGCGGGTTTCCCCGCCCTTTTTATTATTCGGTATTCAGATCAGGCTGCTGGTTCTTCTTTAACAGGAGGGTGGATGGTGTGAGTTTGATCTTTGTCCATCATCTTTCCGAGATATTCGGGCAGTTCTACACCTGCCATAGCAGCCAGTTCTTGCAATGGGGGTACGCTGCGTACCAATCCGGAGATGAAATTGGCGGTGGTAGAGCCGCCGTTAGCGCCGTTTCCGGAGTCCCAAACGGTAATCTTGTCAATCTTGAGCTTGCTGATGGCCTCCACTTGAGCGCCTACTAGTTCCTGCATTTTTTCAATCAGCAGTAAGGTGGCGGCAGCCTGGGTATCACCATTGACCGATTCGACCAAATTTTTATACCCTGAGGCTTTACTGGTCAACAAATTCTGGAGACCTTCTGATTCTGCCTGGTATTTGAACAGGATACCATCCGCCTCACCCTTTGCAATTCGGCGGATACGTTCGGCTTCAGCCTCCGCCGAAATCTCAATTTTTTGTTTGTCGATCTCTTTTTGAACAACTTCTGCGGCAGTCAGGCGTTCCAATTCAGCACGATATTGCGCTTTCTGAATTTCTACGTCGGCTTCACGGCGAGCTACTTCAGCACGCTGCTTGGCTTCGGCTTCCTTGACAGCCAGGTTGGCATTGGAGTTGGCAATAGTCGCAGCGGCCGTGTTTTCTCCGTCTACAGCTTCGGCCTCACGTGCCTGCACATAAATACGCTGGTCTGCCAGAGCTTTTTTACGTCCCATTTCAGCAGAAGCCATATTTTCTGCCACGCGGATTTCTCTCTCGCGGTTGGCTTCGGCGGTACCGATCGCGCCAAACTTATCCTGTATGGCAACATCTACTTTGGCTACGTTGATCGCTTCAGAGGCAGCTTTTTTACCGATGCTGCCGATATAATCGGATTCATCGGTGATATCGGTGATGTTGACGTTAATCAGGTACAGACCGATTTTATTTAATTCTGGTTCGACATTTTTACGGATGGATTCAAGGAAGGATTCGCGATCCTGGTTGATCTGTTCAATTGTCAGGGAGGCAACCGTAAGGCGGAGCTGACCGAAAATAATTTCTTTGGCCATTTCTTCGGTTTCCTGCCGTCCCAATTGAAGCAAGCGTTCTGCCGCATTGGTCATGATATCCGGGTCAACACTGATACCCACAGTAAAGGTTGAGGGTACATTAATACGGATATTTTGCTGAGACAGAGCACCCTGCAACGGAATATTGATGGTCATTGGTGTCAGGCTCATGTAAGAATAAGACTGGATCAGCGGCCAGACAATAGTGCCGCCACCGTGCATACACCGGCTGGATTTACCTGGTTCGACGCGTCCATAAACTACCAGAATTTTATCTGATGGACAGCGTTTATAGCGGCTGGCCATATACAGGATTGCTGAGAAAACGATGACAATAAACGCACTGATTCCCAACAGCCCAAAGAATGATGAAGAACCCATTTTTTTACTCCTACTCTACTTTATGTTATTTGTTTACACCATCTCTGAAATTAGCAGATGATATTCACATGATTAAATTGGATCTATATTTTTTCGACCACTAAAATACGACCATCGATCCGAACGACACGGATATTTTCTCCGGTAGGAATACGCACTTTTTTGTCAGAGACAGCTTCAAATTGTTTCAACCCACCCTGAACCACGACGCTGACTTGCCCCGAACCCTCTTCAGGAATGGTGAGATAGACGGTACCTGTTTTCCCGATACTGGATGAAACACGCATTGTGCCATCTGATTGCAGGCGTTGCATAAACCAGTAAACCAGGGCCACCACCAGCATGGTAAAACCGCCGGCGATCAGGCCGCCTAATGCAGTCAGCAGTTCATGTACGCCGGCTTTGGAAAGGGAAAGACCGATCAGTCCAAAAATAAGAAAGAAACCGGTAATACCTTGCAAGGAAAATAATTGAAAATTGGCTTCTCCTAAATGCCCGGCAGAATGATCCCCCAGGTCGCCCTCTATAGTAGAGTCAAGATCGAGATCGTGATCAAGACCCGCATCCCCCCCAACCAGGGAAAGAATTGTGCGAATGATGAACAGGACCCCGCCCGCAATGGCGCTGATGGCATAGAATGTCTCAACGGTGGTCAGATTAAACATGATGGTTCCTTTCTGATTGTCATCAAGCATTTTATATGTTACTTAATGACAATTATATATTACGCTATTTTCGTTTATTTGTAAATTGTCCCGGGAGCGATTTAACATTCCGTTAATAATATTGTACACGAGTGGAGCAGCCAGGAAGGTATTTCGAAAACAGTCATTCTGACACGTAGTGCTCCAGGGCTGAAAGTCGTAGGAGACGCAGTGAAAAACGTAATACCGTCTGACCTGGAACATAAAAACAGGTGGCTGATCATACAGCCACCTGTTTTTATGTTCCGAATTAAATCCTTTGATTTTACACATCCAGGTTCTGGACAGCATGCGCGTGGGTCTGGATGAACCGCGTACGTGGGGGAACTGCCTGACCCATGAGCATGTCAAAAGTGCGGTCCGCTTGGGCAGCATCCTCAACGGATACTTTCAGCAAGGTACGGTTTTCAGGATTCATCGTGGTTTCCCAAAGTTGCTCTGGGTTCATTTCACCCAAACCTTTGTAACGTTGTAAGTTTACCTTGCCTGGGTCAATCCCCATTTCTTTAATAATCTCTTCGCGATCGGTTTCTGTGTAGGCATAGCGTTTTTGGTTTTTATGAGAAATCAGGTAGAGCGGGGGTTGTGCAATATACAGATGCCCACCATCGATCACTTGCTGCATGTAACGGAAGAAAAAGGTAAGTAGTAATGTGCGAATATGGCTGCCGTCCACATCAGCATCGGTCATGATAATAACGCGATGGTAGCGCAGATGGCTCAGGTCAAAGTTATCACCAATGCCAACACCCAGAGCTGAGATCAGGGCTTTAATTTCGTCACTGGAGAGAATTTTATCCAGGCGGGCGCGCTCGGTGTTTAGGATTTTACCGCGCAGTGGCAGGATAGCCTGGAATTGGCGATCGCGGCCTTGTTTGGCTGAACCACCAGCCGAGTCACCCTCGACGATATAGAGTTCGGATTGTTCCGGGTTGCGCGAAGAACAATCGGCCAGTTTTCCTGGCAGGGTCATTGATTCCAGGGCTGACTTGCGAATGACCAGATCACGGGCTTTGCGGGCAGCATCCCGGGCGCGTGCGGAGGTAAGACATTTTTGAATGATGGCTTTACCGGCGTTGGGGTTTTCTTCCAGGAAGGTGGCGTAGGCTTCAGCCACAACTTGCTGAACGGCTGTCTGTACTTCCGGGTTCATTAATTTTACTTTGGTCTGTGATTCGAATTGCGGATCGGTCACTTTAACACTGATAATCGCGGTTAACCCTTCGCGGGTATCATCACCGGAAAAATTGGGGTCATTTTCTTTGATCAGGGTGTTACGGCGTGCGTAATCGTTGACAACCCGGGTAATTGCGCTGCGCAGACCGGTCATGTGGGTACCGCCATCAATTGTGTTAATCGTGTTGGCGAAAGAGTACACCGACTCTGTGTAGGAATCTGTATACTGCAAGGCCGCTTCCACGCTGATTCCATCAATTTCTTTCTCTACAAAGAAGACCGGATGCAGGTTCTCCCGGGAACGGTTGATGTAACGCACAAAAGAAATAATTCCGCCATCAAAATAAAAGGTTATTTGTTTTCCGGCCCGTTCATCATTTAATTGGATCTTCACTTTGCGGGTAACAAAAGCCATCTCACGGAAACGTGTGACTAAAGTTTCAAAACGGAAATCAATATCTTCGGTGAAAATTTGTTTGTCAAATTTAAAAGAATTGGTTGTGCCAGTAAGTTGTGGATCACATTCGCCTATAACGCTCACAGGCGCCTGAGCGATCCCACGACGATATTCCTGCATATAGATATGGCCATCACGTTTTACTTCAACACGACACCATTCTGACAAGGCATTTACAGCAGATGAGCCGACACCATGCAAACCACCGGAAACTTTGTAACCACCGCTGCCAAATTTTCCACCAGCATGTAAGGTGGTCATGACCAATTCCAAAGCGGATACCTTTTTTTCGGGATGAAGGTCTACTGGAATACCACGTCCGTTATCTTCAACCGTAACACTGCTATCTTCATGAATGGTAACAATAATGCGATCACAAACACCGGCAAGAGCCTCGTCAATGGAATTATCCACAATTTCATACACCAGATGGTGCAAAGCCTTAATATCGGTACCGCCAACATACATACCAGGCCGGCGACGAACCGCTTCCAGACCTTCCAGAACCTGGATATCTTTGGCTCCATACGATGATATATTGTTATTAGTTTGTCCCACACGACCTCCTGGGATATCATAACCTTTATGGCGTTATGAGCAAAAAAAATCTAGATTTTGATTGATTTAGCAAATTGATTAATATTTTTTTGCATCCAATCCATTCCTTGACGGTAATAGATAAAACTGGCTGCCAACAGGCTGGTGTATATAAAGGCATGACCAATGATTCCAATGATCGTCAACCAGGATTTACCAGGAGCAGCATACCAGAGTACGTCCAGACCACTGGCCATCAAGATACAAATTAATGCAAACAATCCTGTGCCGGGTAAAAAGGAGCGTACCAGACGATAGGAGGTTAACAATGCCCGCGGTGCGTTCATTTGCATTGCAAAGACACCGTGGGGTGCAAAAATTAAAGGAACCACCATCCACAAAAGAACAAATGAAATGGCAATGAACAGAAAGTTGAATATTGCCGGACTGAACAGGAAGGCAACGGTTAACAGCAACGAAACAGGGAGAACAACGGCCATGATTGCCAGGAAAAAAATCCCAATTAGGAAGAAGCCCTGTATTATTTGTGTTAAGCTGCTGAAGAAATTAAGTTTCCTGGTTTCCGGTAGAATCCTGCGCGCAATTGCGCCAAAATACAAACAACCCAGAAGAATACCAATCAGGGATAGAACAATAATAAGCAAAAGCCCAAATTCTAAAGATGGCAATTCAATCATCAACGGGGTACCCAGAGGCGTTTCCTTAATACCTGTAAAACTTAGTAAACTTGGAATACCAATGGGAAATGTTGAAATGGAAGAAGAAAAATTCATGCGATCCAGAAAGAGATTTAAGGTTTCGCGCGAAACTTCAATCATCTGTGTTTGTGCAGCGTCCGCGGTTGCATTGTTTAATTGCCGTTGATTGACCTCATCAAATAATGGCCCAAGAATTTTTCCCATGCGTAATTGCGGCCCAAACCATAGAGCCAAGTCAATGAGAATGGGGAAGAGGATCAAGTCTATATGCTTGGAAACGGTATGAAACCCGGCTGTTATAGCTTCCATAATGCGGGGCGGAGTAATCTTTTCTGTTTCTTTTATCTTATCCATAAGCTTTAATTTTACCACAGGTGCACCCTAAAATTTCGATCATTCCAGGATTTTTTGCCTGGGTTCTGCCTCTTAGCCACCGAGCTAAAGCGTGAAAAAAAGGACTTATACAATTGACCGGTAGACAATCAGGCCTGTATGGACCTGCCATAATCATTCAACTGGCATGATTTGACTTTTATCGTTAAAATCAAACCATGGAAGAAAGCCAACTGCCAGACCGTAACCGGCTCAGTATCCTATCTGCTGTCATCTTACTTTCGTATGCATTGATTCCGTTTGTAAAACTCCCCGGGCAACAGGTTAGTTTGCAGATGGCAGGTTTCTTTTTTCAAATCCAAATTGATTTTGGTACAATAATTTCGATATTCACGGCAATCCTGGCTGGTTTAGGAACAGATTGGCTACTGGAAAGTCACCCTCATCGCCAAAAACAGACCTTAATCCGCCATGGTTTTGTTCCCATGCTAACTGCATGGGCAATCGGTGTGCCGTTAACCACCCTGGAAGTAACTCCGGAATGGTGGGTGGTTCTGGCTTTAGGCGGAACATTACTGGTACTGGTATTGATTGCTGAATATATTGTGGTTGATTCTGGCGGAAGTATGCATTTACCTGCCAGTCTTGGGCTGACTGCGATTTCTTTTGCCTTATTCCTGATTCTGGCCATTACCAGTCGGGCAGCCGGTTTAAGGCTTTTTTTATTGGTGCCTGCATTATCCGTAGCTTTATTTTTGCTGGTGTTGAGATCTTTATACTTGCGCTCGGTTGGTCGGTGGAATTGGGTTTGGGCTTTAGGAATTACTGGATTTATAAGTCAGCTTGCTGTTAGTTTTCACTACTTGCCTTTTCAACCGCTCAGTTTTGGGTTGGCGCTGGTTGCTGTGGCTTATCCATTAACGTCCCTGGCTGCCGGGTTGGAAGAAGGCCGGCAGGCATCTTCTTTATGGGTCGAACCGATTCTATTATTTGTGATTTTAATGAGCTTATCTTTGGTGGTGGGGGGATAATGCTGCCAACCCTGGTAATTCCTTCGGCATGTTATCACCGGATGCTGAAGCACATTCAGGCTTGTATCCCGGAAGAGGCGTGTGGAATTCTGGGTGGAAAGGGCATGAACGTTGAGCTCGTTATACCGGTTACCAATCGGGAACATTCTCCTGTTCGTTTTTATATGGAGCCATTGGAGCTTCTGCATGCGTTAGAAACTTTAGAATCCGAACAACTGGAAATGAATGGTATTTTTCACTCTCATCCTACCGGTCCGCAAATACCATCAGAAACAGATATCAAGGAGTTTCTATATACCGGGATCCCCACTTTAATCTGGTCATATACGGATACGGGCTGGGTTTTACGCGCTTTTCAAATTTGTAAGGGCAATTATGAAGAGATTGGCTTATATTTGGAATAATATCGTAACCCGAATTAGAAAAGCGGGTTATTATAGTAGCGGATAACTCTGTTGGAGGACGAATAATGATTGGTATTGGAAATATTCTAATTGCACTGGTTCTGGCATATTTAATGGGATCTATCCCATTTGGTTTTTTAGTTGTAAAAATAATTAATGGCAGAGATATCCGCGAAATTGAATCGGGTCGAACTGGGGGGACAAATGCTATGCGTGCTGCGGGTTTGGCCGCCGGAGCAATTACTGCAAGTCTGGATGTTCTTAAAGGAGCGGCTACTGCTTGGGTAGTTAGCTGGCTTATTCCTGGACAACCCTGGATTCAAGTAGCAGCGGCTCTTTTGGCAATTATCGGTCATAATTATTCTATTTTTCTGCTTGCCTTTAAAGATGGAAAATGGGTATTACGCGGTGGAGCAGGTGGGGCTACCTGCTTGGGTGGGGCAATTGCCTTGTGGAATCCGATTGGATTGATTATTCTGCCAGTGGTAGTTTTGGTGTATCTTTTCATTGGTTATGCCTCTGTCACAACAATGAGCATCGCATTAATTGCTACGATTGTATTTATTGTGCGCGCAATTATGGGGCTTTCTCCCTGGGTATATGTAATTTATGGCGTTCTGGCACTGGTAGCTTTGGTATGGGCATTACGTCCCAATATTAAAAGATTGATAGCCGGTAACGAACGGGTGGTTGGTTTAAGAGCAAAATGGTTAAAAAAGAAAGTGTATGTAGAATAAAAAAAATTCCCCTTATGGGGAATTTTTTTTATTGGCGATGATAAATTTTAATCGTCGATGATGTCGTCTTCAAACTCATCATAAGGCAGATCGACCAATGCAATACCGGCCTCCAGAGCATATTTGTTCAACAACCAGCGCACATTGTTCTGGTGGAGGGTGTTCCCCAGACCGCTTAATACGACACGATCTTTGCCGCAAGATTCCACAGTAATTTCTGCGGCAGCGTGTAATGGATTTTTATTGGTTACTGCTTTCCTAACTTTCTTTTTTAGGGTATCTAAATAAGCCAGATTAAGTTGAATAGTCTCTTCAATTTCTCCACGCAAAATGATATCGCCATGTCCCTGAACAACATTCTCAAGTCCCAAAACATTAAATGATTTTAATGTATTCTCTAATGTATCAATATCACCGTTGACAAAATAGGGAATGGGCAAAAAAGCATCTGCGGCGAATAAAACGCGGTCTTCTTCAATTAAAATCGAAATCCCATCCGGGCTATGGCCGGGCGTAGTAAACAAAGATAAATTTTTCTTACCTACCCGGAGGCTTAAAGAGCCACTTTCAAATGTCAGGTGAGGGTAAACGAGTTTTACCTGTTTAAAAATCTGATTCTGTTGTTGAGCAGCTTCCAGTGAGGCAAGTCCATGTTTTATTTGCAAATCACGGCATAATTGGTGGCTTATGATGGTGGCGCCTGGAAAGAAACAATTTCCCCATGTATGATCGGCATGGAAATGGGTATTAATAATGTATTGCACGGGCACATCCAACACATCTTCAATAAATGACCGCATTGCCAGGGTCTCTTCGGGGACAGGCAAGGTATCGATCACTACTGCCCATTTGGGTCCGGTAATTACACCGGCAGTTACCTGGGCATACACTTCACTTTGAAACCAGTAGACATTTTCCGAAACGCGTTCGCGCTGCATGTGAGAGTTTCTCCAAAAAATAAGATCGTATAATTGCAATTATGTAGCATAGCACATTCAAAAAAAAAAGTCAAAAAATTTGGTTTTGGGATTTATACTTGTACACCCGACAAGGATCAGACAAATCTGATCGATTAGACGATTTTATTTTCTGAAGGTTTCTTTTGAATTTTTCGCAACAGGCTATTATATCGAAAGCAGGCTTAAAAGGGAAGCGGCAAAATACCTTTTTTCCAAAGAAAGAATGCAACAATCAATAGAATGCTCAAACCGATAAAACCACCCAGAATGGTATATACCCACGTTTTTGAATTTGTGGGTTCAGTTGTTGGGGTTTCACCGGAAGCGATTTGAGTTTGTCTTGGAAAAAAGCTGGTGAAAATACTGGTGATAGTTGGGGTAACATCAGTGGAATTGGTCTTCTGAGGCTGCAATGTGGTTGTCAGATCCTGGGTGGGCTGTAAACCTGTCTGTGGTGGGTAACCACCTGGTGTTCCTTCGTTCCCATTAGTGGGAGGTAGCAATGTGCCGTCGGTTGTTGGTGCCGGGTAACCACTGCCTGATCCCAGGGTGAGGGCCGGTCCAGTAATCATCGGTGAGGCGGTGATGCGCGGTGTGCGTGTGGTAGCCGGTGTAAGTGTTCTGGTTGGGCTGCGATAAGGAGTCCGGTATACGGTGGGGGCTCTGGTTGGCGTGCGGTAACGGGTTCTCGTCGCGGTCGGCGCAGTAGTCCGGGTACGGGTTGGTGTGCGGGTTACAGTGATTGTAATCGTGGTTGTGATTGTTCCGGACGTGGTGGTGGTGGGGGTGATGGTAGTCGTGGTTGTGGTCGTTCCGGATGTGGTGATCGTTGGTGTCAGTGAGATCGTGGGTGTTTGCGTGATTGTAGGGCTGAGAGTGATCGTTGGAGAAACAGTAATTGTAGGTGTCAGTGTAACCGTAGAGGTTAGGGTAGTGGTTATTGTTGATGTTACGGTTGGTGTCACGCTTGGTTGAACAGGTGTTGCCGAAATAATGGCTGAATAAACTGAAAGGAGATCATTTCCGACAATTTCCAGTCGGTACTCATAAGTTATCAGATTCATTAAATTCGTTGAATCCAGGAATTGGTATGTAGAACCACTTGTATCGGTACCGGTTCTGGGCAAGAAAGGACTGACGCGACTGAATTCGGTTGATCCGGCCTGGCGCCGTTGTACATAAAAACCACTCGTGTTTAATTCACTGCTCGTTTGCCAATGCAGGGTTACCTGTTGGTTCCCTGCTTGAGCTGTCCAGGCAGATAAAATAGTGGCTGCCGGTTGTCCTACCAGCCCAACCACAAATGGCGTGTAATTCAGATCGTTCTGCATGCCTGGCCGGCCAGTGGAATCTATTTGAACACTGATCTCATCATTATCCAACAGGCAGGTAGTGGTTTGTCCGGTGGCGCCATTAGCGCCGCTGCCGGCAGGGTTTTGCCCGGTGGTGTCCCAACCGCTGGTAATGAGTTGATTGGGATCGTACCACCACAAGGGGTAAACAGCTGGATTCGTGCTGCCGCAATAAGTGCTGGATTCTACATTAGCAATACAGGCTGCGTTGTGGTTGTATTTGAAAAATAAAGAAAGACTGCCTCCCGGAATACTGAGCGGTGCCAGAAAAATATCGTAATAATTACTACAGGGAACCAGTGTGTGGTTTGTTCCGGTCTGGAAAGGCGCATTGGAAGCCAGATTGCCATGATTGATTAACATCAGGCTGAAATCTACTTCACCGGTTGGGTGTTGTACCCCCAGTTTGTTTTCAAAATAATAGGTCTTTTGGTCTGTCACGCTTACTTGCTGCGCATCCACACCTGGTTGGTTATTCCGGAGCTGGATTGGACTGCCCAAATGTTTTCCGGTTTGAAATGTACAGGTAGGAGCAGCAACGGAAGGTATCTGCCCGGCGCCCCAATAATTATGATCCACAGTGTTGAAATTTGCGCAAACCACTGTTTCGCCGCTGCGGTTGTTGGCCAGGTTATTGGCGATTAAGGTGAATTGCCCCGTTCCAATGCCCGCCTGGCCGAAAGCTGCGTAACCGCTGTTGTTTTGGATATGGTTAAAACGAACATTTACATTCGCGTTATTGCTGAAAATATAAAGTGCATCCTTGCCGGATTGCAGGGTGTTGTAAAGAATATTAACGTTCTGAAGGCTATTAATATGAATCAAATCGCGGCTTATAGTGGTGCAGGTGCCATCATTTATGTGCAGGTTTTGCAGGGTCACCCCGCTTTCCAGAGAAAGCAAGGGAAGTGTACATAAACTGCCTTCATACGTAATGGCAGCATTCAATAGTCCCTGAATGGTAATTGCTTTGTTAATCTGTACCGCCTGGCTTTTTACCGGGTAATTTCCCAGAATGGTGACTGTTCCGCCAATGGGAAGGAGATCGACAGCATCCTTCAAGCCGGTTCCCAAACCCAAGGGTAGGTCATCATTGGAGTTGATTAAACAGGGACTGTTGGTAGCACAGGTGGCTGCATCTCGGGCTACGAAGGTCTGGGTGGAAGCGGCGGTAACTGGAATAGAAATAAATGCCTGTTGCGTTTGTTGCCAGTTATCGGCAGATTGTTCCTCCAAAACTCGCAGTAGCACTGAGCCGTTGCTAGTAGCAGTAGGACCCAATCGGAAAACAAAATCCAATGCATCTCCGAATTCAGCATCCATCATGGTAGTCTGAGCGCCACCCAATAACTGATAATTGGTGGGCGCTGGGCTGCATTGTAGTGGGTCAGTAATACTCGTGTATGGTGCACCGGTGACACTACCGGTTACCCCCATCGAAAATCCATTAGCTGCCCATAGGGTGGGTGTGTATACACATACTCGAATATTCGGGGACAGAGTCGCATCATAAACCCCTAAGTCATAGGTCGCTCGCAGGTTCAACCGTTGCCCGGCGCTGCATCCGCCGACCGGACAAGTTTGTGGTCCAAGCAGGGTAATAGTCGTGCTGCTCAATGGTTTGGCGGGGACATTGGTCACCGGCATCATGATCAACACGATAAAAATCAGCACGAACTTCCAATGGTTGCGAATATGGTTCATCTACAAATACTCCAAATCGGAATATGTTTCATTATACCTGATGCATCGGGTAGCTTGAACCAAAAACTACCACTTTTTAAAGTGGTAGTTCGGAGATGTCTGGAAAATCTTACTTCAGCACTTTGCTCAAGAATAATTTTGTGCGCTCCTGGGTAGGGTTGGAGAAGAGGACGTTCGGCGGCGCTTCTTCAACGATTTGGCCTTCATCCATTAAAATGGCGCGATTGGCAGCGGCCCTGGCAAAACCCATTTCATGAGAGACTACCACCATGGTCATGCCTTCTTTGGCGAGTGCCAGCATCACATCCAGAACTTCCTGGATCATTTCCGGATCGAGAGCGCTGGTGGGTTCATCAAACAACATGATCTTGGGATTCATTGCCAATGCGCGTGCAATGGCCACGCGCTGCTGCTGGCCTCCTGAAAGCTGTAAGGGAAACACGTTGGCTTTTTCCGGAATGCCTACCTTAACCAGCAATTCCTCCGCAACCCGTATACTTTCTTTTTTGTTCCGTTTGCGTACGATGGTCTGTGCCAATGTCAGGTTATCCAACACACTCAGGTGAGGGAAGAGGTTGAATTGTTGGAAAACCATTCCTACTTCTGTGCGCACCGCATTGATGTTTTGGGCAGTGTCCAATGGTATTCCATCGACAACAATTTTTCCCGAATCAAACTCTTCCAACCGGTTGATGCAGCGCAGCATGGTGGATTTTCCGGAGCCGGAAGGTCCAATAACCACCACGACCTCACCTTTATTGACGTCCAGGCTGACTCCGCGTAGCGCGTGGACGTGCCCAAAACGCTTATGAATGTTTTCTATATGAATGATTGGTTGCATAGCTCATCGCTCCAATTGGGTTTTTCGTTCAATCCATGTGACAATTCTTGCCGAAACCAGTGTGAGGACCAGGTATAGAAGTGCGATCATGACCCAGGTTTGGACAGGTATAAAATTTGTCGCGGTAAATTCACGGCCCCGGCGAGTCATATCGGCTACAGCAACAACACTGACCAGTGAAGAATCTTTAAGTAAGGTGATAAATTCATTACCAACCGGAGGCAGAATGACGCGGACAGCTTGGGGCAGGATGACATGGCGCATGGCCTGAACATAACTCATACCCAGGCTGCGCGCAGCTTCCATCTGTCCTTTGGATATGGATTGGATCCCCGCACGGTAAACCTCGCTCATGTACGCCGAATAACAAAAAGTGATACCCAGGATCGCCATTACCAATGGTTCTGCGCGGTAATTTTTCATTGAAAGAATATTCAGCCATTCACCAATACTGATGATGACGGAAGGAAAGGCAAAATACCAGAACATCAGTTGTACTAATAAGGGAATGCCGCGAACAACTTCAACATAAATGGTAGCGGCTCCGTGCAGCAACCAATTTTTTGAAAGTCGTCCTAAACCGGCAACGAGACCAAAAATCATGACCAGAACAAATGAAACTAGCGTTGTATAAATGGTTACGCCGATTCCATCGGAAACAAAAAATAAGATGCGTCTGAACGGATCGGGTATTGTTATAACCAGAATGATAATGAGGGTAATTACTCCTAATACCAATATCCACCAGCGATCAAAATCCATTTTTGGCCGGGTGATTGTAGAGGTGTCCGGAAGGGTGGAATTCTTCATAATAAGAAATTTCCTCCTGAGTTAGATTCGCTATTTAATTGGATTTTTTTGGGGAAAATAGAAAAAACTGCCTGGAGCTTTTTCCAGGCAGTTTGGTAGGAAGGGTTATTCGCCGGCTAGATATTTCGCAGCCAATTGTTCAATTATGCCTTCGGCTTTGACAGCAGCCAGGGCTTGATTAATCGGGTCAACAAGATCAGTACGATTTTTACAAATGGCAATACCATAGAATTCACTGGTGAAAACTTCGCCAACTGTCATTAACTTATCGGGATTCTTGTTGATAAAACCTAACGCTGTCGGGTAATCGGCTATGACTGCATCAATCTGGTTGTTGGCCAGATCAAGGAAAGCCAGATCATACGAATCGTATGGCTTGTATTCAGCTCCCTCAATTGCTTGGGCTTCGATTTCTCCGGTGGTGCCTAGTTGCGCAGCTAAGATTTTTCCTGTCAGATCAGCTTTGCTCTTAATCGCGTCATTTCCGACTTTTACAACGATAATCTGCCCGGCATCGACATACGGATCACTGAAAAGAAATTGTTTTTGGCGATCTTCAGTGATGGTAATGGCAGCAATGGACATATCGTACTGACAGTCGGCTAAACCAGCCAACATTGGATCAAAGGGCAAATTAACGAATTCGTATTGCAGACCAGCTTTTTCGGCTATCGCTTTCATTAATTCGATGTCAAAGCCAATCAATTCCTTGGTTGTCTCATCTACCATTTCAAAGGGTGGAAAAGTTGCATCGGTTGCCACACGAATAACTCCTGCGGCGGGGTAACCGGCAGCAGGTTCTTCAGCGCTTGCAGATTGTCCTTCGGCTGGGTAGCCGGCTTCCGGTTCTTGTCCTTCGGCTGGATAGCCGGTTTCTGGTGCTGTGGTTGGTGTGGATGCAGGTTTCGGCGTACAGGCACTGGCGATCACGCCCACAATCAACAGCGTTGCAAGCAGCACAAACATCGATTTTTTCATATTTCTTCTCCTGTTAGTAGGGATGTAGTGAAAATTGACAATTTGGATTATAGCATGTAATTCCAAGAGAATTTGAGAATATGAAAGAGAGGTTGATAGTGTGATAATTGTGGCAGGCAAATCGATTTTCCGGTAATTTTTCACAAGGTTCAAGTAATAAAAGAACAAAATTCTGTCCATACTAACTTACCCGGTGGGTTCTGTAAAACTGTACATTGCCCGGGACCGTAAGATAAACCGGAAGATTATATATCTTCGGTATTTAGTTGAATTTTAGGTGTATACTACGACAAAATAAGGATAAGATTGATTAAATTAACCCTTTAAAAAATGCACCGGATGCCAAATCTGGCAGTCGGTCATTGATAAAGGTTTTTATTTTTATGGATGAACTATGCACCAGAACCGCTTTTTGTCTTTACTTTTGTTGTTTGCTGCCATGTTTCTTCTGGCAACCACAGATAATCCGCCGCCCAGACCTGCTTCAGCCGAGATTGAAGCCGATCTTTCGGAAGCTTTCTCGAATAGGTTGCAAGCTGTGCCTGAAGCTAAGTCACTGACCTTCAATCTATTCATTCCCGAATTGGACACTGCCTTCATCAGCCCTGATGGAGAAACCGCCGTACTTTGGTTGGCATTGCGTGATGATACGGGGCGTTTACTGGCGACTGAACCGGGCCTGGCCTTGGCACACCTTTCTGATCAGGGCTGGCAGGTAATGTTGCCTGGTGACATAGGCTGGGAAGAGACACTGGCCTCATTGCCGGACGGAATGTTGCCGTTGGAGCACAGTCCGGCGCCGGATGGTATTCTTTTGAATTCCATCACGAATAACGCGCCACTCACTGGCTATTTCCTGCCATACGCTGCGGGCACCGCTCGCTGGCTTGAAGGTTCCATCAGCCATTTTCAATCTATCCCGGAATTGGGTTATCCTTCCTGTTCGCAGGAGTACTGCGGATTCGCCTACGATTTTACCGATGCCTGGCATTTTCCGCTTGTGGCTTCAAAAGAAGGCACGGTGTTTGCCTTACGGGATAGCTGTGCTGATGGTAGCCCAAGTTGCACAAACTATATTGTTCTGCGTAATAATAGTGAACAAACCTATCAGATTTATCTGCATCTTGCAAACGGCACTATTCCGGATAAGTTGACGCCAGGAACAACAGTCCTGCGCGGCCAATACATCGGTGATAGTGACGATACCGGTTACAGTACTTCGCAGCATGTACACTTTATGGTTACCGACAGTGTTTGGATGGGCAACAGTAATTACTATTGGGGCCGCTCGATAGATATTCGTTTTGCCGATGTATTGATCAACAATGGCATTCCACGCAATTGTTACGAGGTTACCCAATTTCCGATTTACAATGGGGCTACTGAGTGTTTAGGTAATAAGTCCGACCCGCGCAACCCGGCCAACGACTGGTATGTCTCCGGCAATGTGGGCGCCTTTCCTCCGACTGGTGCGCTTACCCAACCGGCGGCCGGCGCGACTGTCATGAGTGGGAGTAACCCATTGATGGACGTTACCGCCACGGCGAGTGATGATGTGTGGGTTACTGGCGTGCGTCTGGTTGTCAAAATAGGTGGTCAGTGGGTTGAGATTGGCCCCAAAATCACTCAGCCGACGCAGCCTGGTCTATTCGATTGGGACGTGGATATGTGCGCCGTCGCACCGTTCAACGGTCCCGTTGAGGTGGCGTTGCGAGTCTGGGACCATGAGGGGAATGTATCCTCAGCGCTCAATCCGCGCACAATCCAGGTTGACCACGCCTGCCCGCCGCCTACCAGTCAACTTAATTCAGTCGAGGGTTTCGATTCGACTGCCGCACGCCTGAGTTGGAACGCTGGCGTTTCCGGAGTCGCTCTTGGATGGTTTGAGCTTCAATGGCGCACCGATCCGGGGGCATGGGATGAGGCCAATACTCTCCTTGTTTCAGGCAGCCAGCGTTCAGCCTGGTTTGCTGGCCAGCCAGGTATATCCTACGCCTTCCGCCTGCGGGCTATGGATGCTAATAGTCAACCGGAGCCATGGCCAGCCGCCGACGCGGCGGAAACCAGCACTACGCTGCCGGTAAATTGCATCCCGGATTCCCTTGAATCTGATGATAATTCCACTCAGGCCAATCCGCTCGCCTTAGGAGATTGGGTACAGCCAAATCTTTGCAGCGCCGGCAATCCGGACTGGTTCCGGGTTGAAATTGAAAATGTTGCCGACTATTTTATCAGCGCTCCTTCGCAAAACGGTGGAGCAGCTGTGCGCCTCACTGTCTATGAAGAAGATGGCACGACGATTCTGGCGAGTGGAGCAGCTGCGGGAATAGGGCAGAACGCCTCAGTAATCTTACGGCAAGCAGCTGTCGGCAGCTATTTCATCAAAGTTGATCCTCTCCAGGCCAATCTGTTTGGAACAGGGGCAGTATACAGATTAATGGTCTCAGAAGCTGAGCTGGTTTTCCTCCCTTTGGTGCAGCGCTGAACCCAAAATAGATCTCCATCGCTGACAGATGATTTACGTTTTATCCTATCGCCGGGATTAATTATCCCGGCGATAAAATAGTTCCGCAATTGTTCAATGCGCCCGATGAAACACAGTTTTGCTGGTTAGGGCATCCATGAGTCATTGAATATACCATCTGAACGCAATGAATTCGGAGAAGTTGGAATGGCTGATCAGCCTTCTGCATAAGGTTATGAATTGTGGGGCATGAAAATGGTAAAATCAATTACATAGAATTATTCGGGAAAGGAATTTATGATGCAGCCCATTCGCAGAGTGATTGTTTTTGTTTTGGACGGTGTTGGGGCCGGTGAGGCTCCGGACGCTGCTGAATATGGCGATAAAGGAAGTAACTCGTTGGGTAATACCGCACAGGCTGTTGGTGGTCTGAAATTACCCAACATGGAAAAATTAGGATTTGGCTATATTACTCAGATGGAAGGTGTAGCCAGGCCAAAAGAGGTGTCCGGTGCCTTTGGAAAATTGACACCCATTTCCAAAGGCAAAGATTCGGTTACCGGTCATTGGGAGCTGATGGGCATCTACCTTCGGGAGCCCTTCCCGGTTTACCCGCATGGCTTTCCACCGGAAGTATTGGACGAATTCACCCGCCGTACCGGCCTGGAAGTTTTAGGCAACAAACCCGCTTCCGGGACTGCTATCATTCAGGAACTCGGTGAAGAACATATGCGCACCGGTAAACCAATCGTATACACCTCAGGTGATTCCGTTTTCCAGATTGCCGCTCATGAAGACATCATTCCTATAGAACGGTTATATGAACTGTGTCGCATATCACGAGAATTATTATCCGGACAACATGCTGTTGGCCGGGTGATTGCGCGACCCTTTTCGGGAAAGAAGGCTGGTGAGTTTGAAAGAACCAGCCGCAGGCATGATTATCCGCGTTTTCCGGAAAGCGATACAATGATGATGAAGTTGATCAAATCCGGATACCAGGTTTATGCCACAGGTAAGATTGATGATTTGTTTGGAAACCAGGGGATTACCACCACTAATCATACAACCAATAATCTCGACTCTCTTAAAGCAACCCTTGAATTTATGAAGATTGATTTTGAGGGCTTATTGTTTGCCAACCTGATTGAGTTTGATCAGATCTACGGGCATCGCAATGATTCGAGGGGATACGCCGATGCGCTTGAAGCATTCGACAGCTTTATCCCTGAAATTCAAGCGGGGCTGCGCACTACCGACCTGGTCATGGTGGTTGCCGACCATGGGGTTGATCCCACTACGGAAAGTACAGACCACTCTCGTGAATACAGTCCATTATTGGTATTTGGCGCAGGTGTAAAAGGGAATACTGATCTGGGTGTGCGTGGCAGTTATGCGGATGTTGGTGCGACCATTGCCGAAATCTTCCAATTGGAGTCGCCCGAGATTGGAAAAAGTTTCTTAGCCTTAATCTGATAAAAAACACCCCGCAAAGATCTTTTGTGGGGTGTTTCAAAGGCTGATGTATAATCGGGTTTATGCAAACCACTACAGAACAAACCTATACAGCAAAAACAATATTTCAAAAAATGCTGCCCGGATTGGCACTGGGATTCCTGGTGTTATTAGTCATGGGATTTTTGGGCGACTTAACGGCAGTACTCAGCGCAATCCGGTCTTTTGATTGGGAAATCTTTCCTCTGGTTATTTTATTCACCCTGTTCAATTACACCATCCGGTTTTTAAAATGGCAGTTTTATCAGAAGCAAATTGGCGTGAAAAATTTCCCCTGGTATCAAAGTGCGCGTCTATTTGTTGCCGGTTTTCCGCTTGCTGTTACACCGGGTAAAGTGGGGGAAGTACTTAAGGCAGTCTGGCTGCAACAAAAAACCGGTGTCCCGGTTGGGCGTGGAGTTTCCATTGTTGTGGCGGAACGGATCAGCGACGGCCTGGCGGTATTATTACTTTCAACCTTGGGCGTCATTGCTTACCCCCAATATTGGCCCGCATTTGTCATTATTCTGGGCGTGTTATTAGCAGCGATTATCATTTCACAAATCAAACCGCTGGCTTATTGGTTATTGGGTCTCACCCGTCATATTCCCCTGGTAAAACGCTTTACCGGTGCCTTAACCGAGTTTTACGAAGGTAGTTTTACCGTGTTCCGGCCATGGCCGACTTTGTTATCGGTTGGTATGGGGATGGTTTCCTGGTTTGGCGAGGGGGTTGGTTTTTATTATATTCTGGTCGCTTTAGGACTGCCGGCTGGTAAAGAAACCCTGGCAAATGCTGTATTTATTCTGGCGTTTTCCACCGTAGTGGGTGCTGTTTCGGCTTTGCCGGGTGGTTTAGGTGCGGCGGAAGCATCTATAGCCGGTATGTTAGCCCTGGTTGTAAAGGTGAGTTCTACAACCGCTTCAGTTGCCACGTTATTAATCCGCTTGGCTACACTCTGGTTCGGTGTTGGCCTGGGCCTACTGGTTTGGTTGTTCTCATTAGAGTATTTGGGTTTTATCAAGAAGAAGGAATAAATGGGTAAGGTTGATTTTCACAGCCATACGGATGTTTCAAAGGATAGCCTTAACCGGGTGGAGGATGTAATCCGTAAAGCCAGGCAAGCCGGGCTGAGCAAATTAGTGATTACCGACCACAATAGCATTCAGGGGGCACTCCGCGCGCAACAATTAGCGCCGGAATTGATCATTGTTGGGGAAGAAATTCTCACCAGCAAGGGCGAGATTTTAGCAGCGTTCGTTAAAGAACAGATTCCACGTGGATTAGCGCCACTCGAAGTTATCCGCCGCTTGAAGGCTCAGGATGCTTTTATCAGTGTTTCTCATCCGTTTGACAGGTTTCGTTCGGGCTGGGATCTGGCAGATTTGAATGAGATCGTGCCGCTTGTCGATGCAATTGAAATATTTAATGCGCGTAGTTTTACAAAAAACATTAATGACTTGGCACAGGCATACGCGCAAAAACATAATCTGCCCGGCACCGTTGGGTCTGATGCGCATACATTGATAGAGATAGGCCGCGTTGCTCTGGATTTACCCCCGTTTAACACCGCTGCCGAGTTGCGCGCTGTCATTCGGCAGGGGCAGGTCGTATCACGTTATTCCAGCCCATTGGTTCGTCTGGGATCTACTTACGCGCGTTTGTTAAAACAATTGGGGTTGCGTAAATAAGCTTCAAAAACCGTACTTTACAAGCGGATAACTTTTAATCCAACGCTTGATAATCTAAATTGTGAATAGCCGCTGCTTAACACAGGTGCAGGCATAAATCAATTATATAATGCCCGTGGTCACAAATATCGCTTTCCTATTTTTAGGACAAAGGCGCAATTTGTGGCCCTGACGGGTATAATATTGAATTATGGATAAATTGATCAAAGAAAGCGCACACTTGCTGGGAATCCGTCTTTCGGAAAACCAGGTTGATGCGTTTCGTGTTTATGAAAAAGAATTGCTTGAATGGAATGAAAAATTTAATCTGACTGCCATCCGGGAATTGGAACAGATCCGCACAAAACATTTTTTGGATTCCCTGACTTGTGTA
Source organism: Chloroflexi bacterium HGW-Chloroflexi-10 (assembly GCA_002840755.1). GTDB lineage: Bacteria > Chloroflexota > Anaerolineae > Anaerolineales > Anaerolineaceae > UBA6170. The sequence continues at coordinate 57,262 of PHBZ01000010.1, read as the reverse complement.
TTAGCTTGGGGAGATAAAAAGCCATCCAACCTGATCGATATCGGTACCGGGGCCGGTTTCCCTGGAATTCCATTAAAAATTCTCTATCCGGCAATGCGGCTTACCCTCGTCGAATCGGTTGGTAAAAAAGTGTTGTTTTGCCAGCATATAATCGAGAAACTGAAACTCGAGCATGTGGTAGTGCTCAAAGCGCGTGCTGAAGAATTGGGACATGATCCGAAACATCGTGAACGATACGATTGGGCGGTTGCCCGGGCAGTGGCCAATTTACCCATTCTGGTTGAATATTTGTTACCCCTGGCCAAAATAGGTGGTGGAATAATTGCCCAAAAAGGGGAAAGCGGACCGGCCGAAGCACATAAAGCTGAGAAAGCGATCCATGTGTTGGGTGGTCGTATCCGGCAATTGATTCCGGTGATGTTAAATGGAGTAGCCGAAGAACGCTACCTGGTAGTAGCCGATAAAGTTGCCGGAACACCGCGCCTCTACCCGCGTAATGTTGGAACGCCATCCAAGAAACCGCTTAGTTAGTCGTTTCAATCGGGTTGTACTGTTCGTTTACCAATCCCTGCTGTATTTGCCAGATGACCGCCTGACGTACAAATGCAGGATCGAAAAGGTGCAAATCCGTTGTGGTCAATAAGGCTTGTTCACCCTGGGTAACATGATCAAGCAATTGCTTGCGGCGGTTTTGATCCAATTCGGCTAGGGTTTCATCCAGAAGTAGTACCGGGTTTTGACCGGTCTTTTCACGCATCCAGGTAACCTCAGCCAGTTTCAAAGATAATAAGGTTGAACGGATTTGCCCGCGCGAGCCGTAATGCCCCAAATCAACCTGATTAGTCAGAAAGCGCAGTTCATCCCGGTGAGGTCCAAGTGTAGTGATACCGCGGGCAATTTCTTCGTTTCTTTTGGCCTGTAATGCGCTCAAAAAACCACTTTTGAGGTCAGCCTGAGTGAGCGTTGCGGGTTGTTCCTGAAGCGATAACGTTTTTGCAGTCCCATTGCTCGAAAATGGGTCGTAGGCGGGTTGGTATTCAAATTGCAAGACTTCCTGTTCTGCGCTGATTTGGCGGTGAATTTGAGCAGCAATAATTTCCATTTCGCGGAGAGCATTCAGGCGGGCGTGCATAATCACCGCACCTCGCTGGGTTAAAAGTTCGTCCCAATAGGATAATTGAGACGGGTCTGAATGACGTTCAGCCAATTGTTTTAACAGGGCGTTGCGCTGCGTAAGCGCTTGAACATACTCACTTAAAGCTCGGGCGTAACCTGGCACGGTTTGTGAGAGGGCAAGGTTTAGGTAGCGTCTGCGTTCTTCCGGTCCCCCTTCGATAATGCGGGTCATAAAGGGTAGAAAAATGACTGCGTTGAACAAACCAACAGCTTCGTGAGCTGAACGTTTGACGTTATCCACGAGGATTTCTTTGCGGAAGCGGGATGTGCCGTTTTGTTCGAGAATCAACCGGATTTCCAGACTGTGGTGTTGGTGACCTCGTTGGAATTGCGCAACCATACGGCAAACCGAGAGGGGTTCATCCAATGCTAAAAAGTTAAGTAACTGCCGGTCCGTACTGGCTTGAATGGACGTAAATGTGGAAAAAAAATATACGGCTTCCAGTAAACTGGTTTTTCCCTGTGCGTTATTTCCGACTAACAAAAGAATCCGCCGGGGCACTTCCATGTCCAGGCGGCTGAAGGCGCGGAAATTGGTTAAAGATAGATGGGTAAGATACATGGATGGTTGTTAATCAGGAATTTCTTCCATTTCTTCAGGTGTGGGCTGCCACACTCTTAATGCCCGGTCGGTAAAAATAATCCCTTCCAGATGATCAATTTCATGCTGGAAAATTCGGGCCAACCAACCGGATGCCTTAATCTTTACCGGCTTACCAAATTTATTTATGCCTTTCACAATCAATGCTTCATGGCGTTCCACTTCACCGGCCAGGCCGGGTACGGATAGGCAGGCTTCTACACCCAAAACCATTTCCTCGGACGTTTTCATGATCTCGGGATTGATTACTGCAAAGAGCTTTGGTTCTTTTTCTTCATCTTCAGCATATTCAATCACAATAATTTTTTGGGAAATGCCGATTTGCGGAGCGGCCAGCCCTACTCCGGGTGCTTCCCGCATCGTCTCAATCATGTCATCTATCAATACAATTAAATCTTTGTCGAATGTTGTTACTTTGTGTGCTTTACGACGCAGAACATCATTCGGAATGGTAACAATTTTACGTAATGTCATATTTCACCACCAGATATGCCAATAAAACTTCTTTATTCGGTTGGGTTTTATCCACTTTCCCCTATATTGTACCCTGAAATATCTCCTGCGGAAGGGGGCGGAGGTGGGGTACCGCCTCTTTGTACAACCTCATGATAGATTTCGATCCATTCCGCCATTTCATTGCGTAATGTTTCTTTTTCTTTAATTTTTTGTTTTGCGTTGAATTCCTGATAGCGTTCAAAAACCTCTCGTTGTACTTCAGAGGGATTAAAAACATAGTCGAATGTGAATGTTGTGTCACCCACCCGGATAAACACAGTACCATAATTCAGGATCAGACTGATCAATCCCAGGCGTTCAAATTCAACGGTTTGAATATTTCTTAATGAAGCTGTTCTTTTTTGCTCCGAGCCCAATGGCTTCTTGTTGACATCAATGATTACATCCTGAGTCACAATGTATTTATCATTACGCCAATCCAGGTATTGGTATAACCACCAGGCACCCAGGGCTATAAAACACAGCAATTCAAATAAGGCTAATGCGCCCAGAGGAAGAATAGTAAACACATTGAATATTGCCAGGATTAATAAAACAAATAAGATAAATATGAATAAGGATGGATACCAGATTTTTTGCAGCAGAATAAACCAGTGGGTGCGGTAAGTGATGATCTCATTTTCTTCTGACCGCAATCGGAAAAAGGTCGCCAGCCCGTGCAGCAATCTGCTGGATTGTATCTGCTGCGGCGCAGCTTTTTTTTCAACGGATTTATCTTCCTCAAAAATGTCCATTTCCCGTTTTTCGAAACCAATGCGCGTTCGAATGATATCTTCCTTTGAATTCCGCTGTGACTTCTGCGATTTTTGCGTGGCTCGTCCGCGTTCTTCGTTAATCAGTCGAACAACCAGATGCGGATAAGCCAGGTGTTTAAAGGTAACAACACCCGTAAAAGTACGCAATATGACATCACCATAACCGAACCAACGCCCAAATAGGTCCGTTTTTGTTTCCGCAGAAAGCACAGCATCCATGGGGGCCTCCTGCCGGCTTTCATAAAAGAGCATTACTTTTTCTAGTGCTACTACCCTGCGATTGGTGATGATGGAATAATCATTGGACCAATCAATCCAGTTCCATGCAAACCAACCCAAAATGCCTATCCCAGCCAAAACCAACAGGATTTCCCATAAAATATTCTGGCTGGCTGGTTCAAAAAAGACGAAGATTACGAAAATAAATAAGACCATACCGGCAAAGATTGGTGGCAGTATTTTTAACCACATAAAAAGTATATGCTGCCTGCTCATAAACTGAACTGCTTCCCGTGGGCCGCGCCATTTAAGGGCGTGGCGCAAAAAAAGTCTGTAGGAATCCATGGATAGCTGGATTGGCCCGATAATTTCGGGATATTGCTGAGCCAATGGGTCTAACCGGTCAGAATCCAGCCGCAGGACAATAACATTGGTATCGGCCACGGCATAAACCTGGCGTCGTTGTCCAGCATAAAACCCTTCTTCTCCAAAATAATCACCGCGTTGGTAGATGGAGTATTCGAGTGCGCCTTCCTCCATACTTTCACGGATACTGACACGTCCACTCTGGATAATATAGAAACCATCGGCTTCTGCGCCAATTTCGAAGATCACTTCATTTTCTTTGAACAAGGCAAGATCAAATTGATCTGCAATTGCGAGCAATTGGTCTTCTTTCAATTGGTCAAAGATATGAATTGTGCTGAGTAACTTCACAATATCATTGATTCTATCTTCCATAAAGTTAAGTATATCCTAAGGCCCTCAAATATTCCTTGTAGAATCTGGTAAAATCTTCTACTACAGGAGTAAACAGTGCGAAGAGCTGGTTCAACTATTTTACAATGGCTATCAATTATCTTAGTCTTGCTGACAGTCATCCTGACTGTGTTCCAATTAATCAGTTACAGCAGGATTCGTGCCAGCCTTGCACCAGGTACGATTATTGGGGGTGTGCCTGTGGGTGGTTTAGATCGCCAGGCAGCGGCTGATCGCTTGATAAAAGTTTACAACACAGCCATTGAAGTACGTTATGATAATGCGGTTATCCAAATCAAACCGGCTAATCTTGGATTTGAATTGGATTTGGAAGCGATGCTTACCGCTGCTGACCAGCAACGTATTGATCAGCCTTTTTGGACAGGCTTTTGGGATTTTTTGTGGAATCGTTTTCCAAAACCGGATGCGGTACCGCTGCGGGCAAAAATTTCTGAAGAGCGCTTACGTTTATATCTGGGAGATGAAATTGCGACGCGATACAATCAACCCGCCTCGGAAGCTATTCCTGTGCCTGGTAGCACACAATTTTTATCTGGTCAGTCCGGCACCGAATTGGATGTAGAGCGGGCGGTAATTCTCATTAAAGATGCCCTGCAGTCTTCCAACGCAAGGGTGGTTAATTTAACCTACAGCCAGGTTGAACCCCCGCGGCCTAATTTTCAAAATTTGCAGATTCTGCTCCAACAGGTCATTGATGTAACCAATTTTGACGGTTTGACCGAATTGTATCTGTTGGATCTGCAGACTCGGCAGGAAATAAATTTTGCTTATGAGAATGGGCAAACCTTGCAGCCGGGCATTGCCTTTACAGCGGCCAGCACCATGAAGATTCCGATCATGATTTCGGTAATGCGTGAAGTCAATGGTACACTCCCTTTGGAAATTAATAGTCAATTAGAATTAATGATTGAGCGCTCCGAAAATGATCCTGCAGATCGCTTGATGGAATCCGTATTGGGCGGTAATTTGGGTCCCTTACAGGTGACGGGGGATTTGCAGGAACTCGGTTTTCAGAACACGTTTCTGGCTGGGTATTTCTACCCCGGTGCACCATTGTTGCAGCGCTATGCCACTCCTGCAAACCAACGCACCGACATTGATACAAAACCGGACACCTATAACCAGACCACACCGGTTGAGATGGGTGAATTGATGGATGACCTCTTTCAGTGCGCCACCCGCGACGGTGGGACACTGCGGGCTGTATTTGCTGAAGAAATAACCCAGGCGGAATGCCAGACGATGATTAATTATCTGGTTCGCAACCGTATCGGTGTGTTGATTCAGGCGGGTTTGCCGGAAACCACCGAGCTGGCCCATAAACATGGCTGGATTACTGAAGGTGATGGCCTGATCCATACGATCAGTGATTCGGCGATTGTATATACTCCGGGTGGCAATTTTATTTTGGTGATATATATGTACCATCCGGTGCAATTGGTGTTTGATAACGCCAATTACCTGATGGCTCAGCTTTCTTCAGCGGTTTACAATTACTATAATTTCAAAACGGAATAAGCAATTAATCCCGAAACCCATTAAACAAAGTGTGCTTAAGCAAACTTAACACTTCTTCCGGGGTTTTTCCAATCTGAGAAACAACCTCGTTTTCCATGGATTGAACCATGGCAGTATTTTTGCGGATTCGTTCGGCAAAGTTCGGGTAGCGCATTTGTAAAGCCGATAACCGTTCTGTCAGCGAAACTAACTGACTGCCTTCGGTTAATTTATCCACGTAATTGACAATCTTTTCCTCCCAGGTTTGCGGTCCCAGGATGTCTGAGTGTAAATCACCCATTAAATGTCGACGGGCAATTTCGGCCAGTGCAGGTTGGTCTCTTTTATTTAAAAATTGAAAAGCCAGTTCAGCATGATTCTGTCCGTCTTTCTCACTCAGTTTCTGTACATCATGCAATAATCCACCGCGATGAGCCAGAAGCGGGTCGATTTCAAAACCTGCATCCCGGTACCAGGTACTGAGAAGGTAAGCAGCCGCAGCCACCATTTGTACATGGGCTAAAAGTGTAAAAGTAGCACCTTCCTGGATATACCATTCCAGGCTGGTTTGGATAGAAGGTAAAAAAAGGTTTTCTAATGCCGCTGGAACGCCGCTGAGTTTCGCTGTTTCCAAAGTATGCACAGGGGTATGCGCCGGGGCTGTTAATTGATTCGGGTTATACCAAAACGTATGCCAACCGGCGCGCCAGGCCGGCAGGATATCACGCTGATAAGAATCGCCGATCATCATCAGTTCATGTGGCGCTGCATTGAGGAGAAGTTGAATGTTCTGGTAAAACTGCGGTGCTGGTTTACCTGCTCCGAGTTCATGCCGGGTAAATATGATGTCAATAAAGGTATCCAGGCCCACCCGCGCCAGTGCGGCCCGTACTTCTTCTCGTGTTGAAGCCGCGGCATTAGTGGCTAGTGCAATGCGATAGGTGGGTTTGAGTGTCGCCAACATTTCCGCAGCACCTTCCACCGCGTGCACTTGCGGCCAATCGACCATTTTGCTGGTAGAATGCGGGTCGTCGATCATCAGGGTATCACCCCAATCAAAAACAAGGGTGGTCAGATTATCTTGTTTCATGGTTCACTCCAATAAAAGAATGAACTGATTATAATCCTGGATAGCGTCAAAACGAATATAGAACAAAGTTTTCAAAAACATTTTCTGCGATGTTTTTCAATGGTATAATGCCTGCATGCCATCCCTTATTAGCCTTGATCTGGAAACCACCGGATTGGATCCGAAACGCGACGCCATCATCGAGATCGGCGCCGTTCGTTTTAATGGCAATCGCATAGAGGCTGAATTTCAAACGTTAATTAATCCTAATCGTCCTATTCCTCCGGAAATTACCCAATTAACTGGAATCAATAATGAAATGGTACGCAAAGCGCCGTTATTGAGTGCCGTTTTGCAGGAATTGGTCGATTTTGTGGGTGATTCTCCCGTTGTTGGGCATAATGTGCAGTTTGACCTGGGTTTTTTGTTCTCTGCCGGCGTCTTACAATATGCACAGGCAGTCGATACCTATGAATTAGCCTCTGTATTAATGCCTTTGGCGTCACGCTATAATCTGGGTGGCTTGTGTCAGCAGCTGGGTATACCGGTCTTTAATGCCCATCGCGCCCTGGATGATGCACGTATGACGCAGCTTCTTTTTTTGCGGTTATACGAAAAAGCCTTAGAACTTCCGGTGGATATGCTCGCGGAAATAGTGTGCATAGGGGAACCGGTTGATTGGGACGGTTATTGGCTCTTCCAGCAGGTTCTGCGCGCCAAAACCCGGCAGCAGCCCATTCAGGCGAAGCGCGTGCGCGCTGCATCAATCCTGGACGGTTTGTTCGCCGGCGAGGAATTGTTAGCGCCAGCATTAAAACCCAATCCGGAAATACTGCCTTTGAATGTGGATGAAGTCAGTGCGATTCTGGAACCCGGTGGTGCTTTTTCACATTATTTTGATCAATTTGAATATCGGATTCAGCAGGTGGAAATGCTGCGCAATGTGGTGCAGGCATTTTCAGACAAATATCATCTCTTTGTCGAAGCGGGAACCGGGACTGGTAAATCCTTTGCTTATTTAATTCCGGCAGCGTTGTGGGCCATGCAAAACAACCAGCGGGTTGTGATTTCCACCAATACAATTGCTCTGCAGGATCAATTAATGCAAAAAGACATCCCCGATCTGGCGGCTGCGCTGAATATAAATTTACGCTCTGTTGTGCTGAAAGGGCGCTCGAACTACCTCTGTCCGCGTCGTCTGGAAGCATTACGCTATCGTGGACCGGAAACCAAAGAAGAAATGCGCGTCTTAGCCAAGTTGTTGGTCTGGCTGGATGAAGGTGGCAATGGGGATCGTGGTCGTTTGAACCTGAATAGCCCTATGGAACGCGAAATCTGGAGCCGCTTATCGGCCGATGATGAAACCTGTAACGCAGAGGTATGTCAATCCCGTATGGGAGGGTCCTGCCCATTTTATCAGGCGCGTCAGGCTGCCCAGAGCGCCCATCTGGTTGTTGTCAACCACGCCTTACTGCTATCCGACGTGATTACAGGCAGCCGGGTATTGCCTGCCTACGAATACCTGATCGTCGATGAAGCCCATCATCTGGAGTCGGCCAGCACCAATGCTTTAAGTTTCCGGGTTACACAAAATGATCTGATCCGCTTACTGCGCGAATTGGGTAGTGTTTCCACGGGTATTTTGGGTCGCCTGATCAATGCCTTCCGTGGTATGGCGCGTCCCAGTGATCTTGCCGGTGCTAACCAGGTGGTCCAACGCATAACCGATCTGGCTTTTCGCCTGGAAGCAGACCTGACCAATTTCTTTACGGCATTGGATAACTTTATGCAAAGCGAACGTGGGTTCCAGCCTATCGGAACTTATGCCCAACAAGTGCGGATTCTACCGGCGACCCGAACCACACCGGTCTGGTCAACTGTTGAGATTCAATACGATACTACGCAGGAGACTTTTCATTTATTGTTGAACCTGGTTCAGGAATTCCATAAGAACATGAGTGATTATCTTGTGGGCGATCATGAAGATATGGAAGAGGCGATTAGCAGTCTGAGCACCATTCAGCAGCGTCTGGCAGAGGCTGCCCAATACTTGAATGGGATGATCCTGGAGCCTGACTCAAATTTCATTTATTGGGCGGAACAGCAGCCGGAATCAACTCGACTGGTATTACAGGTGGCGCCTTTACACGTTGGTAAGTTGATGGAAGAGTATCTCTGGCATCAAAAAGAATCAGTTATCCTGACCTCAGCAACACTCACGACGCATGGCGAATTTGACTATATCCGTGGACGATTGAATGGTGACGAAGCCGACGATCTGGTGGTGGGCTCCCCCTTTGATTATGAGAACGCCGCCATGTTGTATCTTCCCAATGATATACCCGAACCATCACAGGGTCATCCCTACCAGAAAATGGTGGAGAGTGCCCTGATCCGTTTAAGTAAAGCAACCGGTGGTAAACTTCTGGCTTTGTTTACTTCTTACGCCCAGTTAAAAAAGACGAGTCAGGCAATTGCGCCCTATCTGGCGGAAGCCGATATCCAGGTCTATGAACAAGGCGAAGGTGCTTCAGCGAATTCTTTGTTAGAAACATTTCGTGAAACCGACCGGGCTGTACTTTTGGGCACCCGTGCATTTTGGGAAGGCGTGGATATCCCCGGCGACGCCCTTTCTGTCCTGGTTATTGTTAAACTGCCTTTTGCCGTACCGTCGGACCCAATTGTGGCGGCGCGTTCGGAAACCTTTGAAGAACCCTTCAGCGAATATTCCATTCCTGAGGCAATCCTGACGTTTCGCCAGGGCTTTGGCCGTTTGATTCGCACCCAATTCGACCGCGGCGTGGTGGTAGTGTTAGACCGTCGTATTTCCAGCAAACGCTATGGCCGGCTTTTTATTGAATCGCTGCCTCCCTGTAAACTGGTGCTCGGCCCGCTGCAGGATTTGCCGCAGAAAGCCGCTCGCTGGTTGAATCTGTAAAAAGCAGTAATGAGTAACCAGCAACAATTTATTAGTCAGTTACTCATAACGACAATTCATAGATGGGGGAGTTTTCCTGTGTCGATTGAGAATGAAAGCCCATCCGGGTGAGGTATTTCGCGTGTTTGGGGCTGCCGGCCTGACTCACCATTTTCTTTACCCCCAGGGATTGAAAAAATTCTTTTTGCTGGTACAAATAGCGGCCAACTTTCAAATCACGGTAGCCGGGGATGACAAAATCCAACTGGATTTTTAAAACACCTTCAGGTTGCAATTCACCAATGAATAAACCTGCTGGTACCAAATTGCGTAGAACAAAAAAGATTAAAAGACCATCCCTGAGTTCAAAATTGAATCCCGGTAGGTGTTTAAGAATATCTTCACGGTGAAAATTGAGGAAAAATTTCAGGTAAGTGCCAGTCACAGGCATTTCCAGAAATTTGAAATATTCTTTGGTGTTAAATATCTCCACCAGATAGTAAATGTCGATAAAAACGATGAAAACGTTAACGATGGCAATCGGGTAAGCCTGGATCAGCAAACCGTAAATGGTGAAAAACATAGCCCCAACCAGATTGATAATGCGTAAACGAAGGATCGAACTCATCATTAAAGAAACCGCCACCAACAACGAGGCGATGTAACCGATGATTTCAAAAATTGGCGTATTCATAATTACTTCCTTCCCTATCTTAAACAATCGTTTATTTTAATCCAAAAGTCGGTTTTGTCCAAATAATAGGGTTAGTCAGACATTAGTTAGTACTCCGTGTACGTGCCAGGTGTACCGAGAATACCGAGGCTAAAGACCCCCAGTTAAAGACCAGCGCCTGATGAATTGGACTGCACGTTTACCTAAGCCGGCTTTAGCCGGCGTCGTTCTTTAGCATTGGGATTTATCCCGATGCATACCTGATAAATCGAGAATCACCCTTATCTATTCTTACAAGGGCGCATAAACTCCTTGGATTCCTTGAATTACATTCAATGTATTCATGCTACTTATTGTTGAGGGCGGTATAATGAAGTTAACAAATCAAATAGGAGCTTTCCCGGTTTTGTACCGGACAATAAACGATGACTGAACAAGATTTTAATCAACAAGTTGAAAATCAAACGGAACAAATCCCAAGTATTACATTACAGGATTTACCGGAGAAGATGCTTGCTTCCGCCACCCGTATGGGTTGGACAACCTTAACCCCGGTGCAGGCTGGGGGTATTCCATACTTTTTACTTAAAAGAGATATGATGGCCCAGGCGCGTACCGGCAGCGGAAAAACTGGTGCGTATTTGCTGCCGATCATAGAAGCCATTGATCCCAGAAAAGATTTTTGCCAGGCTTTGGTATTGGTGCCCACTCGCGAATTGGCCCAACAGGTCACCGCAGAAGCGCGTGCATTATCCGGTGAAAACGGGGTGCGTGTGGTCGCTGTTTACGGCGGAACCAGCTATCAGCCTCAAATTGATGCATTTAAAAAGGGCGCTCATTTGGTTGTCGCCACCCCCGGACGTGTACTGGATCATTTGCTCAAACGTAATCTTCACCTGGACCGTCTGGACTATCTGGTTTTTGATGAAGCGGATCGTATGCTTTCCATGGGCTTTTTCCCGGATATGGTCCGTGTGCAGGATTTCCTGCCCAACCGCGATATTCACTCCTCCATGTTTTCTGCAACCTTTCCAATGCAGGTTATGCGTCTTACAAATCGTTTTCTCAATGATCCTGTATTTCTCAGTTTCAGCCGTGATCATGTCCACGTGCTTGATACCGAGCATGTTTTTTACTTGGTCCCGGGAATGGATAAAGACAGGGCCCTGGTGCGTATCATTGAAATGGAAAATCCCAGTCAGGCAATCATTTTTTGTAACACCAAAGACAAAGTATTTTACGTGACGCGTGTGTTACAGCGTTTTGGCTATAATGCCGACCAACTCAGTTCCGATCTTCCACAAAAAGCGCGTGATCAGGTTTTGGATAACGTACGCGAAGGCAAACTGCGTTTTTTGGTGGCAACCGATGTCGCTGCCCGAGGTATTGACATTCCCGAGCTTTCGCATGTGTTCCAATATGAACCCCCGGAAGACCTCGAGCTTTATATCCATCGGGCTGGCAGAACCGGGCGTTCGGGTGTCTCTGGCACGGCCGTTTTATTGGTTACCTATAATGAAAAGAAATATGTAACGCGCTTTGGAGCGCATTACAATATAAAATTCGAAGAAAGACCCATGCCAAAGGACGAAGATGTCCAGGCGTTGGTCGCTCAAAGGCTGGTAGGGCAGTTGGAAGGACGCTTGCGAGAGCGTGATCGCCTGCAAGTGGAAAGAATGCAGCGATTCTTGCCCCTGGTGAAGGAACTTGCCGAAGAAGAGGATGGTGTGGCATTATTGGCTATGTTGCTGGATGATACATATCACGATTGGATGCATCATTTTCAAATCGCAGATATTGTAACAGCCACGCAAGCGCCCATCAAAACCAGAGAGAGACCCACTGCCAAAAAGAACTTCCGCAGTAAACGCAGAGGATAAAAAAACAGGGCTGAATTTTCAGCCCTGTTTTTAACCTTTAATTTGCTTATTTTTTAAGGTTTTCGGCCATTACGGTTTTCAGTACAACTTTTTGGATCTGACGTAATCTGGTAATTAATTCAGGTGCCTGACCTTGTTGTTCGGATTGTCCAATAATTCCGGCAATGAGCTGCACAAATTCGTCACCTAAAAATTGCGGGTTCTGAATAAGTTTCTCTTTGATAGCCTGGTCGTTTTCACAGGAGAGCAATTCTTCAACGAATTGAATTTCAGCCGGTGGTTGGTTGGCGTCTTCAATCATCTTGATTAACTGGTTCAATTTCGTGATTTTTTCCAGATCGGCTGATTTACGGGCTTCCTGTAATGCATTCTGAACAGCTTCGGTGAAGAAGTCATTGGCTTCATTACCAAATTTTTGGATGCCTTCTTCCAATGTGGGGAAAGCCAGAATTTTATCTACGGTTTCGCGCGCACTGGCCATTTCTTTTTGTATCTGGGCATCGATCTCTTTTGTAGCTTCCAAAAGGTGTTCTCTTAAGCTGGTCAGACTGTTTTTGCTTTCTGGTTCCGTGGCGGTTTCGATACGGGAAGAGAGCAATTGGAAGAATTCGTAATCCAGGCCGGTTCGGGTAACACCCAACAAGGTGGTTATATAGATATCACTCGGCGCCTGAATAAAAAGTTCAAGAAGTTTTTCCCGGGTCAGCCCTTCCTTGGCAGCGTTCTGCACATCTTCCATGGCCTTTTGAGAATCTTTCATCTGCTCCTGAATCTTTTTGCCCACAGTCGATTCCTGTAAAAGTTCCTGTTGGAAGATAGCGAGCTGTTGCGCGGATTGTTGGTCACCCTGTGCCAGCGTGGCTTCCATCAGCCGGCTGAGCAAAGAGAAAAAGCCTTCATCAATCAGTTTTTCTTCCTGCACAATGATTTCTTTGCGGCTGTCTTTTGCCGGTGTGGATAACAATCGCTGGATTAACTGCAAACGCGCTTGCTGTGCATCCAGCATTTCCTTGGTCACACCATCTGCCTGCAAAACGCGTTCCATCAGGGTTTGATAGGTCAGCATACTTTGAGCCTGGAATATGTAGGCTTTTCGTTTTTCAGGAGCCAGATCATTGACAACCCGTTTAATCAGCGGACCAACCAGCCGTTCCTGTTCATTGATGGACATTGCCAGTTCTGGTGGAAAATAGGTTAAAAGCAATTCTTTTGCGGGATCGTGATAAACAATCGGAGTGGGATAAAGACCCTCGTAACCACAAGCCTGACAGCGTACCACATTGGCACCGCCGCTAAGTAGTTTCTGTTTAGCCTGTGGATCGGTATTCAGGTCAAACAATTGCTGGATTTCGGCTGTTTGTGGTACGCGACAGCGAGGACAACTTATTTGGGTAGGTGGCATAATTCGCCTCTTTCTAAAAAATATTGGTGGAAATTATACCACCGTAAGATCACTGGTTTGCACATCCGGGTTGAGTGGCAGGCTGAAACAGATGCGCGCTCCTTTGCCCGATTCGGGATCGACCCAAATGTGGCCCCCGTGTGCTTCTATAATCGAACGGGTGAGGAAGAGACCCAACCCGGCCCCTTTGGTATTACGAGCCATCTCTGGCGCGCGATAAAAGCGATCGAAAATATGGGGAATATCGTCTGGTGCAATTCCCGAGCCCTGGTCGCTGACGCAGATGATCACAATGTCCTGTCGAACCTGTCCGGATAGTCGAATTTCTCCCTGTGGAGAATATTTAATCGCATTGGAGATTAAATTGGATATCACTTGCTCAATGCGGTTTTCATCCGCAAGGACGGCTGGAAAATCTGAAGGAAAATCAACAACGATCGTATGCCGGGAAGATTGTGTTTGAAGGCGAACCGCCATCCGGCGGATTACTTCCGGCAGCATGGTATCCGTGCGTTTGAGGGATAAACCGCCTGCCTGTAAGCGTGAAGCGTCCAGCATGTTTTCGATTAACAAACTTAATCGATCCGCTTCATCTTCTATTACCGAGAGGCTCTCCTGAACAATTGAGCGGTCCCAGCGTGCATCTTCTCGGCGTAAGGTACTGACATATCCTTTGATCAAAGCCACCGGTGTCTTCAGCTCATGGCTGATGATGGAAATAAAAGTGCTTTTTAATTCTTCTGCCTGGCGGAAACGCGAGATGTCGCGAACGGTTGCAATGATGTTGATCAATGCACCTTCACTGGATACCATTGGGGCATAGGTAATCCCTACGGGTAATTTTGGTTGGCCGCTGCTAAGGCTTAGATCACCTTCTACATACAGGTTAGCATGGGCGGTTAATGGCCAGCCTCCCGCGACAGCGTTTTCCAGGGTAAGCCCAATGGGTGGGTTGACCCAATGGATGACCTGGTTATGCTCGATATTTTGAGTTTCTTTTTCACTGCGTTTCAGCATGCGTTCCAGCGCGGGGTTGATCAGTTCAATATGTAGATTAGGGGAAAGAATCATGATACCGTCGGCGGCCGAATCGAGCAGAGCCGTCATCCGTTGCTTTTCCTGGTTTACCTGGTTATACAATTGTGCATTTTGTACAGCAACTGCCGCTTGATTGGCAAAACTGCTCAACACAGTGCGATCATTATTGGAGAATGAACCGGAATAACTCCGAAAAATATAGATAATACCAACAATCTGACCGCGGGCAACCAGCGGCAGGCCAACACCGTTGAGCATGCCAAAACTACCGGAAATAGCCAGCTCGCGGATCAGTTGGTTAATTTGAGTTAATTCCAATTTTCCGGGTTCATTGCTGTTTTCAGTGATGTTTGCCAGGTATGGTTCGATATATTGAACCAAAGCACGGGGCAGGCCAAGCCAGACGCGCGCATGCCAACCCCGTGTTTCTGTTTTTAAGGCGATAAACCCGGCCTGTCCGGCCAACATTTCAATGGAAATATTCAGAATTCGTTCAAGCAGCTTATCGAGGTTTAACTCTTCGGCAAGCGCCCGGGCGATTTCCAAAAGATAGTCACGCTGGCGAACACGAAAATCGGGTAACATGGTTCTATTTTACCCGTTTTCGGCAATAGATATAGCCTCTTCGAGAATGTTTAAACCCTCATCCACCTGTTCTTTGCTGGTGCAGAGTGGTGGAGATATTCTTATTACACTTTTTCCGCAGCCCAGGGTTAGCAAACCGTGTTCAAAAGCCAGATCTACCACCCGGTCGCGCAGGGCTTCGTCAGGATCTTTGGTTTGAGGATCCTTAATAAATTCAATTCCGATCATGAAGCCCATACCGCGCACCTGACCGATACACGGGTGACGGATTTGCATCTCTTCCAGTTTTTGTATCGTGTAAGCACCGGTATTGCGAGTATTTTCCAGATAACCATTTTTAATAGCATTAATCGTAGCCAAAGAGGCTGCGCAGGCGAGTGGGTTGCCACCGTAGGTATTACCGTGCGAGCCTTTCGGCCAGCTCATTACTGATTTACGAGCGATGACAGCGCCTAGCGGAACACCGGAGGCGATCCCTTTGGCTGAGGTTACAATATCGGGTTCTACACCAAAATTTTCAATTGACCACCATTTTCCGGTACGTCCCATACCAGCTTGCACTTCGTCTACGATCAGTAAGATACCGTGTTGATCGCACAGCTTTCGCAGGGCAGGAAAGAACCCCGGAGGAGGAACAACATACCCACCTTCACCCTGAATAGGCTCAACCAGAATTCCGGCAACTTCACTGGGTGGTGATAATTGTTCCAGGATTTGTTCTTCAATATAGCGGACTACTCTTTCGCCATAATCTTCACCCGGTGTAAGATCAAGAATAGGGCGGTAAGGATCGGGGAAGGGAGCATGGCTTACACCATTCATCAGTGGAGAAAATCCCCGTTTATATTTATTTTTACTGGCAGTAAAGGTTACTGCTCCAATGGTGCGCCCATGGAATCCTCCAAAAAAGCCAATGAAATTAGGTCGGTTGGTGTGATATCGGGCGAGTTTGATAGCTCCCTCCACACTTTCGGTTCCCGAATTGGTTAAAAATACACGGGCATCTTCCTTGAATGGCGCAATCTCATTTAATTCTTCAGAAAGTTGGACCCATTTCTCATGATAAAAATCTGAAGAAATGTGGATAAATTTTTCAGCTTGCTCCTGAATGGCTCTGACTACATCCGGGTGACTGTGCCCGGTGGCGGCTACAGCAATACCCGCAGCAAAGTCTAAATAACGGTTACCGTCCACATCCCAAACTTCTGTTCCTTTGCCGTGGTCCATAACAAATGGATAACCACGCGGGTAAGAATGGGATACCACAGCATGATCACGGGCAATCAATGCTTTGGCTTTGGGGCCGGGTAGGATTTGGGCTTTCATTTTTCCTCCTGAAGATAATTTGGGTTATGGGGGTTGGTTGTCGTATAAGACCGGTGTAATAAATAGGATAGTACAGACGCGAAAAATACGCCGCTTAATCCGGAAGCGCAGAAAATTTATGAATTATAGTCAGGAATAACAGCCGGGATTAACCTGGACGACTTCCGTTACCAATAATGCCAGGGCACCCTTAAGGCCTACATCATCCCCTAATTTAGCCTGGGTGATTTCCAATCCGATCAGATATTCGGGAGAGAGCAGCGATTCTTCCAAAGAGCTGCGCATGGGGGCTAATAATAGTTCGCCAACCTGCGAAACGCCTCCGCCCAGAATGACAATGGAAGGATTCAGCATATGTAAAAAATTGGCTAATGCAATGCCAAGGTATTTACCGGCGCGCAGATAGGCTTCATTGGCCAGGGCATCCCCTGCGATTGCAGCCTGGCTGATATCTTTACCGGTCAGGTTGAGGATGGCTGCTAATGAAGATGTACGGCCTTCTTTTAATTGTTCCGTTACATAATTCAGAATCGCGGTACCTGAAGAAAGTGCTTCGATATGCCCGCGGTGGCCGCAGCCGCACATCGGGCCATCCGGTAATATGGTTACATGTCCAAATTCGGCTGCCAACCCGCGTTGTCCGAGTAATAAGTGGTTATCAATGATCACCCCGCTGCCAATGCCGGTGCTGATGGTCAGGTATAACACGTGGCTGTGCCCAATACCGGCGCCGAACTTCCATTCCCCCAACGCAGCTGCATTGGCGTCATTTACCAGGTAAACCGGAACTGCAAAAGCATCTGTAAGTATCTGTCGCAAAGGCAGATTTACCCACCCACGAATATTCGGTGCTTCGTAAATAATGCCTTTATCGGGATCAAGAAAACCGGGTGCTGCAACAGCAATGGATTTAATGGTATGCCCGCTGCTGATTTCTGTGATCAAAGCAATCAATCGGTCGGTTGCTAATTCACCCTTAACCTGAGTTGGAATTCTTTTCTGGCTGACCAGTTCCAGGTTGAGAGTTTCGTAAGCCGCCACGCGCATTTGTGTGCCGCCAATATCAGAGACAATGTAGAGTTCCATGGTGTAAAATTATAGCATAGAAGCGCCAATCTGTTGACGGTGTTGGAAAAGCCTATTATGATTTAAACAGCATGCAATCCAGAAACAAACCAAAACTTCCCCGTTTTTTAGCGACAATTGGCCGGTTATTCCGCTGGTTGGCACCTGGTTTGGGAGTCAAACGCTGGGGGCTATTAATCGTTCTTGGGACCACTTTAATTAGCCTGGGTTTTGCGGTTGTTTTGCTTGAACTCTATCGTACTACTCCGGATCGATGGTATTTACCATTGATTGCTTTGTTGTCTTTACGGTTTCTTTCAAGACCAATCCGTGCTTTGGTGTTTGGAATGGGCGGCTTGCTATTGATCGTGATTGGCGTTTGGGGAATCAATCGAACTTTATTAAGACCATTTATTCGCCCCGGAAAACATTTATTAGACTCGGTAACCCATTTTCAAAAGCGTGATCGGGGCCCGAAAATCGTTGTTATTGGTGGAGGTACCGGGTTATCCGCTTTATTACGCGGATTAAAAAAGCATTCTTCCAATATTACCGCCATTGTTACTGTAGCGGATGATGGCGGCTCTTCCGGCGAACTTCGTCGGACGACTGGAATGTTGCCGCCGGGAGACATTCGTAACTGTTTAACGGCTTTATCTAGCGATGAAGAACTCTTATCCCAGCTTTTTCAATACCGCTTTGGTGAAGGCGCCGGGTTAAATGGACATTCTCTGGGTAATTTACTGATTACAGCCCTGACCGATATCACTGGTAGTTTCGAAGAGGCTGTTGCCGAATCCGGACGGGTATTGGCTGTTCAGGGAAAAGTTTTGCCATCAACCTTGCATGACGTCTGCCTGGTTGCAGAAGTGGAAGTGCCTGGGGAAGCGAAGGTAGTCCGCATTCGTGGGGAAAGCGGCATCCCCAAGGCGGCTGGTAAAATTAAACGGGTCTGGTTGGAACCTGATAATCCATTGGCATATCCCCCTACCATTCAAGCTTTGTTGAATGCTGATATGATTATTATGGGCCCCGGTAGTCTTTATACCAGCATATTACCCAATCTGCTGGTCTCCGATATCAATGAAGCGCTGCGGGTTTCACGTGCTTTAAAATTCTATATTTGTAATATAACTACTCAGCCGGGCGAAACGGATGGTTTTTCCTGTGGGGACCATATCCGTGTTATTGAAAAATATATCGGAAAACATTTGTTTGATACGGTTATTTGTAACGATAATTGTGGTGGTCGTTTACCCGCAGGGGTCGAATTTGCCTGTTTGGAAGAGGGATTGGAGAAAGAATATCCCATCTATTCCAGCGATTTGGTGAACAGCGAAGCGCCCTGGAGACATGACTCTGAAAGACTGGCAAATGCTATCATTGACCTGTATAATGAAAGAACGGGTCCGATGTTGACCCGTGAAAACGACTTGGATTTGTGAAGATTCACGCAATTGCGTGGTAAAATTTGTCCGAACAATCATATATGGAGGTGTCTCACATGACAGTAAAAGTAGGTATCAATGGTTTCGGTCGTATTGGCCGTCAGGTTTTGAAAGCGATGCTGGAGCAATATCCGGACACGCTGGAAGTCGTGGCAGTCAATGATTTAGCCAGCGCAGCCGACAATGCGCATTTGTTCAAATATGATTCCAATTACGGGAAATTTCCCGGCACAGTGGAAGTCAATGGCGGCGACATTATTATTAATGGCAAAGCGGTCAAAGTTTTCGCTGAAAAAGATCCCAGCAACCTGCCTTGGAAAGATTTAGGGGTGGAAATTGTGATCGAATCCACCGGCATTTTCCGTGATAAATTAGGCAACCCTGCCAAAAATAAACCCGGCGCCAATGTGCACATTGAAAAAGGCGGCGCCAAAAAAGTCATTATCACATCCCCCGCCAAAAACGAGGACATTACCATTGTCTTGGGCGTGAATGATGACAAATACGATCCGGCGACTCACCATGTAGTATCCAACGCATCTTGCACCACCAACTGTTTGGCCCCGGCCGCCAAAGTTGTGCATGACAATTGGGTGATCAAACGCGGTATGATGACCACAGTGCATTCTTACACCAATGATCAGCGTATTCTCGATGTCGCCCATGATGATATGCGCCGCGCCCGTGCTGCCGCTCTGAGCATCATCCCCACCACCACCGGCGCTGCCAAAGCCGTCGCCCTGGTGATTCCCGATCTCAAGGGAAAATTTGATGGTTATGCCTTGCGCGTACCCACCCCGACTGTTTCCATCGTGGACTTTGTTGCCGAACTTGAAAAACCGGTAACCCGGGAAGAATTAAATGCTGCTTTCAAAGCCGCTGCCGAAGGCCCCCTCAAGGGCATCCTTGGTGTCAGCACCGAACCCCTGGTTTCCATGGACTTCAAAGGCGATTCACGCTCATCCATCATTGATGCTGAACTCACCATGGTGTTGGGTAGCAATTTGGTGAAAGTAGTGACCTGGTACGATAACGAATGGGGTTACTCCTGCCGTACAGCTGATCTGGCTGCCATGATGGCCAAATCCCTTTAGCCTGATTTTAAGGTGAAACACTGTAATGCGTAATCTGCGCTCTTTTGGATGCGGCGGGTTACGCATTACTTTTTTTATCTCTACACTTAATCTGTTTTTTAGCTCTTAGCGAAATTCATCGTGCCCTTCACAGGGTAGTATTTCACCTCTGAGACCACACAATGCCTGAAACTATCTTCTCGCAGGAAAAAAAATCTTAATCAAGTAACACAACATTCATCTGTAAAACTTTTGTACTCTGGAGGAACTCATGTTCAATAAGAAAAGTATCACCGATATCGATGTTAAAGGTAAAAAAGTACTGGTGCGGGTTGATTTCAACGTGCCCATCAAGGAAGGCAAAATTAAAGACGACACCCGCATTACTTCCGCTCTGCCTACCATCCAATACCTGTTGGAAAAAGGCGCTGCCGTCATCCTCTTTTCCCATCTCGGACGCCCTAAGGATGAGCCCGATCCGCAGTTTTCATTGGCCCCTGTGGCCGCCCATCTGGGTAAACTGATCCCTAACCCGGTAAAATTCGCCGAAGATTGCATCGGCCCTGTAGCCGAAGCGGCCGCGGCGGCGTTGAAACCCGGCGAAGTGTTGGTATTGGAAAACACCCGCTTCTATAAAGCCGAATCCAAAAATGACCCGGAAATGTCCAAGCAATTTGCCAACCTGGCGGATATTTATGTGAACGATGCATTTGGGTCAGCCCATAGAGCGCACGCTTCAACCGAAGGTGTTGCCAAATACCTGCCGTCTGTGGCTGGCTTCCTGATGGAAAAAGAAATTAAATACCTCGGCCAGGCGATTGATAATCCGGCGCGTCCGTTCATCGCCATTATGGGCGGTGCCAAGATCAGTGACAAAATTGGTGTAATTGACAACCTGCTCACCAAAGCCGACGCCGTGTTGATTGGCGGCGGTATGGCCAACACCTTCTTCAAAGCCCAGGGATATCCGATGGGTGATTCACTCGTAGAAGCCGAAGCGCTGGATACTGCCCGTGAGTTGTTAGCCAAAGCCGGCGATAAGCTGCGCCTGCCAGTGGATATGGTCATTGCCAACGCCTTTGATAACGATGCTGAAACCAAAGTAGTCGGTGTAGGTCCAGTCCCGGATGGTTGGCGCATTCTGGATATAGGTCCGGAAACCGTGGAAAATTACGCAAAAGTAATTTCTACTGCCGGCACCGTAGTTTGGAATGGTCCCATGGGTGTCTTTGAGATGGCCAATTTTGCTAAAGGTACGGTTGGTGTGGCCAAAGCGGTTGCAGCCTCCAACGCCGTTTCTGTCATCGGCGGCGGTGATTCCGTGGCAGCCATCAACCAATCCGGCCTCTCCGACAAGGTTTCCCACATCTCAACCGGCGGCGGCGCCTCCCTCGAAATGCTCGAAGGCAAAATCCTCCCTGGTCTAGCAGCCTTGCTGGATAAGTAATATTTCTGTAGGGGCGACGCACGCGTCGCCCTTTTTTTATAACTATAGGAGAGATACACTTTCTATCCCGGAATACCCACTCACAGCTAAATGAATCTGTTTGGCAAGCCAAATATCAGGCAGCTCAAGTGCGTTTCTCCTGATAATGTGATGGTTCTTGTTGGTGCACACCTGCAGACCCATTTATGTGGTAATGAGTGCATTAAACTCTGCATCGGTGAATAAAGGTACCCGGGCGAAGCAGCCCATCTCTAAGCCGTATTAACGAAGTTCCGAACGTTTTTTTGTGAGGAAACCGGCGTCGTTCTTTAGCGTCGGGATTTCATCCCGATGCGCTCTTCCATCTGTACGGGCGAGGCAGGAAGAATAAACACAGCCGGTTCAATACCTGAAGCCTCGCCCACCCGCTTT
This sequence comes from Chloroflexi bacterium HGW-Chloroflexi-10, assembly GCA_002840755.1. GTDB lineage: Bacteria > Chloroflexota > Anaerolineae > Anaerolineales > Anaerolineaceae > UBA6170. The sequence continues at coordinate 35,384 of PHBZ01000010.1, read as the reverse complement.
TTGGCGCTCACCCTTAACCAGACCCACCCGTATCCCGCATTTTGGAAGCCGGGTTTTTGATTGGAAAGGCTGGTATGTTTGCACAAGCAGCCCTGCTAAAAATGACTGAAAGCCCGGTTTCTAATCAATAACCAGCGTTGTATAATGTAGCGCGTCGTCCTCAATAAAGATGATGTTTTTTAATAAGTAAAAACCATTAATAGGCTTATAATTATTTTGTACTGAAAATATCGGGGAAATGTGCAGAACAAAGTACAACCCGGATGAAACACCATATTACTCTGAGCAAGAAAACATCAATAAATAATACGATTTGTTGAAATTGTTTCTCTAACTCTGAACAAAATCGTGAAGTGTCATCCTTCATAGAAAAATAGAAAACATGGGAAGGGGTACGTCGATGAAAAAAGCGAATGGATTGTCCTGGGGGATAAGCGTTTTTTTGTTGGTTAGCTTGATATTGATCAACAGCAATGTCACCGCTAAACCGTTAAATACTTTGGCTCAAAAACAAATAAAAGATGAAGGCACGGGCAACTCTGTATATTTACCCTTATTGATTAATGGGGAAGAAATCCCGGGAACCAATCATCCTCCGTTTACCCCGGCTACTCCCAACCCGGCAAATGGTGCCGGCGGTCAGTCGCTCAATCTGACCTTAACCTGGACAGGTGGCGATCCCGATGGAAATGCGCTGACCTATGACGTCTATTTGGAAGCTGAAGATAGCTCGCCGGATTTTTTAGTGGATGGTGATCACAATACTACAAGTTTTGTAACGGATACATTGACCGCTAATACTACCTATTACTGGAATATTATTGCACGTGATAGCCAGGGTGTTTCTAAAACCGGCCCGATATGGAGTTTTACAACCCTCAATCACACTCCAAACACGCCGGCATTTCCAAACCCTGCCAATGGCGCCATTGATCAGGCACAAAATCTGACATTATCCTGGATAGGCGGCGATCCGGATGGGGATATGCTAACGTATGCCGTCTATTTGGAGGCTGGAGATACCACACCGGACATTCTGGTATCCGAAAACCAGAGCGGAACCAGTTTTGTGACGGAACAACTAACTGGGAATGCAACTTATTATTGGAAAATTATTGCTACAGATAGCGGTAATGCTGCAGCAACCGGTCCGGTTTGGAGTTTTACAACCCTCAATCACATTCCTAGCATGCCGTCTTCTCCCAGCCCGGAAAATACCGCCATTGATCAGGTTTTGAATCCAACTCTTACCTGGACTGCTATTATTGGAAAATTATTGCTACAGATAGCGGTAATGCTGCAGCAACCGGTCCAGTATGGAGCTTTACGACCCTCAATCACGTTCCGAATACACCGTCTTCTCCCAGCCCGGCAATTGGCGCCATTGAACAGGTATTGAACCAAACACTTACCTGGACAGGCGGTGACCCGGATGGCGATATGATAACGTATGATGTCTATTTGGAGGCTGGAGATACCACACCGGATATTTTGGTTTCCAATGATCAAAATAATACTTTCTATTACCGGTCGGGATTAACTGTCAATACGACTTATTATTGGCAAATCATTGCCACAGATAGTGCCGGGCTTTCCACACCTGGCCCAGTCTGGTATTTTACGACGTCTATTAATCATTCTCCAAATATGCCGAATTCCCCAAGTCCTGAATCAGGAGCAATTAATCAAAACCATAATATCACCTTATCCTGGATGGGTGGCGATCTGGATGGAGATGCGGTAACCTACGATGTTTATCTGGAAGCAAATGATGAATCTCCGGATATTTTGTTTTCAAATGATCAGAATTGTACTTCCCTTTCACGGAGTTTAGGAGTTAATATAATATATTACTGGCAAATCATTGCTACTGATAGCTTTGGGGCAACTACTACCGGACCTGTATGGAGTTTTACAACATCTCATAATCAAGCTCCGAATACACCATCTTTTCCCAGTCCGGATAATGAGGCTGTAGACCAGGCTGATATACTGACTTTGTCCTGGATTGGTGGTGATCCGGATGGGGATACAGTTCGATATGCCATTCTCTTCGCTTCAGTAAATCCTCCAAATGTTTTTGTATCATCAAACCAAAACGACACAAGTTATGTGACTCGTACTTTGGCATCCGATACAACCTATTTTTGGCAGGTTGTATCGACAGATAGCTATGGTGGTTCTGCAACCGGACCGATCTGGAGTTTTTCAACGACCAACCATGCTCCGAATGTGCCCGCTTCTCCTAACCCGGCAGATGCAGCAATCAGTCAAAACCTGAATTTAACATTGTCCTGGATGGGAGGTGATCCGGATGGGAGTGAGGTAACTTATGATGTTTACTTAAAAGCCAATGACACTACACCGGACGACCTTGTATCTGGAAACCAAAGTAGTAACAGTTATAATATCGGACCTTTAACAGCAAACACGACTTATTATTGGCAAATTGTTGCAAAGGACCACAGCTTATCGACAGAAGGACCAGTCTGGCAATTCACGACATTAAATCAAGCCCCCAACATACCCGCTTCCCCCTTTCCATTGAATTTTCGTTCCATAGAATCCACGAATCCCATTACATTATCCTGGACCGGTGGCGATCCGGATGGGGATGCGGTGACGTATGATGTCTATTTGGAGGCTGGAAATAGTGACCCGGATATTCTGGTTTCCAATGATCAAATTTCAATCAGCTATTTAACAGGAACATTGAGTTCAAATACGATCTATTATTGGAAAATCATTGCAACGGACAGCCGTGGGGAAATTACAACCAGCCCGATCTGGCAATTTACGATTATGGATCCCCTTCAGCCAATTGATGATGTGATGGTTGAAATTCCGGCTGGTGATTTTCAAATGGGTTGTGCCACTTCAGATTGTTCAACAAATTCATTCAGAATAGATGAACTGCCTTTGCATACAGTAACCATGAGTTCGTATAGCATTGATAAATACCCGGTGACAAATTACTGGTATGCTCAATGTGTGGATGCGGGGACTTGTCGGGCACCTCATTTCTCTTCTTCTGCAACCAGAGATTTATATTACGATGATCCCCAGTATAAAAATTATCCGGTGGTCTATATTTCCTGGAATGATGCCAATGATTATTGCGCCTGGGCCGGTAAGAGACTGCCCAGTGAGGCAGAATGGCAAAAAGCCGCCAGGGGGAGCAGCGATACCAGACAATACCCGTGGGGAAATGATGCGCCAACCTGTACGCTGACAAATTTTCATAGTGATACAGGTAGTTGTGCGGGAGATACAACCTCTGTTGACAATTATCCTTTGGGAGTCAGTCCTTATGGGGTTTGGGATATGAGTGGTAATGTAAAGGAGTGGGTAAATGATTGGTATGATGCAAATTATTATTCAATTTCTCCGGCCAGTAATCCCCCGGGAGCGCAATCTGGAGAATATAAAGTAGTTCTATCAGACGGTTGGAATGCCTCAGCAACTTGGATTAGTTTGACAAATCGCAATAGTTATTCGGCAACTGATGGAAATTCGAATCGGGGTTTCCGCTGCGCTAAGAATACCGCCACTACCACCCGGGCTCCTTTTGTGCCTAATTCACCCAGCCCATTGAATAATTCTAGAAACCAGCCGCTGGATACCATTCTGTCATGGCTCAGCGGCGACCTGGATGGTGATTCAGTTACTTTTGATGTATATCTGGAAGCAGGTGATTCTACGCCGGATATCCTGGTATCGGCTGATCAATCAACCATGAATTTTACGCCTGTCGATTTGATGGCAGACAGTCAGTATTTCTGGCAGATTGTTGCCACGGATTCCCGTGGTGAGTTTTCACCCAGCCCGGTTTGGAATTTTGCAACACCTGGCTTTGTTTCGCTGGAAAATATGATTTTAATCCCGAATGGAACGTTTTCCATGGGTTGTGATCCTGATCATAATGGTGGCGATGAATGTCTTGAATATGAAGGATTTCGTTTACATATTGTAAACCTGGATTCTTACTATATGGATACGTATGAAGTAACAAATGAAAAATACAGGCAGTGTGTTGAGTTTGGATTTTGTACCGAACCAAGTCTTGACAATTATTATTATCAAGACCCAACGAAAGCAAATTTTCCGGTTTATAGGGTGAATTGGCGTAACGCCAAAAATTATTGTGCATGGCAGGGTAAGCGTCTTCCAACAGAGGCCGAATGGGAAAAAGCTGCTCGTGGTAGTACGGATACTAGGAGATACCCGTGGGGCGATCAATTGCCGGATTGTACGCTGGCTAATAAAAATGGTTGCTCAGATGGTCCGGTTGAGATTGGAAGTTATCCATCGGGTGCCAGCCCTTATGGCGTAATGGATATGGCAGGTAATGTGATGGAATGGGTGAATGATTGGTATTCCCCTTATTATATAGGTTCGTCTGTGAATAATCCTCAGGGCCCTGAGGAACAACCTGAATCAGTGATAAGCAAAGTTGTTCGTGGCGGAAGTTGGGATGACTATTCAAAAAGGTTACGGACCTTCGACCGCGTTTACGAATACTCCCCTATCTACACTCATTATGATGTTTTAGGCTTTCGCTGTGCAGCGGATTTTGAGACGACCAATCATTCCCCGCAAGAACCCAATACACCGTTTCCGGTGGATACTTCTATCAATAACTCGATAAACCCTACATTGACTTGGATTAGCGGCGATGTAGACGGAGATTCAGTTACTTATAACGTTTATCTGGAAGCCAATGATACAACACCGGATGTTTTGATTTCGGGTAATAACCCAACAATGAGCTATTCTCCTGGTTTATTATCAGCTGATCATTATTACTGGTATGTTCTGGCGACAGATGAGTATGGCGCCACGACTGCCAGTGAAGTCTGGGAATTCAGGACCGAAGGGAATGTATCCATTCAAAATATGATTCGTATTTCTGCAGGCAATTTTCAGATGGGTTGCGATCCGGATCATAATGGTGGGTATCCATGTGAAGCTGATGAGCTTCCCTTACAAACGGTAAATGTTGTTTCAATCTATATTGATAAATACGAGGTGACGAATGCAGATTATGCCCAGTGTGTCGCTGCTGGTGTATGTTATACCCCTAGGGACTCATCTTATCACCCTTCACCCTATTTTAACAACCCGCTTTATGTAAATTATCCCGTTGTGTATGTTTCTTTGTTTAATGCAGCTGATTATTGTAATTGGGCTGGGAAACGATTGCCCACAGAGGCAGAATGGGAAAAGGCTGCCCGGGGACCGGACGATACCCGGGCTTTTCCATGGGGCGACCAAGTGCCGGATTGCACCTATACTAATTTTGGAGGAGTCTCCGGATGTGTGGGTGAACCGGTTTCGGTTGGCAGTTATCCTTTGGATATCAGCCCTTATGGTGTCATGGATATGGCTGGCAACGTAACTGAATTCACAAAAGATTGGGGAGGTGTAAACTTACGCTATGCTCGTGGTGGCGATTGGAGTAGTCTTATAAATAATTTGCGGCTGGTAAATCGAAGTTATTTCTATTACGATTCAAGAAACGATTTTCTTGGCTTTCGTTGTGCCGCTTTAGCGGGAGATTAAGAAATTATTCTGGCGGGTTTCCAATAAGAACAGGACTACCCCTCAATAAAAAATCACCAGAAAATTGCCCCTTGACAAATAAGAAAATTTGTTCTAATATAATCAAGGACGAATTGCGCACTTACATCACATAAACAATACATTTGTCCAAATTGTTTCAAAACAAATACAGTACTTTAACAGCCTAATATACAGACACAGATGCTGCTAAATCCCGTGAAACCCCCATATCTTCTGCTCAAAAATGTCCAAAAAACAATTGTTTTGAATTGATTTTTTTGGGTGAAACAAAACTTGTTCCTTACTACTGTTCTTCCCTGATTTCAGACCTGTTCGTCCGTAGTAAGTATTCGAACCGTATTTGTTTCAAAACAAATACCTGCATCTTAACAGCCACATATACACTTTTCTCTGGATTCGCTGCCTGCATATTGGGTTTTCAAGGAAAAATACATTCGTTCCGATTGAAATTTATTACTCGATAAACGAAAAAACGAATATGCAAAGCACTCCGGCGCAACGCTCCCCGAGATATTGTCGGGGAGGTATGTTGTCGAGGAACCCCGGACAAGGGTGGGTCTGTTACCAGCCAACTCACCAATTTACCAATTCCCAGACCCACCCGGCATCAACCAGGAAGAGTACATCACCTTTCCAATCCCCAGACCCACCCGGGACGACAAGGACATAACTCTGTACTCATTACTCTGTACTCATTACTCTGTACTCATTACTAATTCCAAATTCCAAATTCCTACTTCCCGTTACTAAACTCCTTCCCCATTTCCATTTTTTTCTGTTATAATATTGCCCGCTGCACTCAGTAGAAATTTTTTTTGGACGAACAGTTCCCTCTCAAAAAGATTAAAATTTCTTTTTAGGTGAATTGGAGGAATAGATTGGCTAATATTAAATCTGCGATAAAACGCAACAAACAGAATGAAAAAAAGCGTGTGCTCAATCGAGTCTACCGCGGTCGTGCCCGTACTTTTATTGCCAAAGCCCGCAAGGCGATGGAAACTGGTGATGTCCAGGACGTAACAGTACAGAGCGTAGCGGAAGCTGTGAAAGCTTTAGATAAAGCTGCACAGAAAGGTGTTATTCACCGCAATAATGCTGCACGCCGTAAGAGCCGTTTGATGAAGCAATTGGCTGCATTGCAAAAAACAAGCGCTTAATTCTGTTTCAAACCAACAAAACCGCGAGCGGGAGTGTCCAAACTCCTGCTTTTGGTTTAAGCCTGATTCATGATTTCTAAATCCTATTTCCCGATCCTCCCCCCCTCCATGATATAATCCTGAAGGTAATTTGACTTACTTCTTATCATAGGTGCCAATATGTTTGATCTTGAACGCGAACAAGTAGAAGAAAAAATACAGGCGTTTTGCCAAAAAAACGAGCTGCCCGAAATTCAGCTTCAGTGGAGCTGGATCCCATTCAGTGGGCATTGGGGTATTTCTACCTCATTATTCGCCTTGGCGGCGGCAGAAGTACGTCAGAAGCAGTTAAAGATTAATGTACCCCAGCGCGCTTCCGAACTTGCTGAACAGGCAGCCGCTTTTCTCGGTTTGCCGGCTGGTTTTGAAAAAGTGGAAGCCGTCAAAGGTTATCTCAACCTGTATTTCACTCAGGCGGAATACGCGCGCTGTGTGGTGGATGCCGTGCATGAACAAGGCAAAGATTACGGCCGCTTACCCTCCCAACATGAACAGGTCATGGTGGAATTTTCTCAACCCAACACACATAAAGCCTTTCATGTCGGGCATTTACGCAGTGCCATTTTAGGCGATACCCTCAGCCGCATCCTTGATTTTGGCGGCTATGACGTGGTGCGTGCTAACTATCCCGGTGATATGGGCATGCATGTGATCAAGTGGCTCTGGTGTTACATGAATTTCCATGCCGGTGAAAAACCGGAAAGTGATTTTACCAAATGGATGGGTGGATTGTACGCCGAAGCCAACAAACGTCTGGAAGAAAATCCTGAACTGGAAGCTGATGTGCGCGCTTTGTATGTCCGCTGGGATCAACGCGATCTGGAAGTGGTGCGTTTGTGGGAAGAAACCCGCGAATGGTCACTGCAGGGTTTTTACGAACTTTATAAAACGCTGGATATCCATTTTGACCGTTATTATTTCAATAGCCAGATGGAAAAACCGGGTAAAGTGATTGTCAACCAGCTCATCGAGAAAAAGATAGCCCAGGATGAACGCCCGGAAGGCGCAGTGATCGTCAAGATAGATGAGGTCCTCGGCCTGGAAAAAGAAAAATACCGGGTCTTTGTCGTGTTGCGCTCGGATGGTACTGCATTGTATGCCACGGAAGACCTGGCGTTGGCCAAACAGAAATTTGAAGATTATCCGCAGTTGAAACGCTCGTTATATATCGTCGATGTGCGTCAATCGCTGCATTTCTCACAGGTATTCAAAACCATGGAAATCGCCGGTTATCCCTGGGCAAGCCAATGCCAGCATATTCCGTACGAACTGGTCAGTTTGCCCGGAAATGTGGTGATGGCGTCGCGTGAAGGTACGGTTGTGTTGCTCGAAGACCTGATCCGCGAGGCGACCCAACGCGCGTATGATGTTGTCCAGCAAAAGAATCCGGATTTGAGTGAGGCGCAAAAACGTGCTACAGCATCCGCGGTTGGCATTGGAGCAATCAAGTACCCCATGCAAGCCCGTGAAAATGCCAAAATTGTAACCTTCGATTGGGAGAGCGCGCTGGATTTCAACGGTCAGGCGGCCCCTTATATGCAATATGCGTACGTTCGAGCTGGAAGCATCCTGCGTAAGGCCGGCGGCGCAATCCTGGATTCAATTTTGCCGGATTACGAGATGGCACCTGCTGAAGTAGAATTGATTGATATCATTTCGCGCTTCTCTCGCGAGGTGGAACGGGCAGCCAAAGAATACCGCCCAATCCAGGTGGCCAACTATACCTATGACCTGGCCAAAGCATTTAATAATTTTTACTCCCATTGCCCGGTCCTTCAGGTGGAGGAGCCGGTACGAAAAGCGCGTTTGCGCCTTGTTATGGCAACCCGTCAGGCTCTTGCGAATAGCCTGATTTTGCTGGGCATCACAGCCCCAGAAGCGATGTGAACCGATGGTTAATCAACTAATCTAAAAGGAGATCAATTTTATGACCATTCGAACCCTTATCATGGGCGCTGCTGGGCGCGACTTTCACAACTTCAATGTGTATTTCCGCGGAAACGCCGAATACCAGGTGGTTGCTTTTACCGCCACCCAGATCCCCAACATTGATGGCCGCCGTTATCCGGCGGAATTAGCCGGTTCTCTGTATCCCGAAGGGATACCGATTTACCCGGAAAGTGAGTTGCGTGAGCTTATCGTTAAGTTCAATGTAGATCAGGTAGTCTTTGCCTACAGTGATGTGCCCCACGAATATGTGATGCACAAAGCTGCCCTGGTCAATGAGGCGGGAGCCGATTTCCGCATCATGGGCATTAAAAATACCCAGGTTGAATCCACCAAACCGGTCGTCTCTGTGACGGCTATTCGCACCGGAAGTGGAAAAAGCCAGACAACGCGTCGTGTTTCTTTGATCCTGCGCGAAATGGGTTTCCGCGTGGCTGCCATTCGCCACCCTATGCCGTATGGCGATCTTGTTAAGCAGAAAGTACAGCGTTTTGCCACCTATGCTGACCTCGACAAGCATGAATGCACCATCGAAGAGCGTGAAGAATACGAACCGCATATCGATAACGGCGTGATTGTTTATGCTGGGGTGGATTACGAAGCCATTCTGCGTGAAGCTGAAAAAGAAGTGGATATTGTTTTATGGGATGGCGGCAACAACGATTTCTCATTCTACAAAGAAGATCTGGCTATTGTTGTCCTGGATCCGCACCGCGCCGGGCATGAATCAAGTTATTATCCTGGCGAGACCAATACCCTGCATGCGGATGTCTTTGTGATTAACAAAGTTGATACCGCCGATGCCGAAATGGTGATCAAAGTGCGTGACAACGCCCATCGCTTGAATCCGGATGCGGTTGTGATAGAAGCTGCCTCTCCGCTCTTCGTCGATGATCCTGATGCGATTCGTGGAAAACGCGTTTTGGTGGTGGAAGACGGCCCGACCCTGACACATGGCGGTATGAAATACGGTGCGGCTTACGTGGCTGCTCGTCGCTTTGGCGCTGCCGAAATTGTGGATCCCCGTCCGTTTGCCGTACGCACCATAAAAGAAACCTATGAGAAATATCCGGATACCGGAATCATTTTACCGGCGATGGGTTATGGCGCGGATCAGATGAAAGATCTGGAAGAAACCATCAACAGTTCAGATGTGGATCTGGTTCTCTCGGGCACTCCGATTGACCTCAACCGTGTCATCAAAGTTAACAAACCCTTACAACGCGTACGTTATGAATTGCAGGAAATCGGCCAGCCAACGTTGGTAGAAATCCTCAAAGCTAAGTTCGGCAAGTAAAGGCCAGAATTACACACCAAGGGACGGAAGATCTTCCGTCCCTTGGTGACAAGACAGAAAGTATTGTATGTTTATAGATGAAGCGCAAATTAATGTAAGAAGCGGCAAGGGTGGCGACGGTGCCGTACATTTCCGTCGGGAAAAATTTGTACCGCGTGGTGGTCCGGATGGTGGTGATGGCGGCAGAGGCGGTGATGTGATTCTCAAGGTACAACACACCTTGAATACCCTGAATGCACTGCGCTACACCATGAAATTTATTGCGGATGAAGGCGGAAATGGAGCCAGGCAAAAAATGACTGGTCGCTCAGCAAAAGCAAAAGTAATCCTCGTGCCGCCCGGAACAATAGTTTATGATGCCGACAGCGGTGAATTGTTGGGCGATCTGGTGGAACGTGACCAGGAAATGATCGTTTGTAAGGGTGGACGTGGTGGACGTGGTAATGTCCATTTTGTCAGTGCCCGCCATCAGGTTCCGCGTACAGGTGAAAAAGGTGAACCTGGTGAAGAAAAGAATTTGCGCCTTGAATTGAAATTGTTAGCCGATGTCGGGATTGTGGGTGTACCCAATGCCGGCAAATCCAGCTTTTTGGCTGCGGTAAGTAATGCTAAACCTAAAATTGCAGATTACCCGTTTACCACACTGGAGCCTAATTTGGGTGTGGTTGAATTGGATTATGAAAATTCATTGGTTCTCGCCGATATCCCTGGTCTGATTGAAGGCGCGCATATGGGCGCTGGCCTGGGTGATGCCTTTTTACGGCATATTCAACGCACAAAGGTATTAATTCATGTTCTGGATGGTATGGCAGAGGACCCGATTGCTGATTTTTCTCAAATCAATGCTGAAATGGCGTTGTTCGACCCTGCGCTAAAAGAAAAAGCCCAGGTGGTAGTATTTAATAAGATGGATATCCCCGAAGTCCAGGAACGTTGGGGTGCAATTCAGGAAGAACTGGTACGGCGCGGTTATGTTCCTATGTCAATTTCGGCAATGGCCAGGCAGGATGTTAACCAGGTATTATGGAAAGCATTGGAGCTGGTACAAAAAGCACCTGAACAACAGGTTGCCCTGCAGATGCCAACTTACCGTCCGGAAGAAGACCCGAGCGAATTTTCCATTGTACGTGAAAATGAAGGCTACCGGGTAATCAGTAAAGGTATTGAACGCGCAGCCAAAATGACCTATTGGGAACATGACGGCTCCTTGCGTCGCTTCCAGAAACTTATCGAGTCGTTGGGCGTAGAAGACGCCTTGCGTGCCGCAGGTATTAAAGAAGGTGACAGCGTTTTTGTCGCTGAATTTGAGATGGAGTGGCAGGATTAGTCTATGCGGATTGGAATTTTTGGTGGCACTTTTGACCCACCTCATTTGGGTCATTTAATTCTGGCTGCCGAAGCGACTGATCAGTTAAAATTGGATCGCTTGTTGTGGGTGCTTACCCCTGATCCGCCACATAAACAGAACCAACCTCTGACTCCGGTTGATATTCGCTTGAGGTTGGTTCAATCCGCATTGCGTGATAATCCTTTTTTTGAAATGTCCCGGGTAGATTTGGATCGACCTGGCCCGCATTACACTTTGGATACCATTCAATTAATTGCTGCTCAATACCCCCAAGCTGATCTATACTATTTGATTGGGGGAGATTCACTGCATGATTTCCCCAATTGGTTTGAACCTCGCAAGATTTTGGACGCAGTAAAAGAATTGATTGTGATGCGCCGGCCGGGTGATGAAATTGATCTCAGTATTCTTGAAGAGCAAATACCCGGAATTTCGGGAAAACTTGCTTTTGTGGAAGCACCATTGCTGGAGATTTCCTCACACCAAATTCGCCGTAGAATTCGGGAAAAACGTCCGTATCGTTATTATTTATTGCCAGAGGTACATCGGTTGATTTCGTTGGAAGGCTATTATCTATCTGAATCACCAGATGAAATAATGAATCCATAAAAAATGAACCACCAGAGAGAATATTGTTATCAGGATCCCTGCGCGTGTATATTCCCAAAAAGAAAGAGTAATGTTGCGGTGCCGGGCACTTTCGGCAACGATCAGGTTGGCTACAGAACCCAAAAGGGTTAAATTTCCTGCGAGCGTCGCGGAAGATGCCAGCGTTAACCAGGCAGGAATAGGGTTTGCTAATTGGGCGATGAATGGCTTAATGAGTAATACCGCTGGTACATTGGAGACGATATTACTCAAAACAATGCTGCCGGTACTCAAACTTATTAAATTGATATTTTCGCCTAAATTGTATTGTTGGAATAAATCCCGGATAACCCCGGTATTATTTAAAACGCCGGTTAAGATAAATAATGCCGAAAAGAAGACCAGCAACCCCCAATCGAATTCAGCAAATACCTTTTCGGGCTTTAACCGGCGGGTAATCAATAATAAACAGGCCGCCAGGAAAGCCGCCAATGCGATCGATACACCACTAAGAAACATGGTCAATAAGAGTAAGATAACCAGTGTACTTTTCAGTAGAAGTGGTTTATAAATCCGGATTTTGCGTTGGACAGGCTGTGTGAACACTTCTTTTTTGAATTCCTGAGGGTAAAAGAGAACTAGAACACCCCAGACGCCGATTGATGATATAAATGAAATGGGAGCAAGGGCGGACGCAAACTTCAGGTAACTGATTCCGGATGCAACCCCAATGATCATGTTCTGTGGATTTCCGGTCAATGTAGCCGTGGAACCGATATTGGCAGCAGTGGCAAGAGCAATCAGATAAGGAATTGGATCGCGTTTGAGATTTCTGGTCAGGTCTATAATAAATGGTGTCAGAATAATACAAATGGTATCATTGAGAAAGATTGCACTGAGAACAGCACTCAGCAAAACGGTAGCCGCCAGCAGAGCGCGCGGTGAGCGGGAGTACTTCAGAACTTGATTGGCTGCCAACTGAAAAAAGCCGGAGAGACGCAAATTAGCGTTCAGGATCATCATGGAAAATAAAAGAACAATAGTATCGATATCGATATAGGCGCTCAATTGTTCCATTTTGAGTTTTTGAAATAAGAGTAATAAGCCAACCCCCAATAAAGCAATAACAGTACGGTTGGTGCGTAAACGCGGAATTTCACCTGCTGCGATTCCAATATAGGAAACGGCAATTATTGCCACAGAAAACCAGGGAGAACTAAATAACGATAAAAGCAATGCTCACCTCTTTGCAGTGAGCGATTATACGCCCAATTTGCTGAATCAGGAATAAAACACCCTCCATCCGAAAAAAGAATGGAGGGTGTCTGCTGTTCTGATAGAAAATTTAACGGACAATTAATTGCAGATTGCCTATTCCCATTTTAATACGAAAGTCTAATAAGGGACCATTGCCTTTGAGGATATATTCATCACCATCAATGTTCCAGCTTCCTTGCAATTCAACATTGTTCAATCCACCTTCGACTTGGATGCGGGCATTGGTTCCTTTAGGGAAGATAATTTTAACATCACCAAGGCCGTAATTGATATCTATGTCGGCATCCCGTTGTAAGTCACCGCTGAAATCGAGGGTGTAGGATCCTGCTCCGCCTTCAAAGCTCATTTCTTCAAAATTGGCATTTCCCAGTCCTTCTAAATTGATTTGAGAGGCTCCGGTTTTATAGCGCAGGTCCTGCATAACCACTGGGTTAAGGCTTTCAAAAGTGATATCAGCCTGACTGGCACCATCCGAGATTTCCAAATTAGTGAGCGGAATTCCACCAAGGTCTAGTTTTCCCTGGTAGGCACCGGCTTTAATGATCAGTTCAGTAGGATAATCGCCGATTTGTAAATTCCATTCATTATCGACCTTGTCATCAGGAAGACCAAAATTATCTTTCGTTTGCTGCGTGATTTCTAAAGAATCGCTGCGACGGTTTATTTCAGGCTGCCAGATAGGTACGTTGGTCTCAATGGTTCCACTTACCCATGGATTACCTCCTGCGCTTATATTGAGCGTGCCGCCGCCCATAATAACGGTTAGCTTGGCTGTTTCTACATCCTGTGGATAATCTTCATTAATCTCCAGGACTTCACTCGAGCCGGTTTCCACTCGAGGAACATTCACTGAAACAGAACAGGCTATTGAAGTTAACAATAGTATGGAAATGACGATTAATACGGTTTTTCTCATGACTAATCCTCCTTTTCCGGATTTGAACGGGATGGGTCATTATTATCCAAATCTTCATCTAAAAGACCTTCATCTATTAAATGAGCATCAGAGTTTTCTTCATCGGCTAAAATATCTGCTAAACTGGGTCCTTTTCGGGGAAGCGGAGAAGCAGTTTCGGGAAGGGGGGTAGAGTATAACAGCGAAGGGGAAGGCGGTTGCACCTCAGAATAGGTATAGGGATAGTCACGCGTGCCGAAACGGGTAAGGACTACAGCACCCAATCCAAATAGGGACAGAGCTGCGCCGACGATCCAACCTATGCATGGCACCTCAGCAGAAAGACGGGCAATGATGGTGATAATCAAGGTTCCGATCCCAGCCAGCAGCGCTGGTGAAAAGTCCCGTTGCTTTTGACCAATCAGACGTTTCCCGATCTCGAAACCTAAAGCAATCCAACCATAAATTGTTGCGCAAGCTAGAACCAGAAAACCAATTAATCCTAATGGACTTAAGATCAGCGTAACAATCAGGATAACGAGTACAGCCGGAACAGCAAATGCCGATAGCAAACCGATACCCCAATTAACAAAGGGTTGGCTGCCAATGGTGGTGGCTACCCTTTCTGTAGACTTTGGTGCCAACAGAACAATTAACATGGCTAATGCGGCAATTGCGAGAATTTGCAGAATTGCCCATAAGAAATTGCCGATAAAGTTAGTTGCTGGTTGAATATTGATATTGGGTCCTGTCGGGCTGCCTGGGGTAGATGGAATGGTTAACTCGCCAAAGTTGAATTCAAATGGAAGGTTAGCTATTTGACTACCTTCGATCTGTGCCCCTTCAGCTTGTGTTAAAGTACTGCTGTAGTTATATAAAGAACCTTCAACAATAGCTTTTTCCAGTAATTCGATTGATCCACCCAGTGCTTGAATATCCCCTTCAATGGTTCCATCAACCTGGAGCAAACCTCCAATAATGGCAACATTTCCTGAGACAATAGAACCTTGTTTTAGAAAGACGGTTCCACCAATAACAGCCAGATCACCGTTTAAAATCTGGTCTTCTTTCAGGATAAAGGTCTGACCGATGACGACTTTATCCTCATTAATTGGCGGGGGTGGGGCTACCGGATTTGCAAAAGCCGTACTGGTATTAACAGCCAGGACGAACAATAGCAAAAGCAGTGAAAAGATTTTATTGGTTTGATTCATTTTTAAAAACTCCTTGTCGCGAAATACGCCAGATGGTTACGCCCCACATAGACGTAAGCACAATTCCCCAGCCCGCCACAATTAACCAGAATAAATATGGTGCATAAGGTGGCGCATTGCGGAAGAACTGAATAACCATCGCGCGAATATTGATATAACCTTGAAGGATACCGGTAAAAAAGGAAACGCCATTAACGATTAAATCACCAACCGAATGTGTGAGCAGCATCCAAGTAAAGATTGATCCCATTGTCAGAAATACGGCACTGCCAATAACGATCAGGGTTTTAATAACTTGAGTCTGTTGCTGCTCTATCTTTCGAAATGCCAGATGAGCTTGGAACCGACTGGTAAATCCGGGTGCAGGGGAAACAGTAGGTGCGCTGAGCAGTTGTTTCTCCACGGATTGCCAGGCCGATGCGAGATTTGCACACTCAGTACATTCACTGATATGCTGTCCCAGCAACCTGGATTGTTGGGGTGTTTTATACTGATCTTCTAATATCCATTCTTCAAAAGGCTGGTGACCCATTGTGCATCCTTTCCACTTGACTGGTAGTTGTACTTTTATTTTCCCAAACAGTGGCTAATTTTTTTCTTGCGCGGTGTAAGCGACTTTTTACGGCACTTATAGAGATGTTCAATGCCAGGCTGATTTCTTCTTCTGAATAATCCTGCCAATAGCGTAAAACAATGGCAGCACGATCCAACTCGGGTAAGGTATCTAACAATTCCTGTATTTGCGTTTGATGCTCATTTTCAACAGCAGCATGTTCCGGGTTGGGTATGTTTGTATCTGCAGCCGTTTCTTCCATGATTTCGTCCATCTCTGTGACAGGAAGTCGCCGCCGTCTTTGTTGATCGATGCAATAATGTGCAGCAATCGAAAGTAGCCAGGTACCAAAAGAACGAGCAGGGTCGTATTTTTGTATGGCGTTATAAGCCCGCCAAAACGATTCCTGAGCAGCATCTTCTGCTTCTTCGGCAGTTCCCAACATCCGGTAACAAAGATTAAATACCGGAGTTTGAAAAGTTTCAACAATTTCGTTGAAAGCCATTTCATCACCATGTTGGGCCTGGCTTAGAATTTTGGGATCGATGTCGTTCACGCATTCTCCTGCTTCACGATTATATACGCACAACAGCAAAAAAAGTTGCAGAAATTAGGATTTGGTTAGCATTTAATTTATTCCGGATACGTTAATCTTTTTAAATTGACAAGTTGTTAATTGAAAATGGGGAAGTTTGGTTCGAAAGAAAATTTGGGGATTGACAAAGTATTGTGATTCCTTATAATAGAGCATGTGACCGGTAACATGACCGGTAACAAGCGGAAAGGTAATCCGTTTTGCCGGAGGAGTACTGTGGAACGTAATCGCGTAACGATTCGAGATGTTGCAAAATATGCTGGTGTTTCACATCAAACAGTATCGCGGGTAATCAATGGCCGTGAACAAGTCACCACAGAAACCCGTCAAACAGTTGAAAACGCCATCCAAGTCCTTGGATATCGTCCTAATGCGTCCGCTCGTTCTCTGGCAGCAGGAAAAACCAATACGATCGCCTGTATATCGCCCAATTTGGTGGATTATACTTTTGCTGCAATAATTGAAGGGGCAGAATTGATGGCACGTCAGCATGGTTATTTTTTGCTGGCCGCTTCAGCGCCATCTGAAATAGAATTTTCGGCTTTGATCGAGCAATTATACGAAAGCAGACGTATTGACGGGTTGCTGGTCATTAATCCATATATCGATCATCGCACGGATTTCTTGCCTGATAAATTCCCCACGATTTTTATTGGTGATGTTTCTAGTCGGTCTGAGGTCGGTTGGGTGGCGTTAGATGATGAAAATGCTGGTTATCAGGCTACACACCACCTTGTGGAATTAGGTCATCGTAATATCCTCTGTATTCTTGGTCAGGAGTATGAAGCCTGTACCCAGGATCGTAAACAAGGATATATTACAGCATTAAAACAAGCTGGGGTTTCCGTTCGGTCTGAATGGATTTTAACCGGGGATTGGACAGCTACATCTGCATATCATTTAATTCTTCAAGCTCTTAAAGAGGGTGTTGCGTTTACAGCCATTTTCGCTCAAAATGACCGAATGGCTATTGGTGCTATTCGTGCCTTACGTGATTTGGGTATCCGAGTTCCCGATCAGGTCTCTGTGATCGGTGTAGATGATATGCCTTTGGCATCCTATTTTGATCCTTCATTAACGACCATATCCCAGGACATGAATACGATTGGGCAGGAAGCAGCCCGTTTGCTGATCGAGCGAATAACACAGCCGGAAAGCCAACAATCTTACCGGCGTTTTCCAGTGAAACTAGAAAATCGAAAATCAACTGCGCAAATAATGCAGGAAGGAGGTGGCAATCAATAAAACTCGTTTGTTGTAAAAAAACAATTAATCAACCCGAAACCCAATAAAAAAAATGAGGAGAAGTATAAATGAATCGCAAGTTCTATTCAACATTAATTGTGTGCATTATTGCACTCAGTATGCTTTTGACGGCCTGCCAACCCGCTGCCCCGACCGAGGTTCCTGCTGACCAACCCC
Source organism: Chloroflexi bacterium HGW-Chloroflexi-10 (assembly GCA_002840755.1). Taxonomy (GTDB): domain Bacteria; phylum Chloroflexota; class Anaerolineae; order Anaerolineales; family Anaerolineaceae; genus UBA6170. Next base: position 17,468 of record PHBZ01000010.1, on the reverse strand, counting down.
AGACGGAACCAACCGTAGCAGTTGTTGATCCAGTAGCAGAGGAAATTCAATTGCGTTGGCGCACACGCCCGGATAACCAGGCTGAGATCGATGTTTATAGCTCTATCAGCCAGGAATTGGACACTCAATTGGAAGGGATCACTCTGGTTTATGAACCGGGTGGAAGCGAATCTTCCAGTTATCAAGATGTTTTGAAAACAGAAATTGGAGCTGGAACCGCCCCTGATGTCTTTTGGATTCCTGGAACCGATGTAGCTGATTTTGCAAAACGTGGCTTGATCCTGAATATGGCTGATATGGTCGGAGATTTCGATACGGCCGCATTCTATTCCGGCCCAATGTTCCATCTGACATATAATCCGGAAAGTATGGGTAATGATGCATTATGGGGTTTGCCTCGAGATGTTTCCACCTTTGCGTTATACCTGAATATGGATCTTATCAACGAAGCCGGGGCTGCCGATCCGCGCGAATTAGCCAAAAATGGCGAGTGGACATGGGAAGCCTTCCTGGATGTTGCTCAGAAAGTACGCGCTTTGGGAACTGATATCTATGGTTATGGCGCCAATGCCTGGTGGGGTCCTTACGGTGTATGGATTAATTCAGCTGGAGGTGGTTTCTTTAACGCTGATCGTTCAGCTTGCGCACTGGACACCGACGAATCAATTGCTGGTCTTGAATTCGAACGATCCTTGTATGTGGATCATGACGTTGCTGTTCCCTATGGTGAAGACAGTGAACCTCCCTTCATGGCTGGAAAAGTAGCCATGTTCCAAAATGGTCGCTGGGCCACCCCTGGTACCCGAGCCAATGCAAATTTCACCTGGGACGTTGTTGAATTACCCTCTGGTCCGAATGGACCTGGTAACTGGCTGTTCTGGGGCGCTTATGTTGTCAATGCTAACACTGCGCATCCTGAAGAAGCATGGAAACTGGTTCAGGCACTTACCGAAGCTAAAACTCAAGCACAAATCTCAGCCCTGGGTACAAATATCCCCAGCCGTGTGAGTCAGGAAGCATTAGATTCCTTCTTAACATTCACACCCCCGGATAATAACCAGGCTTTCCTGAATGGAATTGCTGAGGCTTCCAATCCATCAGCTGAAGGTCCTTTATGGGCAGGAAATTGGCCCGAATTCGATGCAGTCATGGGTGCAAAAGTCAATGCAGTTTTAACTGGTACGCTCTCTATCGAAGAATTCAAAGCAACTATCTGTTCCGAAGCTAATAAAGCATTTGGTCAATAATAATTGACAAGAGCCCGCCCTTCCACCAGTTGGGCGGGCTCATTGAAAACTTTTTGGGTTTTACCTCTGTTTTTGCAATCGTTCATTATTATATAAATCCATTAAAACCCGAAAACACAATGAAACAATGCAGCTACTGAATAACACATTGTTCAGCAGGAGTAATTGTATGGATATATCTACCTTAATAACAATCAATCCAAAGACCAGAAACATGATTCGATTGACAATGGTCTGGCACGTGGTCTTGACCCTGTTGAGTTACATATTTTTCAGTGTTTTGCTGGCTGAAAAATTCTTAAATGAAATACATGGGGTACTACGTATTGTTTTGATGATGGTGGTTTTTTTATTTGGCTCAACTAGTGCCTGGGCAGCTGTTGAATTATTCTTTTGCCGGTTGCGAGGTAGAACTTTATCTCTGGCTGTAAATTTTCTGGGTTTTATCGCCTTTTTTTTATTGGATTTACATTTCCTGGGCATATTTACCGGTATTGATAACCTTGGAGCTACGTTTGCCAAAGCCATCCCTGCTCTTTTGGGTGTAGCCGCTGGTTACTTTATTTCAACAATGAGTGATCGCTATGAAGGTAATTATGATCGAGCTGAACGCTTTCGTCAGGTTGGAAAATGGACAGCCCTGATTAGTTTTATAGTTTTCCTGATATTGGCTGGAATTTTTCAGGGACTGGTGGCGATTTTTCAGCAAATGGTGAATTTCACCCCATTTGTTCTTACTTTGGGTTCTGTTTTATTTGCTTTAAATGTGCTGAATATCTGGCGGGAACCGGCCGCGATTGCTTTGAATGCCAATAGTTTTCATAAAGAAGCGATTGACGGTTATCTATTTCTTTCCCCAAACCTTTTGGGTTTTCTCCTCTTTTTTGCTGGCCCCTTGCTTTTTTCTCTGTATGTAAGTTTTACCGATTGGGATGCTTTCGGCAACAAGCGTTGGATCGGATTGGAAAATTATGCCAAGATATTCAACCTGGATGTAAAACAACTTCAAACTTCAGACCAGGTGGTGACAGAAGCAGTGGATACCACTATTTTTGATGAATTAACTCGTTTTAATATTTTTGGGAAAGATTATCTGGTAGCAGCTCAGGATAAACTATTCTGGATATCTCTTGGTAATACACTGTTATTCTGTTTGTTAGCAGTACCACTAAGTGTTATTCCGGCATTACTGCTTTCCAATGTATTAAATAGCAAAATCCCGGGAATGAAATTCTTCAGGGCGGTTTACTTCTTACCTAGTATTGCAGCAACCGTTGGTGTCTCTCTAATCTGGCAGTGGTTATATAATGCAGCCGTTGGGTATATAAATTTTTTTATAACCAGTGGTGTTAATTTCTGGAATAATTTATTTGGCACTGCCATCTTGGATCCACAAGTGCGTTGGCTATCAGATACCCGAACCGCCTTAATTGCAATCGTGATTATGGCAGCCTGGCAAACAATGGGTTACAACACAGTTTTATTTTTGGCTGGGCTGCAAAATATACCCAAAGAACTTTACGAAGCTGCAGTGGTGGATGGTGCAGGAGCTTTTCGAAAATTCTGGAATCTTACTTTGCCATTGTTGGCCCCGACTACATTTTTTGTTCTTACCACAACCACCATTCAAGCATTACAGGTCTTCGAGCAAGTTTTTGTGATGACAAACCCTCCTGGAGGCCCGAATAATTCCACATTGACCCTGGTCTTATACCTGTATCAAAAAGGTTTTCAGCGTTTCCAGCAAGGTTATGCTTCTGCGACAGCCTGGGTTCTTTTTTTGGTCATATTTGGGATTACGCTGATCCAATTTCAACGCCAACGCAATACGCAGGCGTATGATACCTAACAGGAGGTTAACCATGTTGAAATCGTATAAATTTACCCAAATCATGCGCAACTTTCTGGCGTATATAGTCCTTTCTGCCTTTGCAGTTGTGATGTTGTTTCCATTTTTATTTATGATTTTCACATCTTTTAAGGTTCCAAACGATACATTTAATTACCCGCCACGTTTGTTGCCACGAGAACTGCTTACTATGGAAATATCCGGCTACGAAGAACCTTTACCAGTATATCAGGTGGAGGTGAATGGGAATGATTTGAACTATGTGTTGTTGGAGAAAAATATTAAAGCTGGTATTTTTGCACCAGTTAATGATCTTACGGCAACCATAGTCTTACCACTTTCGGATGCTAATGCGCTTGTTCAGGATGGTATTCCTCTAACTCAGGTTGTAGAAGGACAGGAATATCCAATTTTCGATGTATTGGTTTCTGGAAAATCGCAACAATTATTGCAAGTTGGAGCAACCTCATTAGGAAAATTTGCCAATCCGAAAAATTTATCTGAAATATCCTATCAAAATGTGCGCCTGAGTACTCCGTCAGAATCGGTTTTGTTTCATCCGGAGAATTATTCTGATGTTCTGAAATTACAAAACATGGGTCGAGCATTAACCAATACCACACTCGTCACTGTTTTGGTAGTAGTAGGGCAATTGGTTACATCCGTATTTGGTGGGTATGCTTTCGCGCGATTGCGTTTCCCTGGGCGTGATCGTTTGTTTGTCCTCTATTTGGGAACAATTATGATCCCCTTTGTGGTTTTGATAATTCCATTGTATCAATTAATGGTGATGATTGGATGGGTGGATAAGCTGGCAGCCCTAATTATTCCCTGGGTATTTACCGCGTATGGAACATTTTTAATGAGACAGTTCTTTATTACTGTTCCAAGGGATATAGAGGAAGCAGCTCTGATAGATGGTGCATCGCGTCTACAGATTCTGCGTAAGATTTTTATCCCGGCTGCCGGCCCTGCTTTGGCTACCCAGGCAACGTTTACATTTCTCTACGCATGGAACAGCTTCTTCTGGCCATTGGTGATTATTAACACGGGGAATTCTCAAAACCATGTTCTAACCCTCGCATTAAATATTCTGCGTGGGCGAGCCGCAGATGCCCCTAATCTGGTATTGGCGGGTGCAGCGATATCCATAATCCCACCAATGATTCTATTCGTTATCGGGCAGCGCTTCTTTATTGAAAGCGCGATGAGTAGTGGCGTTAAGGGCTAAAATTCGCGGAATATCTTTTTAAGGATTATCAGTATAAAAATTATTTGATGGATTTACACATAGTTCAATTAGGAGCAAGAATGCGCAAAGAAAACGGAAGATATACTATTTTTAATAATGCTATCAGTAAAAAACAAAGCAATCAGACGGATCGCTGGCAAAACAAGTTTGTGAAAATGTTCAATTACGATCCCAATGAAAAATATCAGCTCAGTGTTAAAAATAACCCATACCTGGGTGATGAGTTTGGTCTCAAGGATATTCTGCGTGAAACAGATGGTGACTTACTTAACTCTCAGAACGGTGTCATTATCAGTACCATTCGCATGGGGTTTGGACATTACCGCATTGCAATGGCCGGCGCATCCTGTGCACGGGCTATGGGATTTACACCATATTGGTTAGACCTGCTTGCCATCCCCGGTATTACGACGGATGTGATTAATTATTGTAATTCTTGGTACAGTCGTTTCTCACGTATTTCTCAAAGCAACTCGTTCTTTAATAAATATATCTGGGAATCAGTAACAACAGGAGAACCTTCTCTCCCGGGTTTGACTCAGCTGTTAAATGCCTGGATTGTCGGTTGGCCATGGCGGTTTTTAAAGACCAACGTAAAAGATTATAAAATGAGTGAGTTATTCCGCAATTTGTATCAAGCTTTACCGGCAGATATGCCTGTTCTTACAGCTCACATGTGGAACTGTATGGGTGCAGTTGCCGGGGGAATGACTAATGTGGTGGATATGATGTTTGATAATTGGCCGATGGCTTTTCAATTGACCGAAGGTGCAATCCATGGTGTTCAATCTCCTTCCGGATATTATGGATTTCGAGCCATGCGTGGATTTGACGAGAAGAACAAAATTCTTAATCCATTACCCAAAGAGTCTATTCGATATGTGGGACATTTGATTGACCATGAATTGGTGGAAAATATAGAGTTGGACTGTGCTGCACGGATTCGCAGAATGCAAGCGGGAGAACCACGTCGTTTTTTGGTTACAATGGGTGGAGCTGGTGCACAGCGCGAGTTATTTAAAGCGATTATTGAACATTGTATTCCGTTAATTCAAAAAGAAAAGCTGACCCTGATGATAAATTTGGGAGATCATCAGGATAATTGGAAGTGGTTGCAAGAAGAATTAAAAGACCATCTTGATATGATTCAGACCCATTTTACCTGGAGTGATACAAAAGCTTTTACCGATAATATTCGTGAAAAGTCAGTTGGTGGTCTGCATGTCTTTTTGCATGACAATACTTTTCATGCAGTCTATTCCACCAATTATCTGATGCGAGTGGTGGATGTATTAATCACAAAGCCGAGCGAATTGGCTTTTTATCCGGTACCGAAAATTTTTAATGAAAGGGTTGGTGGACATGAAATGTGGGGTGCAATCCGGGGTGCAGAGATTGGAGACGGCACAGTGGAAGTACGCACAATTCCCCAAACCTTACAGGCAATTGACTTAATGTCGGATGAAAATGATTTGTTAGAATTGTTCTGTGATTGCATCATAAAAAATAAAAGCATAGGAATTTATGATGGTGGTTATAAATGTGTGGAGCTGGCAACCGGAAAGAAATTTGTTCGCTAATTGATGACGAAAATTCATATTTGCTGACTATTTAATAAAAGAGGCGCTTACCCCACCTCTATTTCGGTATCGAAAATTAAAAAAATTTGACGATCGATATAAAATTTCGTATATAATGAACATTAACTGCATTTTTTATTTTGCATTAATTTATTTCTCCCATTCAGAAAAAGGCGTTTTATGTCTATAGCTTCATTCTGGTTTATGATTCTGTATTGTTGAGCAATGTCCTTTAGCCGGGGTTTGTTCTGAGTGAATGGAATAATTTAATGCTGAAAGAATCGCGATATGAGATTAGGTGTTTGTTATTATCCGGAACATTGGCCTGAGAGCCTGTGGCAGCAGGATGCTGATATGATGCGTGAGCTGGGTTTAAAAATTGTCCGCTTGGGGGAATCTTCCTGGGCAAAACTTGAACCTACTCCTGCGCATTACAATTGGGATTGGTTAGATCGGATTGTTCAAATCCTTCACACAGCTGGTATGGAAATTGTTTTGGGAACACCAACAGCTGCGCCACCTCCGTGGTTGATCCAACAGGATTTGAAAAAATTTTCGGAGGTTGGAAATGGCCAACACAGAAAAATCGGATCCCGTCGACATTTTTGCGCAAATAATTCTGCTTATCAGGAACATACCCGGAAAATTATTACTGCACTGGCTGACCGGTATGGAAAGCACCCTGCAGTCATCGGATGGCAGATTGACAATGAATTTGGGACTGATCCAACAGCAGTTTGTTATTGCAATGAATGTGTAGAAAAATTTCGCTCCTGGCTGCAAGGACGTTATCGAAATTTAGAAACATTAAATGAATCATGGGGTACCGTTTTGTGGAGCCAATCCTTTTCGGATTGGAGTGAGATTTTTCCACCCAACCAAATGTCTGCTGAAAACAACCCCTCACATGTTTTGGATTATGCCCGATTTTCATCGGATTCATGGATTGCTTATTGTAATTTGCAAGCTGATATTTTACGTACTTACACTCATCAACAATTCATTACCCATTCCATAAATCATGATTCCACGCATGTGGATGCATTTCAATTAAGTAAAATGTTGGACTTTGTAGCCTGGAATTCTTTCCCAACCGGGGATGCTGAAAAATTGAGTTTATTATTGTATGCTCCTTGGGATAGCGTGCCGGAAACAGCTTATGATGTGGGTGATCCTTACATAACCGGTTTTTTTCACGCATGGACACATGGGGTTAAGAATGCACCGTTTTGGATTATGGAACAACAATGTGGGCATATCAATTGGGGAGAGATAAACCCTGGTTTGCGTTCGGGAACGGTAAGATTGTGGACATGGCACGCGATTGCCTGCGGAGCAGAGGCGGTAATGTATTATCATTGGCGTGCCAGTCGTTTTGCTCAGGAACAATTTCAGTCCGGCATCCTGACGCATGATGGTAGTCCGGATATGGGGTATCAGGATATTATCAGTTTTCTTCCTGAAGGCCCGGTTTTACAACAACTCAAGGAGGAAGCTCTTTCATCTTCTGTAGCCATACTGACCCGTTATGAGGATTTATGGGCTTTGGAAGATCAACCTCACCGCATTGGTTTTGATTATCGCCGATTGTTATTTGCATATTATCGTGTACTGACAGCTCTGGGTATTAATGTGGATTTATTGCCCGAGGATAGTGATATCAGCGAATATCGACTGGTTTTAGCGCCATTACTCTATCTTAACACGTCGACTGTTGTCAATCACCTGGAAGCCTATGTCGCACGGGGTGGTACCTTGTTATTGGGCGCACGTTCCGGTATGAAAACCGAGTCGAACCTTGTGGTAGAGGATAGCTTACCGGGATTGTTACGTGGTTTGGTAGGAGCCAGTGTAGGGGGGTGGCAATCCTTGCCGGATGATGTTCACTTTAGTATCCGGTCAGAAATTCCTGGATTGGGGGGAGAGGTGGGATTTTGGATAGAAGCTATCCATCCGGATGAAAATGAAGCTGTAAATGCTCTGGTGCGCTATATGGGTGGCCCTTTAGCTGGAAAGATCGCAATGACAGAGCATGCTTATGGGGCCGGTTCAGTATATTATCTTGGTTTCTATCCATTGTATGATCAGTTAAAAGCTATTCTCAAATATCTGTCCCATTCTGTGCGCAATAATAATACCCACGATTTACCGGATGGTGTAATTGTAAAACAAAGAGGTAATCATCGAATTGCGTTTAATTTTACCCGTAATGAAAAAACTTTTGTCTTGGATGACAAATTAATCACCTTGCCTCCGCGGGATTTTCGTTTCTTCCTGCGTGACTGGAGCTAAAAAATTATGGATTTTGAAAGACCACATCGCAGACTTAACATACTCAATGGTGAGTGGGTATTGGTTTCACCACATCGAGCCAAACGCCCATGGCAAGGACAGATGGAAAAGACAAGTCAGGTTGACCTACCGCGGTATGACCCAACCTGTTACCTGTGCCCACGCAATTCGCGAGTAGGGGACACTATTACAAACCCGGATTACAAACAAACTTTTGTTTTTGATAACGATTTTGCTGCACTTCTGCCGCCTGTAGATGGGATGGATACATCGATGAAAGAAGTGCTTTTTCAGGCTGAGGCAGATGATGGATTGTGCAGGGTAATTTGTTTTTCCCCGCGGCATGACCAGAGTCTGCCTGAATTGGAATTGGGTGATGCGGCAGCAGTTGTTCAAACCTGGAGTGACCAGACGGCAGACTTGGGTGGGCGGGCATTTATCAATTATGTACAGGTGTTTGAAAATAAGGGCTCTGTGATGGGCTGTTCCAACCCGCATCCTCATAGCCAGGTGTGGGCTACCCGTCATATTCCCAATGAGCCGGCTAAGGAAATGTTACACCAGCAAGCTTATTTTGAACAATACGGTAGTACCCTGCTGGGGGATTATCTAAAAGCTGAACAAGCTAGTGGCGAGCGGATCGTAGCAATTAATAATGATTTTACGGCACTGGTGCCTTTCTGGGCGGTATGGCCATTCGAAGTTTTGGTAATTGCGCACCGACCGGTAGCTTCATTGCCTGAGTTGACCACAGAGGAAGTGCGTGGGATGGCAGATATCTTACAGCAGGTAACAGTACGTTATGATAACCTGTTTGAGATCAGTTTTCCTTATTCGATGGGTTTTCACCAGAAACCTAGTGATGGGAAAGATTATACTTCATGGCAGCTGCATGCTCATTTTTATCCACCTTTGCTGCGTTCAGCGACTGTAAAAAAATTTATGGTCGGTTTTGAAATGCTGGGGATGCCACAACGTGATATTACCCCTGAGGCGGCTGCAGCAAGGCTTCGAGAGCAGAATATTGTTCACTATAAGAAAAGATCTTGAGTTTACCCCTTTGCTGGAGAACCGATAGCCAGGCATTGCTCGGATCCAACCATGTTGGGGACCAGACCAAGAAACATACGCATTGGTGGTTCTGGATTAGGCTGCATTCCATTCTGAACTAGCAATTGAACAGTTTGATTTGTACTTTCTAGCACACCTATACTGAAAGGTTGGTTTCCAATGGCAGACTGGAAATGTTCAAGCAGTGGTAATGTCTCCTGTGCACTTCGCCGGCTGACCCACGGTCCTGCGGTAACCCAGCCACCGATACCGACCCGACCGAAAAGATAGGCTTGCAGGCCGTTGATGTCTTGCCATTTCCAGCAAAGTTCCGGGTAATGACGTAAACGGCGCTCCAGGAAGAAGGAGCGGTCTGAGCCAAAGAATTGCAAATCCATGTCGAATATTTGTGGTAAATCAATTGTTTGAATGGGTGTTATGTGGGTGAATTCGCGTGCTGAAACCTGCCCGAAGAGGCGTAAAGACCGGCAAAGTGGGAGAAATCCAAGGCGTTCATATAATGGAACTGCTTTAAGAACCCCATCCAAAAAAATACATGAAATACCTTCGTTGTTCAAGTATTCGATTGCAGTTTGCATTAATCTAGTTCCCAACTGGTGTTTGCGGTATTGCGGTTGAACGATTAATTCACCTATAAACCCAGTGTGCTGATAAACTGTGGCGATGCAAATCCCTGCCAATATACCGTCCACTTCGGCAATAAAACAACCATCCGGATCGTACACATAGTAAGCAGCTAATTCGAGAGGTGTTTCGCTGCGCCAGTGTTCCTGATTGGTGAGGGTTGCGGCTGCCATTACGTCCGCCTGGGATTGGAATGTACGAATTGTGGATTTAAGGACCTTTTCCGGATCACTCATATTTTTTTACCAGTTTGCAGGTGATTTGTGGATTATCAGTAAGAATGGCATCTACCCGCAGACGCTGATACCAGTTCAGTCGCGAGTCGGGGGTTGGATCTAAAGGGCAAACGATTTGCCCGCGCGATCGGCTTGTTTTCATATAGAATGGGTTTGCGCATAAAAGCGGCCAAAATGGACCGACAATTTGCATTTCTGCGTCCGGTCGCAAACCGGACATGGTGATTAAACCAGCAGGAATGTCCGGAGCCAGGTGATGAACTGCCAAAGTTCGCGCTTTGGAAAAAGAGATCACCAGGGTACGATTTCGGATCCCCAGGGTGGTAAGCTCCTCAACCAATTGGCGACAAATTTTTTCATCCAGAAAGCTATCGGTTTTGAGTTCCAAGGCCAGGGCAACATCCGCGGGCAGGATGGCAGCCAGTTCAGCTAGAGTGGGGATAGTTTCCTGCTCAAATTCAGGACGTCCATTAGAAGCGGAGAGTTGTTTTAACTCACTCAGGCTTTTTGCGTTAACAGTTCCGACTCCGTTGGTAGTGCGTTCGAGTGTGCTGTCATGGATACACATAAACACGTCATCTTGACTTAGATGCAAGTCGGTTTCAAGGATATCTGCACCATCCTGTATGGCCTGGCGAAAAGAAGCTATTGTGTTTTCGGGGCAGAGAACTTTGTTGCCGCGATGAGCCATAATATAAGGCTTTGTTCTACCCGGAACAACCAGTTGGTGTTCTGGAACTGGGGTGATTTTTTCAGTCATTGAAGACCATTTCTTCTTTACCGGTGAGTTTTTCCTGGATACGGCGAACAACCAGATCGAGATGTTTGGGTTTGTGGACAAAATCAAGATCATCAGTACTGATCGTGAGTACAGGACAGAGATCAAATGATTGCATCCATTCCTCATAATAGCTTTCCAGACGTTTTAAATATTCAGGGGCAATCCCAGATTCCATACTGCGCCCTCGTTGACGAATGCGTTCTATCAAAGTATTTACCGGACAATGCAGATATACCAGTAAGGCGGGTGCTGGCAGGCTTTTTACAATCATTTGGAATGTTTTCTGGTAAGTCTGATAATCACGTTCAGAAATATTTCCCATATCATGCAGCGCACGCGCAAAAATGAAAGCATCTTCATAAATACTGCGGTCGATGATGGCAGAGCGTGGGTCAGAAGCCATAACTAAATGTTGTTCAGCTCGGTGCCCCAGGAAAAAGACTTGTAAATGGAAAGACCATTTACTCATTTCAGCGTAGAAGTCGGGGAGGTAGGGGTTGTCAACAACTGATTCAAATGCAGTACGCCATCCTAAACGTGCGCCTATGCGCTCAGTTAAGGAGGTCTTTCCGGAACCGATATTACCGGCAACAAGGACAAGATGTTTTGCCATAGGTTTTCCTTTGGTTGATGGGTTTCAAAATAATTGTACATGAATTTTGGTTTACTTTCCAAAATATAGACACAACCTTATTAATGGTATTTTTCTGACATGATTTTTTATTGCAAATAATTGCAATAAGGATATAATTATCGCATCCAAGCGAATAAGGAGTGATATTATGTTGTATTTACCAACCCCTATGCATATCCCAGATGGTTTTCTTTCTGTGGTTGTTTCAATCATTTTCTGGGTAATTTCTGCAGTGGTCATTGCCGTTGCATTGCGAAAAGTGAATAAACAATTAGGAGAAAAAGAGGTTCCTTTAATGGGTATTCTGGCAGCGGCTATTTTTGCCGGCCAGATGTTAAATTTTTCAGTCACTGGTGGCACCTCAGGTCACTTGATGGGAGCAGCCATTGCCACTATATTGGTAGGTCCATGGGCGGCCGTACTGGTAATGACCAGTGTGGTTTCTGTACAGGCAATTGTTTTTCAGGATGGTGGTTTGTTAGTGTTGGGTGCCAATATTTTTAATATGGGCATTATCGGTGTTGCTGTTTCGTATACCATGTTTCGTCTGTTTCAAAAAATTTCTAATGGTAAACGTTGGGGCTTGTTAACTGGCAGTTTTCTGGCAGGTTGGACTTCCATTTTCATAGCCTCCCTGGTTGCTGCATTACAACTGGCGCTTTCCAATACATCACCAGCTAACCTGGCTATACCAGCAATGGGTGGTATTCATGCGTTGATCGGAATCGGTGAAGGATTGATTACTCTGGGTGCTGTCGCATTTTTAATTGCCAGCCGACGTGATCTGGTGGAAGCTGGAACTCTGCATAACAAAGATAATCGTACGGTCTGGATTGGTGGTGCTGTAGTCACCGTTATATTGGCTGTATTATCCCCGATAGCATCTTCCCACCCTGACGGTTTGGAATGGGTGGCGGAGAAGATCGGTTTTCTGGATAAAGCCCGAGGAGCTGTTTATAACGTTGTTCCGGATTATGTGATGCCAGGGTTAAACAATGAGGCCTTGGCTACGATTATTGCTGGTATTATAGGAGCAATAATCGTTTTTGCTGTGGCATACGGCGTGGCATCCAGCCGCAAAAAATCTTCGGGTGAGGAAACTGTTTAACCTTGAGTGGACTGAACGTGATTGATCCATACCGGGCTATCTCCAGCCCGGTACATCGCTTGGATGCCAGAGTCAAATTTCCCCTGTCCCTGGCATTTATTTTAACTTGCAGTCTGGTACCGCATGGTAGCTGGGTGGTATTTCCTTTGCTTCTTTCCATAAGCCTTTCTGCAGCCATTTCATCGCACCTGGGGGTTGGTTATGTTCTCAAACGGTCTATGTGGACTTTACCTTTTGTTCTAGCGACTTTTCCGCTTATTTTTACCTTTGACGGGACTTCGATAGGGTCAATCCAATTTTTATATTGGGATTTGACAATCAGTTTTGATGGATTGGAACGGTTTGTAAGCATTGTGTTTAAATCCTGGCTTTCAGTTCAAGTAGCCATTATTTTGGTGAGCACCACGCCATTTCCGCAAATTTTACATGCTCTGCGTTGGTTGAGGGTTCCAAAGCTATTGGTGGCAGTGATCGGTCTGATGTGGCGGTATATATTTGTTATGGCTGGGGAAGCTAACCGCTTGCTGCGGGCACGCGAAGCACGCAGCGGTAAAGTGGCTGGTTATCCGAACGGTGGTAAGGTTGCGTGGCGGGCAAGGGTGGCCGGCGGAATGGCCGGGAATCTTTTCCTACGTTCACTCGAGCGTAGTGATCGGGTCTACGCAGCAATGCTTTCACGAGGATATGATGGTGAAGTACGATTGCTGGTTGAGCCACCCTTGGGCGGAGATCAGCTATTTCAGTTGTTTTCTGGGATAGGATTATTTTCCCTGATCATCATTTTGGGATTTCTTTTGGGTGGTGCTTCATGAACATGGCAATTGACATTGATCAACTCAGGTTTCAATATCCGGATGGCCACCATGCATTAATGGGTATTGACATAAAAATTAGGCAGGGTGAAAAGGTGGCATTGGTCGGCGCAAACGGTGCGGGTAAGTCTACTTTAATCTTGCACCTGAACGGTATTTTATTGGGCCAAGGAAGTTTAAAAATTAAAGGACTATCACTGAACAAACAGTCCCTTAATTTGATACGCGGGAAGGTGGGCTTAGTATTTCAGAACCCGGATGATCAACTTTTTTCCCCCACGGTTTATGAAGATGTAGCATACGGTCCTATTTACCAGGGATTACCACAGGTTTTGGTGGATAAAAGAGTGAAAGAAGCGTTAGCCCAGGTAGGGATGGGGGAATTTATCCAACGGAATTCAACCCATTTGAGCGTAGGTGAGAAAAAACGGATTGCTATTGCCACGGTTCTTTCGATGATTCCAGATATCCTCGTGCTGGATGAGCCGACCGCTGGGTTAGATCCACGGGCGCGCCGTAATCTGATCAGTTTATTGCATTCTCTTCCGCAGACAATGCTGGTAGCCACACATGATCTGGATATGGTCAAGCAACTCCTGCCGCGTACAGTATTGATGAGTAGCGGCACGGTAGTAGCAGATGGCTTCACAGAAGAAGTGCTTGGAAATCAGGCTTTACTGTTGGAGCATGGATTGTAGCTTTTAATTTTCTAAACATTTAGGTAAATAAAAAAACCCGCCGGAAGATTCCAACGGGTTAAATCAAAACGGATTACTAACTGCTTTTAGTAGGCATGTATTGCATAAGTTTGCGGGCCAGGTTTGCGATGGGCATAGTTTGCAGCCAAACGCGACCAGGACCGGTGAGGGTAGCCAGGAATAGTCCTTCCCCGCCGAAGACTATATTTTTCAATCCTTTGACCATAGCAATGTCATAATTCAATGTGGGGTCAAAAGCGGCAATATGGCCAGGATCAACCTTAAGTCGCTGCCCGGCAGCAAGATTGTATTCTTTAACCTCGCCGGGGATTTCCAAAAAGACCATACCGGGTCCAGTCAGTTTTTGCAGAATGAAGCCCTCACCACCAAATAAACCGGCACCCAAACGTTTGCGGAAGTGCATTTCTATCTTGACAGTATTTTGAGCGCACATGAAAGCATCTTTTTGGGCGATTAATATTTGATTGGGAGCTAATTGAACCGGGAGTACCTTGCCAGGAGCTTCTGGTGTGAAGGTAATCATGGCAGTGGGTGTTGAACAACTATAGGTCGTCATGAATAGTGATTCCCCGGCCAGAGCGCGCCCTAAACCGCTCATCAACCCACCGCGGGTGTTGGTTTCCATTTCAATGCCATCAGTCATCCAGGACATACCGCCTGATTCAGTGAACATGGCTTCGCCTTGAGTGAGTTCAATCTCTAAAGATTGCATAACTGATCCAGAAATTGCGTATCGCATACAATTCTCCTTTTTTGATTTATTAACTAATTATAGAGGAAATTTTTGTTTCATGATTTATTTTTCGAAAGTTCAGGGAAGTGACCAACCATAGCCAACCTCCCATAATACAGATCCGCGAATATCTATTTCACGTTTTCGTACCAAAAGCCCTCCCATGCTTTTGTAAAAGCTACGCGCAGGCTGGTTTTCCTTGAGGGTCCAGATGATCATTTTTTTATAACCATACTCTGCCAGGTGAGCTCGGCTGTTTTCCAGTAATGCCTTACCCAAACCAGTTCTTTGGATTTTGGGCAAAACATAAAGGGCGAAAATTTCGCTATCAAAGACCGGATCCTGATCGCGGTTTTTACCCCCACTGCAAAAACCTACGATCTTCTCATCCAGACAGGCGGAGAAAATGAAGCGGTCTGGTGGCAGATTACTGATGATAGATTGCCAGCGAGCGGTTTCTTCCTCTAAGTTAAATTGATCGAGGATTTCATCAGGCATTAAACCCCGATAGGCCATCTGCCATGTACTGGTGCGGACGATAGCTAACTGATCGGCATCGGAAAGTTGGGCTTGGCGGATTAATTTAGTGACCTGGATTCTCATTTTGATTGGTACCTCAGGCGTTTGCGGTAATTACGCACCTTTACCAGGCTTGCGCAGGTATTTCCGCACCATTTGCGACTGTTATTTTTGCTGTTGTCATGAAAGGCTAACTGGCAAGCTGGGTTTTTGCATAACTTGAGGCGATATAGATCACCTTTTGCCAGTAATCCTGAAAAAGAAGCAGTGACTTGAAAATATAAACAGGCTATTCCTGGATCAACGGGAATAAAAATTGTTTGATAGCCTAAGGGCGTGAGCTCCATTTCTAATATCAGGTGAACTTGTTTCATGAAGTGGTTAAGACGATGGAGATCCTCGGCGCTTACCAGACCGTTTTCTTCGATTTTTTCAGTAATATCAAACATCAGATCACGCAAATTGAAAATATCGTCCTGATACTGCAAAAAATCAGCTAGTGGAATATTCAGTTCATAATTTCGGACAAACTGCCAGATCCATTCCGGATCGGATAGACCATCCTGAAATGGTGGGTGAGTTTTGTAATAACGGCTGTTGACAAAATCCAAAAAAATTGAGACCATAATGTTTCTTTCCTTGTCTAAGTATACAATTGAATAAAGTGAAAAATAAACCAAATTCTGCTATAAATAAGATATGGCAGATTATGAAATTTTATCTCGTGAAGAATTGATTATTCAACTTGATGCTTTGAAACATAGAATAGCGATACTGGAAGCTGACCAGGCTGAAAGAAATCATATTGAAGATACTTTGCGTACCAGTGAATCGAAATACAGAGTATTATTGGATGAATCCAGTGATCCTATATTTGCTTTTTATCCGGATGGAACCTACCGGTATGTCAACAGAGCGTTTGCGGATGGGGTTGGACGGTCGTTGGAAATGATTATGAATAAAAGAATCTGGGATGTGTTCCCTCAGGATGAAGCGGACAAACGATATGCGGTGGTGAAATGGGTATTTGCTAATGCGCAAATGAAGGTCATTGAAGTCCGTGTGCCGCGTCCGGACGGGGACCGTTATTACATTACCACGGTGAAACCAGTTTTATCCTCCAGTGGAGATGTGACAACAGTAATTTGTATTTCCAAAGAGATAACCGATCGAAAGTTAATGGAACAAGAGCTTGTGCGCATTAGCACGCATGATTTATTAACCGGGATTTATAATCGCAACTTTTTTGAGGTTGAGTTAGAACGTCTTAAAAACAGCCGGTTGTTTCCCATTAGTATTATTATTGCTGATCTGGACCAGTTAAAAATTGTCAATGACCGATACGGGCATCAAGCTGGTGATGAATTGTTGCAAGTGGTTGCACAAGTGTTGAAGAGCGTTATGCGCACGGAAGATGTAGTTGCGCGTTTGGGTGGTGATGAGTTTGCAGTCTTATTACCCCAAACTGACGAAGAAGAGGTAGCCTCCATTGTAGAAAGACTCCGTGCCCGGTTAGATATGCAAGAAAAAAAGGATTTGAAATTGTCTATAGGTTTTGCCACCGGTACAGAAAATGACCGGTTGGATGCTGTGATGCGCCTGGCAGATGATCGCATGTATCTGGAAAAAGTCAATCATAAAAAACTATCCAACTCTGTTACTGGGTTTTAATGATTTGAAAAAATATAAAATAAGGAATGACAATGAATATACCCAAACGCAGTGAAATTCAGCCAGGGATGCGCGTACAAATTATCGAAAAACAAAATCAACGTAGTGGCCAATTAACCATAGGTGTTGTTATGCGAATTCTTACCAGCAGTCCTAACCATCCTCATGGTATTAAAGTTATGTTACAAGATGGTAAAGTGGGTCGTGTTCAAGCGCTGATTCGCGAAGGTAGACTTTCTGAGAATGAAATATAATAAAAATACTAGCTACCTGACAGTTTGTCATAAGACTGGGTAAAAATCGAGAACAAAGTTTTTATCATTGGCCAATTGCCTTTCAC
>PHBZ01000062.1 GCA_002840755.1 Chloroflexi bacterium HGW-Chloroflexi-10 | reverse complement strand
TAAAATTGCTTGGCAAATCAATTTTACAGGATTTCCTTTGTCGATCTTCTTTCTTTTTTTTAAACTGTCAGGTAGCTAGATAAAAATATCAGAATATTGATTTTACTAAAGACTACAAACCCGCTAAGCCGGTTTAATGTATGGAATTGACAGATGGGAAGTATTAGGGTTACGAACTTTGGTTAGTTGATGCAACCGGTTCCAGTTTTTGGGTTAAAATTAATAAATCATAAGGATTTTGTTTCCAGATATTATTTGGAAATTCTTGAAAGAGGTGCATGGTGAAATATCGTCAATTTGGTCGATTGGATTGGAAGGCTTCAGTTTTGGGGTTTGGTTGTATGCGCTTCCCTGTTTTGGAGGGCGATCCTGCAAAGATCGATGAAAAAATATCCGAGAGTATGTTATTAAATGGGATTGAACAGGGAATCAATTATTTAGATACGGCTTACCCGTATCATGGTGGCCAAAGCGAGCCTTTCATCGGCCGGGTGTTAAAGAATGGTTATCGTCAAAAGGTTCACCTGGCAACCAAGATGCCGACTTGGTTAACAAAAGAAACCAAAGATTTTGATTACTACCTGGAAGAACAATTAGGCAAGTTGCAAACTGATCATATTGACTTTTACCTCCTGCACGCTCTTAACCACCAACGTTGGGAAGATCTGAAAGCGCTGGGAGTACGTGAGTGGGCTGATGGAATTGTGAAAAGCGGCAAAGTTAGCGCAATTGGATTTTCGTTTCATGATGATTACCCGGTATTTGAGGATATCATCATGGAATATGAAGGTTGGGATTTTTGTCAGATTCAATATAACTACATGGATATTGAAGAACAAGCTGGTACACATGGTTTGCGTCTGGCGGCAGCCCGTGGATTGGCAGTGGTGGTTATGGAACCCCTGTTAGGCGGTAGATTGTCCAACCCACCGACAATCATTCAATCTATTATGTCTGAAACAGGATCAGGACGGACTCCGACTGATTGGGCTTTACAATGGTTGTGGGATCAGGCTGAAGTAAGTGTTGTATTAAGCGGAATGAGTGCTCCGCAACATGTGGAAGAGAATATTCGTTCTGCGGAAAATGCTGCGATTGGTTCATTCAGTTCTGCAGAAAAAGGCACTATTATGCAAGTTCGTGCCACATATCGCGCATTGTGCCCAATCCCATGTACAAAATGTAATTATTGCATGCCCTGTCCGAACGGTGTGAGTATTCCGGAGAATTTTGATTTGTTAAATAAGGCCAATATGCTGGATAATTGGGGACACGCACGCTGGGCGTATGGGCAAATGGATATTGAATCCAGGGCTGAGAATTGCATCACCTGCCGGGAATGTGAACAGGTTTGCCCACAACAGATTCCAATCAGTGATTGGATGCCGTATATCCATGCTGTATTGGGAAATAATAATAATTATGACGGAAGGCTCAAACCATAAATATCTTGTTATAGAGATGATGCAAGTAGTGCAATCATTTAAGCTTTTCAAGACGTACCTTTTGCTTTTATCGGAGTTTCTTTATAACTAATAACCCCTTCTAATTGAAAATTTTTAGATATGGGGCTATTGATTGTGCTACAATGCAATCATCTTTTAAAGTGGTGATTTGTATGGATATCCCTTTACAAGGTTATCAGTATCTGATCGATGATATATATCCTCGGCTGGTTCGAGCAGTTATTGAACGTTACCAGAAAAACTCGGATAAGAACTTACTGGATGTTTATCACAAAGATGATGCGTTTCTGAAGATTCACCCTGAAACTATCCCTTTTTTGGTGGAACAACGTGAGGCGATACTTCAAATATTAGAAGATAAACACCTTTTCAATAACCTGGTTCAGGTGTTTTTGATGGCTTCACTTGAATTTACGTATGCTTCCAATCAGTTTATCTATTTTAATATGGAAGAAGAACAGCGTCTTGAAATTCTTTACCGGGCTTATCTTCAAGCTATCAAACAAATTTTGATTAACAATCAAGAATATGACAAACTGGAGGAGGAATTAAATCAATTAATCCGTGCTCATTTTGAAGATCTCAGCCACAATTTGGTTCGTTTTGGGGATCCAACTACTGAAATAATTCCGAATATTCTGGTTTTCAGACAGGTGGTTTGCCGAGAGTATTCCCCTCAGTTTCAGATGGAAATAATGGGCCTCACATTATCAAACTTAATTGAACCGGTTCTGGATATTGGTTGTGGAAAAGATGGTTATTTGGTTCGCTATTTGCGCCAACAAGGGATTCAGGCTGTGGGGATTGACCGGTTGGTTGGATCACATCAGGGTTTGATTGCCGAGGATTGGTTGAATATGCCTTTACGAAAATCTTTTTGGGGAAC
This sequence comes from Chloroflexi bacterium HGW-Chloroflexi-10, assembly GCA_002840755.1. Classification (GTDB taxonomy): domain Bacteria; phylum Chloroflexota; class Anaerolineae; order Anaerolineales; family Anaerolineaceae; genus UBA6170. Next base: position 19,884 of record PHBZ01000062.1, on the reverse strand, counting down.
AGTCATCTCACATATGGCTTTCTCTAACCATTTTCTATTTCAGCATTATTATTCTCACGGCAACCCCCAACCATATGCCCGTCAATATATGAAGATTTTGAGCGCACTAAAACCAGGTGGACAATTTATCTACGCGCCGGGTCTACCTTTTTTTGAGCAATTGCTGCCATCTGAGGAATATGTTCTTTATGTAAAGAAGATTGATGAGCATCTTTCGGAAGAGAAGGCCAAGTTATCTTTGATCAATTTTCAAACTTCCTGGGTCACCCGATTATATAATGCCCGTGTTCACAAATAGCGCTTTCCTTTTTAAAAAAGGCGCAATTTGTAACCATATTGGTTATAACAATATGAAACACATCAAGCAGTAACAGTTTCTCCGACTGGTTCAACAGGTGCTGGCTGAAAACGTTTTTGATTACCTAAACGAATGTGAAGGCTGTAAAATGCTAAAGCAGACAATGCACACAGAACACCGCCTATATACCATAACAGGTTGGGATTATAGTTGTCCAGGATGTAGCCGGCAGCAGAAGGACCCACAGTAGCCGGGAGCATCCAGATTAGGCCAAAGACCGCCATGTATCTTCCCCGCATTTCTGCCGGAGCAAAATTTGCAGCCAATGCCTGTGAGGTGGGTACGACAAGCATTTCACCAAAGGTGATAACTACTATAGCCAAGGCAAAAAGCCAATAAAGTGAAACAAATCCGAACATGGTAAAACCAACCATGTAGAAAATTGTGCCAATAGCCATAATCAAAAATGGCGGACGATGTTTAATATTGCGTGTTATCCAGAATTGGAGGAATATGACCGTTATGGCGCTGGTGGTCAATAGAAAGCCGTAGCCGGAAGGATTGATGTTGTGATTATCGCGCAAGTAAACCGATAGTGAATTATACATTTGTTGATAGACCACACCCATGAGAATACCAGCTATGAGAAATGCTATATAAGCACGGTCTCGTAGGACTTGGCCATACCCTTTAAAAGTTTGCAGGATGCCTTCGGATGCGTGCTCTTCATCGGTTTCTGGTTTGGTTTCGGGCATGAGAGTATAAAAGAGGAAGGCGACAATACAACTGACTACAGCATCAATAATGAACAACGCCAGGAAAGAATAATTTGCAACAAATCCACCAATGGTTGGGCCGATGATCCACGCCAGATTACCAACCACACGCAATACACCGAAGCCTTCTGCGCGTTGCTTTTCCGGAAGAATATCAGCTATCATAGCGGCGTGTGCCGGTCCGGCAACATCCGAAAGCAACCCGATGAGCATGGCTAAAGGGATGAGCATGGCGAAGTCGTTGACAAGGCCAAGGGTCAGGGTACTCAGAGCACTGAAAATTAGGCCAAACAGTATTAATTTACGTCGGCCGAATTTATCGGTGAGCGCACCTCCGATCATACCGCCGAATAAACCAAAGACTGAGAAAATGCCAAGGATAAGACCGGCTTCGGTCATGCCCACATTGAATTTTTGAGTGAGGTATAGAGAAAAGAAGGGGAAGAGGAGAGTACCACCGACCCGGTCGATAAAGGATACTCCTACAACAATCCAAAATTTCTTTGGGTACTCATAATAAATTTTATTTAGCCGAGTAATCATTTTTTTCCTTTTTGCTAAAAATTGTTTTCATAGTATACCGGGGTTACCAAAAAATGTAGCCTGGTCTTATGGATAGAATTTTTATCTTCAAAAAAGATTTGATAGTTCAATATTGCAGAGGTTATAATATCAGAATGACTGAAAATACAAACAAAATCTTCGATGTTACTTCACCTTACCGTCGGCTTGCCCGTACATTGGATGCTTTACCCAATCGTTTTCCTCCTGCCGACGATGAATCGGAATTGCACTTACTGGCAAAAATATTCACCGTCGAAGAAGCTGATCTGACAGCCTGTTTATTGCCGGTATTGGAAACACCTGCTGAGATTTCCTTACGGTTAGAGCGAGATGTGAAGGATGTCATGGCGCTGCTCAAGGATATGTCCAAAAAAGGCTTAATCCTTGTGGGAAAAACGGAACAGGGAAGGCTGGGTTTTGGATTGATGCCATTCGTGGTGGGGATTTATGAGGCACAGATCGGGCGAATTGATGCAGAAATGGCGCAGTTATTTGAAATCTATTATCATGAGGCTTTTCAGAAATCATTGAAGATTCATCCACAGGTACACCGTGTGATTCCGGTGGGTGAGAGTATTAAGAATGACATGGAAGTGCATCCTTTTGAAAGCGTTTCCAATCTGTTAGATGATGCTAAATCCTGGGGCGTGGTGGATTGCATTTGCAGGACCCAGAAAGCATTGATTGGTGATCCGTGCAGTCATCCGCTGGACGTGTGCATGGTGTTGAGTCAAAAGGATGATGCATTTGCAAACAATAACACCATTCGGACACTAAATCGGGATGAAGCAGCCAGTACCTTGAAGCGGGCCGCAGATACCGGATTGGTGCATTGTGTCTCAAACCAACAAAGTGAGTTATGGTATATCTGTAACTGCTGTACCTGTTCTTGCAGCATTTTGCGAGGGATGGCTGATTTGGGAATGGCAAATGTAGTCGCACGTTCTGCTTTTGTCAGCAGGGTGAATGCTAATCAGTGTATTGCTTGCGGAATCTGTGTTGACGCCTGCCAGTTTGATGCATTGCTGCTGGAAGAGGTGATTAAAGTTCAGGAAATGCGCTGTGTAGGCTGTGGAGTGTGCATTCCTTTGTGTTCGCAGGAAGCTTTGTTTTTGGAAAGACGACCGGCTGCTGAATTACCTCCGGTAACCGAAAAAGATTGGGGGGCAGCTCGCACTTCACTTTGAATTTTGTTTGGGGAGGATGGCTATGGAAAAATTGCAGGTTTTTTGTGACATAGAAACTGAGCGTTTATTTTTAAGAAAGTTAGACGATCAGGATCTGGAGTTTGTTTTCAAACAATTTAGCGACCCGTTAGTATCCCAATATATATACGATGAAGCTCCTTTGGTTGATAAATCTGGCGCAAAAGAAATTATTAATTTTTTTAAAGAACAGGATGGCAAATCTTATAACCGTTGGGGTATGGTTATAAAAAACACTTCCGAAATGATCGGTACAATTGGTTTTCATCATTGGGATAAGGAGCGATTTCACGCTGAAATTGGTTACGATTTATATCCTGATTGGTGGGGAAAGGGCTTTATGACAGAAGCGATGATTGCAGTGTTGTGCCATGGTTTTGAAGTGATGAACTTGAACCGCATTGAAGCTTTTATCTATCCTGAGAATGAACGATCAATGAACCTGGCAAAGAAATTTGGTTTCCAGGTGGAAGGTATTTTGCGTGATTATTTTTATCTGAACGGTCGGTTCTATGACCATGCATTTTTATCATTGTTGAAAAGAGAATGGAAACTGAAGCATTAAGCAAGCGCACTCTAATTTCAAGAGTAAAAAAATGGACTTCACCAATTTGTCCTTTTTGGTATGAATCAATTTAGATTAGTCGGCCATGGGACCTCTATATAAGGTGTATAGCCATGTTTTTCGACAGCGTATAAACGTGCATGAGAGGGCTCACGGCAACCGGGCTGATCTTCAATGGTGAGAGAATTGATCCATGAACCCATTGGGGTAAATATAAGACGGCCTTCACGGCAGACCCAGGCTTCTAGTAGATAAGGAAATTGTTCGGAACCATCCCCTGCGCGCAAGCTATATGCATTCCAGTTTAGGGTTACCTGATTGCCATCTCGGGTGACATTGACACCAGTCGGTGCATTGAAATAGTAGGGAGATGAGGGTATATCTGTATCTAGAGGGTCGATGGGCTGCACATTTTCAATTTCACCACGCACATTCATCCATTCGAGATTCATCCAGCATGGATTGTCACCGCCAATTGCTCGCACTTGAATATAATTGGTATCCACCATACGACCGATAATTTCCAGGTTACTGCCACCAACCAGACCATATTTGTACAGATAAGATTTATGTGGGCCATAAAAACAAGAGACATGCTCCACATTAACTTCGCCACGCAGGACCACATATATTGGTTGTGGGGTTGGGATGTGAGTAGGTGGATCAGTTGGGGTAGGTGAGGGTGGCAGGGTGACTGTATTGGTGACCATGGGAGTGTTTGTAGTTGTATATGTTGGAAGGTTTGTGACACTGGGAACGGTTGTTGGCGTCCAGGTGCTGGCTATATCAGTTTGGTCCAAGGCATTTGGGGTAGCAAGAATTTCCGCTGATGGAGCACAAGCTGAGCAGGTAAGAATGAAAAGCAGACAGAAGAGAATTTTATTCATTTCCTAATTGTAAGGGATTTGGTGAATTTTTTAGAAACGAATTATTTATAGGATTTTACAATCAGATGAGGAATATGAGTACTCGAGATTTTCGGTAATTAAAAACGGATGCAGTTTTCTGCATCCGTTTTTATCATTTGAGATCACTAATAAGAAGAATTTGAATGTGAAATTTCCAGGTCATTAACCTGCATAAATTTTGGCACTATGATGCTGGAAGGATTACGCGCACCATAACTTTGTGAGGTGTTATATGCGGTGGTTTCATTGGAAAGCCAGGCAATCTGGTCACCAAAGATATCCAATAAACTCTGGGTGATACGTACATTGTAAGGCACCACCACGGAGCCATCTTTTTTGAGTAGTAATGCACCAAAGCGAGAACTGGCGGTGATAATCCCTTTTGAGGGGTTTACAATATTCATATAGTGAAGGAAAGGAATATACAGAATATCGCGCTCGCGTGGTTGGCTGACCAATTCTTCTAACGAATTTACCGGGTGAGAACCACCTTGCATTACCAGGCTGATATGCGGTACCGTATGGCCGGTGGGCTGGGTATCAAATTCATCGGCATCATCCTGCATCCATGTGAAAGATTTGAATACACCATCTTTCATAATGGAGAAGGGCTTGCGTTCCATGCCAAAGATATCATAACCGAAGGGAAAAGTTTCTGGACGGGTGGGGTCGTCCATCAGGTTGAATTGATCCGAGAAAACTTTTTGGCCAATATTTTCTTCTTTCAAGAAAGAGTAGCCACGCTTCATCAACCCACCATTATGGGCAATGTAATTCATGAAATTGAGCATATCTGCTGTGGCAGCGGTGCCGAAGACAATATCATACTTACCCAAAGGGATCTGTTGAGGGGTATCATGCTGATAGTGGTTAAGCAGGAAAACCAGTTCTGCATGCAAGGCATCTGGGTTTAAATCACTTTTTTGTTGGGCAGATTGCTCAGCAGTGATTTCCCATTTCAAGGTTCCGTGAGCCAGAACCGTAGTGATCTGTGCATCGGATGTTTTTACATATATTGGGTGTTCTGAACGTGTATTGATAGCTGCAATTGTATTGGCACCACACGAAAAAATGCCTGAGAGTTTAATTTCTCCAGTTTCCAAACCGGCGGATGCCTGGTTAAAATAGGCCAGTTTTTCTTCGTTGCTAATCGAAGCCAGAGTGCTGTCGTAGGCGCTCTCGTCAATGTAGGGTTTGCTATAAGTAGGGATGGTGGGTTGATAAGTGAGTGGCATGACGTGTTTTACCATTTCTGCAGCATTATCAATAGCCTGTTTCATCTCCTCTAGTTTGGATAAATCGGTGATCATTTCGTAACTGGCACGTTTTTTATCATCATGAGCGGTAATTTCCAGGCGGATAAGGTGTTCATTGGTATTAAGGGAAATAGCCGAGTTGGCAAAGCGCATCAGATAGCTGTCTTCTTCATGGTAGTAGAGGGATATATCATATTTTTTAGCAAGTGCGTAGGAGCGTAATTCGCTGAGTATTTGTAAGATTTTTTCTTTCATGATTATTCTCCAATCCGAACCTGATCAAAGCGACAAATCGGCACACCATGACCTAACTGCATGATCTGATTAGGTTGGCCCTTTCCACAATTGTCAACATATTGGACTTTCCAGGTAGATGAATCACCAACAGCTGAAAGTGAATTCCAGAATGGAACGGTAGCGCCTTTGTAGGTTGGGTTTTTTACCACTTTGGTAATCTGACCATCTTCTACAAGCCAACCGGTTTCTGTGCCAAAGTGGAATTGTTCGCGGTTGGAACCAATGGACCAACTGCGATCACCATCCAACACAATACCTTTTTCGGTATTGCGGATAATATCTTCGAGTGTGCCGTCATCACCAGCATCAATGTTGATATTGGTCATACGCTCAATGGGAACGCGGTAGAACGCCGTGGCGCGGTTTGCACCGCTGCTGCCATTGAAAATCTCTTTGTGAGCTTTGGCGTTAGCTTCCTCGACCATTTGCCGGCCGGTAATGGCGCCGACAAGGATACCGTGGTCAATCAGCAGGTTGTTTTGAGCTGGAACACCATCATCGTCAAATCCGAAGCTGCCAGGTGTATTTGGTAAGGTGGCATCGGCGCGAGCTGTCAACTTGTTTGAACCATAACGCAGATTGCCAAAATCGTTCAATGTGACAAATGACCCTCCGGCGAAAGCCAGTTCATAGCCAAGAATGCGATCTAGTTCCAATGCGTGACCGATTGTTTCGTGGGTTTGCAGGTACATGATGCCTGGCAAAAGTATCACTGAACGATCATCGACTGGACAGGGGTCTGCAATGAGAGTCGCGTTGAGTTCACGCACAATGCGTTCCGCATTTTCATTGAAAAACTGAGGGTCGATGGTTTCCCATCCGCGTGTATCACCCCGGAGGAAAGGTTTGAACTTACGTTCGTGCATGCTGCCTTCGCTGTCGATGCCATCCACTTCCAGACCAGCAAAAACCTCGGTTATCAATTTTTCGATTTCACTGCCTTCAGAATCGATGAAAAAAATTTGCTTGCGCATGAAGTTCAGCGTACTGATACGTTGCGCAACACCGGGCTGATTGAGTTGTTTGTCCATTTCCTGTAAAAAGGCAACTTTTTCACCCAGAGAAACTGTAAATGGATTGATCTGGCAGGGGCTTTCAAATTTTGCTTGAATCAATTCTTTTTCTGCAAGACGAACCGGAAATGTAACCCGTTCTGCTGCAATACGGGCATTGTCGAAGGCTTTATCATATAAAGCCGACAGGTTGCTCAGGTCGGAGGAGGCTGAAAACCCCCAGGCGCCTTTATAAAGTACCCGCACTCCCAATCCACTTTCTAGAGTTGAGGTTGCGTTTTTTAGATTACCATTCCACATCATGAGTGAATTGGTTTCTTCAAAAGGATACCAGCGCGTATCCACATAGGTGGCACCGCGTGTTTTAATCCGATTGATTTGCTGCTTGATCTGTTGAAGCATGGCAAATACTCCTATTCATTTTCCTAAGATGATGACCTGAAATTGTTGTAGTTCTCGGTAAAAAATATCCAAACCGGTAAAAAAATTTTTTACGGCAAAATAAGTTTACAGCTATGGAGACAAGCTGTCAACTGGTCAAGAGGATGATTTAGTGGAGAGGAAGCGGAAATTTGGTAATAGCAAGATTTTTAATAACCGCTTCTTTGTTCCTGTTTCCTCATTAAGGCCATGGAATGGTAATGGGCTCTGAGTAGCCGTGTTTTTCAACGGTGTATAAGTCACCATAAGAAGGCTGAGAACAACCGGGTTCATCTACGACAGTGTAGCTGGTGGTGAATTGGTTTGGGAAAGAGACGGTCCACCATAGATAAGCACCATTTTGACAGACCCAAGCTTCGATGAAATAGCCGCGGTCCTTATCTTCGGTCATGTTCATTTGATCCCAATTGATGGTGACCTGGTTGTCGTTGCGGGTAGCGCGCACATTGTGGGGTGGTCCGTATTGGTTGGAACCGATGGATTGCAAATCCGGTATGATGTAATTTACCCTGGTTACATCACCGGTGAGATCGACCACAGAAGGAGAAACCCAACACCAATAGCTGAGTTTATCGAATTTGACAAATAACCAGGCAGAATTTGCAAACCGCCCGCGCACACTGCCGGTATCATCCGCGTATAAGTCGGCGGCGTGCAGGTAAGCGCTGGAAGGACCATATCGGCAATGGGCAGTGGTATGTACCTTTACTGTCGGAAAGTCAAAAGTGGGGCTGGGGCTGATGGTTGGTGTAGATGTGATGGTCGGTGTAAACGTAGGTGTTGGTGTGAGAGTAATGGTTGCTGTGGGTGTGTTGGTTGATGTAGCCGGGGGTGTGGATGTAAAAGTACTGGTTGGAGTAGCTGTAGGCGTGAATGTCCACAGCGCGGCAGTGGCACTTTGGGCAACGGCTGTTTTTTCCGCGAAATAATTCTCAATACGCGCACAGGCACTGAGAGAAAAAACTAGAAAAATGGCGATAATTATTTTTCTCATCATATAATTGTATCCCTTGTTCACTATTGTGCCTATACATTTGTAAACTTGTTAATAATTGATAAGAATTGATTGCTGGTTAAGGTTAATCTGGATATACTTATGCTTGCGTTGTCTGAAGAATACAGGAGTAGATGGGAGCACAAATCCATGGGGGAATGCTTGGGACCGATGTGGGTGAATCTGCTGTTTAGAAACCTCTATGCAATCTTACCGGGCGGTAGTTTTTCGGATGTCGGCACTTTTGATGCGTATGAGATGGTAGGTAATGTCTGGGATTGGGTGGCCGATTGGCATGCTGAAGATTATTATTCAGTTTCCGCGGTTGAGAATCCGACCGGTCCCAAAGATGGCAAGATGAGGATTTTGCGCGGGCACTGTTATGGAGTTTATGACGCAGCCATAGGGACATCAATCCGGCGGTAAATGCCAGGAGTTACAGAAGCCAAATATATAGATTTAACTATGCTGTTTCTGTACAAACTTAAAGAGGAGAAATTATGAAACGATTATCCAATATTTTTATTCTATTTTGTATTACTTTGGGGGTTTGCAGTTGCCAGGAGCAAACGCCATTGAGACAACCCGTGATGGCAACTATACCTGTGGAAAACAATACTGCAGGGGACCCCCCAGCAGAATTTGTGAGTGTTCACGATGGACGCTTTATACTAAACGGAGAAGAAATCACCTTTGTTGGCACAAATTTCAGTCAGGGTATGAATCTAGCTGCAACAGGCGAAAATGGAGATCGGGAGCAGTTACTGCGTGAATTGGATGCTTTGCAGACCCTGGGCATCACCAATTTGCGGGTTATGGCTTCTTCGGAGGGCCCGAATAGTCAGCCTTATCGCATGACACCAGCTCTGATGACCGCACCGGGAGTGTATGATCCTGCGGTTTTGGATGGATTGGATTTTTTGCTGGCTGAGTTAACGAAACGCGACATGAAAGCGGTAATGGTATTGAACAATTACTGGCATTGGTCTGGTGGAATGGTGCAGTATGTTTCCTGGTCAGAAGGATCAGAAATTCCATATCCTGGTGACTGGCAGCAGTTCATGAATTACTCAGCCAAATTCTATACCTGTGAGGAATGTCAGCAGTGGTATCGGGATCACATTGCCATGCTGGTGGGGCATATTAATGCGTATAGTGGGTTAATTTACCGGGACGACCCGGTGATTTTTTCATGGGAGTTGGCTAATGAACCACGGCGCTATTCACTGGAGTGGGTTGAAGAAACGGCGGCTTACATTCATTCACTGGATGGCAACCATCTGGTGACTACTGGTTCGGAAGGCAGCCCGCCGGGTGAGAATATTAGTTTTGAGAGGACGCATGCTATCGCGGGCATCGATTATGTGACCATTCATATCTGGCCGCAAAATTGGGGTTGGTATGATCCACAAAATCCAAAAACGTATGATTCTGCCGAGAAAATGGCGGTTGAATATTTTAGAATACATACTGAAATTGCTGTGAAACTTGGCAAACCGTTGGTGTTGGAAGAATTTGGACTTGCACGGGATTGGGAAACGGTTGAAGACCCGTTTGACGAACGATCCACCACGACTTATCGCGACCGATTTTATTTAGCCATGTATGCACAAGTGGAAGAATCAATTGCCGGCGGCGGCGTGGTGGGCGGTGATAATTTCTGGGCGTGGTCCGGAGAGGCGCTGCCTGGAGATAGGTGGGTGGCCGATCCACCGCATGAAACTCCTGGCTGGTATTCAGTGTATGCCATCGATGAAAGCACACTTAAAGTGATTTGGGAACATGGGCAAGCAATGAGGAAGTAGAAGAACAGAAATCCGGAATTTTGAACTTGGAAGCGGTCACCGGAAAATTGTGCATGAAAGAATGGGTTTTTATATAAAGGGATCCGAGGAATCATTGTGGAATGCGGCGGCGGGTTGGGAGAGACCGAAGACATATTGGGGATGGGTTTTGGTGATTTCGTAGTCTTCGGCCTGGCGGGTGCTGCGAAACCAGGTTAATTTTATGCTGTTTTTGCGGGCTACGTGATCCAGGGTGTTGGCAGATTCGGTATTGATTTCGATAGCCTGGCCGAAAGCGCCGGGTGGTAACTGGCGTGAGGTGCGGACGTAGGCAAAACGGTTGTTGAATTGCAGGAAATGATGGCAATGCTTGCCATCAAAAATCCAAAAGCCGGATTTTTCAGTAACAAAATACGCAAAGAATGTCAGTTTTTGGGGGAGGAAGAAGTCCCGGATGGAGTGGTTGAGGGTTGGATGGATTTGCATGGTTTTTGTCTCCTGTGACCTCATGATACAATACGGGTGTGCAAACAATGCACGCAGCGAAAGAGATTTGCTACGAAAAATATTAAGAATTATTAAAACATTAACTTTGATAAGATGAGCGGACTAAATAATTCTAAAAAAATCTAAACTTCACATAAGGTAATTGGTACAGGTTAGAGATGTGGTGAAACATATGACAGAACAGAAGATAGATGGAAAAACACGCAAGAAACGGGATGGGGAGAGTCAGGCGTATCGTATTCTTAATATGACATCGTTTTTGTTGGCCTGTCCAAAGGGGGCGACTCGGCAGGAACTGGCCGATCATTTTAATGTGCATCGTACGACTATCTCTCGTGACCTGGGAAAGATTTCTGAAAAGCCATGGTTAATTGAGGATGAGTTTGGGCGGCTTTCGGTGGACCGTACCCAATATCTGGCGGATACACGTTTTACGTTACACGAGGTAATGGCGTTGTATCTGGCGATGCGGCTGCTTTCCCGGCGGACTGATAAACGTAACCAGCATGCGGCTTCGGCGGTGCGGAAATTGGGATCCGCTGTGCAGCGATTGGCACCCAATCTATCTCGCCAGATTATTCTTTCGGCAGAAATTCTTGATTCGCCGGAGCGTAAAGAGAATCAGACATACATTTCGGTTCTGGAAACGTTAACCAGGGCATGGGCAGAGAACCGTTATGTACACATCAGTTATTTGAAGAACCGCAGCCTGTTGGAAACGCATTACACCCTGGCACCGTATTTTTTGGAGCCTTATGCGGTGGGGCAAACGACGTATGTAATAGGTGTAGTTGAGAATGAATTGGTCTTGAAGACGTTTAAGTTGGAGCGGATTGTGCGTGCTGAATTACTCACAGAGACATATAATGTACCAGCAGATTTTAATATAGGAGAGCATCTTGGGGCAGCCTGGGGAATCTGGACTTCGCACGAAGAGCCGGTACAAATTGTTCTACATTTTGGCAAAGATATCAGCTCACGAGTAATGGAAACCCACTGGCACCAAAACCAGGAGATTGTGCCGCAAACGGACGGCTCTTTGATTTGGAAAGCAAGGGTGTCCAACCTGACGGAGATGATGCCGTGGATTTTGGGCTGGGGTGCCAATGTAGAGGTTTTGGAACCTTTGGAGCTGCGAATGCAGATTGCTAAAGAAGTACTGTTGATGACCCGGTTGTATGGGAAGGTTGCCTGAAGAGACCAGGAAGATATTTTTCTACTGTCTTAAGCAAGAGAAGGAGATCATATGACTGATAACATTGGAATTCTTCACCCTGGTGAGATGGGTGTATCTGTTGCTGTGTCTGCCATGACCAGTGGGCATAACGTCTACTGGGCTTCAGAAGGCCGCAGTCCGCAAACATACCAACGTGCACAAACCCATGCCCTGGTAGATTTAGGCTCTCTGGAGAATTTGTGCAGGAGTTGCTCCATTATTATCAGCGTTTGTCCGCCGCATGCAGCTGAGGAGGTCGCCAGAAGTGTTTTAGCGTTTTCCTTCAAAGGTCTTTATGCAGATGTAAATGCCATCTCACCGCAACGGGCCAGGCGGATTGGTGAAGCGATGAGTGATGCAGGGGTATCGTTTGTGGATGGAGGGATTATTGGCGGACCAGCCTGGAGAGCTGGTGAGACCTGGTTATATCTGGCTGGGAGCGGGGCAGAGCAGGTTGCCGATTGTTTCTCTGCCGGGTTATTGCAAACCGAGGTCATCGGAGAGGTTATTGGCAAAGCCTCGGCACTTAAGATGTGTTATGCTGCTTATACCAAAGGGACAACCGCACTGCTGGGTGCGGTGTTAGGTGCGGCGGAAGGCTTGGAAGTACGCGGAGAATTGGAGCGTCAATGGTCACGTGATGATCCTGGTTTTGCAGAAGAAGCGCAACAACGGGTGAGGATGGTGACAGCCAAGGCCTGGCGATTTGCCGGTGAAATGGAGGAAATTGCCGCGACATTTGCAGCAGCCGGAATACCGGCCGGATTTCATGAAGCAGCCGCCAACCTTTACCGGCGATTATCAGGTTTTAAAGGACGAGTGACGAGGCCAGAACTATTGGAGGTCTTGAATGCTCTGATTAGTGATGCTGGTAAAGATAAAGAGTGATGAATAAAACCAGGGGGCCGTAATTATTCTATTCAGGCGTTGATTATGGCATCTCCTTTGCGCATGATCCATATACCCTATGAGATGAGAAAATGTCATACGTACTGTAGGGGATAATTCTTGGCGAAGGTTCGACGATCATGCTGCCGCCGAGCTCAGACCTGCTGCGATACCTGGAATCGCCTACATTTATTCAAGAATAATAGATGGTCTAACTTCTTTAAAAAAATATTACGGGTCAAGGCATCAGCAATTTCAACTGATGCCTTGACTTGATCGGTTTTGAAATCCATTTCAACCTGTGGATAAGATATTAAGCTAACTGGACGGATAACTCCTGAGTCCAGGCGTTGATTACAGTCCAGTCACGTCCATCTCCTTCGCGCATCAGCGATGATTTATCCTGCGAGACGAGCAAGCGCCAAAAAGGGGATAGTTTTTGCAGGTCTACTTTACCGCCAAAAAGCCCAATATTGATGGGTGGGGGAAGCTGACTTAGCATGGTTGTCAGAAACCCCATTGTTTTTTCGCGATTCTCGGGGGTATCGCTGCGCATATAAACACCGGCTGAAAAACAGGCCAGGGTTTTATTTTGCAGCTCAGTTCTATATTTTTTGACAAAATCGCTCATTTCCGGGATGGGCTTTTCCATACGCAGGGCTGTTCCCAGAACGACGATGGGGTACGAGTTCAGGTCCTTTACCAGATGGGCAGAGATAACATCTACCGGAAAGCCTTTTAAGGCGAGAGTGCTGCCGACGGCAGCGGCAATTTCTGCGGTTGATCCGCACTTGCTGGCGTACGCCACCAATATTTTCTGCATTGTTTGCTCCTTACCAAAAGATTCTTGCGGAAATTGGATTTCCGGTTCGTTTAATGCCCATTGGGCAGCACCACCAACAACAGCAGCACCCAGGGTGACCCCGACGGTTTTAAGAAATTGACGACGATTGATCTGTTTGTTTGTATCCATTGGAAACCTTGTGAAATCATAAGTATGAATTAATTGTGGTTGTTCATACTATAAATTTTTATGGTTTTTTTAACATGCCTCCAAAGGATTATTTTTGGAAAAAAGACGGCGTACTACTTTAGGGGTACATTTTTTTTAATCCCGGGATATTGAAATCAATACTAAACAGATACAAATGTGTTGATGAAATGGTGTGGTAAGGATTTAAAAAAAACACAAGGTTATGAAATACAAGAGCCAATATGCTCAATCAGGAGGAGGGAAATCCAAACCCGGGAATAAGTTTGTTGATACCCGGGTTTGAAATACCGTGATGCCTACGATTATTTTGAAGTCAGGAAGGCTACCAGGACCTCGATTTCGTCCTGACTCAATTCCAGATTGGGCATTTGGGTCTCTGGTTTGACGCTGGCCGGGTCTTTAAGCCAGGCTTGTAAGATTTCCGGGCTGAAGCTGGCATAGTTCGTCAGGCTAGGGCCAACATCTACATAAGTATTATCCTTTGAACGATTAATGTCCTGGTGGAAGTGACAGGTGGTGCAGCCTTTGACGATGAACAGCTGTTTGCCAAGTTCTGACTGGGATATATTGGAAGCGGCCTGCACTTGTGGATAAGCCACCGGTTTGCTGGCGGAACTGAACCCAAAAATACTTAATGCCAATCCGGCGATGAGCACAGGGACTGCCAGGGGCATTTTCCGGCGAAAGGCCAGAATTATCCCGGCCAGACAGCCCGCAAGCCCTACTATGCCAAGCATTGACCATGAGGCAACCTGGGGTAAGCCCGAAGCCTGAGCATTGTTTTGACCAGACCCAGCAACTACGGTTAGCGGCGGCATCTGCATTGTGGCAAAGGCTGAGATCGTCCAATCCCACACTCCGGATTCAGGAAAGGTGAGTGTGGCTGTATAATGCCCGATCTTCCCTTCAGCGGATGCAATGGCAATGACTTTCTCGGTGGAACCAGGCAGACTGGCGGTAATAGTGGGAGTCAATCCATCGACGGGTGTGCGCCCATGCTGGCGCACGGTGAAGCCAATATTCAGCGGTTCACCGGCCACCACATCACCCGGTAATTGATCCAATGTGATGAGAGCCCAACCACCGGCCCTTACCGGTACAACCAGGACAAGCGCCAGATAAAGGGCGACTACAACAGCTAAACGAATTCTGGTTACCATTTTAACCTCCTTGAGATGAAATACGGATATTGAACCTTATTCCTTATTACACCGCCGGCGCAAAACGGGTTCCCAAGGAAATTACGATCAAGGCGTGCCTGAGGGGATGGGGATGAGCGATTCGGCCATAAGAACTGCCTCATCCAGCGGCAAATCCGTCTCCAGGCGATAGGTCAAATCATCTTGTGTCCAGATGAGCACATGACCCTCGATGAGCCGCAGTAAATCAAAATTCCGGTTAAGCAGTTGGAGGAAATAGGGTCCTTCCACCCATACGGCGGGTTGGCCTTTGACTGTTGTGTTTTGGATTACCTGCGGCTTAATTTTTTCAACGGCCCAACTGCCCGGGGTGAGAATATGCAGGCTCAACTCAATAAGTTCCGGGTTAGCAGGGTTGAGCCAGACCAACACCAGCATGGGACCACCCAGATCTTGCAAGTAGACCCGCTGCGGCAAGCCTAAATCTTGTGGATGGGATGGGATCAGAATGGGGAAACTTAAGCGTGCCTGGGCTTCATCCAGGGTTGTTTCCCCGGCCAGGTTGGACAGGGGAAAGATCGTTGCCGCAACCGGCGGGGTGGAAAGGGTGAGATCAGGCGCAGCGGTACCAGGCGGCAACCCCAGGTTTGATTGCTGTGAAGGAATGGCTGTAGGAGTAGGGGTGGACAGAGGAGGGAGAATGCGCACAACGCCGATTCGGATCCATTCCTGCACAGCGGCACGAACTGGAGGGACCAGCATCAGCGCTGTGACAAGAGCGATAAAGATTGCCATTACCCACACCAGTTTACTGATCACCAGGCGGGAAGCGCGAGGATGCGGCTTCAAACGCCGAATTACAGCGTCTGCAATGCGCGGCGTTGGGGGGTATGGGAAGCCGCTGGCTGCGGCTTGTATTTCCTGCTCGAAAGGTGTGTGTATGTCTACCATTCTACTGTTCTTTCTTGTAAGGCTGGAAACTCGCGCTGAATGACTTTACGCAAGCGACCCAAGGCCCGGTTTAAGCGGGACTTGACCGTACCTTCGGCGACTGCCATTGTATCTGCCGTCTCAGAAACCGATAACTCGAGGAAAAAGCGCAGATAGATCACCTGCTGGTCTGAAGTGTCCAGACTCTGAACGGCTTTCCAGAGAGTTTGCGACTCCCAGCGCTGAGAACTTTTTTCTTCAGTATTTACTGATTGGGGTGGAGAGGTGCGGTAGGATCTGACCAGCGCAGCCAGGTAACGCCCGGCTGAACGGATGCGGTTGCGGGCCATGTTTGAGGCGATGCCCAAAAGCCACGGGCGTAATGGCCGCGATGTGTCGAAACGCGAGAGCATGTGATACGCACGTAAAAAAGTCTCCTGGGCGATATCCTCGGCTTCGTCAGCGTCATGCAAGAAGAGATAAGCCAAGCGAAAAACCGCTTCCTGATGGGTGAGCACCAGGGGTTCCCAGGCTGCTGTATCGCCTTGTAAGGCAAGATGGATTAGCTGAGTTTCATTCAAACGGATTCTCCGGAAAGATCCTTTCTATTGTTTATACACCGCTCGAGGCAATTCGGTTCCCATGAAAAAACCTGTTTTGCATATTTTTAGCACGACCCGCACGGAGGCGTAAAGTACGGAAAGAAGAGAGGGGAAAAATTAATCCTAGGCAGGCTGGGAGAAGCGGCTGAGAAAGAATTGTAAAAAAACGGGTAATACAACATGGGGGGGCTGGTTGGGGTTGAGATGATGGCTGTGATTGTCCAGCCCCGCTTTTGTCTACAGCGGTGTGATGAGCAATTGTTTTAGCTTGCCATTCGCCGGGTAAGAGGCGTAAAATCAATTGCTATGACCACACGAGCCGGATTGGCCGGCATTGTAACCGGACTGATCTCAACGATGATACTCTACCCGCTTTATGCTGCCTGGCATAATGCGTATGTGCATGGCGGGCTGGCGGGTTCTTCAGGAATCTTTTGGATGGGCGCCGCTGTGACTGCCATTCTGATGATTGGCGCAGGTTTTTTGGCCGCCCGGTGGAGCATGTTTGCCCGGCCTGGCCGCTGCGCTGTTTTAGGCGGATTGGCAGGTGGGCTGGCCGGAACTATAGTTTTCTGTTTATGGGGCGCGGCGGCGGCCGGATCAACATGGCCGGTGTTGGTGTGTGACAAGGCAACCAGCGGGGGAAACTGCCAGCCCGAGCAAGTTGAAATGATAGGCGCGATTGTGCTTCAAACATTGGGGATGTTCCTGGTGCTGTTTTTGGGAGGAACCGGGTTGGGCGTTGTTGGCGGCCGGCTGGGTGGCACCCGCGCGGGTGTTGCGACAGAAGAATTCGTCCGGTCTGAACCGCAAATGGCGCTAAATGCGTCGATTACGGCTGTACCGGCCTCCATCGTGGCGGCGGGGATAGCTGCCTTCATTTTTCCACGTCTGGCGGATTCGGTTGGGAGGCTAACAGGGGAAAGTGCCTGGTCTGGAACGATTACGATGATGCCGCTGGCGGTGGCGCTGCTACTGGTTCTGATTTCTCATTTTGCGCTGACACTGCTTGTGCCACACGAGGTGCGGCAGGCGGACCATCTGTGCGGGTTGGATGAGGTTAAGATGGGCGCCTATGTTGGGATTGGCGCAGCGCCTTTTTTGATGGTGCTGCTGCTGGTGATCAGGGCTGACCTTTTGCTAAACCCGCTGGTCTTGATTGCCCTTGTTATCTGCTCAGGCATGAGCTTGAAATCGGTGCAGACCCTGTACCGAGTGGTCCTGCCCAAACGCGCTTCCTTCCCGGTTCCTGATAATGAGCGGCAAAAGGTGGAAGCGAGCCTGTTTGGGACGATCGCCAATTCGCATGGTCCGCGGTTGGTTATTTTGTGCACTGGCTGCGGGTTGATGATGGTTTTGCCGCTCAGCGTTTGCGTGATAGCTGTGTTGATCAACCTGAGCGGTGTACCGGCAAACTTGGCCTTTATACGTCTTTCTGAAATCGTATGGAGGCTGTTTCTGACCCAGGCCTGGGTGAGCAGCGCTGCCGTTGCAGGTGTGATTGCCGTGCTGAGCATGATTTACCTTTTTTACCTGAAGCTGGGACGTTGGTTCAGTAAGCGGAGTGCACAGGTGAGGGAGGGTGTGCTGCATAGTTGATGCCGAGAAGACCCGGGTGTTGGAAAAATAATGTGATGTCCAGTATGAGCCCACCCTTATCCGGATGGGGGGACTGATGGATTTGGCTAAGGGGCGAGGCATCGGGTATTGAACGGGCAGAGAAAATTCTTCCAGCCTCGCCCGTACGGTTTGTGTTTCACCTTTAATTAGCAGCCTACCCTTGCCCGGGCATGGAGGAGCGCGCTGCGTATTCGTTTTTATCGGTCTCCTTACCCTCGCTTTGCAACGGGACTATGCCTTCTCAATATGACGTTCGGGTCACAACTTTACTACGTCTCCTTCCTTCACAAAAAGACGTTCAGGACAATGTCGCTACGCTCGGAGCGCTTTGCGTCGGAGCGCGTTGCGTATTCGTGCAAAAAATTCCAATCGGAACGAATGTGTTTCCGGGAAAAATCCGGTATGGGTGGGGGTGTCTGCGGTGGGGGCCGTGTATATGCTGTTTTTTTGCTGGTATTCGTTTTGGAACGAATACGGAACGAATGCAGGTTCGAATGAGGAGTGCTGAAGCAGGAATTTGGAATTAGGAATCAGGCAAAGGGCGGCGTGATGATGATTCGTTTTTATTTTTTTACCACGAAAAGCACGAAACACGCGAAAAAAAAGATTGGCATTGGCTGGATATCCAAGGATACACACCTGGACCCGAAGGATTTAAGGTGAGGGTGGATGATGGCTATTCTTTTGTTAAGGTTCGATGCATCTTTGGTTCACAGCCGGGTACGATGAATCATTGCCGGGTTGAAAATGGAAGCAATGGTTGGTCTGCGGTTGGCTGCGATTGATGCGGCAGTGATGATGGAACTCGGTCCTTTTTTATTCACTTCGTGTTCGTTAGAATTTATGTTCTGTGTAAATAATTCTTAGTATGACAAGGTTTCTGGCGGTTGACAACCCGCCTATTTAGGCAGGTTGTATAGACAAATAATTGCACAAATAGGCAGGTTGTGTAGACAAGATGGGCGTGAGGATGGCCGGACCTCCCCTAGCCCCTCCTAAAAGGAGGGGAAGGAGTAATGAAGGGCGGGTGGTTCTACTGGTAGTTGTGGTAAATGTTGAGGACGATATCGGCGTAATAATAGCCGACGTCCATTGGGCCGTAGGATTTGAGGGCTTCGCGCCAGTCGCCGGATTTTGCATATAGGTTGGATAACATGCGGCTGCCGTAATCGATGTTAAATTCAGGATTGTAGAGTTCCTGCATGGAAGGGCGGGCAGCAAAGCAGGGGCCGTTGATGCATTGGAATTTTTCGGCAATTCCATCGCGGGGCATGACCTGCATCAGGCCGACTGCTCCGGATTTGCTGTAGGCATCCGGGTTGCCGCCTGATTCCTGAAGCATGACGGCGGCTATCAGGCGGGATTCGACCGCGTATTCTACGGAATTTTCCTGAATAAGGGAACACCATTGACGGATTGATTCCGGATAACTGGCCGGCAGTTGACATTCCTGTTCTATTTCCTCAGGAGCTGTATCGGCGGGTTGCTGTTGTTCAGGCTGTTCTACCAGCGGTTCGTCCGCAGAAGCAAGCACTACCGTGTATGGTTTTGAAAGATGGGTTGCCAGCATGAAAACAACCAAACTACCGGTAATGAACCCTAACATAATTGCTTTAATTCGAAGTTCCATTATTGTGCTCCTGATTAATTTTGATAAATATAGCACGTTTGTTCTATTAAAGCAAGCGAAAAATGGATCTGGTTCCAGATCCAAAATTGTCTTTATTTAACATGCGGATTAACTTTGGAAATTGGGCAACTTCTCAGATGAGCAGCAACCGTTCAATGCAATTATTTCCTGCTCCGGGCTAGCGCCGGTGTTGGTAGGCTTCCACTGCAAAACCGGTTAACCCGGCGCAAAAGAGGAGAATGACGCTGATGACCGGG
>PHBZ01000078.1 GCA_002840755.1 Chloroflexi bacterium HGW-Chloroflexi-10 | reverse complement strand
TTTATCCCTTGAAGGGGATAATCTTACAAAGACAAAAGAGTGGAGCTGATGTTCTGCTCTTTTTTGTTTATATCGGGGGTATTTCCTTTTGTGATCAACCAGTAAATTTGAGAGGAAATTGAATTGAACGGGGAGGCTTGATGCTGAGTTTGTCAGACAGGTTGAATCGGCTAGAATCAGGCCGATTCTAGCGCGATTCACGCCTTGAATCTTGATTCGTGTAGAGGAATATCGAATCGGGAAGACTCTTCGGGAATCGTGTAGAATCATGGGAGTCTGGTTGTGACCAGGTGTCAATAGAAAAAATAATTGTTCTGTGATTGAAAATAGCTATAATTGTGTGCATACAATTTATCCAGGAGAAGGTTATGAATAGTTATCTATTAAAGTTTCCACTATTTTTATCGTTGATTCTGGCATTTTTGCTGTCCGCCTGTGTTTCAAAACCTTCCACCACCTCCGTTAACACGGAATTGATCCTGGCTACCACTACCAGTACCCGGGATTCGGGATTATTGGATGAGTTGTTGCCATTATTTGAGGTACAGAGTGGCTACAATGTAAAAATGGTGGCAGTGGGCAGTGGGCAGGCGCTGGCAATGGGCCAAGAAGGAAACGCGGATGTTTTGTTGGTACATGCACCTGCTTCCGAAATTGAATTAATGAATAATGGTTTCGGTTTGCAGCGCGACTTGATTATGCATAACGATTTTGTGATTGTTGGTCCCGAGGATGACCCAGCCGGAATTAAGGCTTTGTCCTCGTCTACCACGGCATTGAAGAGGATTGCTGATAACAAGAGCGTTTTTGTTTCACGTGGGGATGATTCAGGTACTCACAAGAAAGAAATCGATTTGTGGGAAAATACCGGTTTCATTCCGGAAAGTGATTGGTATTTGCAAACGGGGCAGGGTATGGGGGAAACTTTGCGTATTGCTTCGGAAAAATCCGGTTATACTTTAACTGACCGCGCAACCTATCTAGCACAGAAATCCACTTTACAGTTGGATGTTCTCCTGGAAGGTGATTCCACGCTGTTGAACATTTATCATGTCATTGTGGTTAATCCGAAAAAATGGCCAAAAGTAAACGTGGAAGGTGCGAAAGCTTTTGATGCATTTTTAACATCTGCTGAAATTCAAAAAATGATTGGTGAATTTGGTACGAAAGAATATGGACAGCCTTTATTTTTTGCCGATGCAGGAAAAGATGAGGCCAGCCTGGGTAAATAAACGATGGATTGGATATGGCAAGGAATTCAACAGGCTTTTCAATTGTTGTTTCAGGGTGATTCTGAGGTTTTGCAAATAACCTGGTTGTCTTTAAAAATTTCGGGAATCGCAACTTCGTTAAGTTTGTTGATTGGGTTACCCCTGGGAACTTTGCTGGCTTTGGGGCAATTCCCTACCAGGAGGTTTTGGATTTCACTTATCAACACCGGTATGGCATTGCCGCCGGTGGTGGTTGGTTTATTTGTTTCTATTTTTTTGTGGCGCAGTGGCCCTTTGGGTGATTTGCAATGGATGTACACCGCACTGGCCATCGTGATTGCGCAGATCATTATTGCCGTGCCAGTAGTGACCGGGTTAACCGTTTCTGCATTACAGCAATTGGATCCGCGACTCTCTTTTCAGCTTATGGGTTTGGGTGCTTCACGCTGGCAGATTATTTTCTTGTTGTGGCGTGAGGCGCGTTTGCCCTTGCTTGCAGCGTTAATGGCTGGATTTGGCAGTGTTATATCCGAGGTGGGCGCTTCTATGATGGTGGGTGGAAATCTGCGGTATGAGACGAGAGTATTGACTACGGCGATTGTTTTGGAAACCAGCAAAGGACAGTTTGGCAGCGCCATCGCCCTCAGCCTGATTTTGTTGGTATTGGCTTACCTTGTTAATTTATTCCTGACCTGGATTCAACAACGTAATTTGTCTCGGGGATGAGGTGATTGATTTGGAACCGGTTTTAACAGCCAAAAATATTCGAGTCGTCCGCCACCAAAAAACTGTTTTACAGGTTGAAGACCTGCAAGTATTTCCGGGAGAAGTTTTAGCAGTGATCGGCCCTAATGGCGCAGGAAAAAGCACCTTGTTATTGGCATTGAGCACTTTGATACAAAGCCAGATGGGTGAAATACGTTTTCGGGGTATGCCGCTCATTGAAAAAAACAAGCTGGATTACCGGCGCCGGATTGGCGTGGTAATGCAGGATCCACTGTTGCTCGATTCCAGTGTGGAAGACAATGTAAGTAGTGGACTGCGGTTTCGTCATCTTAACAAAGCTGAAATACAGCGCAGGGTAAGTTACTGGTTGGAAAAGCTGGAAATAGCTCATCTGCAGAAACGAAAAGCACGTCAATTGTCCGGGGGAGAAGCACAACGGGTCAGCCTGGCACGTGCGTTGGCATTAGAACCGTCCATCCTGTTCCTGGACGAGCCATTTGGTGCGTTGGATGCCCCAACCCGTACGCGACTCCTGTTGGATTTTCAGCGTTTACAGCGTGAACAAAAGACAACCACTTTATTTGTTACCCATGATCTGGATGAAGCATTATTACTGGCAGACCGGGTAGCGGTTGTGATGGCTGGCGAACTACGCCAGGTTGGGAAACCGCAGCATGTCTTCACGGGGCCGGTTGACCGCGAGATCGCTCAGTTTGTGGGTGTGGAAACCATCATTCCCGGAATCGTTCGAGATGTGCAGGAAGGTCTGGCTTTGATCCAGGTGAATGGGTTTATTTTGGAAGCAGTAGGTGAAGTGCAGATTGGTCAGACTGTATTTATTTGCTTGCGTTCCGAGGATGTGACATTATGGCTGGATGATATACCCGCTTCCAGTGCAAGGAATCATTTGCGGGGCAACGTTCACTCGAAAATACCCAATGGCCCTTTAGAAAGGATCATTGTAGATTGCGGAGGTTTCTGGTTGACGGCATTAATAACGAGAAACTCAGCTAAAGAAATGAACATCGAACCGGGGCAACGACTATCGGCAAGCTTCAAAGCATCCGCAGCGCATTTGATTGTCAGGCAAGAGTCCGAACGTTAAAAATGAGTAAAACTTGCTAAAGTCCCAAAATATTTTGTAAAAACCTCACAAAAAAGCATTTAAAGCCAATTTTAAATCAATATAAGTGAATCCCTTGACAAGGTATGTGGGTGCGGTATAATACCGACCGCTGCGAGAAACAAAAGCAGCCCGGTCTCACCGGAAACGGTAGATCGTTCAAAAACAAATAGCCTGGATGAGGACAACGCTCACAAAACCGTAAATAATAGAGCGGAAACAAGACGAAATGATTTCGAAATAAATCAAAAAAAGTCTTGACAGAGTGACAAAGTGGGTTTACAATAAAATCCCTAACTGTGAAAGGGCGATCTAATCAGCATTGACTGATCGTTGAAAACTGAACAGTGGGCGAAGGTAAACCCCCAAATAACATCGCTGTGGATAGCCGATGTTGCCAACAAGATAGACGTTGCGACAGCATCGGTATTTTTGTCGCTATTTGCGGGTGAGTCCTTTGAACGGTGGCACCTTAACAACTGAAGAGTGATAGGAAGACGAAAGTAAAGAAGCCTGTTAATTTTAGAACCGCACAAAGAAGACCGA
>PHBZ01000002.1 GCA_002840755.1 Chloroflexi bacterium HGW-Chloroflexi-10 | reverse complement strand
GAGGCTTTTTAGTGGAAACCAAGAGTCTTGTTGCACTACGGATAAGCCTGGCTTCACCGGAAACGATTCGAAGCTGGTCCTATGGCGAAGTTTTAAAACCAGAAACAATAAACTATCGCCGTTTGCGTCCAGAAAAAGATGGTCTTTTCTGCGAAGCAATTTTTGGTCCGACGCGTGACTATCAGTGTTATTGTGGAAAGTATAAAAATCCGCGTTATAAAGGGATTGTTTGTGATAAATGCGGCGTTGAAGTAACCCGCTCTGCGGTGCGACGTGAGCGCATGGGGCACATTGAACTGGCTGCTCCCGTTGCGCATATTTGGTATACACGCCGTATTCCCTCCTATCTTGGATTGTTGATAGACATTTCACGTCGAAATTTGGATCGTGTATTGTATTTTGCGCAATACATCGTGACCTATGTTGACGAGGATGCAAGGCAAAAAGCGCTGCGTCGTTTAGAAGATGAAATTAATTTTTCTGAACGCGAACAGGCAACTACTGTTAATGCCCGCATTTTAGAAGTAAAACAAGCCCGTGATCGTAAGATTGAAGAGCTTCGCAAACAACAAAAGGAAATCGAGGAGCGGCGGGAAGAACAAATAGCGCAACGCCTCTCTCCGGTTATGCGTGATGGACAAACACTGGAAAAAGAACTTCAAGAAAAATTAGGTTCAACTGTTCGTTCTGAAGTTTATTTTACCAAGGTAAACAATATGGTGATTGTTAAAGCCGGTGAAACGGTTGGAAACCAGCATATTGGAATGGTTCAGAAGGCTGTTAAAGAACATTTGGATGAGCTCGAAAATGAGACTCGTGATCAAATTATTCGCGAGTTGGAACGCATCAAAATGGAAATTGAACAGATCCGTGCGCAGGCTGATCTGGAGATGGAATCGCTTCGGAATCAATTAGAAGACCAATCATCCGTTTCGCAGAATCAGAATTCACGCTTACGAGATGAGTTACAGGATCTCAAACCATTTACCTTCCTCAGTGAAAGTCGTTACCGTGAATTGAAGCAACGTTGGGGACAGGTGTTTCGTGCTGATATGGGCGCTGAAGCTTACTTTGATATTTTGAAACGAATTGATCTGGACAAATTGTCAGAGGAATTGTGGGTTGAGGTACGCACCTCTAAGAGTAAGCAAAAACGAAAAAAAGCTACAACACGATTAAAAGTTGTAGAATCATTCCGCCGTTCTGCGAACCGTCCTGAGTGGATGGTAATGACGGTTTTGCCGGTTATCCCGCCGGATTTGCGACCGATGGTGCAGTTGGATGGTGGACGTTTTGCCACATCAGATTTAAATGACCTGTATCGCCGTGTTATTAACCGAAACAACCGATTAAAACGATTGTTGGAATTGGGCGCTCCTGATGTGATTGTACGCAATGAAAAGCGTATGTTGCAAGAAGCGGTTGATTCGTTGATCGACAATTCACAACGTGGTAAGGCATTATCTCGCCGTGGACGCCGTGAGTTAAAATCACTTTCAGATATGCTCAAAGGTAAAAAGGGCCGGTTCCGTCGTAACCTGTTGGGTAAACGCGTGGATTATTCCGGACGTTCAGTTATTGTTGTTGGCCCTTCTCTCAAATTGTACCAGTGTGGTTTGCCAAAAAATATGTCGTTGGAATTGTATCGACCCTTCGTGATATCCCGATTGGTATCGCATGGTTACGCAGCGAATGTTAAAGGCGCCCGACGCTTTATTGAACGCAACCGCCCCGAAGTTTGGGAAGTGTTAGAAGAAGTGATTAAGGAACGCCCCGTATTACTAAATCGCGCGCCAACCCTTCACCGACTTGGTATTCAAGCCTTTGAACCGGTTTTAATCGAAGGAAGTGCGATTCAATTACATCCCCTGGTAACTACTGCGTTTAATGCCGACTTTGATGGCGACCAAATGGCTGTGCACGTTCCATTATCAGACAAAGCAGTATGGGAAGCGCGCAACCTTATGCTTTCCTCCAAGAACTTACTTAAACCTGCTGATGGCGAACCAATCATTAGTCCGTCTAAAGATATGGTTTTAGGTGCGTACTACCTTACAATGTCAAATTCATTGTCCCATAAGGGTGATGGCAGAATTTTTGCCAGCCTGGACGAAGCAGAATTGGCTTATTCATTGGATCAGGTAGAAGTTCATGCAAAAGTAAAAATTTACACAAACACTTGGTATGGTGAAGATGGGCTTCGCCTTGAAAAACCACAAAAAACAATGATCGATACAACCATCGGCAGGATTTTGTTTAATCGGATTCTACCTGATGAAATCCTTTTCATTAATGACGTTTTGGACAAAGGTGGAGTAAAGGATCTGATCGCTAATGTTTATGAAATTTGTGGTGAAGATGTCACTACAGTTGTCGCTGATGCGGTTAAGGATATTGGTTTTGAATATGCTATGCGCTCCGGTTCTACTTTAGCAATTTCAGACATTACCATGCCATTAGAAAAAGCAGATATTCTTTCAAAAGCGCAATCCGATGTGGAAAATGTACAACGGTCATTCCGACGTGGTCTATTGACCGAGCAAGAACGTAATGAACGCGAAATTGAAATCTGGCAGAAGACAACCAAAGATGTTGGTGCAGCTGTGCGCCGAAACATGGATCCGAATGGAAATCTTTCCACAATGGCCAATTCCGGAGCAACCAAAGGTGGTTTTGGTCCGATCTCCCAATTGGCAGGTATGCGTGGTTTGATGGCCGACCCGTCCGGACGTATTATTCGCTTGCCTATTCAGTCAAATTTCCGCGAAGGCCTGACTGCACTTGAATACTTCATCTCCACTCATGGTGCGCGTAAAGGTTTGGCTGACACAGCTTTGCGTACTGCAGATGCTGGGTATCTTACTCGTCGTCTGGTTGATATTGCCCAGGATGTTATTATTAACGAGCATGAATGTGGTACCGAAATGGGCATTTTTATCCGCTCTTCTGATGATGTAGCTGGACAATCCTTGAGTGCCCGCTTATATGGCCGTGTCGTTGCCAAACGGATCATTGATCCTATCACCGGTGAGGTGATAGTTGACCGCAATGATCTGTTGGACCATGTACGTATTCGCAAAGTAGTAGCTCATAATATCGATGAAATTTATGTCCGGTCTCCCATGACTTGTGAGCTTCAGCATGGTATATGTGCTATGTGTTATGGCATGGATCTTGGACGTGGAAAAATTGTAAATCTTGGTTCTGCAGTAGGAACGGTTGCGGCTCAATCTATTGGAGAACCGGGTACTCAGTTAACACTGCGTACTTTCCATACAGGTGGTGTTGCTTCAGGCGGTGATATCACAACTGGTTTGCCACGTGTAGAAGAATTGTTTGAGGCACGTCGTGCACCTAAAGGTGAGGCGGTTATTTCTAAGATTTCCGGACAGTCACATATTTTACAAAATGACCGCTACAGTGAACAACGAGTCGTTAGAGTTGAACATAGCGAAATGATGAGCGATGAATTTGATGTTCCGACTGGTTGGGATATTCGGGTTCATGATGAGGATAGTGTGTCTCTGGGTGATACGATTGCAATGCAAGGTGAAGCAATGATTGCTTCACAACATGCTGGCAAAATTCGCATAGATGAACGAAAAGTGATTGTCAGTTACGAACAGCGAGATATGGAAGAATATGAAATTCCAACCACTGCGCGTTTGATGATTAAGGATGGCGAACATGTAGAGGCAGGACAACCATTAACAGAAGGTTCGCTTAACCCGCATACAGTCCTTAAAATTAAAGGCCGTGACGCGTGTATGATGTACTTAATGACGGAAATTCAAAAAGTATATCGTGCACAAGGACAAAATATTAATGATAAGCATTTTGAAGTGATTGTTCGCAAGATGTTAGGTCGCGTTCAAGTGTTGCGTGCCGGTGATACTCCTTACTTGCCCATGGATTTGGTTGACCGTTTGAAAATTCGCAATGCAAACGAAAAGCTTCTGGGTGAAGGAAAACAACCTGCACGATATGCTGAAGTACTGTTAGGCGTTACTAAGGCTTCTTTATCAACCGATTCATTCCTATCAGCCTCATCTTTCCAGCACACGATCAAGGTTCTGGCGGGTGCTGCTATTGCCGGTGAGGAAGATCCGTTATTTGGTTTGAAGGAAAACGTGATCATCGGCAAATTGATCCCGGCAGGAACAGGGTTTGTCCACGGACGATTTGCAGAAATTCCAACCGAACCAGAAAGTATAGCAAGTGACTAGAAAAAAAATCCCCGAAAGGGGATTTTTTTTATTGTGCTGTGAAAAATGAATAGTGGTAGGCGATTTTGTTGCCCAACAATCCGAATGTATCATTTCCATTCAAAACTTCATTTGTATCCGATTTGCACGTCCAGGTAAGATGTCTGGAGTTTCCAAATCCAGATGAGCCAGTAAGTAAAAATTTTCCATTAGGCAATAATTGGGTTAGAAAACTCTGATACCAGGTTCTAAGTGCATTGAGACCTTGAATAGTCCTTGTTGCAGTAATATGTACAGCATAATCGGAATATAATTTTATTACTTCATCAGGTTTTTTTGAATTCAATGCACTTATCCACAAATCGGTTATATCTTTCTCGGAAGTTGGATTTTGATCCCAATTGAATTCTGAAATTGTTCTCCAAAGGTCTGGAAATGCGGGACGACATTCATCCCAACTGAAAAAATTAACTGCGGGCAGGTTTAATTTTTTTGCTATACTGAGAAATGTGTTTATCTCTTGTGATGAAGGAACCCAGGAGCCAGCCTTGTATGTTGGACCTGTTGGAATAATAGGCCGGAAAGGGGAAATTGCCTGAAATTCCCGTACTGTGCGACTCAATTGGGCCAGTGGATTTTTCGCTTGTTCCCAATATTCTTGCGGCATATTGTAATCGCATTTTTCCAAAAATATTTTCCAGGGCAATTGGGGGTGGTATGATGGAAATCTGTAGGAACTTAATGCGATTGGTAAATCCGAAAGATCCCGCCTAAGAATTTTCATAAAGGTTACGGCGGCATTGTTTTTTCCAGGTTCTTTGTATTCACCTTCCGCATCAATTACATAACCATCCAGATTCAAATCAAGAACACGTTGAACCGCGATATTACCTTCATTTATTGGATAATCACCATAGATATAATGCCAACCCCAGGTTTGAATCCCGGCTGTTTTTAGAGAATTTACGACTGGCAAAACAAAATCTTCATTGGTTTTTCGGTTGATATTATATGGAAAAGCACCATCCGCAATTTTAATCAAGACATGGGTAAATCCAGCTTGTTTTGCAGCTTGCGTGATTGTCTGAGGGTCACCGCCTTCACAATCCTTTACTTTCCAAATAAAAAATCCTTTGCCCTTAAGATCCATTTTGTTTATCCATTTATTGAATCGATTTTACCAACCAGGTTAATCTCCCTAGCGATTGCGCGCATAGCGATAATTACATTAGAGGTGTGTTCCCAGACATCTACACCAAATTCTTCTGCTGCTTTTTCGATCTCTTCTCGGTTTGCACCGGCAGCAAATGCTTTGTCTTTCCATTTCTTCTTTACCGATTTAGCTTCCAAATCAAATAAGGATCGTGAAGGGCGTACTAAAGCTACTGCGGTTACCAATCCGGTAATCTCATCGGAAGCAAATAGAGTTTTTTCCATGAGTGAATCACGGGTAACTCCTGTATGATCTGCATGGCTAAGAATAGCTCTGATCCAGTCTTCAGGAACACCTCTATCACGTAAAATAGAAGCACCTGCCTGAGGGTGTTTATCAAGAGTAGGGTGAATCTCCCAATCAAAATCGTGTAGAAGGCCAACACATCCCCATGCATCGATGTTTTCATCAAATTTTTGGGCATAATAACGCATAACTGCTTCGACTGCTAACATGTGATGAACTAAATTTTCATTTTTAACAAATTCTCGGACAATTGCTAATGCTTGGTCCCTTTGCATGGATACTCCTTAATTATTTTCTAAAGTCATTATACAGTAACTATAAAATTGGCAGTTCATCTCCAAGAACCGGGATTGGTTTAAGAACCCATACATCCCAGACAGCATTAAAAGTGGCAAATATCTCTCTAATATTCCAATATAATCGACTTCTTTTAAGATAATAGCCCTGATCTGATTTAACGCCAGTTACATCAATTCCAAGTTGATCGCATAAGAACATGGCACGTGTTAAATGAAAATTCTGTGTAACCAGAATGGCTTGATTAACTTTGAAAATATTCTTCGCGCGGTAACAGGTATCGTACGTCCTACGTCCGGCATAATCCAGAATAAGCGCTTCGGGGGGAACACCCAATTGCAGTGCATAGGCTCTCATGGAACCTGGCTCGTTGTAATTAATGAACCGATTATCCCCACTTAATAATATTTTCTGTGCTTTTCCGGTTTGAAATAATGAAACTGCAGTTTCAACACGATCCTTCAGGATTCTGGTAGGCGTGCCGTCTCTTTGGAGGCCAGCACCAAAAACAATTGCAATCGTGCCACTGGAAACAGTTTCGGTTGTATAAATTCTTTGCTGATATGAAATTTTCGCAATGATCCATGTCAATAACGGTACACTTATACTAATCATTACAACCCACATCATTAAACGAAGAAATAAATTTCGAATTTTTTTCCACATATTAATATCCTAGATGTTGGTATGGGACAATATCAGCTGCTTTTACCAGATCCCGTACGTCATTATAATATTGTGCGTTGATTTCCAATAAATCTTGAACATCATATGATAAAGCTTGAGATAAGTTTTTCTTTCCTTCATCAGTTCGAATTAAAAAAATCAGTGCAGATTTAGTTTTAAGTGTTATGTTTTCGGGGACATTTTGTGCAACTGAAAGGTTCAGACTAGGAATGTTCGGTTCTGAACGCCAGATAACCACAATTTTCTCTATAGCATCCGGTAAATCACGGATGACCCCTGAAGATGTTCTTGGATCACCTGAATAACCAAAAGTTGCACCAAAATCACAAATTTCCTTTATATATAATGCTCTGATTACACTGGTGTGGTTTTGGACAAAAACAGGCGGTTGAGTATGAATCCCATACATTGCTAAATAACCTGAGGGCATAATTGTGCCGGACAAAGAGGATGGATCAGTCCAGCATGGTCGTTTACCTTCCAATTGGTTCAGGGCTACATCCGGATTTGAGGTGGTTGTACTGGATGCAGGATCAAAATAAACCATAAAATTGGAAGATATGTTTGCAAAAATTTGAGTGCCATAGCGATACAAACCAAAATGATTACTCACCAAAATCGGAGTAGCCAATTCCCTTTCTTCAGCGGCAAGATAGGTTAATGGTTGTAACCAGATAAATTGAAATTTCTGGATTCTTAAATCTTCAAAAGCTTCGGTTGCGTTTTGATAAGGTACAAATTCATAAACCAAATTGGTTTCATTGGAAAGCTGGGAAATAAAGGCTGCAGAGGATTGGAGGGCTGATTGGGGATCCCCAGAAATAATATAGGCAATTTTAATAGGGTTTTCTGATGTTCCAAGCCCAAGGTTCGGGTCCTTTGTGGGTATACGGGTGGCTGTTGGTGTTATGGTCGGCGTATTCTCAATTTTTGGCTGTGGGGTCGTTTGTTCTTCTGCGGTACAGGCAACCAGACTGTATTGGAACACCAATAAGAGGGTAAGCCAGATAAGAAACCGGATTGAAAAATGTTGGTATTTCCTCGAAAAGTTCATAAATTGATACCATATTGCTTGTTTATGTTTATAATGATTTAAGTAATCAAAAAAGTATAACAGGTTAATCATAATACAGGAGTTGTCCCAGTGCAAAAATTTTTTCAAAATCATCCAGTTTGGTCATTCTTACTGGCGGCTTTAATGGCTTTACTCATTTTTTCAATCGTTGTTGTCTTAGCCATTCGGGAAACAACATTGGACTTGGTTTCACCGTTAACACAGGCTAATCAGAGTTTGAACACCCAAGTTGCAGAGTTTTTGCACCCAACACCAACAATTATTCCTGATCCGGTAACGATTATTCATGCAGTACGCTCTTTGGCCAGACTGGAAACTATTCATTATTCTGTAGAGAAAATCATTACTGCGGAAGTTGGACAGGATGAATTAAAATTCTTGTTTGGCGATAAATTATTGTTTGTTGCTCATGGTTATGTAATCGCTGGAATTGATCTACAAAAAATGGAAACGAAAGATATGGTCTTTAAAGACGGGGCACTACAAGTAACTTTACCGGAAACGGAGATTTTTGTGGCTACATTAGATAATGACCTATCATATGTCTATGATCGAGAAACCGGTCTTTTCCGGAGAAATGACATAGAATTGGAGACTAAAGCTAGGCAAGCGGCTGAAGCAGCGATTCAAGCAGCTGCTCTTGATGATGGAATATTGGAACAGGCGCGAACCAATGCGGAAAACTATCTTTCCAGGCTACTTTCTTCGTTAGGATATAATCAGGTGTTATTCGTAACCCAATAAAGCGTTCTTAGTACGTGGATTGTTATAAAGAAAATAGCGGGGATTTTGTTTTACTTTATAAATTGTGCCTGGCAGCAGACACGGATTTAATCTATTTTTGATTGAATTCCATTACATTGAAGTTTAAGTTGGAATGCAGACTATAAATTGGAAATATTGTTTAATCCTTTGGGGATGCGTGTTGTGTTAAATTACTTGACAAAAATAAATAGAATGTTACAATATTTGTAGATTTTTGAGGAGAAATCACCTTTTGAATGGAAGTTTTTGGGCAAATCCGCAAACACATGTTAAATCACTTAACAAGCATGTCGTTGTCGATCTGATTCGATTTGTTCCTGGTGGAATATCCCGAGCTGAATTATCCAGACATTTGGGATTAACCAGAGCGGCAGTTTCCTCAATTATTAATGATTTAAGTGGTGCGGGAATGGTTCAGGAGGCATCCGGCAGTAATTCTAGTGGCCGGCGGCCGGCAGTTTTAGAAATAGTGGCGGAGCAAGGATATGTGGTTGGTGTGGATATGGGCG
The DNA here is from genome assembly GCA_002840755.1 of Chloroflexi bacterium HGW-Chloroflexi-10. Lineage (GTDB taxonomy): Bacteria > Chloroflexota > Anaerolineae > Anaerolineales > Anaerolineaceae > UBA6170. Next base: position 509,347 of record PHBZ01000002.1, on the reverse strand, counting down.
CAACACATATTACTGCGTTAGTTGCGGATTACTCAGCTCGTGTTATCCGTGAGCGTGAAATTGCCATTGACATAAATTTAGGTCCAGAAGTATGCCTGGAGCAGCTTGATCGTGTTGTACAACAGGTTGTAGCTGAGGCTGGCTTGCAGATGGTAGACATCAACGCCATTGGTCTTGGTGTTCCCGGTCCCGTCGTAATTGACCGTGGTGTTGTTAGTGCGCCGCCCATTATGCCTGGTTGGGATGATTTTCCGATCCGTGATACCATGCAAAAGAAGTGGGGATGTACGGTACGGATCAATAATGACGCGGAATTAGGTGCTCTAGGAGAATGGGCTTATGGAGCAGGGCGAGGTGAGTCCAACCTTGCTTATATAAAAGTAGGTTCAGGAGTTGGTGCGGGCTTAATGTTCGATAGCAACATTTATCACGGTACAACAGGCTCTGCTGGAGAAATAGGGCATATTACATTGAGTGAAAATGGACCACTATGCACATGCGGTAATCGTGGTTGTTTAGAGGCGTATGCCGGGGGGAATGCTATAGCCAAAAGGGCAATGGAAGAAGTGAAGCGAGGCCGGCGAACACAATTAGTTGGTTTTGGAGATTTTTACCGGATTACGGCCAAAGATGTAATAATGGCAGCGCGTAATGGAGATTTACTATCACAACAAATCCTGGCAGAGGCTGGTTCTCATTTGGGAACTGCCATAGCCAGTCTGGTTAACTTATTTAACCCCAGCATAGTGGTTGTTGGCGGTGGCGTAGCTCAAAGTGGAGACTTGCTACTTGATCCAATCCGCTCGACTGTTGGTAATCGTAGCCTGGCTGTAGCGGCAAAGGCCGTTCGGATATCCTCAGCGTTACTTGGCAGAAGAGCATCTGCCATGGGGGCTGTTGTTCAAGCATTATCGCACTCGCTGCATCAATTTGTTGAATAAACATTATAAGGAGGTGATATTCAGGAAACAATATATTTATTAAAAGAATATGAAATCAATATCAAAATTCACACATAAATAAATTTTGGAGGAAACAGATGTCTAAGAAGTTTTTACCCTTGATTAGCCTAATGCTGATCGCCATGTTTATTCTGGCTGCTTGTAAGCCTGCCGCTACTCCAGTTCCAACCACTGCTCCTGTAGTTGTTGAACCTGCAGCAACCGACGTGCCTGCCGAACCAACTGCCGTTGCTGAAGTTCCGACCACCGCACCGGCTGCTGATGTGACTACCATCACTATCTGGAATCAGTGGGACGGCAAATATTTGGAAGCCATTGAAGCAGCATTCGCAGATTACGAATCGCTTCACCCAGATGTCGTGATTGATCTTTCGAAACCAGAAGATGTCAAGAATGCTTTGACTGTAGCCATTCCTGCCGGTGAAGGTCCTGACATTATTGGTTGGGCAAATGACGCCATTGGCGAACAAGCCTTGATTGGTAATATTGTTGCCGTCAGTGATTATGGTATCACCGATGCTTTCCTGGCAAGCACTTATGAACCCGCCGCGGTTGCTGGTGTTACCTGGATGGGTCAAATCTGGGGTCTGCCTGAAACTCAGGAAGGGATTGCGCTTGTTTACAATAAAGATCTCGTGACAGAAGAGTATTTGCCCACAGATCCGATGGATTTTGAAGACTTATATGAAAAAGCCAAAAAATTCCAGGAAGATACCGGTAATGTTTTGGTTTGTAACCAGGGCTTTGGGGCTTCCGATGCGTATCATATGTCTCCAATTTACTTTGGTCATGGTGTTCCTTCCTATGTTGATGAAGAAGGGGTTGGTTACCTAAACAGCCCTGAAATGGTCGCCGGTGCTGAATGGCTCAAGAAATTTGCTACCGTATCATTGGCTGAAAACACCTATGATATCTGCAATGCTGCTTTATCCGAAGGTAAAATTGGCATGTGGTGGACAGGTCCATGGGCTGTTGCCGGTGTTGAAGAGAGTGGTGTTAATTATGGTATCCTCCCAATGGGCAGTCCGTTCGTTGGAATCAAGACCCTACTACTCACCACAAACGCTGTTGATCGTGGTAATACCGATATTGCATTGGATGTTATGAAATATTTCACCAGTGCTGAAGTTCAGAAGAAACTCTCCCTGGTTAACAAGACCATTCCAGCTGCAACAGAAGCTTTGAATGATCCCGAAGTTGCTCAGTTAACCGCCGTGGTTGGTTTTGGCGCTTCCCTAAATCTGGGTGTGCCGATGTCTCCCTCTCCGTTCTCCTCTGCTCAGTGGGGTCCGGTTGGTGATGCCTCTGCTGCTATTTGGACAGGTGCGAAAGAACCTGCTGCAGCTCTGGATGAAGCTCAGGCTGCATTGGAAGAAGCCGTTGCTGGTATGAAGTAAATTCTCCATTGTACTTGGGGAGAAGGTCTTTCTTCTCCCCAAGTTTGTTATTAAAAGGACAGGGTGAAAGGAGCAGGCGATGAGTGGGTGGTTGGGTCGTCGAAAATGGATTACGATCGTATTATTTCTTCTACCGACAATTCTGGCAATCCTTGTATTCAATGTTTATCCCATCATACTTAATACTTACATATCGTTCACGAACCGAAACAAATTCCATCCTAATCCGGATTGTGGCGTAGCACTAACTGGATTGCTGGACCCTTTGTGTTGGCCGGCATTCCAAGAAAATGCCCCAAGAGGTCTTGGTGAACCATATACAGTAATTGAGCCAATCTTTAGCAATTACGATACTCTGCTGGGAAAATTATTCAGCCCTCAAGCTATAGTAGCTTTATTACTGGTTCTGGTGATTTTCATTCCCTTTGTGGGTGCAAATTATATATCCAAGATTCAAGATAGGAAAATTGATAATAAAATTCCGGCAGGTGTGATCTGGTCGGTTGGAATTTTAGTGGCAGTAGCTCTGTTCTTTTTATTAAATATTCCAAATGCAATCAAGCAATTGATGGAAACTGGCGATTTCATTACAGTTGTATTCCGCACTGTTTTATTTGTCGCTTTACGTGTTCCATTGACATTTTTATTGGGTTTAATCCTGGCATTAATCCTGAATATCGAAAAATTACCAGGACGAACTTTCTTTAGAGTTGTTCTATTTATACCTTGGGGTGCATCTTCAGTAGCTATTCTAATGGCTCTGGTATGGCAATTTTTGTTCCGCCAGCAAGGAACAATCAATCAAGTTTTGGCTCAAATTGGCACTACAGGACCTATATGGTTGAATGATCCAATATTAGCATTTGGAGTGGTTGTTCTTGCGGATATATGGTTTTCATACCCATTCTTTATGGTATCCATTCTTGGAGCACTCCAATCTATTCCGTACGAACTTTATGAAGCAGCTGAGGTGGATGGCGCCGGCTGGTGGACACAGCTTTCCAGAATTACTTTACCCTTGATCCGTCCAGCTGTTTTACCAGCTGCTGTATTAACTTCCATCACAGCATTTCAAATGTTTGGCACGTCATTTGCTATAACCGCAGGAGGACCAATAAAGGGTGCGGGTATTCCTGGGGCAACAGAATTTGTAATGGTTTATGCTTTTAAACAGATATTTCAACAACAAAATTTTGGCCGGGCCACTGCCTTTGCAGTCCTTATTTTTGTGATGTTATTCCTTGCCACACTTTATAGCTTAAGGGTGACACGGATCACGAAAGGAGCTTACGAATGAAAAGAAAAACCAAACCCATTATTCGCATTATGCAGTATGTTATTCTGATACTGGCTGCAATTTATGCCTTTTATCCGGTCTGGTTTGCTATTCTGGCTTCTGGCCGGTTGGGAGATCGCTTATATACACTGAATATTCTTGGCATGTTTATTCCAACCGAGTGGACGTTTGAAAATTATCGGGTGATGTTATTTGAGCGACCATTTCTGACGTGGTTATCCAATAGCCTGAAAGTCGCATCTATTACAACTATTGCCAGTCTGGTGGTGTGTACTTCTGCGGCCTTTGCGTTATCACGGTTTCGTTTCCGTGGTCGTGAATTTTTCTTAGTTTTTTTGCTTGCTGTTTCTACTTTTCCCGGTCTTTTATCCTTGGTTGCAATCGCACAATTATTGACTGCACTCGGGTTATATGGAAAACATGTTGGTCTAATTCTGGCTTATACCACTGGCACTCTAGTGTTTTGTACCTGGAATCTTAAAGGCTATTTTGATACTATCCCAATGGACCTAGAGGAATCAGCTATGCTGGATGGTTGTGGCCCACTCCAAGCATTCATTTTGATTGCTTTGCCATTGGCTAAACCGGCTTTGGCGGTTACTGCAATTTTAGCTTTCATGTCTGGTTGGGGTGATTTTGTATTTGCTTCGGTTTTGGTACCTGCGCCAGATGCAATGAAATTAGCCGTTCCTGCATTGTATTCCCTGGCTAATTCAATGAGCGTACCCTGGGGATACTTTGCCGCAGGCGCTGTAATTGTTATTATTCCTACCATACTAGTTTATCTGGCTATGAACCGTTATTTTGAGGGCGGTTTGACGCTTGGCGGTGTGAAAGGATAATCAGTCAAATTCTACATATAAAAATAATGTTTGTATTCCCAAACTCCAGTCTTTAAGATCGATGAATATGGCCCGGTGGAACCCAAATCGCCGGGCCAGAATTTTAACAAAATTATGGAAAGTTCAGATTGTATGAAAAGTAAAAGTGTTATTTTTTCATTATATTTTTTGATTTTTATCCTAATCCTAGGCAGTTGTATTCCAAAAAAGGAACCGACTCCCTTAGCTGTAACACCTTTACCGACGATAACACCAACAATTTATGATCCCATGCCTGCAGGAGATAATCGGTACCCATGGTGGAATCGTATTGTTTTTTACGAGATTTTCGTTCGTAGTTTTTACGACAGTGATGGAGATGGAATCGGTGATTTTAAGGGGTTGACCGAAAAATTAGATTATTTGAATGATGGCGATCCAAATACAAAAACTGATCTGGGTATCAATGGTATATGGTTGATGCCAATATTCCTGTCACCCTCTTATCATGGTTATGATGTGATTGACTATCGGACCATTAACCCGGATTACGGAACAATGCAAGACTTCCAAATATTTTTGGAAGAAGCACACCAACGCGGTATCCGTGTAATCATAGATTTTGTGATTAATCATACTTCTACAGAAAATCCATGGTTCGAGGATGCCCGGTCGGATTTGAATTCACCCTATCGTGACTGGTATATCTGGTCTGAAGAAAAATTAACTTATCTAGGACCATGGGATCAGAATGTATGGCACTTTAATTTTGATAATCAATATTATTATGGAATTTTTTGGTCTGGAATGCCAGACTTGAATTATAAGAATCCTTATGTCACTGAAGAAATATTGGAAACCGCAGATTATTGGTTGACAGATGTGGGTGTCGATGGATTTCGCGTAGATGGAGCTCGCCATTTGATCGAAGATGGTAAAGTTCAAGAAAATACTGCTGAAACACATGATTGGTTCAAAAAATTTTATACCTTCTATAAGGAAAAGAAGCCTTTAGCTTTGTCAGTTGGCGAAGTATGGGATTCAAATTTTGCGGCAGTTCAATATGTTAAAAATGAGGAATTTGATCTGGTGTTTGATTTTGAGCTGTCCGAATCAATTTTAGAGGGAATAAACGGTCGTAATGCTAAAAAAATTATGAATGCGCTTGAGTTTAATACTGGTCTATATCCGGATTATCAAAAAGCAAATTTTCTTACCAATCATGATATGAACCGGGTTATGAATGTTTTTCAGGAAAATGATCAAAAAGCGAAAATTGCTGCCACTATTCTATTTACAGCCCCAGGTGTGCCTTTTGTTTATTATGGAGAAGAAGTAGGGATGCGTGGTTCCAAACCCGATGAGGATATTCGGAGACCGATGCAATGGACCGCTGGTGACCAGGCTGGATTCACAGATGGTATTGCCTGGCGAAATCTGAATAATAATTCTGATAATTGGAATGTGGAAACACTTGCTTCACAAGAGGATTCGATCTTTAATTTATATCGTTCTTTAATTCATTTGCGAAATGAAGAATCAGCCTTGCAGATTGGTAAATTTCAACTCGTTGAAGCAAACAATACGAATATTGTGGCTTATTACAGATTCACAACCGATCAGGTTTTCTTAGTTGTCATTAATTTGTCCGAAGAAATTCAGGAAATTGAAATTGAAATTTCTAAGAGTGTTTTCAAGGATGGGCAATATAAATGGGTCAATGTATTAAATACAGAAGAACTTGGTTCAATAAGCGTTGTTTCGGATACTAAAAACATAGTGACTTTAAATATTATTCTTAAACCAGAAGCTTTTATCGTAACTCAATTTGTTGCGGAGTAAAATCATCTATGACTACAAGGCTACTCAATCTTCCTGCTTTGCCAAAATGGTGGCAGAAGAAATTTACCATTGCATTAATTGTTTTATTTAGTATATTGCTACATTTTTGGACAGTTTGGCAATTGCCGATTGATTTTGATGAACCAGTCTACCTTTCCGCTGCGAAGGAATATGGACAATTTATTCAAAATGGAGATATTAACGGAATTGTCAATAATCCGGAGAATCGTGAACATCCAGCGCTCGTAAAACTCTTATACGCTATCCCATTCGTGATGTTTCCAGAGGAGATACATCTGGATCTTTATGTATATTTAGCCAGAACTCTTTCTGCATTGATGGGTGTATTGACTGTTTGGATGGTAGCCAGGGTTAATCCTTGGTCAGGATTATTGCTTGCACTCCATTCAATGACCTTAAAATACAGCAGTCAAGCTTATCTGGAGGCAGTTCCTCAATTTTTGGCATTGATGGCTGTTTTGTTTATGATCAGGGCAGTTCAAACGAAAACCTCAATTAAATCTTTTTTTTATTCGGCTATATTTCTCGGCGGAACTGCTGCAGCAAAATATCCATATTTGATTATTATTGTTGTTCTTTTATATCTAGGGATTCAGTCCAAATTCTTGCGGGTAAAGGATTGGATTGTTTATTCTGGAATTGCTCTGGTAGTTTTTTACATATTAAATCCATCCGTATGGTTAAACCCGTTTGGGGAAATCATTTCCAACTTAAATTTTCATATAGTATATAGTCAAAGTGCGCATGTGCAATCCAGTGGTTATCCCTGGTATCAACCGGTACTTTTTCTATTTACCAGCGTACAATGGCATCCGAATGTATTTTTCTTTGTTACAACAGATGAAATTATGTTTATGTTGGCGATTTTTGGTATTTATTTTGAAGTGAAAGAGAAAAACTGGAGTGCGGTCTGGTGTATCACCGGGTTGTTGTTTTTGCTAGTATGGCCAACAAAGTGGCCGCAATACACAATGGTTTTGACGCCGGTGTTGGCAATAATTGCCGGGAAGATGATCCAGCGTAGCATTGATTGGATCCGTCCCAGGGAAGATTATTGGAATTATCTGGAAGAAATGCTGCCACAACCACCAAAAATTCTTTGGTGGTTGTTATCCGGTTTTATTCTGGTTTTGGGTTTAGGAAAGGTGGGGTATGAAGTAAACCTGGCGATTTCGCGTCTTGGTTGGAACTCCTTTACTCAGATTGATTCGCCATTGAATAGTGATATTGTAAATCAGATTTTCACCGGTATGCCTGGAGAAATTGTAATTGTTAGTGATAAAGGGATCAATTTCTGGTATCCAAATTCAGATTCCTATTGGGGAGGGACCAATAAGAGATATTCAATTAATAACACACCACTGGCTTCTGATAGAATTACTTCCGGTTTATATGATAATGTTCGGGATTCATATTGGTTTGGAAGCGACCAGGGAGTGATTTTATTTGATCATAATGACTGGCTGAGCTTTGGACCAGACGCTATGGGTTGTACCCAATGTTTTGTAAATGAATTGTTACTGGATGAACAATATATTTGGGCAGCAACCAATGAAGGAATATTCCAGTTTGATGGCGCAGTTTGGATCAATTTCAGTAAAGACCAACCAGGTTTGGAAAACACGCAAGTGCTCTCGCTGGTAATTCGTGAATTTGAAAATACCAAAGAATTGTGGGCTGGTACGATATCCGGTATTTCCCGCTTTTCTTTTGATCAGCGTCAATGGCAGAATGAAGATTGGGCTGGGCGGTTTTTTGGATGGGGTGGAGTAAGCGATTTGTTTGTGACAGCTGATCAAACAATCATTGCCTGCACTTCTGGTGGGGGGATTGGCGTATTAAAAGATAATGCCTGGGTTTTCTGGCAAACCTCAAATTACCCTTTTAGAACAAATACGGTTAACCATGTAGCGGAGGATGAAAATGGAGCACTCTGGTTTGGTTTCGGATTTCCGACTGAACCAGGAGGATATGTTATGAAAAAGGATATTGAGGGAAATTGGCGAACTTTTGCAGGTAATAATTCCGGATATTTTGGGGGAGAGGTTCAGAATTTGTTTTTTGATGAAATTGGACAATTATGGATAGCAACCAATGGCACTGGAATTCAGACTTTTTACAAACCAGAAAAATAAGGAGTAAAAATGAAAAAAATATGGATTTTGAATCTATTGCTGATGTTTTCAATTATTATGAGTGGTTGTGCAAAAGAAAATATTATTGAAACCGTTGAGCCAGTTGAACCAACAATCGAAGTAGAGCCTACTCAGGCTCCAACCGATGAACCGGAACCTGAAGATGTTCTTTATCTCAACTTGATATGGCATCAACACCAGCCTTTATATTACAAGGACGACAATGGTGTTTATACACGGCCATGGGTGCGTGTGCATGCCACGAAAGATTATTATGATATGGCATCAGTAGTGGCGCTTTATCCTAATGTAAAAGTCACTTTTAATATCACACCGGTATTAATGAAACAATTGGACGATTTTTCTGAAAATGACTCTATCGATAGGTATTGGGAATTAGCGCTCATTCCGGCGAATAACTTAACAGATGATGAAAAAATATTCATTTTGCAACGTTTTTATGATGCTAATTGGGAGCATATCATTGACCGGTTCCCAAGATACAAGGAATTACGTGAAAAGCGCGGAGGAACAACCGATGAAGCGATCCAAATTGCCCTGACTTCATTTTCAGAACAGGATTTTCGGGATCTTCAAATCTGGTTTAATCTAGCCTGGTTTGACCCTGATTTTTTGGCAGAAGAACCCCTTAAGTCTTTGGTAGAACGAGGAGAAAATTTTTCCGAAGCTGACAAAGAAATAGTTTTTACCGAAGTTTCTCGCATTATAGGAGAAGTAATTCCCCTCCATAAGGAGTTACAAAATAATGGACAGATTGAGGTGATTACCACGCCATATGCGCATCCAATACTTCCTTTGTTGATTGATACTTCGCTTGCCAATGTGGGAAATCCGAGTGCTGAAACACCAACAAAATTTAGTTATCCTCAAGATGCACTGGTGCATTTGGAAAAAAGTGTGAAAATGTATGAAGACCATTATGGGCAGCCACCTAAAGGCCTTTGGCCTGGAGAAGGATCGGTGGCACAGACTATGGTTCCATTCGTAATCAAGGCAGGATATCAATGGATGGCTACTGGGGAGCCAGTTTTGGCAAAATCTCTGGGACTGAATAGTTTTTCACGCAATTCTGCAGAAACTGTTTTGGAGGCCGACCTGCTTTATCGTCCTTACTATGTGATGAATAAAGAAGGAGAAAAACTGGCGGTGTTTTTTCGTGATGGCGTAATATCAGATAAAATTGGGTTTACTTATTCCGGGGTTTCCGGTACAGCCGCTGCAAAAGACTTATTGACACGACTGGAAAATATTCGTGAAGAACTTAAAAACGAGGAAGCACAAGGCCCTCATATAGTCAGTATTGTTTTGGATGGTGAAAATGCTTGGGAAAATTACGAAAATGACGGAAAAGAATTCTTCCATTCTTTTTATCAATTGTTATCAGAAAGTAAGACTATCAAAAGTATTACACCATCAGAATATTTGGACAAATTTCCCGAACAACATGTAATCGATGATCTGTTTGCTGGTGCGTGGTTCAGTCCTAATTATGATACCTGGATTGGTGAACGTGAAGAAAATATTGCCTGGGATTGTCTGGGATTAACCAGAGCATTATTGGCAAAATATAATGTTACAAAGGTGCGCCAAACTAGTCCTGAAGCATTGATGCTGGCAGAAGATTATATGTACCTAGCAGAAGGATCCGATTGGTTCTGGTGGTATGGTGCAGATCAAGATTCTGGTCAGGATTCTTATTTTGACGAAGGATTTCGAGCGCTTTTGCGAAAGGTATATGAGACCCTGGGTGAACCAGTGCCTTCATATATAAATATTCCGATTATACAAGCGAAACCGATTGCTGCAGATACATCAATGAGCGGAATGAGTACTGCACAAATTGATGGGATTGCCGGAGAAGATGAATGGGCTAGCGCAGGTATGTTTGCAGGCAATCCAGAAAACCCGATTCGAAAAGTCCGGTTTATGCAAGATTTGGAAAACCTCTATTTTGCTGTGGATATGAATGTAATGACGGATGGAAGTGGTCTAGGGCTCTATTTCAAATCTCCACACGGCACGGCGGTTTCTTTTCCTTTTACCCGGACTGATAAGGGCGAAGAAATATTATTGGGTATTGGTGCAACATTACTCTATGAGTGGAATTTGCGAGGGTTGTCTGAATACGTTTCTACTGAAACCGGTTGGCAAGTTGTTGAGACGCCTGCAGGTGAAGTAAGTTCTTCCGGAAATACTGTTGAGTTTTCTATTCCATTCTCCACTTTTGGTGAATTAGAAACAGGTGATGAAATCCAATTCATTGTTATTGATGCGGCAACTGAATCCCGGATTCCATCAGCAGGACCAGGCCAACTTATTGTCCCTGATCTTGGGTTTTCGACACTTGCCTTTGAAGTATTAGACCCGGAAAGTGACGATATTGGCCCTGGAACTTATACATATCCTACGGATGCTGTATTTCTAAAAAAGGCTTTTGATTTAAAAAGCTTTAAAGTATCATATGATGATACGGATATCATTTTTAGGATCGAGTTATTTGGACCGATTGCCAATCCGTGGGGTTCACCAAATAATCTGGCAATTCAAACGTTGGATATTTATATTGATCAGGACCCAGGCGCAAGTACTGGCGCCAGAAAATTATTACCTGGTCGAAACTTATCCCTGGGAAGTGAAAATGGTTGGGATTTTGCATTTTGGGCAGAAGGATGGACGCCACAAATTCTTGCTCCCAATGTAGAGACTCTCATTCCTGAACAAATCACAGATGCGAACTTCAAGTTGATTGTTGATCCTAGTGACCGTTCAATCTCTATTCGCATTCCTAAGGATGTTCTGGGGGATGGCGATCCAGCGGCATGGGGTTATACGGTAATTATGATGGGTCAGGAAGGCTATCCTGCGACCGGTGTTTGGCGTATTCGAGATGTAGAACCAGATGCAGCCCAATGGCGCTTTGGTGGTGCACCAGTGGATACCAATCATACCCGGGTTATTGATATGCTATGGCCGGTAGATGGGATAGGAAATCAGGTTGAATTTTTATCTACATACGTCTCATCTGATAAAAATGTGGATGAATTAGCAGCAGATGATTATGCGATAATTCCATTAATTATGCCATAATTCATTATAGAAAAAGAATAGACGCGGGACTGTTTTTTTTGGGTGGAAACAGTCCCGCTTAAAGTGACTTGCTAAAAAGTTTCCAGATTAGCAAGCAATTTAGATTTCTGTGATTTTAATTGTTAAATCCTTACTCCTAAAAAAATTGAAAGATTCAGTTGCTTCAGGTATACTTATTATTCCCGAGAGGGGGGATTATACTGAGGTGCAAAATATGACATCAATATCAATTGTTCAGCCGCGAGAAACTGTTGAAATTTATTTAGCAGATGGGAGAGTGTTAGAAGGGCCAAGATTTTCGACAATCGAAACCTTTTTTAAAAGCCTTCCAGAATGGGATACACCTCCAATTGTAGGTGCGATCGTAAATGGTGTGCTTAGAGAACTAACTTACTCGATTAAAATGGACGCAGAGGTAGGCATTATCACGATGTCTGATGCTGACGGTGCACGGATATATCGGCGATCATTAACTTTTTTGCTTGAGGCAGTATTCCAGGAAATGTACCCAAAGGCCACACTAACGATCGATCATGCTGTTGAATCGGGTGGTTTTTATTGCCAGGTCAGTGGACGATCGGGACTAACTATTGAAGAGATAGCGGGTTTGGAAAGACAAATGCGCAAATTGGTGGATGCCGATATTACATTTGAGCGCCAGGAGGTACCATTAGAGGAAGCTATCGAGTATTTTCGCAAAATGGGCCAGACGGACAAAGTGCGTTTGTTAAAATATCGGACGAAAAATCATTTGGTTCTTTATAAGTTGGGTACACAAAAAGATTATCATCACGGATACATGGTACCGTCAACTGGCTATTTAAAAATATTTGCACTTACACCAATGGGTGAAAATGCGTTTATTTTACGCTATCCTCGCCGGCATTCACCAAAAAAATTGTTACCCATGCCGCAATATCAGCACTTATTAAACACTTTTAAACAATATGGGGGCTGGTTAAAACGGCTTGGAGTTGAAAGTGTCGGTGCTCTTAATGATGCAATTGTTGATAAAAGAATACGTGAGTTGATTCTGGTATCTGAAGCATTGCATGAAATGCGAATTGCAGAAATTGCCCGTAAGATTGCGGCGAACGCATACCGAGCAAGAATTGTATTAATTGCTGGCCCTAGCTCTTCTGGTAAAACAACATTTTCTAAACGATTGTCTGTCCAATTATTGGCACAAGGCCTTTCACCATTCCCATTAGAAATGGATAATTATTTTGTGAATCGGGAATTGACACCACGTGATGAGAATGGAGATTATGATTTTGAATCTTTGGGTGCAATGAATACAGTATTATTGGAGGAACATCTCCAGCGATTAGTTGTCGGGGAAGAAGTTCAAATACCCAAATTTAATTTCAGATTGGGGCAGAGCGAACCAGGTGAAATCGCTAAACTTGAACCTGATCAGATCATCATATTGGAGGGTATTCATGGGCTTAACCCAGGTTTGCTATCAGAGATCAGCGCTGAACAAACATTTCGGATTTATATTTCTGCCTTGACTCAATTAAACCTGGATCGACATAATCGAATATCAACAACAGATACAAGATTGATTCGTAGGATAGTTCGTGATTCCCGTGAACGGGGTTATACGGCATTGGATACGATTCAACGATGGGAATCAGTGCGTCGTGGTGAGAAAAAGCACATTTTCCCTTATCAAGAAAATGCTGACGAAATCTTTAATTCTGCATTTGTGTATGAGCTAGCTGCTTTAAAGCCTATGATTGAACCATTGTTAAGGCAGGTACCTTACGGTACTCCGGCGCATGTCGAAGCTAAACGATTACTATCTTTTTTGGAATGGTTTTTGCCACTAAATGTTGCTATGATTCCTGATAATTCCATCTTACAGGAATTTTTAGGGAATTCGATTTTGAAGAATTTTAAACTTTGGGAAAATAAAGATCAAAGTTTATATTAGAACAAAACGCCCCAGGAGGGGCGTTTTGTGATTACAATGATTCTTTTATAGATTCTGCTAGTCGTCTGATTCCTAAGCGGATCATCTCCGGTTTGGCATTTGAGAAATTCAAACGCATGGTGTTTTTGCCGCTGCCATCTGGGTGAAAGGCAACGCCTGGTACGAAGGCAACCTTTTTCCCCACAGCGATTTTTAGCAATTGCGACGTATCGATTTTATCTGGTAAGGTTGCCCAAAGGAATAAACCACCCTGGGGATGGGTCCAATTTACTCCGTCCGGCATATTGTTTTGTAATTCTTCCAACATGATATCGCGGCGGTCACGGTATACATTGATTATATTCTGAATGTGGCCATTTAAGAAGCCGCCTTTTCCAACCTCGTAGGCAATCATCTGGTTGAAAGCGGGTGTGCTGAGGTCAGTTCCTTGTTTGGCCATGACCATTTTTTGGATAATTTCCGGTGTTGCTACTACCCATGCCAAACGAATGCCGGGTGCCAGTATTTTGGAAAATGTACTAAGATAAATAACATTCCCGTGATATGAACAGTTATTTCCATATAACTGATCATCTAAAACCTCAATAGCCGGGATGTGTTTACCTTCAAAGCGTAATTGGCCATAAGGATCATCTTCAATAATAGGAACACCATATCGGTCTGCTAATTCAACCAAAAATTTTCGCCGTTCCAGAGGAATGGTTACACCGGTTGGATTTTGAAAATTTGGCAATACATACATAAATTTTGGACCAGCCCGTAATGCATGTTCGAGCTGATCTACCTTTATCCCGTCTTGATCTAATGGAACGGACACATATTGAGCATTATACGCATTCCATGCCTGGAGGGCACCTAAGTAGGTGGGAGATTCCACCAAAATGCGATCACCAGGATTGATAAAAATCTTTCCAATTAAGTCCAGCGCTTGTTGTGATCCATTGGTGATCATAATATTGTCTGCAGTAACATTGATGCCATATTGGTTGGTATGGCGGGCAATCATTTCCCTTAAAGGTAAATAACCTTCGGTTGTGCTGTATTGTAACGCTTCGGCTCCTTGTTCTTTTAATACCAGGTTGCTAGCCTCTGCAAATTCGTCGATCGGGAAAATTTCAGGCGCCGGCATCCCGCCAGCAAATGAGATTACATCCGGTTGTTGCGTGAATTTTAATAATTCACGAATGGTAGAACTTTGCATATTTTGGGTTCTTAGAGCGAAACGATGATCCCATAAAGTTTGCATATTTTCTCCTTAATAACAGATGGGTTCTTTACTCCAGGAAGATGATTACCTGGTCAAAATATAAAGGGATGGTTTTAAAACCATCCCTTTATGATTAAAGTTTAGCGAATCGTGAAACTATCTGAGCCATAACTGGTAATTTGACTCTATCTCCCACTACCAATTCGTTGGGGAGCTTTCCAATGTTGCCAGGGGCACCCTGGTAAATCATCAATACTGCGCCTTCTTCATTAGACTTCTCTTCAATGAGGGCTTGACCAGTTAGAAATCCTTCTGAATCGATAGCGCAACTAGTAACTACACCAATCATCTTTCCTTTTTTATCGATGACCGGATCACCCAAATGTGCCATACGCACACCTTTTTCAGAGAAGCGGAAACGGATGACAATATTTTTACGTTTGGCTTCACGAGCCAGATAAGCATCACGCCCAATAAACCAGGGTTTATAAGTCTTTATATATGTAGCGAATCCAGCTTCTGCAACACCTAAACCAAGTTGACCACCCATTTCGTGACCGTAAAGAGGGAGACCTGCTTCGGTGCGAAGGGAATCGCGTGCACCTAAACCACAGGATTTTATACCGTATGATTCACCAGCTTTCAAAAGCGCCGACCACAGTTCGGGCGCTTTATCCGGGTGGATAAATAATTCAAAGGCCATTTTCTCTCCGGTATAGCCGGTGCGCGAGACAACTAAATCAAATCCACCAATAACAGCTTCACATAATTGCGTGCGTTTCAATTTCATGACGGATTTTCTGGTTTTTGTATCACAACCCAATGAAAGTAAAATCTCCCGAGACTTGGGTCCTTGTAGCGCAATGTCAACTCGCATATCTGCGCCTGCTATTGGATCACGCAGATTTCGTAAAACAACGTCCCGTCCAAAGGCTCGTGCGGCCGGACGGTTTGGATCAATTAATACTGTTCCATCTTTAACGGCATTCAACCAAGCCCAATTCTTGTCATCATTGGAAGCATTTACAACGACCAGGTAAATTTCTTCACCTCGACGATACACCAAAAGATCGTCTATAACGTTTGAATCTGGATCGAGAAGATGGGTATAACAAGATTCGCCAATTTCAAGGTTGCTGATATCATTTCCACAAACACTGTCCAAAAATGGAACCGCATCAGGCCCTTCTGCCTGGTAAACACCCATATGAGAGACATCGAATAAGCCAGCAGCATTACGGGTTGCCAGATGTTCTTCGGTTACAGATGTATACCAGACTGGCATTTCCCAACCTGCGAAGGGAATCATCTTAGCGCCTAAATTTACATGAGTTTCATACAGTGATGTGCGTTTGATATTTCCATCGTTTTTTTCTTCCCAAACGAACTTTGGTTTGGCTACCATGCCTATTTCCGCCACTGGTAGCCCAATAAAATATGGTTTGCCACCAGTAAGGCTTGCTGCCTTCTGAGCTTGCGGAACAGGCTGAAAATTTTCTTTGATAATTATTGGTCCAGATAGTCGTT
The DNA here is from genome assembly GCA_002840755.1 of Chloroflexi bacterium HGW-Chloroflexi-10. Lineage (GTDB taxonomy): Bacteria > Chloroflexota > Anaerolineae > Anaerolineales > Anaerolineaceae > UBA6170. The sequence continues at coordinate 493,091 of PHBZ01000002.1, read as the reverse complement.
TCAGAACGTCGACATCAAAATGAACATAACCATCCGAAAGGGCACGTAACCAATTAGCCGTGTGAGTAGCTTTCTCCCTACGAACAAAAAATTTGAATTGATATGCACTTACAGCGGAAATAACTCCTTCTACTGTCTCTCCATCTACGTAGAGGAAAGTTTCTTGGGATTGGCCCGGAGTCAGTAATTCTACATCTGTGGCAAATGCAAAATTAATGAAATGACGGATATTATTGCCGCTAATATCGTACCCAACCCATTTAGTTTCACTTTTAGGTTGTTCATCGTTGTAATAAAAATGCGGATAGCCATGGATTGTGGTTTCAATTTCAGCCCCTGCTTTTTCGGTCAATTTCCTAACCCGAATTTTTGCATTTTCCAAAACTTTGAAGTCAATTTTGGTACGTTGGGCTGGTCCTGATTTTGTTTCAACACTGTAGGGCTTGCAGGCAAAAAGTACATCTGCCATAATATCAGCCACTTCGATCATATCAGCTTCAGTAAGTCCTCTTTGAGTCATCCAAGGAGTACCATAACGAACGCCTGAAGCTTTTAGCGCTGTTTTATCGCCTGGGATTGTATTGCGGTTTACAACCAGGCCCACGATATCGAGAATTCGGGCAGCCATATCACCGGATAAAGGTGTACCATCTGCGCCTTTAATAGTCGAACAATCCAGATTTCCGAGGTGAGTATCGGTGCCATTAAAAGGAATTCGTAAACCACGATCCTGAAGGCGTTTGGTTAACACACTGCAATTTTTGAGGATGTTCTCCTGTAGCTTTTTGAATTCAGCAGTTTTGGCTAATTTAAAAGTGAGTGCTAATGCAGCTACCGCATGCATATGAGGACCACCTTGTTCACCGGGGAAGACAGCCTTATCGATTTTTTTTGCAAGTAACGCGTTATCAGTCACTATACACGCACCCCGTGGACCACAAAGAGTTTTATGGGTGGTGAAAGTGATCACCTGGGCAAATCCAACAGGGCTTGGGATTACTGCGCCGGCTACCAGCCCTGCAATATGAGAAATATCCGCTAATAAATATGCGCCAACCGAGTCGGCGATTTCCCTGAAACGTTTCCAGTCGGGTACAAATGGATATGACGAGTAACCAGCAATGACGATTTTTGGCTTGTGCTCTAGCGCCAATGATGCGACTTGCTCGTAATTGATTTGTTCGGTTTGAGGGTCGACATTGTAATGCACAATTTTGTATAATTGGCCAGACCGGTTCACGGATGAGCCATGGGAGAGATGTCCACCATGTAAAAGGTTCATCCCGAGAACAGTATCTCCAGGATTGATCAGGTGATAAACTGCATTGTTTGCAGGTGCACCGGAGAGCGGTTGTACATTCACAAAAAGCTGATCCGGGTTGACGCCGTTAGCAGCAAAAACTTCCGCACAGCGGCGACGAGCAAGTGATTCGAGAATGTCTGCATATTCAACACCCTTATAATAACGCGGGTCTGAATATCGCCGGTAGTAAGCTAGTTGCTCATCGTAATCCAGGATTTCATCTTCATTCATCACACGAGTACGATCATCGGGATAGCCTTCAGCATAAATATTTTGGTAAACAGAACCTAATGCTTCCCGTATTGCTAGAGGCGCAGTACTTTCGCTTGGAATCAAGATAAGTTTTCGATGTTGGCGCTCGGTTTCGATTTGGGTTAATTCATAAACATCTGGGTCGAGTTCTGCCAATTTACCTCGAAATAGAAAATCAGCCATATTTGGTACTCCTTTTAGAGATTTTTTGAGTTCTTCCATATAAATAGGAAAAATAGCCACCTCGAATCCTCACTTTTCACAAAACAAACAGGCATGTGAAAAAATTGGAATTAAAATAGCAATGTATCATAGATTCTATTGTATGGAACCTGCCTGTGTGGGTCAAGTCACGTTTGTAATTGAAAAAAAGCACATTTATTTATTGTTTGTTGGATTGATGGTTTGCTGATGTATCCAAGACACTATATCCTCCAAAACCTGTTTCTTTCCAACTTCGTTATGAATTTCGTGAAAATATCCATCATAAAGTTTGAATGTAAGTAGATTTTGAGGGGCATTTGAAGCGAATTCTTTGGTTAATGATGGGCTGACTATGTGGTCCCCTGTGCCTTGCAAGAGTAATAGTTTGTTTTTTAGCATGGATGCATTTTTAATAATCCATGGACCTTTTTCGATCATATCCACTCCTAATCTGGCTGAGATCATTGGATGAACTAATGGATCTTTCTTATAGGCTTCTATTACGCTTTTGTCATGTGAAAGATTTTCAACATCCAGACCATTTTTCATTGTAAAGTTGGGTGAGATTGCTCGCATGATTTTGCCGAAGATTAGCTTGCCAGGCGGAACCGGTTCACCCGTACCAATACCGGGGCTGCTTACAATTCCTCCCGTTACTTCCGAAAAGCCTTGCAATAGATAATATAAAACAAAATTTCCTCCCATAGAGTGGCCATACAAGAAAACGGGTGTGTCAGGGAATTCCAGTTTTGCAAACTGAATGATAGCGTTTATCGAGTCGGTCACTACCTTGTAGGAGGGGATATGTCCGCGTTTGCCTTCACTTTTTCCATGGCCATAATGGTCATATGAATAAAACGAAATCCCTGCATCATTAAAAAACTGAGCAACGTGGTCATAACGATCACAGTGTTCACCCAACCCATGCACCAAAGTAATTATCGCTTTTGGTTTTTCTGATGTTAGCCATTTCTGCGCGAATAAATTAGTGCCATTAGAAAGACTTAATTGAAATTCAGCTTTGTTCATTACAAATCCATCCTCTCATATAAAAAACAATTCAACTTTAGTTTAGTCAAATCACCTAGAATCAGCAATTGAAAAGCCTGACTAATCCAAGTAAATTGCGTTGATACTGAAAACAGTTGAGCAGACCAAGTGCTTTCTATGAACGAATGGTAAAATGAAATTTATTTTGCAAAAAATTTTGCAAAATGTGTTAAATTTTTTAAACAGCAGGCGATCTTATTTGTTATGTGAGAAGCACGAAAAACGATAAAAATGCTTATTGGGCACTATAGGTATTGAGTATGGAGGTATCAATTTATGGAAACAGTACCGCTAGCGAAACAAAAAAATAAAGGTTGCTTTTATCGATTTATATTTATCGCCTGCATCATCTGGATATTGGGTGTTTCTGTTATGGCGCAATCTATGACTTGGATTTTTGAGCAAACATTATTCGAATCTTCCATATTACTCCCAGATTTACGCTGGTTAATCGGTATTGCCTACTCGTCTATTATTAGCCTGCCTTTGTTTATGATTAGTTTCTTATCCCCAATTTCATTTCTCAAAAAGATTTTCAAATTTTGGGGATGTATTGGATTATTGGGCTTTTTTTTGATTATTGCAAAAACAACATCAATTACAAATGCGTACTTGGTGGCTTGTGTTCAAATCGCTGGAATCTGGTTGTTGTTTATTAGCCTGTTTATTTGGAATCGAAAGGGACAGGATCTTCAAAAAGTATTTCTCATCCGACAGAACCAAGATTGGGGTATGGCTCTAATTTTTTCCGCAATTCTTGGCATTCCCTGGGTGCTATGGGGATCTCTTGGATCCGTTGTTGATGTTATTTTGAATATAATTGTGGCAATTTCCAGCGCTGTTTTTCTTTTATTTGTTTTTCATTTATGGTTGGATAATGATGAAATCTATGAAGAAGCAAGCAGAACAGGAACATTTTTTTGGGGGTTAATTATTTTTGTAGGTTTGATAATTTTTTCAACAGTTTTAGGGCAAAATGGGCAACAATGGCTTCTGGTGTTTTCTATACCGTTAATAAGTTGGACAATACCATTGTTTTTACATAGAGAAGAAAAAAATACCCAGTATTTCAGTTTGCTGATTTTAATTGCATTTTTAATTGTGATGCCATTACTCTGGTTTGATCCGGATGAGTTGAATTTGATTATTGGGTCCGGAAAGGGAGAGATATTAAGTTGGGTGAATAAAGCTGTTATTACGACAGTGGGTATTTTGATTAGTTTGATGATATTTTCGGCTTTTATTCGTTTGTCAAAATTTTTTGAAAGGTGGATCTATCAATACCAATATTGGATTGGTATGTTTAGTTGGGTTATGTTAATCGTTCTTTACTTCGGTTTAGGTAATCCAGGTTTTTTTGGAGAGACATATTTTGTTATATTGAAAGATCAGGTTGATGTGACCGGTGCGAAAGAAATGGGAGATTATAGAGAACGTAGAAATTTTGTTTATGAAACCAAAACAAAATACGCTGAACAATCTCAAAAAGATCTGCGCACCTTTTTGGAAGGATTTAATGTTGAGTATCATCCTTTCTATTTAATTAATGCTGTTGAGGTGAAATCAGGTCCAATACTGCGATTTTTTTTGGCAAATAGGGATGATGTAGATCGCATCTTGGATAATCCAGTTTTGAGGCCTTTGCCAGAAAAGGTGCCTGAAATTTCGGGAGAATTAGGAGCTCCCTTAGAACCTGATTGGAATCTGAAATTGATTGGTGCAGACAGAGTTTGGAATGAGTTAGATATTCGTGGAGAAGCTATTCTGATTGGACAATCTGATTCGGGTATGGATGGTCTGCACCCAGCGTTAAGTCAGCAATATGCCGGATATGAAACTGGGGATGATTATCATTGGTATGATCCCTGGTATTATACTGAAGCTCCAACAGATTTGAGTGGACATGGTACACACACACTCGGAACAATTCTAGGGAAGAAAGTGGGTGTCGCTCCTAATGCCCAGTGGATTGGCTGCGTTAATCTGGCTAGAAATTTGGGAAATCCAGGATATTATTTAACCTGTATGGAGTTTTTGTTTGCCCCTTTTCCACAGGATGGGGATTCTTTTCGGGATGGAATACCTGAATTGGGAGCCCATATTATTAATAATTCATGGGGTTGCCCGGAGATTGAAGGATGTGATTCTGCTGTTTTTGAAATTGCTGTTCAGTCGCTGCGTCAGGCAGGTATTTTTGTTGTGGCTTCTGCGGGAAATGGTGGGTATTCCGGATGCGGGAGTATCAGAGATCCATTATCGATTTATGCAGACGTCTTTTCTGTGGGAGCTATTGATGAGTCTGGTTCACTAGCCGCATTTTCTAGTATAGGCCCGGTGACGATTGATGGTTCCAACCGACTTAAACCTGATTTAGTTGCTCCTGGGGTAGATATTCTTTCAGCCATGCCCAATAACTCATATTCACTCAATAGCGGTACATCAATGGCGGGTCCACATGTTGCCGGGGTAGTTGCCCTGATGTGGAGTGCCAACTCGGATTTGATCGGTAATATTTCCAAAACTGAAGAGATCATTAAGAATACTGCTGATCCGTTTCAAGGATTGTATCCAGATTGTATTGGTACTGATCAATTACCTAATAATGCAGTGGGATATGGTGTTTTAAACGCTTTCCGTGCAGTTGAAGCAGCTATGAATTCGCGATAAACTAGTAAAGGCGCAACCATATATTAAGATCGGGGTTAAATTAATTAAACCTCGATAAAGGTTATTCTGTGACAGATATCGTTGAAGATGGAACCATCATAGAGAAAGCAATAGCAGGAGATACAGACGCGTTTGGTGCACTGTATGAACGATATGTTCGGCGCATCTATAATTACATATTTTATCGAACTGGTAATGTGAATGATTCCGAGGACTTAACCGCCAGAGTATTTCAACGTGCTTTTCGCCATATTCTAAATTATGACCATAGGGGTGTGCCATTTTCTGCCTGGTTGTATCGAATTGCCCATAATCTGGTTGCGAATTGGTATCGTGATCGCAGCAGAAAAAAAGAGGTGATTCTGGATGAATATTTGGCTTCAGATTTCCATCATGATTATCCTGAACGATCATTGGTTCAGAATCAAGATACAGATAAATTGATGAAGGCAATTCGTCGGTTACCCCCTGAGCGGCAACAACTGGTCATTCTAAAATTTGTTGAGGGTATGAGTAATGCTGATATTGGTGTGGTTATGAGTAGGTCGGAAGGTGCAATTAAAAGTTTATATCACCGCACATTAGAATCATTAAGAAAAGAAATTGAGAAAATTGAAGATTCAAATACAAAGGTCAAGGAGGATAAACGCATCAAATGAATGACGAGACACTGATTTTAGATTTTGAGCAGGAATTATTTAAAAAATTAAAACCGGTTTATCCCCGGCAGGATTTTATTACTCAATTACAGGTTAATCTTCGGCGGAAACCGAAAATACTGATGGAAAAACGGAACAAGGCATTAGCTATATTGTTTACAAGTATGGGGATTGTTTTTGGGGTTACAATTTTGTGGATTTTCCGAAAAAGCATTTAACGGAAAATAAAACCTGTATCTATCAATTTTTCAATTAAAATTTCGTCCTTTGGTTCTACCAGAATTGACCCATCAGGAAAAATGATTGTTGGTACACTGCGGAATCCATGATTAGTTTCTTTTACGAATGCTTCAGCTTGTGAATCATTATTAATATTGATCCACTCGTAATCGATGTTATTTTCTTCGAATACTTTTCTAGAACGGCGAGTATCTCCACACCAGGGAGTACCGTATACAATGATTTTCTTTGTTTCACTCACTAAATACCTCTTTTTTTATGTAAGATATTATGGTTTGAGCAGCTTGGAGAAAGTCATTTTGACGGGGAAAACTATAGTCAGGATTGACTTTTTGTAATAACAAGTTTATTGCTTCAACCACGTGTAATGGAAGTTGGTGCTGCGTTCTTAGGTTAATCAGTGCCTGGTAAGGATTGATTGATGAGGATGGCGTTGGTGATTTCAAGTTGATGAAAAATTTAGCTGCTTTACCAGCAGCCATGCGGGCTGATACACGAGCTCGAGGAAAATCGCCGGCAGTTTGAAATTGACTGGCAAGCTGGAAATCACTATCAATTATTTCAAAAGTGGAACTCGGGTTCATTAGAAATTATTTTATCGCTTAACTTGATTGTGGGCAAAAGATTTTTTATTTAAATTCAGATTAAATCAAAACAGGGTGCAAAATCTGCACCCTGTAGAGATTGCAAATGAAAAATTATGCCCAGCCCTGTTTTTTTACAAAATCGGTAATGACCGGAATGGTCACGTATTCTCCCTGGTACGCTTTATAGGCCCAGAAGAGCATGATAAACCAAATAATGCTGCCACAGCCGAATGTTATAGCTGCGATAATTGGGACAAGGATAATCATGATGACACCAATTGCAAGTGCTTGGGCATTATGGGCTTTTATGAACGGGCGGTTTTTCTTGTCTTCCATTAATAATAAAATAATTGGAAGAATTGGTGCGAATACGTATGCCAGTGCGGCTAACAACTTGTCATTACTGGTTATTTCACTTGGATTGTAGTCAGACATCGGAATTTACTCCTCCTCAATAATAGATTACTTTATTTTATCTCTATTTTCAAATAAATCAATGGACAGTGTGTTAAAATTTGTTTATGAAACCAAAATTTGTATTTATGGGCTCACCAGACATTTCTATCCCTACACTGGAAGCTTTGATAACCAATTATTCAGTAGTTGGTGTTGTTACCCAGCCGGACCGACCGGCAGGTAGGGGAAAAACATTAAACGCCCCACCGGTAAAATTGACTGCACAAATGCATGATATTCCGGTGATTCAACCTGTTCGGTTAAAAGATGCCGGGGTTTATGAGCAGCTAGAAGAATGGTTACCAGACGTCATTGTGGTAATTGCTTTTGGACAGATTTTACGTCAAAATGTTTTGGATTTGCCACCATTCGGATGTGTGAATATTCATGCTTCAATTTTACCTCGTTGGCGAGGAGCTGCACCCATTCAGGCGTCTATCCTACATGGTGATGAAAAAACCGGTGTAACAATAATGCGTATGGATGCGGGCATTGATACCGGCCCGATATTGAGGAAAAAAGAAATACCGATAACACCCCAGGACACTACAGAGACATTGGGCAAAAAATTAGCTAATTTAGGGGCAGAGTTATTGCTCAGCACTTTGCCGGAATATCTGAATGGCTTTATTCGACCCATTCCGCAGCCGGAAGAAGGCGCTACTTATGCAAAATTGATCCAAAAATCCGATGGACATCTGGATTTTAGTAAAAGTGCGTTGATATTGGAACGGCAAATTAGAGCTTATAATCCCTGGCCAGGAACTAGTATGGCATTAAATGGGGCAATCCTTAAAGTAAATAAAGGTGAATACATTCAGGGATATCAATTAACACCTGGTAAACGCATTGTTTATCAAAAATTTCCGGCTGTAGGAACTATGGATGGTTTGATAGTTCTACGTGAAGTACAACCACCCGGAAAGAAAAATATGCCAGGTGATGTTTTTTTACGTGGATATCATTATTGGGAAAATGAATAGAGGACTTAATGGAACCCTTATCAGTTTTGGTTTTTGGAGCAGGCGCAATTGGATCTTATGTAGGTGGAAGCCTGGCTTCTAAAGGACACCATGTAACTTTTCTTGATCGTAGTGATACGATAGATAAAATAAAATTTAGTGGTATTCACCTAAGACTGATAAATGGACAGAGAATCGATCTTGACGAGCCGCAAGTAAGTGATAATTTGCAGTTAGTTGTTTCGCAAAGAAAATTCGATTTTTCCATTTTAGCCATAAAATCGTTTGATACTGACACTGCTTTAATGGATTGGATACCTTTATCCAGACTAATTCCACCCGTTTTATGTTTACAGAATGGGGTAGAGAATGAGTCAAAATTGACGAATCTTCTGGGAGCAGATAAGGTCATTGCTGGAACAGTAACTACGGCGATTGGAAAACAAGGTCAGGCTATTGTTGTAGAAAGATTGCGTGGTTTGGGTATTCATCAACAGGGAAATTTGACTGAGCAAATGTATGAAGCTTTTCTCTTTGCTGATTTAAAACCAATGCTATTCAAGAATGCTGACAGCATGAAATGGTCAAAAATGTTGACTAACCTGGTGGCAAATGCAACCTCAGCGATTTTGGGAATGACACCATTGGAAATTTTATCTCACCCAGATTTGTATGCTTTGGAAATTGGCATGCTGCGTGAGATATTAGCGGTGATGAAAGAAAAAAAAATCCCGGTTGATAACTTACCTGGCACACCTTCGCGGTTGTTTGCTTTCCTGGTAAAAAATATTCCTATTCCCTTCAGTCAAAGGATCCTCAAACCAGCCATGTCTGCTGGGCGGGGAGCAAAGATGCCTTCGTTTTACCTGGATTTGGAAAGTGGTCGCGGAAAATCGGAGGTTGAATTTTTAAACGGAGCAGTTGCGCGGTTTGGTAAGGACAGTGGTGTGCCTACACCAATTAATGAGCTCTTAACTAATACGCTGATGGATATAATCACTGGTAAACAAGCCCGTGAAGCGTTTTATCATAAACCTGAGCGTTTATTACGCCATTTGGTAAAGTGAGGCTTTATGAGCGTACCCAACTGGATACAGGACGCAATTTTTTATCAGATTTTTCCAGATCGTTTTTATAATGGCAACCCACATAATGATCCGGAAAATGTGCAGCGATGGGGTATAAAACCAACGATTTGGGGTTTTCAAGGCGGCGATTTAGAAGGGATAATACAAAAGATCGATTATCTTGTAGATCTGGGGATTAATGCAATTTATCTGAATCCAATTTTTTATGCTTCATCAACTCATCGTTACGATACGATTGATTATTTTCAAATTGACCCTAAATTAGGAGATTTGACGACTTTTAAGCGATTGATAGAGATAGCCCATCGAAATGAACTCAAAATCATTTTAGATGGTGTATTTAATCATACTGGCCGGGGATTTTTTGCATTCAATGATCTGTTGGAGAACAATGAGAATTCGCCCTATCGATTCTGGTACCATGTGTATCATTTTCCCATTAATGCATATGGACCTGAAAAAGCTAAGGATTATGCTGCCTGGTGGGGATATAAAAGTTTGCCAAAATTGAACACGGAACATAGCCCAGTAAGAAAATTCTTATTTTCTGTCGCAAAATATTGGCTTGAGCAAGGTGCAGATGGTTGGCGCCTGGATGTTCCGAATGAGATTGACGATGATGGATTCTGGTATGAATTCAGGAAACAAGTGGATGCCATTAATCCTGAAGCCTATATTGTAGGAGAGATTTGGGATGGAAATCCTCGTTGGGTGGGTGAGCGTCATTTTGATGCTTTGATGAATTACCCTTTGCGTGAGAGTCTGTTTGAATTTTTACACAAAGAAAAAACATCCGTTCAATTTGGCCAAAAAATTGATCAATTATTATCTTTGTATCCTTCAGAGCATATTTTTGCAATGTTTAATATTTTAGGTTCTCATGATACAGTTCGGATAATGAATATATTGAACAAAAAAATTGCATTGGTTAAGTTAGCTTATCTTTTTGTTTTTACTTTTCCTGGGGCGCCGGTCATTTATTATGGTGATGAAATAGGGACGACTGGTGAAAAAGATCCAGATTGCCGTAAAGCATTCGATTGGGACCAAGATCATTGGAATACGGATATCCGAAATTTCCTTAAAAAATTAATACAGTTACGTAGAGTATTTCCAATTTTGCGGCGGGGTGAATATATTCCATTACCAAGTGAAGACAACGACCTAATTTTCTGTTTTGCAAGACGTGATTCAAGAAAATCATTTATTCAGGTTTTGAATGTATCCTCTGAGTATCAATTTGTAAGTATCCAGATAGATACTCTTGGCCTTAAGGCTGGGACTCGGTTAAATAATCTTTTAGGAGAAGAGCAGGTTGAAACGGATGGAAAAACTTTAATTTTTTCTATTCCAGCGCAGACTGGTTATTTACTCCATTAGTTTGTCATTAATCGTTAGAATCCCATCCAATTTCCTCGGCTGCAATAAATAAATCGGTGACTGAGATAATGCCTACCAGCATATTGTCTTGATTAACTACCGGTAAATGATGAACATTGTGTTTTTGCATATGTAAGGAGCAATCTTTCAATGACCATTCAGGATCGGCTGTAACAATATTATTGCTCATGATTTGTTTTACCTGTATCTCGGCAGGATTTTGTTCTGAGGCGATAATTTTGTCACGAATATCAGTAGTTGTCAGAATTCCAAAATTATTCGTGTTTGGATCAACAGCGACAATCAAACTATGAATGTTTCTTCGGCGCATCAAAGTAAGTGCATAAGCAACACTGCTATCAGGATCAATGACAATTACAGGGCTGCTCATCCAATCACGCACTCGGTTTGTCATTTTTTCCTTTCCTATTGTTTCAAGTTAATCTTTTTTGTGAAATTCTAATTTATCAGATATGAAAAAATTGATGTCTCCACCACTTTTTTCTACATTATGCTTTTGGATTAATCAGATATTCAACGCGATACTCGGATTTTTCCATTATTTCCAGCATTTTTTGGGAGAATTTGTGTAAATTGAAAATTTCCTCCAAGAACGAAGTACTGGATATTTTAGGATTGGTTCCCAGGTTCATAACAGCCAGCGTAAATAACCACCATGTAAGCATTTCGAAGCGTTCTTTATTAAACCAAAGGATACCTTGATAGCGGTTTATCTTTAAAAATTGTTGAATTTCCTGTCTGTTAAATAATTCTTTTATCCAAGTGGTAAATTTATCCGGCTGATATGTAGCATACCAATTTCCTATGCCCACCAAAGTATATACCGATTGCACCAAGGTTTGCTGATCGATTTCAGTAATTTCATATTGGTTTGCCAGTTCACGAAGAATTTTTGCAAATTGCCATTCACCAAACCAGCTTTGTGTTTGAAATTCCGGGTTTGTAGGTGTTGCTATACTGCCTAGAGGCGATATAAAGGCATAACTTAATAATGTCAACCACCGTACAACAGAACCTAGCAAAGGCTCTTCAAAATATTCCATAGCATTTGAGAAATTTTTGCCAGTTCTTCCAGGGAATTGTTTGCTAAATACCGGCAAAGATAATTCAAATGTTAATATTTGAGTGATTCTCGAAAGCACTATGTCCTTGTGTTCCATGTGGCCGGTTAATGTGTAGATACCCTTGATGAGTGTTTCGGCTTTTTGGTTTGCTTCTTTAATTAGTTCTGGTCTGACAAAATTTATTTTTTCATCCAGACGGTGTGCCAACAGGAAATCGAAATAACCTTTGTTAAGAATTTGCTTGAGGGGGTTTTGTACTGGCTGAAGCAAGAGTTCTTTTAATGCTTCCTCGATTTGAGGGACGCCTTTTCCATTCAAGTAACTGTTCAATTGCCGGTAAGACCGGTAATCATCGTCCTTGATTTGACGGAAATCAGCAAACACATGGGATTGGTATGGATGTAGTTCAAGATACAATCCCTTTTCTATTAATTCTTGGGTTGGACGAATATATTCCAAATTTGTTCCAATATCCCGGAAAATGACAAAGTCTAACACAGGGTCCAAACGAACACCTTCAGCAAAACTAGATTGCTTTAATATTTTTTGACCTTCTCCGGTTTTATCAGAATAAGCACATGAGATTTTTATCCAGCCTTGCGCATTGGAAAAACGGTTATTGTAAACGACCAAGGAGGCTTGCCTATCTTTATAATTTGAGTAGGCATAAACATCTTCATTAACATAATGGTCTGGTGAAAAGAAGTCGTAAAGCAGGAAATTTTCTACATCAGAAAAAATCCAGCGTCGGTGTAAAACAGGAAAGATTTGTTGATTATGACGATTAACCAACTGCTCATCCGTTTTTTCATCCCAATAAGGTTTGTGAAATTCCATGCCATACTTTTCAGCGAAACCTTCAACCTGTCCGTGCCCAAACATGGGAAGACCAGGTAATGTTGACATGATAGTACAAATTCCAAAATATTTATCGCCTTTACCAAACTGTTCGACGGCAGTTTTTTCATCCGGATTGTTCATAAAATTGACGAAGCGTTTTAAAATTTGGGGATCAAATTCCAATGTGTTTTTTATTAAAATCCGATAATTTGCATTATCTTCATTCCGCAGCATGTTCATGAAAGCGGAGTTATAAACCCGATGCATACCAAGGGTACGCACAAAATAACTTTCCATCAACCAAAATGCCTCAGCCAAGAGGAGTGTGTCTGGTGCGTCAACCGCCAGACGATCGACAACCTCGCGCCAGAATTCGATTGGCATGATTTTGTCGAATTGTTCTTTGGTTAATCCAAATTCTGCACGAGAAGGGATGGCTCCACCTGTTCCAGGTTCTGGGAACCAGAGACGTTGGTAATGCTTTTTAGCCAGTGTCATTGCTGCATCAAAGCGGATAATAGGAAATTTTCTGGCAACAGATAGTATTGTTTGATAAACGGCTTCACGTACTTCAGTATTCAGATAGTCCAACTGGGCAGTATCATTCCATGGCATTGTTGTGCCATCATTACCATGATAAATGAATTTGGTTTGACCGTTGGAATGATTGTGGTATCTAAAAACTACTGCGGCATCTGTACGATCATAGTAATGATCCTCCAGTTTAATATCAATATTAGGGACAGACGAAAGATTGAGTCCGTTAAAAGTATATGATGGAAATGGCGAATATGGTAAATGAACAAACCATTCCGGGTGATCATAAACCCACTGCGAATCTATTCCCATGTGATTAGGAACCATATCTGAGGCCAAGCGGACACCTCTGCGCCAGGCTCGTTCCCTTAAATTTTGATAGGCTGCATCTCCGCCTAATTCACTGGCTATTTCGTATCCAGCCAAAGAATAAGCGGACGCAATTGCTTCGGGATTACCGCATAATTGTTTTATTTTTGCAGAGGCCTTACTTCTTTCCCAAAGGCCAATTAACCATAAACCTGAAAAACCCCGGTCTCGTAGAAGATCTAATTCTTCATCCGGTATTTGATCGAGTCGTTTAATTTCTTTTTGATATTTTTGAGATAATTGATCCAACCAAACATACGTATTTTTTGCCATTATAACTAGGCTAGGCATCCATTCCTGATCGGGGCTGAAGTTTTCAATATCCATGTCCCAGGTTTGATTGTATTCTGGCACTGAGATTGGTCCTGGTCCGAAAAAGCCAACTTTTTCCTCTTCTTTGAGAAAGTCCAGACCACTTAATAAACGATATATTAAATCCCCGATTAATCCACTCCACCTGGTTCGGATATATTCCAGTTGACCGGGGATCGAATTGGGCACGGCGATGGCAGGTGCTCTAAGCATATCTATCAGATTTTGATTGTCCGGCCCAAACTCAGGAGAATCTTCAAAAAAAACGTGAAGAATTTGTATGAATTCTATATAGCGGCAATTTTGTTCAATTGGACGATCTCGGAACAGTTCCGCATAATTTTCGAGTGCCGGATTCTGGTTTTCCACCCACAGCAAAATAATTTCTTCAAGAATGCTGGAAACCGCTTGTTTATCATAAACACTTTCAAGATATGCAGTTAGGGTCATTTCCTGACGGTATACTTCCAGTGGGGGAAATTCAGTGAGGAACATTTCAATGACTTTGTAGGTTTCTGCAGGTTTGAGTTTCTCTAATAAATTTTCTGCAGCTTGTGAAAAGATTCCCTTGTTGATTTGGCGGCGATATTGTTCGAAAATAAAATGAAAAATTTCATCCATTAAACCAACCGCATAAATCTCACTGGCTTTCGCCGCAGATTCTGGCAAATTAATTAAATCCCTTTTTTCGTTTATTTTTTGGGAAAATAAACGGGCACCATTAAAATTTCCCACAATTGCATTGCCGTTTGTTTCAAATAAGCTTTCCTCAAATTTATATTTATCGCGCGAATGTTTGGAGACGTGCAGTTCCAACTTAATTTTGGTCATGAAGCCCCTCCTTTTGGCGAATCATATTCCTAATTATACCAACCAAACCTATTATCCCATTATATAAAAAAAAGCGGCAATTGCCGCTTTTTCACTGCCTTCATTTTTAATTTACTCTTTCCAAAATATGGGTGATGATATTGGATCCGGAGCCACCTATATTTTGCGCCATTCCGATGGTTGCATTTTCAACTTGAGAACCTTTGGCGGCATGGCGTAATTGTGTTACAACCTCGACCAGTTGATACATTCCGGTTGCTCCAACGGGATGACCTCTTGCTTTTAATCCACCAAGGGTTGCGATAGGAATCTTACCGGCGGGATGAATTTGGCCATCCAGACCGAGTTGTGGCCCTTTTCCACGTTCTGCAAATCCAGATGCTTCCAGCGATAGGGCTGCCATAATTGAAAAGGCATCGTGGAGTTCAAAGAAGTCAATATCTTTTGGTGAAAGACCGGCTTGCTGATAGGCTTTTTGTGATGATATCGCAGCTGCCTTGAGCCATAATGGGTCTTTGCGATCATGGACTGCGATTGAATCGGTGGCGGCTGCTGAGCCAATAACTTTAATCATAGGATTGCCGGTTATCTTGTGTAATCGATCTGCAGGAACAAGCACTATCGCTGCGGCACCATCGCCAATTGGAGAAGCGTCCATTAAATTAATGGGGTCAGATACCATTCCTGCTTCAAGATATTGTTTTTCGGTAATTGGTTTGCGAAATCGTGCGTTTGGATTATGCACTCCATTGGCGTGTGCATTGATTGAGAATGGGGCAAAATGCTTTTTTTCCCAACCATATTCCATCATGTATCGGCGCATAATCAAGGCATTCAGGGCAACAAAACTGATGCCTTGGGCAACTTCCCAATCAGAATCGGCAGCGGTCGCCAATTCCGCAGTTATTTCGGCACCAGGCGAGTCGGTCATTTTTTCAACCCCAACAGCCACAGCTGTATCAATGACACCGGATGATACAGCTAAAAGTGCAGAGCGGAAAGCTGAAGCTCCAGAACTGCAGGCTGATTCTAATTTAAAGGCTTCAGCATAGCGCAGACCAACCCAATCAGCAATATATGCACCTAATTGCTGCTGATGATTTGCTGAAGCAGACATCATGTTGCCTACGAATAGTGCATCCACCTGATCCAAACCTGCGTCTTTAACCGCTGATAGGACTGCGTCACCGGCTAATTCGCGTAAGGATTTATCCCAATGTTCACCAATTTTTACCTGACCAATTCCCAATACTGCTACTTCTCGCATGCAGAAAACCCTTTCTCTATGACTATCTGGTCAAATTATACATAGAAGAACTGTCATAAACTATCAAAAATGGTATCGTCCCAATAAAACGGGGTCAACAGGTGTTTTGGACGGATAAATGCCCGTCCAAAACACCTTAGCCCTTAATTAATGAAAAGATACCCAAAATGTTGTTTTATGGATTGAATTGTCACGGGTATAATTTCACTATGGTTATTTATAATGACAGGAATAGAACTTTTCAACAATTCATTTTTATTTTTTTGATATTATTTTTTTTTGGTGGGATGGTAGCCTGCAACCCCAATGATTTTGCTGTTGTGGAAAGTAAATCAGAAGAAACTCAACAATACAATTCAACAGTTGCAACACCAATGATTCCTCCAAAGATTAATGAACAACCCACAGCGAAAATCAGTAAACCTTTTCCACCAATTTGGGCAGAAAAAGATATACCCAGCGAAGCAATGGATTTGCTCGGTATATCAAAAGATAATATTCATAATACAAAAAAAAATAGTGTAATCATATTGCAAGTGGAAAACGTTGAAGAAGGATTGATCGTCTTTCAAAAGGTGTTTTTTGTTGGTGTAATGTTAACTGATATGAGGGAATCGATTTCGTTTCAAGATTTGCATAAGCTATGGAAAAGTACGGACGAGACAAAAGAGATTATCTGGATAGCTCCAGATGACAGACCTTATCTCGAGCATATTTTTGGGCCTGTTTCAAAAATGGTAAAAGTTCGTACCCAACAACCTGAGGAATGTAATTCAAATCAGTGTTTACGCATACTAACTATGAACAACATTGAACCGGAATGGCGAGTGATCCCGGTAGATGGTATAGATCCTTTCGAAACCTATTTTGATCTGAAAGCCTACCCACTTGGGTTTATGATTTCAGCCGTTGCACAAGGTGATTTAAACATAGAGCAGGTATGGAGTGAGTCAGGCTTAGAATTATATAATGATTTTGATCGCAATAAATTCGCATCGGTGATGATGACCGGGACCACTGCATTGGTGCGCGGGACTGCTTTTCAGATGGAGAAAAATGGGGTGCTTTTTCCATCTGAGCATATTGGCGATCTTTTACAATCTGCAGATATCACTCACATCTCTAACGAAGTGCCTTTCTATACAGCGTGTCCGGCGGCTGTACCGTTACGAAAAGAAATGCGCTTTTGCAGTTCTCCTGCCTATATAGAATTATTTAGTGAATTAGATATTGATGTGATTGAATTATCCGGAAACCATTTGTTGGATTGGGGACCGGAAGCGTTTGAAGAGACACTAATTTTGTATGAAAAATATGGGTTACCGTATTATGCTGGTGGAAAAAATGTGGATGAGGCGGAACAACCTTTGATAATGGAACGGCAGGGTAACCGATTTGTGTTTATTGGTTGTAATGTAGCTGGACCAGATAACAATTGGGCGACAGATACACGTCCTGGTGCAGCAAGGTGTGATATGGAAAAGATAATAAACCAGATTTCACAATATAAAGAAGACGGGTATTTACCAATTGTAACTTTTCAACACCATGAGGTTGATGATTTTATTCCCATTAAATTATTGCGTGAAGATTTTTGGGCAGCAGCCCATGCTGGCGCAGTAGTGGTTAGTGGCAGCCAGGCGCATTTTCCGCAGGGTTTTGACCTAGTTGATGGAAATTTTATCGATTATGGTGTTGGAAATTTGTTTTTTGATCAGATGGATAACTGGTATCGTAAAGCTACCATCGATATTCATTATTTTTATGGTGGACGCTATATCAATACCAGGTTAATACCAATCATCAATGAAGAATACGGTCAGCCCCGGATAATGACTGAAATAGAAAAAGAAAAATTTTTTACAAAATTGTTTGCCAATAGCTTTTTATACGCAGAGATGAACCAATGAAAAAAAAATTATTATTAGGTTATGTGGTGGTGTGTCTTTTATTAATAACCAGTTGTAATGGAGAAGACTCTCCGGCAGAATCAAGTGATGTTTCTGTGAATGAAAATATCCAAGCTATTCAAGTGAGTCAGACCCCTTTTTTGCCGCAATCCACAGCGATTATGATGCCAGATACTTTGAGTGTGTGGATTCCGCAAGAAATTCAGGCTTTGATACTAGAGGAAAACCCATTTCTCGCTGAATATTTAAGTGACAATCCTAATGTTGCTACTTGTAAGTTTACAGAAAGTACCCCTACGGTTATGCTTGGACAAATCGTGTTTGCCCTGACCGTTCCTTTTAACACTATACGGGATGAAATCAGCAAGGACCAACTTGATCTGATGTTAACTGCTGCAGATGCTTCCGGGTCAATTATTGGGGCATCAGTCGAAACTGTTAATCTGCTTGAACAATTAGGATTAAGTACCACTGCTATAAAAGTGGTTGAAGAAAATGCGTTAATTGAGCAGGTTTACGCTCAACAAGAATCATTTGCTATCATTCCATTTGATCAGTTATCCCCGGCCTGGAAAGTGTTGCGTATCAACGGAATATCGCCCTACGATCAGGAATTTTCATATCAAGGTTATCCGCTCAGTTTTCAATTCGGATTACAATGCGAGAATAACGCTCAGATTGATAAATTGAATGGACTGATTAACTCTCAGTGGAACAACCGCGATCCTGAAAAATTTACGTCTATTTTGCTAACAGGCACAACAGCCTTAACCAGGGCAACAGCCGGAAAAATGGAAGTAAATGGAAATTCTTATCCAGGAGAAAAAGTTTATCATTGGTTTCAGGCAGCTGATATTACCCACATTTCTAACGAGGTCTCATTTAATTCCAGTTGTCCAGCAGCTAATCCCAATCAAAAGGATTTATTTTTTTGCAGCCGGCCAGAATATGCCGAGTTGTTTGCTTTTCTTGGTGTGGATGTGGTTGAATTAACCGGAAATCATCTGGTGGATAAGGGAGTACCAGCCTTAGAAGAAACCTTTGACTTGTTATCCGAAATGGGAATTCCTTATTATGCGGCTGGTCGCACTCAGGCGGAGGCAGAACAAGCGGTTCTTTTCGAGAATAATGGCAATCGGATTGCATTTTTGGGGTGTAATGAAGCTGGTCCGAATTTTGTTTGGATCTCGGAAGGTCGATCAGGCGTGAATAAGTGTGACATGGATAAAATGGCGGATCTTGTCCGCGGTTTACGCGAAGAAGGATATTTACCTGTGGTAACATTTCAATATGGGGAAACTTTCCAGTTTAAAGCAATGCCGAATCAAAGGGATGATTCACGGCAAATGATTGACGCCGGCGCAGTTATTGTGAGTGGCAGCCAAGCGCATTTACCAATGACAATGGATGTGTACTATGATGGTTTTATCCACTATGGCCTGGGAAACCTATTCTTTGATCAGATGGATATTCCAGTTACCGGCACGAGAAGAGAGTTCTTAGACAGGCACATTTTTTATAATGGCAAGTATCTGGGGGTTGATCTTCTAACTGCAATGCTGGAAGACTATGCTCAACCCAGACCAATGACGGCAGAAGAAAGGGAAAACCTGTTACAGGATGCCTTTGCAGATTTCTCATTGATTGTGGAATAGATATAATTAGTTTGGAGGATCTATGAAGATTATCGATATTTCTTTAGGGATTGATGCACAGTTGCCGACTTGGCCGGGCGACCCTGCGATAGAAATGTACCGTGAGAATAAAATTGAAGAGGGCGCGAATGCGAATGTATCTCGGATAAATATGGGTGTGCATACCGGGACTCATGTGGATGCCCCTTTTCACTTTTTACAGGATGGATATAGTGTTGAAAAATTGTCCCTGGATACCCTAATTGGGAAAGTTTGGGTAGTTTCGATACCGGATGAAGTGGTGGAAATAAACCGTGTAGTTTTATCGGGAATTAATCTGAGCAAACATCCGGGCAGGATTTTATTCAAAACGAAAAACTCTCAATTTTGGCAGGAAAAACCGTTAAAATTCCATACAGAATTTGTTGGAATTTCCAAAGATGGTGCTGAATATCTGGTCGAAATTGGGGTGAAATTTGTTGGAATTGATTATCTGTCCATTTCACCTTACAAGAAAAGTAAACCAACTCACGAAGTATTACTGCATGCTGAGATGGTTGTGTTGGAAGGGGTTGATTTGTATCATGTTGAACCGGGAGAATATCAACTGTTTTGTTTGCCTTTGAAACTTGTTGGTTCGGATGGCGCACCAGCCAGAACCGTTTTGGTGCAATATTAAATTTACTAGAGAAATTATTTTGTTGATCAATTTTATGAAACCATCTCTAAAGGACGAAAATAAACAGGATTGAACTGATGAATTCGCTCTGAGCCTAGTTCAATTAACAATGTGTACGTTCGCAACGCGTCGATTTTCAATTGATTTACATTGATACCCAAGCAAATATCCGGAAATGGCTCTAACCAGCCAGCGGCTCTTTCAAGCATCTTTTTTGCACCGGAATAGTTACCTCTTTGTATGTGGAAATATGCTACCCCAACTTGCAGAACCCCGCGGTATAACTCTCTGTAGGGAGATTTTTCAGCCCGCCAAGCGATTTCCAATTCTTCGTGGGCATCGAAATACTGACCCTGGTTAAACAGAACATATCCATGCTTTGCATTTGGGTGGATCAATATGGGTGGGTCAGATAATGGTTGATGCATCAGCTTTCCTTTTTGGGATTATAACATGAATGAAATGCACTCAAAATCAGGATATATGTATGCAGCAAAGAAAATGCGGTTGTGTTAAGATTGAAGGGCAATTAGAGTTCAATGATTGAGGAGAAATATGACACAAGAACCGTTACTTGATTTTGGTCAGGAACAACTTTCAGAACAAGAAATATATGATCTTTGTATGCAAACAAATTTCTGGACGTGGTCCGCTCAAGCTCATGTAAAGCCAATAGCGGTTGATCATGCAAAGGGAGTGTACTTCTGGGATATTTATGGAAAACGTTACCTGGATTTTAATTCCATGGTGATGTGTGTCAATATTGGGCATGAGGACGAACGGGTTGTGGAAGCTATTGTCCATCAAGCCAGAGAAATGCCATTTGCAGGACCGAATATGGCGACAAAGCCCAGAGCATTACTAGGAAAAGCGTTACGCTCGATTTTGCCAGATGAATTAGACCATTATTTATATACATTGGGTGGCGCCGATGCTAATGAAAATGCAGTGAAATTGGCCCGCGCGTACACTGGTAAATTTAAAATATTGACACGCTATCGAAGTTATCATGGTGCCAGCTACGGCGCTATTGCACTCACCGGCGATCCAAGACGCCTGGTTTGGGA
This sequence comes from Chloroflexi bacterium HGW-Chloroflexi-10, assembly GCA_002840755.1. Taxonomy (GTDB): domain Bacteria; phylum Chloroflexota; class Anaerolineae; order Anaerolineales; family Anaerolineaceae; genus UBA6170. The sequence continues at coordinate 471,712 of PHBZ01000002.1, read as the reverse complement.
ACCTTCTGTAATGATGGGCGTAGTGCATTTTCTGGATCCGTACCGGTACCGTTCCACTTTTCACCAAAACAATCCAAATGTTGATGATGCAACTTTTGCTCGTGATTATTTAAACCACCTTGAAGAAATCATTATGTATGAAGGCCCGGAAACAATTGCTGCCGTAATGATAGAGACAATCACCGGAACCAACGGGGTTATCATCCCGCCGGATGGTTACCTTCAAGGTATACGTGCTCTATGCGATAAATACAATATTGTCATGATCTGCGATGAGGTGATGTCCGGTTTTGGCCGAACAGGAGAATGGTTTGCTTTCAATCATTGGAATATTGTGCCAGATATTGTGACCATGGCTAAAGGTTTATCTTCTGGGTATGCACCGTTGGGGGCTGTGGCTATGAAACACAAAATCGCTGAGGCATTTGCCGAAAAGGTTTATCAGGGGGGGCTGACCTATAATGGACACGCAATTGCATTGGCGGCAGCCTATACCGTTATTCAAGTGATGAAACAAGACAAGCTGGTCGAAAGGGCCAAAGAGACAGGGAAGGTTTTGACTCGTTTATTGGAAGAAATGAAAGAAAAACATCCGTCTGTTGGAGATGTGCGTTCTTTGGGTTTATTTGGTGTTATTGAACTGGTAAAAAACCGGGAGAGCAAAGAACCAATGGCACCTTACAATGGAACCAGTCCCGAGATGATCGCTTTAAAAAAATTCATGTTGGATGCCGGTATATATCTATATACACATTGGCACACTGTTCTTATTGTTCCGCCTCTGATTATCACTGTTGAGCAACTTCAAGAAGGTTTTACGGTATTGGATGAGGCATTGAAAATTACGGATGCGGCAGTTACGTCGTCTGTGTAACATTTACAAGCCTAATAGCATCTATATTAATAAAAGAAATTAAACATAGGAGAACTCCATGGAGTTAAATCTAACAAATCTACAAACCAATCAACCACAATCACACACAAAGATTGAGGATGTTATTGTTTTAGGTGCAGGACCGGCAGGATTATCGGCGGCTCTATATGCAGCACGGGCTGAATTATCTCCATTAGTGTTAACCGGCATGTCTTTGGGTGGGCAGGCTTCATTAACTCACTCTATTGAGAATTATCCTGGTTTTCCGGATGGTGTTGGCGGAAGTGAATTGGGGGAGCTTTTCCAAAAACAAGCCGAACGGTTTGGGGCTCGCTATGAATATGATTCGGTAACCGATGTCGATTTTTCAAAACACCCATTTATAATAAAAACATACAGTCAGGAATTCAAAACCCGCAGTGTAATAATCAGTACCGGCGCAAGCCCAAATTTGTTAAATATTCCAGGTGAGAAGAGCCTGACCGGAAGGGGAGTTTCTTATTGCGGTACCTGTGACGGCTGGTTTTTCAAAGAAAAAAAAGTTGTTGTTGTCGGCGGAGGGGATAGCGCTCTGGAAGAAGGTTTGTTTTTGACCCGATTTGCTTCCTCGGTAACAGTAATCCATCGCCGCGATCAATTGCGCGCAGGCAAAATTCTGCAAACCAGAGCGGCTGACAACCCAAAAATGAATTTTATCTGGAATTCGGTTGTCAAAGAAATTCAAGGGGAAGCTGCAGTAACCGGTGTAGTTTTAGAAAATGTACTTACCGGCGAACAATCAGTATTTCCAACTGATGGGGTGTTTGTTTTTATTGGCCATACCCCTAATACGGAAATGTTCAGAAATAAAGTGGACATGGACGAGCATGGGTATATTTTTGCGAATTCAAAAATGGAAACCAGCCGACCAGGTATTTTTGCTGCCGGTGAAGTAATGGACTCTACGTTTAAACAGGTTGTTGTTTCGGCCGGAATGGGCGCCGCGGCAGCGATCCAGGCAACACGATTTTTGGAAGAAAACGAATAAGTAAAAAACTGGAGCATTTGGATGCTCCAGTTTTTTGATTCTTATGGTGTAGGCGTTGTTGCGGCATTCGCCCACCAGATAAAGGTCCGAGGTATGCTTACAGCGCCAGCTGGCTCGTACACGGGTTGGCCATCAGCCCCCGTTGCGGTTTGGCGGGCTGTGACAACTGTCCAGCGGATGATATGGGGTGTAGAGTCATTCGGACGGAATGTTGTAGGTACGATAAATTTCGTATCCGTGACATATTCGACCAATTTGCGTCCTTCTCCACCGGTAACATCCTCAATAGTGACTGCATACGCCTCGTTTTCAAGTAAATTGCCCGAAGCTGCCCATTGCAAAGCAATGGTGTCATTAGCGGCTGTAAATGGTGCTCCATCTGCCGGTAAAAGTAATACCGGAGCAGGATAAGGTGGCGGTAGTGTAGCTGTAGGGGTTGGGCCAGCCGTTGGCAGACGTTCACACAAAGGCACCGTCATGCGCATACCTTCATATACTACATCATTGGACATAGAATTCCAGGCTTTAATTGATTCCATTGAAACATTGTAATTGCGGGCAATGGAACTAAGAGTATCCCCAGCTACCACTGTGTATTCGATTTTGCTACAAGCTGCTTCAGTTGCATCCGATCCACTCAGGGTAGCTGTTGGCTGGGGAGATGCTGTTGGTGTGGGCTGTGGGATCTTTAGTACATTACCAACTGTCAGATCTGTACATTCCGCATTCAATCCATTATTAATGATGATGGAGTTGATTGACACATTGTATAGTACGGCGATTAATCCACATGTATCTCCAGATTTGATTGTATATTCAAGATCCGGCAGGGGGGTGGCGGTAGATTCGAGGGTGGGGGTGATTGTGATGGTTGAAGTTACTGTTGTTGTTGCGGTGAGCGTAGCAGTAGCTGTTGGTGTTGGTTCAACTACTGCTCCTGTATTTTTTAATACGGCATAGACGGCTCCTGCACCAATTGCCAACAGGATAATAATTAAGCCGATTGCCAATGGCAGGTTCAACGATATAGAAGGCATTTTGGGGCTTTGAACTTCAGGCTTTTTCTTTTCATCCGTTTTTTCAACGACTTTGTTTAAACTTGTTCCACAAACCAGACAGCGAGATGCGCTTTCACTGACACGTGAACCGCATACCGGGCAGGTAACGTTTTTTGTTTGTGAATTTTCAGATGCCATAATTTTCCTTTGATTTAATTTGTACTGAGAAATTCCTTATTTGGCGGATTATACCACAGCGAAAAATTCCGCAAATTGTTATTGGATATTTGGAATTCAAACCAGACTTGTGTTATCCTGTGTGCATGCTGCCCACAACCAGTATTTACATCCATATTCCTTTTTGCCAAAAAAGGTGTTCTTATTGCGATTTTAACACATACGCAGGTATTAATCATTTGATTCCTGCTTATGTGGACGCGATCGTTAAAGAAATCAGTTTCTATGGAGAAATGTTTAATGGACAATTACCCGTAAAAACGATTTTTTTGGGTGGGGGTACGCCAACTTTATTAACTACACCACATTTGAGTACCATTTTGGATACTGTTTTTGTCCATTTTAAAGTGGATAGTGCGGCTGAAATCAGTTTGGAAGCGAATCCTGGAACGGTAAACCTCGAATATTTGAAACAAATCCGCCGGATTGGTTATAACCGGATTAGTTTTGGTGTACAAACCAGCCAGGTCAGACATTTAAATTTGATGGGTAGAATACATAACTTTTCAGATTCTATCGAAGCAGCAAAAAATGCACAGTTGGCTGATTTTGATAATTTTAACCTGGATCTTATTTACGGTCTTCCGGATCAGACATTGACAGAATGGGAAGATACATTAAACATGATTTTAGGATTAAACCCAAGGCATCTTTCATTATATGCCTTGGGAATTGAAGAAGGAACACCTTTATGGGATTGGGTACAGCGGGGTTTGGTCGTCCAACCGGATGATGATTTGGCTGCTTCGATGTATGAACTGGCAAATCAAAGGTTGAGCGAGAGTGGTTATTATGCTTATGAAATATCCAATTTTGCTTTTCAAGATCAGAAGAATGATTGGCGCTGTCAACACAATTTGCAATATTGGCACAATCAACCTTATCTGGGTATTGGAGCGGGGGCACATGGATTTTTTAATGGAAAACGTACAGAAAATGTTAGCGGAGTAGGTGAATACCTAAGGGCATTATCCCAGACCGCAGGTGATCTGCGGCAGAGCCCGGCCGTTAAACAAACTCACATAGTGGATAATTTCACCGAACAACAGGAGACAATGATGGTTGGATTACGCCTGGTGGAAGAAGGTGTATCCATTCCTGATTTTACCGCCCGGTTCGGTTCTTCTCCAGCGGAAGTGTTTAGAGATGAGATTCAGCAATTGATCTCTCAGGGCCTTTTGGAAATGAAGACTGACGAATTTATCCGGCTATCACACAAAGGACGCCTGTTAGGCAACATGGTCTTTCAAAAATTTGTTTGATTTGGGTTTGTCAGGTTACTATGACCTGCGTTCCAAAACCGCGTTTTTCAATCGGGAGGGTATCCGATGGCGGTGTGGCCCAACGGAACAACCATTTGGCTTCAGCGGTTTTCATATTGACACAACCGTGGCTCATGGGTATGCCAAAGTTGCGATGCCAATAAGTGCCATGAAACGCAACCCCGGTAACCGGCTCAAAAAAGCAAACCCAAGGCACCCCTGGAAGTTCATATGCATAAATATCCGAAGTCAGTTTTCCATCACCCATGTGTTTGGAAGGCATTTTGGACTGGATATTATATTGTCCTTTGGGTGTGTCGGTGGGAATCAGACTTGAGTCTGGGTTGCGATTGGGCACCCCCGATGCGATTTTTGTCTCAAAAATTAATTGGTCAAATTCATAAGCGCGAACAGTCTGATGCGCAATGGAAACTTCCAAGCGTTTTTTGTGATTGGGAACATCCGGAGAAAGGGGCGATAATTCATCGAGCGGGATGATGCGCATATGGGTGGCCGGCACATGATAATCTACTTCAAGCAGTTCGTCTTTTAATTTATACCAGGGTGTACCATCCGGACCTTCATCCAAGCCAGTAACCCAATGGGTAGATTCATAATACAGGCGGTATACCGGATCCCATCCAAATGTTCCCCGGTTTCGCATGGATTGGATGAAGGGAACGGTCACTTCTGCCAATGCGCCTTCTTCGGCGATGTTTTTATGAACGTCGTTATAACAAATCTGAACCCGTTGCAAATAGGCGCTATGGATATATCCGCCCCAGATCCGATACCAGAGCGGGTTGTAGCCAGGGCCATCATCGGAAATTACCTCGTCATACACATTCACCAATTCATCACGAAAACGCTGGTAAAGGATTTTGCTTTTATCGGAAGGTTCCTGATAAACACTGACAGTGTCGGCTGTAATTCTGGCAATATCATTACTGGATTGCATTTCTTCCAAGCCAAAGAATGGACGGAAGGCTGTAGTGGTCAATGCACTCATACCCAATAAAGTGCCCTTTAAAAAATTACGGCGTGAAATTCTGTTATTGAACATGGCCTTATTATACCAAATTGTGACAAGATGTGTCATATTCAAACGGTCTGGTAAGACCTTTTTGTTACCTTGCTTAAAAAGGCATTTTTCGGGAGGCTGGCTTTTTAATAGAGAAGTTAAAACTTCAGGGAACTGCGAAAAAGGGGAACACGCGGCATTCGTTTATCGTTTTTTATTTAAAAAAATTTCCAATCGGAACGAATGCTATTTTGAAATCTGACCGGTATGGGTGGGGGTGATTTTTTTGGAGCGCCAGATATTGGTATATTTTGTTGTTAAGGTGCCGGCATTCGTTTTGGAACGAATAAGGAACGAATGAGTAAGAAAATTGGGAAGAGCAGTAATGAGTACTGAGTAGTGCAGTAGAGATGGAATGATGTGTTTGAAAGAAAGTAATGTTCAGTTTCCGGTAATCATTATGACAAGGATGCGTGTGTTTGACAACCTGCCTATTTAGGCAGGTTGTCCAGACAAAAATTGCACAAAAAGGCATGTTGTATAGACAATGCGAAGAAGATAGGAAGCAGCAATTTGGAACCAGGTCATGAAAGGCGGGTCAGTGACTTAGGTAACGGCATTTTCAGGGAGTGGTGTTCAGGAAGAGCCGGGTTGATAGGTCGGTGGGTTTCCTGGATGATGCCGGGCGGGTCTGGGGGGAGCGGAGCGAATTGTGAATTTGTTTCAGGCATGTCGCTCCTTATGGTCTTCGGTTGAATTGTTTCTTACGATGTGTGAGGTTACCGGTGCATACGGAAAAAGGCTTAGAAAAGAGCCATAAATTGCTTACCACTCAAATTGAGATAGTTAACCAGTGTGTGGTTCAAGTCTGTTGGGTCTCAAATATCTGAGCCTGCGATCTCTTTCGCTTTATGCGCATAGTTTATCGTGAGTGATGTAGGGCTTTGCTGTTTTGATTATTTTTACCATTTAAGTTATGGTTTACAAATGTTGATGGATGCGCTGGAGGATCAGTCAATTTTAAATCCGTATAAAACCAGCCCGTAAGAAGATTTTCTTACGGGCTGGTTGAACTAACAATTTCTATGTTTGGAATTTGGAAACCAACTCTTCCAGGTTTTGCGCCATATCGGATAACAAGTGCACCGCGGCTGCCAATTCTTCGGATTGGGCAGACAGTTCTTCAGTGGAAGCGCTGACTTCTTCAATTGAGGCACTATTTTCCTCGGAAATAGAGGCTATATTTTCTACGGCACTGTTAATTTGGTTCGTCTGTTTATGGATGTCGATGATATTGGATCGATTTTGATCTACGATTTCGGTTACTTGCTGCATGGCTGATACCAAATCCTGCGCCAGCCCTACCATTTTCTCGGAGGCTTGTTCAGCATTCTGCGATTCATTTTCTACCTGTGTTATAGAGCCTAAGATTTTCTCTAAGGCTTGTTTGGCTGAATTTGCCAATTGAACGCCACCTTCGACTTCGCTGAAGCTGTTCTGCATGGCACTAGATGTGTTTTGGGCAGCATTTTGTATGGATTTGATTAATTCAGCGATTTCCTTGGTGGAGGTTCCGGAGCGTTCTGCCAGTTTTCTTACTTCATCTGCTACAACGGCAAAACCTTTTCCATGTTCGCCAGCACGGGCTGCTTCAATGGCCGCATTCAATGCCAATAAATTGGTTTGTTCAGAAATTTCTGCAATGACATTAATAATAGTGCTGATTTTTTCCGATTGGGTGTTCATTTCCTGCACTCTTCCGGCAGCCTGCTCTACACTGGATTGAATCGATTGCATACGGGTGATGGTACCCTGAATGCTGACAGATCCATCGCTGGCAATTTTTAAAGCATTTGATGCCTGATCGGAAACGGATTGTGCGTTCTGGCTGACCTGTTGAATGGCCTGTTCCATCTTTGTTGTGATATTCGCGGTGGACACAATTGCCTGTTCTTCAATTGAGGTATTATCAAGAATTTGGTCCATACCAGTTGAGTTTTTTTCAACTATACCTACTGTTATGCTGAGTGAACCGGCTTGTTCTGTAATGCCACTAGCGACACCCTGGACGGTTATGGCAATCTGATCAGTGGCTTTCTGAGTTTGCTGAGCATTGGATGAAATTTGTTTGGCTGCCTGAGTCAGATCTGTGGAGTTCTGCTTAACCGATCCAATCAGTGATTGTAAATTGAGTAGCATTTTTTGTAACGCAAGACCCAGAACATCTTCTTGGGATTTCGGTGTAAAGCTTTGCCGCAAATCTCCATCTGCTAAGGAAGTCGCGATTTCGGCAATCCGAGAAAAGTAAAGGATTAATTGTTGGTAGGCGTCTACAAGCATCTTTACTTCACCAATTGCTGAAATGCCTTCAGGATTTCTTATAATCCCTTCAGAAAGCTGATAGCTGATTTCTGCAATCCGGATAAGTGGTTTTGTGAACCAATTTGCCAAAAAAATGGCTAAGACGGTAACCAGAATTGCCAATACTCCCAGAATGATTATTACCAAATTGCCCAGTTTTTGAATTTGAAGAAGGGCCTCCTGAGAACCCTGTTCTATTATCAAGTACCAGGAAATATTTTTTAGGGGAGTATACGCACCAATGACGTTGTAATTCAGATAGCCGGTATATTGGCTTACAGAGCTTTTGCCGGTAAGCGCGTTCTTACTGGCTTCGGTATCAACGATAAATTCCAATTCGGATTTTTCTGTGACCATCTCTTTTTCGACGAGTACGTCGTTAAAACGAGAAGGGGTGATGAGTGTACCGCTTGTATTGATCAGATAAGCCTCGCCTGTATCTCCAATTTGCGTATCTTCCAATAATTTTTTTACACTATTTGTTGGAACCGTAGAAATTACAATACCGACGATTTCACTATTATGATAAACAGGTTCTGCAACAACTACCACTGTATTCCCAGTTGTTTTTGAGACGACTACATCGGAAATGTTTTCTTCGCCTGCAATTGCCAATTTGAAATATGCACGGTCGCTGTAATCGTTAAGTGAACCACTTGTAGAAGCGATTGCTTTTCCTTCCTGATTAATTAAAAACAGGTGTTCATAACGATTCCAATTTTGGTGATAACGGGACAATGCCTGGGTTGCTTCGGCGGGGTCCATATTGAAGATCAATGGGTCCTGGCTAATTACTCTCATATCACTGAGTCGATCCAATACCCAGCCGTCGATTGCTTCTGCCTGAATAAAAGTCAGTTTTTGGAGTTCATTTTCAATGCGAGTTACCAGTTCTTTTTGGCTTCTCTGATACAGGATGATTCCTGTAAATGTTAATGGAATTAGCGAAACGGCCAACAATAAAATTGTTAGCATTCCCCTTAGTGACCTAAAATATCCCAACCTTGTCTTCATCGCTCTCCTTCATAATTGATGGCAATTTTTTTTGAGTATCTAATTATGAAGGTAAATGTTCGAATTTTTGTGAAAATTTTATAAAATATAGATAAAAATGGTATAAAAAAGAGCCTAATAAAGGCTCTTTTACTGTCGGGGCACAGAGATTTGAACTCTGGACCTCTTGCACCCCATGCAAGCACGCTAGCCGGACTGCGCCATGCCCCGTACAACGTGTGTTATTATAGCCTCAGTTATAGGATTTGGCAACCCCAAGTTTTGCGAGATTTTTGGTTGAAGGTGATGTGGGTTTTAGCGGGGAGCAGAGGGATGATTTACCACGAGGTCATATGGAACGCTGCCGCGAAATACAATTTCGCGGAGAGCAGGAGATGTTTCGCAAGAAACCAAGGCTTGATCAATACTACAAGGGGACAATGTCCCACAAGGGGACAATGTGACATACCTGGCTTTGGGGGGTAGCCAGTTTTTACGAGGAAAGGGATGATTTTGGGTATGGTGAAATGGTGCGTTGTCGGGGTTAAGCATGAGTAGGGTAATTGCATTAAACGATCTAAAATCCGTGGCCGCCAACCGCACCCTACAAAAAAACACAGGTTAATTTGGAAATTCGGATTGATTGCAAAAGGTGTTAAAACCCAATTTGTGTAATCTGAGTATATTATTTGATGGCAGGTGGATATATGCCGACAACCAAGGTGGTGCCAAACAAAGCCGGAAAAACATCTTGTAATGCAATTGGGAATTACTTTTTTTCTTTTTGGCCATAGGCATAGAAGGTTGGGATGTAGAGGATGCGTTTACCCTGGTTTCTGGATGCCTGATCTATTTCCTGATAACGATTAATTTCATCCTGAGAAATATGAGGAGATAAATCTCTTGATAATGTTTCCCATTCTAGCTGTCCATCTGAGGTGTTTGGCTGGCTTGCCTGGTGAGCACCGATGATTCCCCAATGGATTTGCTTTAAGCCAGTATCTGCTAACCATGCAGCCAGTTTTCGTCCGGTGGTCAGGGAGGCACCCTGGGCAACCAGGGATTGGTTTTGAAGGAGTCCCAGAGTTTCCAATTCCAAGGGAAAGTCAACCCTGGCCTGGTAATCGGGTTCGGCGAATATGCAAATCCAACCATCAGGCTGGGTTACACGCTGCATTTCCTTAATAACCGAATATGGATCTGAGAGCCAAAGCAGCAGATAATGACAATAACAAAGGTGAAAGGTATTTGAAATAATTGGCAGGTGATAGGCATCACCTGCCATATAATTTCCTGTTTTATGCTTTTGTCTGGCAAAAACGACTGATTGGTAGTTCAGATCCAATCCGGTCAGGAGATTGCCTTGCCGGTTAAATTCACTCAGTACAGCGCCTGTACCACAACCAATTTCGAGTACGCGAAATGGTAAAGGGGGTGAAATTTGCTCCAGTATGAATTTTCTGGTGTAGGCTGTCCAGGAGGCTTGTTGAAGGAAGCGTTGATGCCAAAAATCAAGACTCATGTTTGGTGTTGAGATAATCTGTTGCCTTAGCCCAGACCTGCTCCCAAGTATCTTCAAATAAATTACCCAAAACTACATTGACACCTTGTTCCGGTAATACATCGGCATCGGGTTCCAGATAAATCCAACCCTTCGCAGCGCCTTCCGGGTTTGATATTCCGTTTTCTGTTTCCATTTCAACCGGATTGTAATGCGAGTAGGGTACCGGTAAATTCCATACCAGGTTAAAACCCATATTGGCAGCCGTATCACGCACTTTTTGGAATGATTCGCTAAGGGTCTTGCTGCTTGTTGTGAGCGATAGATGGGTTACCTGCATTTCTTTCAGCCGGATTAAGATTGGGTTTGTATCTTCGATCGTGCGTTCGTTGAGTGTAAGATGGACAGTGGTGTGAATATCCTGCTGGATAACATCCTTTATCGCTTCCCAGGATTGTTCATTTGCGGTATCGAGGGTAATGAGTAGATGGTCCAGACCGGCATTGAGCAACTGATCCAGATATTCATTTTCACTCAGCCGCAAGCCATCGGTAATTAAACCGGTTACCTGCCCAAGATCTTCGGAGATTTGCAGTAATTCGGGCAGATCGGGGCGAAGGGTAGCCTCTCCGCCGGTGAAGATTACGTGAGGTATACCCGCATTCCAGGCTTTGGTCAGTACTGTTTTCCATTCCTCTGTGGATAATTCGCGTTTCACTCGTTCGACTGGTGAAAGTTTGTTTTCCAGATCGCCATAGAGTTTATAGGTGAGGGCACAATCCATCCGATATGGTGCGACTGGAATACCCTGGAAGGGTTTTTCTAATTCGAAATCCAGATAAGTTACCGGGTCCAGGTCTTCTGCGTTAATCATTGTATTGATTCTATTAACGAATCCCATAAAGTCTTCTTTGGCTTGCATGTACGAGATATTGAATCGGGCAACAATACTCTGAAGCGCTTCTTCCCTGGGCGTTTGTTTTATGAGGTGGTATGCAAATTCTGTTGCTGTAAGATTGAGGTGTAAAACTGTACTGGCATTAATAATTAATACGCCAGCACCACCCGGTTCAATCCGCAAATGCATACGGTAAGGAATTTCACTATCTGCCGGGGTTGTAAGCTGGTACAAGCCAACTGGCAATGGAACGGCTTTCTCAAAAAAAATGGATTTGATTTTTTGAACAATATTCATAATTACAATCTCCCAAACAAACTAATTCGCAGGTTCAGGCTCATATGCCAGGGGGCAGCCTGCACCACACTCGACGATTAACTCGCAGCCCTGACATTTTTCCGGCAAGTTTCTTCGTTCACGGAGCGAGACCGCTAATGGATGCTGCCAAATTTCTTTCCAGGGTTTTTCCAAAATATTTCCCAAAGATTGATAATAGGATTGACAGGGTAGTACAGCACCATCCGGTTCAATACACATGTTGTAAAGGGCCGCAGAGCAGCTTTTAATCCCCAGTTCATGTGTGAGTGGATTGAAGCGGCAATATTGTGTTGGTGTATACCAGATCATCTTTTGTTGATGCTGCGTAGTTTTTTCCTTGGCCATCTCCAAGAGCTCGGCCAGTTGATTTTCTCGCAAACCCGTACCAACCTGAGATCCCTTGCCTGAATAAATTAAGGCATTTAATCCTACTGTGGGAACACCAAGTTCCGCTAAGAAATCAAGTGTATCCGCAATGGTGTGGACATTGGTGGTGAGCATGGTGGTATTGGTCATCATGTAGACACCTGCCGACGCGGCATTGCGGATGCCTTCCACCGTCTGGTTCCATGCGCCTTTGAAATTCACCATCTGATCGTGGATTTGAGGATTTACTGACTCTAAAGTGATTTGTATGTGATCCAATCCGGCATCAACCAGGGTTTGCAGGTACTCTTTTTTGGCTAAATTACGACCGTTGGTATTGATGCCGGTTATTTGCCCCTTTTTCTCTGCGTAGGTGATTAATTGGGGTAAATCCTTGCGCAGCGTGGGTTCTCCACCGGTAAACACGATATGAGGAATTGCCAAATCCCACAGTTGATCGATAATTCGGTACCAGGAGGGCGTATCCAACTCCCGGTATGAACGTGGACGAGCATTGTAACAATGCAGGCAATCATTATTACAGCGATAGGTTATAGCCAGGTCCATGCGATATGGAGAACCAGGAACATGAGAGAAAGGCAAATCCATATCCATATCCATTTCACATACCGGACAGATTTCATTAGGATCGGTGATTTGTGAAAGTTGATCAAGGAAAGGGAGCGCATCCGATTGTGCCTGGATTGAATCGATTGCAAAGTGTTTTCTTAATCCATGAAGGATTTCCTGGTCTGTATCTCCTGAGAGAGCCCAATAAGCGATTGTAGTGGCCGTTGGATTAAGATGATATGCCCGGGCAGCATTGATCATTAATAGGCCGTTACCATCCTCTTCAATACGGAGATGAATCCGATTTTTCGCTTGAAGGGCATTACGTTCAAAGTGATATATCCCGGTTTTGGGAATTATCCTCTTTTGGTCTTTACGGACCCTGGATAACCAGTGGGTCAAAGACATTAGCGGCCCCCACCGGCACAAGCGCATGCACAACCGGCACAGGCACAGGCACAGGCACATGAACTTCCGCCGCCACTTTTGCCTCCGCCACTACTGTAACGACCGCCAGTGGTTTTCGGCACCGGATTGGTTTTGTTGGTGATAGCACTGGTGAAGTTAGTTACATCACCAACCACGCCGGCAGCGAAGGCTGAGACACCATTGGTGACCGATGCTGCAAAATCTGCTCCCGGTAATTGCGGTAAATTAACTGACGTGTTCCCGGAGCCACTGGGGATTGAAGATGGCCTTATGGAGCCAGACGCCATGGTGGGGCGGATAACCGGATCATAACGCCACCACCAGGTAGGTATGAACACCGGACCTGTTCCAAATGTATCGCGGGTGCGGTTATCAAAGTTTTTGTCCAGTTGGGTCCACTCAATGTTTTCGTCATATTTTATAGATTTTACTTCGGGCGTTTGGGCAGTTTCCACCTGATTCCAGGCTTTTTCCATAATATCTTTGTAGTAGGCAACCGATTCTTTGCGACTGAAACCTTTCATTTTCTTGGATACTGCATCCACCAGATCAACAATCACCTTTTGTAAAGCTGCACGTTGTTCCTTTTTATCTTCGATTTTCATAGCATTCAGGAAGGCGATTTCGTAATCGAATAATCCATCCGGTTTGGTTTCGGCTACTTTAATTTTCAAAGGTTCACGAGTCACGACCTCGGCAGCTTCTTTTTTGAGGACAGAAAACAAGATCATGGTAAACACTTTATCGATGGGTTGTTCCATGAGGATGGCTGCTTCAATCGCTGTAAGGCCGCGTTTAATTCCGTGACCCTCAATAGAAATTTTGGGCGGCAGGTATTGCATTTTGCGTTTTTTGGCACCTACTGTGGCGCCGTAAATGGTCAAAATGAAAAAGCCTACAAAACCCAGACACATCAATGCAGGGCAAATGGCATCGAAATCAAGGTTGATCGCAGGTGCTTTAACAATCTGTGCTTCAGGGACCAGACGAGCCGGGAAGCTTGCGCCAAAGGTGTATTGCGTGTATACGTTTGCATTTGGATCGTGCCAGCGATAAAAAATTCCGCCGACATTATCAAAGCCACTTTCGGGTTCCGCGACACCGGACCAGTTTTCGGGGAGATGATAACGTGGTTCATCTTCTTCCATACCAACCGGTAAATATAATGTAACGGTCAAATCTGTATTGCCGGTTACGTATTGGCCATCAAACCAGTTGGGTGAGAATTCGAAACTGGCATAGTCCTCATCTGCTTCCACTTCTGATGGATAGAGAGATTTATTCACCGTTTCAACGAACATGTGAACAGTGCCGCGACCACCGGGCGGAATTGCTTTTGAACCCAAACCGAGGGCTACGCCAATATCGATATAATCTGATTTTTCGATATCCGTTATTGGAGTGCCATCTATATCCGCAGTGATGCTACGCAGAACATAATTGTTATTGGGCAAACCTACATCGACATAATCAATTTCATGAGCACCGGGTTGGTTTACAAATACAAATGTATATTCTATTGAAAGTGAGCCGTCTTCATTGACAAAGACATCCGCTGTCTGGCGTTCTACAGCGAAGTAATAATCCTGTGCAGCGACCGGATATGTATTGCCGGCCAACAGTACTACAATCAGCAAAATAAACAATAATCGAATTTTCTGCATTTTCTCTCCATTCTCCTGAATTAGCAGGTTACCATTTTGGTTCTTCAGTTATCTGGTAGGTGGTATGACAATACGGGCAAGATACCATAGGGGCTCCATTAACCATTGAAATTGCGTCTGCGGTTAATACACCGCCACAGGATTGGCATTTCATTGATTCAATGGCTACTTTCCCAGGCAAATCAATATTTAACGTTACATTTGTGGTATTGTTAGCAGCCTCTTTGGCTTTTTTGGTAACAAAATAAATTATTCCAAATGCTATTCCTACCAGTATTATTCCAACAATGATATTTCCTACCTGGCCTTGCGGACTGAATGCACTGAGGATAAACAAAACCCCAAACAGGATTAAAATAGCGGCCGCAATATACCCAATAAATTTCATAAGAGCCTCCAACGCTTCAATATTAACTTGATTCTAAAGGGAATATAAGAAATGGTGTTTGCAATCATTTTGTATTAAAATGATTTTATCAAAAATCTGAAAAATTAATGCATGATTTAAGTCCTTATTTCAACACTGGAGTAAACAGATGACCTCTACACCATTGGATAAGAGCGCATACGAAAAAATTAAAGAAGAAATTAACCTGCATAATTACCGGTATCACGTGATGGATGATCCACTTATCAGCGATGCAGTTTTTGACCAATTACTTGTAAAAATTCGTGATATAGAAGAGCAGCATCCCGATTGGATTACTGCGGATTCGCCTACTCAAAGAGCAGGGTCTTTGGCTATTGATAAATTTGATAAAGTAATCCATCCAGCATCTATATTAAGCCTATCCAACGCGTTTAATCTCGCAGATTTAACAACATGGAAAAACCGGATTGCCAAGGTGGATGACCGTGTTGAACGTACCAGTTATGTAGCTGAACCAAAAATTGACGGATTGACAGTGGTACTGCATTACCAGAACGGGATTTTTGTGCAGGGAGCTACCCGTGGAAACGGCGAAATTGGAGAAGATATCACAGAAAATATTCGTACGATTCGCAGTATTCCTTTAAGAATCCCTGTAAAAAACAAGGATGTTGTCGTTCCCGAGCGTCTGGTAGTGCGCGGTGAAGTGTATATTACCATTTCAGATTTTGAGGCCCTGAATAATCGATTGGCTGAAATGGGGGAGAAGACGTATCTCAATCCGCGGAACACGGCTGCCGGATCTTTACGTCAATTGGATTCCCGAATTACTGCACAGAGACCCTTACGGCTGTATGCCTACGCGATTGTGGATGCCAGTGGTCCTGTTCCGCAAACACAATGGGGGGTATTACAATACCTGGAGTCTCTGGGTTTCCATGTTTCTCAATATTCTACGTTTTGCCCAACCTTTCAAGATGTTTTACAAGAGGCGGAATTGTGGCAGCAGCGGCGGGAAAATTTAAATTTTGAGGTGGATGGGGTGGTTATCAAAGTGGATGACCTAACACTGGCGGCTGATTTGGGTTTTGCGGGAAAGGATCCGCGAGGTGCAGTGGCATTAAAGTTCCCCGCGAGAGAAGAGGTGACACTCTTAAATGATATAGGTGTGAATGTAGGGAGAACCGGTGTATTGACACCCTATGCCATTCTAAACCCTGTAGAAATTGGGGGCGTGGTGGTAAAGCAAGCCACGTTACATAATTTTGATTATATTGAAGAAAAAGATATCCGGATTGGTGACAGCGTTTTTGTGAAACGGGCTGGCGATGTGATCCCTTACGTTATTGGACCGGTGGTGGATTTGCGGACGGGTAATGAACGAATTTTTGTTGCTCCAGAGGTTTGCCCGGTATGCGGCCAGGAAAGCCAACATCTGGAGGGAGAAGTTGCCTGGTTTTGTGTTAATGCTGCCTGCCCGGCACAATTGGTTCGTAATCTGGAATATTTCGTCAGCCGGCAAGCCATGGATATAGTGGGTATGGGTATCAAAATTGTAGAACAATTGGTGACAGAAAAAATCGTTGAGGATGTTGCCGATTTGTACCGGCTTGGCGTAGATGATTTGCTCCCGCTGGAAGGGTTTGCCCGCAAAAAAGCAGAAAATCTAGTCGAAGCTATTCAAGGCTCGAAGGAGCGACCATTGAATCGCGTGATAACCGCCCTGGGTATCCATGGTGTAGGGGAAGTGATGGGGGCCGCACTGGCTGTCCATTTTGGAAGTCTTGATGCACTGATTAACGCCAGCATCACTGATTTAATGAACATCGAAGGGATTGGCCCCAACATTGCCGAAGCTGTGGTGAAATGGATTCAACAGCCTCAGAACCAAAAAGTCCTTGAAAAGTTAAAGAATTTTGGGGTTTGGCCTATCGCCACTCAGAAGAAAAATAGTGTCAGAGAATCTATATTTGCAAATAAAGTTTTTGTAGTGACAGGCACGTTGGAGAATTTTTCCCGAACAGAAATAAAGGAATTTATTGAAAATTTGGGAGGAAAGATCACGGGGAGTGTCAGTAAAAGCACCGATTATCTTCTGATGGGCGAAAATCCGGGATCTAAATTGACAAAGGCCCAGGAATTGAATATAAAAATTCTGACTGAAACAGAATTTTTAGAGCTGGCTGGCCACTCATGAATAAAATGATTTTGAAGAGTGGAAAAGAAAAAGCGCTGTTACAAAAACATCCGTGGATATTTTCTGGTGCAGTACAGGAAATTCAAGGCGAACCAGCGAATGGTGAAAGCGTGGCTGTTTACGGTTCCAACCAACAATTTTTGGGAATTGCTTCGTATAGCCCATATTCTCAGATACGAGGACGGATTTGGAGCTTCAAAGAGGAAGCCATTGATTTGGCATTCTTTCGAATGCGGATACGTAATGCGCTTGCCAGAAGGGCTCAAATCCGGGAAATGACTGAGGATAGCGGTTGGCGGTTAATTCATGGTGAATCCGATTTATTGCCCGGTCTGGTTGTTGATCTATATAATGATGTATTGGTCGTTCAAATACTTTCCAGCGGGGCGGAATACTGCCGCGAAATGATCATAGAAGCGTTATTGCTCGAAACCGGTGTGGCAAACATATTTGAGCGCTCTGATGTGGATGTGCGTAAATTGGAAGGGCTGGTACCACGTGTAGGATTGATATGCGGAAGTGTTCCTGACTCTGTACTCATTCGAGAAGGAAAATATCAATTCCAGGTACATTTAAAAGAAGGCCAAAAAACCGGTTTTTATTTAGACCAAAGGGAGAACCGGCAGATAGCAGCCCGATATTGTACTGGTAAGGATGTACTGAATGTATTTTCTTTTACAGGTGGGTTCAGTGTACATGCTTTGGGAAACGGTGCGCGGATGGTCGTTTCTATGGACAGCAGCCAGGAAGCATTAGCTGTAGCGCAGGAAAATGTAAAAATAAATGGTCTGGAAAATGAAAATACGGAGTGGATTGCTGCCGATGCTTTCCAACATTTGCGAAAGATGCGCGACCAGGGGAGGTCATTTGATGTGATCATTCTGGATCCACCAAAATTTGCACCAACCGCTGCTCAGGTTGAGAGGGCAGCCCGCGGATACAAGGATATTAACCTGCTAGGGTTTAAATTATTACGCCCTGGCGGGGTGCTAATTACATTTTCCTGTTCCGGTGGTCTTACTGAAGCTTTGTTTCAGAAAATTGTTGCAGATGCAGCCCTGGATGCCGGTGCGGATGGCATGATTCTGGAACGTTTACATCAAGGTATAGACCATCCGGTTGGGCTGGCATTTCCTGAAGGTGCTTATCTTAAAGGGCTGATCGTAAGAAAAGATTGATTTATGTAACGGTTTAGAAGAAAAAACCCTATAATCAGCTTATGGACTCTGAAATCATCATTCATTCACGGGATGTGTTGTTTCGTATATCCGATGCATTGGATATGCTCAGCCCTCAACTCAGCCAACATCAACTAAGAACTGCCTATATTGCCTGGGAGTTGTGCAAAACACTCCATTTAACTGAAGCAATTGTGGACAGAGTGATTACAGCATCCTTGATACATGATATTGGTGCGCTAACCCCTGAGGAAAAAATTGATCTTCATAATTTTGAAGAAGTGGACCCTGAACCTCATTGTGTTTTAGGAGAATACTTATTAAAAGATATTCACTGGTTAGGTGCATGTGCCAGACTGGTTCGCCACCATCATCGCCCCTGGATAATCTGGCAAAATCAGCTTGCTCCCGAAAATGAATGGATTGAACCACAGATTATTTTTCTAGCAGACTATATTGAACGAAAAATTAACCGAAATCGTTTTATATTGCACCAACATACACAAATTATTGAGCACGTGTTAACAAATTCTGGATATCTGTTTTCGCCTATGCTGGTAGAAAAATTTTCGACGGCATCCATTTCGGAGGGATTCTGGTTAGAATTGGTATCTCCCCAGCTTTACAACCATTTACAGAAAAAAATTCCATGCAACGACATATTGCTTTCGCTTGAAGAGTTTTCCAGGATTGGAGTTTTATTACGAAATATTATTGATTTTCGAACTCCTTATACTGCCACCCATTCTTCCGGTGTTGCCCAATCAGCACTTCATTTAGCTAAACTGTGCAATTTTAGTGAGTATGATTTGCAATTAATGTGGGTAGCAGGGAATTTGCATGATTTTGGGAAGGTGGGTATTCCGACGCGAATTCTGGAAAAACCCGGACGATTATCCACCAAAGAACACGCAATTATGAAGCAGCATGCTTTTTTTACTTACAACATATTAAATGGGTTACATGGTTTTGAACAAATTTGTGATTGGGCAGCTTTTCATCATGAAAATTTACGGGGAACGGGTTATCCTTTCCGCTTAGCTGCTGAAAATGTTCCGCTGGGTGCCAGGATAATTTCCGTGGCTGATAACATTACTGCCATGATAGAGAAGCGACCATATCGCAGCGAAATGACCGACGAACAGACGCGGGCAATTCTTCTTTTTAAATCCCGAAGGAATTACTTAGATGAACACATAGTAACTTTAGCCATGAATAACTACGAAGATATCGTAGGGGGAATCAGGAAAGCCCAGGCGCTAGCGGTTGAACATTACCAAATGAATTTTGCACCCTGGATACGCTATGATGGGACCGGGTTAAAACACGAATAATAGTAATTTCCTTTTCGTTTTACCGAAGACTATTCAACGAAAATAAATGATGCCAACACACTCATCTCCATAAAACGGAGTTAGCAGGTATTTTGGACGGGCATTTTCCCATCTAAAATCTTATCCCTTAATTAATGAAAGATACGCTAAACCCCTTTTTAACTGGTAGAATTGTGGCTTTGCAATAACTTATTGCAGGGAAGTCGAATCAATTTAGCATGGAGGTAGAAAAGCAATGAATAAATTAATGGTAAAGAAGGCGATTTTACACGCGGTCATTTGGATTTTGCTATATATCGTAATAGTGAATATTGGAGATGCGTTATCAGAACAAACCGGGGTACCGAATTCAGTGACAAGTGGACTAATCATTGCGTTTTCAATTGTATTGGTACTGTATCTTAAGAAAAACAATTGGATTGAAAAATTTGGCATAAAGAGAATTACCAAAAAAGATTTAAGCAAAACCATATTTTATGTTCCATTAATATTGCTCGCCGTCATCCAGTTTTTTGCCGGGATTGACACAGCGCTTTCGATAACTGAGATAGCGACTTTTTGTCTTTTAATGATTGGTGTGGGTTTCATCGAAGAAATGATCTTCAGAGGATTCTTATTTCAGGGAATTCTGGAAAAATCAGGCATGATTAAAGCGATTCTGATTTCCGGGGTAACTTTTGGATTTGGACATATTGTCAATCTATTGAGGGGGTATGGTTATGAAGAGTTGATGGGGCAGATCATTGTTGCAATAGCGATTGGAATTACGCTGGCAATGCTGGTTGCGATTACAAAGAATATTGTTCCGGGTATCCTTTTTCATATTATTTTTAACATCAGCGGGTCGATTACACGAAGTGGAACCAATATGGAAATTTATTTAATGATTGCTATTTTGTGCATAACTGTATTCTATGGGTTGTACTTATCCAAATCCCTGTCTTGGAAAAATGGAACAGCCGAAATCAAGGATATGCCCATATCGTAAGAGGCGGCCGGCAGTTCATTTAAGCTTTTGGAAAATAACCGGTATTAAACCATGGCTGGCCCCCACTCGTTGGATTGGGTTATGTGAGTTTTTTACCGAATTACCAGAAAAACCCAAAAACACAACTTGCCTGGTAGTTGCTACCAGGCAAGTTGTGTTTTTGTTTCGGTTTGTGGAGATGGCGGGAATTGAACCCGCGTCCGAAAAAATAGATCGCCGCACATCTACGAGTGTAGTTGATTGATCATTTCGCCGAAAAACCAGACAATCAACAATACTGATTTTTAGCCAGCTGCTTGGACCCTAAAGCCCTCTTTCGTATTCGTCGCAGCAAAGAATACGGCACCCTAACTTTATGGCGCCCAGGCTACCACCGGGTAGGGAACGGGGTAGATGGACGTGGTTCTCGAAAGAACCATTTTACCACCAGGCACTCGCTATGCAGCGAGGGGCATGGCAGCAAAAGTGTTTGTGCGATTGGCACTTGTTTTTTGTACTGATTTTTCGAGGTCGGTACCTCTCGACTCGCAGTCCGGGATCAGCCTCCTCCGTCGAAGCCTGTCATCCCCGGTACATTGATTATACCAGACAGGAGCAAGTTTAACAAATTTTAATGAAATTTAAAAAAAGTGTTGACTTACGCAAAAAAAGTTTGTATAATCACCTATAGTTTGGGAGCGCTCCCATGAATAACAACAATGATGTTCCCAAACAAAAAATTCTTTTCTGTCAATTTATTCGATTCTTCCAATTGAACCAGCTTTTTTTAAGATCCAAGATCAGTGAATTGAAAACCTCCTGAGTCAATACGTGAATTTGCTCGAAAGACAGAAACCCAATTTTTTAACTAAAAGTATCTACCAATTTTTATAAATATTTTATTGAGGCTTTTTTTAAACCCCAAAAATATGAAAATTCTTATCCCGATTACTACCAAGGAACAATTATCGCAGGGATCTCGTTTATTTGCATTCCTTTCTGAAAACACCGAAAAATGAGCGTGTTTTTTTTATTGCGAAGCATGGGAGCGCTCCCATATATTTCAGTAAAAGGAAAAGACCTTGAGGAGGTGAACACCAAAATTTTTCTTTTTTACCCAGTTCTTTCCACAACTCACATAATTTACTAAAAGGAGCAAGAAGATGAAACGCACAAGTATTATTATTTTAGCTCTCCTGGTTTCCCTGAGCATGCTGCTTGCAGCTTGCCAGCCGGTTGCCGAGACTGCCGCACCAACTACTGAACCAGCGGCCCCCGTTGTTGAACCGACTGAAGTAGTGGTAGAACCCACTGCAGCTCCCGTTGTTCAACCAACTGCTGAACCACAAAAAGATCGTGTCCAGATCTACTGGTATATTGGATTAGGTGCCGGTGCACAAGCCGCCCAGATCCCCCTGGAAAAAGAATTTGTTGATAAATTCAATGCCTCCCAGGACGAAATCCAGTTGATCTCGATCATCGTTGATAACAAATATGCTCGCGATAATCTAACCGCTCAGATCGCAGCCGGAAATTCACCTGACATCGTGGGCCCCGTTGGTACCGAAGGTCGTGGTTTCTTCCCGGGTGCATTCCTGGATCTGACCCCCTTTATCGAAAAATTCGATTATGACACCAGCGATATTGACCCAGCTTTCCTCGAGTTCTACAAAGACCAGGGTGAATTGGTTGGTTTGCCATTCGCTATCTTCCCCTCTGCCGTATTCTACAATACAGCTTTGTTCGATGAAGCCGGTTTGGCCTATCCTCCCCACAAAGTTGGTGAAAAATACGTTTTAGATGGCGCAGAAGTTGAATGGGATTTCAATACAGTAGCTGAAATTGCCAAGCGCTTAACCGTTGATGAAGCCGGTAACGACGCCACCAGCCCTGATTTCGATGCAACCAAAATTGTTCAATACGGTTTTGATTTCCAATGGACCAAGGACAGCCCACGCTGGTTCTCTGCTTACTTTGAACCCCATTATCCTGTCGTAGATGGGAAATTAGATCTTTCTGCCGGCCAGGTTGATGCTATCAAATGGTACTATGACGCCATGTGGGGCGATCAGCCCTTCCTGCCTACACAAGCAGCCATGGACAGCGACCTGATCAAAGGCAACTCCTTCTCTTCCGGAAAAGTTGCGATGGGCCTGAGCCACTTATGGTACACCTGCTGTATTGATAAAGCCGCAGTACCTGGTTGGGACGTTGCTGTTGTGCCTTCCTATAATGGAACAACCACTGCCAAAATGCACGGCGATACCTTCGCTATCATGAAAGACACCAAGAACGCTGATGCAGCTTTCCAGGTCTACACCTACATGTTAGGCGAAGGCTCTGCTGATCTGTATGCCATTTATGGTGGACTCCCGGCCCGCACCAGCCAGCAAGAAGCTTTCTACGCTGGTTTGGATGAAACTTTTGCCCCCAACGTAGTTGACTGGCAGGTTTTCAATGACATGATTGCATACCTGGAAGTTCCCGGTCATGAATTGGTTCTGCCAAATATTGCTAAAGCACACGATGCCTTCCTGCAATTAGGCAGCGACCTGCGCAGCAATCCTGATCTGGTTATTGATGATCGCCTTGCTCAGTTCGACACTGACATCAATGCAATCTTCGCAGAAGTAGCTGAATAGTATTTTGTGAAATACCCTAGACCTGACAGGTCCAGAAAGACCTGTCAGGTCTAATTTTGAAGACAAGGAGAATTATTGATGGCTACTCTGCCCCAGTACAATTCCCAACCTGCCGAACCACTACGTGAACATCGCTCATCGTTATTATTGAGACGAGAGGTTAAATGGGGTTTGTTTTTCCTCAGTCCATGGATCCTCGGTTTTATTATATTTACTTTATTACCTACTGTTGCTTCACTGGTATTTTCTTTTACAAACTATAATCCCATTGAACCCGAAAATATTAAATTTGTTGGTCTGGACAATTATGCGCGTTTATTTACAGATCCTTTTTTACGCCAGGCCGTCTTTGTTACTTTAAGATTCGTGATAATTTCAGTCCCCTTTGCCATTCTCTTGCCATTGGGTCTGGCTGTTTTAGTGAATTCTGAACATTTATTTGGAAAAAATATATTCCGAACGTTGTTCTATATGCCCTACATGATCCCAGTTGTGGTGAATGTGATGGTTTGGGGTGGTATTATGAACAGCGAATCCGGATGGTTGAACCGTGGTATTGAGTTTTTATTTGGTGTTCAAGGACCACGGTGGTATCAGGATGAGAATTGGGTTTTACCAGCATTAACTATTATGGGCTTTTGGGGAGTTGGAAATACGATGCTGGTCTTGCTCGCCGGCCTTCAGAACGTGCCTTCTGAACTTTACGATGCTTCAAAAGTGGACGGTGCAAACGGTTTCCAGCGATTCATGAAAGTAACGCTCCCGATGATCTCACCGGTAATTTTTTATAACTTGATGCTGGCATTAATTGGATCTTTCCAATATTTTGTTCAGGCATACATCATCAGCAATGGACGCGGCGATCCAAATGGTTCTACCATGTTCTATAACCTGTATTTATACCGCACGGCGTTCAACTTCCTGGACATGGGCTATGGATCGACGTTGGCCTGGGCTATGTTCATCTTTGTCCTCCTTCTGACAGTTCTACTTTTCAAGACCCAAAACCGCTGGGTATATTACGCCGGAGGTGATTAATCATGGCAGTCCAAGCAAAAAAATGGTATCCCAGTAATCGAATGAGAGGGTTTACCTCTACTTCTCTGGTTACTTTATTAGGATTTTTGATCGTTACATTGTTCTTAGCGCCGTTGGGTTATATGACTTTGACAGCATTTAAGACTCTACAACAAATTCAGGACCCCTATTCCCAATTTTTACCTAAAAGCCCGGTCACTTTTAATTACGAAGGCAAAGATTATGCCATGTACAATGTCCCTACCATTGATGGTGTAAAAGCATTGGCCTTAGTAAAACCTGGACGCGAACAAAGCGGTTTTATTGACCCTGAAAACGTAGAAGCCGGTCTGATTGAATGGGTTGGCCGATGGCGTGCACTGGAACCTTTTTATGCGATAGCACCTGTTTTTGACAACTTTCCGGCCTCCTGGAATCAGATCCGGTTGGATCGCCTCTTCAGAAATACATTTATTGTGGCTATTCTTGGAACCATTGGTACTTTGATTTCATCGGTTGCTGTTGGTTTTGGTTTTGCGCGGTTTCGAATCCCCGGCATTAATTTTCTCTTCATTATATTAATCTCAACGATTATCTTGCCCAGGCAGGTGACTTTGATCCCAACGTATGTGTTTTTCCGCTGGCTGGGGTGGGGCGGAACCTGGCTGCCGTTAATTGTTCCCCATTTCTTTGCAAATGCCTACAATGTATTTCTATTACGGCAATATTTCCGGGGAATCCCGAAAGATTTGGATGAGGCGGCCATGATTGATGGCGCAACTCCACTGCAAACACTGCTGTATGTGATCATTCCTCAATCTATACCGGCAATTACTGCGGTTGGTCTTTTCCACTTCTTCTTTGCCTGGAATGACTTTTTTGAACCCCTTATTTATTTGCAGGGACGTGAGGAGTTGTACACGATTTCGATTGGAATGACCCAGTTTAATAATATCTTTAATACCCAACCCGGATTGGCGATGGCAGCTTCGATGATGGCGATTGCATTACCGGTCATATTATTCTTCTTCAGTCAACGGGTCTTCATGCAAGGTATCGTTATAACAGGTGTTGATAAATGATTTTCCGAATTCCGAAACGACCTGGATGCAGACATATCCGGAAAACTGTCCTGTTTACACTTCTGGGATTGGTTCTGGTTTCGGCCTGTTCTCCTCAAGTAGCTTCGGAGTTGACTGCGACAGAAACGCAGGTGTTGCTGCCCAGTAACACAGCTACACCTGCATTTACTGCAACCTTAACTCCATTACCCAGTCTTACTCCTGTGAGGACACCGCCATCTTCTTCTGAATTGTTTGTGGATGCAAATGAGGTTCAGGGTGAAATCAGCCCGCTGGTGTATGGGACAAATTATGGCCCATGGCTCTTTGTACCGCTTCAAATGCAGGATATCGCAAAGGACGCACACCTGACAATTTTGCGCTATCCCGGTGGTAATTGGGGTGATTTAAATGACATGGATGAATGGAATATCGATCAATTTGTTGCCTTTTGCCGCCAGATTGGCGCCGATATTAATATTCATGTGCGCTTGAAAAATGGGACTGCGGAACGGGCCGCAGAAATTGTTCGATATGTGAATATAGAAAAACAATATGGGGTTAAATATTGGACGATTGGTAATGAACCAAATTTGTTTAAAGATGGATATACTATCGAGCAATTTAACCAAGACTACCGTAATTGGGCACAAGCAATGCGTTCCGTTGATCCAACGATCCAATTCATTGGCCCCGAAGTCAACCAATATTTTGCAGATCCTCAAAATGACTATGAGCAAACGCTTGAAGATTGGATTGTGGAATTTCTAAAAGTGAATGGGGATATGGTCGATGTCCTTTCAGTACACAAATACCCGTTTCCTGAAAGCGTGAATTCAGGCCCACCAACTACAGAAGAATTACGCGCCAGCGCGCGAGAGTGGGATGGTTTAGTACCAGCCTTACGTTCTTTAGCCAGAGAGTATGCCGGGCGGGATTTGCCTGTAGCATTTACTGAAGTAAATTCCAGTTGGGCAGCCAGCAGCAGTGGTGAAGCTACACTAGATTCGCACGTGAATGGGATCTGGTGGGGTGCTGTGTTAGGGAAATTAATACGTGATGATGCTTTTATCGTTAATCAATTTGCCATTATTGGTGATTTTGGATTGATGAATAAGTATGATGTTTATCCGATTTACAACGTATATTTAATGTATCAGAAGTTTGGTAGTGTGCGGCTATTTGCCGCTTCGGATGATCCTGACGTTTCGATTTTTGCTGCAAAACGGCCAGACGGCGCACTAACAATCATGTTGGTAAATCTTACGGGTTCGTCAGTAACGAAAAAATTGACTATTGATAGTATTAGTGAGTATTTTGTCTCGGAAACCTGGTTATTTGACCAGGAACACACCGTTGAATTGGTTCCGAATCCAACCAATTTCAATGAAGATTCATTTACAATGTCTCCGGATTCAATGATGTTATTCGTTCTAAAACAATAAGAGCGAATGGTTTGAAGTACGCGAATAAAAAATAGTAAAAAAGTGCCTAAGAAGGTAAAATACTTTCTGGGATATATTTTTACGGATAGTTGAGGTATTATGCGATTTGGATATTTTGATAATGACCGAAAAGAATATGTAATTGAGCGACCAGATACCCCCTTGCCCTGGATTAATTATCTGGGGAGTGAAGCCTACTTTGGAATAATTTCCAATACGGCAGGTGGTTATTCATTTTATAAAGATGCGCGTTTAAGAAGGATATCGCGATATCGGTATAACAATGTTCCATTGGATGTGGGTGGGCGTTATATTTATTTACGAGATGATGACAGCGGGGATAAACCATTGTTCTGGTCACCATCCTGGCAGCCTACCCGCAATAAATTGGATGAATATGAATGCAGACATGGATTGGGATATACCACGATTCGATCCAGACTGGCAGGTATCGAATCTTCGACTCGCTATTTCGTACCAATGGGCGAAGACCTGGAAATTTGGCAATTGACTGTAAGCAATCAGCGCCAGGAAACCGCCAATATTTCCGTTTTTTCGAGCATTGAGTTTTGTTTGTGGGATGCCTATGATGATTTCACCAATTTCCAGCGGAATTATTCCATTGGACAGGTTGAGGTTGAAAATGGGGTTATTTATCATAAATCAGAGTACAGGGAAAGAAGGAATTACTTCTCGTATTTTGCCTGTTCTGAAGAGATAGCTGGTTTTGATACCCAAAGAGAGGCTTTTTTGGGGGCATATCAGGGATGGGATGCTCCTGAAGGTGTAAAAAATGGCAAATTAACCAATTCTATCGCTTATGGCTGGCAACCAATGGGCGCTCATCAGGTTAAGGTGCAGTTACAACCAGGCGAAACGAAAACCATCATTTTCCTTTTGGGATATCATGAGAACCCTCAAGACGAAAAATTTGATCCTGTAGGATCACAAACCATCAATAAACGAGCATTATTACCGGTGATCCAACGTTTTCTGGATATAGACAATGTTGAGCAAGCTTTTGTTGACCTTCAAAAGCATTGGGACAACTTATTGAATCGATTCCAGGTGAATACTCCGGATATCCACACAAACCGAATGGTCAATATTTGGAATGTGTATCAGGTTATGGCCACCTTTAATTTTTCCCGTTCTGCCTCTTATTTCGAATCCGGGATTGGCCGCGGCATGGGATTCAGGGATTCTAACCAGGACTTACTCGGTTTTGTTCATCTGATCCCAGAACGTGCCAGAGAAAGAATACTGGATTTGGCAGCTACCCAGCTACCTTCCGGTGGCGCCTATCATCAATATCAACCCTTGACCAAGCGTGGAAATAACGATGTAGGCGGCGGTTTTAATGATGATCCACATTGGCTAATTCTGGCAGTCTCAGCCTACATTAAAGAAACCGGCGATTGGGAAATACTGAATGAAATGGCGCCCTATGACAACGCGGCCGGTAGTGAAAAATCATTGTATGATCATTTACAACGTTCCATACAATATGCTTTGGACCGTCTTGGACCACATGGTTTACCGCTGATTGGGCGGGCTGATTGGAATGATTGTTTAAATTTGAATTGTTTCTCAGACACACCGGGTCAGTCTTTTCAAACTTCAACCAGTAAAGATGGAAAAATTGCCGAGAGTATTTTTATTGCCGGTTTGTTTGTGTTAGCCGCCAAGGATTTGGCTGAGATAGCCAGCCGCATTGGCAAGGATGAGGATGCGGCCCTGTATAATTCCAAGGCTTCAGAAATGGAGAGCACTGTTTGGGCTTCCGGCTGGGATGGTGAATGGTTCCGGCGCGCATACGATGACTTTGGTAGACCGGTAGGTTCAAAGGAGAGTGAAGAGGGCAAGATATACATTGAACCGCAAGGTATATGTATCCTGGCTGGTTTGGGAGTTGATGATGGAAGGGCGCAAAAAGCGCTCAACTCCGTAGAGAAATATCTGGCTACCCCGCATGGAATCGTATTACAGAATCCTGCATACACACGATATTATTTAGAACTTGGAGAAATCTCTTCCTATCCCCCTGGCTATAAAGAGAACGCCGGCATTTTTTGCCATACAAACCCCTGGATTATGATTGCAGAAGCTATTATGGGGAATGGAGACAAGGCATTCGATTACTATACACGGATTAATCCTTCTGCCAGGGAAGAAATCAGTGAAATCCATCGCTGCGAACCTTATGTATATGCTCAAATGATTGCAGGCAAAGATGCTCCAACGCATGGTGAGGCTAAAAATTCATGGTTAACCGGGACAGCCGCCTGGAATTATGTTGCCATTACCCAGTGGATTCTTGGAATTCACCCGGTCTATGATGGATTAAAGGTCGCTCCTGTTGTTCCTGAAACCTGGAATGAATTTGATGTTGTCCGGTTTTTCAGAGGGGTTGAATATCAAATCCACGTGGTTCGAGTGGGCGCCGGAAATTCCGTTGCTTTAACCGTGGAAGGAAATCCCATATCCGGAAACATTATCCCCACTGCCGGAGCAGGAAAGACCAGCATCAAAGTATTGGCACAAATTGGTAAGGCTTGATGAAAATTTCTCCAGCCGTTCGCAATATTTTAATAATCTGGCTCGCCTGGGCAACGATAATGATTGGATTTCAGCAATGGATTGGGACGCGGTTCGACCTGAAACGGCCAGATAAAGTACTGCAATGGACTGAAACCGAAACAACCTCAAGAAGCCAAAACGATAAACCATATCTTATGGAGCCATTTTTAAACCAGCATGTTTCCTGGGATTCCGAGTATTATTTGTCGATCGCCCTGGCCGGCTATAACGATCCGATCGCGAGAGCAATTCCGAGTGATTTTGGTTGGGAACCCATGCGAAATCGATATTGTGATTTGACGATTGAAGAAGATTGTATCGCATTGTCGCATGCGTTCTTCCCATTGTATTCGTGGATTACCGGAATACTTATCTTTCCTTTTAAAATTTTCGGTTTATCCAACATCGCCACAGCCACCATGGCGGCTGTGTTTGTATCTTTGTTGGGCGCTTTATGCGGAATGGTATCTTTATATGCCATGAGCAAAAATTCATTGGGGGAAGAAGGCGCTGTGCGATGCGCCTATTACTTTTTGATATTTCCCAGCGGCTTTTTCCTTGCCCAGGTGTATACCGAAGGTGTATTTATCGGGATTACCTTTGCCTCTCTGGCATTTTTAACCCATCGAAAATGGGTTTGGGCAGCAGTATTTGCTGCGTTGGCGGTATGGGCGCGGCCTGGTGGAGCTTTATTGGTTATACCTTTGGGTGTAATCTGGTTCATGGAGCGTACCTGGGAAAAACCAAGCCGCCAGCAATTTATCCACAGTGGAGCTGTTTTCGCACCAGTCCTATCCTATTTCGTTTGGACAATAACACCATTGGCCGAAAAATTTTTTCAGGTTGAAAGTCTGTATTTTGGACGGCATTTACTGGCTGTAGAATCCAGTATAGCGGCGTGGGGAACTGCGTTTCAATCACTCCTACAAAATAATAACCAAACAAAATTTTATTATGCGTTGGAATTTGCTTCAGTGATATTAGCAATCACCGCTTGCGTCCTGTTATACCGGGAAAGGCCAGAATTAGCATTGTTTG
This sequence comes from Chloroflexi bacterium HGW-Chloroflexi-10, assembly GCA_002840755.1. GTDB lineage: Bacteria > Chloroflexota > Anaerolineae > Anaerolineales > Anaerolineaceae > UBA6170. Next base: position 441,364 of record PHBZ01000002.1, on the reverse strand, counting down.
GCCTGGCAATGACCATTTTCGCTTTCACCAGCGGCTCCGCACAAGGCATGATTCGTTATGTACTGGTTGTACCGGCCATATTCTGGGTATTGGCACGCTGGGGCAAAAATCAGGCTTTTGACAGGTCCTGGACATTGTTAAGTATCCTGTTGATGGGAGTGGAGGTTATGTTATTCAGTTTTGATTTTTGGGTAGCATAGCATAAATCAGGTCTTTAAAATAAACAACACGGCAATTGAGTGCCGTGTTGTTTTCATTCCAAATAATTTTTTGTACTTATACATTCAATTGCTGTTATTCCTTTAAAGAAAATAGAATGATAATGGCAAACACTGAATGGTATATTATCGACATTTGATTAATGAAGGAATCATACTTTGCATCTTTTATATATGAAGATTGGGTTGGGTTGGTGAATAATACATGAATAGTCGCATTTATTTAACACTGCAGGATGTTTCAAAGCAATATTTGGATGGGCTTAAACAGACGAGAATCGTTTTAGATGAAGTTAATGCCGAATTTTATGATGGGGAAATCATTGCTATTTTGGGAAAAAGCGGCAGTGGTAAAAGTACATTATTGAATCTTATAAGCGGGATTGATGACGTATCTTCCGGAAAGATATTTTTACAGGATATTGAAGTGACCCGATTAAAAGAAAATCAACTAACCGCATTGCGGAGAACAAAAATCGGTTTTATTTTTCAATTCTTTAATTTGCTACCTACATTGACTGTATGGGAAAATATATGTTTACCCTTGGAGTTGAACGGAAAGAATACTGTTGAAGATTACAACAAAGCATTTGAATTACTACAAAGAGTTGATATGAGTGATCGTAAGAATGATTACCCAGATCATTTGTCCGGGGGTGAGCAGCAACGTGTAGCCATCGCGAGAGCTTTGGTCAATAATCCTGATTTGATATTAGCAGATGAGCCAACTGGAAACCTGGACGAGAAAAACGGAATACTCATAATGGAATTATTGTCCCAATTAGCCAGACAGAGCCACCAGAACATTATTTTGGTAACCCACAGTAAGGAAGCGGCTGCATTTGCTGATAGGCAATATGCGATTCTGGATGGAAAATTAATTGAAACTACTTCGCATGCGGAATAATTATATTCTGATCCGATTTGGGATCAGGTACCTGTCCAGGCGTATTGGCCAGACTCTGCTATTGGTATTGGGGATATTGTTAGGCGTTTCGGTTGTGGTAGCCGTCGATTATGCTAATGAAGGCTCCAGGAAAGCGTTGGAACTTAGTACTCAAAGTATTATCGGAAGAGCTACTCATCAAATTACTTCTATTGAAGGCGGAATAAAAGAAGACGAGTTTGCGAAACTGATGCGTTCTGGAGTTATTGAAACAGCATCACCCATTGTAGAGGCTTATGTAAATGTGATTGAGCTAGAAAATCGCACCTTCTTGTTGTTTGGCATTGATCCGATATCTGATTACCCGTTTCGTGAGTATTACCAGGGGAGTCACATAGAGCAAGGCCAATCCATGACTTTATTAAGTCAGCCAGGCAGTGTTATTCTGTCATCGGAAACCGCATCGAAATACAATCTTGTATTGGGTGACGAAATCCATCTTGGTTTTGAAGGGCGAGAAAATACGGCAACTATTGCTGGTTTAATACAGGCGAGTTCCAAAGAGCAAAATCAAGCTTTGCAGGGATTAATCATAACGGATATTGCTAGTGCTCAGGAAATTTTAGGTAAAGAAAAGATTCTAGACCGGATAGAAGTCATTCTGGATTCTCCGGATGAGATAGATACTTTAAATGAAAGTTTATCGGAACTTCTTATGGTATCTCCTGCCAATGAACAATCTGAACAAATTAACAACCTGGTGTCTGCTTTTCAGATTAATTTAACCGCGCTTAGTTTGTTGGCTCTTGTGGTCGGTGTATATCTCATTTATAACACCATGACATTTTCGGTTATCCAGCGTAGAGAATTAATTGGTTTGATGAGAGGGATAGGATTCTATAAGCGGGAAATATTTTTTGTGATTATTTTTGAAGCCACAATCATAGGGATTGTGGGTACTTTTTTTGGTTTATTGGCCGGCATATTAATGGGCAAGCAGACCGTTAATCTTGTTTTACAGACGATCAATGACTTATATTTTGTTACAACAGTGCGTGAGGTCTCTGTTTCTCAGTTGAGTTTAATAAAGGGGGCACTATTGGGAATCGGCGCAACTGTGCTTGCGACCATACCACCCGCATTGGAAGCGACACGGGTTACACCAAGAATGGCTGGAATCCGTTCCAGTCTAGAAAAAAAAGCACAGGGGACTTTGGGACGCTCATTTGTTTTTGTGCTTATCGCCTTTGCGGCAGGGCTTTTCTTTTTGTTTTTTCCTATTTTTAAAACTCTTTGGTGGTCCTTTTTTGCAACCTTATTATTTGTAATAGGTTTTTCCATTTTATCTACTGTTTGCCTGGAACTGTTGCTGCCTTCCATTGCACGTTTTTTGAGTAAGTATTTTGGGTTGTTTGCAGGTATGGCCGCCCGAGAATTATACCGATCACTGTCGCGGACCGCGATTGCGATTGCTGCATTGATGGTGGCTATTTCCGTCACGATTGGAATGGGTCTAATGATCGGGAGTTTTAGAAATACTGTTCAAATCTGGCTGGATGAGACATTAAATGGAAATATATATGTATCTATTCCAGGGCAACAGGCCAATAATTCTGCAGCCAGGATTGATGAGCAGATACTCGAAACTATAGAAGAACAAAATGGGATCAAAGAAATCGATTATTTGTTTTCTACTAAGGTATCCTCAGGTGAAGGTGATTTATTGATGAGCGTGGTAAGTAACGCTGATATTGCTAATGAACGATTGTTTAAACAAAAACTGGATACTCCCCCAGTTCTCAGGGAATATTTTGAAGGAGGATATATTTTTGTTTCCGAACCATTGGCAAATCGATTGAATATTCGTGTAGGCGATAGAATACCCATTCAAACTACTAAAGGACAACAGGAATATCCGATAGCCGGTATTTTTTATGATTATTCTTCCAATCAGGGATATTTTTTAATGGAGAAGAACGTATATCTTCAAAGTTGGCCTGAATTTGAAGCAACTACCATTTCATTGATGGTGGAAGACGAGAGTAGAATTCAGGATATGGTGTGGCAGCTGCAAAAAGCAACGAGCCAGAATAAACAAAAAGTAATGATCCGGGATAATGAGACCCTCAAAAAAAATGTTATGGAGATTTTTGATCGTACATTTACGGTGACTTATGCATTGCGATTTATTGCCACACTTGTATCTTTTATTGGAATTTTGAGTGCGATTTTATTGATTCTCCTGGATAAAAGGCATGAATTTGGGGTTTTAAAGGCGTTGGGTGTGCAATCTCATGAATTTTGGCGATTAATTCTTTTTGAAACTGGTTTGATGGGATTGTTTGCGGGTATTTTTGCTATACCTACAGGCATTGTTATTTCATATATCCTGATATATATCATCAACCTGCGATCTTTTGGGTGGACATTGCAAATCCACTTGGATGGATTGTTACTTCTGAATGGCGTAATTTTCGCCGTTCTGGCTGCTATGGCTGCTGGAATTTATCCGACACTGCGCTTGATTCGATTAAGAACTATACAGGTATTACATAATGAATAGAAAAATGTTAAGTGGAATATTGCTTTTTGCTTTGATACAACTGGTAGTGCTTTCTGCATGTGGTGGAAAAAAACAAATTGAATCTTCTTTACAGGTATCTCAAATGGCAACGAATCCGGATAACCGATTTAAGCAAATCACAGGGGCGTATCCATTTCAATTTCCGGAGGATCAAGGTCCGCATTTGGATTATCAGACTGAGTGGTGGTATTACACTGGCAATCTCGAAACCAGTAATGGCAACCATTTTGGCTACCAACTCACGTTTTTTAGAAGAGGGATTCCAAATATTGACATGACAGATATATCTAATCGTACTTCAATATGGGCCGCTACCGATTTCTATCTGGCACATTTTGCGATTACCGACACAGCGGAGGGGAATCATTATGCATTTGAGAAATTGGCGAGAGGCGCTGCTGGACTTTCAGGAGCTGTGGGAGGTACAAATTTTGAAGTTTGGCTATTGGATTGGCATGTGAAACAAACTGGTGAGGGTGTTTATGAGCTACTGGCACAATCCGATGGAATTCAATTAGAGCTTTCCTTAATAGACACAAAGGGGGTTGTACTCCATGGGATCGATGGTTACAGTCAGAAAGGAGTGATCCCTGGAAATGCCTCATTTTATTACAGTCAACCCAGGTTAGAATCCAGTGGAGTCATTCGAATCAATGATGAAACCCTGTCTGTTTCCGGAACAAGCTGGATGGATCATGAATTTGGCACCAGTACCCTTGGAGAAAATAATCTTGGATGGGATTGGTTTTCGATCCAATTGGACCAGGGTGAAGAATTGATGCTTTTTCAGATAAGAGATCAATCGGGTGGGATCAGCTCTTACTCATCCGGAACTTATATTCCATTGAGCGGAAAACAAACCATCTTAACAATGGAAGATTTTAACATCTCAGTAGTGGGTTTTTGGAAAACTGAAGAGAATTTTCAATATCCAAGCCTTTGGGAAGTGGCAATTCCTGGATTAGATCTGAATTTGACTATTGAACCGGTGATAAATGATCAGGAAATGAAATTATTTTTTCGTTATTGGGAAGGAGCTGTTCGAGTGACTGGAATGATTAATGGCAAACAGGTTACTGGCTGGGGATATGTAGAATTAACCGGATATGCCCAGTCTATGCAAGGTGTTTTTTGACAAACAAAAAAATGATCCAACAATCGAATCACTTTTTTGATAAATCTTTAATTGTTTTTTGTGGGCGGAACAGGGCTCGAACCTGCGACCTCATCTGTGTAAGAGATGCGCTCTAACCAACTGAGCTACCCGCCCTGGGTAACCCCTATTATAATAGCAGCAGTGGTATTCGGCAACCTTTTTAATCTGTTTTCCGAACATACAAATGAGGACAAATATGCGTTTCTTAAGATATAAAAGTAGCGGCAATGTTTATTATGGTTGGTCACATGAGCATTTGGTGGGGCATGTGGATGGAAATATTTTTGGTGATTTCCGTCGCATGGAAGCTAACATGGATATTGATGAGATAAAATTGTCCTATCCAGTTCTGCCTTCAAAAATCATCTGTGTCGGGAGAAATTACGCGACCCATGCAGCTGAACATGGAGTGGAGGTTCCTGATATTCCAATGTTATTCTTAAAACCGCCCAGTTCAATCATTGGTACAAAAGAATCGATTGTATTGCCACCGCAATCCAATCAGGTTGAACATGAGGCTGAATTGGCGGTAGTCATAGGAAAACAAGGACGTTGGATTAAACCAGATGAAACGGATGACTATATTTTGGGGTATACCATTGCTAATGATGTGACAGCCAGAGATTTGCAACGTCGAGATGGTCAATGGACCAGAGGAAAAGGTTTTGACACATTTTGCCCTATTGGTCCCTGGATAGATACAGAATTTGATCCTGCCGATGCATTGATTACGTGTAAAGTTAATAATGAGGTACGTCAGATGGCTTCGACACGAGACATGGTTTTTCCCGTTTCTCATTTGATAGCTTTTGCATCCAGCATAATGACTTTAATGCCCGGAGACTTGTTATTAACCGGAACACCTGCTGGAGTGGGTATTTTAAATCCAGGGGATAAGGTGGAGGTAGAAATAGAAGGGTTGGGTATTCTTTCCAATACGGTTATGAAATAGATTAATTTATTAAAAAAAATTGGTTAGTAAAATCGTTATATTTTAGTTATAAACGTGTTGACATTTAGATTAAGTCGTGCAATAATATGATAAGAACAGTCTTATATGTGTTTTTGGAGCGTTGATACGGATATTCAATTGGTCGCTTTCCTGAGTTAATCGGGAAATATCCGTGGAGCAAAGTAGCGAAACCGGCCGCAACTTTTCGGCTGGTTTTTTGTTTAATTAAAAATTGAATATAGTATTGATGGAGGCTTAGAAGCGGATGTAAATTTGGTCGCTTTCCAGATGATGGAGACGTTCGTGGAGCCTAGTAGCGAAACCGGCCTTGAATAATGGCTGGTTTTTTTTTGTTTATTTATATATGAAATAATAATGGAGGAGTAATTCTGAACATTCACCGAGTGCTTGATTGTTATAAATGAATTCGGTGTTTACAGCTCTTAAACTCTTAAGTGAAGAATGACAGCATAAAACTGAGTTATTAGTGTGGAGAAGTGAAAAATAGAAATTTTTGAGAGGAGCGAGAATGTTATCGACAATCCAGGAAATTGAAAATACTATTGTTGAACCATCTGGTATGGATTTGGACGAATCGCTTAAAAAAAATAAACGCATTTTGATCATTGATGATGATGCCGACACAGTGGAATTATTGAAGAGAATTTTGCGGTTGGCTGATTTTGACGTTGCCAGTGCCCGAAATGGATTGGAAGCACCAAGCATTGCTGAAAAAATCACTCCAGATGTGGTTTTGTTGGATTTGATGATGCCAGAGATGGATGGAAGAGATACTTTAAGGAATTTAAGAAAAGTGACCAAAGCACCGGTGATTGTGGTTTCTGCACTTTCATCAAAAGAGACAGTTGTTGACTTATTGAATATGGGAAGTGATGATTATTTAACCAAACCTTTTCATCGGGACGAATTGATTGCACGTATTCAGGCAGTATTAAGAAGAACCCATAATAAACCGCTGATTGATGGGGTGTCTATTCCGGAAATCGGATTGATAGTCAATTTTTCAAAGCGGGAAGTTCAGTTTCAAGGTGTTTATGTACATCTCTCACCGAAAGAATTCGACCTTTTAGCATTAATTACAAAAAGGATGCCACATGTAGTGCACTATCACGAAATGGCCGAAGAACTTTGGGGAGAAGGTGAGGGGGATGTTAAGAACAGAATTAAATATTTAGTACATTTGATGCGGAAGAAATTTATTGAAATTGCTCCTGACATTGAGGTATTAATAACTGTAGACCGATTTGGTTATCGAATTCGCACGGAATAATATTGTTAGGATAGGAGTTTATAATGTTCATTAATAGTCGTACAGTATTAAAACATGTTTCTCAAATATTTTATTTAATGGGTGGATTAAGTCTTGTTCTGGCTCTGGTTTTATCTGTTGTAAATTTTCCAGCCCAGGCACAAAATCTTTATCCCAATTTGGAATTTTCCCAGGCGTGTGGTGGAAATTGTAATATCATAAAGGTTCAGATTTGTAACCGTGGAAGTGGGGATATGACCGGCCCAGTTACATTCAATGTTTGGTATTCTGAAACTGGTGATCCTCAAAATGGAAGTTCGGTCGGGGGTGGGTCAATCCCTGCATTACCGGCTGGGCAATGTGGATCTTTGGAATATTTCCCAAACCAGGTTGCCGGGAATTACACCTTCAGTGCGGATCAAGCAGAAGGTAATCCCAACCCGGGTGTTATTTGGAGTGAATCCTGTTCAATTGGCCCTTGCCGATTACCAACCTCGACACCTTTTGTTCCAACATTTACCCCAACAGTTACCCTGACCACAGAGGTTACACCTACACCTACCCAAACTGCAACAGTGACTATTCCTACAGTCACTTTTACACCAACTGAGGTTGCAACTTTAACTGAAACAGCGACAGCGACGATGACAGTAACACCTATAGGGCCAACTCAAACACCTACCCAAACACCAACGGGGTCAACCGCAACACCCACCCAAACTCCAACAGGCCCAACTGCAACGCCTACATTGACAAATACACCAATAACGCCAACGGCAGTTTTGGAAACACCTTCCACAGCTACCAATACTCCGGTGACTGCAACACCACAGGATCCAACTCCAACCCCTGCAACGCCGACAAATACACCAATAACGCCAACGGCAGTTTTGGAAACACCTTCGACTATTACTGTAACCGCAGTGACAGCAACCCCGCAGGATCCTTCCACAACACCTTCAACACCAACAGTGACTGAACCAGCCGGAACAGTTACTGTAACAACACCTGGGCTTACACAGACACCAGGAACAGGAGTACCAACTGAAGTTGGTGATGAGACTCCAGGAGCAAATACCCAAGTACCCACTTTGCCAGCACCTCAGCAATCCGGTACGCCTGGCGTATTAATACCAGTAACAGGTGGTGATTTTTCGTCAAGCTCACCCATAGATGCAGTTAGAAAAACGGCATTGAATCTTGGGATTGGCTTAATCGGCATGGGTTTGGTTCTGCAAGGAATTCGTAAGCAATTTACATTATGAAATTAAAGAGGCAACCTGGAATATGTACATATTCCAGGTTGCCTTTAAGGATTGAAGAGCAGGAATGAAACAATCTGGATTGATCCTATTAGGGATTGTGCTAATTACATTTGCACTCATCAATAATTTTGGGAGTATCGAATTTGGTTGGTGGGCTGCAGATTCTGGCATCAACCAAAACAATGAATTTCTAATTGAAAAACCTGCAGAAAAAAACCATTTATTAGACCAGACAAATTCCTTTTCAGAAATTGTACCGACTATTATCCCTTCACCTGAAATCACTCCGGAGATGATGGAGATAGAACCATCTATCATAAGGGGAGTAGAACTCACTCAGGAGGAGCATGAACCAATTCTTCCATTACAGGTCATTATCCAATCTATTAAATTGGAAGCTCCCATAAAGGCAGCCATAGAATCAACAGTCAGCCGATCCGGTTATAATTTTTTGCAGTGGGAGGCGCCGGATGAATTCGCAGCGGGGTGGCATTTGGATAGTGCACATTTGGGAGAATCCGGGAATATTGTGCTAAACGGACACAATAATATAAATGGAATGGTATTTCGATATTTACATCAAATTCAGGTGGGAGATAAAGTTTCTGTAACTGGCAGTGATCAGAAAAGTTATACGTATCTGGTTACAAACGTAATGATTTTAGCAGAACGTGATGTATCAATTGATCAACGTATGGAGAACGCACGCTGGATATCTGCATCGGAAGATACCCGCTTAACATTGATAACCTGTTGGCCGGTAAATTCCAATACCCATCGTTTAATTGTGGTAGCAAAACCACTGTATACTACACAGACTGAGATCACTCAATCATATTAGTTATTTGTTATTTGTGACAAAAGGCTACTTAAGTTGGTGTTTTCTACCAGGACAGCTTTTATAAATAACCGCCCCCAGGAAGGCTGTCCATCTTGTGCTATACAGGTTTGCAAGACAAGGGTTTGTGAATCCCTGTAAATTTCTTTAAACAAAGCAGTTGAAGATAATAATTGATTCGGATTTTCTGTATCTTTATAATTGGAGTAAGGATTGTCGGGCTGTAATGCCTGGTAACTGCTGATTTCATTAATCTGGTAGATAGAAATTGTTTTGTCTGCAGATATCGTAATTAATAGATCATCAATTTCCAAATTTGAGAAATATTTTCCAGCCAGGTAATTATGTGCAAGCAGTCCTGTCGAAGTCTCGGATTTTGCGAGAGAAAATTCTGTTAATGAATCTACCTGTTCTGAAACATATTCCGGGTGGTTAGGGGGTTGTTGGATAATCTTAAACTCGAAATTATCCGGGGCGAAAAGCCCTACAAGTTCATCAATTCCGGCACTTTCTGTTCTGGTTACTTCTTCAAAGAAAGGATAGAATTCTGGTAAATTTACAGCAGCATGTGAAAACTCCATTTGAGATTGTTTAATCTGATAATTACCGGTAATAGGGGTAATAATAGAATTTAAACGATTTTGAAATAAAAAGACAAAAAAAGAAACAAAGACGACAGTTAAAATAGGCAGAATTTTTTTCATATAGTCCTGTTGGTTAGGTTTTGGTTAGTTAAATGTACTTTAACAGTTCATATTTTAGAAAAGTTTCTATTCCTTCATTGGGTACTTTGCACTTCTGTTAAGCATTTTGTAGAATTAAATAGGTTATTCGTTATAGTTTGTTAGGTTGGGAAAATGAAAAGAGGAGGTATTTTCAGAGAGATTTTGCATGGTATAATCGAGGGTATAATTTTTATTAGAATCGCAAATGTTAAGGAGATTTCTTATGTCAGGGCATTCAAAATGGTCGACCATCAAGCGGAAAAAAGGGGCTGCCGACGCGAAACGAGGCGCTGTTTTTACCCGCCTTGCTCGGGAAATAGTGATGGCAGCAAAAGAAGGCGGCGGAGATATTAATACGAATGTCCGTTTAAGATTGGCCATAGAAAAAGCACGCGCGAATAATATGCCGAAGGACAATATTGAGCGGGCTATAAAACGGGGATCGGGTGATTCCAAAGAAGGTACTTACGAAGAAGTTACATACGAAGGATATGCTCCACATGGGATTGCATTGGTTCTTGAGTGCATTACTGAAAATCGAAATCGAACTGTCGCAGATATCCGACATATATTGAACCGTGCAAATGGCTCAATGGGTGAACAAGGCTCAGTAAGTTGGCAATTTAACCGAATTGCTTATTTTTCTTTCCCGGCTGAAGGTCATGATTTTGATAAAATTTTTGAGCTAGCAGTAGAAGGCGGAGCAGATGATGTTGCGACTGACGAGGAAACAATCGAAATTTTTGCTCCCGTGGAAGCTTTTAAATCCATGAGTGTACTTCTGGAAAAAAATAAAATACAACCCGAAGAAAATGAATTGCGAATGGTTCCTAATCAGGAAATCGAACTGGGTTTAGAAGAGACCTTACAAGTAATCCGGTTGGTTGAGTCTTTGGAAGAGTTGGATGATATATCCCATGTATTCACGAACTTAAAGATATCCGATGAGGCCGTAGCGGCTTTGGAGTAATACAAATCCGCATGAATCAGATCCTAGGCATCGATCCGGGCACGGCCACTACCGGTTATGGGATTGTGCGTGAGTCTAACAAAGGTATAGAAGCAGTGGCGTATGGTGTCATCTCCACACCAGCAAATATGCCCATGGAATTACGATTACTGAAAATTTACCAGGAATTGGTCGAAATCATTATTCTCCACCGTCCAGAATCATGTGCGGTGGAGAAGTTGTTTTTTCGGACAAATGTAACAACGGCTATTAGTGTTGGCCAGTCACGCGGGGTGGTTTTGTTAGCATTGGCACAAAATAAAGTAAAACTGGCAGAATACACCCCCTTACAAGTTAAACAAGCAGTAGTTGGATATGGCGCAGCTGAAAAAAAACAGGTGCAATTAATGGTTCAGGCGATATTAAACCTATCAGAAATGCCCAAACCTGATGATGCTGCGGATGCTTTGGCAATTGCTATTTGCCATTTTCACAGTAAACGAATCACAGACCTGGCTGAATTATGATTATTACGAGCCCATCCAACCCAAAAATTAAAGCGATCCGAAAATTGCGAGATAAAAAGTATCGCAAGGAGACAAATTCTTTTTTTGTTGAAGGGATCCGCATAGTATCTGAAGCCATTGAATCGGATTGGGAGATTGAACAGATTGTAGTTTGCCCGGAATTGCTATCGGGGAGTTCCGGTTATGAGCTTATTTCTGAAAAACTTGATCACAGAGTTGATGTTTTGCGAGTGGATCAATCTCTCTTTCACTCATTGTCCACAAAAGATGGCCCCAAAGGTTTAGCGGCGGTCATTAAACAAAAACATTTCCAATTGGATGTGATAAAAAAATTTCCTGGATGTTGGGTGGCATTGGACAGAGTAGCGGATCCCGGGAATCTGGGCACGATTATGCGCACCTGTGATGCTGTTGGTGCGAAAGGTGTCATATTGGTCGGAAATTGTACGGACCCTTATGATCCTTCGTCAATTCGAGGCAGCATGGGTGCTGTATTTTCGCTATTTCTGGTGCAATGTGAACAAAAAGAATTTGTTGAATTCAAGAATAATCATTCTATTCACCTGGTGGGGACTTCAGACCACGGGACTGAAAATTACCAGTCACCTACATACCCGGATGAGATGATCCTAATCATGGGGAGCGAGCGAGAAGGTCTTCACGAAAACCTTTGGCAAGTATGTGACCGACTGGTGCAGATTCCGATGCAGGGAAAAAGCGATTCCCTGAATCTGTCTGTCGCTTGCGGTGTGTGTCTCTATGAAATATATAACCAACATCGGGTAAAAAGTGAGGTTTTATGATCGCATCTATTCAAGGAATTATTATTCATAAAGGAAATGATTTTCTTGTCGTTTCTGTATCTGGTGTCGGTTTTCAACTTTATGTTTCTAATGAACTTGTAAATAAATCTCAAATTGGAGAAACCTTGTTTTTCCATGTGTATTTGATTGTTCGAGAGGATTCCCTTTCCTTATATGGGTTTGAAACAGAAATTGAAAAGAAATACTTTACCCTGATGCTGGGCGTAAATGGTGTTGGACCCAGATTGGCTTTAGCAATAATAAACACATTGTCCATCGATGCTATTAATAAGGCGGTAATCTCTGAGCAGGCTGATTTATTCGCCAGAGTACCCGGTGTTGGTAAGAAAACAGCTCAAAAAATTGTGATCCAATTGCAAGGAAAAACTATCAGTTCGGATGGTTTTGAAGGTGTAATTGGAATGATGCAAGATGTTGATTTAGAAGTTCTCGATGCCTTAACAGCATTAGGTTATAGCATTGTTGAGGCTCAGGCCGCATTACAATCCATTGCCAGAGGCACATCTAATGAAATTGAAGATAGACTCCGTGAAGCATTAAAATATTTTTCTTAATCATTTTTTTGAATAAAATTTGATTTGCCATTTTCGATGATTAACCAGTTTATTGCTTCAAGGCTTTGTTACATAAACTAGACATTTACTAGTCTTTCAGGTATGATTTATTATTGAAAGTTGGATAATCATTAATTACTTCCCTTGGAGAGAACAGCTGCATGGATGGTAATGCCTTGTTTTTGAAAAAAGAATCTCAGGTTAAATCAAAACATGAGGCAATCATTCAAATCATTCAATATATTCAGAAATTGTTTTGTTGTTCGTTTTTTTTGGGCAGGATGAAAGGTAATCCAAATAGCAATTTGGAAAAAGCAGGGGAAAATGAATCTTGCGCAGTTAAAGATAAATTCTGCACCATCCTTTTCCCTTCAATTGATAAATTTATTCATATGATAAACAGAAAAATACAAGCTAAAAATAAAATCCCTTACGTTTTCTTTGCAATACAAAAATTCCCGGAGGTTAGATGAGCGATTCAATCAAGACTTTCAAAAATGATTTCATAGATCGAATTAACCAGTTTGAACCGGTTTATCAGGTACAGAGCGTTGGAACAGTTACTGAAGCAGGTGATGGAATTGCGCAAGTTGATGGTCTTGCCGATATTCGTTCTCAAGAATTGGTTCAATTTGAGAATGGCGTTATGGGTGTGGCGTTTAATCTTGAAAGTTCCAGTGTTGGTGTAATTATTTTGGGAGAATATTCCAGTGTTTCGGAGGGAATGCGTGTTTATTCCACTGGACGAATTGCATCAGTCCCGGTTGGAAACGGATTAATTGGCCGGGTGGTAAATGCTTTGGGGGAGCCCATTGATGGCAAAGGACCAATTGCATTTGATAAATATCGTCCGATTGAACGTCTCGCTCCCGGCGTTATTGAACGCCAGGATGTGGATACACCCGTACAAACAGGAATTATTACGATTGATGCATCCATTCCTATTGGTCGTGGTCAGCGAGAGTTGATTATTGGTGATCGCCAAACCGGAAAAACAGCAATTGCTATAGACGCAATTATCAACCAAAAGGGGAAAGATTTAATCTGTATTTATGTCGCTATTGGTCAGAAAAAGTCAGCGGTAGCACGGATAATTTCGATTTTGGAACGCACAGGAGCCATGGATCATACAATTGTTGTTTTAGCTGCAGCAGACGAATCAGCTGCCTTACAATACATTGCTCCTTATTCCGGCTGTACGATGGGTGAAGAATTTATGGAAACAGGGCGGGATGCTCTGATTGTGTATGATGATTTGAGTAAACATGCCTGGGCTTATCGGCAAGTTTCTTTGCTTCTGCGCCGTCCCCCTGGTCGTGAAGCTTACCCAGGAGATTTATTCTATTTGCATTCCCGCTTGTTGGAACGTGCTTCGCGGTTGGCATTTGAATACATGATTGTAAGAAAAGAATTGTCAGAAACAGAAGCCACTGTTGCAGATGCTATGGACAATAAAATCTTTAAGGGACCACAATCCCGTGAATTAGCTGAAAATGCATTAAAAAACAAATATGATCCTGATCAATATAAAGTTGTCCAGGTTCGGGGTACAGGTGGCTCTTTGACAGCCTTGCCAATTATTGAAACATTATTAGGAGACGTTTCAGCTTATGTTCCCACCAATGTCATCTCAATTACGGATGGACAAATCTACCTTGAATCAAATTTATTTAATGCCGGTATTCGCCCGGCAGTAAACGCAGGTATTTCCGTTTCACGTGTGGGTGGAGCGGCACAGACAAAAGCGATGAGACAAGTTGCGGGCAGGCTGCGATTAGATATGGCCTCTTTCAGAGATTTAGCTGCTTTTGCTCAATTTGGCGCTGATCTCGATAAGGCAACACAGGATCAATTGAATCGTGGGTTGCACTTACAGGAGATTTTGAAACAACCTCAGTATGCTCCAATGAGTCTTGCTGACCAGGTTATTTCATTGTTTGCCGGGGTAAATGGTCTTTCGGATAGAATAGCTACAGAAAGAATGAAAGAATGGCAAACCGGTTTATTAAAATTTATAGATTCGACTGCTCCAGAGATCAAAAGTGATATTGAAAGCCAAAAGAGGATCACTGAAGAGTCCGATAAGAAAATGCGTGAAGTAATTCATTTATACAATTCAACCTGGAATTAATCAGTAGATAAGGAAGAAAAAACGAATGGCTTCCGCTCGAGAAATGCGATTAAGAATAAAGAGTATAAAGAACCTGTCTCAGGTCACCCGTGCACTACAAACGGTAAGTGCCAGCAAGGTGCGAAAATCGATACAGGCTGTTGAAGCGACCAGTCCTTATGCCGAAAAGGCATGGAAGGTATTAATCCACCTGGCACGCCAACCTGGACACCAGAGTTTACATCCTTTGTTGGCAGAGCGAGAAACGATCAACAAAACATTGGTTATTCTAATAACCGGTGATCGCGGCCTGGCAGGATCCTACAACGTAAATATTGTACGTAAGACGTTGCAATATTTTGCAGACCACAAGTCCCCGGTGTCGTATGTTGCCGTAGGTCGAAAAGGTCGAGAAATGCTTGTTCGCCGAGGTAAAAGTGTGGTTGCTGATTTCAGTCAGATACCTGCTTCTCCCCGGTTTTTGGATGTTTCTGCCATTGGTTGGTTGGCAGTGGATGAGTTCTTAAACGGACATTATGATGAGGTGTATATTGCGTACACACGTTTTATAAATATGTTAACGCAAACCCCACTCGTTCGGAAATTATTGCCATTAGAAGTTGAATTTGCGGATGAGCAAATCCATAATTTTAATGTCACACATCATAAATCAACCGGCGTTTTTTCTTACGAGCCTGGTCAAACAGAAATTTTGGACCAAATTGTCCCTCGATTTACTGCATTACAAATTTATCAGGCCATTCTTGTTGCACAGGCCAGTGAAAATGCTGCCCGAATGATGGCAATGCAAAATGCAACCGATAACGCAAGTGAATTGATCAACATATTACAGCTTGAATATAATAAAGTGCGCCAGCAAAGCATTACTAACGAAATGCTTGATATTGCTGGCGGAGCAGAAGCATTAAATCAGTCATTAGCACAAAAACTCGCATAGGTTGGAATATACCTTTTAAACGGAGGATATGGATGGATCACGGAATTGGAACGATCGTACAGGTGCAAGGTGGAGTTGTGGATGTGCAATATCCAGTAACAGATATCCCGGAACTATTCGAAGCATTGATTGTAAAAAACGATGATGGAACAGAATTGGTGCTGGAAGTCCAAAAACAATTGGCCGGCAGCCAGATTCGAAGTATCTCTATGGGATCGACAGACGGTCTAAAAAGAGGTTTGCCAGTTGAACGAACCCGAAATTCGATCCAGGTTCCTGTTGGACCAGCAACACTCGGTCGGATTTTTAATGTATTAGGAAAACCAGTTGATAATTTAGGCTCTGTTGATACGAATATTTTTTATCCAATTCATCGTCCTGCTCCGAAATTTTCAGAGCAATCAACGCATGTTGAGGTTTTTGAAACTGGTTTAAAAGTAATTGATTTGATTGCTCCATTCACAAAGGGAGGCAAGACGGGCATATTTGGGGGTGCTGGAGTTGGTAAGACAGTCATTATTATGGAATTAATTCGCTCGATAGCTGCGGTTCATCAGGGGAATTCGGTATTTGCCGGTGTTGGCGAGAGAACACGCGAAGGTACCCAACTATATCGTGAAATGATGGAATCCGGAGTAATGAAAGATACCGTTATGGTTTTCGGTCAGATGAATGAACCCGCCGGCGTACGTTTACGTGTGGCGCTGACTGCCCTATCCATGGCAGAATATTTCCGGGATCAAGGGAAAGATGTTCTCTTATTTATTGATAATATTTTCCGTTTCACGATGTCTGGTTCAGAAGTATCTGCTTTATTAGGGAGGATGCCCTCTGCAGTAGGGTATCAGCCAACACTTTCCACTGAAATGGGTGAATTACAAGAAAGAATTACATCTACCAAGCAAGGTTCTATTACATCTATGCAAGCAGTATATGTGCCTGCTGATGATTACTCTGACCCTGCTCCTGTAGCTACATTTACCCATTTGGATGCCACTATCGCCCTTGAACGTTCTATTGCCGAAAAATCTATTTACCCGGCTGTTGATCCACTCTCATCCACCTCACGTATCCTTGATCCCCAGGTGGTAGGAGAAGATCATTACAATACCGCTCGGGAGGTGCAGAAAGTTCTTCAACGGTATAAAGACTTGCAGGATATTATCGCCATTTTGGGAATCGATGAACTGAGTGAAGATGATAAATTGATCGTTTCTCGCGCTCGTAAGATCGAGCGATTTTTCTCCCAGCCTATGTATGTGGCGGAACAATTTACACAGATACCAGGTAAATATGTAACTTTGAAAGATACTATACGTGGTTTTCGAGAAATTCTTGATGGGAAACATGATGCTTTACCAGAACAAGCTTTTTATATGGTTGGTACGATCGAGGATGCAGTTGAACGTGCCAAACAATTAGAAACCGGCGGGTAAATAAATGCCAATCCAGTGTGATATCGTCTCTCAAGATCGAAAGGTTTATAGTGGCATGGCGGATATGGTCATTCTTCCAGGTGTAGAAGGTGTAATGGGTATTTTGCCCAACCATTCTCCAGTATTAACTATCCTAAACTATGGTATCATCACAGTAATCTCAAAAAATGAACGTGATTATTTTACTGTAGCGGGTGGAGTAGCTGAAGTTCAACCAGACCAAATTACTGTTTTGGCTGATGCTGCTGAGAACGTTGAAGAAATTGATGAATCACGGGCAGAGGCTGCAAAAGAACGAGCTGAGATATTGTTAAAGGAAAGTTTGCTCGGTGGGCAAATAGAAAAAGATTCGATCCATAATGCCTTGCGCAGGTCTTCTCTTCGATTGGACGCAATAAAAAAATTCAAACAATCAAGAAAAATGCGTGGATTTGACGAATAAAATTCTGGCTGAGATCATCTCTAAACCATTGGAAAGGAATTATTCATGGCTTTGTTTTCAAGAGAGTATGGTTTCGATTTTGGGACCATGAACTCAGTCATCGTGGAAGGCAGCCAGGTGGTTGTAATGGAACCTACAGTTGGTGCTGTAGTGGTCAGTGAAAATAAGATGGTCGAATGGGGGCAGGCAGCTCGGGATATGTTGGGGCGGGTATCTGATTCGATAGAAGTTGTACGCCCTCTACAGCATGGAGTTCTTGCTGAGTTTCATGTTGCAGAACAACTGGTGCAGGAGATGGTACGGAAGGCTGGAACGTCACGATTGTTTCCACCCAGAATAGCGATTACAGCTCCATACGGCGTGACCAGTGTAGAACGCCGCGCGGTAGAAGAAGTAGCTTTGACTGCGTCTAGAGAAGTATATTTTATTACACAACCAGTTGCTGCAGCTTTGGGTATAGACTTACCGATTGGGACTCCTTCCGGAAATATGGTGATCAGCCTGGGTGGTGGAACAAATCAGGCCGCAGTTTTGGCAATGTGGGATGTTGTCACCGGTATGACGGCAAAAACAGGCGGGTTATCTTTTGATGAAGCGATTATTTCTTATGTGAGGAAAAAATTTGGCGTCATTATTGGTCAACCGACGGCAGAAAAACTTAAAATCAGTATCGGTGCGGCAATATCTGAAGATGAAACAAAAAGCATGGAAGTTCAGGGCCAGGACCAGGTGAGTGGTTTACCCAAACCGGTTTTAATTACCACAGAAGATATTGTGGATGCTCTGGAACAACCTCTCAATGATTTAGTAACACTGGTAAGACATGTACTGGAGAAAACACCTCCAGAATTGATCAGTGATATTATTGACCGAGGTGTGGCATTGTGCGGTGGCGGCGCTTTATTGACCGGTATTGATAAATATTTGACAAAAGCTTTGGGTATACCTGCGTACCTGGTGGATAATCCAATGACCTGTACTGCAGAGGGTGCCGCAAAAGCGCTCACCATGCGAAATGTTTTAAAAAGATCACTAATCAAAGTATAAAAAAGCCACCAGGTTGCTTTGAAACCCAAAACAACATAAAAAAACTTCCTTAATTAAAACAGATTATGGGCATTTTTTTATGTGTTTCAGTCTTGAAAATAATAGGTCATGTGTTGTAATTCGATAATTGGATCTATATATTGTATCCGGATATCCTTGGGTAAATTTAAAGTAACCGGGGCATAATTTAAAATTGCTTTTACACCGGATTTTACTAATAGTTCCGCAACGGCTTGAGCATGAATGGCATCTACAGTGATCATAGCCACTTTTATTTTTTCAGATCGGATGATTTCTTCCATTTTTGCACTATCCAGAATGGTGAACTCGCCGACTTTCGATCCTATTTTTTGTGGGTCAGCATCAAAAACACATTTTATTTGAAAACCATGATTGGCAAAACCTTTAAAATTAGCAATTGCATGACCAAGAAACCCCACGCCAACCAATGCCATATTCCAAACACCATTAACCTGGAGAATACTCTCCAACTGTTCGATTAAGTAGCTAATGGAATATCCGGTACCTTGTTTGCCAAATTCACCAAAGTGAGAAAGGTCTTTTCTAATCTGGGCTGCGGATATACCAATTCTTTTCCCCAGGTCTTTTGAAGAGGTTGTATACTCTCCTTCTTTTTCAAGCATTTTCAAAGTTTGCAGATAGATTGGCAACCTTGCAACTACAATATCAGGCACTTGTTTTTTATCCATAACCTCTTCCCATTCAATTGGATTATCTGGAGTGTATAAGTTAAATTTATCACAAAAAAGTTAAAATGCAACTTTTTATAACGTTATGATTATAATAAATTTTTGAAACCGCTCATTTTGGTGGGTTAATCCAGCCAAATAAAGCCTAATTTTTTGATAATTTTTTGGAGGAGAGAATGCCCATTTTTGAGATTGATGGAAAACTCTGGCTATTGGAAACTAAACACCAGGCTTATGCAATTGGTTTTACCGAGAAGGGGTTTCTGGTGAATACCTATTGGGGTGAGCGACTAGACAATATCAGAAACTATCCTTTACCAAGGGACCATTTTGCCAGTGATTCATTTGATAGCGAATTTGAGACATTACCTGAAGAGTTCCCTGTTTTGAATGGCATGAAATTTGTTGAACCGTGTTTAATTACCCGGTTTTTTGATGGTACACGTGACCTGGAATTAGATTTTGAAAAATTTGAATTAGACCCACAAGCAAACTTTTTGCGTATATATCTTAGTGATTCAGTTTACCACTTTCGTGTTGTTTTAAATTTTCGGGTATACGAACATGAAGATATCATTGAAAAATGGATTGAAATTGAGAATATGGACGGTGTAAATGACGCCATCGTTAAAAGAATTTTCTCGGGAAACTTCTGCCTAGGTGGAGAACATGATTATCGAATAATCCATACCTGGGGAAAATGGTTTAATGAGATGAATATTTCGGATGATTCGCTGATACATGGAAAAGTTGTTTTAGAATCAAGACGGTTGACGACCAGTCACCACCACAATCCCAGTGTCATTTTTTATCCGAATAAAATATGTGAAAGTCACGGAGAAGCGTATGCAATCTCACTTGGCTGGAGTGGTAACTGGAAATTAGTTGCGGAAAAGAATAGTCTGGAAAAAACCCGGGTTACAGTTGGAATTAATGATTGGGATTTTGAATTGGTATTAAAACCACAACAGACATTTCAAACTCCTCCAATTTATTTTTCATGGACAGATCAGGGCATACGAGCAATTTCGCACACATTTCACAATTTTATCCAATCACACCTTTTGCCTCATCCAAATAAACCTCGCAAAGTATTATACAATTCATGGGAAGCAACTTTTTTTAATGTCAATTTGGTAGAGCAGAAAAAACTGGCTGAGATGGCTGCCGGAGTAGGGGTGGAACTCTTCGTGGTGGATGATGGCTGGTTTCATGGGCGAAATAGCGACCAGGCAGGATTAGGAGATTGGTGGCATGATGCCAAAAAATTCCCGAATGGGTTGCAACCATTATCTGATTTTGTGCATCAATTAGGGATGGATTTTGGACTGTGGATTGAGCCTGAGATGGTGAATCCTGACAGCAATTTATACAGGTTGCATCCGGATTGGGTATTACATTTTGATAAAAGGAAGCAAACACTAGCCAGGAACCAATGTATTTTGAACATGGCTATTCCGGGTGTCCAAGAATATTTGTTTGAGAAGATAGCTTCTCTAATTGAAGACAACGATATTCAATTTATAAAGTGGGATATGAACCGGAATGTTTCCGAACCAGGTTGGGATCGTGAAGATGGCGGCAGTTCATGTGAAATTTGGGTTCGTTATGTAGAAGGTGTTTACTCCCTTTGGCAGAGATTGGCTATGGCATTTCCGCGCGTACTCTGGCAAACTTGTTCCGGGGGCGGCGGACGCATTGATACAGGAATTTTTCGATATGCAGATCAGGCATGGTTGAGTGATAATACGGATCCTTTGAAAAGAATATTTATCCAGGAAGGTTACTCTTTATTCTACCCCGCGCTAACGATGGAATCCTGGGTTACAGAAAGCGGATATGAGAATACACCTCTAGATTTTCGGTTTTTGGTAAGTATGAGTGGTGTGTTGGGTATTGGTTCAAATTTATTGCATTGGTCAGATACAGAAATGAAAATCGCAAAAAAATGGATTCATGTCTATAAAGAGCATCGGGAAATCATTCAGTTTGGCAGACAATACAGATTGATTTCGCCAAGGGAGTCAGAAGTTTCTGCCATAGCGTATCAAAATGACGATTGTTCAAAGGGTGTTCTTTTTGTCTATAACCGGAAGATGGAATCTGAATCGCAAACTGTTATCATTTATCCTCTAATGCTGGAAAGAAATAAAGTTTATCAATTTGATGGTCTGGAAAATAGACAATCTGGGGCTGATTGGATGCAAAATGGAGTGCCCCTGGTGCTTTCTGGTTTTTCCGCACTTTTTGTCCCGTACAATATGCTTTAGTTTTTTTATTTATATTGGTTGGTGATAATATAGATTTCTAAAACCGGGTGAGCTTGAATGATAAATTGTGTTAATCCGGTCTTCTGATAAAACATAAGAGGATAGCTAATATTGGGATTTTCACCGGGTTGCTGCCCAAGATATGCTTCCAGAAACGAAATAGAATGTACTGGTTGATTTGCTTGCAGGCGAATTACATTGTGTTCACATTGCAGACGGATATAAGATTGTGAAACGTTCTGATACATCTGAAAAAGATATGGCCAACCCGGATGAGTCATACATTCCGGTGAAAAAATTACCGGGATTGTCAGTGCAGAGGGAACAGCGGATTTAACGGTTATTTGGATTCCCTGGTCTGAAATAGTGATAATTTTGGTAGTATTGCCATCAGCGCTGGTTAATTGAAGAGATGATTCGGATAGTTGTTTAGCCGAGTAATTGGAAAATAAATCCTGTGAATCACTAATAGCACCTGGTATTTCCTGAGGATCCATGAATATACCCGAAGTTGTATTCCATTCAGAAGGTGGCCCTAAACCATACGCAATTTGGGAAGATGTACCAATTAATGCAAAATAATTTCCATTCTGGTGGGTCGCTGCAAAAGGGATGCGACCTCCATCCAGTTCTATAATCAAAAAATTGCTTTCGTTTGCCAGGATACATTCGTTGACCCTATCCTGATCTATATCTCTAGTACAGGTAGAGACAGGTTGAAGTTCTTCAGCCCAAAGATTTGCTTCCAAAAAATATCCGATCTGATTTAAATATTGCTGATTCATTAATATAAAAAGGTCACTAGAATCGTCGAAAGCAGATTCCATCATTTTTAGCGCTTGCAGCGTAAATGGCCCCTGATTATTGCTAATTCTGTCCTGTAATTCCGTGAGATGGGAATCAGAAACAGGAGTTAATTTGGAAGATTCCTGAATAATTCTCAGATCTAGATTATCTTGTTCATCAGGTGAAACTACTTCCAGCCAGGGGTGATTGATTAAATAAGAGAAAAGTTTCGTTGAGTAGCTATCGTCAGCCAGGATAGTTGCAGAAAATGGTACGCGGATAATAAAAGTTCCATTTTGTTTATCTAAAAAATATTGATTAAACAATTTGTTTAGTAATGAAGAAGACATTCCGTCCTGACTGAATGGATCGTCCGAAATTGGAACATTCGAAAAATTATAGATGGGAGTCAGTTTAATGTTGGATTCGGAGAATAATTGTTGGGTAACTGATGATTTAAGCCTACTATAATCATTGCCATTTTTATTCGTGAAGTTGATCCACAACAGATTTTGTTTCTGTAAACTCTGAAAAAGCATGCCGCCATTCAACTGATGTAAAGCCTGCAGGTTGGATATCGTAGCAAAATCCTGAAATACGATTGGAATTTTATAGTGTTGCATGCCATTTAATAATTGAACTAAACCATGGCGTTGCCCGTTTGGCCCTGTATGTGCACCGTCCCAGCGCCTGAGAGCCTGGATGGGGGTGTTTCCAAAATTGAAATCTTCAACCCATACCTGAATCCTAATCGGTGAAGGTGGGGTTTGAAAATGACTGATTTTCTCCGTACTGTCCACAGTATTATTCAGGTTCATGGCATAAACCTGAAAATAAAAGTGCTTGAAGTAAGCAGGAAAATTGGCTACCAGATAATTCTGGTCGGTGTTGATAATCATCGATCCTGGTTCTGTAGATTTTGAAGATTGCAGCCAGGGTAAGTGGAAAATGAAGCCAACCTGACATTTGGTGACGGCGGTCGAGGTAGGGAAATCCACCCTAATTTGAAATTTGTTGGAATACGATTTGGTTGAAACAGCAATAATATCGCATACAATCTCAGGATCAGTTTGCATTGGATCAATCAAGCGTAATTCCTGATTTTGCCAGATACCATCAGATGCTTGGTATGACAAATTTTTATTTTTCTGTATTTCGAAGGCAAAAAGTATGAAAGTACCAACAAAAAGTGAGGTGAGTATCCTTCTTAGCATACTTCGATTATAAATTGAACTTTCCAATTAACCATAAATAAAGCCAGACAAGTGGTAGTTTCTGTCTGGCTTTATTTTTATCAACATTTGTATTTATCGGTCGCGAGAACCTAATAATAAAAATGCATAATAGAGTAGTGTTGAGATTGCCTGAATGGCTGCGGCGACATACGTGAGGGCAGCTGCGTCTAAAACCTTGTTTATTCCCTGTGATTCCTGTTGGTAAATTATTCCTGACGTGGTCAGCCATGCCTTGGCACGATTGGTCGCATTAAATTCGACTGGTAAGGTGACAAGGGCAAATAGTGCGGTCGCAGCGAATAAGATTAATCCTGCCCAGGCTAAACCTTGAAAATTTAACACCAATCCACCAATGAAAATGATTGGGCCAAGCCAACTACCAAATTGAACGGTTGGTACCATAGCGGTTCTAAGTCGTAACGGCACATAATCTGTGTGGTCCTGAAGAGCATGACCAGCTTCATGAGCGGCAACACCCGCGGCTGCGATGCTGGGAGTGCGATAAATTGCCGGGCTAAGCCGTAAAGTTTTACTGCGTGGATCGTAATGGTCACCCATAAAGCCACTGGTTTCTTCGACTTTTACGTCATAAAGGCCGTTCGAGTCAAGCATTTTTCTGGCAACATCAGCTCCGGAAAAACCGGTATTACTCCTGATTTTTGAATATTTTGCCAAAGCACTTTTAACTTTAATCTGCGCCCAAAAACCAAGCAATAAAGCTGGTAAACTGAACAACAGGTAAATTCCATAACCACCGAAACCGAAACCCATAATAACCTTCTTTCGTTTTCTATTAATTCGATTTTGATTAGTATAGGTGAAAAAGATTAGAAGAGGTTAAGAGAAATATATAAAATATATATACATTATCAATCTGGTGCGCCCGCCGAGACTCGAACTCGGACTTCTGCCTCCGGAGGGCAACGTGATGTCCATTTCACTACGGGCGCTTCTTGAACTATTGTGCTTGCGAAATTTTACCACGGGCGTTAAAGATTGGAAAGTGATTTTCAGGTGTTAAGTTCAATAAGACTGGATTTGATTTTTTTCGTAAGATCAATAATGATATCTTTGTATAATAGCCCATCTGTAATTTTTGCCTGGTTTACTTTGTGGGCTAATTCAGGAACCAATTTTACAAATTGCGCATAGGCACCAGACTTCTTTGTGCCCAGGAATTGAATACTATACCTGATGCGTTTTGAAAAATTGGTTATGCTTTTGACATATTGATCCTGTGGGTGAAAAACTTCAGGATTGTTGATGATTAATTTTTCGATCAGACTCTTTTCTTTTTTTATGATGATTAAAATGAATAGCAACATCGCTGACCAGCCCATCCAATCTAATGTTGTTCCAAGAAGCAAGCCGAACGAACCGGGAGAGACTGATGCTATGATATTGTGTATGGAATGCAAAACCACGGCAATGAACCAACCTAACGATGGAAGGAATATCCGTAATCCCCAATTTTTCTGAAAGCGGGCAAGCGCTAAACCAATACCAATAAATGCTGTGTAAAATGGGTGCTGCCAACCTACTAATATAACCCTGATAAACACCATATTGAATAAACCTGCCCAACTATCCGGTTCGAATCCGTACGCATAGATGTAATACGCATTTTCAGTGGCGGCAAATCCCAGAGCTGCTACTGCAGCATATACGATACCATCCAAGACGGAATCAAATTCTTTATGAGCAAAGAGAAAAATCACTAAAACGGCCAGGCCTTTCATTGTTTCTTCTATCAGAGGTGCACTAATTGCACCAGTAGAGAAATCTGCTGCGCTTTCAGAGTTGGTAGCCATAAAGACGCCAACCCCAAAGGCCGTGTTCAGAAAAAAAGCGATACCGGCTGCAAGTACCGCACCCCAAAAAAACACCAAGCCCAGGAGAAATTTTGGTTCTTTTTCATAGTGATCCAACCAATATATGAATAATGCATTTAAGTACATTGGGAAAAAACCAAAAAAAAATGATGCAATTACTCCCATTTTTATTCTCCTCAGGATTCAAAAAGTTTGGTTAAGTCGTCTCTCTCCGGACGATTAAGTAAAACAATCTGGTCATTTTGCTGCATCCATACTTCTTGCCCGGTTCCAAGAACCTCACCAATATCGAAGCAGGGGATCTGATTGTTGTCCAATAGATCGATTATTTTCTGTGCGGAATCAGGTTTGACGGTCATGAGTAAGGCGCCTGAAGCGATTGCTTGCATTGGATCAACCTGCGTTATTTCGCATATCCTTTTTGAAAGAAAAGGGATGTGGATAGCGTTGGGTCGAATAAATAGTTTCTTTTGAGAAGCCATGGACAACTCCCATAAAGCTGCGGATAAACCTCCTTCTGTAGGGTCGTGCATGGCAGTTACCGCACCTGTTTGTGAGACCAAACGAGCTTCTTTATAGATGCTTATCCCCGGATGAAATAGAAAATTAGCGGCTGTTTCTATTTCTTCCAAAGACATATGCGGAATTAATTGTTGCTGAAAATTTTTCGCAATGATAGCAGTGGCTTCCACAGGTATTCCTTTGGTCAATAAGATGTGGTCGCCGGTTTGAACCCCAAATGGGGTGATTAAATCATTTTTATTTACGGTACCTATTAATGTAGCTGATAGAATAGACCTGTCAATTCCATGAGTAATCTCGGTGTGACCACCAATGATTGAAATTTCGTATTCTGCACATGCTTGAATGAGTTGGGTTGTGATTTGCTCAACAAGTGAATTTGTAGTCTGGTCTTCTGGCAATAACAAAGTTGTCAGTATCCATTTAGGTGTCGCCCCTGTGGTAACAATATCATTTACATTAATCTGCACAGCGTACCAACCTATATTATCAGCAGTAAATGTAATGGGGTCGGATTTGAACACTAAATAAGAATTACCATTATCTATGACTGCGCAATCCAATCCGGTTCCTGGGCCAATCAAAATCTTTGGGTCGTAGGAAGGGATATTTTTTAATAGGGATTCTAACAATTCTGGCGGTAATTTACCAATAGGAAGAATTTTCATATCTTTTCTCTATCTACTTAATAAATAAAATCCCGAATATCATAGCGACTTATATGTGGGGTCCCTTTATCTGTAAATACCAGTCCCGCTTCTATCTGTCTTCCTTGAGCTTCTCTCTCTTCCGGAGTTAAAGGCTCTAAATTTGCCTGATAAGCAGCTTGGGTATATTCCATCCCCTCATTTTCGATAAGTTCAGAAAAATAGATCAAATCATCTGCGTCCAAATTCATCTGGTTGATGAGTTTTACCGTGTCTTGAATATGGGCGTGTGCGAATTGTTTACCGCCAGCTCCTAAAAGAATAATAATTCCTACAGAAAGGCCGCCGGCTTTGGTATCTTGTACAGCCGCAGCAACATCCTGAGCATTACCTGGTTTTTTTAATAAATCGAGTAATTCATTGTTGCCACTTTCCATTCCAATATATATTCTTTTTAATCCCAGCTTGTTCAGCATCTGGTAATCATTGTGATTTTTTTTCTCACCACTGAACCCGTCGAGAAATGCAAAAATGCCGCCCAGTTTTTCCACATCAAGTTTTTGGTGAATTGTCTCCAGCATTGGAATGAGGTGTTTCATCGGAACCACCAGAGCGTTTGCATCCCCTAAAAAGATCGTGCGGCGTAACGACATGCCATCACCTATGAAAGAAAGTACGGAATAAATATGATCTTCCAACTCTTTAGGATTTTTTATTTTAAATGGGCGGTCTTTGTAAAATGTACAGAAAGTACAGGTATTAAATGAGCAGCCTTCCGTAATCTGTAAGACAATGGCATTATATTGATCAGGCGGCAATATACCAACAGGGCAATAAACCTGGGAATATTGAAAAATCTCCTGAATATATTTTTCCCATCCAAACGCAGAAATCATTTGTAATTCTTCTATGCCGGAATATGGGATGGAAGAATTTATATCAATATGGTTGTTATCAATTTCCTGGAGCAAATTTCTGATCTTTTGATGGGCAGGAATAAGCAGTTCTTTTGTTTCGTTTTCATTCAACCATTTACGATGGAGTATTTCTTTACCGGAGGACCATTTAGCCACAATATTTCCATTCAATCCTCGCCGATATGATATTCCATTGGTCAGCCCTGTCCAAAATCGACCAGTCTTGTCAAAACTACACACATAGGTAGACGCATTTTCTTCCAGACTGAATGTAGTGCAGTTTGATTTAAAACTGATGGTAAAGTGGTTTTTATTCCATTTTCCGTTTATGACCATAGATTCTCCAATCAAGTTCGCATCCATTATAATAGGTCAATGCTATATTGAGGTGATTGATGAAAGTATACTTTATCCGCCATGCGCAATCTTTGAATAATGCTATTTGGGAAAATACCGGTTCTTCCAAAGGGAGAAATGAAGACCCCGAATTATCCGAAAAAGGCGTACAGCAACTCACTTATTTAAGTAATTATTTTATTGAGAAACAAACACAATCTAATGGACATGAAAAATTTTCATTTACCCATTTATACAGCAGCCCAATGGTCCGGGCGATTCGGACAGGTTTAAGCGTTAGTTCTATATTTGATTTGAAAATAAAGTTAATGGTTGATCTTCATGAGGGTGGTGGAATATTCCTGGAGGATGAGACGGGAAAATTAAACGGATTACCCGGTAAACCAAGGTCGTATTTCTTGCAGCAATTTCCGGAGGTTATTCCGGATGAGGCAATGGAAGAAACAGGTTGGTGGAATCGTCCGTTTGAGCCGTTTGATCAAAGATTATTACGCGCTCAACGGGTATGGAAATACCTGGTTGCAACCCACCAGGATGAGGATTGTATCGGTCTCTTCAGCCATGCAGGATTCTTTAATTATTTTCTTTCACACATTACTCAGAGAACGCTATCTGAGGAAATATGGTTTGAACTAAATAATGCTGGTATTACTCAGATTGATTATGATAAAGCCCACGATAAAATAAATATTCGCTATGTGAATAAAAATCATTTTCTACCTGTAGAACTCATCACATAAAAAAATCATTATTCAATTTCGATGTCATACGAACCAACCTGGATTCTGGTAATATCATCCATTTCAATATCAAATTGATGAATGAATTGAAAAAATTGAAGCAAAAAATCCCGCCAATGCGGATTTTGATCGATTTTTTGAAAATTGATTAAAGTGGATTCCCGCAGTTTGGTTACGGGAATAAATAAATTCTCCAATAATTCAATATCGATAATTGTGCATTCTCCATTACGCGAAAGAACTAGATAGGTGTCAGTTTCATACGACTGAATTTGATAGATGGGATTGGAAAAAATATTCTGGGTCAGGAGACAATCGCCGGTAAAGGTTAAAAAAACTTGAATATTTCCGGATTGAAATGCAACCAATAAAAAGCGATCGGAGTGACTGAATGTCATACAAGTCACCCGATCGTCTTGAATATCAATTTTTCTAAGAATAATTTGGCTATTGTGGTTAAGTAGAATAATTTTTTGATCCGTAGTGTAAAAGGCGAGAAATGGTTCACTATGTGCTGCAACCAGGATTGTCAGTGGTTGATTTGAAACGTCTATAGTGAATATATTCTTCAGGCTTGTGGAATCCCAAGCGGTTAATTTTCCACCTGCGTCTGCACAATAAATCACACTTCCTTCCGGGTTAATTGCAATATCGAAACATTCCGACTCTGATACTTTTACTGTATTCAAACCAGGCCCCAGAGGAAAACGCCAGGATCGTAATGTGCCATCAAAGCTGATAGAATACAGGCTTTTTTGATTCGGGTGGAGTAGTAATTTTTTTACCAGACCCTGATGCCCTTCCAACGTCTTAATAATTTGACCATTTTCATGATGATACACACGGATTTTCAGATCACCAAATGCAGCCACCCAATACTTTTCATCCTGAGAAATCAATAAGTCGCGAATCTGATTTGCTGGCATTAAGGTACACGGAAGATGGATCTTGTACTTTGGTAATGAAAATTCACATATCTGGTTACTCATACCACCGACCAGTAGATATTTTGTTGTCCCAGAAACCGCAGAACTTAGCAGATTGTCTATTAACAGTTTGTGATCGTGTTTTTTGAGAATAGTCAGACTTTCTTTCTTTAAATTCCTGCTCATCTCCCAAAGTCTTGTATTCAGTACCGGGTCGGATTGAAGCGGTAAATTTCTGATTTCCTCTGCGGACAATGCTTGAAAAATATACCCAGCCCAATATGCCGGAATAACAAGCAGTAATTTTTTCAGGTTCTCTTTTTTCCCGGATTGGTTTAATTCCTGGATGATTGTCATCCAATCTTTTTCTGTCAGGTCATTTAGCCACCTGGTCTCACGAATATTGGCGTTATCCTGTAACCATGCAATGTGTCCTGATTTTCGACTGTGGTCCAGTATCCTTCTTTTCAATGGGATATTTGCTGTTTCATAGATTTGCTTTATATAGGTTTGTTGAAAATCGAGGGTTTCATAATCTGACCATTGATCGGACAGGAAATAAAATAAGGCTTGAAAATCGTCAGACAACATTTGAGTATTAAATTGTTTGGCGAGGTTTAAATATCTCATTTCCTCATATTGGATAAAGAGCTGACCTACCAAATCCTGTGCATACTGAATGCCGGTTGGGAGCATTGTCTCGCATATTTGAAAAAGTAAATTTTTTTCAGTAATAGAATAGGATGCGTACTCACCAATAATTAATACTTCTAATTCTTTTGATGGGCTGTGTAAAAATTGCAACAAGGTGGTTAATTGCTTAAAACCCATTCTATTTAATTGTTGGATTGTTAAATTGATCCATGTTTGATTATCGTACATTTTTATGGCATTTAGAATCAAAAGCAGGTATTGGGGGTCAATTTGCTGGTATTCTTCCGGGGAGGCGGTAAAAAGGGCTACCAGAGCCTTGTCCTGGTCATCCAAGAAGTGAACCTGGTTCGCGTGAACTTGTTCGAGCGCATACTTATCTAACTGAACACAAGCTAATCTACGCAGTAACTGGTATGCTGACTGATCGTTTTTTGTAATGAATAAGCGAATCAACAGGTCTACCATTTGCTGGTGGATGCGTAGGCCCTCAATCTCCATAAGAGCAACTTCTATGAAATCAATATTTTCATCTGGTTCGCCGAAGTATTCCAGTGAATGGATGATGCCACTGGTCAATAACGGGTACAGTTCATCATTGTCTTGAATCCCGAAATCCAGTTCGTTTTTTAATATTTTCAACCAGTACCCTTTATTCATGATTATTTCCACTGGATTGGATTGATTCCGGAAATTTTTATCTCCCCGTCCGCTTGAATCAAAACTTCGGATTCCGGTATGTTTTCAAATTGTGATTTGTGGTAACGAGTTCCATTAAAAATAAATTCCTTATTTGCAGATCCAATTAAACCTTTGGCGATTCTTTGATTAAGCATAAACCGACCGGAAATAATTAAATCTGTATATGGAAAAATCGAAGAATATTTTGGCATTCTATCCAACTCTGGTTTACTGTATCCAGTAAACAGGATAACTCCCAACGAAGAGTTTTGTTTTACCAATCTGCAAATTTTTTCTAGAGGTAGAATTTGTTGGAACGGTTCACCACCTGATATGGTTATGCCCTCAATAGAATCCTGAATATTTTGGATTTGATTCAACACATTTTCAGGTGTTGTTTGATAGCCTTTTTGTTGTGGGTGGCTCTGCGGATTAAAGCACCCAGGGCAATCCAAGGAACAACCCTGGACCCAGATGACAAAACGCTTTCCAGGGCCATTTACTTTTGAAACTGGGACAGTGGCATGTAAATGCCAGGTAATATTTTTTGATTTTTTCATTATCGGTTGCTGGTATTTAAATGATCATCCTGTAGTTGGTTGGTTTGATCATAATATTCTGCCAGCATTTCACGTAAAAGGATCTCATTGCCTAACACCGCTTCCAATTCTTTTGTAACCAATAGGCAGCGATCTCCATGAATTCCACGCAGGTGCAGTTCCACCTGTCCTTTTGTATTAATAGTGATTTCAATTTCTTCAATATTCACAGGTTAATCCTTTACCAATTAACTCATTCTACGCAATAACAACCGGATTTCACCATCGTGGTTGGTTTCCTCAATTAATTCGAATCCTTGTTCTTCCATTTTTTCTTTGGTGGCATGATAAGCATAACGCTGTGATAGATTTTGGATAAATTGATTACGTTTATGAGTGGAAACTCCGTACCAATCTGCAACAATTTCATATTTGCCACTATTAAGTTTTAAACCGATTTGTTTAAACAGACTGAAATTGATTTGTATATCGACCTGGGTCGATTGTTCACCGAAACCTTTGATTTTCTCTCCGATTTTATAAGAGATTTCCATATCGTCCAGTGCGGCAAGAATATATTTTTTTTCAACCAGATTCGTTTTTATTCTAGTAAAATGTGACATATTTCCTCTACACTAATTTTACAACAGGAAAATTTGAATACAATAATTGGTTCGATTTTAAGTCACGTGCGGTGATTGTCAATCGTTTATTTTCATCAATGTGTAGTTCAATACTAAAGCGTGCTTCACTTTTATGTGCCGGCGGTTCAGCACATAAAAATGTTTGATTATTTTCATTCATCCAGAACAACCGCCGATTTTCTTGCTCCTGAGCAGAGATAGGGATTACCCTGGCTGATCCGGATTGATCGAAAATCAGCTCCATGCCATTCGGTTTTTGAT
The DNA here is from genome assembly GCA_002840755.1 of Chloroflexi bacterium HGW-Chloroflexi-10. Classification (GTDB taxonomy): domain Bacteria; phylum Chloroflexota; class Anaerolineae; order Anaerolineales; family Anaerolineaceae; genus UBA6170. Next base: position 408,905 of record PHBZ01000002.1, on the reverse strand, counting down.
TAGCAGTCTGGCCGATTTCAAATATGGCGATCCCCAGTTTTTCCTGGCCATCATAACTGGCTTTAATGGTTAATTTTGCCACAGGTTCAAGTGAAGGGTAGGAAGTTCCGCGTTCGACCAGTGTTTTATAGGCATATTCTCCGCTTTGAGGGTTGACATAGCGAATAGCATATTCATGTTGAATATAATCGAAAAAATCTACCCCGGAGATAAATGCCGCCGCACCGGCAGCTACGGCATCAATCGGGCGATGGGTGAAAACCCTGTCTTTACCAAACCGGTAACGTAATGCTTTCTGCACAGCTGGAATTTGACTGCTGCCGCCAACCATTAAGATAGCAGATATTTTGTTTTCGTCATAGCCCCGTTCTCTGGCAGCGTTGATTGATGCTTGGATTGTTTGATTAATTTCGGCAAAAAATTCGTAAGAATCAAGAATTTCCTCAAATTCATCGCGATGATAAATATGGGATAATTCAACGCCTGAATCCATTCGGATTGATACTGCGGCTTCATCTTGTGTGGATAATATTTCTTTTGCATGTTCACATGCAGCCAATATCTGGTTACTGATGGGGCGTATATCAGCATCGAAATCTTTGCGTTTATTTTTCTTCAAAAAATCAGTGAATAACCATTGGTCAATGGTAGTGCCGCCAATATCTTTTCCGGCTTTTCCTAAAACACGGCAGCGCCTTCCACCGGCCAACTGGGCTTCTTCCGTCATCAATACTACTGAACTGTGCATCGTACCACCGCCGATGTCCAGAATTAAGTAAACGCTATTGGCCTGAATAGAGGCTCCATAACCCAAGGCGGCAGCGCTGGGTTCATCAATCAGCCGATAACGCATTATCCCGGCTTCCTGCGCCACTGAGGATATCCAATTTTCGTAATGTTCAAAGGATTCCACCGGTACAGAAAAAGCAATTTCATCAGAAGAATTGATTTCTGCTTCGGTGAGGGCAAAAGTAAGAACAGAAGTAAGAAAATCTTTCCCTGCTTGAAGCGGAGTGATCTCGGTTCCATGTACATTAATGCGCACAGGATTTCGCGTAGCGATATATCGTTTCATCCATCGAAACGTATGGCGTGACCCATAAAGATCATGTTGGTGAACCTGATTTCCAATCCAGATTTTGTGATCACTGGTGTAGTGAATCAGGGATGGGATTGTGGCAATTGAGTCTTGGTATTGGGGGAGATAACGGCTGAACTCGGGTATGAAGATGGAATTCCCGTGTGAATTATTTTCGTCCCATTTTGTTACAAGTGTATTGGATGTGCCAAAATCTACCGCTATTTTGCCTGCCATGCTTGCATTCTTTCTTTCAAATTGTTTTGATAATTGCCTCATTATACTTTCAAATGAGGCAAATTTTCACTACCCTATCAGATTTGGACTGATCAGCCCCCAATTTCTATATCAAATTCACCGGGCTGAATGATATTCCCTTCGCCAATTTCGATGTCATAGCGATAGCGGTCTTCTAAAATGAGGATAAGATATTGTAAGAGATGCCAATATTGCAGATCAATTTTTCCACGCTGCGCTACGAATTTTAAAGTTGCCCAATCTTCGGTGCTAACTTCGTTTAATTTTTTAGAAATGATCGCCGGACAATCCATTGGACGGATATCCCACAAAATTGTTTGGTGTTCATCTGTGCCGGTGGAAATCAATTTTTGAGCTGGTGAGTACGCCAATGATGTGATTGGTCGTTGAGGGATATTGGTGTCCCAATTTGCCGGGTAGAATTGCTGATGGCTATAGTGGTAGAGGTCACCATTTTGAGTGGAAAAAACAAATTTTTCGGTGTTGGGTGTAAGCGCAATACCAGTGATTTTTGTTGGTGCCTGAAGCAAAAATTCTTCTTTGATAAGATTGGGCTGTTCAAAAACATTCTTCAGGATTTGTCCGTTATGTTTACCAATCAGAAAGGCATTTCTGGAGTCGATATCCGTCATAGTTGTCGGCATTCCATTTTTACTGCTACCATAATGTTTGTTTTGATGAATATAACGTGGTTCTAAACTTGGAAATGTCAACAGTTCAAACCAGCGATGGGAAAATAATATAGTGTCAGATATTCCACGGCTTACTGCGCGTGGCCACACCCCGATTTTAGTTTCTGCGATCATTGTCTTCTTTTCAAAATCCCAGTTAACAATTCGTAGGTCTTTTCCGGTGGTGACGATGTTATTGGCTTGGACAGGTGAAATTGATGTTACTGATCCCTGGTGATAGCCGATATATTTCAGGATTTGATCCTGCCATAACCAAATATCGCACATTTCAGTAGAATTGGTTTTTTCACCGATGAATAAATTGTCCTGTTGGTCATAACTTAATTGCCCAATAGAATGCCGAAAGTCTTTGATTAAGTATTCTGAACTGCCTTTTTGATAATTCCAGATCATAACAGCTCTTTTATTTGTGGCAATGGCCAGGTGGGGAGAATGATTGGCAAATACAACCTGGTTAATTCTTCCACGGAAATTTAAGACTGAGGAAGGTATGGCAAATGGAATGTTTTCTCCTAAAGAAGCCGCGGTAAATGATGGGATTGACGAAACATGAACAACCAGTCGATTATACAAAGCAACTTCTGTGGTTGTTTGTGGACTCCAGCCCACATTCAATAATTGTTTAAATCCGATTAAGCTTTGATCCACATATATCAATTTAAGATATTCCCACAATGCCTCATAATCCTGATGATTAGTCAAAGCATCCAGGGTAGATTGAATTTCATCCCTGGATTGGGAAATTCTTGAAAAAGATTGATCCGTACCCAGAATTATTGGTAGGTATTCTTTTTTTCCAGAAGTTTGTACTGTTCTGGCGATTTGTTTACGGGTATCTTCTCCACTTTTTGTATAAAACCGATGCAGGAGACGCCGGTCGAAGTCAAAATTTTCGTATGTTTCCCAGGCTTCGGCAAAAAACAGGGCTGCTGCAAAGAGATAGGGGTCGGGAGGTGGAAATTGCAAATTCTTAACCACTGTTTTCTGCTCATTTTTAGGATTATCTAAAAAAGATGTCAGAAATTTTTTTTGCGATTGGGGGTCGGTAAGATTGGATAGGACAACGCTGGAATTTTCCCGGATGGTTTTGTCTTTGTCTGTGAGATTTACCGTGAGATGCGGGATAAAATGAGGCGGCCAATTATAAAAAGAAGGATTTAGTGGTTGTTTTAATGCTGTAGCGATGTGAATTTCCAGGGGTTCAGTAGCTACGTAGCGGCATTCCAGCATTATTTGATTAAGTTTTTGACTCCTTTTTTCATACCATTGTCGACACAATACATTGATACCTGTCTGGTTTGTAAGATTTCGCAGACAAAATATGGATTTCTCGACTAATCCACGATCTTTATCTTTTAGTAATTCGACAAGAAAAGGAACAAATTCTTCCGCATAATTCAAACAATACTCAAATCGATCTTGAAGCATATATACAGCCGATTGCGCAAGTCCAACACCTGTGGGCGACCAGCTATTTTCTTTAATGATTGATTCCAGAATGTGGCTGCGGGTTTGATACCAGCTATCACAAATAATTGTGATAGCGCTTCTGGCTTTAATATTTTTGAGAATATGGATTGCATTCTCTTGAATTATTGGTTGAATATCATCTACTGCTTTAATTATAATCTTTAGATGTTCTTGTTTTGGATTCGTTAACTCAGAAAAATGAGAGAGAAGCAAACGGCTATAGACAAAAACAATCAAGTTGTTTTGCACATCTACTAGTTTGCCATGAGTCAATAAAAATTGAGTGAGGAAATCGTTACGTGATTCATTCCAATAATCCCATAGTGCCAGTTTTGCCTTGGGATGAAATAGCCATTTTAAGCATTGAAATGATTTTTGTGAGTTTTGATTTTGAGACAGACTAGCTGCCAAAAAATAGGCGGCATGGGGATGCAGCGTATTTGATAACAATATCAGAATGTACGTATTCAGGGTATTGAACAGAGAAAAACCAGGAGAGAGCCCAATTGAAAGAAATTTGGACACCCGATCGCCAACAGGAATTTTTATTAAAGGCATGCTTACTCAGATTTACGGATATCCAATTGAATTTGGACGAATTGATTTTCTGCATCCTCAGTTTCTTTAAAGGAGGCTGATTGCGCCCGTCCTTCTCTAAGCCAATTCCTAAGCATGGTGATGGTCTCCCGCTGAGAAATTGACAGTGGAACCTGGCGTTGAAGAGATACCATAATATCAGCGGTAGTAAATTCCCGCTGGTTATCGTTAAAACCCATATACATTGCATCGATGATGGCCTGTTCTATTTCAGAGCCAACATAGCCTTCCGCCTGGACAGCCAGGCTTTCCAAATCGTATGTGTTTGGAAAGCGATTACGCTTTTGGATGTGCACAGAGAAAATTTCCATGCGTTCTTCAAATGTAGGGAGGTCCAGGAAGAAGATTTCATCGAAACGTCCTTTTCTTAAGAGCTCAGGCGGCAGACTGGCAATGTTATTTGCCGTTGCAACCACGAAACAAGGAGCGGTTTTTTCCTGCATCCAGGTGAGAATAGTACCAAAAACACGCATACTGGTTCCGCCATCCATACCACCCTGAGAAAGCCCCTTTTCCATTTCATCAATCCAAACGACGCATGGGGCAATTGTTTCAGCCATTTTTAGGGCCTTGCGGGTACGTTCTTCAGATTCTCCCACCAGAGATCCGAACAAAGCGCCTACATCAAGGCGCATTAGCGGTAAATGCCAGAGACCACCAATCATTTTAGCGGTCAGGCTTTTCCCGGTACCCGGAATACCGATCAGTGCTATCCCTTTGGGCGCTGGCAGCCCGTAATTTCGAGCTTCCATGGTAAAGGCTCTTTCTCGAAGGCGTAACCATTCTTTTAATATCCCCAGACCACCCACATCGGCTGGTGTTTCAGATACAGCATAATATTCGAGCGCTTCGGTTTCCCTGATAATTAACTTCTTTTCCTGGGTTACCAGATCGATATCACGATCGTCCAATTGACCGTCTTTGACAATCGCTTTTGCAAAGACGCGCTGAGCCTGGGCTGAAGTGAGCCCAACAGCAGCCTGGACCAATTTTTCTTTCCCCAGCGTGGTAAGGTTGATTTTTACACCAGATGATTCGGTTAATCCATCGAGTACGCGGTTCAACTCCTGGTGGATAGGTAATGGAAACTCTATTGTCACGACTTCGTCACGTAATTCATCAGGGATTTTGCTGGAAGGTGTGGTGATAATGATCGATTTGCGGGTATATTTTAATTTCTGACTGATATTCCGAATTTTTCGTTTTGCCTGGGGGTTTCCCCAAACTTCATGGAAATCCTTAAGAATAAATATTGCATTAGGCAAATCACTTTTTTCAATTTGTTCCAATGCGGTAAGAGGATCTTTCGCTGTGGGTGGGGGCGCGCTGTTTACCGATATCCAGGCAAATCCATCGGCAAGATCCCAGGATAAACACGGACGATGTGATTTTTCACAGACCTCAAGAATAGCCTGAACTGCACGTTCTTCTTCTTGCGATACCAGAATCATTAATGTAAACCTGGCTCGTAAATAAATATCCAATTGTTCCGAGAATTCCATAATGTCCTCCACCAGGTTGATTTTTTCAGTCTCCGATAAGTATTAGCATGAAAATGTGTTTATTATCCAACCAAAAGTGACTATATCTTTAGTGATTTTTATCGACAGGATCGGTGATATAGCATATTTATAATCCTACGCACGAGTAATTATAATTTAAGCTATCAGAAAATTATAGAAATCAATTAATGGAGAACCCAAATGAGTATAAATGTGGGAGAAAACCTAAAAGCAAGCCATTCAATTGTAGCTGAATTTCAGTATCCACTAAAAAAAGTAGTACGTGGCTATGCAAATCGCAGCTTATATTTGAATTTGACAGAAAATAAAATCGAAAGCAAGCCTGTTTCAGAAGAAATGAAAGCGATTTTTACCGGTGGAAAGGGGTTTTGTCTGAGATTATTATGGAATGGAATTCAAGCAACTACGGAATGGGATGACCCGGAAAATGAATTGGTTTTTTCCTCTGGCCCTATTGCCGGCATAACAACCTATCCCGGATCCGGTAAAATGGTCGTGACAACCGTTTCTCCTTTAACCAAATCAATTATGGATAGTAACGGAGGCGGGCATTTTGGCTCTTTGTTGAAATTTGCCGGTTGGGATGCTTTGGAAATTCAAGGCAAAGCGGACCAGGAAGTGGTGATTTTTATTGACGGCGATGAAGGTGTCGTTCGCATAGAAGCTGCTCCCGATGACCCGATTGATACTCATTTGATTGGACCTGCATTAACGGAATTGTATGCTCAAAACGAAAAAGATAAGAGATCTATTTCTGTGATCTCCGCCGGTACAGCTGCAGCGTATATTCCTATGTGTGGTTTGAATATTTCTTATTATGACCCTAAACGCAAAGAGGTGAGGATCAAACAGGCTGCCCGCGGTGGTTCTGGCACGGTATTGCGCAATAAGAAGATTAAAGCGATTGTCGTGCGTTATAGCCAACTCAATGCAGATAGTAATGGGGTTGCTAATATGGAACTGTTGCGCAAAGCTGGCCAGCGAATTCAAAAGGAAATTTCGATGTTTGATGCATCGCAAAATGATATGCGCGGAACGGGTACTCCATATCTAGTGGAAATTATGAACCAATTTGATCTTCTCCCAACCTATAATTTCCGATTTGGAACCCATCCAGAGTTTCATAAAATTGCCGGCGATGTCTGGAAAGAAAGATTTGACCATAGCGGGCCGGATGGATGCTGGTATGGCTGCACAATGTCCTGCGCCCATGGTGTACCGCACTATCACCTGAGAACCGGACCGTACCAAGGTGACAGTGTGTTTGTAGATGGACCGGAATATGAAACCCTGGGTGGTTTAGGATCGAACATCGGTGTTTTTGACCCAGAAGCGATGCTCGAAATGAGTTTTTATGCTGATACGTATGGTATTGACAGCATCTCATTGGGCAATTCAATTGCTTTTGCAATGGAATGTTACCAATTGGGTTATTTGGACAAGGAAAAAACAGGCGGTTTAGATCTGATTTGGGGAAATGCGGATGCTGCAATTGAATTAATTCATCAGATGGCAACCGGTGAAGGTTTTGGCGTTACTGTTGGCCAAGGCGTGAGAGCCATGAAAAAGATATTTGTTGAGCAATTTGGTGCTGATCCAGTGGCTTTGCAAGATATAGGAATGGAAATTAAAGGATTGGAAATATCCGAATATATCTCCAAAGAGTCATTGGCTCAGCAAGGTGGTTTTGCGTTGGCATCCAAGGGTGCCCAGCATGATGAGGCCTGGTTAATTTTCATGGAAATGGTACATAAACAATTACCAACATTTGAAGCCAAAGCCGAAGCACTGCATTATTTTCCGATGTGGCGGACCTGGTTTTCTTTGCACGGCCTTTGTAAATTGCCATGGAATGATATCATCCCTGAGAGTAATAAAACTGCCAAAGAACCGGCAAAAGTACCTGAACATGTTGAAAATTACACCTGGTTGTATGAAGGCGTAACCGGATCAAAAATTACACAAGATGAAATTATCGTCCAATCTGAAAAAGTGTATAATTTCCAAAGAATTTTCAACCTGCGTGTGGGTTATGGAGTGCGTGAACATGATTATCCGCCTTATCGAGCGATGGGACCGGTCTTCAAAGATGAATACGAATCGCGTGCCGAGCGCTATGACAAGGAACTAATTGACTCTGTTGGATTGGATATCAGCGGCCTAACCACGGAAGAAAAAATGAAAGCGCTGCGAGATTATCGTGAAGAACGCTATGAAAAATTAGTCGACGCGGTATATAAACGACGGGGCTGGACAAAGGATGGCGTTCCAACCCTTGAAACTGTCAAACGATTGGGAATCGATTTTCCTGATGTGATAGAACTAATTAGTAAACACCAATAGAACCTTAATAAAATAGCCCGGGCAACCGGGCTATTTTTTAGTGGGGTGAAATTATTTCAACAGATGTCACCAATAACGTATTACATCCGGCGTCTTTCCACATACTGTTCCACTTTTGCTCATCTTTAAAAAAGAAAACTTCATAAATCTCTCTTCCGCGGATACGCACCTGATCGCCATTGCGGATCACCAATAATTGATTGCGAATATCATCATTTAATGGGACTGTATGAAGAAGATTGATGTTGCCTGTGGGGGTTTGATCTTTCAGCGATACCCAAACAAAGTGGTGGTTACTGACATTGGTGTTTACCAACGATGAATCGGCAAAATCAACAGAAGTAACCAGAATATCGTGGCTGAGCATTGGAAATTTATTTTCGCGGATTGGTGAAACATGCCGCACAGTTCCAATGAAGTTCGAATTTGTATTCTGTTCATAAGTTATTTGCCAGGTATAGCCTTTTTCATCCTGAATTTCATTAAAACCTTGCGAGATCGACCAATTATCGAAGGAAGGCGCACTATATCCAGGTAAATCGATATTCAGATTGTAATAAATGTAATCGCTGGCGAAAATAAGTGTGATGATTAGCACTAATGCCAGAACGGGAGAAGATTGTAATAAACATCCCAATGGCATGAAGAATACATCCCTCATCCGGATTTTTTCTGCTTTTTTTTCTGTAATTTGCATGGATATTCACCTGGAATGGAAAAATTGACAAATATAACATTAACATAAATTCGGTAAAAATGTAGTAAAAATTTGCTGAAATTTTGCAAAACCAACTATCTTTTCACCATCTTGCTCCTAGAAACTGTTCAATCATCTGATTGTTCTGGTTTACAAATTGTTACTGTTGTAGGTATAATACAAAAAATCGACTAACCAGGAGGTAAGAGATCAGTAAATTATTATTACCAAACGAATAGGATAGCGCAAGGACCTGAGGAAAACAGGTTGACGAGGAAGAAGGTTCCCCAATGCGGATTGGGGTTAACTGGTGAGAACAGGTTGTGACCCTGGACACCGGGAAAATCGAGAGGTCAGCGGAAGCCTTCCAGGTGAGGAATCACCTGCACCTATTCATGATAATTCCATTTGTCGGTAATCGACATAATTATACGTTGCTGAAAATCAACGGAGGTATATCATGTGTGGAATCGTTGGATATATTGGTGAGCAAGATGCGACACCGATCATCTTAAATGGGTTAAAAAAGCTGGAATACCGCGGATATGATTCCGCTGGAATTGCCGTTTTGCAAAAAGGAAAAATTGAGATTCGCCGGGATGCGGGGAAATTAAATAAATTGACTGCTATGGTTGAACTACAGCCGCTGAATGGCAGGTTGGCGATTGGACATACACGCTGGGCCACTCACGGTATGCCAACTGCGCAAAATGCCCATCCGCATATTGGCAGCACCGGTGAAGTTGTGGTTGTGCATAATGGGATTGTGGAAAATTTTCTGGAATTGCGCGATGAATTAATGGCAGAGGGTATTAAATTCAAGTCAGAAACTGACACTGAGACGATTGTTCATCTGATCGAATTGTACTTGGGGATGGGTGATGGAATCAGTTTTGAGATAGCCGTAACCCAAGCCTTAAAGCGATTAAAAGGAGCGCATGGTGTGGTCACTTTTACCACCCGTGAACCGGATAAAATTATTGCTGCCCGAATTGGTAATGCCGGCGGAGTTGTTGTAGGGTTAGGAGACGGTGAGAATTTTATAGCCTCTGATATTCCTGCAATTATGGAACATACGCGGAGGATGATTTTTCTCGAATCTGAGCAAATGGTGGTTGTGAAAAGAGATTCCGTAAAAGTCTCTGACTTTGATGGAAATCCGATCATTCCTGAGATTCATACCATAGCCTGGGACCCGGTATCGGCAGAAAAAGGCGAATATCGCCACTTTATGCAGAAGGAAATCCACGAACAGGTACGCGCGTTGACGGATACATTGGCAGGGCGGGTAGATTTTGAGCAGGGGAAAATCACGTTATCTCAGCTAAATCTTACTCCAGAGTTGGCCAAACGCATCCAAAAAATTGTTATTATCGCTTGCGGCACGGCTGCTTATGCAGGCATGGTAGGAAAATTTCTCATCGAGCATATCGCTCGCATTCCTGTGGAACTGGATATTGCTTCGGAGTTTCGTTATCGTGACCCAATTTTGGATGAAAACACAGTTGTTTTAGCCATCAGCCAATCCGGAGAAACAGCGGATACCCTGGCGGCCATGGAACTGGCCAAACGAAAAGGAGCAGTACTATGGTCGATCGTGAATGCGATAGGGTCACAGGCAATGCGAATCGCAGATGGTTATATTTCTATGCAGACTGGCCCCGAGATTGGGGTGGCTTCCACAAAAGCTTTTACGGCACCGTTGGTAGACCAATATATGCTGGCTGTTTTACTGGCGGATTTACGAGGGGTTCTCACGGCAGAAAAACGTTTTGAATTGGTGCAAGATTTACGATTAATACCCGCACTTGCCGGCCAGGTTCTGGAAAACGATGAAATCATCCGAACTGCTGCGCGAGAATTTAAGTTTATTCGCAATGCGCTTTACCTGGGGCGTGGGATTAACATGCCAATTGCTTATGAGGGCGCGTTAAAACTAAAAGAAATTTCGTATATCCATGCAGAAGGTTATCCGGCGGGCGAAATGAAACATGGCCCGATTGCTTTGGTGGATCGAGATATGCCGGTTCTGGCAATAGCTCCGAAAGATCCCTGGTATGATAAGATGATCAGCCAAATTGAACAAGCTAAAGCGAGGGGAGGGAGTGTGCTGGCCGTGGCAACGGAAGGCGATGAACGGGTTGCTGCACTGGCTGACCATGTATTTTGGATCCCGGTAACACCCTGGCTGCTCAGCCCGGTTATCACCGTGCTGCCGTTGCAGCTTTTTGCTTATCATATTGCTGCCCTGCGTGGATTGGATGTGGATCAACCGAGAAATCTGGCGAAGAGCGTTACGGTGGAGTAGATTTTAGTTTAATGATGAAAACACTACCGCGAGGCAGGTTATCCTCAACATAAATGGTTCCAACATGAGCCACTATAATTTGGCGGGCTAACCGCTGGGAAATGTGCTCGCGCTCAGATTGTGGTGCACTAATCCAATGCGACATCCCCAATACGATTATCACTGCCAATAATAGTTTGGTGAAGCAAGTCAATGTCACCGGATGAAAGAATCCGTTGTTATATAACTCTAAAATGACCAGTCTTTAGTGTACTACTGCCATTAGCAGATAAGATTGCGAGTTAGTTGGTTATACCAATATCAGCCAGAGGCGATTCGAGTCGTCGCGTAGAAAAGTTATTTCGTTTCGACGGGTCAGTTGCTTCGACCGCATGAGCTAGGAGTTTAAGGAAGCGGCATAATCGACTATTGAATCGTAAAATGTCGCCTCATCGTTACTCACCACCACCACCCGTGTGTTAAGCCAGAGCGCAGCCTGTTCTACCTGGTTGCCGAATAAACGAGCGGGTTGCGCAGCAGACTGACCAGTGACCCAGTTTTACCGGAAAACACTGTTGAGGTTTTGGAGTGATTATTAATTAAACAGAAGACAATATGGTGTTATATTGTTATTAATACTGGGATTGTTTTTTAATTCTCTTCCCAGACAGAATGATAGGCGTTAATGCTTTCAAAATAGTTAATCATTTGATTATAAAAAGGGTTTACTGTAATTGTGGCGCTATCCCCAATGACAATTAGTTTGCGGCGTGCACGGGTGAGGGCAACATTCATCCGGCGTGTGTCTGCTAAAAAGCCAATATTACCTTCCGGGTTGGATCTCACCAGTGATACGATGATTGTTTCTTTTTCGCGACCTTGAAATCCATCAACACTATCAATATCGACTTGTGAATGTTTACAGGCATTCCGCAGGATATTTGCTTGTGCAGCATAGGGAGTGATGATACCGATATTGTTGGGTTGTACCCCGCTGTCAATGAGATCATCCAACTTTTTGAGGACTAATTGAGCTTCCAGAGGATTCAGGGTGCTGGTTCCATTTTCTTCGAGCTGCTCATCATAACTTGCGCCGGCAGTATCGATAAAATGGATTGGGGTTTCGGTTAGTTCAGTTTGAACCACACCGGGTAAATCACATAAACGATGGTCTATAACGGAATTATCTGCTATCAAGCTGTTTCCATAGAAATAGGCTGAGGAAAAATTCATGATGTCGGCATGCATACGGTATTGAATGGTGAGCATTTTTGATATGTTTTCCGGGTTTTTTGATAAAACCCTTTCCATCAGGCTGACATTCAAACCGCGGACAGCAGCTTCATGCGAGATGACTGTTGGCGGAAGTTGATAATGATCGCCGGTAAACACGATATTTTGTGCGTATAGCAATGGAATCCAGGTAGAAGGTTCGGTGCTTTGGCCGGCTTCATCCATGATGCACCAATTAAAGATACGATCTCCCAGCATTTCCGGATCGAGTCCTGTATTCGTAGCACAGATTATATGAGCAGAATCCAAAACTCTCAAAGTAATCTGTTTTTCTACTTTTTTTGCTTCCGCCAGTAGACTTTTGGCTTCATCTCTGATTGATTTGCGCTGACCGGGTTCAGGTTTTGCACGAGTGTATTTTTCGGCCTGATCAAATAAATCGTAAGCCTGGCGGGTTAATTTTTGGACCAGGCGCATATCCGGATGATTTTCTACCAGTTCATCAAGTGTGTGATGGTGCAATCCTGGTAAAATACGTGCAGGGTGGCCTAGACGGAGAGCATTTTGCCCAAAAGATAGTAATTTTTCTAAAAGATTATCAACTGCAAGATTGCTGGGGGCTACTACCAAAACAGACTCGTCATTTTGGACAATTTGGCGAATTAATTCAACCATGGTGGTTGTTTTCCCCGTACCGGGAGGGCCATGAATAATAGCAACATCATCTGTTGAGAGAGCAAATTCAACAGCTTTTTTTTGAGAAGAATTCAGTTTTGAATCTATCAGGGTTATTGGTTCTGGTGGGCGAAACATGGGCATCTGTGTACCCAGCAAAATATCCCGTAGTATAGCGATGCGAGAATCTCGTGGTGCTTCCTGGACCTGTCGCATGGCAGAACGCTGCCGTTGCCGGGAAATCTCATCTGTCGATCGCTCTAATCGAAATACAGCATGTTTGTTTTCACTTAATGGTAACTGTGTGAATGCAACCTGAATGGTATCTTTTTTTAACTGGCTGACAACGCCACGCCAGCTGACTGTGACTGTGTCAGATCGTTGATTTCCTTCTTCGTATAAAATTACAGGACAACCAGGCTCAAGTCTTGTCCAGGGAAGAGACAGATTCTGGTTGCGTTTGGCAAAATTTAGCAGAAAACGCCCACCCATACCGGCATCCTGCGAGCGAATGACCAGATTGGTTAATACCTGCCCAGAAGAATCCCCGTTGTGTTCTCTTTTGTTTTTTAACGCATTTAAATTTGCAATTCGTTCTGCTTCTGCTTCAAGTTCGAGCAAATTGTTCAAAAATTGGAAGTGTTGTTCAGCGGTTTTGTAGGCAATTAGCATGTTATTACTCAGAAAATCAGGTTGGCTTGACAAAGCACAATCTTACCACCTTTTTTATGGGTAAATTGCTGTGGTGCTTAGATTCTACTTGTCGTCGCGTTTAATCCAACGATCCAATCCTTGAGGCTGTTCAAATTTAATCAAATCTTCGAGCAAATTTTGAGGGAATTCCTCATGGATAAATAGTATTTTGTGCTCAGCATAGATAAATTTTTCAAGGAGAGCGTGGTTCACCATGGATATTAAGGGATCGAAGTAATGTAGTGTATTCAGTAATCCAATTGGTTTTTGGTGGATTCCAATTTGAGCCCAGGTGAGGGTTTCAAACAGCTCGTCAAATGTCCCAAATCCTCCTGGCAGAGCGATAAATGCATCGGCCAACTCACTCATACGTGCTTTGCGAAGGTGAATATTCGGAACAATTTCCAGTTTTGTGAGATTATTATGAATTAATTGAGGTTCATTCAGGTTCTTCGGAACGATACCGGTAACTTTTCCATTGTTTGCCAGAACACCATCTGCAACTGCGCCCATTAATCCCGTTTTACCTGCACCATAGATTAATTGAATATTTCGTTCAGCAAGCAATTTACCCATAAGAAAAGCGGCATCTAAATAAGTCTGGTTTAAACCGTCCGCAGATCCACAATAAACACATATTGATTGAATGTTTTGCATACAAAAACTTTCTCTTTTTTAGAATGAGGCTATTTTATCATTGAAACCAGACGCATACGATTTTAAGATGTTATTGGGAATTTTAATATTCCAGTGTGCTGCCGCCAATAAATTCGCGAATTACTGAATCGCCGGGTACATCATGATCATTATCAACACCAGGAATCTCCTTAATAATATTCAGTGTTCGTTGTGCGCGGGTGAAAGCGTCTACCCTCAAGGGGTCATTCTCAAATTCACGAACCCAGGTTTCAAATTGATGGATTAATTTACTGCGATAAAGACACAATTCGTACGGCATCGCTGAGTTGATAATATAATCGGTGGTACTAATGTACGGAATGATATTGCGCATTTCACTTGACCGAACATAGTGCCAATGATTCAGGGTTTGTCGTGGGTCATAGGCGCGATGAGCTGCGTCTCGCAGCATGCGACGCATGAGACGAATGTCTGTCCAACGGGCATATTCTCCGATGCTATTTTTTATTTGCATTAAAGGTTCCAGATAGAGTTTAAATTTTTGTTCATCGGGAACACTGCTGGTCATATCTGCATATAACCCATGCAAACTATCTATTAAAATCACCTCGTTTTGTTTTAGCACCATCGGGGTGAGCTTATCCGTACGCATACCGGTCTTAAAATCATAAAATGGGATTAAAACCTGTTGACCGTTTATTAAATTGGCTAGATGTTCATTGATTAATGGTAAATCGAGTGCTTGAGGTGTTTCAAAATCATAATCACCGAATTCGTCTTTAGGGTGCATATCCAGATTATAGAAGTAGTTATCAACATTTAAGGTAACTAATTTTAATCCGAGACGTTCTAATCGTTTACCAATTTTCGTTGTTGTTGTTGTTTTTCCTGAAGATGAGGGACCGGTAATTATAACAATGCGAAGTTCGTCTTCCCGTGTTTTAATCATTTCGACAGCATTTTCAACGTCGATTTCATACATTTTTTCGGATGCCTGGACAATCTCTGGGAAATCACCCTTGCGAATGCGTTCACTTAAGCAGGCTGTGGTGTGGACTCCCTGGTCTACAGCCCAATCCAGAATGTGCCATATTTTTGCCCAGGGGATATTTTCGGATGGCCGGGATGCCAGTTCAGCGCGTTCTTTGCGTTTACGAGCACGTTCTTCGCGGTATAGGATGTAGGCTTTTGCAACACGGGCATGTCCGTTTTCGATGAGGATTTTTTCAACCAGATCCTGAATTTCTTCAATTGTGGGTGGGCCCTGTTGTTCCTGGCGATCCTCTAAAACCTGGATGACCTGTTGGCTAAGTTTTTCAGCAATGCTGCGATCTCTACCACCAACAGCAACTGCTGCGCGGTAAATCGCATTGGTAATCCGTTCATGGGTAAATGGCACTACAGCACCGCTGCGTTTAATAACATGGGTTATTTGTGTCATGCGAACTCCATTATTCTTTATTTGGGGATTGTTTCAAGTATTATTATCCATTATTTTTGATAATAATCAAAATCATGGTGTTTTTGTTTATAGTTTCTTTATTGTGAAAAAAACTGGATTTGAATTTTACATTTAGTCGAATTAATTTCTGAGAAAGATTGTAAATGCTTTACTGTACATCCTAAGGCGCGTTGAACCATTTCAATGTCCATTTGACAAAAATCCGGATGATCTTCAAGTATGCGCCGGTAAGGGCAATTCATAAAAAATATAACAGGACCATTGCGATGGGTTTCCCAATGTGCCTGATAATCCCGTAGGTTAAGAAATTCGACCAATTGATTGAGTTGTTTAATTACATTTTTTTGGGGTGAAGACTCCATTTTTTTAATTAACTGTTGGGCCAACTGAGTTAGCGTAGATTTTTTATCCGGGAGAAATTGGAGTATCTCTATTAGGACTTCATGGAGGTTATCTGCATAATAGCCTGGCGTAAGTGAAAAATGTGTTGGAGGGCGTCCGCGTCCTGTGGGTTGTTTTGGAGTAGATTGAACAACAATCCCTTCCAACTGAAGTAAATTGATATGGTAGCGTATATCCGCTTTGGTTAGGTTCAAAGCTGTACTCAAGCTCAAAACGGATGAATCAGGTGTGGTTTTTAAGAAGGAGAGAATTTCTTCGCGTGAGGACCTTTGCATTTTTTGATAATATCATAATTATCGTAATTAAGAAAAAAATTTTTTTCTTAATTACGATTGAATTAGGGACGAAATCGGTTACAATAAAGAAGATAAATATTCTCAAAAATGAACATTTTGTCAAAAGGAGTAACAATGTCTGTTGAAGCATTAAACTCTCCAGGAATTAATATTCCACCTGAATTACAGGGACAGATATCCGTAACAACATTAGATCGGATATATAACTGGAGCCGGGCCAATTCTCTTTGGCCGATGATGTTCGGATTGGCATGTTGTGCGATAGAAATGATGATAACCGCCTCCAGTCGTTTTGATTTTTCCCGTTTTGGTATGGAGGTTATGCGTCCCAGTCCGCGTCAGGCGGATGTGATGATCGTTTCCGGAACTGTCACAAAAAAAATGGTTCCGCAAATTGTTCGGCTTTATAACCAAATGTCAGAGCCAAAATACGTTCTGGCAATGGGTGCCTGCGCTTCCGGGGGTGGACCATTTAAAGAGGGCTACAATGTTGTATCCGGTATTGATAAATTTATTCCTGTTGATATATATGTTGCGGGTTGTCCACCAACGCCAGCAGCATTATTGCACGGATTGATCGTTTTGCAGAAAAAAATTGAACAAGAAAAATTATCTGAGGTTGAATGGTATCGTGCTGATTTTCAGGAAGAAATCCCTGTTCCAGTTCTTGGCCCTGATTTAATTGATCTTCGAAAATACCAATCAATTCGGGATGTGACGATGGCTGGAGAACCAGAAAAAAAGGGATTTACCGTCATCATTGATGAGGTGAACCATGAGTGAAAAAATTCTTGTTTCTCAAATTCCGGATTTTGAAACGATATATTCCGATCATGTAAAAAAGGATGAACGTGCCAATTATGAAGGCTTTATTGTTGAGCGAGAATTTTTAGTAAGTTTTGCTCAGTCCATTAAAAATGATTGGGGATATGATTTTCTTTCTTCGGTTACGGCGGTAGATTATCATCCGGATGGCTTTGAAGTGGTTTATCATGTCTATCGTTCTTTGGGTGGTGGAGCATTAGTATTTAAGGTGCAGGTTGTCCGGGATGAAGCAAAAGTCCCTTCTTTGTGTTCGGTTTTTCCGGGAGCTGAATTTCAGGAACGGGAAGCATGGGATCTTATGGGAATCCATTTTGATAACCACCCTGACCTGCGACGGATTTTAATGTGGGATGGGTTTGAGGGATTCCCATTGAGAAAAGACTGGAAAGAAGCTTATTATGAGGAAGAGACGAAGCCATTTTCTTCCCGTTGGCCGGAGGGCAAAGCTACCAGAGCGGAAACAAAGAATCCGTTTGGTGACAACTTAAAATATCCTAAAGATTTCGATCCGGAAACCTGGATTCCGGAAGGTGAAGACGCCTTATATTTGGGATTAAAGAAACCAGAACCCCAAGATGACCTAGATACAGACTACCTTATTGTAAATATGGGTCCTCAACATCCCTCAACTCATGGTGTTTTTCGAATGGTAGCCATGTTGGACGGTGAAACCGTGGTTGACCTAAAACCAGCTGTTGGATACTTACATCGCAACCATGAAAAAATTGGTGAGCGTAATACTTATATTCAAAATATTCCTTTCACAGACAGGCTCGATTACATCAGTTCAATGAGTAATAATTTTGGTTATGTTCTGGCTGTAGAAAAACTGATGGGAATCAAACCACCTGAAAGGGCCGAGTATATTCGAGTTATCATGGCTGAATTAACCCGTATCCAAAGCCATTTTATGACGACAGGCTTCTTGTTAAATGATCTGGGGGCATTTTTTACCCCGGCGTTATACGCACTTAAGGAACGTGAATTGATTCTGGATATATTCGAAGCTGTCTCTGGCTCCAGAATGATGTGTAACTACTTTCGATTTGGGGGAGTTGTTAGAGATTTGCCTGAGGGAATCCATAAAACGATCCATGATCTGGCATTTAACCGTTTGCTCAGAAAAATTGACGAGCTTGATGAGTTTTTAACTGGAAATGAGATTGTGCGTACGCGTTGTATTGGTGTTGGGGTTTTGCGCGCTGAACAGGCTATAGGATTATCCACCTCTGGACCATTACTGCGTGCTTCCGGAGTGCCTTACGATATTCGTAGAGCAGACCCATATGGCATTTACGATCGCTTTGAATTTGATATTCCGGTTCGTTATCATGGTGATATTTATGACCGGTATCTAATCAGAATTGAAGAGATCCGGCAAAGTATTAAAATTATTCAACAGGCAATATCACAGATTTCAGATGGGCCTGTCCTTGAAGGCAAGGCAGCATATCAGGCAAAAGTGCCAGCAGGAGAATCATATGGTCGTGTTGAGGGTCCCCGCGGCGAGTTGGGATTCTATATTGTCTCTAAGGGACAGGCAAATCCCTGGCGATATCATGTTCGCGCTCCTTCTTTTATCAATTTGACTTGTTTACAAAGTATGAGCATTGGCGAAAAAATTGCAGACGTTGTAGCCATTCTTGGCTCAATCGATATTGTTTTAGGCGAAGTAGACCGCTAAACCGGAGGATAGAATGAGTGTAAAAGGTATAGTTAAAGGTTTAGGGATAACGCTGAAACATATTTATGAAACATATTCAGAGGATTTGCGCGTAGGCAAAAAACGCTATGGTACTGCTGAAGGAATACTTTCCAGAAAATCCGTCGATACAAAAGGCGCGTTTACTGTACAGTATCCGGAAGAAAAAACACCTGTACCTGAAGCCTTTCGGTACATCCCCTTTTTGGTTTACGATGAATCGATTGATGGCGAGAAAGATATACGCTGCACATCCTGCGGTATATGCGCCAAGGTTTGTCCGCCACAATGTATCTGGATTACCCGGACGGTAAATCCAGATACGGGGAAACCAGTACCCAAGCCGGCTGAATTTTTTATTGATATTGATATATGTATGAATTGTGGATTATGTGCGGAATTTTGTCCATTTGAGGCAATTCGAATGGATCACGATTATGAAATATCCAATATTGACCGTTTTGCACATCACATATATGATTTAGAATATTTACTCAAACCGGCTTCATATTATGCTAAAATTCGGCCAACGCAGTTTGCTGAGGACGATGCGGTAAGAAAAGAAAAGGAAGCCAAAAAAGCAGCAGCGAAAGCAGCAAAACCGGCTTAATACAAATCTCGAAGGTGATGGCATATTTTAATGTATAATTCGGATACTGAAGTGTTATTTCCATGGCGGGCTGTTCCATCTTTAAAGGGGATTCGCGGCATGGAATGGGATCAATTGATTGATACTGTTCTCGGTGAAACAGCTGAAGATGTTGACCGACAATCATTTATATTAATGGTGGTACGGATTTTTGGATGTACGGGTTGTAATTCTGATTCTTTTCGGGCAATGCGTGGATGTGCGAAATGCGCACAACAATCCATTCGCCGGTACCGTGGAGATGATGCTGATCTGGTTAAATTATTTGAGAAGACAAAACAAGAGATCAAAAATTATCGGAAGGCAAATGCGCCTGATAAATAAAGATTGTTTGAAAGGTATAAAATGACACCTACTCTGATTCATCGCGAAGATGTTCTGGCTGCATTATCAAAAGTACAAGAACCAGAATTACACAAGGACCTCGTTACACTCAACATGATTCAAGATATTGAAATTAATGAATCAGTTGTCAAGTTTCGGATTGTTCTAACCACTCCTGCCTGTCCCTTAAAGGGGAAAATTGAAAAAGAAGCACGGGATGCCGTGATGACTATTCAAGGCGTGAAAACAGTGAATATTGTTATGGATGCGAATGTTCCAGCTGATGGCCGGCCACGCGGCAATTTATCTCTCAATGCGAAAAATGTGGTTGCTGTTGCATCAGGTAAAGGTGGAGTAGGTAAATCTACTGTTGCAGTAAATTTAGCTGTTTCATTGGCTCAATCTGGTGCTAAAGTTGGACTATTGGATGCTGATATTTATGGACCAAACATTCCCACAATGATGGGGGTTGATAGACTCCCTGCATTTGAAGAGGGAAAAATCATCCCGGCTGTTGCTTATGGTGTAAAGCTGATGAGTATTGGCTTTTTAGTACAACCCGGTCAGCCATTAATCTGGCGTGGACCGATGCTGCATTCTGCTATCCGGCAGTTCTTAAATGATGTTGAGTGGGGAGATCTTGATTACCTGGTGATTGATCTACCACCTGGTACTGGGGATGCGCAATTGAGTCTGGCGCAATCCATTCCTATTTCAGGTGGAGTGATTGTTACTTTGCCACAAGCAGTTTCCCTGGAAGATGCGAGCCGTGGCCTGTATATGTTTCGACAGTTGGATATTCCGATTTTAGGTGTGATCGAGAATATGAGTTTTCTGGAATTACCAGACGGTCAAAGAATGGATGTGTTTGGAAGCGGTGGCGGAGAAAAATTAGCAAAGCAAGCTGGAACTGAATTTTTTGGCTGTGTGCCAATGGCGGCTGATGTACGTATTGGCGGAGATTCTGGCAGGCCAATTGTACTTACTCATCCGGATTCCGGACCTGGTAAAGCCTTAAGAGAAATATCTGAAATTATTGCCGCCAGGCTTAGTGTCGCAGCACTAAAAAATGATGGCGGAATCAAGCTTGAGATAGTAGGTTAATTCATGAACGATGCAACACAAAAATTTGTTGTGGCGGTTCGTTTCTCTAAAATTGGTAAACTCTATCACTTTGAAGCGGGACATATTCCCGACCTGGTAGTAGGTGATTGGGTTGTTGTAGAAACAGCGCGTGGATGGCAATTGGGTGAAGTGGCTCAGATTATTGGGGCTATTAACGCCAACGAAGAAACAAATTATAAGCAAGTAGATCGAAGGGCTACACCAACAGACCTGGTAAGGCGAAAGAGTCTGGAAGCAAAAGAAGAAGAAATTATTCAGATTGCGCGGAATGCAGGAAGAGACCTGATAGAAGAAGGTGTTAAGATCGTCGCTGCCGAATACAGCTTGGATGGAAGCCGAATTTCAATCCTTTATAGCTTTGAGGGCGAGACTAAAATCGACTTACGAAATGTTAAGAATGAGGTTTCTCGTGCTGCCAGACCTGCACAGGTGGAATTACGTCAGATTGGTCCCCGAGATGTGGCAAAGATGTTCGGGGGTATGGGGGCTTGTGGGCTACCAACGCGGTGTTGTTCAAAATTTCTTACTGATTTTAGCTCGATCTCTATTCGCATGGCCAAAGAACAGGGGATTTCCTTAACCCCAGCAGAAATTACCGGTATGTGTGGGCGATTACGATGTTGTTTAATATATGAATATGAAATGTATGCTGATAATCGCAAACAACTTCCTAAAAGAAATAAACGGGTGCTTACACCAGTTGGCGAAGGCAAGGTTGTAGATGTATTGCCCTTAAAAATGGGTGTTATCGTAGACTTGCCTGATGTGGGACGACGGGAATTTAATATCAGCGATTTACAGATATTGGAAGGAAATGCTCCCCCGCCACCTGTGAAACAACCGGATGCAGTGGTTGAAAAGAAAGAAGAAGGTCCTCGTTCCATACCAACTGAAAGACCACGGATTAGCCGAGAACCTGAAAACAAAATCTCAGGTGAACCTGGCTCTTCTGAAAAACGGCAGGACCGAAATTTTCAGAATAGAAAACCACGAAATCGAAAACGCAGACCTAATCAATCAGGTGGCAATGAACCAAAACAGTCCTCTTGATCAGGCACTAAGTTTATTTGAATATTCACAATCCATTCGACGCGATTTGCATCGCAATCCGGAAATTGGATTTCACGAGTTCCGGACATCGCAAGTGGTCATCAATGAATTAGCTGCATTGGGATATGAAGTTCAATCCGGAATTGCTGAAACCGGTGTGGTAGGCTTGTTGCCCGGGGTAGATGGATATCCGGTGATCATGTTGCGGTTTGATATGGACGCGCTCCCTATTCAAGAAGAGAATCAGACGGATTACGTATCACAAAATCCTGGAGTTATGCATGCCTGTGGTCATGATGCTCATGTTGCCATCGGATTGACAATAGCCCGGCTTTTAGCCTCTACCGAGGAAACCAGAAGGGCAACTATTAAATTGATATTTCAACCAGCCGAAGAAGGGCTGGGTGGTGCAGAGCGAATGATTGCTGAAGGAGTATTAACGAATCCCAAACCGGATTTTGCTCTGGGACTCCATGTATGGAATGAACGACCAACAGGCTGGATGGGTATATCATCGGGTCCGATTATGGCTGGTGCAGATACTTTTCGGGTGAACATCCAGGGTAAGGGTGGACATGGGGGGCATCCTCATGAGACGATTGACCCGATAGTTGCGGCTGCCCAAGTGGTTTCTGCTTGTCAGACAATTGTCAGCCGAACTGTTTCACCTTTGGATAGTGCTGTAGTTAGTTTTTGTCAAATTCAAGGCGGCAGTACTTTTAATGTTATTCCCCATCAGGTAGTTATGGGTGGAACAATTCGTTCATATTTACCCAAGGTTCGGGCAAATATTTTGCAACAGATAGAAAGAATTGTTGAAAATATTTCTCGGGGCATGGGTTGTGAGGGTATAGTAGAAGTTAAAGAGATTACACCTACGCTTACCAATCATTCAGGCGTAGCAAATAAACTTG
Organism: Chloroflexi bacterium HGW-Chloroflexi-10; assembly: GCA_002840755.1. Taxonomy (GTDB): domain Bacteria; phylum Chloroflexota; class Anaerolineae; order Anaerolineales; family Anaerolineaceae; genus UBA6170. Next base: position 385,971 of record PHBZ01000002.1, on the reverse strand, counting down.
TAACGGCATTTCGGAAAAAATTTAATACATTGCAAATCGATGACCATTTTCAGACGATGGTTTCGGAGGATTTTGCTTTTTTCCTTAAAGATGTTCCAGGCGCATTCTTTTTTGTAGGCTCATCCAATGCGAATTTAGGATTGAATTTTGGGCACCACCATCCTCAATTTGATATCGATGAAATGGTTATCCCAATTGCTGTGAGCCTTATGATAGAAGCAGTAGCAGAACTTTCACAGAAGTCATTATCAGAGTAAGTTTTGTAGTTTATAAAAACTGATCAAAAGCTATAGAAAATATTACATAGCACGGTTGAAAAAGTATTTCAATCGTGCTATACTAATTGCAATCTACTTAATCATCTGATTAATAAGATTATTAGATGGTAGAAATCGAATATTAATGATGAATCCTTATAAATCATCGGATTATTTATCGGAATTTTTACGTTATATTGCCCAAAAATCTTTGCAGGGGGAAGAGAGAATTCCTCCATTAACCGAGTTGAGTAAAGAACTGAAAGTTAGTGTAGCCAGTCTGCGTGAGCAATTAGAGGTAGCCAAGGTAATGGGGTTTGTAGAAGTAAGGCCAAAAACTGGTATTCGCTGGCTTCCCTATCAGTTTTCACCATCTATTTTGCTTTCAGTTGCTTATTCGGTTACGATTTGCACGGATTTCTTTGATCAATTTCGTGATTTTCGAAATCACTTAGAAGCTGCGTATTTTTACGAATCGGTAACAAAATTACTGCCTGATGATTTAGATAATTTACTGTCAATTGTTGAAACAGCAGAATCGAAAATTCAAAAGTATCCCCCTTTACTTCCTCACCATGAACATTATTTACTTCACCAATTGCTTTTTTCCAAAGTTGATAATTTATTTGTACAGGGTGTATTCGATGTCTATTGGGATATATATGAAGCGCGAGGATTCTCAATCATAAGTGATCTTGACTATTTAGTTCGAGTTTGGGATTACCATCGAAGGTTTGTGGTAGCCATTCGAATGGGAAATTATTCCGAAGCATATTTAATTTTTATGGAACATAAAGAATTGTTTTTGAGAAGCCCAAAACTTAGCGTTCCTCAAAATTTTGAATGATGATTTTACTTCTACTTAAGGAGAATTTATGACACAGGATTTTAATAGCCATGTACGACAAGAATTTTTTAACCAACCACCAATAATTAATGATTTTTGCATCACATTCAGCACAGTAAACGGTTCCGGAAGCGCTACCGCCAATACTACATTAATGCGAACCTTATTTCGTATGGGCATTCCTGTATCCGGAAAAAATATTTTTCCATCCAATATTCAAGGTCTGCCAACCTGGTATACGTTGCGAGTTAATAAGAATGGCTATCTGTCACGGGTAGAGACGGATGATATAGTCATCGCAATGAACCCATCCACAATCGAAAAAGAAGGCAGTTATTTAAGTAGTGGTGGTGTTTTGATGCATCCAGATGATATAAAGTATGTGCCTAACCGTGATGATATTTTTGTTTATCCGATGCCAGTAAAAAAAATCATTAAGGAAACAGAGGTTTCTCCAAATTTACGCGATTATGTGGCTAATATGGTTTACGTAGGTGTTTTATCCAATATATTGGGTATTGATTTGGAAAATATTCGTGAAGCATTGAAGTTTCATTTTAAAAATAAAGAAAAACCAGTTGAAATCAACATGAGTGTGATTTCAAGGGCTTACCAATGGGCGGTTGAAAACATTGAAAAGGTAGATCCATATCGGGTTGAGCCAATGAATAAAACCGAAGGTTGGATTATGGCTGATGGGAATACTGCCGGTGCAATTGGCGCTTTATATGGTGGTGTTCAATTTACAGCCTGGTATCCAATAACACCGGCTTCGAGCCTGGCTGAATCACTGCAAGAATATGCTCCATTATTGCGAAAAGATCCAGAAACCGGAAGAGAGACCTCGGTCGTCGTTCAAGCTGAAGATGAATTGGCTGCGATTGGGATGGCAATTGGTGCTGGTTGGGCTGGCTTGCGATCGATGACATCCACATCCGGACCAGGGCTTTCTTTGATGACAGAATACTTAGGTCTGGCTTATTATTCGGAAGTCCCCGTGGTACTTTGGGATGTGCAACGTGTTGGTCCATCCACCGGACTTCCTACCCGTACCGCTCAAGGCGATCTTACTTTTGTTTATTTTTTGGGTCATGGAGATACTGATCTGGTAATGTTGATACCGGGCTCAGTGAATGAATGTTTTGAGTTCGGTTGGAAAGCGTTTGATATTGCCGAGCGTTTGCAAACTCCAGTTGTAGTGATGTCTGATCTGGATCTCGGTATGAATGAATGGATGACCCCAAAATTTGATTATCCGGATAAACCCATTGATCGGGGAAAGATACTCTGGGAAGAAGATCTGGTTGCCTTTTTAGAAAAAAATAATGGTGTTTTTGGGCGTTATAAAGATGTTGACGGTGACTTTATCCCTTATCGAACTGTAGCAGGCAACAGGCATAAATCTGCAGCTTATTTCACTCGAGGTACGGGCCATGATGAATTTGCAAAATATACTGAAGATCCTGAAATATGGGTAAAGAGTCTTGATCGGTTAAAAAAGAAATATAAGAGCGCAGTCAACTACACACCAAAGCCGGTTATTGAGGATCAGGGTAATTCGATAGGAATTATTACCAGTGGTTCGGCTCATTTTCCAGTAGAAGAAGCAAGAGACCTATTGGAAGCTAAGGGATTGCACACTGATTATTTGCGTATACGGTCCTTACCATTACATCAAGAGGTGAATGAGTTTATTGCGCGACATGACCGTATATACATTGTCGAAATGAACCGAGATGGTCAATTAAAGCAGATTATTACTCTGGATATGCCTGAATATGCCTTGAAATTACGTCAAGTTGCTAAAGTGGATGGGTTGCCACTTTCGGCAAAATGGATTGTTAATGAGATCATTTCTCAAGAGGAGAAATAAGATGAGTATTATTAGTGAACCAAAAAATGCGACAACCAATGCTGTCGGTTTAGGCCGGGCAGACTATAAAGGGGCTAACAGTACTTTGTGCCAGGGTTGTGGACATAATTCTATTTCTAGTCAAATTGTAGCAGCTTGTTTTGAATTAAATATAATTCCCGAGAATATCGTTAAATTCAGTGGAATTGGCTGTTCCTCCAAAAGCCCCACGTATTTTTTAAATCGCTCTTTTGGGTTTAATGGATTACATGGCCGGATGCCATCACTTGCTCTTGGCGCTTTATTTGCAGACACCTCTTTAAAAGGTTTAGGTGTCAGCGGAGACGGTGATACAGCATCTATTGGAATGGGCCAGTTCAAACATCTTGCTCGGCGAAATATGCATATGGTGTATATTGTTGAGAATAATGGTGTATATGGCCTTACAAAGGGACAATTTTCAGCAACAGCTGAGGATGGATTGATATTAAAAAAACAGGGTACTAATCAATATCTGCCAGTGGATATTTGTATGGAAGCTCTGGTAACCAATGCGTCGTTTGTCGCACGGGGATTTGCAGGAGATCCAAAACAACTGAAAAATTTGTTAAAAGCAGCGTTCAGCCACGACGGTCTTTCTGTGTTAGATATTATCAGCCCATGCGTCACATTCCATAATAAAGAGAACTCCTTCCACTCTTATCAATGGGGAAAAGAGCATGAAGTGCAATTGCATGACATAACTTTCGTGCCGGCCAGGGAAGAGATTACCATCGAGGATTTTGAGCCTGGTTCAACAAAAGAAGTAACCATGCACGATGGATCACTGGTTGTTCTAAAAAAACTTGATAAAGATTACGATCCAACCAACCGTTATGAAGCTTTGCGGGTATTAGAGGAAAGTGCAAAAAATAACACTATGGTGACTGGTTTATTGTATGTTGATCCAGAAGCAAAGACTCTATTTGACCGATATAAAATGCCTTCGAAAGCATTAAACCGCCTGACACCGGAAGAAATCCGACCTTCCGAGGATAGTCTGAAAATGATTAACGAAATGTTGTTTCTGATGTAAGCGAGAACCAAAAAGGGCTGCCATTTTCCGGCAGCCCTTTTTTATGTTAGATGGTCCGGATTTTGAATCCATTCACTCCATGAACCTAAATATAAACGCGCATTCCAAATACCTAATTGTGCTAAACCGATCAGGTTGAAACAGGAGGTAACACCTGAACCACAGTAGACGATGAGATGATCATCGGGGTAGTCATCTACGAGTGGAGAGTAAATTTTTTGTAATTCCTCAGTGGTTTTCCAATAACCGTCATCCGTCAGGTTGAATTGGTGGAAAAGGTTTTTTGCACCGGGAATATGCCCAGCTACCGGATCTATTGGTTCAATTTTGCCTTCATATCTTTCCCTGGCTCGCGCATCGATCATCACGAAAGAATCGTTCCCGATTATCGATTCTATTTCTTTGGTATTTGCCATGTAGCGGTTTGAAAAATGTCCAGAAAAAAATGAAGGGATATGACTTTCCTCGCCTTGTGAGAGAGGATATTGGGCATTTTTCCAGGCATAAAAACCACCATTCAACACAGCAACCGCTTCGTGCCCATACGATCGCAATAACCACCATAAACGGGCTGCAAAAGCACCTGAAACAGTGTCGTAAACTACCAGTTGCTTCTGATCATCAATTCCCCAGGTGGAACAATTCTTGATAAATTGGCTTTCCAGAGGTAAAGGGTGTCTACCATTGTGAGGTGTTTTAGGACCGGATAGATCTTTGTCCAGATCCGCAAATACTGCAGTAGGTATATGTTCCTTCAAATAATTCTCATATCCCCATGCAGGCTGCATAAGATCGAACCGGCAGTCAATCAGTATAAAATCCGGATTGTCCAGGTTTTTGTAAAGTTCTTGAGCAGATATGATGGTGGTATATTTTTTCATTTCTATTGTGGATCCTGTATTTTTATCTATTGAGAATGCTGTTTAATAAGTGCCAATCGTATGCAATAAAAGGAAATTTGGTGGGCGCATATCGCCCATGGGTAAACTTGCAACAAAAATAATCTGTTGCCCGGATTTGACCGGTGTGCTGGCAATGATAGCTTCTTCTACAAAAGCGACCATATCTTCAATTGTCGTTGCATGTGGGACCTGAAATGGTTTTACGCCCCAGTATAAAGATAAGTTGCGATATGTTTTTAATTCGGTTGTAAATGCCAGGATAGGCACTTTTGGATGTACTTTTGACATTAATTTTGCGGTCTTGCCAGATTGTGTGAGGACGGCTATATAAGCTACATCACGGTCATAAGCCAACTCTCCGGCAGCCCGGGTAATCGCCACGGCGTCTACTCTGGTTTGTTCCAACGGCTGTTTACCCGCATACCCCCACTGGTCAAAATTTGCTTCAGCTTCTTTTATGATTGAATCCATCATAGCTACTGCTTCGACAGGGTATTTGCCTACAGCAGTTTCACCAGAAAGCATTACCGCATCGGTTCCATCAAGAACCGCATTGGCTACATCAGAAGCTTCAGCGCGGGTTGGGCGTGGGTTATTAATCATAGAGTCAAGCATTTGCGTGGCAGTTATTACTACTTTTGCATGCCTGAAGGCGGCATCAATAATCATTTTTTGGAAAATTGGTACAGAGGATGGTGATGTTTCTACCCCTAAATCTCCTCGTGCGACCATAACGCCATCGGCAACTTCAATAATTGCTTCCAGATTTTCAATTGCCTGGGGTCTTTCCAATTTTGCGATAACCGGAGGTGGAAATTTTCCTGGAGCCATTTCTTGTATCGCAGCTTTTACTTCCAAAACATCTTCAGGACCGCAAACAAAAGAAATGGCTACAACGTCGATACCATGCGCCAGACCAAATTCCAGATCTGCGCGGTCTTTTGGTGTAAATCCGGGAATTTTTAAGTCTGTTCCCGGCAGATTTACGCCTTTGTGAGATGATAGTTTACCACCCAGAATGACTCGAGCATAGACACAGTTACCTACCACTTTGGTGGTTTCCATTTCCAGGTTCCCATCATCTAAAAGAATCCGGTTACCAATATTTACAGCACGGGCCAGGTTAGGCACGTCCAATGGTAATATGGTTATATTCTCTTCAATGGCATTGCTTTCTTCATCAACCGGTGTCAGAGCCACGATTTGATCTTTCACCAGTAGAATACCATCAGGTGGTAAGATTCCCACGCGTAATTTGGGTCCTTGCAGGTCCTGCAGAATTGTTATGGGCTTTTGAAGTTCTTCGGATACTTTGCGAATGGTTTGGATTCTTTTTATATGCTCTTCATGGGTTCCGTGCGAGAAGTTTAATCGGGCAATATCCATACCGGCAAGCACTAATTTTTTCAGCGCAGCTTCATTATCACTGCTCGGCCCCAATGTCGCTACAATTTTTGCTCTTCTTTCCATACTGACACCTCATATCCGAAAGTTATTCCATAGTAACTAATTATAAATCAAAGTTCCCGTTGAAAACCTGATTTGTAGGTTAAAAGAAAAAGGTCGGTGATTAACCCGACCTTTTGTCTGTTATTCCATCATTAATGTTTCCTGAATAATCGGTATGGACCAGTCAATCACTTCTTTGGTAATGATCAAGGGCGGAGCAAAGCGAATCACATTATCGTGGGTCTCTTTGGCAAGAATCCCCATGCTCTTTAGCTTTTCGCAAAATCTTCTGGCTCCTTTTGCTGAGGGAAGTAATTCCACGCCTATTAAAAGACCACGGCCACGGACTTCTTTGACATGTTTGCTAGGGATTTCCATCAATCTTTCGATGAAATAATCGCCTAGTTCAGCAGATTTTTCAACCAAATTCTCATCACGAATCACTTTAAGCGCGGCACGAGCAACAGCAGCACCTAAAGGATTTCCTCCAAATGTGGAACCGTGTTCACCAGGTTGAAACAATCCCATTATCGGTGTGTCTGCTAAAACAGCAGAGACAGGATAAAAACCACCAGATAACGCCTTTCCTATTATAACTATGTCGGGGCGGACATTTTCATAATCGGAAGCGAATAATTTTCCGGTGCGACCAAGTCCGGTTTGAATTTCATCCGCAACAAAAAGGACATTGTTTTCTTTACAAATTGCGGCAGCTGTTTTTAAATAGCCAGTTGGGGGAATAATTACTCCACCTTCTCCCTGGATGGGTTCCACCATAAATGCAGCCGTATTCGGGGTAATTGCCTGGCGAAGGGCTTCAATATCGCCATAAGGCACAGTCTTAAAACCAGGTGTAAAGGGACCGAATTCTTTTTTGTAATATTCTTCAGTAGAGAAGGAAACAATTGAAATTGTGCGACCGTGGAAATTTCCTTCAGCAACAATGATTTCTGCCTGATAATACGGAATTTTTTTGGTTTGATAAGCCCATTTACGTACAAGTTTAACAGCTGTTTCTACTGCTTCAGCGCCGCTGTTCATAGGGATGGACATTTCGTACCCGGTCATTTCAGAAAGTTCTTTATACATCAAAGGAAGTTGTTCATTGCGAAAAGCGCGGGATGTCAGTGTGACTTTTTTTGCTTGCTCAACTAAAGCATTCAAAATTTCGGGGTGAACATGGCCCTGGTTTAGAGCAGAGTAGGCACTTAGGCAATCGAGATATTTGTTTCCATCAACATCATAGACCCAAACTCCTTCACCACGTTCAATTACGACATCTAAAGGGTGGTAATTGTGCGCGCCATATTTTTCTTCGATTTGAATATAGTCTTGTGAATTCATTTTATTCCTTTCCCAACAATTTTACGATTATTGCTTTTTGGGCATGCAGGCGATTGTGTGCCTGAGGGAATAAACGTGAATGAGGTCCATCTGCGACATCATCTGTAATTTCCTGGCCACGGTGTGCAGGTAAGCAGTGCAAAACAATGGCATCCTTATCGGCTGTGTTAACCAAATTCTCATTTACCTGATAGGGAGGGAAGACAGCTTCGCGTTTTTTGGCTTCTTCTTCCTGTCCCATTGAGGTCCAGGTGTCTGTATAAATCACATGTGCATCTTTTACTGCCGCATACGGATCCCGATTAAATTTTATCTGACTGCCACTTTCACTAGCAAAAGATTTTGCCAGGTCTATAGCCGAAGGCAAAATATCATAATCTTCAGGCCCGGTGTGGGTGAAATTTGCACCTAGTTTGGTACAAATGTGCATTAAAGAAACTGCTACATTATTGCCATCACCGATGAAAACCACATTCAATCCCTTTAATGTTCCAAAATTTTCAAGTATTGTCAGGGCGTCAGCCATTGCCTGGCAGGGATGGTTGTAATCACTCAGGCCATTGATAACAGGGATATCTGCCCATTGAGCAAGTTGGACAACATGTTCATGATCAAAAACGCGCGCCATGATGACATCCACATAGCCAGCAATTACACGGGCAACATCAGCAATTGATTCTCGTTTGCCTAATCCAATTTCACTGGGTGAAAGATAAAGCGCATCACCACCTACATGGCGCATAGCCATATCAAAACTTACCCGGGTTCTTAAACTGGGTTTCTGGAATATCATCGCCATAGTTTTATTATGTAATATGGGACGATTTCCGCCTGCTTTCCATTCCTTTTTTAACTGAATTGCAAGGTCAAGCATTTCCTGCAATTCAGTTGAGGAAAAGTCTGAGACGGCGATAAAATCTTTTTTCATTTGCTCTCCTACTCAATGAATAAATTGGGATTACATCCAATGCAGTATATCATATTGAAGTTTTTATCAAAATTGATTTTCGGATGAACATTAACGGTAAATGTCATTCGCTTGGAGTAATAATTTGTACAAAAAAGAACAAACAATGAGGTGTGTTGTTAGAATTATTTCAGGAGATTGCCATGCATCAAAGAAAATTTTCGAAATTTGCTTTTTTTGTTTTGATTTATAACGTTTTTGTCATCTTATTTGGGGCTTTTGTTAGGGCAAGTGGATCCGGTGCCGGATGTGGGGCGCATTGGCCATCTTGTAATGGTACCGTTCTGCCCGTGAATGCACAGATTGAAACCTATATAGAATTTACACATCGAGTAACCAGTGGGATTACCATAATTTTTGTCTTTTTGTTATTGTTATTTGCTTTTCGTATTTTTCCCAGGAATAGCAAAATTCGTAAAGCAGCCATTGCAGTTGTGGGGTTTACGTTAGTAGAAGCCCTTGTCGGTGCGGGTCTGGTTTTATTTCATTTGACTGCTGACAACGATTCGCTTGCCAGGGCGATTGTCATAGCCATTCATTTGATTAATACATTTTTATTACTGGCGAGTAATGTCCTAGTTTTTGAATGGTCAAGGTTAGGCGAACCAACGGAAATTTCAGGATCAAAGAAATGGCTATGGTTATATAGCATAGTAACCGTTGCTTTATTGTTATTAGGAGCCAGTGGTGCGATAACGGCTTTAGGAGACACGCTGTTTCCGTCGACATCAATATTAGAAGGAATTCAACAAGATTTATCAACATCAGTTCACTTTTTGCTTAATTTACGCGTTTATCATCCAATAATTGCAGTAATTATTGCAATTGGACTATATTTTTTCCACCGATTTGGAAAGAGAGAAGACAGTACCTCATTTTATAGACACTATTTAAAACTCTTTTCAATTGTTTACGTAACTCAATTATTTCTTGGCGGATTAAATGTATTGCTCTTAGCGCCAATCTGGATGCAGATCGTTCATCTTTTTGTTGCAGATCTAATCTGGATCTTATACGTTTTTATGATAAATCACTTGATTTTTTCTTTTGATTCAATTTCTTTACAACATTCGAAATTGTCAAATCCATGATGGGATAAACCCATTTACCCAGAAAATTACTGGCGAAATAAAGCAACTTGTTTTCAAAGCCCGGGATGATAATATAATTCTTTTTCAGAATTCCATTAAAAATCTCTTGAGCTACAGAAGAAACGCTCATGGGGTTTGCTGAACCAGCAATCTCTTTGGTAATAGCTGGCTTAAACTGATTCTCAAATTCGAGTTGAGGAGTATCAGTATCTGGTGGATAAACAATGGACACGTTGATATTTTTTAACTTTAATTCACTACGTAAAGCATCTGAGAAACCACGAACAGCATATTTGGAAGCACCATACGCTGTATATCCATAAACGCCTAATAAACCAGCCATAGATGACACGTTAATGATGTGCGCGCCACTTCGTAAGAGAGGGAGGCAAGTTTTAATTACATTTACCGTACCAAAAAAATTGATATCCATAAGCCAATGAAATTTTTCGAGTTCCATTCGTTCAAATTCACCTGGATAGGCCACACCGGCGCAGTTGATCAAAAAATCAATTTTATCTGTTTCTCCCTGGAGATTATTGAACATCTTATTTACGGCGTCAATATTTGAGACATCTGCAACAAAATATTTGCAAAATGAGTTGATTTGTGAAAGCTCTTTTACAGCATTTTTTAACTTGTTTTCGTCCCGGGCAATAATCCAGACACGAGCATCATTTTGCAAAAATAGCTTTGCCAAAGCAAAACCTATGCCACTAGAACCACCGGTGATTAAAACATTTTTATTTTCAAAATGATTCACTGTAATCTCCAAATGATGACAAGAACCACAAGAGCCTCCGTTGCATGAATCACACCCTGAACTGGTTATGCTGCGGCCTTCAGATTTTGCATTAAATAGCGACAAGGCTCTTTTTGAATTAAATGAATGGCAGTTTTTACATTCTGCCGGCTCATCTGCTTTTGAATAGCTGCGTAAGAGATCGAATTTTTTACCACAATCTGTACACACATATTCATAGATTGGCATGGGAAATCTCTCCTGTGGTTTTAGTAAAGGTTGCCTGAAATTTTACCATTCCCAGTAGAATCCTGAAAACCGAGTAATTGATAAACGGCAATTCCAAAGGCGATTGCTACGTTCAAAGATCCTTTAACACCGGACATAGGTATGTGGATATGATCGTCACATAATTTCAAAATATCAGGATCTACACCTATTACTTCATTTCCGACTACCATTGCCACGGGACCTATATCCTCTCTGAAATGAAATTCTTCCAATGGTCGCGAAATACTAGTTTTTTCGAGGGCCCAAATCCTAAATCCTTGTTCTTTTAACTGATTAACCGCTACGATACCGTTAAGATGATATTCGAAGGGAACTGATGTTTCTGCACCTAACGCTGTTTTATGGATTTTTTTGTGTTGTGGAAGTGCCGTAATTCCACATAGGTGAATTTTTCTGACACCAGCTCCATCGGATGTACGGAACATCGCACCCACATTGAATGTTGAGCGAATGTTATCCAGAATCACTTCAAAGTTCGCTTTTGGGTTACTATGCACCTCCGAAATTTGCGAAATTGCTTCCTGATTCAGGTTAAATTCATGTTTAATCAGAGTTAACGACTTGCATTTGGGACATTGAACCCCAATTCCCGATTGATCAGGAGCTGGAAACCGAAAATTGCAGTCCGGATTGGGACAAGCACGAATGAGATATTTATTTTTACTAATTGTGTTCATAACAATTATCTGGTTTGGTAATTTCCTGTGTGTTTGAAAGAAGGATTTCGGTTCGGATAATTCGGGTGAGTTGGAAAGGTATACCTAACACGTTCAGGACTTCTTCCGGTCTTCCAGAAGCCGATTCTTTTGTGCATAGGTGAATCCATAATTCTAAAGGAGCAGTATTTTTCTGGATTTTTATATCAAAAACCAGGGGACGGAGGTCATATTGTTTGCCACGCCTTTCACGAATCAAAGAGGTGGATGATAAAAATAAATCTATGTTTGATTGAATAACATTTTCGTTCTGGGGTTCCAATAAAATCACACGGTAGTATGATGACATTGCCTGTACTTGCAATGCAGGTTCATTTTCTAACACTTGTGATACGCTGAGTATTTCCAGACCGTTGGGAACATTTGAAGAAATCCTTTGCATCAAGTCTAAAAGAGGAACTTCTTCAGTTAAGTAAATATCCAGAAGTTCATTTTCTCCCAAAAAACCCAGCGGCAAAGAAATTGCAGGCTGGAGCTTAGGTTGGGGATGATACCCCTGACTGTATGCCAGCGGAAGATTGGCTCGTCGAAAAGAACGTTCCCATACTTTGTGCAAATCCAGGCTGGAGGTATAACGCATGGCTTGATTTTTTTTATATGTAATGCGGTATCGAAGTTTCATGCAACCCTCGTTGTTTTCTTAACATCCGGACATTTCCATATCATTCCGGGATTTTCACTACGAATTTCTTTGAAATTTTGAATAATGCCACAGGCATAGCATTGTTCCCGGCAGTCATTGCGTAAAATTTGAGACTGACTATTTTGAAACTCTTCAAGGATAAAAGATTTATTAACACCAGGTGAGATATGATCCCAAGGAAATATTTCATCAATAGGTCTTTTTCGATGAGTATAAAAGGCCGGATCGATTTCATTTTCCGAAAAAGCTTGCATCCAGAGTTCATAATTTTGGTGATCCTGCCATGCATCAAATTTTGCTCCCTTCCTCCATGCCCCCTCGATAATATCTGCCATACGTCGATCACCACGGGAAAGCCAGGCTTCCAACATGGTTTCATGGGGATCTGTCCAGTTTAATTTCAAACCAGGACCTCGCAATTCATGTCGCAACAAATTTTGTTTTTCTCTTATGGTCTGTTGGTCATCACAAGAGACCCACTGAAACGGAGTGTGCGGTTTAGGAACAAATGTTGAAACACCGGCATTTAATTGGGCGCGTTTACCGATGATACGAGTCCCTTCGTAAATAACTCGCTTGCATAAATTTACGATTGCCTGAACATCTTCAATCGTTTCAGACGGATGACCGATCATAAAATAGAGTTTGATAGTATGCCAGCCACGTTTGTAAATTTCTCTGGTTGTGGCTAATAACTGTTCTTCGGATATTGGCTTATTAATAATTGCACGCATTCTATCTGTTGCAGCTTCAGGAGCAAGGGTAAAACCTCCCTGCCGTGATCCTTTCAGTTTCTCCATAAGCTCGACGGAAAAACTATCAATTCTTAGTGAGGGTAAGGACACAGTTAAATTCCTGCCGGCAAATTTTTTGCCGATACTATCCACCAGTTCCAAAATATGGGAATAATCTGAGGATGACAGCGACAATAAGGCAATTTCCTCAAATCCTGTGTTTTTCATGGCAACATCTATCGTCTCAAGAATCTCCTCAACGCTTCTCTCGCGGATTGGACGGTTAATCATGCCAGCATGGCAAAAACGGCATCCACGGGTGCAACCACGCATGATCTCGATGGCAATTCGATTATGGACAACACCGATGGAAGGCACAATGAATTTTGTCGGTGCTAAAGGAAGCTTTCCCATTATTCGTTTTGTGATTTTTTCTGGTGATTTTTTATTGGTTTTGACAATTTGCTTAATAGTTCCATCTTCATGATATAGCGGTTCGTAAAATGAAGGTACGTATACACCAGGGATCTGACTGATCCTCTCCAGCAGTAATTGCCGCGGCTGGTGATTGTCTTTCCAATCCTGATACACTGCAATCAAATCAAAGATAATCTCTTCACCTTCTCCCAACAGAACTGCGTCAAAAAAAGGTGCGATAGGTTCAGGATTATAGGAAGCATGACCTCCGGAAATAACCAAAGGATGGTTTTCGTTTCGATCAGCAGAGCGAATAGGAATTTGAGCCAAATCCAGAATATTCAAGGCATTGGTATAAAGTGTTTCATAAGGTAATGAAAATCCAAGAATATCAAAATCTACCAATGGATGTTTGGATTCTAATGAGAATAAGGGTATATTGTTGTCGCGTAAAGCTTGCTCCATATCTGACCAAGGGGAATAAACTCTTTCTGCCAGAAGTTTAGGCTGCATGTTAATGCTTTCATACAAAATTTGGATGCCCAGATTTGATAAACCAATATCGTAAATATCCGGGAATACCAATCCAATTTTAGTGTGGATTTTTGACCAATCCTTTACGATTGCATTAAATTCCCCTCCTACATATCTTCCGGGTTTTTCAACCAGGGGAAGAATTTTTTCCAGTCTTGCTTCCAAAGTGTTTTCCACGAATTTTCTCCTTAGTTACCGGTAATTAAAACAACGTAAACCGGCGAGACTTACTTTGGCCGGATCGAAATGAATTGTACCTGATTATTTCAGGTTATTTTATCGAAATATATAAACTGCTTAAAAAACACCTTTAACCATGCCACCATCCACAGATAACATAGTGCCGGTCAGATAAGATGCAGCAGGTGACGCTAAAAATACTGCGACTTTGGCAAATTCTTCCGGTTCTGCCAAACGACCAAGTGGGCTTTCTGCGGCTTGTTTTGCCAGTTCTTCCTCGGTCGATGTTGCATTTTTCTCGGCTCTGGAATTCATTAAATCATTTACACGCTCCGTTTTTGTCCAACCCGGCAAGATAGAGTTAAAGCGAATTCCATCTTTTCCCAATTCCAAAGCCAGTGTTTTTGTTAATCCAATAGTTGCTGATCGTATCGCATTCGATAAAACAAGGTTAGGAATGGGTTGTTTAACAGAATAGGAAGTTATAGTTAACACACTGGCTGTTTCGGATTTTCTTAGCAAGGGTAAACAAGCTCGTATCATTCTTACATGGCTAAGGAAAGAGGATTCAATCGCCTCGTACCAGATATCATCGGTGATGGATTCAAATGGTGCGGGAGGTGGGCCACCAGCATTGGTGATCAAGATATCCAAATGAAGAAATTGACGACCGATTTCTTCGGCAAAATAGTTGGCAAACTCGGGTTTTGTTACATCACCCACTATTGAATAAATATTTTTGCCATTTTCGGTTTCTAATTTTTTCCTGGCAAGCGCCAAGTTTACTTCATTTCGACTATTAATGATCACTGTTGCATCATCCATCAATAAAAATCTGGCAGCTTCAAAGCCAAGACCTTTACTAGAACCCATTACTGCGGCGATTTTGCCTTTTAAATTTAGATCCATGTTTTCTCTCCTTAGAAAAATTCGATATCTTCTTCTACAATAACTAATCCAGGAAATTCATGCGCCATGAATAGTTTGATCTTTTCGGATGAAGATTGTAAAACCTTGTAATCATTGCTAATCAAAGCAAATCCGACTTTTGAAGTTTGCCAAAGATCCATATAATCAAGTTCTGCACAGGATGCGTTATACCGCTGATGGATTTTCGATAGCAAAGATTTTAATACACTGCGTTTTTCCTTCAATGAATGTACTTCAGGGAGATATAATTTTATTTGGATGATAATGACTGCCATATCCTTAATTTATCAATCTATAGAAAAAAGTCAATCAAAGACAATAAACTCAAAAGGAGATTTTATCTTGCATAAAGATACCCGCTTGGGTAAAATGCCTATCTCATCTTAAAAAAGGATTTTAAACATGGACATTACAGTGCAGTATCAAGAAACACTGGATTTTTTATATTCTTTTATCGATTATAGTCTGACTAGAAATCTTAGGAATCTACCTGAAAAATTCAATTTGGATCGGATGTTTCGATTCATGCAAATGTTGGGCGATCCCCAAAAAGCATATCCAATTATTCATGTAGCTGGTACTAAGGGAAAAGGTTCAACATCTGCAATGATTGCAAGTATTTTGCGGGAAAATAATAAAAATGTTGGATTTTATACTTCGCCTCATTTACATGATTACGCTGAACGAATTCAGGTAAACTTCCAACCAATCCCTCATCAAATATTGGTGGATCTTGTGGATGAGATGAAATTATTTATTCCCCAGGTTGAAGGGATAACTACTTTTGAATTGACGACGGCATTGGCTTTTCTGTATTTCCAACGGACAAATGTTGATATCGCTGTGGTCGAAGTTGGATTAGGCGGCCGGTTAGATGCTACTAATATTGTAGATCCGGTTGTATCGGTTATAACAAATTTGTCTCTTGACCATACCAATGTATTAGGGAATACATTGGCTGAAATTGCCTTCGAGAAAGGTGGAATCATAAAAAGTGATTGTCCAGTAATAATTGCACCGCAAAAAGAAGAAGCCAGGAAAGTACTTCTGGAAATATCAGACAAAAGAAGTGCCCGATTAATTGAGGTAGGAAAAGATTACTTTTATTCTGAGGCAGAACATTCCCTGGATTGGCAACGCTTTGTTCTCTGGCCAAAAGAGGACATGGCGATAATGAGGAAATTTATTGAACAAAAGGGGGAAACCAACTGGAAACCTATGCAATTTCAAATCCCTCTTTTAGGATTTCATCAAATTCAAAACGCAGCAACAGCTTATGCGGTTATACAAGTATTGAACCAAGAGGGTTATGTAATTTCAAATAATGAAATTTTCGATGGTTTTTCGAAAGTAAGCTGGCCAGGTAGATTTGAAATTTTGGGGCGTCAACCGTTTTTTTTGATTGATTCAGCGCATAACAGGGAATCTGCGTTACGGTTGCGCCAGACAGTTGATGATTATTTCCCGGGGCGTCCCTTAATTTTAGTAATTGGGGCGTCTGAAGATAAAGATATAGATGGGATATTTGCAGAATTATTACCAAGAACACATTTAGCGATTGCAACAAAATCCGTACATCCACGCGCTATAGCGCCTGAATTGTTAGAAAAAGTAGCATTTCAGTTCGGGGTGAAATGCGTCTCCACACAATCATTGGAAGAAGCATTTGCAGAGGCATTTCGTTTGGCAGAAAATGATTGGGTGATTCTGGTAACTGGTAGTATATTTGTAGCTGCCGGAATGCGGGATATCTGGTTTTCAAAACAGATTTCCTCAGACATTTCTTAATAAAGAAAGGTTTTTTATGTCAAACTCGAACTGGTTTCCCAGTCAACCTCACGATGATTTCCCAACTGGTTTTCAGCAAAGAACAGAAGAGTTGTATCAAATCTCGGATATGACGCCGAATGAAAATGGAGAGATTGAATGTGCTGCTATTGTAATGCGTGATTTAATTATATTTCCTAAAATGGTCACTCCAATTTTTGTCACTCCCGGGGCCAATCATAACGCCATTCAAGCAGCACAATATAATTTTGAAACCGTTATTGCCATTTACTTAGCTGAGCCGGAAAGTGATATTCTTACATTTGCCGACTTTTTACCCATCGGAACTGAAGTAGCTGTAGGGCGTTTATTATCCATGCCTGACGGCAACCATTCTGCTTTGATTCAAGGACGCCGCAGGGTGGAGGTATTGGGTATTACACAGGAGGACCCATACTTTAAGGTTAGAGCGAAGATTGTCTATGATGAGGGGACGCAAGATAGGCATACCAAAGCGTTGATGAGAACCACGCGTGATTTATTTGAACGATGTGTGCAGTTAGATCGAAGTTTGCCAGATGAAGCCCATTTGTATGCCTTAAACATTCAAGACACTGGTTGGCTTTCAGATATGATTGCTTCAGCAGTTTCTTTTAGCTTACCTGACAGGCAAAAATTATTACAAAGTATTGATGCGAAAGAACGACTGCGAACGATTAACGGATTACTGGCACAGGAATTGGATGTTCTTCAATTGGAAGACGAGATACAATCTAAGGTCCAGAGCGAGGTTGACCGTTCTCAACGAGAATACTATTTGCGTGAACAAATGAAAGCAATCCAAGTTGAATTGGGAGATACCGATTTATTTCTTTCAGAGGTATCTGAACTTCGTGAAAAAATTGAAAAACGCGGATTGCCAAACGAAGTTAAGGTTGTTGCTAAGAAAGAAGCCGACAGATTAACACAAATGCCACCTATGGCTCCAGAGACAGGCATAATCAGGTCTTATCTTGATTGGATTATGGATTTGCCTTGGACCGAGAGAACTGATGATAATCTGGATGTAGAACATGCCAATACAGTTCTTGAAAAAAATCATTATGGTTTGGGAAAAGTAAAAGACCGAATACTCGAATTTATTGCAGTTCAAAAATTAAAACCTGTCGATGCACGCCAACCAATCTTATGTTTTGTGGGAGCGCCAGGCACTGGAAAGACATCGTTAGGCAGATCTATTGCGGAAGCTTTAGGAAAGAAATTTGTTAGGGTTTCTTTGGGAGGTGTTCGTGATGAAGCTGAGATTCGTGGTCACCGACGCACATATATAGGTGCATTGCCTGGACGAATTCTTCAAACTATGAAAAAGGCAGGTACGATAAATCCTCTTTTTATGTTGGATGAAATTGATAAATTAGGAGCTGATTTTCGTGGTGATCCTGCTGCTGCTTTGTTGGAAGTTTTGGACCCTGAGCAAAATTCTGAGTATTCTGACCATTATCTGGAAGTTGATTATGATCTATCTAAAGTTTTGTTTATTACAACAGCAAATTCATTGATGACCATTCCATCGGCATTATTGGACCGGATGGAAGTAATTGAATTTACAAGCTATCTGGAAGAAGAAAAAGTGGCGATTGCTAAGCAATTTTTAATCCCCCGCCAAATGCATGAAACAGGAATTGATAATATTCAGCTTACTTTTACTGAAAGTACAATCCGTCAAACAATTCGTCATTATACCTATGAAGCAGGAGTTCGTAATTTGGAGCGGGAAATCGGAAAAATATGCAGAAAAATTGCCCGCCTTATTACAGAAGGAAAATCTTACCCTACACGGATTGAACCAGCAGCACTTGAAAAATTTTTGGGTCCTCAAGAATATTTTGATATGGAAGCTGAAAAAGAAGATGAGTTTGGAGTTGCCACCGCGTTAGCCTGGACTGAGAATGGTGGTGATATCATGCCGGTTGAGGTTCTGGTTTTGGATGGAAAGGGAAATTTGCAGATTACCGGGCAAATTGGAGATGTGATGCAAGAATCTGCTCACGCAGCTCTTTCGTATATGAAATCCAGAGCAAAACAATTTGAAATTGACCCGGAGTCTTTTGAAAATGTTGATGTGCATATCCACATTCCGGAAGGTGGAATTCCAAAGGATGGACCGAGCGCTGGTATTACAATTGCCTGCGCCATCATTTCTGCTTTTACGGATCGCCGCGTGCACAAGGAAGTTGCCATGACAGGCGAGATTACATTGCGTGGACGTGTTTTGCCTGTTGGCGGTGTGCAAGAAAAGATCTTAGCAGCTCACCGAGCTGGTATTACCACAATTATCATTCCTAAGAAAAATGAAAAAGATCTGGTGGAATTAAATAAAAAAGTGCGCTCATCGCTTAAAATCATTCCAGTTAGTCATATGGATGAAGTAGTGGATATAGCATTACTTCCACCAGAGACCGTGCCAGGAAATGATGAAGTTGTGAGTGGTGAAGAATAGGAAATAAATCGGCGAAAGCCGATTTATTGTTCATCTTCCTGATTTTGGTTCATATTTAATCCGGTTTCGGAACGTAAACTACGAATACCATTCCGAACCTGCGTGAGGATACGATCTAATTCATGTTCCAGATCACCCAATGTAGAAATGACATAGTGATCAGCGTCTTTTCGGACGACATCTACTTCTCTTCTAGATTGTTCGATAATTTGCGTGGCACGGGTTTGGGCACTCTGAATTATTGCATCTTTTTCAACCAATTGATCGGCTTTTTCACGAGCAAGTTGTAAAGTTCGGTTGGCTTCTTCTTGCGCCTGCGCTAAAATACGATCTTTTTGAGCCATGATTTGTTGGGCTTTTTTTATTTCTTCCGGAATAGATACTCGCATTTGATCGATGATGCTAAGCATTTTTTCTTCATCAACCACTACTTTGTGAAAAACAGGTAAAGGTCTGCTTTCATCAAAAAGTTCTTCCAACCGATCAACAAGATGCAAAATATCCATAGAATCCTCCAGTATTTATCGCAGTTCCTTTTGTTGCAAGAAATGAGCCATCTAATCTAAAAGATACGTCAATGGTACCACGCTTTGGTTTTCGCCCAGTTCAAAAAAACGTTTTACTAATACCTCGCGGACATGGGGTGGTACCATCATGGAAGTATCCCCACCCAAAGAGGCTACTTCCCTAACAGTCGTTGAAGATAGAAATGTGTGTTTTTCGCTGGTGATTAATGCCACCATTTCGATGTCAGGTGCTAAATGATGATTGGTTAATGCCATACGGAACTCGTGTTCAAAATCAGAAAATACACGTAATCCACGTACCAGAACTTTTGCTTCAATTTGTTGAGCGAATTTTACAGTTAAACCACTATATCCCACAACCTTAACATTGGGGATATGCTGAAGGGAACTCTTGGTAAGATAAAACCTTTCTTCCGGGGATAACAATAAATTTTTGAGAGGTCTGTCATAAACCGCTACCACCAATTCCTGAAAGAGTTTTGATGCTCTTTCAGCAATATCTATGTGACCAAAGTGAATTGGATCAAAAGTGCCGGGAAAAAGTGCTCTGACCATTTTATTGATTATCTCCTATAGGTTCTTTCCAATTATGGCGATATAAAGTTTGCATATCGCTGTTTTCAAATATTGGGATATTATCTTCAGATTGGAAAGCCTTCTCAGCAAATGAGCGTGCTTTTTCAATCAATCTGGTGTTCATAATGTTGGCCAACCGCAAATCTCCAAACCCAGACTGATCTGTGCCCAAGAAGTTTCCTGGACCACGCTGCTCCAAATCTTTTTCTGCAAGTACGAAACCGTCATTTGATTCGCTCATAGCCAGTAATCGTTGATTTTCCAACGCATCTTCATTTTCTGGTATAAGGAGGCAATAGGATTTATGCATTCCTCTTCCCACTCGTCCGCGCAGTTGATGCAATTGTGCAAGGCCAAATCTATTAGCTCCTTCGATTACCATAACAGAAGCATTGGGAATATCCACACCTACTTCAACGACAGTGGTTGAAACCAATATCTGGTATTTTTGATCACGAAATCCGCGCATAACTTCTTCTTTTTCATCAGGGCGCATACGACCATGTAATAATCCGATTTCAAATTGAGGAAAAACTTTTTGTTTTAAGTGCACATGTTGGTTAACGGCAGATTTTGCTTCTTTTTCCGGGTCCTCATCATCGGATTCTACAAGTGGAAAGATGAAAAAAACTTGTCTGCCACTTTCGATCTGTTTAAGAACGATTTGGTATATACGCTCCCTATCTAAGGGTGTAACGATGTATGTTTCCACTGGTTGGCGCCCTGGCGGCATTTCGTTTATTACAGAAAGATCCATATCCCCATAAATAGTTAAAGCTAATGATCTTGGTATTGGTGTAGCTGACATGGCTAAAAGATGTGGCGTACGCCCTTTTTCCCTCAGCTTCTTGCGTTGTTCTACGCCAAATCGGTGTTGTTCATCTATGATTACTAATTGGAGCGCTTTAAATTGAATGGGGGCTTCTATTAACGCATGAGTACCAATGATTACGAAAATGTTTCCATTTTCTAGCCCTCTGCGAATATCTTCTTTTTCTGACTCAGACGTATCTCCGACCAATAACCGAATTTTTTTCGGAGAAAGTAGTTGATTTGTCTCAAAAAATTTTAATATGTTTTTATAGTGTTGTTCTGCCAGGATGCTGGTAGGTGCCATTAATGCGGTTTGAAACCCATTCGCAGCTGTGATAGCTATCCCAAATGCTGCTACCATTGTCTTTCCAGAACCTACATCGCCCTGGATCAACCTACTCATTGGTATACCTCGTTCAAAATCATTGCGAATATCAGCAATGGATCTTTTTTGAGCAGAAGTCAACTCAAATGAAATGTTTTGTTCCAGTTTCGATATAAATTGTTCATCGACGCCATATTTTATGGCTGTATCTGATTGCCAATTCTTTTTTTGTTGCAAAACTTCCAATTGCAGGAAGAATATTTCATCAAATGAAAGTCTTTCTCTGGCTTTTTTTAAATTTTCCATACTGGAAGGAATATGGATTTCGTATAACGCCTGGGAAAAATTCATTAATTCGGCTTCTTCAAGCATCCGATTTGGATAACACTCGGGTAATCTTCCAGCCCAAAATGAAATAGCCTGACTTATAGATTTTCTGATTTGTTTTTGACTAAAATTTTGGGTTGAACGATATGAAGGGATTATTCCGCTTTCATAGATCGGATCATTCTCAGCTAATTCCCATTCAGGATTGTTCATTACAAAACGACCTAAATACATATCAGTTGTTCCGGATAATAATATTTCAATACCGGGTGCCAATTTTTTTTCTAAAAAAGGTTGGTTAAAAAAAGTAATCCGTAGTGAACCGGTACCGTCTTCAACAATTACTTCTGTGATTTTAACCTTTCCATTTTTTGAAGGTCGAGTATGTGCACTTTTAATGATTGCCAGAACGGTTACTTTTTCTTTATATTTCAATTTGTTGATGGTTTTCAACTGGCTGTAATCATCATATTTCCTTGGAAAATGAAAAATTACATCTCGCAATGTTTCTATTCCAATTTCTGCCAAAGTTTTTGCGCGTGTTTCACCAATTGATGATAAGTTGATAACAGGGCTATTTAATACTCGTTCAAGTTCCTCGCCTTGAATTTTGTTATTCTGTATTTGGTATGTTAAGCAGTTTTCTTTAATGGGATAAGTGAGTTCATCTTTCAGAGAAAATTCTTTATTTGCTAAACCCGAATGTTTCGGATTTGCAGCTTTTGAATTAATCGGGTTGTTTTTTAGAGTTGAATTAAAAGATTTGGGATTGAGGTTTTTATTTTCAGTTTGAAGTAAAGGGAGTAATCGGTGAATTGCATCCGCGCGTTGTTCTTTTTCCATTGCTGGATATTTTTCCAGGTTGTCAAAGACCTGACTTACAATATCCTGGGAAACTGCTTGCTCAGATGCCTCATTTTTCCAACTTTGACTAAAATTTCCCAATCCCCCAAAAACGGAGCGGTTATCAAAGTTTCGGTCAATTTCCAATTCAAAAAATTTTATAATTTTTGTTATGGCTGATAACATAATCTAATTTTACTCTATGCCGGAATAATTTTTAGCCACTTAAAGTGTATGGTTTTTCAACGACAATCAATCCCAATGATTTTGGACCAAATAATCCTGCTAAAAATGGGTTTAATCGATGCTCGCTAAATGGTGTATCCGGAAAATATTCCTGGACAAATTGCCGAAATAATCGATTATCAAGCCCCTGTGTATTAACTCCTTTAATCAAAGAGATGTGTTGAAGTTCATCATATTCTTCAATAAACTCCTGGAAATAATCCTGGGCATGACGAAAATTCCTTACTTTACAAAGTGCACTGGGCTTTCCTTCCTCTAAAGAGAAAATTGGATGTAAATTTAATATTTCTCCTACTGCAGCTTGTGTTTCTTCTAAAATCTCATTTTTTGCCAGATAGCTAAGACAAGGGGAACAGAATAGTGTGTAAATATGGGGTATCGCTTGCCGAATATGTCGTTCGG
This sequence comes from Chloroflexi bacterium HGW-Chloroflexi-10, assembly GCA_002840755.1. Lineage (GTDB taxonomy): Bacteria > Chloroflexota > Anaerolineae > Anaerolineales > Anaerolineaceae > UBA6170. The sequence continues at coordinate 362,674 of PHBZ01000002.1, read as the reverse complement.
TATCTGCAAGTGTCGCACCATTGGAGACCAATTCCGCAGCCATTTGAACCAATAGCCCTAAACCTGTTGAAATTGTTTGGGAGTTGATAACTTGAATCATGGTTTTACCCTGGATAAGTTCTACGGCTTCCAATGAATTTTGATAAACTGAGGTCAAATCCAATGAATTTGTCAAAACCAGCAATTCATTAAAGTTTTTCAGCAAGCTAATAAACAAATCTGCTATCTGATTCGGCGTTGGTATAATCACAGTGGGTACATCTGCAATGCTACAATTAGTTGGAAATTCACTAACAGTAATGCCTATTCCTTCCGGATAGGTTTTGTCACCAATTTTAATCCCGAAAGGAATCAGTCGTACCTGATCTTTTCCGGGAAAGCTTGGGTTGGAAAATTGTGCTGTGCTGTCCGTGATGATTGCAATTTTTGGCATGTTTTACTCAATCGAAATGATGAAATGGTAATGAGGTTGACCACCTTCATGGATTTCGATTTCCATTTTAGGATATGCTTTGCGGATGCTATCAGTTACTTGGTTTAATTCATGTTTGGATATACCGGCACCATAAAAAAAGGTCAACCGTTCACGATCTTCCAGTTTTGCATTATTAAGTAAGGAAAAACACGCTTCTTCAACTGTTTTTTCAGATGAAATTAAAAGTGAATTTAGTAAAGCAATAACATGACCTTGCTGGACATCAACGCCGTTAATTTCAACTGATCGGGTTGCCACTGTGATTTCGCCTGTATCCACTTCCTGAATTGCTTCTTTCATTTCCTCAAATACTTCCGATAATTCTCCAAAGGGATCCAGGCGGAGCATAGCGGAGAGCCCTTGTGGAACGGTTTTACAGGGTAATACTTCAACATTTTTCACTGTGGCTTCTTTAGCTGCCATTGCGGCCATAAATATGTTCTTATTGTTTGGAAGAATTATGACTCGATCTGTTGGCAAGTTCTCGAAAGCTTCGAGTATTTCTTCAGTGCTTGGATTCATGGTTTGGCCGCCTTCAACAACTGCTGCAGCTCCCAAACTTGCGAAAATTTTTGAAAGACCGAATCCCGGAGAAACTGCTACAACAGCAATCTGGCCAGGCTCTATTGGAGAGACCTGAACTTTCCTGGAAGCATTCTGTTCTTTTTGTTCCATCTGATCCAAAAGATTTTCAATGTAAACTTTTGTGATGGTCCCTAATTGCATTGTGTAGTCTATAGGCTTATACCGGTTTTCTGTAGGCACATGTATATGCATACGATACATACCATCACCTTCACCAACTTGTATACTGGTTCCGATAAGAGTCAGGTTTTCATAAAAATCTTCTAAGTTCAATGGTGTAGAAGGCCGAAAATCTACGATTACTTCATAATCCTGCCCGGGTTCAATTTCTTCCATTTCATCACTCTCCATTAATGCTAATGGTTGTACCAAAGCAGTTGTTGGTTTTTCGAGGGATTCGCCTCTTAGATGTTTTAAGAATCCTTCAAGAATAAAATATAAACCTTTTCCACCAGAGTCCACAACACCAGCCTGTTTTAAAATTGGCAGTAATTCCGGGGTATGTTTGACAGATTCGTCCGCAGCGGCAACCACGGTTTCCAGCATTTCAAAGAAAGACTGGTTTTCAGCCAAACTAACCTCGCTGGCCGTTGCTATGTCTTTTGCTACCGTTAAAATTGTACCTTCCACTGGTCGCACGACACCTTTGTATGCAGTGACCTTGGCTTCAGCCAATGCTTTAGAAAAAACAGCAGCGTCCATCGATTCGAGATTATCCAATGCACGGGCGAAACCACGCCATATTTGAGATAAAATTACACCAGAATTTCCCCTGGCGCCCATCAATGCACCTTGAGCTACAGCATGGGCTATTTTACCAACATTGTGTTCACCTGATTTTTGTATTTCATTATATGCAGCTTGCATGGTTAACAACATATTTGTTCCGGTATCACCATCCGGAACTGGAAACACATTTAGTGCATTCACAATTTGTTGGTTAGTTTTAAGCCAGGCTGTCCCTGCCTCGATTAAAAGTTTAAAATCCTGACCATTAATTTTGGTAATGTTGTTTACTTCACTCGACATGATACTCCTACAATATAATTGGCATTGGGGAAACTAATTAATCAGGATTGCTGATTCTTAATCCGCGAATATGTACATTGACCTTTTCAACGGGAATGCCAATTGTTTTTTCAACACGATAGCGTACATTATTGCTAACTGATTCAGCCACCATTTTAATTCGTGTTCCATATTCTACAATAATGTACAAGTCTATTTCGATGCTCTGGCCGTCGTATTTTACCTCAACTCCCATGGTCGGGTCTTTTACAATTACATTTGCGATTCCTTCTGCAAAATTTTTGGCGCTAAGTCCAACGACTCCATAAGATTCAATGGAGGATTGATATGCTATTGTCGCTATTGCCCTGTGCGATACATAAATATTTCCCATTTTATTTTTAATTTCCTTCATTGTGAATTCCCCTTTCTAATAACCCAATTCTTGAAAAAAGATACGGGGTGTGGTAAAATCTTTGATTGCTGTGCAGTGCAAAGCCGGCTAAAATTAGCACTCATAGTTGAAAGGATCCTTATTATGGCAAAATGTGAGAAATGTGGAAAAACAACAGCTTTTGGTCACAATCGCAGTTTTTCCATGCGGGCGACCAACCGAAAATTTAAACCTAACTTGCAACAGGTTTCGGTTTTCGAAAACGGTCGAAAAATCCGCAAGGTTTTGTGCACTCGTTGCATCCGCACGATCGTAAAAACATCCAAGTAATTGGAACATGCAATTCCAAAAGTCGCGGCGAATGCCGTGATTTTTGTTTAAAACAGTTTTATGGGTTGCGTAGTGCAGTAACACCGGCAGCTATCCCTTTCTCGTGTTTATATATTGCTGTTGCTGCAACAATAACATCTGCTCCTGCCTTTGTAACACTCACGATATTTTCGGAATTTATTCCTCCATCAACTTGTAATAAAATAGCTGGATTTATCTGATTAATAAGTTCCTTCATCCTGACTATTTTTTTACGCATTTCAGGAATAAAATTTTGGCCGGAATAACCTGGGTTTACAGTCATAATCAACACCATATCAACAAAGGGCAGTAAATATTCTACAGCTTCGGGGGGGGTTGAGGGATTGATAACAATAGATGGACTGACTCCCAATTCCCTGATTTGTTGAATTGTTCTTAGTGCATTGGGGTTATTCTCAATGTGTATAGAAAGGCGATTAGCTCCGATTTTGGCAAAAGTCTGGATATGTTTTTCCGGTTCAACAATCATTAAATGAACGTCTAAAGGTAAATCAACAATTTTTCGGCAATATTCCAGTATAAATGGTCCTACGGTGATATTCGGCACAAAACTTCCATCCATTACATCGATATGCAACCAATCAACGCCTGCTTTTTTTGTATCGGAAATTTGTTGGCCAAATTCAAGGAAATTTGATGAAATTATTGAAGCTGAGATTATCATTGCATTTTACCGGTTTGCATTAAGTGAGAACCATACATATAACCAAAAAGGAATTAATCCACCGGCTAAAATAAACGCCAATAGAGCTAAAGCCATTGTTCCGTAATCGGTATTTGATTGCGTCGGTTTACTATTTGAAGAAAAGCGGGGTTCAAATTTTGCAGGGATTGAGTCTACAATGGGATTTGCCGTATATTCCAGGTTTATTGAAGATTGTTGTAATACTGGTTGTTCTTTTATATTTTGTAACACCCGGCCAAATTGGTCAGCTGTTCGGTAACGCCAGGAAGGTTCTTTTGCCAATACTTTTAAAATTATTTGTTCGTATTGTATAGGAATATTTGGATTTAATTTTCTGGGCGAAAGAGGGACTGCTTCTTTATGCAGGCGTGTCAATTCGTTTGGATCATTGGAGTAAAATGGTAGTTTCCCTGTAACCATTTCGTATAAAACAACGCCAAGGGAATACACATCTGAAGCAGGAGAAGGGGGCTCGCCGGATGCTTGTTCGGGTGAAAGATATTGAGGTGATCCCCAGACAACTGCACTTCTTTCTTCTGGGTTAATACTGGAAAGAGCTCGTGCAATTCCAAAATCAGTCACTTTTAGGCGGCCATCCGGAGTGACCAACATGTTATGAGGCTTTACATCACAATGGACCAGACCAGCTCGATGCGCATAACCAATTCCAGCGGATGCTTGAATAATCAAGTCAATAGCCTCATTCAATGGCAGATAATTTCTTTCCTTAACAATTGCCTTTAAGTTGGTTCCAGGCACATATTCCATAATGATAAATAGTCGATCACCATCTAACCCAAAATCATGAACGGTGACGATATTAGGGTGTGATAAATTTCCTGCTGCTTTTGCTTCCTGATGGAAACGTTTCCGAAAACTTTCGTCCTTGGAAAAATCCTGTCTAAGAATTTTTACAGCAACCATTCTCTCAAGTGTAAGATCTTTGGCACGATAAACTACAGCCATGCCTCCTGATCCCAGAGTTTGCAATAGCTGATAACGATTGGCTAAAATTGGAGCAGCGGAATTCGGTGTATTTGATATCATATTTTTAAGGCATTATATCATACAGCGAATTGTTCAATCAAAGTTATAATCAAGGTCAGGAGTAGAATATGATAAAAATAAAAAATTATTTACATCGACACCCTTTATCAGTTCTGTTATTTTTTCTTCCATTAGCTTTTCTCGCTGAATTCTCACATTGGAATCCCATGTTGATTTTTAGCTTTTCTGCTTTATCTCTGGTTCCATTAGCGGGCTATATTGGTGAAGCTACAGAATCAATCGCTGAATATACTGGGCCAAAAATCGGTGGATTATTAAATGCAACACTGGGTAATGCTGCCGAGCTAATCATTACTTTGGTTGCTATCAAAGCGGGGTTATTAGAACTTGTTAAAGCAAGTATTACCGGATCAATTATTGGGAATTTGTTGTTGGTAATGGGTTTATCGTTATTTTTGGGTGGTGCAAAAAATGGCATTCAGGCATTTGACCGACGGCATTCATCAAATCAATCCGTTTTATTGACTCTTGCTGTTATTGCCCTGGTTATCCCTTCAATATTTGGACATGTTATTGGCTCTACTAATGCTTGGGGAGTAGAGCAGCTTAGCCTGGGTGTAGCAGGTGTAATGATTTTGTTATATGCCGCAAGTTTATTCTTTAACTTTAAATCCAATACCAATATAGCGTCTCACGAAACAGCTCATTCAAAAAAAATAATCAATAAAAAAGAAATTAATTCAGCAATAGCTGTATTGGTAGCCGCAACACTTGGTGTTGTATTTATGAGCGAGTTTCTGGTTGGTCAGGTTGAAGTAATCGTTTCTCGTTTCGGTTTTTCCGAATTTTTCCTTGGGATTATTTTGATACCGATTATTGGAAATGTTGCTGAACACATGGTAGCCGTACAGGTCGCCATTCGAAACCAGATGGATCTCAGTGTTGAAATCGCGGTATCCTCAAGCCTGCAAATAGCTTTGTTTGTGGCACCGATTTTGGTTTTTATCAGTTTAATAATGGGCAATCCCTTAACGCTTGTTTTTAATAATTTTGAGCTAATTGCGTTAGGAGCCACTGTAATCGTTTCAGCGCTTGTGTGTTTAGATGGAGAGTCTAATTGGCTGGAAGGTTTGGCTTTAATAGGTGTATATATTATTTTAGGGATTGGATTTTTCTTACTACCGACTTAACTATGAAAAAACCGTGGCTCGCTATAATCATTGGATTCATAATTACTATTTTGGTTATTTTTGCTGGGATATTGGTTCTGTTTTTTTTACCGGCATCAAGTAACTCAGTTGAAATAATTGCAGAAGTTACAAAAATATCCGCCCCAACTTCTACACCAATTGTTCGCTATACATGGATTCCATCGCCCACACCTTTACCAACCGATGCCGTTGCGCAAGGCAAAGGTTTTCAGATAGGCAACTTTGCACAGATTGTTGGAACAGATGGAGAAGGTCTTAGGTTAAGATCAGGTCCCGGAAGATCTTATGGTGTTAATTTTATAGGATTAGATAATGAGGTATTTCGCATCATTGAGGGACCTATCGAAGCTGATGGATTTTCTTGGTGGCGTTTAGAAGCACCGTATGATGCAAGTAGGAATGGTTGGTCAGTTCAAGATTATTTACAAATTGTCACTTCACCATAAGGAGTTACCATGCAGCCGAAATCCATAAAAGCCAATAAATCGACTCGCCAATTGATAATTGAATGGTCAGATGGTCACAAAAGCGAATACGCATTTAATTTGTTGCGCGCAGGATGTCCATGTGCCACATGCAGAGGTGGACATGAAAATATGAAACCAGAACCGGACGAAATTATTTTTAATATGAATTTACCAGAATCTCCTGCAACGATTCTGGAGAATATTGAATTGGTTGGAAGCTATGCTATTTCCATTCAATGGCAAGATGGGCATCATTATGGTATATATAATTGGCATTATTTAAGAGCGCTTTGTCCTTGCATAGAATGCCGTGGTTAGTGAATTATAGGGATCGTCTAATTGTCCCTTTTAAAACTATAAATCATAATACATCTCAAATTCATATGGATGGGGTCGTAATTGTATAGATGCAACCTCTTTTTTCTTTGACTGAATCCATAGATCGATCAATTCGTTTGAAAATACTCCGTTCACTAGCAGAAAAGAGCGGTCTACATCTAAAGCATTCAAGGCTTCATCCAGACTGCCAGGCAGGCTCTTAATTGCTGCTCGCCTTTCAGGTGGCCAGGAAAAGATGTCTTCATCAAATGGGCCAAACCCAGCTTTTGTAGGGTCTATTTTGTTTAGAATTCCATCAATCCCCGCCATTAGCATAGCTGCCATTGCCAGATAAGGATTACAAGTTGCATCTGGTGGTCGAAACTCAAAACGAACTTCATCTGGTTGTGTAGCATATTTGGGTACGCGGATTGCAGCACTGCGGTTCCCAGAAGAAAAAAATGTATTGATAGGTGCTTCATAACCAGGAACCAATCGACGATAGCTATTAGTACTTGGATTCGTTATTCCAAGCAGGGCAGGCGCATGTAATAGCAGACCGCCAATATAATATAAAGCAGTTTGACTCAGAAGATTTGGACCAGCTATGTCATAAAATAAGTTTTTCTTATTTTTCCGTAGTTGTTGGTGAAAATGCATTCCGCTGCCAGCTTCACCAAACAAAGGCTTTGGCAAATATGTAACAGATTGCCCGACGGCATTTGCTGTCATTTTCGTGATGTATTTGACAATCATAGCAGCGTCGCCGGCTTTCAATAAACCCATTAATGGAATTTCGATTTCGTGTTGACCAGGACCACCAACTTCATGGTGGTGATATTTCACAGGTATACCAACACGAATGAGGTTGTCAACCATTTGTGCGCGTAGCCAATAATGTTTATCTTTTGGTGGAATTGCATGATAACCACCATGAGGAGCGATCAAATGACCATGTGAAGCAGTGGAGCTATTCCACATTGCCTCTTCAGAATCTACTTGAAACGATGCCGTATTGGTGTCGTTTTTATAACAAACATTACTAAAAACATAAAATTCAAACTCGGGTCCCCAAATGCTTTGATCAGCGACATCTGAGGCATTTAAAAATTCTTCTGCTTTTCGAGCTATTTCTCTCGGTTCACCTGAAAAAAGCTTCTTTGTATCCGCTTCGACTGTGTTGCAAATAAAACTAAGAGTGGGGATTTCCCAAAAAGGATCAACAAAACCTGTTTGCAAATCAGGAATTAGAGACATATCTCCGGAATGAACGCTTTTAAATCCAACGCTGGAACCATCAAACCCGATACCGGTGTTAAAAAGGTTCTCGTGAAATTCCGATTGAGCAATTGTGACGTGGTGCCATTTTCCCCACAGGTCACAAAATTTTAAATCAACCATGCGGATTTTGTTTTTTTGAATAAATTCGGTGGCTTCACTTATATTGCTGAACATAATTCTCCTGGGGTAAGTTTGGGTTTACATCATAATGCTTATTCGATTTGAATATGCACAATTTATTCTACAAACTCGACACGATAATGTATAGTTACAGGTTTCTTTTAATTTCATGTAATCGTTTAAACTTTTATTGATAAAATACACTCCGAACTTGATTTGCTTTTCAATGATTTGAAGCTTATAATCATTTAATATTGTTCTCTAACTCATTTTTTATATATTTTCCATCCAGGAGGGAGAGCTGGATACTCAGCGAATAACTTCAAGTTTTAACTCCCAAGGCCCGAATTCGGTTAAACAATTACAACCTGGAATAACTTTGATGAACCGATATCAAGTTCAGGATGTGGTTGGTGTTGGGGGTATGGGTTCTGTTTATCGTGCCAGAGATTTGCATTTTCCAAATGTAATCAAGTTGGTAGCTGTTAAAGAAATGATTAATAATGCACCGGACCCTCTGGTGCGTCAAACGATTGTCCAAAATTTTGAACGTGAAGCAAATATTCTAGTAACATTAAACCACGATGCGATCCCTCAAATATATGATTTTTTTTCAAAAGACGATCGTTCATATTTGGTAATTGAATATATCCATGGAAAAGATTTAGAAGCTATTTTGTCTGATGAAAACGGACCGTTATCGGAAGATAAAGTCATTGCCTGGGCGATTGAGTTGTGCGATGTATTAGATTATCTCCATTCACACAAACCGGAACCAATTATTTTTCGTGATATGAAGCCCAGTAATGTAATGGTGAATCAACATGGCCGTGCAATCCTTGTGGATTTTGGGATTGCGAAAAATTTTAAAACAGGACAAAAAGGGACAATGATTGGGACAGAGGGGTACTCGCCGCCTGAGCAATATCGTGGAGAGGCTACACCTGTTGCAGATATTTATGCCTTAGGTGCTACTTTACATCATTTATTAACCAATCGTGATCCGCGAATGGAAGCACCTTTTTCTTTTTCAGAACGTCCGATACGGTCAATAAATCCACGTATTTCTGTGGAATTAGAAACTGTGATTTTTACTTCATTACAATATGACCCAGCAGATCGTTATAAATCAATCATTGATTTTAAAGAAGCGTTATTATCAGTGGCGAAGAAAACAGGTGCTTTATCTCGGATTAATATCAATCCAGTGGTAAAGGACCAGAATTTAAAGCCAATTTGGACATTTAAAACAGAAGATGAAATTCGAGGTTCCATCGTTTTTGAAAATGGCAAGATTTATTGCGGTTCTTATGATAACAATATTTATTGTCTTGATGCTGCTAATGGAGAATTTCAATGGAAATTCCCAACCGCTGGAGGTATTGTTGGAAGGCCCGTCCTTAATGATGGGAATTTGATATTTGGCTCAGAAGATAAAAATTTGTATGCTGTTTCAACACGAACAGGGAACCAAAGTTGGGTTTTTCAGGCCGATGGTCCGATTCGAAGCTCTCCCAGGATTGCAGAAGGCCATGTGTTTTTTGGATCTGATGATGGTTTTCTTTATGCTGTCAATTTGATTTCAAATCGAATCACGTGGCGTATGGATGCTGGGTCTCCAATTCGTACATCTCCGTTTATTTCTAAAGATTTTGTTTACGCAGGTACTGAGTTGGGAGATTTTTTCTGCGGAGATTTTCGTGGACAGGTGAAATGGCGATTTAAAGCCAAACGAGCAATTACATCTTCACCCATTGTAGAAGATGGTATTGTTTATTTTTCTTCGTTAGATTCAACTTTTTATGCTTTAGATGCAAAATCCGGGTGGGTTGTTTGGCGTTTTAGGATGGGAAAGGGATCGGTGTCATCCCCAGCAAAAAAAGATTACTCGATCGTTTTTGGCTCTGCTGATAATAACATTTATTGTCTTGAAGCAGGAAACGCAAAAGAAATTTGGCGGTATAAAACGGAACATCAGGTGAGTGGTTCACCAACCATTTATCAGGATGCTGTTTATTGCGGTGCTGCTGATGGTAAACTATATTGTATTGAGTTAAAAAATGGACAACTGCGATGGAAATATAGTACCAATGGCCCGATTACTGGATCACCATTGGTAATTAATGATATTTGTTATGTGGGATCCAGCGATCACTTTATCTATGCATTGTATGCGTAATCAAAATATTTTAGTGGAGGCAAAACGTGATTGATTTCTTCAAAAAACTGTTTCAAAAGGACAACAAGGTCACAACAATTGTCCATGTAGAAACAGCACCATTATCTGAAGAACAGCTTCGTGCAGTAACAAAAGAGAGTTTGCTGGTTCAGCCTTCACAACTGATTGTTGGTTGTGGCCAATCAGTGGGTCGCCAACGAGACCATAATGAGGATGCGATATTTTGGTTTAATGCGACATTTGCCAATATTCAAAATGACGTTCCATTTGGTGTTTTTATTGTAGCTGATGGAATGGGTGGGCATCAGTTTGGAGAAGTGGCGAGTACTGCTGCGGTAAGAGCAATGGGTGAGCATATTGTAAAGAAGCTTTATTTTCCTTTATTTAGTAATAATTCAGAGATGCCGTCTGAAAGTTTACAAGAAATTATGGAAAATGGTGTACGAATGGCACAGCAGGCCGTAATGCAGAAAGCTCCTGGCGGTGGCACAACTATTACTGCTGCTCTTGTTTTAGGTGAGCAGGTAACTATAGCTCATGTTGGCGATTCAAGACTATATTATATTTATCCTGATGGTAGAATGGAAGCGATGACCGCTGATCATTCTTTAGTACGTAGGTTATTGGATTTAGGTCAAATTAATGAGGAAGAAGCAAAAAATCATCCAAATAAAAATGTCTTATATCGAGCACTTGGTCAAGCAGAACCATTTCGACCTGATATTCAAACGTCCCCATTACCCAGACCTGGATATATCTTGATTTGTAGTGATGGTTTGTGGGGAACTATAAATGAAGATGAAATATTTAGAATTGCCACATCACATGAAACACCAGCAATAGCGTGCTCTGAGTTAGTAAATGCTGCCAATAAAGCTGGTGGACCAGACAATATTAGTGTGATTCTCATAAAAATGATTTAAAATCAGGAACCTTATGGAGTTTTATAATCAGCTTGAATTATCAATAGATGCTACACCGGACGAGATCCGAAAAGCCTATTTTGATATGGCAAAAATGTATCATCCGGATTTGAATCCATCTCCTGAATTTCAAGAAAAGTTTATTGGAATTCAACGTGCTTATGAGACTCTAATCGATCCGCGCAAACGAGCAGAATATGATGAAAAAATTCCTCCCGAGCAGCGTTCATTCAAACCTATTCAAGTTAATGCATATTATAGCCGGTCTGCAGTTCCATTAATTGAAGGGACACAAGTTTTTTATCTTTTATTGGATATATTCCCTACAAAAGATCTTGATGTGAGCGTTTTACCACCCGTAAATGTTTGTCTTGTCTTAGATCGCTCAACATCCATGCAGGGATCTCTGCTTGAAAAAATCAAATCTGAATCTATCAATTTTATAAAGTTGTTAAGGCCAATAGATGTTTTTTCCATTGTAGCTTTTAGTGATCGCGCTGAAGTTATTTTAGAACCAACAAAAATTGCAAATATTACAAATGCAGTTACAAAAATTCAGTCTTTGCAAGCTTTTGGTGCTACAGAAATTTATCAGGGATTGTACACTGGGGTGGAAGTATTGCGCTCGATAAAAAAAGACGAACAGGTGCGTCAATTAATTCTAATTACTGATGGGCATACCTACGGGGATGAAAAAGCGTCGTTAGAATTAATTCGAACTGCAACCCAAGAAGGAATTTCATTTCAGGCAATCGGTATTGGTGAGGAATGGAACGACCAATTCCTTGATGAAATGGCACGAATTGCGGGTGGTGAAACCCAATTTGTCAGCAACGCACAAGAAATGTATAATTCACTTACTGAAAAAATAAAATCTCTGGGTGTTTTATTTGCTCAATCTGTACGTCTTCACTTTGAATTAGATCCACTTGTAGAATTAACATATGCATTTCGTTACAGCCCGGATCTTTCAAATTTAGACCCTATTTCTCCTGTACAAATGGGAAATTTGTATATGGGTAAACATCTTCGGATAATATTCGAATTCAAAATAAAAAATTTACCCGATACAATTACAGAAATACGCATCGCAAATGGTACGATTAAATTAGATATTCCATCAAACCCCGTCCATAAGACCCGATTATTTTTCGATTTTAAGCGCTCAATTCGGATAAATATGGAAAAAGAAATGCCACCGTCCGCTATTGTTGATGCCATGTCACATTTAACTTTATACCGAATACAGGAAAAGGCGAGAATTGAAGTAAAAAATGGTGATATATCAAGAGCCACAAAACATTTACATCATGTAGCAACCCATTTATTGGCCAGAGGAGATCGCCAATTAGCCCATACGGTATTAGAAGAAGCACAGAATTTGCAAGCACAAAAATCTTTAACTGAATTGGGTGAAAAAAAGATAAAATATGGTACCCGATCATTGTTGATGTTACCCCAACCGGAGAACGATAGAAAATGATAATTTGTCCTAATTGCCATCATAAAGAATTGCCTGGAGCATTGTTTTGCAGCGAGTGCGGAGCACGACTAATTTCTTTGGATTATCTCACAACGCAATCAATTCAAAGAACCCCGAGTGAAATATTGGACGATACCAATTTGGATTCGGTTAATTCTAAAGATGTCCATTCAGAAAACAAAGATAATAAAAATACAATGAATGCAGAACTTGCGTTGTTTGTTATTGAGAATAAGCAAACTCTTCAATTAGCCGGAAGAACAGAATTTACTCTCGGTCGAGTAGCTGAAGGACAGCCAATTTTACCTGATGTTGATTTATCCGCTTTTGATGCATATGCTCAAGGCGTTTCTCGTTTGCATGCTGCATTGAAAGTGTCACGAAACAGAGTAGCAATAATGGATTTAGGATCTTCCAATGGCACCCGGGTTAATGGTCAAAAAATAGTCCCCCATGTAGATTACCCGTTAAATCATGGTGACATTATCGCATTGGGAAAATTGAAGATTCAAATTATTATTCGATAAGGAGTAATAAATGATCAGTGCGATTATTCATATAAATAATGAAGAAGCTGTATTTGGAGAAATTGAAGATATGCCTTCCCCAAAAGATCAATTGATCATTGTAAAAGGCCCCAGAAGAAAAGACGGAAAAGATATAAGCTATTTAGATACCAATGTAACCACTGTTATTTGGCCAATGCATCGTATCAATTTTATTGAAATTGTACCTTCTGGTGAGGAAGAAGAAATAGTTTCGTTCGTTCGTGGATAAAGCTGGTTGTTATGGTTGATGATAGTTTTAAAAATAAAGTAATTTTGGTGGTTGATGATGAAGAACGAATGGCGCGTTTCATTCGTTTAAACCTGGAACATGATGGGTTTCAAGTTGTTGAAGCATATCGTGGAATGCAAGCTTTGCAATCATACCGCGATTCATTGCCCGATCTGGTTCTGTTAGATGTTATGCTGCCGGATATTGATGGTTTTGAAGTTCTAAGCATGTTAAGGGAGATCAGTAATGTACCGGTGATAATGTTAACCGCGAAGGGCGAGGAAGACGATCGTGTTAAGGGCTTGGAATTAGGAGCTGATGATTATGTTACTAAACCTTTTAGTCCCAGAGAACTGGTTAGTAGGGTAAGGGCCGTTTTGCGGCGATTAGAGAGCAGTTCAGGTGAATCACCGGATATTATAGAAGTTGATTCAAGATTGAAATTGGATTTCTCAAAAAGAGAAATCTGGTTAAATGGTGAATTAATTAAGTTACGTCCAACAGAGTATCGACTTCTTTATCATTTAGTAAAGAATACTGGTTGGGTACTAACATATGATCAGCTGCTTTCTCGTGTTTGGGGGTACGAGTATCGCGATGAGCCTCACTATGTACGGTTATATATCAATTATTTGCGACAAAAACTTGAAGAAGATCCTGCCAATCCAAAATATATTTTAACGGAGCGCGGCGTGGGTTATCGCTTTGTTGATTTCAAACGGCAAGCCGAAAAATAAATGTGTATAAGGTTTACAATGGTTTTTACTACATGTGGTATACTCATGGGGAGTATACAAATATAGATTTTGGGGTTAAGGAGTGAATTATGTTTGATGAACCCATTCATGTTACCGATGAAGCGTTTGAAAAAACAGTACTACAATCAGAACTTCCTGTAGTTGTTGATTTTTGGGCACCCTGGTGCGGTCCTTGTCGTATGGTTGCGCCAATTTTGGAAAAACTTTCAAAAGAATATGCCGGAAAATTGATTATCGCAAAAGTAAATACTGATGAAAATCCCGACTGGGCAACAAGGTTCGGCGTCCAGGGGATTCCCACCATGTTGTTTGTTAGTAAAGGTAAGATCGCACATCGGCAAGTTGGCGCCTTACCTGAAGGAATGCTAAGAGATGTGGTTAATCAATTTTTAGAAGTAATTTCAGAAAACTAATCATTGTTAAGGAGGCGGCAATAAACCGCCTCCTTTCTCAGTTATTCAACTTCCCTGATTATTGAAGCGCCAAGTGAATTGAGTTTCTCATCAACAGTTTCATATCCACGATCGATTTGACGAACATTTCTAATTACAGAACTACCTTTTGCTGATAGGGCGGCAAGTACCAAAGACATTCCAGCACGAATATCCGGGCTTTCTAGTTTCTCGCTATATAAGGGAGTTGGTCCCTGGACAATACAACGATGAGGGTCACAAAGAACAATTTGTGCTCCCATGGATACCAATTTGTCTGTGAAATACATTCTGCTGGGGTACATCCAATCATGGAATAGCATTGAACCTTTAGATTGTGTTGCGACAACAATGGCAATACTCATCAAATCAGTTGGGAAGGATGGCCATGGCATGACACTTATCTCCGGAATTGCATTTCCTAAATCAGTTTCGATTTTTAATGGTTGATCGGCAGGTACAAACAGATCGGCACCTCTTTTTTCCCAGACGACACCAATACGATTAAAAACTAACCGGATCATATCCAGATATTCATGTCCGGCATTTCGAATTGTGATTTCTCCATGTGTAATAACAGCAGCTCCAACAAAACTGATGACTTCCAAATAATCCGGTCCTACGGTGAATTCACAACCGTGTAATTTGGGTACTCCATGAATATGAAGTGTATTAGAGCCTATATTTTCAATGTTTGCGCCCATTTTATTGAGCAGATAGCATAATTCCTGTATATGTGGTTCTGAAGCTGCATTTTTGATTACGGAATCACCGGTAGCAGTTACAGCGGCCATTATTGCATTTTCGGTGGCAGTTACACTGGCTTCATCCAGCAAAATATCAGCTCCAGTTAGTTTGTTCGCTGTAAAGTGGAATATTCGATCATATGCTACATGGGCACCTAATTTTTCTAAAGCGAGTATGTGGGTATCTACCCTTCTACGACCAATAACATCACCTCCGGGTGGCGGCAAGATCATTTCTCCACATCTGGCAACCATCGGTCCAGCTAAAAGAATTGAAGCCCTTATTTTTTTGCAGAGTTCAGGGTCGAGATCAGCAAATCGAACATCTTTGGCGTGAATTTTCCAAGTGTTCTTATTAATGAACTCGATGCTCACGCCGAGACTTTCGATGAGATTCTTCATTGCCAAAACATCAAGGATTTGAGGCATATTATGTAAAATTACTGGTTCGTCGGTTAAAATACAGGCAGCCAATAACGGTAATGCTGCATTTTTATTTCCAGAGGGCGTCATTTCGCCCTTTAATGGAATCCCACCCTCAATGATAAATTTTTCCATATCACCTCCAATAAAGTTAAATAATTATAACTTGGAACAGGTGAATTCACGTTTGTTAATTATTGTTGATATATTCCTTTAGCTTTGAGATAGAGGTTATAGGTTCAGAACATGTGGTGTTTTTGCAAATATATACAGTAGAAACACCGTCTATAGCTTTTTTACCCTGGAGAATTGGCAATAATGTAAGTAGCTCGTTATCTTCTGATAAAAAAAACTTTAAATAATATGGTGAAAAATCATGAATAAGAGTCTTTTGTATATCTAAAGTAGACTGTTGTGTATTCGTTTTAATGAAAACTATGTAATCAGAAGGATGAATGAAAACTTCCATAACGGAAAGCCAATTAGAATATGCTAACGGATAACTTGAAATTTGATTACTGTATTTTTTTATAATTTCAAGCGCTATTTCCGTGTAATACTCATTAGCGTAAAAAAAAGATATTCTTACTAATGCCTGAATGGCAGAGGAAAGTCCAGAAGGAATGACATTATCCTCTATCGTCTTGGGGCGAATCATCAAGTCATGTTGATTGGAGGCAGTGTCGTAAAAATCACCTTCCAGATAAAAATTGGAAAGCATTTGAGAAGTTAATTCCTGACAAAAATCAAGCCATTTTATGGTCGGATCAACTAAAAAATAATCCAAAATTGCATTGATCAAGAACGCATAATCGCTCAAAAATACTTCATTTTTATTATTTCCATTTCTCCATGTATGAATTAATGTGCCGTTACCATATAAATGGTCTTGAATAAATTGGAGAGTGTTCCCTGCGATTGTTTTATAAGTTTCATTTTCGAAATAAAAAGCAGCTTTAGAGAACGCGCTAACCATAAGAGAATTCCAGTCGGTCAGCACTTTATCATCGGTGAAAGGTCTCTGTTTACGGTCCTGAATGGTTCTTAAAGTAGCAAGTACGTGTTTTATATCAGCAATTGATGAATCGCATTGTACATTATTTTTTCGTAAAATGATTTTTGAATCGAAATTTCCATTTGGCTGAACTTCAAATAAACCAGTGAAGGTTCCCCAATCATCTGGATTTGCAATAATATTTTGTAATTCCTCGTATTCCCAAATATAGAATAAACCCTCCTCATCTTCACTATCTGCATCCAAGCTTGAGTAAAAAGCCCCCAGTTCATTCTGAAGTTCTCTAGAAACGAATTTAAGTACATGGTGAACAATAGCTTCAAAATTCGAATTTCTGAAAAATTGTGCAGCGAAGAGATATGTTTGAGCTAATAACGCATTATCGTATAACATTTTTTCAAAATGAGGAACCAGCCAAAACTCATCAGTACTATAACGGTGGAAACCGCCCCTGAGTAAATCATAGAATCCACCAGCCGCCATGAAATTTAATGTGTTTTCGATTTCAGGTGCATCTTTTTGCCAGTTTAGCGAGTTGTGTTTTAAAATAAAATCGATAGATAAGGAGTGAGGAAATTTTGGTTTTGTTCCCCAACCCCCGTTGTCTTTGTTAATATTTTCTGTTATCCACAAAAAAGATGATTGGATGATGGATTGAAAACTTTTTTCCGACTCAGTTTCTTGTTTGGATTTTTTATCAAGGTTTGCCTTTATAGAAAATCCAATTTGCCTTAGCTCTTCGTTTTTATTTTCCCATGATTGATGTATTGCGATCAATAATTCTGCAAAAGAGGGCATCCCGTATTTGCGTACCGGTGGAAAATAGGTTCCACCGTAAAAAGGCATACCATCCGAGGTGAGGAAAACGTTTAATGGCCATCCACCTGTGCCAGTCATGGCCACTACTGCATCCATATAAACCTTATCGATGTCCGGTCTTTCTTCTCTATCTACTTTAATTGATACAAAATATAAGTTTAATATTTCTGCGAGCTTTTGGTTCGAAAATGATTCTCTTTCCATAACATGGCACCAATGACATGCAGAATATCCAATACTTAAGAAAACAGGTTTGTTTTCATTTGCAGCCTTTGCAAATGCATCTTTTGACCAGGGATACCAATTTACCGGATTGTTTGCATGTTGCAATAAATAGGGAGAAATCTCATTTTTTAGTTTATTCATTTTCTAATCTTACAACCTTTGAAAAAAATAAAAAACTTGATGTAAAGGAAAATTCAAACCCTGATAAGTTTTTAAGTGTTATTAAAATGGAAATTAGTTTGATGTATACTCATTCTTATATTCAATTTTTAGGGAGAGGACTATTATGATCACTGTTGAATTGTTGGATTTACAGAATAAAAAACAAGTGAATGAATTTGTTTTATTTTATTTCAAACTCTATGAGCATGTTAATCAATGGGTACCGCCTTTTATTACTGATGTTCGCGCGATGCTAAATAAACAAAAACATCCATTTTTTGAACACTCTGTGGGTGATTTTTTTATTGCCAGAAGAAACGGTGAAGTTGTTGGTCGGATAGCTGCATTGGAAAATCTGCCGTTTAACAAAACCCATAATGTAAAAAAGGCTCAGTTTTATTTCTTTGATTCTATCAATGACCAAAATGTAGCTGATGCATTATTTAATCGCGCATTTGAATGGGCTAAACGGCGTGGTTTGAATACGATTGTTGGCCCTAAGGGATTGAGTGTTTTTGATGGGTATGGGATTCAAATTGAAGGATTTGAACACCGGCAGATGATGACAATGATGAATTATAACCATCCTTATTATGTGAATTTAGTTGAGAAAGCTGGGTTTACGAAAGAAGTCGATTTCGTATCTTGTTATTTAACCCCTGAGAAGTTCTTGCTTCCGGAAAAAGCGCAATTGGTCGCTGATAAAGTCCGGGAGAGAGGGAAATTTAAAGTAATCAATTTTGAAACAAAAAGTGAATTAAAAAAATGGGCGAAACGGATAGGAGAAGCGTATAACAAGACATTTGTTAACAATTGGGAATATTATCCTTTAACAGAAAAGGAAATAAAATATGTACTGGATAATATTATGCTTGTTGCTGATCCAAAATTAATTAAACTCATAACGTATGAAGATGCAGTAGTAGGTTTTTTGTTTGCTTTTCCTGATGTTTCAGAAGCACTACAACGCCAGAATGGCAAAATAACCCCTTGGGGTGTAATTGATATTATGCGTGAGTTCAAGAAAACTAATTGGGTATCATTAAATGGTGCTGGGGTATTGCCAGAATATCAGGGTCGAGGTGGAAATGTTTTAATGTACGACGAGATGGCAAAGACTTTTCGAAATTCTGCCCAATACGCTCATGGAGAAATGACACAGGTTGCTGAAACTGCGGTTCAGATGCGAAAAGATTTGATCAGTATGGGGGGATCAGCATATAAAAACCACCGGGTATATACCAGAAATATCTAAAGCTCTTTTCTACTTCAAAAAACAGCCGGTATATTTATTAACGACTGTTTTTATTTTTAAGAAAAAGTCTGTCAGTCCAATAGCGAGAAACAAGAAAATGAAAGGATACAAAGCTAAGTAATAGCGTTGAAATGGAATATTAAATAAAATTGTTACTTCTAGAATAAATAAAATGGTTATAAAGCATAAAAAGATTTTTTGGGGTTGTTTGGAACGAAGAGTCTGTAGGAATCCGAGGACAAAAAAAACAAACAGGATTCCCCCCCAAAAAATATTTCTACTTATCCCTTTGTGAACTAAATACTGCGTATATACAATCTCTGATGAAGCCAATTGTTCCTGGTAATTGCCAATATCCTGAATTGCTGGCAAAGTGATGAAGGATTGAGCAATAAATCCAATTATTTTTTCCAAAGGTGAATTCAGAATGAATTTATCTGCTACGCTTTCAATTGCATTAACTTGATTGTTTGTCAGTTCACTTCTTTTTTCAATCATCGCTGTTATTCCATTAATTGGCCGATCCCATATAACTGGATTTAATAGATAAAAAATAAACAATATAATAGAACTAAAAAGCGTGATGTAGCGCAGCATGTCTTTTGGATGGCGATAATGCTGGTAGATTAGAATTAATAAAGCTATAAAAGCCAAAACTATTAGACTTTGTTTAGCGTTTATTGCTAGAGCAACGGGAATAGCCGTTAAAAACGACCACTTATTGGGAAAAGTATAAAGACAATACAAGGTTAATACTAAAAAGAACAATAATATGCCTTCTGCCATAGCTCTACGTGTATGTAAAAAAACAATGGAATTGGATGCGAATAAGATTACACTTATTTGGGCAATGGGTTTTGAAAATATTTTTCTTGTCAGTTGATAGAAAAAAAATAAAGTGCCAGGAAAAAATATTGAAGTTGACATCCGGGCAACTCTCAATAAATCAGTACTCGGTAAGGCATTAGAATTTTCCTCCCAGGATTTATCCCACTGCCAGTCTTCAGTTAAAGCAGGTTTTTGGAAAATAAATCTAGCTATGCCAATGGAATATTTTGTTAACGGGGAATCCAACAATCGGTAATTCTGTTTTATTGGATCCTGTAGGTCGTCGCGGAGATAAATTGATTTGATATCATAAATTATTAATTCTACATCCGAACTCATATATATTTGCGTTGCTTCATCAGGATGAAAGGGGACTAACAGTAAAGTGGAATAATAAAAAGTAAGTAAAATAAGTAGTAGACTAAAAAAAATTGTGTCAATTATTTTTTGGGATTTTAAATTAATCATTATGAATAAATTTTCCCTTTATTTTAATAAATTTTTCCAGCATAAATGGTTATCACTTCTTCTTATCCTTTTTATTATGATCCTAATAAGGAGTATTTTACTAATTAATGAATCTATACCATTTAATTCCGATGAAGCAATCGTAGGTTTAATGGCCAAGCATATATTGCTGGGGGAGCGCCCGGTATTTTTCTATGGTCAGGCGTATATGGGGAGCCTTGATGCTTATCTGGTCGCTTTTGGGTTTGCTGTTTTGGGAAAACATATTTGGGTTATTAGAATTGTACAAATAATTCTGTATTCGTTAACACTAAGTTTTATCTATTTTACAGTGAATATTGTTTTTGAAAATTTAAAAGCAGCTTTTTTTACAGCTTTAATTATGGTGGTTGCACCTGTAAATGTTATTCTTTATACAACCGCTTCTTTGGGTGGTTATGGAGAAGCATTATTCCTGGGTTGCGCTGCCATTTTAATTACATCTGTTTTATTAAAACAAGCGAAAAAATCTGAAGGCAGCAACTATTTCCTATTTTTTTTATTGGGATTAGCTACTGGTCTTGGGATTTGGGCGAATGCGTTAAGTATGATTTTTACGATACCGTGTATTCTGGTTCTCCTCCTTCATGAAATCAGACAGTCACCAAAAATGTTTTTCGTTGTTTCAGGAATATTGTTCATAAGCGCATCGTTGGGGAGTGTTTTTTGGTGGTATTCACTGATATTTTCTAAAGGTATTACAGTAATCCAGGAAATAACCGGTAGCGCTGTGAGCGTAGAACAAACAAGTTACTTACAACAATGTTTCAGCCACATTATTTCTTTTATTTTATTTGCCCCTACAGTTCTGTTTGGACTGAGGTATCCATGGAGTGTGGAGATTTTTTGGATATTTGCAGCGCCTTTTATTTTAATTTTTTGGGGATTGATTGTATTTCTTTATTTTCACAAAACCAAATCAGCTCTGGAAAAACAAGTAACCTGGATTCTTCTCAGTGTAATTGTTATGAATTTCATTGGATTTGTTTTTACATCCTTTGGTGTAGATCCATCAGGAAGGTATTTTTTACCCATTTATATTCCACTGAGTGTAATTGCTGGCGTTGCGCTGGCAAACACATCCAAAACGCCCGTGTTTTTTTTGTTTATATTAGTGATTTTCTATCATTTCTTTGGAATGTTGAATGCAGCAAAAACACCACCATTTATCACTACCCAATTCTACCAACCAGCACAGGTGGATCATAGATCCATAAACGTGTTGATTGATTTCCTGGAAGCGAACAATGAAAATCGAGGTTATGGAAATTATTGGACTGCATATCCGGTTGCCTTTTTATCCGGAGAAAGTATTATTATCACACCAGCATTACCTTACCATCCTGATTTAAAGTATAGCAGACGCGATAATCGATATCCAGCGTATCATGATGTAGTTCTTGAGAGTTCAAAGGTGTTTTATTTAACGACGAAAAATCCTCCATTAGATCGGGCATTAATTCAGGGATTTGAGGAAAACGATATTGTTTATGATTACAATGAAATAGGGGATTATCATGTGTTCTATAATTTATCGAAAGTTATAACTCCGGAGCAATTGGGAATATATGAATTCACTTCAAAATAAACATCCTAAAGATAAACCACAATTGTTTTTTGCTGTTGTCTTTTTCCTTTTGATTGCAATTATGGCTGTGCGTCTTCCTTTTGACACCGATTTCTGGTGGCATCTTCGAGCGGGACAATTAACCGTAGAGCAAGCAAAGCCATTGTTAACCGATTTGAGTTCGTATACTCGTTATGGGACCCCATGGCTTAATCATAGTTGGTTATCCCAAGCCATCTTTTTTATTACGTATTCATTTACGGGTTATTTTGGAATAATGATTTTGGTGGCTTTATTAGCCACAATCGGTATCTTTTTTATTTTTCGTGCACTGAATGGCCCAGTTTTGTTGAAGTCCTTTGTTTTGATATTGGTTGTACTGATATCTGCGGTTATCTGGTCTCCTCGACCACAAATATTTACTTATTTATGTTTTTCTATACTGATTTATTGGTTTCAAAAGTATATTGAAGATCCAAAAATCAGTTATTTTATAAAAATTATGATTTTATTTATATTTTGGTCAAATTTGCATGCAGGTTTTTCCATTGGAATCGCATATATTGGTTTGTTTGAAGCAGGTAAGTTGGCTGAAGAGTTGCTCAACAATCAATTTTCCATTACCAGTCTCAAGAAACATAAATGGGGATTTGGTTTATTGGTTATGGCGATTCTTGTAGTGTGTGTAAATCCTAATTTTATAGGTGTATGGACCGTACAATTTAACACCATTGGGGTTCAGGCACTACAAAATTATATTTCCGAATGGGCTTCACCGGATTTTCATATTCTATTTCAGCAGCCTTATTTATGGGTTTGGATAATTCTAGTATTTTTTATTGCAACAACAAAGAAAAACTTACCATTAGAACGAGTATTTCCTCTCCTTTTCTTTGGTGGGTTGGGTTTTATTTCCAGAAGAAACTTCGCACCATTTGCTTTAGTTATGGCACCTGTTTTGATTGATTTGATTGGGGAGTTCTATAGAAGTCGTTTAAAGGTAAATAGTTATTTGCAGAAAATTTTTTCTCGATCAGTTTTGTCAAAAAAAGAAGCTGGTTTTAAATTCAGATTGGTATTTAATCTGTCCTTTGTAGGTTTTTTGGCAATTGTTCTAATCGGAAAAACTTATTATTTAGGGCATCCGATTATTATGGATGCCTATGAATCCCGTTTATTTCCGAAGAATGCCATATCCTGGCTGGAAAATCACCCTGAAATTCACGGAAATTTGTTAAACTCCTATACATGGGGAGGATATTTAAGCTGGAAACTCCCGGATCGAAAAATATTCATCGATGGACGTACGGATTTGTATGGTGATGAGATTATTTCAGATTGGATGATAATGGTGAACGGATCTCCTGAGTGGAAAGTTTTTATGAATAAATACAATATAGAATGGACTTTTTTAGAACCTGAAACAGTGCTCCTGAATGAGTTAAAAAATTCAGGTTGGGAAGAATTGTATAGCGATTCGCTTGTCATAATTATGGAAAATAATGAAAACAAATAAGTATTTTTTTAATAATCCAGTTATGTGGATTTATACTGCATACCTTTTATTTAAAATTATCCAAATAATATTTGTTCCACCAGCGACTATAAGAGGTCTGGGGGATATAACTCATTTTTTTCGATTATCAGAGATTCCTGGATGGCCATATATTGATTATTGGGTTGAATTTCCCCCAATAGCCCCGTTCTTGTTTAAACTTTTATATTTAATAGCCCGCGGTATTGAAGATAAGTTTACTATCCTTTTTTTTGGATTTATTAGTTTGGTAAATCTAATTAACATCCGTATGTTTTCTTTGGTGGATCAGAAAATTAATCCACTTGAAGAAAAAACAAGAAATTTTAAATTGTTTTTTCTGACCATATTATTTTTGATTTTTCCCTACACATGGTGGTATTTTGATTCCCTGGCTGTCTTTTTCTTGCTGTGTACCTTGTATTTATATCAGGTCAATAAATATCAGTTAGGGACAATCACATTATCATTGGGTGTTTTAACCAAGCTATTCCCTGTTTTTGGATCGGTAATTTTATTTAAACGGATAGGGATTCGAAAAACCCTTATTCTAGCTGTCTTCGGTCTTGTAATCGTATGTATACCCATTCTGATTCTTGTTTTGGTTTCTCAGGATTTTGCTTTGGCTTCTATAGCATCTCAAATCAGTAAAGGATCTTGGGAAACAATTTGGGCACTTATTGATGGTAATTATCAAACCGGAAATTTTGGCCCTCTATGGGAACGATTGGACCCGCAGATGGCTTTTAAAACAACATTTCAACCGGCAAAAATTCCTTCTTTATCTGTACTGATCCCCTTTTTGGTTATTGGTTTTCTTTTAATTCGCCGATCGCAAATAAAACAAACAACGACTGAAATCCCATTGATTCTGAGTACTTTTTTGTTGTTTTTTTTGTGGTCTCCAGGCTGGAGTCCTCAATGGATGTTATTCTTAATCCCACTGATATTATTATCCCCTGGACAAAGTCTGCGTCTACAAATGGTTATAGTAGTTTTTCTGGTCTTTCTGGCATTAAGTGAATGGCCAATTATCATCGGTTTACAAATTGAATCGCTATTCCCAGTAATAATTTTACTGCGAACGGGTTTTATGGTGTTGCTCCTGATATCAAATGCGAAAGAGATAATATCCAAAGAGGTGATTACTGAATAACGCAATTTGGATATACATCTATTTGTCTGTCTTTTAAAGCAGGAAATGTTTTCCGCCAGGATCTTAAAGCAGTTAAATCAATAACCCTTGTCAGTACGGCACTTAATTCTTCACCTGCATCGGCAATGGTATTTCCCATATGATCAATAATTTGACTCTGGCCACCAAAAGCCGTGTTTCCAATTTTTCCGGACACATTACTGGCAGCTACTACCAGTTGATTTTCAATTGCGCGAGCTTTCAGGAGGGTGTTAAAATGGCTTATTCTTTTGGTTGGCCATTGGCAAGGGAGAATGATTATTTCTGCGCCATTATTTGCATATGTAGTAAAAAGGTCCGGGAATCGTAAATCATAGCAGATTGAGAGTCCGATTCTTATCCCAAATAATTCTGCGATAACTGGTGTTTTTCCGGAAACAAACCATTTCACTTCATTCATCTGGGAGAACAAGTGGATCTTATTATAAGAAATACATATATCGTTATTTGGTTGGATAATTTTGAGTTGATTTGTAAATTGGGATTTTGAATTTTGCTGGATGTAACTTCCAAAGATAGTTAAATTTTTTTGTTTAGCTATCTCTTTCAATCGGGGAATAACAAGATTATCGTTTATTTTTGCCATTTTTTTGCGATCTTCAACAAATCCTGTTGACCACAATTCAGGAAGGACTACAATATGTTTTGCCGCTGGTGGCAAATACCCAAAAAGAGTGGTTACCGCTCGCAAATTTTCTTCCACTCTTTCCGGTTGAACCTGTATTTGAACAATTGAAATTGTGAGGTTCATCATTTCTCCACTATAATAACCATATCAATAAATTCAGGATGTGCGTTTTGAAAAGAGCCAGACAAAATACTATAAAAACTTTAATATCTGTTTTTCTGATCATAATCGTTTTAGGCATTTTTGTATGGGGGAATTTGCAATTTGTTTCCCAAAATCCTGGTGGAAATGATTTTTTGGTGCACTGGATGGGCGCAAAAAGCTTTATTGAAGAGGGTATAAGCCCTTATTCCGATACAGTTGCATTGCGAATTCAAACGATGGTGTATGGTCGAGCTGCAAATCCAGGTGAACATGAATTGCGTGTTGCATATCCGTTATATTCATTTTTTTTGTTTATGCCGTTTGGTTTGATAAAGAATTATGATGTAGCCAGAGCATTATGGATGACTTTATTGGAACTTGGCATTCTGTTTACTGTCATTATTAGTTTGAAATTAGTAAATTGGCGGCCGGGGATTCTATTTATAGGGTTAATCATTACATTTAGTTTTTTTTGGTATCATGGTTTGCGTTCATTAATAAACGGTAATGCGGTTATATTAATAATGTTTTGTACAACATTTTCGGTTTATTCAATTATCCATAAACAGGATGAATTGGCTGGTATCGCGATGGCATTAACCATGATAAAGCCGCAAGTAGTTTTTGCCATATTACTATTTATTGTAATTTGGAGTATTGTAAATCGTCGTGGGAAGATCGCATTCTGGTTTTTTGGTTCAATGGCAATATTGAGTTTACTGGCATTTTTCCTGTTACCTGATTGGCCAATTCAATTTCTGCGAGAAGTTATGCGTTATCCCGATTACAATCCGGCGGGTACGCCGGCACAAGCTTTGGCTGAATTATTACCAGGTGTGGGAAAACAATTTGGCCTTGGAATATCGATTATATCCGGGTTGGTTTTGATTTTTGAAGGTTGGCTTGGAGTTCGATCACGTGGAATAAAATTTGTTTGGGTTTGCAGTTTGTTTCTAGTATTGGGGCAATGGCTAAATGTACAAACAGACCCAGGAAACTATATCATGATGTTGCCAGCAATTATTCTGGTATTAGGCCTGGTTGCTGAGCGTTGGTCCAATCGTGGAACGGTTATGGTGATAATTTTTCTGTTTGTGTTTTTGATTTTTCCCTGGTTTGTTTTTCTTAGAACTGTAGTTTACACATATCAGCCAGTGCAAAGTCCGATTATGTTTTTCCCCGTTCCTGTAATTATATTAGTATTGCTATATTGGGTGAGATGGTGGGCAAAGAATCCGATCAAACACGTATTGATTTCCACAAAATAAATAAATCCAATTATTTATTTATTTTAATTTTTATTATTTTATTAGGGATAATATTACGGATTTTATTTATCAACACAAGAGAGATTGCTTACGATGATGCTTTTAGCTATTTTCTATCTATTCAGACCTTAGATCGAATTGTACAAGGCACAGTGGCTGATACTATGCCACCCTTGTATTATTTTTTACTCCATTTTTGGACAAGAGTGAGCACTGAAATTGGTTATTTACGCTTTTTAAATGTCATAATTAATGAGATATCTATTGTGTTCGCTTATCTGCTTGTAAAAGATCAATTCAATAAACAAACGGCGGCAGTTACAGCTTTATTTTTAAGCATTTGCCCTTTTCTTTTATTTCATTCACAAGAGTTAAGAATGTACAGCCTTTTGTTACTCGGACAAACAGGTTTTTTATATTTTGCTTATAAAATTGTTTCTCAATCTAATAAGCTAATCTGGTATTTTATGGCAATATTGTTTGGCACGATTGCTATGTACTCTCATAATTTAGCGTTTATTGGGATCATACCAATAAATATTTTTATCTTATCAAAAAATAAAAGAAAGTATTTTATAAAATTGCTCTTCGTTCAAATAGCCATCTTATTGCTTTATGTACCTTGGGCAAGTAATTTGATAGAGCAAATAGCAAAAGTCCAAACAGCTTTTTGGACTCCCCGCCCTGGATTATTGGAAATAATCCAGGCAGTTTTGACCTTGTTTGCATTCCTTCCTATGCCAATCCCGACGATGGCATTTGTTTTAATTTTGCTTTTGCAAGGGTTTATTCTTTGTTTTGTTTGGTTGGTTAAACAAAAAAACAAGAAGATTTTTGAGTTCGTAATTATTGGTTTAATACCGCCATTCATTCTTTTTATCATGAGCTATTTGACTCGACCTGTATTTGTTCCCAGGATATTTTTATTAAGTATAGTTTTTGGTTATTTTTTTGTGGCAATGTTTATTGTTAATAACTGGAGTCTTATAACTTCGAAAATCATTCTAGGAACATTTATTCTTGCATCTGTTATTTCCCTGCCTTACTTTTACTTATTTGAATCATTTCCCCGTTCTTCTTTTAGAGAAGCTGAGGCTTATTTATCCAATGCTGTTGAATCTGAAAATGGTATCATTTTACATGACAATAAACTCAGCTTTTTCCCCGTTCAATTCTATAACGTTGACTTAGAACAATTTTTCTTGCCAGATATTCCGGGTAGTAGCAACGATACTTTAGCGGTCAGAACACAAGAAGTTATAGGATATTTTGCTAGTAAAGGGATTGAAGATTTCGAAGACGCTTTACTAATTTACTATGTTGTTTTTGAGAAAGCAGAAGGGGATTATTTGGACTTGGGAATGGAACATCCAATTATTCAAGAATTGGGTGCTCAGTATCGAATTGAGGATAAAGTGTATTTTGGCGACTTGATTATCTATAAATTTAGAAAAATATAATGAGCAAGAAATTTTTATTTTTTTTGTTTTTGCTGTCACTTGCAATAAACACCATTTCTGTTTATTTTCAGCATGTTCCTGGATATATGGATTCGGAATATTATTTTTTGGGTGGTCAGTATTTAGCCATAGGAAAGATGGAAGCACCGTTTATATGGAATTATTTAGACGACCCTCAACAATTACCCCACCCGTTATTTACTTATTGGATGCCACTTGCCTCAATATTATCCGCTTTACCTATGCTGATATCAGCCAACTATAATTTTTTCTATGGCCGTATTATGTTTTTACTCATGGCTGGATCGATCAGCCCGATAGCCGCGTATTATTCTTACAAAATTACAAAAAACAAATCATCAGCAATATTAGTTGGCCTCCTGGCAATTTTTTCCGGATTTTATTTTAAATTTCTAACAATTCCTGAAACTGTGACACCTTATATTATTTTAGGAAGTTTATACTTTGGAGTCATTAATATGATCCAAAAATTAGAACATCCTAAAATAAATTGGGTTTTATTCTTACTATTGGGATCGATTTGTGGGTTTATGCATCTTTCGCGGGTTGATGGATTGGTGTTCTTTGTTACGGGTTTTATTTCTTTATTTTATTTAGGAATATGTTGGGGAATAAAAAAGAAAGCACCTTGTAAATCATTTATGGGAAATTTTCTACTTTTTATAGTAGGATATGGATTAATAATGGGGTGGTGGTATTTTCGGAATTTTCAAATTTACGGCTCATTTTTATCGCCAGCCTCCTCCAGGGCATTTTGGATTGCGACGTACGATGATACCTTTTCTTTTCCGGCTACGATTTTAACTAGCAAATACTTTTTTCAATTCGGACTACAAATGCGTTTTGAACAAATTTTATCTGCAATTAAGACCAATGTATTAACTTTTATCGCGGTCCAGACAGGTATTTTGGGATTTCCGTTTTTTCTGTTGGGGCTTATAAGATTCGGGAAAGTTTTTATTTTAAGAGTGGTTCTAATTCTCTATTTAATTGTTTTTTCATTGATGACCTTTGTTTTTCCTTTGGCGGGTTTGCGTGGAGGATTTTTGCATGCGGGTGCTGCGTTTCAAATCCCTTTTTGGATACTTGTTGTTTGCGGATTTGAAATAGCAATTCAGTATGGTATTCGTAAACGAAACTGGAAATTGATTAGGGCGCGGATTATGTTTGGTAGTGCTCTGGTAATTTTTAGTTTTTTTATCACGCTGACAGTCTTTCAAAAAGATGTCATAGGGGAAGATATTTCTAGGATCCAGTGGGAAAAAGATTATAAGTATTATCAAACTATCGAACAGGAAATTAAAAAAGTATCCGATTCTCCTCAAGATGTGGTAATGATCAATAATCCGGTGGGATATTTTAATGCTGTGAAACGATGGGCAATCGTTTTTCCCAACGCCTCAGTAGATGATTTTCAAACTGCCTGTGATAAATTTAATGTTAGATTTATTGTTGTCGATAAAAATTTACCCAATAAAGTGACTGATTTTGCAACCTACACCAGTGTTTTGGATTTGCAGCTAATTTATCAAGAGGATGATATCTTTATCTATGAATACAATTATTGAAAGAGCTTCTCAAAATCCCACAACAAGAACAATTTGTATTGGGCTATTGTGTTTGTTTCCATTTCTTGTGATTTTACTGGGCAGCCAGCTTCAAAATTCAATCG
Source organism: Chloroflexi bacterium HGW-Chloroflexi-10 (assembly GCA_002840755.1). Classification (GTDB taxonomy): domain Bacteria; phylum Chloroflexota; class Anaerolineae; order Anaerolineales; family Anaerolineaceae; genus UBA6170. The sequence goes on along the minus strand of PHBZ01000002.1, from coordinate 332,730 downwards.
GTTTTCCTTTGGATGATGCCTGGATACATCAAACATATGCACGAAATTTTTTACAAACCTTAAGTTGGGAATATAATTCGGGACAAGTTTCTGCTGGTTCCACTTCACCACTTTGGACACTGTTGTTAGTGCCCGGTCATATGTTTACATCTAACTTTTTTTATATTTGGACATATGGGATTTCTCTATTATTTTTTGGTGCTTCCGGTTTTCTTTTTTCCTTGTTTTTGAATGATAAAAAATTTCCGTCAAAGACAAATATATTGCTGGTTTTGCTATTTTCCCTGGAATGGCATGTTTTATGGGCTGCTGTTTCTGGCATGGAAACTGTTTTATATATATTTTTTTCCTTGTTAATTTTTTATTTCTTAAGATTAGGGAAACATTATTCCTGGTGGTTAGGAATTTTATTAGGTGGAATATTATGGGTACGGCCGGATGGAATTACACTCTGGGGGCCGGTTGGTTTGATTATTTTTGTTGATTTACTGAGCGGATATACAGAAAAACCCGTATACAAAATTATTGGCCCTTTTCTGATTAGTTTGGCTTTATATTTTTTATTCAATTTTTCAATCAGTGGTTCAATATTTCCGAACACATTTTATGCAAAACAAACCGAATATGCCGTACTTTATAATTCTCCTTTGATCAATCGTTTTTTTTCATTGGTTCTTGTACCACTTACTGGAGTAGGAATTGTGCTGCTGCCCGGGTTTATTGCAAAATTGATTTCTAGTGTCAGATCAAGAGATATTGTTCATATAAGCGCAGGTTTGTGGGTAATTGGGTATATTATTTTATATGCGTGGCGATTACCTGTTACTTATCAACATGGCAGGTATATTATTCCAGTTATCCCGATTTTTTTACTTATTGGTGTTTCAGGTTGGTTGGAATGTTCTGATTCTTTTCGAGGTTTGATTGGACGAATAATTAAAAAATCCTGGGGATTGATCATCGTTATTGTTTTAATTGGGTTCAGCATATTGGGTGTTCAAGCTTACTCACGGGATGTGGCCATTATTGAAACTGAGATGGTTTACTGTGCAAAATGGATTAGAGATAATACTTCACACAGTTCAATTATTGCTGCACATGACATTGGCGCTTTAGGTTTTTTTTCCGATCGTACCATTATAGATATGGCGGGGTTGATTTCTCCTGAAGTGATACCTTTTATTAAAAAGTAGATTATTTAATGACATTTCCAAATTGGTATCCAGAATTAATAAAGGATAAAACGATGATTTTTTCATCAATGGGTAACTACGCACCACTTATGGGTGGTGAAAATATTAATGTTTATGAATGGAAATGAAAATATTTTGGCAATATAAATTAGTTAATGCTAAAATAAAATTTGATTAATTTTTTTGAAAATTGTCAGGTATTTGAGGAGAGCAATACATGAGCGAAAACAATGCATTTACAGATTTTATATCCGCTTTAGATGTAGATTATGAACAATCCCTGAAGACATTAAGAGAAATTGAAATGATGCTAGATCAGAGTCAAGCTGAGTTGACTAAATTAACTCAGCGAAATACATCTGTTACAGCTCATTTGCAGCAAATTCAAAACCAATTTGATTCAGTGCCACGAAATGATATTCGAATGGCTTATAACTCAGCGCTGGATGCCCAACAAAGAATGCTGGTTATGCGTAACCAATTGGAAAAACTGCAAACAGACCAGGCAAACCTCAAGAAAAAAATTGCCTTAGTGGATCAGATGCGAGGAGTTGTTACCGGGAATCATTTGCCTGCCTCAATGGTGCGTGGTGGTAGCGGCGGCGGTACAGCCATGTTAGAAATGATGATTAATTCACAAGAAACAGAACGGCAACGATTGTCCAGGCAAATGCACGATGGCCCGGCTCAGGCTTTATCTAATTTTATAGTCCAATCAGAAATTGCCTCTCGACTTTTTGAGCTTGATAAGGAAAAGGCCAAACATGAATTAGAGAATTTAAAAAGTTCTGCTATGACAACTTTTCAAAAAGTGAGAAACTTCATTGCAGAATTACGGCCGATGATGTTGGATGATCTTGGACTTTTACCAACCGTTAAGAGATATGTGGACACTTTTCGAGAGCAGAATGGAACAGAGGTGAGTTTATCTATAAAAGGGGTTGAACGCAGGCTTGAGCCATTTATTGAAGTTATGATTTTTCGTGCTATTCAGGAATTAATGGGAAATGCGGTGCGACATAATCAGGATCAACCTGTTAAACCACAATTGAATATCCAAATCGTCCTTGAAGATAATTTTTTGAAGCTTATTGTTTCGGATAATGGCAAGGGCTTCTCTGTTGAAGAGGTCAAAGAAAATAGTGGGTTGGGATTGAAAGTCATACGTGAACGAGTGGAAATGCTGGGCGGATACATGGATATTGACTCGGCAATAGGGCAAGGTTGCCGGGTAACCTTGCAGGTTCCAATTTCGTTGTATTTGGCAGAAAATCTTTAATCGAAATTATATAATCCTTAAGGAGCATAGCTATGGCAAAGACTATCGGAATACTAACTGGAGGAGGCGATGTACCGGGTTTAAATCCTGCTATTAAATCTGTTGTTGCGGGAGCGATGGAAATGGGGTATCGCGTATTTGGGATTCGCAGAGGGTGGGGCGGCCTTTTGCATTACGATCTAAACGAGCCTTCAACACATGATTATTATATAAAAGAACTTTCTTATAATGATGTTCGGATTATCGATCGTACTGGTGGAACATTTTTGCACACATCACGGACAAACCCCCAGAAGGTTGCCGAAAAAGATGTTCCAGGTTTCTTAAAAAATTCTAAATGGGGCAAACCTATTAAGACGTTGCCTGGTTATGTTGATTTCACCGATTACACAGTCAATGTTCTCAGTAATTTGGGTATAGATACACTCGTGCCGATTGGTGGTGATGATACGCTTAGTTTTGCTGTACGCTTGCATAAAGAGGGTTACCCTGTCATTGGCATCCCAAAAACAATGGATAATGATGTTTTTGGTACTGATTATTGTATTGGTTTCTCGACCGCTATTACGAGAAGTGTTGAATTTATTACCAATATGCGTACATCTGTAGGTTCACATGAGAGAATAGGAATTGTAGAGCTGTTTGGTCGTAACTCTGGTGAAACAAGCTTGATTAGCGCATATTTGGCTTATGTAGACAGGGCATTAATTCCTGAAGTGCCTTTTGATGTTCACAAGTTGTGTGATTATATTGTGGATGATAAGCGCAACAATCCTTCTAATTATGCAATATTGACAATTTCGGAAGGGGCTATCATTGAAGGTATGGAAGTGATTGAAACTGGCGAGGAAGATGCATATGGTCATAAAAAGTTGGGCGGGGTTGGTCAAATTTTAGCAGAGCAAATACGTCAAATCACTGGAGTCAATACGATGTACCAGCAATTGGGATATTTGATGCGCTCCGGAGCTCCCGATTCTTTGGATCGTATGGTGGCAATGTCTTTCGGAAATTTGGTCTCACAACTCTTACGCCGAAACGAAACCGGAAAACTTGTAGCTTTGCATGGTGGAAAATATACCACCGTTCCGATTGATATGGTGTTGGCAGGCAGAAAACGAGTAGATGTGCCTGCTTACTACGATATGGAAACTCTCCGACCAAAAATCAAGGATTTTATGGGAGTCCCAATGTTTCTGAGCTAATACATAAACTGGGTGGGCGGAAACGCCCACTTTTTTTATTCCAAGAAGGCTGGCTGATGAGAAAAGATGAACAAGGTATTCAAAAAAATCGATATCAGGTTATTCCCAGAACCCTGGTTTTTATCACAAAACCCGATACCATATTGTTAATAAAAGGCAGTCCAAAAAAAAGAATCTGGCCAAATTTATTTAATGGGATTGGCGGTCATGTGGAAGATGGAGAAGATATTCTCCATGCGGCTATGCGTGAAGTAGCTGAAGAGACAGGATTAATTAATTTAAACTTGGAGTTTCGAGGTACAGTACAAATCAGTGTGGAAAATGAGCTTGGGATTTCGATTTTCGTCTTTCTTGGGAGGTATGATGGTGGTGAATTGAACTCTGGTATTGAAGGTGATTTAGATTGGATTCCAATTAATTTGTTAAATGAGTACCCCCTAGTACCCGACTTGAATGTGTTGATTCCTCTGGTATTAAAAGAACCGCGCGAGTTCTTTTTTGGCCATTACATATACAGACAAGAAGATATGATGATGAAATTTTACTCAGAAGACGGGGAAATCATTTTTTCATAGAAAATCAATAAAGTACTACCATATTTTCTTTGGTCAAATTCGGTAAAATTGTGAAGAGACAATTTCTGATATTCAACTGGATGGATTTGAACAACAATACAACCGTTTTCGTGTAGCCACTCATGATTCTTGTCTAGTTTCTCCATTGTCTTTATCCACAACTCTTTATATTGTGGTGGAGCAATATAGATAAAATCAAAAACCTTGTCAGGTTTGCCGCCCAGATAAACCAGACTATCCATTCTGATAACCTGTGCATTTTCTTCCAGTTTGGTGTGGATCAGATTGGCCTTGATGGTTTTTATGGCCAAAGGGTGCAGATCAATAACTCTGACAAAAGCCGCATTGCGGCTTAAAGCTTCAATACCTACACTACCTGTTCCCCCAAATAAATCAAGAAAAGAAGATTGGTGAATATCTGCGCCGATAATATTAAATAGTGATTCTTTGACCCGGTCAGTAATCGGACGGGTAGAGTCGCCTGGAACTGATTGAATCCGCATACCTTTGGCTTTTCCAGAAATAATTCTTAAATTACCCAATTAATTTTCCTTAATATTTTTGTTGATGGTAGATACAAGTTTTTCTTCTTCCAGTTTGTGGTCTTCGAAGAAATTTGACATGAAATTTGAGTTTCTTAAGCGTAAGGCCATGGGTGCAACCAGTTTGATATCATCCAGGTTAACAGAATCACGATGATCAGCGGCGGCCAGTGCTTTTGCAGATTCGAACAAAGTGATCTCAGCGCGTAAGGAATCAATTGAAAGTTGCCTGATAATATTTACCCCTATCCGTAAAATATCATCAGATATTTTTACAAATTTAACAAGATTCCTTGCTTCCTGTACTTCTTCTCTTGCAATTGATGTTTCTTCTTCGAAAAATTTATTATATTCACTTGGATTTTTTCGAAATTCAATCGAGCGCTGATAAGCTGTTAATCTATCTTCTATATCTGAAAGTCCTTGATTTAGTATTCTCAAGCCAAATCGATCCATGATTTGAGGGCGTAAAAAACCTTCTTCAGGATTCATAGAACCTATTAATGTGAAACGTGATCGAAAAACGCCAAATGAATTTCCTCGGCGAAGAGTGTATTTCCCCATTGCTGCAGCATCCAAAATAGAATTAATGATTTCATCATTCAGGAGGTTAACTTCATCTATATATAAGATATTGTTGTCTGCTGAAGCCAAAATGCCACGCTTTAGACGCATTCTATGGTGTAGAGCTTGCTTATCTTCAAAACCACCCACAACATTCTCTAAAATTGAATTTAAAGGAAGTTCGATGAGTTGGACATTTTCCATTTTTGAAAGAGGAATATTCTGTCCATACTTCTTGGCACATTCCGGACATACTGAATCAAGTCCATCGTTTTTTATATCTTCCGGCAAACAACCGTAAAAACAATTACTTATTTCGACCATAGGTAAGATTCTCGCGATCGATCTTACTGCAGTGGTTTTGCCAGTACCGCGAGGACCGATGAGCAAAACTCCACCAATAAAAGGATTGATCATGGTTAATGTTAAAGCCAATTTCATCTCAAACTGGCCAACAATAGCTAAAAATGGATAAGAAATTGGCTCGGCGAGCCCTAAATCCTGATTGTAATTTAGTGGCTGAACATGTTTACCGGATACTTTGTCAATTAAATCTTTTAATGACCGAATTTCAGAACCTATTTCAGGATTTGAGACAATGTTCTTATCAGAAAATTCATTTTCATTGAACATCATTATATGTCCAAAAACGGTTAGCAAAAAAGTTCCAGAACATAACCAGAATTACAAGAAAGGCTAGTGTAAAGTTCTTTCCTAGAAATGCGGGAGTGACAAAGAATTTTTCTGGTGTGAAGTTCTCCATTACTGAGAGCATACCATTATTAACTGGATTGAACAAGAAAGCCCTGATTCCTAAGCCTATTACACTAACAATTATGAATTGGAATAGTTGGCGGCCAATTTTTTTTTCTCGGGAATCAGGGTATGTCCAAAATCGATTCCATAAAAAGTTACTTACTATGGCAGCAATGAAGGACGCTATACTGGCATTACGATCTGTAATTTTGGTCATGTGAGTTAAAAGATTAAATAACCCAAAATCTATTACTGCACCAATAACACCGACCACCGCAAATTTGGAAAATCTTTCGAATTCTTTCTTCTTAGTAATTTTCATGCTATGCCTAGTTTTTGTTTAAAGTAAGGTATAGTTATTTCCAAACCTTGTTCAAGAGAATATTTAGGTTCCCAGTCGAGCAAATTCTTTGCTTTAGTGATGTCTGGTTGACGGCGTTCCGGATCATCTCCCAGGCGAGCAGCTTCGTGATAGACCAGCCCACTGGTATTGTTTGTCATACTATTAATAACTGCCGCTAACTCCATCATCGTCATTTCAAACGGATTTCCAATATTCACTGGTTCGTGAGTATCAGATAGTAATAGGCGATAGATACCCTCTACAAGATCTTCAACGAAACAGAAACTGCGTGTTTGCTTGCCTTCCCCATAAATTGTGAGTGGTTCTTTTCGTAAGGCTTGTTGAATGAAATTAGGAATAACACGCCCATCATCAAGGCGCATTCTTGGGCCGAATGTGTTAAAAATTCTTACGATATGTGTATTGATACCGTGAAAGCGGTGATAAGACATTGTTAAAGCTTCTGCAAAACGTTTGGCTTCATCATACATAGACCTTGGGCCAGTTGGATCCACATGTCCCCAGTACGATTCTTTTTGGGGATGTTCTTTGGGATCCCCATAAATTTCGCTTGTTGATGCAAGTAAAAATATGGCTCGATTTGCTTTTGAGATTCCTAAAGCATTGTGAGTTCCGAGTGCGCCAGCTTTCATAGTCTGAATCGGAAGGTTGGGATAACCGTAAGGGGAATTTTTATTGGGACTAGCTGGTGATGCAAAATGCATAACTGCATCTAATTTTCCTGGAACAAAAATAAAATTTGAAACATCATGTCGTATAAAAGAAAAAGCCGGGTTCCCGGATAAATGAGCAATATTTTGTGGATCACCTGTTAGGAAATTGTCCATACCTATAACTTCATGGCCATTATTTATTAATTTTTCACAAAGATGCGAACCCAAGAAGCCGGCGGCACCGGTAATAAGAACTCTCATAATTTCACCTTTACTCCCAATCTAAATTTGTGATTAATCCATCCCCGGTTACCTGGGATATAGATTTTGATTGAACATCCAATAACCAAATATTACCTTGATATATTATGCTAATCTTACAATTGTCCAGCGTTTCACATGGCATCCACTGTACTTGTTGTGGTTCCAATCCTTGTGCATCCACTTCCGGAAAAATTGTTTGACTATTCGAAGAATCTCTATCCATAGAGATAATCCGGTACCTGCTAGAATCACTGTTTTCTGGAAAAATTGCCTGCAAATAGATTATTAAAAATGTACCATTCGCAAATTGACTTGGCGAAGAACTATATGCAAACATCCCCACATTTTTTTGAGAATTAATTATTTGCCTTGAGTTTAATTGAATAGCCTGTAGGTCAAAAAATGGAGATGATTCCGGATTGCTTGATGAAGGGTCATTAATATGATTTACCCAAAATAAGAACAGGCTATCTGGCGTCCAACTGATGGGTGTAACCCAAGCCCAATCACTTTTTGTCTGAAAGGGTGTGATAAATTGTAATTCTTCTAATGAGCCATTTTCGATGTTTACTAAACCAATAGAATCCGGCCTGGCATAAGCCAATAATTTTCCATTAGGACTATATTGAAAATTTGTCCCCCACCAACCATAAATACCACCTGAGTTACTTTCAAGGATAGTTTCATTTTTGAGAGGTTTTCCATCTGCACCCAGTGTAATTAATATCAAATTATTATTCGCCTGCCATCCAGGTGCAGTTGAACGTGGCTCAACCGTGGATGCCATAACAGCTAATGTAAATCCAGGTACCCAATCTGCAAAATGAATTACATTGTCTATTTGAAGATAAACTGGTGTAAGTTCTTCAGATTGGGTATCTAGGACCCACAATTCGTTAATCTTTTCTGTTTCAAATTCTGAGCTTTTTCGGGTAAATAAAAGCCATCGTGTATTATCGGATAGTTCAAACACTCTTCCATCTAAATCACCGGTTGTCAAAAGGGGGCGGCGATTTGCTGTGTCATTTTCCATTTCCCAGGCATTTCCCGAAGACAAATAAACTAATTTTCCATTGATGTTTATAGGAGTGAATGGTGTTTGAACACCCATCATAATGATCTCTGGTTTTGATAAAATCGTATCAGCCCTTCTTACTTCGGTACGGGAGGCTAAATTTCCGTTTTCGTATAAAACACGGTAGGTTATTTCTCTTAGGCCATTTAACCCCGGTTGGATAAGAATAGTTTGTTTCTCCGGAAGCGTTTCATTGCGTACTGTTTGCCTCTCAAAAGGTATAGTGATTTCTTCCGTTTCAAATTCCTCTTTAACCCGGGTTATTTCTACTGACATATCTGATGTAATAACGGTATAAAGCGGCGGTATCACTTTGTCCAGCGGATTTAATAAAATATTTTTTTCAGAAATTAAGCTTTGTAATGTTGTTCCAACATCGACCGTATAATTATTTATTTTTGAATCGACCGTGATAGTTACTTGAATAGTCTTCATCGATGCGTTTTCAATGCATCCAGATGTAGAGATCAGAATTACTACCATCAAGAAAAAGAGTATTATTTTGTAATTATTTATCAATTTTGACATAAATCTAAGATTCTGCATGGATAGAGTTTTATCAGGTATAATTTCAAAAACAATTTCAATTTGCCAATTATAGCATGAGTGAAAATACACATATTACTGAAAATCAAAATTTTGAGTCTTGCATTGAAGCGATTTTATTTGCGTCAGGATCGCCAGTTTCAATTCAACATTTATCTGAAGCGTTATCATTACCTTCAGATTTAATTGAAAAAAGCCTGGATATACTGGAGCAGGATCTGAAAAATGGCCGAGGTATTCGTTTGCAGCGGTTTTCTGGACGAGTTCAATTAACCACTGCATCTGAATTTTCGGATCAAGTTGAAAGATTTTTAGGAATTGAAGCTACTTCAAAATTATCACGTGCTGCGTTGGAGGCCCTAGCGATTATTGCGTATCGTCAGCCTATCACACGCCCCGGAATAGATTCTATTCGTGGTGTCAACAGTGATGGAGTATTGAGAAGCCTTTTAAGTAAAGGCCTGGTTGAGGAAGTAGGACGCAGTGAAGGTCCTGGCAGACCAATCCTTTATGTCGTTACGACAGATTTCTTACAACATTTCGGTTTGGGTTCTCTGGCTGAAATGCCTGAATTGGCGTTAGAAGAGCATGATGTTGCTCAAAATCAAAGTCTATTAAAGGATTAAAGTATGGCTGAAGAACGCTTACAAAAATTATTGGCCAAAGCCGGTTACGGCTCACGGCGTGCAAATGAAGAATTAATTGCAAATGGCAGGGTTTTGGTTAATGGTAAACCAGCATTTTTAGGCATGAAGGCGGACCCGGCCACGGATGAAATTGTTGTAGATGGAACTGCTATTCCAAAGGCTGAGTCTTTAATTTATATTGCTATGTACAAGCCGCGGGGTGTGCTTTCTGACCAGGCAGCCAACGATCCACGAAGAAATATCCGGGACCTCATTGATATTCCTGGTCATTTGTTTACCGTTGGTCGTCTGGATATGGATAGTGAGGGCCTGGTTTTGTTAACAAATGATGGAGAACTAACCAATCGGTTAACTCATCCCCGTTATGGGCATGAGAAAGAATATTCGGTTCTGGTAGCCTCTCGACCAGATGATGAACAGTTGGATATTTGGAGACGTGGTGTTGTTTTGGAAGATGGTTTTCGAACTTCGCCGACAAATGTATCCATACATCGATGGCAAGGAAAAGGGGCTTGGTTAAAAGTTATCATGAAAGAGGGACATAAACGGCAGATTCGCGAGATAGGCAAAATGATTGGTTTGCCTATTGTCAAGTTGATCCGAATTAGAATAGCTACTTTACGACTCGGTACTCTGAAAAGTGGCGAATGGCGATATCTGACAACTGATGAAATTGAACAATTGAAATTATCAGCAGACGGAAAATATACTCCCACAGTGAGAAATGCAAGACGTAAAAATGTTGGATATCAAAACTCAAGAAGCCCTATAAGTAAATATCCAAACAAAAAAAGCCCCCGAAAATAGGGGCTTTTTTTGTTTATTTTTCTTGTATTTCATCGATTGCAGAAATTATATTGAGGGGTAGTGGTTCGATTTCTTTTCCTGATTTTCGCAAGCGGTCTTTGATTTTGTCGTAGGGTATGATTAATTTATCATCAAAATTATTCTGATCCGATTCTACGACAACTGATTTTTTATTCATTAAAATTACAGCGGCTTTCATTGGAAGGTCAACATTTAAACCTTTTTTCTGTAAAAATTTTTCAAGATCTTTTTTGTATATCTCCAGGTCCTTTTGTGGATTGGGAAAAGCCTCTCTTGAAAAGAAGCGGTTTACAAATGAACTGCCTTTTTGGGTCCATCTTTTTTTCTTTGCATCATAGGTGATATTTCCATCTACAAAGGTTGGGATTAAAACCCATAAACTGCTTGGCCCTACCAGAAGGTGGGGGATTGATAATTTGTAATGATAGATTGAATGCTTATCATCCAATCCCTTTAATGCTTTATCCAGCAACTCATCAGGTCGAGGTGATTTTCCAAATCTGGAGTTCAGGTAATTGCTTATCGAAGAAAGAAATATAGCAACGATCATAGCGATAAAATACAACATGGTGTACATTTGGTTTGCGAGCATTTCATCCTGTGAAAACAACATCAATACACCTATACCCAATAAACCAAAACTAATCCATTTTAAGATATTGCCTATTTTCCCATTTCGTTTCACCATTTTTGAATCGATATATATTTTCATTTTAAGCCAATCTTATAGTTGTTTATTGAGTTGATTTTCTATTGCTATTTGGAGGGCGGATAGCAAATTGACTTGAGTGTCTTGATAGGCAGCTTTAATACCATTATAAATCGCCCTGGAATCTGAACGACCGTGTCCAATAAACACTAAACCATTTACTCCCAACAATCTGGCCGCACCTACTTCGCTCGGATCCATCATTGTGCGAATCCGCTTAAAAGCCGGTTTAACTAGAAGGCCTCCAAGAGTAGTAATCGGAGATGCTTTTATATCCTCTTTAATAATATCTGTGATTAATCTTCCTACGGCTTCGCTTGTTTTCAAGAATACATTTCCAGTAAACCCATCGGTAACGATGACGTCTGCTTCTCCGGCAAATGCCTCCTTGGGTTCGACATTTCCAATAAAGTTGTAACCAGCTGCTTGCATCAAAGGTTTTGCTTCTTTTATCAAGAGATTGCCTTTTACATCCTCTTCGCCATTGGAAAGCATTGCTACCCGTGGATTATTGATACCGAGAATTTTCTGAGCGAAAACACTGCCGATAAGGCCAAATTGGACAAAAAAATCCGGCCGGCAATCTGCATTAGCCCCTATATCCAACACAACCACACGTCCATTTTTTGTAGGAAAAACTGCAGTCAAAGCAGGTCGTTGGACTCCATTCATTCGTTTTAATTTGTAAATGGCATTAAATAAAACACCACCGGTATTTCCAGCGGAAACGAATGCGTCGCCTTTTCCATCTTTTAATAATTGCATACCAACAGCCATCGAATTATTAGGTTTCTTCTTACTACCTTCTACCGGTTTATCGGTCATTTCCAAAATATCCGGTGCATCAATTACGTCGATGGAATACTGAGAGGCTTTTTTTTCAATCAATAATGGTTCTAGTTTTTCAAGGCTCCCAACAAGTATTATTTTTACGTTTAATTCACGAGCTGCCATGATCGCCCCATCAATTTCTGGCATAGGATAATTATCACTACCCATCGCATCCAAAATAATTGCCATTATTTGTTCCTTTCAATAAAAGAATTTGGTTAAAGATTGCTTTCCTAATTTTATCTCAAAAAATATTGAAAAATTTAGAACTATGTATCGATTGTTTTGTTAAACTTGACAATGGCTATTTTGTGATTATAATAGCGAAGCAATTTGCGCTGGTGCTGGAATTGGCAGACAGGCATGGTTGAGGGCCATGTGCCGAAAGGCGTGGAGGTTCAAGTCCTCTCCAGCGCACAAAAAAGTCGGTATTTCACCGACTTTTTTTATTGATCAAGGAGTTAAATACTTCGATTAGTTACATAATTAGCCATTTCTTCCAGCGCATTTCGATCATCACCTTCCGGCAGACGCAGTAAAGCACGGATTCCCAGGCTAACATGTGATTTTGCTTTTTCATATGCTGTGTTTATAGCGTCACTATTACGGATTTGTTCAATTAAAATATCCAAATTTGTATTTGTCAGGAAACAATCCTGATCTATATAATTTTTTACATTCGATTCATTCTGATGAGATTCAAAATAATAAATTGCTGGTAAAGTAATTAAACCATGCCTCAGGTCACCTCCAACGGGTTTGCCCAATTTTTCCGCATTTGAAGTGAAATCTAATATATCGTCGATAATTTGAAATGCTATCCCTATTTCATACCCAAATTGACGTAAGTATTCTTTCTCAGCTTCGCTTGCTTCTGCAATCAAACCTGCGGCCAGAGTAGATGTTTCAAATAATGAGGCAGTCTTTTCGTAAATTCTCTGATAATATTGATCGATATTATGATTACATCGACTGGAGAATAATTGAGAGATTTCTCCATTTACAATAATAACCAAAGTATTTGCAAATAATTTCATGACAGGAATGGAATCGGTTTCGGAAGCGAGTTTGGCTGCTTTTGCGAATAAAAAATCCCCAGTGAGAACTGTTGCAGCAGGTGACCATCTAGCGTTTAAGGTGGGTATACCACGTCGAAGTAGCGAACCATCGATCAGGTCGTCATGTACCAAAGTAGCTGTGTGTAATAATTCAATCGCTGCCGATAGTGTTATCAGGCGATTGATATTACCGTTTAGCATTCTTCCTGCAAGTAAAGTGATATTTGGGCGAATCCGTTTACCACCAGATGATATGAGATGCTCCAAAGCAGCCTGTAAATCAGCATGGTGATCTTTGGCTTGATCTCGCATTAAATTTTCTACAGATTTAATTTCTTCAATGACCAGATTATTAAATGATAAATTATTATTCAATCAATACTCCCATGCAAATAATTTATTTGCATTTTTCGAGGTTTCTTGTGCAATACATTTTAACGTTGTTTGCCTTAATTGCGCAATTCTTTCGGCAATCAAGATGATATTTTGTGGTGTGTTTCTTTTTCCTCGCAAAGGAACCGGTGTTAAAAAGGGAGAATCCGTCTCCAATAACAAATTTTCTATTGAAAGATCACAAGCTAATTGATGTTTGTTTTTTGCATTTTTATATGTAACTGGCCCAGCCAGGCTGATGAAAAAATTGATGCTTTCTGCCATATTAGCTTCAGACAAATCACCTTCAAAAGAATGCAATACACCCAGTTTCTTTTGTTTATCTGGCTGGTTTGAAAACCAAACGCTAAGTAAAGATAAAACTTCTTGAATGGAGTTGCGACTATGAATAATAACGGGCAAACCGCTACCTTCTGCCAATTCGAGCTGTGCCAAAAATGTTCCTTTTTGTTGTTCCGGGCTTGATTTGTTCCAATAATAATCCAATCCAATTTCGCCAATTGCTTTAACTTTGGGGTGCTGAGTTAATTCTAAAATTAATCTAGCGGTAGAATCATCCCAAGTGGAGGCTTCATTAGGGTGGATACCAATAGCTGCATAAACATGGTCGAAATGTTCCGCAATTTCAATCGCCTTGAGACTAGTTTTCATATCAATTCCAGGAATTAATATTGGATACACATTTTGTTTAATTGATTGATTAATTACATCTAAAATATCATCATTAAACTCATCCAGATTTAAGTGGCAATGTGTATCTACCAATCGCATTATTTTTCAATCCCTGCGATTTTTAAACCGTCCTTTAGAATATTCTGTACACGGTCCGCATGTGTTGTTTCACAGTATACTCTGATGATTGGTTCAGTTCCCGAGAAACGAATCAACAACCAGGCTCCTTCTTCAAGATTAAATTTATAACCGTCAGTGGAATCCAAATTAATAAATTTATGACCTCCAATCCGGTCGGGATTGGAAGCAAGTATTTGCTCTTCTTTTTCTTTGCGATCTCCTGTGAAGCGGGTATCAATACGATCGTAATAATGACTTCCAACAACAGAAAATACCAATTTCAACAATTCAGATGGCTTTTTGTTTAATTTCACCATCATATCTAAAATACATAATCCAGCGAGGATGCCATCACGTTCCGGTACATTGCCGCGGAATGCGTATCCCCCCGATTCCTCACCGCCAATCATGGCATTGGTTTCCATCATTTTTGGAGCAACATATTTAAAACCAACACCAGTTTCGTAAACAGGAACATTATAAATTTGTCCCAATTTATTTAACATGCTTGTTGTAGAAAGAGTTTTTACAATAGGCCCCCTTTGTTGCCGTACTTCAAGTAAATAGTAGGATAATAATGCGAATACCTGTAACTGGTTAATAAATGTGCCAAATTCATCACCAACTCCAACCCGATCTGCATCGCCATCTAAAATTATTAAAACATCAGCCTGTTGTTCAACTGTCTTTTTTAGACCCACATTGATATTTGGTGGAATTGGTTCCGGACGTTTCATTTCCGGAAATACTGGATTTCTTTCATTATGAATTTCAAGAACTTCTGATTTACCACCCTTCAGAATGTTAGTAAACCAACCGACTCCATTCCCCCACATAGGGTCGACTAAAATTTTTAGCCCAGCATCCTTTATACCTTGAATATCTACTAATTGTTGGATGTGATCGATATATTCCTGGGTGGGATTAAATATTTTGATTTTTTCATGTTTTAGACCCAATTCAAAATCTGATATTGAAACCTGATCCTCATTCTCGGGGATCAAGTCCTCAATCATTTTCAAATCATCAGGTGCAATTGCACCCCCAAATTCATCTCGCACCTTAAACCCGTTATCAGTTGGGGGATTATGAGATGCCGTGATATTAACAGCTCCACATGCCTTTTTTAAGGTTACTGCATAAGATATTACCGGAGTTGGTGTTGCATCGTCCGTCAAATATACATTCAATCCGTTCGCAATCAATACACTCGCAACTGTTCTGGCAAAATTTTCGGAGTGGAATCGTTTATCATATCCAACTACTACCCATTTGTTAGAATTTCCTTTTTTTATAAGATAATTTGCAAATCCTTGGGCACATCGTTTCACATTCGTAAAAGTGTAGTCATCTGCAATAATTGCACGCCACCCATCCGTACCAAATTTAATTTTATTTGTCATTTATGTCTCCAGTTAATAAAAGTCTTTATTATTATATCAATAAGAAAAGATAAAAAAATCCAGTTTGTATTTTGTTTCAATGTTTTATAATTAGATTTTGAACATGAACCGGATTATTGCTTATACAAAATAGGCATACCGAGAAAATCTGAAAATTGTGGTTTAATGAGGGATGTATGAATGTATTGCCTGGCATAATCTTGATTTTCATTGTCACCTTGATTGTTGGTGTATTTTTTCATATTTGGAAAGGTGGCGGCCTTTTTCGTTTGATCCTTTTTCTGACCTTTTCTTTGATTGGTTTTTTAATTGGGCAGTGGATAGGCAGTGCTCTACAATCTACCTTTTTATTGGTTGGTTGGGTTCAGGTAGGAATGGGTTTGATATTTTCAATAGTAGTGTGTGTTATTGGTATCTGGCTGAGTAATATTAAGATAGATAAAAAGGTGGAGAAATAAATATGTGGAATTTAACTGGGAAGGTTGCACAAGATGGTGATCTTGTGCAAATTGTTGGAACACGGCATAAGAGTTTTATATTCAATTTGAAAACGGGGCAAGAATTTCATACTCATCGTGGGATTGTTCGTCATGATGATTTAATTGGTATTCCTTATGGATCTAAAGTTTACAGCCATAATCGATCCCCATTTTTTTTATTACAGCCATCGTTAGCGGCGGTTCTCCTGGATTTAAAACGATCCACGCAGATTCTGTACCCGAAAGACATTGGTTTTTTGATGATAAATTTGGGGATAGGACCTGGTCAACATGTGATGGAGGCTGGAACTGGCTCAGGTGCTATGACAACAGCTCTTGCATTTGCAGTTGGTTCAACAGGAAGGGTTACTACTTACGAACAACGTCCTGAATTTCAGAAATTAGCGATAAAAAACCTAAAACGATTGGGTCTTGATGAACGTGTTAATTTTAAGCTTGGTGATATCGCCAATGGGTTTGAAGAAACTAATGCAGATGCATTTTTTCTGGATGTTCAAAATCCTTATGATTATATAGAACAGGTAAAAAATGCGCTAAAACCAGGAGGTTTTTTTGCCAGTCTGGTCCCCACGACCAACCAGGTCTCAAGGTTATTAATTGCCTTGAGGCAACATAAATTCGCATTTATCGATGTAGTAGAAATAATTCAACGCTATTATAAACCTGAGCCAGAAAGATTACGTCCTACCGATCGAATGGTCGCACATACCGGTTTTTTGGTGTTTGGTCGTCCAATGCTGGATGAGTTTAATTTTGATGATGAAGTAGAGGAAATCCCTGAAATACTCGATGATTAATAAACGGGTTTCCAAATGTCTTACATTTTTTCATATAAACGTCTGAATACAGTATTCAATTATGCTTGATTATATTGAAATTCAAAAAAAATTAATTCCTGTGGTTAATGGATCGTTTGAATATCCACAATTTATTGAGCAAGGATTCAGAAGAGCTGCCGTGTTGGTGGCTTTTGTCCAAGATCAAAATGAGTGGTCATTGTTATATACCCGCCGGTCTGAAAATCTTTCAAATCATCGGGGGCAGGTGTCGTTTCCTGGAGGAGCAATGGATCCATCTGATCAAACTCCCATGATTACAGCTTTACGTGAGGCAAAGGAAGAGATTGGTATTAATTCAAACAACATTCAAATATTAGGTTCAATGTCTGAATTTCTAACAAATTCTAACTATTTGGTTACACCCGTTGTTGCAATTATGGATTGGCCGTCGGAGTTACAGATTTCTTACGCAGAGGTGAGCAGAGTTTTTACAATCCCTATAGAGTGGCTAAGAAAAAAAAAGAATTGGGAAGAAAAATCTTATACCCAACCTGGTGGGATGAATGGTTCTGTAATTTTTTTTCAACCTTATGATGGTGAATTGTTGTGGGGAATATCAGCCAGAATAACGGTGGACCTGTTAAATTTGTTGGAGTAATAAAAAAGCGCATCTTGATCAAGATGCGCTTTTTTATTTAACTTAGAATTTATTATTCTTCGAAATTATCGTCTTTCTTTCCTTTTTCAACTACTTCTGGTTCAGCTGCTGCAAGATCTTCAGCGGCTTCTTCTGCTGCGTCTCCAGACCTACCTGCTGCTAATACGAGCATTTCATCAGGGTCTGTAAGAATTTCTACTTTGTCAGAAACAGTTAAATCCTTAACCGCGATCGAATCACCAGGTTTCTTTAGAGGGGCTACATCAATGAAGAACTTTTCAGGCAAATCCTGGGGATATGCTTCCACTTCCACTTCGGTTAGCCCGGTTACCAGTACTGCATCAAAATCTTTGACAGCCAAAGATTCACCTTCCAAGACAACCGCTACAGTTGTGCGTAATTTTTCTGTCAAGGATACGGCCAAAAAATCCAGATGAATATACTCATTGCGTATGAAGTTTTTCTGTTTCTCACGAACAATGACAGAGAGTTCTTTGCCGTTCAAATTGATGGTAAGCAAACTGGACGCCGTTGACCCGAGCATTGCCTTGGTTGTTTCACGTAAATCCAAAGTAATTGGTTGGGGATCAAACTTATGGCCATAAATCACTGCAGGTAATTTGCCTTCGCGGCGTAGTTGCTTTACCTGTTTTCCAATGACTGTACGCGTTTCAGCGTTTAAAACTATTTTCGACATGTAAACCTTCCTCGAGTGCCTCTCACCTTTTGGGTTACCTTCACTCTTGATAAATTTTTTCAGCAAGTAATTTTATCACCAATAAATTGAGCGTCAAGTTTGCTAAATCTGGTTAGATTAAAATATTTACGATACATTAATCATATGTTTAGCAAATAATAACAAAATAATCATAACCAATAAAACTTGTAATGATAAAATTTTTATGAATATAATAATAATCCTGGATTTAAACATTTGTTGATCATATGAAAAATAAAATCTTATTAATATTAATTCTCTCATATATTATTGCCGGCTGTATTGGTCAGGCAAATATTGCAACGACTGAGTTTGAGGATTTAAAAACGCCTGCAAATAGTGTTGATTCGGAAGAACAATTAGCAATTGGTTCAATCCAAGGTATTGGACATACTTCCCCTTTCGTTCGAAAAGAAATTATGAATTTATCCGGAATTGTTACAGTTAGAAGAGCAGATGGTTTTTACATGCAATCTGTTTTTTCTGACGATAATCCAGAAACATCGGAAGGAATTTTTGTGTTTCTAGGTTTTCCACCAAAGGTGAAAGTTGGCGACCATGTATTAGTGGATGGGACAGTGACTGAGTTTATTCCTGGGGAGATTGAAGATGGGAATTTATCAATAACAGAAATTGAAAAACCAAATATCCGTGTTGTTTCTAGTGATAACCTTTTGCCAGATCCAATTATCATAGGAGAAGGGGGAATAAAGACACCAACTGAAATTATCGATGATGACCAAAATAAAATCTTTGAATTGGAAGATGGTTTGGATTTTTTTGAAAGTTTGGAAGGAATGTTGGTTCAGATCAATAATGGAGTGGTTGTAGCACCTACGAATAGCTATAAAGAAATTGTGGTTTTGCCTGATTACGGAAAATGGGCCACTAATTTAAATTCCCGTGGTGGTATCACTTTATCCATGGGTGATTTTAATCCGGAGCGAATCATTATTGATGATAGTCTTGCTTCTTTACCGGAAACAAACGTAGGTGATTTCTTTGTTGATCCGCTTATAGGGGTTGTAGATTACAGTTTCGGAAACTATAAAGTTCAACTGTTGAAAAAACCAAAAAAATCTGAAGGAAACCTGCAACCATCCACTGTTAGTGCGGCCGGAGAAAACGAATTATTAATAGCAACCTATAACGTAGAAAATTTGTCGGCGAGTGATTCGCAAGATCGTTTTATACTATTGGCTGATCAAATAGTTAATGTTTTGCAAGCCCCCGACCTGATTGCCTTGCAAGAAATCCAAGATAATTCAGGTGAATTTGATGATGGTGTAGTGGACGCAAGTGAAACCTACCGGAAAATTATTAATGCAATTATTGATATCGATGGTCCGGAATATTTTTTTATAGATATGCTGCCTGAAGATAATAAAGATGGTGGTGCGCCAGGTTCTAATATCCGAGTTGGTTATTTATATCGCACAGATCGTGGTCTTTCATTTATTCCCAAAAGAGGAAACTTGGAAAATTATTCTGCAAGGATCATTAATTTTCAGGGGAATTCCTCTTTAGAATTTAATCCGAGCAAATTAGAACCTGAAAATTATGCATTTGTAGACTCTCGCAAACCACTTGTTGCAGAATTCCTGTATAATGGAAATAATATAATAGTGTTTAACGTCCATTTAAATTCAAAAGGTGGTGACACACCATTGTTTGGAACTACACAACCGCCCAGGTTGCCGTCTGAAGTTCAACGAAAAAATCAGGCAGGTGTAATAGCGTCCTTTGTAGAAGAAATAATTTCCGGTGAACAGGAAGCAAAGCTTATTGTGTTAGGTGATTTGAACGACTTTTATTTTTCACCTTCAGCAAAGATACTGGAAAACTCTGGCCTGGTGAATTTGGTTGTCAATTTACCTGAAACCGAAAGATATACCTACAACTATGAAGGAAATTCACAAAATTTAGATAATTTCTTTGTCAGTTCTTCACTCATGGCTTTAAACCCTCAAGTTGGGATTGCTCATATCAATTCCGAGTTTTATCACCGAACCAGACTTTCAGATCATGATCCAATTGTTGCGTTATTTTATATGGAGCCTTAAGGAGGTCACAGTTGGTAGGAAAGAAACTTTTACAAAATCGGCTCAAAAAGAAATTATTTACTAAATCCTTTCTGAATCAAATGAACGAAAGTTTGACCGGCTATATTTTTATTTTGCCGGCTGTTGCAATTATTGCATTATTTGGTCTTTTCCCTATTGGTTATTCAATTTATATGAGCTTATTTCAATGGCGGGTACGAAAAGGTGACTTTATTGGTCTTGAAAATTATGCAAAGCTGATTGGGGATTTTCAGGGATTACTTTTGTTTTTGTTAGGGATTGGTTTGCTAGTTGCGGCTTATTGGGTATGGAAGAATGCTTTTCGGACTATAGAAAAGGGTGAAATAATAGCCAAAATCATTGCTGTTTTATTGCTTTTAGGAGTTGGCATCAGTCTTTCTACAGGTTGGGAAAAAATGTTAGCTGCAGGGAATGAAGGTTTTCTCAACTCGCTTATCGTAACGGTGTTCTTTGCTGTTGGCAGTGTGCCATTGCAATTGTTTCTGGCTTTGTTGTTAGCTTATGTTTTGTTTCAGAGTATCCGTGGAAAAGAAATTTTCCGCATGGTTTATTTTTTGCCTTATGTAACACCTGTGGTTTCTACAGCCGTTGTCTTTAAAATCATTTTTAATCCCCGTGAAACATCATTAGCCAATATTTTTTTAAGTCTAGTCGGCATTGAGCCTCTAAGATGGTTATTTGAACCAAAACCTGTAAGTGAGCTGGTATTTGGTTTGAAGGATTTGCCAGGTATATGGGCTGGGCCAAGTCTTGCTTTAGTAACTATCATTCTTTATGGAGTTTGGACTTTCGTTGGATATAACACTGTGATTTTTTTGGCTGGACTGGGTGGTATTTCGAAAGAGATTTATGAGGCTGCTGAAATGGATGGTGCAAATCCGTGGAAGCTCTTCCGCTATATCACTGTTCCATTGCTTTCACCAATTACTTTTTATTTATTTTTGATTTCATTTATCGGTACTTTTAAGGCATTCAATCATATTTTTGTGATGAAGGAGCCAAACGCTCAGAAGACGGTAATTACGACCAGTGTGCAAATTTTTCAAACTTTCTATACCGAGAATAATTTTTCCGTAGCTGCTGCAGAGGCTATTATTTTGTTTTTGATCATCCTGGGATTGACGTTTGCTCAAAATAAACTTTTAGGAGATCGGGTGTTTTATGGCTAGCTCTACAAATACTGCTTATCAACTCCATATAAAAAAATCTTCTAGCTTTGCCAATAGATTTTTTTCAAAATTTATTTTATATGCTATCCTCGTGTTGGGTGCTGTATTAGCATTGATGCCGTTTTACTGGATGATCTCTACCTCATTGATGACTTTAGGTGAGACAATTAATCGTAAATGGTTTCCAGCAATACCCCAGTTTATTAATTATTTAGATGCATGGAATGAAGCTGATTTTGCTAAATATTTCCTGAATAGTGTTATTATCACAGGCACTACTCTGGTTGGGATATTAATTACGTCAACCCTGGCAGGGTATGCTTTTGCAAAGATCAAATTTTGGGGAAGAGAGATAATCTTCGCAATTTTATTAAGCACACTGATGATTCCCGAATCGATTACTTTATTGCCCAATCTATTAATGGTCCGCGGTGCAATATTTCCCTTACCGGGCGGGTCCTGGATGAATTCTTTGCAAGGATTGACCATCCCATTTATGGCAAGTGCATTTTCTATCTTTTTATTACGCCAATTCTTTTCTCAAATTCCGCATGAATTGTGGGATGCAGCCAGAATTGATGGCTGCAATCACTTTCTGTTTTTGCTGCGTATTGTACTGCCCATCAGTAAAGCGCCGATCATGACTGTTTTATTGTTTGGTTTCACTGGCGCATGGAATGCGTTTGCCTGGCCTTTACTGGTGACAACGCGAGATACATGGCGACCTTTGATGGTTGGTTTATGGACATTTGTTACTGAAGCTGGTCCTCAGACGAATTTGTTAATGGCAGGCGCAGTAATTACTTTGCTTCCAATTCTAGTTGTTTATTTTTTTACTCAAAAACAATTCACAACGGGTATTGCAACAACTGGGTTGAAAGGTTAATATTTATTTGTGGGTACCGGAGCTAGCTCCGTTATACAAACCTTATTTTTTTTTCAGGAGGAAAAGATGAGAAAACGTCTGTATGGTGTAATGGCTGTTTTATTGGCCCTGTCTTTATTGTTAGCGGCCTGTAAACCTGCTGAAACACCACAACCAACCGAAGAAGCACCATCTTCAGTAACAGAAGCTACTGAAGTCCCTGCTTTTTCATGGGATAATGTCGACCCTGCCGGCCAGGAGATCGTTTTCTGGCACAACCACACCCAAGATCGAGAAACCGCGCTCTTGGAAATAGTTGATGAATTTAATCAGACTAATGAGTGGGGGATTACGGTCACAGCTGAATATCAGGGCGCTTATGCCGATATTTTTAATAAAATGTTGGCTGTTCTAAACGACCCAGGTGCACCAGATATTGTAGTAGCCTATCAAAATCAGGCTGCAACTTATCAATTATCTGACGCGTTGTTTGATATGAACGAATTAATGGACAATCCAAAATGGGGCGTGTCAGAAGCAGACCAAAGCGACTTTTTTGAAGGTTTCTTTGCTCAAGACGTGTTTCCGATTTTTGGAAATCAGCGCTTAGGTTACCCACCAAACCGCTCCATGGAAGTTCTGTATTACAACATGGATTGGTTAAAAGAATTGGGTTATGATGCTCCACCTCAAACGCCGGACCAATTCAAGGAAATGGCCTGTAAAGCAGTTGAACAACCATTTAGCAAAGCAACTGTTGAAGGAGCGAAGGGTTATGAACTGAGTATTGACGCATCCCGATGGGCTTCCTGGACATTTGCTTTTGGAGGCGATATCTATGATTATGCCAATAACCAGTATTCCTACAGCAGTGAAGCTTCCCAAAATGCCCTATCCTTCATACAGGAAATGTTTGATGAGGGTTGTGCAGTACAGGTAACCGAACGGTATGGCGACCAAACTGATTTCGGTAATGGTTCCTTGCTTTTCTCGGTTGGCTCATCTTCAGGTTTACCATTTTATGGTCAGGCCGTAGATGAAGGTGCTGCCTTTGACTGGAGCGTTGGACCTATACCTTACATTGGTGAAGAACCTGTAATGAATGTTTATGGTGCTTCTGTAAGTATTCCCAAGACGACAAACGAACGTCAATTAGCTGCTTGGTTATTCTTGAAATACTATACCTCAACAGATGTACAAACAAAATGGGCAATTGCTTCCCAGTATTTTCCGGTACGTGCCAGTGTAGCTGAAGGCCTTGCAGATTTCTTTGATACATTACCTCCCTACAAAACTGCTTTTGAAATGCTGCAGTATGCGCATTTTGAACCACCTGTACCGGGATACGATTTTGTCCGCAATGAAGTAAACGCTGCCATGGCGGCCATTGTTGATGGTGCTGATGTGGCGACTACAATTGCCGATCTAGATAGCGTAGCTAATGATATGTTGGCTGAACAAATGTCACAAACATCCGCTCCTACTCCATTGCCGCCTACCCCAACCCCGGAACCTACTCCGGTTGTGACAATTGGTACCGTTGAAAACCCGATTAAAGTTTTGTTTGTTCCTTCGGTTGATGCTAATGTTATTACAACTGGCGGCGAAATGATGGCTGCTGCTTTGAAAGAAGCAACTGGTTTGGAATTTGAAGTTTCAGTTCCAACATCTTATGCCGCTACAGTAGAAGAAATGTGCGCATCTCCTGATAACACAATGGGTTTCATTCCAGCGACACCATACGTGTTGGCCAACCAATTATGTGGTGTAGATGTTGCATTCAAAGCTGTTCGTCGTGGTTATAGTGTTTACTGGGCACAAATTTTGGTAGCCCGAGATAGCGACATCACTTCCATTGAGGATTTGAATGGCAAAACATGGGGTTACCCGGACGCCGGCTCTACTTCCGGTTTCCAAGTGCCAAGTGCTTGGATGACAGAAATGGGCATCGTTCCTGGTGAAACAGTTGAAACAGGTGGTCATAACCAATCTGTTGCAGCGGTTTATAATGGAGATGTCGATTTTTCAACTTCATTCTTCTCGCCTCCAGCCGCACCAGAAGGTGAAACACCTTGGGCTATCGGCGACTACCCCGATATTCCGGATGATCTGGTATCTGAATGTGCAGTCGTTGATGACACCATTATGTGTGGTGGATGGCAAGTATTGGATGCTCGTGCTAATATTCGAACAGAAGCTCCGGATGTAATTCAGAAAGTTAAGATTTTGGCGCTTACACCAGCTATTCCCAATGACACACTGTCATTTGGACCTGATTTTCCTGCTGATGTACGTGAAAAGATTGAACAAGCATTGCTTGAGTTTGCAAAGACA
This sequence comes from Chloroflexi bacterium HGW-Chloroflexi-10, assembly GCA_002840755.1. Taxonomy (GTDB): domain Bacteria; phylum Chloroflexota; class Anaerolineae; order Anaerolineales; family Anaerolineaceae; genus UBA6170. The sequence continues at coordinate 307,946 of PHBZ01000002.1, read as the reverse complement.
GATTCATGGATGGAATCAATTGGCCACCCCGATTTCTATAACTGGACTGGTCTTGATGTCGCAGTCGATGCTGATTACGATGTAATCCGATTAGTTGCTGAAGCAAACGGAACATCATTGGAAAATTTCCGGTAGAAGTTAATTAATTCAAACGGTCCCGGAAGGAGTAAGTTTCTTCCGGGACCTACTTTATATAAACATATAATACAAGTGTGGAAAAAAGAGAGTATCATGCTTGAAGTAAAGCAACTTGTTAAAACTTATGATGGCGATGTTCAAGCCTTAAAAGATGTAAGCTTTTCTGTTCCTAATGGTCAGTTCTTAGCAGTTATTGGTTTAAGTGGTTCAGGCAAATCTACACTCTTAAGATGTATAAATCGATTGGTAGAACCAACTAGCGGAAAAATAATATGGGATGGAGAGGATATAACCGCAGCATCAGATAATGAATTGAGAATAATACGCCGAAAAATTGGTATGGTTTTTCAGCATTTTAATCTGGTTAATCGATCTAGCGTTTTGACCAATGTGCTTAGCGGTAGATTAGGGTATGTTAATCCAATTTTTAGTTTAATAAACCGTTTTCCGAAGGAAGATATTGATAGAGCTATGCGACAATTGGATCGAGTTGGGATTGCAGATAAAGCCAGCAACCGTGCAGATGAATTGAGTGGGGGACAACAACAACGTGTAGGAATTGCACGAGCGATGATGCAGGAGCCACGAATGATTCTGGCAGATGAGCCTGTGGCTAGTTTAGATCCCGTCCTTGCGCACTCTATTATGCAATATTTAGAGAAAATCAACAAAGAAGATGGAGTTACTGTTATTTGTAGCCTTCACTTTTTGGATCTGGTTCACCGTTATGCTGACCGGGTTGTTGCATTGAATCATGGTAATTTGATGTTTGAAGGGTCGCCAAAAGAAATTGATGACCAAAAATTTAAAGATATATATGGTAAAGAAGCAGAACGGGTTGGATAAGAGGGCGCTATGAAAAATTCAAAATTACTCCGATCGCTTGGACTTGGCTTAGCGATTTTTGCAGCCTTGATCGTGTATGCTTATGGATTTAAAGTTACCAAAGTGAATCTGGATGAAACAAAATCAGAACGTAGACAAACACAATTATTCCGAATTTTACGGGCTTTAGCAAAACCTGAAATTATTGAATATGATAAAGAAGAGATTTCTATAGAAGTACCTTTTTTTATGCCATGTCCTGAGGGTGGATTTCAGCCCCCTGAAATTGATAAATCTGGCACATATTTATTACTTGACAAGAATTGTGCTGAACCAGGTGAGACGGTTCGAATTGAAGGTTACAATTTTGAACCAAATATAAGCGGTCCAATCAATTTTCTGCCACCAAGCGGTGTTGTTTTAGGGTTGGGCAGTATGCAAACGGATGCAGAAGGTTTTTTTTCGTTGGAAGTAAAATTACCGAAACGTCCAGAAACTGCGGAACAAAAAATCCAAACCATCTCAAGGAAAAATGTCGGACCACCGAATTTGACAAGATCTGCCCTGGATACCTGGGATAAAATCATTGAGACTGTATTTTTGGCTTTATTAGCAACTACCCTGGCAACTCTATTGGCTGTACCTTTAAGCTTTTTTGCAGCAAGAAATATAATGAGTGATGTTACCAGCCCGATTCTTGTAATAGCATTTAACTTAATCGCCATTCCAATTGGATTATTTTTCGGAGGAAAAGCCGCTGGTTTATTAAAAAGCCTTAGCGATTTTCTGGCAGTAAATACAATCGTAGTGTTTATTGTTGTAATTGTAGGGGCATGTCTGGCGTATTTCATATTTAAAAAATCAGTTCCCCAAGAAGAAGATGAGTTACCTTCAAATTCCGAGAAAACTATTCAGTATTTAGGGTTGTTTGTTTCCTCATTACTAGGTATTCTTACGGTATTTATGCTCAGTAAACTGATGATTTTGATAGGAGATCGTTTAGTAATTGCCTTGGGAAGCTTTGGCTTTTTGGGAAAATTTATTGCTGATATTGGCGATATTATTGGTATGGCATTTACTGGAGTAACCGCTTTGATTGTTGCTGGTGTTCTTTCTAGCATGGGTGGAAAACTTGGGAATTGGGTATTAAAAAAATATAATTTGTCAGTTTTAAAAATATTAGGGGTTATATTCATAACCATGGCTGGGGCAATATGGGCCCTTGTGATTATGGCTGGAATTAATTGGGTTTACGAGATAAATGATCCTCAAGTGTTGATAATAATCCCAGCAATTGTTGGTGCATTAATAGGCGGGTTTGCTGGTGTTTATTATAAACCAAAGGCTGCCGTACCAATTGGGATGGTAGTATATTTTCTTACCCGAACTATATTTAATGTTTTACGATCGATCGAAGCATTGGTGATGGCAATTGTATTTGTAGTCTGGGTCGGCATTGGACCATTTGCAGGCTCTCTTGCATTGGCACTCCATACAATAGCAGCACTTGCAAAATTATATTCTGAACAAGTGGAATCCATTATTGCTGGTCCAATTGAAGCTGTTTCGGCAACAGGGGCTAACAGATTGCAAACAATAGTTTATGCAGTGATCCCGCAAATTATCCCACCTTACATTTCTTTTACAATGTATCGCTGGGATATTAATGTACGCATGTCAACGATCATTGGTTTTGCAGGCGGAGGTGGTATTGGATTTTTGCTACAGCAAAACATTAATTTACTGAATTATCGGGCAGCGTCCGTGCAAATGTTGGCAATTGCAATTGTTGTAGCATCGATGGATTATCTCAGTTCAAAAATAAGAGAAAAAATCGTTTAATCAATTAAGACAGAGTAGATGAAATAAGCACTCTGTCTTTTTTCTCGGCATAAATTTCGTGTAGCCAACTATAGAATTGACCTTTTTTTTGATATACACTAAAATACCGATAATGACCACTCATAAATTTCAAAAACCATTAAATTCAATTGCCGGTGGGAGCAGTGACCTTGCATTTGCAGTCATGGTTCTGGCTTCTTACTTTGCTATGTTTAGTGAATTAAAAGAAACAGATTATTTGCGTTTGATTGCGATGGTGTTACTTGGTGTGGGGTACATTTCCTTTGGTATTTATGGGTATTCTTTTTGCCTTAAACAAAAATCTTTTGAATGGACTATTCTTTACTTTCTCATTCAAATTCCCCTGGGTTCTTTAATAGTTTTTCTTGGTAAAGGAGCCGGTTTTTCAGCTTTACTATTATTGCCTTTGGCTGGCCATGCTGTAGTAATGGCACCCGGGTATTGGCTCTATTTTGTAAATGGGATGATTGTCTTTGGGTATGCAGTTGTCCAAAGATTGAACACAGGTAACTGGTCTGAAATATGGACCACTTTACCGACAGTTTTTGCTGGGTTAATCTACATAATGGTATTTACACAAATGGCATTAGATGAGGAAAAATCTCGTAGAGAAGTTGAACGTCTCGTTGGAGAATTAGAAGATGCCAATCAGCGGCTTAGAATTTATGCAGATGAAATTGAGCATTTGGCAATTATCCAGGAACGAAATCGCCTTGCACGTGAAATTCACGACGGATTGGGACATTATTTAACAACGATCCATATGCAATTGCAAGCTGCACAGGCGGTTTTAGAACGGGAGCCCCAAAAAGCCGGGGAATCGATTGAAAAAGCGCGTTCACAATCTCAATTGGCACTAATCGATGTAAGAAAATCAGTTGCTGCTTTACGTGTAGATGAAGTTCAGAATGAAGATTTTGAATTGGTTATTCAAAGGGCTATCAGACCTTGCCAATGGATTGATATAAAAACAAATTATGTTGTGGTTGGTGAAAACAGGCCGTTGACCACTGTTTTACGGGATGCAATCTTTCGAATTCTACAGGAAACAGTTAATAATGCATGTAAATATTCAAAAGCAAAAAATTTTTATTTAACAATAGATTATTCGGACCAAGAAAAAATTAAAGTGATGATTGCAGATGATGGTGTTGGAACTAATGAATTTCATGGTGGTTATGGCCTCCGAGGTGTAAAAGAACGTATAGAGATGCTAAATGGTAGTTTCTTAATTGAGACTTCCAAAAATACTGGATTTAAGATTGGAATTGAGTTGCCTTATGATAAAAATGATTAAAATTCTCATCGTAGATGATCAAGAATTATTTCGAGAAGGACTATTCACTTTATTATCTGTTCAAGAAGATTTTCAGGTCGTTGGTCAAGCTGGAAATGGTGAAGAAGCGTTATTGGAAGTTGCAAAGAGTCATCCAGAAATTGTGCTTATGGATTTAAGAATGCCAATTCTAGCTGGTGTTGACGCGACTCAAAGAATATCACAACAATATCCTCAAACGAAAGTAATTGTGCTCACAACATTTGATGAGGATGAATTGGTTTTTGATGCATTGCATGCCGGTGCTGTTGGGTATTTATTGAAAGATGTATCACCGGAAAAACTTTTTGAAGCAATTCGTTCAGCCAGCCGGGGAGAATATTACCTTCTTCCAACTATTACTGCAAAAGTTATGGCGGAATTTACCAGGATGCCCAGGATATCTAAAAAACCATTCAATGAATTGCTGGAAAATCTATCCAGGCGAGAATTGGAGATATTAAAAATGGTGTCAATTGGATTAAGTAATAAAGAAATTGCTCTACAGTTGGTTATTGCGGAAGGAACTGTAAAAAATCACTTAACCAGCATCTTTAATAAATTAGATGCACGAGATAGGATGCATGCAGTCTTAATAGCAAAAGAAAACGGTTTACTATAAATAGGAATTGAATATGACCAGAGGCACATGTTGGTTTATAAATAAATCATTACAATAATGAAAAATCAGTTTGGGATGAAATATGAATAATAATGTAAATAGACCGATCACAAAAAATTTTATATCTATTACAGGAATCATTCTTGTCTTTTCAGGTATTGTCTTTTTCATGGAAAATTTATTACAAACTGGTTGGTTATTGGTATTGTTACCGGTTGCAATTGGGATTATGTTTTATTATACAGGTATCAAACACCATCGAAATTCGTTAGTTTACCTGGGTAGTTTTATTGGGACTTTACTATCTACCCTTATTTTTGTTTTCTATTTTATTCAAAATCTGGATGTTTATCAAATCCTGGGCATGTTTTTTCTGTGTTTGGGAATTGCCTGGTTGTTTATTTTTGCAGGTTTCTATCTTATAAAACAAAAAGTGGCATTTTGGATGTTTTCCCCATTCTTGATGTCCATTATGTTAGGCTTTACCTTTCTGCAATCCGAGAAACGTTTTCTTGATTTCCTTTTCTTTATAGGTTTAGGAATTGGAGTTTCTTTATTAGGATACGGTTTGTATTGGCGCTTATTTGGTTTAGTCATTCCTGGTAGTTTAATAATAGGGATTATTCCGGGAATATATAATGCTTGGGCAGATCCCGCATTGAATAATCCTCTCATTCAAACTGGTATAATGTTGGTTTGGTTTGCTTTGGGATGGGGTTTGATCACGATATTTTCCAGGGTCCAAACCCTACAATTTGTCTGGTGGCCTTTAATACCTGGTGGAATATTGGCAATGGTTGGCTGGGGATTGTATATTGCAGGAAACCCACAGAGTGCCGTTGGCTTTATTGGTAATACAGGTTCAATTGGGTTGATTATTTTTGGTATTTACATTCTACTGATGAAGAGAGGTATTCACCGATAAATTGAAATGGGGGTATAATTGATCCTTGGCTTAACTGCCGGGATACTTATTTAAAGGTGATTTATGCAAAAAGAAAGACCCGATATTCGTAATATTGCAATTATTGCACACGTTGATCACGGTAAAACTACCTTGATGGATGGCTTGTTGAGACAATCCAATGTTTTTGCTGAGCATCAAGCCGTAATAGAACGTGTGATGGATTCCAACGACTTGGAACGTGAACGTGGCATCACAATTCTTTCCAAAAACACAGCTGTTGTTTACCATGACAAAGACAGCGGACGAGTGATAAAGATCAATATTATTGATACACCTGGTCACGCTGATTTTGGTGGCGAAGTGGAACGAGTACTTAACATGGTCGATGGCGTATTGTTATTGGTTGATGCAGCTGAGGGACCAATGCCTCAGACTCGTTTTGTCTTAAAAAAAGCGTTAGCGATTGGTTTAAAAGCGATCGTGGTAATAAATAAAATTGACCGCAAAGATGCAGAGCCTCAGAGAGCACTTAACGAAACTTTTGATTTATTTATTGAGCTGGGTGCGAATGAGATTCAGGCTGATTTTCCGGTCGTTTACTGTAACGCCGTAGAAGGAATTTCTGGATTATCTCCTGATAGTATGCAAGCAAACCTTGAACCGCTTTTCCAAACCATCGTTCATGAAATTCCTGGACCGATTGTTGACATGGATGCTCCTTTCCAGATGCTAGCTGCAAATTTAGGCTATGATGACCACTTGGGAGTTACCTGTTTAGGACGTGTATTTGCTGGAAAAGTCAAAGAATCAAGTGATATTGTTCGGATGACGTTGGATGACAGAACTGTAACCGAGAAAGTAAAATATTTATTTGTTTTTGATGGTATTAAGAAAAAACGGGCTATTGAAGTAGAGGCTGGAGACATCGCTTTTATCGCTGGTATTCAGGATATTAGCATTGGAGAAACATTGGCACATCCGGAGAATCCGGTTGCTTTACCGCGAATCTATGTAGAAGAACCTACAGTAAAAATGAGTTTTGAAGTTAATAATTCACCATTTTCAGGCAGATCAGGAAAATTTCTAACTACCAGACAAATACGTGATCGTTTATTTCGGGAAATCCGGAATAATGTAGCCCTAAGGGTTGAAGAGACCGAATTTGCAGATCGGTTTATGGTTTCAGGGCGTGGTGAATTACATCTAGCTATTTTAATTGAAACAATGCGGCGGGAGTCATATGAATTTCAGGTCTCACGTCCTGAAGTCATTTACAAACAGGGTGATCATGGACAGACATTGGAGCCTTTTGAAGAGGCTATCATTGAAACAATAAAAGAATCGGTTGGTTCTGTTGTAGAATTGTTTGGAACCAGACGTGGAAAATTACTCTCTATGGAAAATCGTTTGGATGGTGTTGTTTTACGATATTTGATTCCTACGCGCGGATTATTAGGCTTGCGCCAACATTTTATGACATTAACCAGGGGACAAGGGATTATTCATACGATTTTTTCAGGATATGAAGAGTATGCAGGCGATATCCCTTCACGGTCAACCAGTTCATTAGTTTCCTGGGAAACAGGTGTAACTTCTACTTATGGACTTAAAAACGCAGAAGAACGGGGCACCTTGTTTATTGGTGCGGGAGTTGATGTTTATGAGGGAATGGTATTTGGTGAAACGTATAAAGAAAGCGACATCACAGTTAATATATGTAAGAAGAAACACCTTACTAATATGCGTTCTTCAAACAAGGATATGGAATATCGTCTGACCACACCTCGAACACTTTCTTTAGATGAGGCATTGGAATTTTTGGCCGATGATGAATTATTGGAAGTAACACCGGATACATTCCGAATCAGAAAACGTATTCTGAACACTGAAGATCGTGGAAAAAATCAGAAGAAGAGTGTTTTATTAGCTGACTAAACGTATTTTCCGGCCACAATACCACTTACAAAAGCCCAGTGGAGGTTGAAGCCTCCACAGGGACCTATTACATCCAATATTTCTCCTGCGAAATGGATACCAGGATTAATCTTTGATTGTAGAGTTTGAGGATCTGTTTCCGTAGCTCGGACAGATCCTGTTGATATTTGGGCGAATGAGAAATCACGAACTGCAATAACACGTTCATTAAGGGTAAAAAAACTTCTCAGTTTGTGCTGAAATTGCTGGTAAAACTCCTTAGTAGAAATATTTTTACTTAAGGAGCTATTTTTAAATAGTTGATTAATTAGTTTTGATGGAAAAAAAGGAAGCAGGTTTATATAGAGTAATTGATGTTTTTGTGTTTGAAAAACATCTAAAAGTTCTTTTGTTAAACCAGAAAAACAATCAATATTAAGTTCAACTTTTCCTTGTTCAGCATGAAAAAAGTGGCTTAAATTCATAACAGCAGGCCCATTAACGCCCCATTCAGTAAATATCATGTTACCAAAATTCACTCCCTTCCTTTGACCATTCGTTATTAATGAAACAGTTGCATCAAAACGGACACCATTCAACAGACTGGTAGATTGTTTAGTGGTTTCTATTGGAGCTAACGCGGGCTGAGAAGAGATTATATGATGGCCAAGCTTTTGTACAATATTCAGCATGTGGTCCGAGGAGTTTAATTGTGGGTAGGCTTTACCACCAGTGGCAATTATTAATTTATCAAATGTAAATTTTTCAGTGGATTTAGTCTTCAATAAAAAACTATTCTTTTCTAATTTTATTTCTTCAACAAATAGATTGTTGATAATTTTAACCCCACTTGCTTCCACTCGATTTGATAAAAACTCTGCGATGTTTTTTGCAGAATTCGAAACAGGATATACCCACCCATCATCAGTGTGATATGTAATTAAACCAATGGAATTAAAGTATTCGTAAAGAAATTGATAGTTGTACTGAAGGATTAATTCTTTGTAGTGAAAATTACTGGATGACTTGTATAATTCTGGAACAACTGACTTATTGGTTAAATTACCTCTACCGCCGCCAGTTGCACCCAGTTTCCTTCCAAGTGAAGTGTTGTTGTCAATTATGGTAATGTCTTGATGATTTTTTGAAGCTTCGATAGCCGCCATCATTCCTGCGGGACCACCACCAATAATTCCGATTTTCATGGCAAATTCCTGTAGCTAAATGGGATAAATTATAAATAAACATATACAATGGAGCAGTAAAATTATGATAAGATTATCACATTAATGGTAAATCTTAATAATACGAAGGCGTAAAAAATGAAAAACGCATTGCAAAAATTTCAACAATCCTTTTTTTCATCTATTTTATCGGAAGTGATTGATAAAATTACATACCAACAATTGGAAATTTCAAATATTCCTGAAACTTTTCAATATCCTCAACCGGATTTAAAGAAGAAATACGTTTTATACACTCATATACCTTTTTGTGAAAGTCTGTGTCCATATTGTTCATTCAACCGTTTCATTTTTAATGAAAAAAAGACGCGAGATTATTTCAAAAATTTACGCAGAGAATTGGATCTGATAGCAGACTTGGGGTATGATTTTGTAAATATGTATATCGGGGGAGGAACACCCACGGTGATCGTAGATGAATTAATTGAAACTATCGACTATGCAAAAAAATTGTTTAACATTCAAGAAGTTTCTTGTGAAACCAACCCAAATCACCTGACCAAAGAAATATTAACTGCATTAAAGGGCAGGGTAGACAGACTTTCAGTGGGAGTTCAAAGTTTTGACGATACTTTATTAAAACAAATGAGCCGTTATGATAAATTTGGTTCGGGTGAAAAAATATTAGAGATCATTCAAAATGCTGTTGGAATTTTACCTGCGCTAAATGTTGATATGATCTACAATTTGCCGGATCAGACTGAAACAATGCTGCTAAAAGATTTGGAATTTATTAAACGATCGGGTGCTGATCAGACTACATTCTATCCATTAATGAGTGCGCCATCTGTAAAGCGGGCCATGGAGCGAACATTGGGCCGAGTTAACCAGAATAGAGAATATCAATTTTTTCAGTTAATAGCGGATGGCTTACATGGAGAGTACAACCCAAGTTCGGCATGGACATTCTCAAGAAAAGACGTTTCGATGATAGATGAATACATCGTTAAATATGAAGAGTATGTTGGGACCGGGTCTGGCTCTTTTAGCTATCTGAATGGAAATTTATTGGTGAACACATTTTCTCTTAAACAATATGAACAAATGATTCAAAAGGGAAAATTGCCTGTTTATGCCGTTAAGTCTTTTGCAAAACGTGACCGGATGCGTTATCGCTTGATGATGGAACTGTTTGATTTGTCCCTTGATAAAAAGAAGTTTAATCATGATTTTGGTGGACCCGTGGAATGGGAATTATTTCCTGAATTGTTATTTCTTCAATTAGCCGGTGCTTTTAAACCCAGTGGTAAAGATTATTTATTGCTTGAACCGAATGCTCGCTATTTGATGGTGGTTATGATGCGTGAGTTTTTTGCCAATGTGAATATTCTGAGAGATCAAGCGCGTTTTGCCTTACCGCAAGAGGAGCGCTTAATGTGTATCGTGAATGATAAACTTTATCACAACGAGTTTGCGTAAAATTTATTTTCCACAAAACACCAATCGATCTCTATATTTATGAGAATTAGCATTTGCTCGGAAATAAATATTTGACCAGTCTCCGTTTTCAGCCAGGTAACGATTTTGTTGGTTATCTTCAGCGAAAAAATTATTAATGAACCAGCGCGATTTATAATGGTCAAACATACGTAAAAATTCAGTAGCCATTATTGCAGCTAATCGTGGATCATTCTCAAAAAGAAGCATGTTCTCATCGTTTTCTTTGCATGAAGGCTCACTGAAGTTTGCTGATCCAAACATGACTTTTGGAGATGTGCTCCATGGATCTATGATCAATGATTTTGCATGAATTTTGTGACTTCCAAACATTTTTGCATCCCAACGTCGGCCAAGATAAGTTTCAAGTCTGGTGGGTGTAAAAAAGCGAGTATTCTTTTTATTCAAACCTGCCACTTTTTTTGTTGCAGTTGCATTTGCCAGTCCGTATTCCAATATATCCTTAGAATTTTCCCCAATAGCAGAAATAATTGCTTTATCCATTCCAAAAGGACTGCTTAAGAGAATAGCGGATTTTGCATTGCGAATTAATTCAACAGCAACATCAACAATCTCTTTACTCCTTATTGGAGAAAAATAGAGATTTTCTTTCCTCTCTATATGATTTGTTTTATATTCGGAAAGTATTTTATCGATTTGGTCCTGTATATACTCACTGGATTTATTTTTTCTACCTCGCGGCAAATCCATTGCTAACAATTTAAAATACTGTTCGTATAAATTAGCGACATGTTCATTGGTAATAACAACACTGAAATTTGTTTGAAAGTGAAATGCAGCTTCACTAAAATTGGCAGATCCGGTCCAAACCTGTATTGGTTTTTGATTGCGTAGTAAGACCATGAATTTATTATGACTAATTTTTGTTTTGGTACGTGGAATACAAATTGAATCAAGATGGTTTTGTTGAATGATGGCGAGGCTTTTTTTCATAGTTCCTTGATTTGGATCAGGAGCGTGATAAACAACTTTAATAACTACTCCTTTAGCGGATGCTAAAGACAATGCATTGGCTATTGCATCATCGTGAAATTCATAAATAGCAATATGAATTTCGTCACCTGGTTCACTTTGTTCAATAAAATTTTGAGCAGATTCTTTAAGTTCGCGGGAAAGCCAACGATATGCAGAACCATCTGGAATTTCAGAAGGGTGTTTATCTTTAAATAAATCGTAGTAAGCAAGAGCTGAGGTGACACCACGATTCGTATAAATTTGTAAGGGACCAGCACTATTCATAAATGTTCTAAAATCCATAACTATAGGAGGGTTCATGATGATATCGTTTGGTTGCCCAGTTACTGGGAATATTTCAAATCGATAAATTTGATTGGGTTTAACAGAATAGTCATTCCATCGAAATCTCTGAAATGGGGCCTTATAAGATGGAATGTTTAAACCATAATTTTCATTTTCCAGGCCTGGAAAGCGTTTTTGACCTTCCAACCATCGCATATCATGAAGGTTTAATTCTTCATCTAGTCTGGATCGTCTAATTGCAAATCCCAGTAAAGACGATCGGTCTTCATGGTCGTCAATATTCCACGCCAGGGATACAGAATGGCAACCAACCAATGCACAGGCGGTATAACTACCATAACGGGCTTGTACTACCGGACGAGAGAGTATATTAGGCATATTTAACCTCAGGTTTTCTGAAAAATTCGTTTGTGTTGATAACTAGAATTTATAAAGAATGCAATTATTTTCTCACCTGTGTTTTGAGTGATCCCTTTATTAAGGTCGGTGCTAACTTGGATTGTCGGTTCTAATCCAGGATGGTTGGGATCAAAACAATAAAAACTATAATTTCCTTCATCCACTCGACAACCTGTTAAAATTATCTGGTGATTATCCGTGGGATTTTCCAATAATCTTGAACGACAGATAATGATGGGTACCGGAATATTTCGATTAATCCGGCTTATGATTAATGGAATTTCATGTTTAATAGTCTTATCCAGCAGTAATTGCTTGTTTTGAGCAGCCGAGATGAATAATTTTGATAATTGTTTCAAAGAAGTACTATTTAATTGGCGCGACCATAGATAATTTACATAATTTTGTGGAATCTCTTCAGGATCAGTATATGGGGGAAGGGGAGTGTTTTCATAAAAATGATCAAGGGCTGAAAAGCACATACCACCACAGAGTCCGTAGAAATATTTGTTTTTGGATTTTTTAAATACTTCTTTCATCCAATCTAATTCAAAGCGATTGGGGAACTGGTAACCATGTTTGTTAGCTAAGAAAGTGGTTTTCATCGGTCTCTCTTTGGTTAATTGCCTGTATTGAGTATACGGCTGTCCAAAAATATAACAAAGTTTATTTAAAAATGTTGTTGTATCCACGATCCAATTCATCATCATTTATATGAGCATATCTTTGAGTAATGGCAATATTTCTATGTCTTGCTAACGATTGTGCAAGTTTCAAATTTCCTGAGCTGTCTAGAACCCTCGTAACGAAATAATGCCTAAAAGAATGGGGTGTAATTGTTCCAACTGCTAGTTCTCCTAGAAATTGACGGACTCGCTCAGAAACTATATTTCTACCAGTTGTGGTAGTTATAGATTTTATTCTTTTGCCGGCTCCTTTATCATGGCGAGCAAAAATTGGGAGAGACGTTAAAGGTACACCAGAAGCGCCATCCAATTCTGAACGTACATTAAGATAGTCTCGTATAGCTTGAATTGACCTTTCTGAAAAACGAATTACATCCTCTTTATTTCCTTTCCCAATAATGATTGCCTTTCCCTCAAACCAATCAATATCACCTCGTCTTAATTTGCAAGCTTCATGAACTCGAAGTCCAGTATCGGCCAGACAGAGGAGAAACGCTCTATCGCGTAAATTTATTAAACGGTCGATTCTGTTTTCGGTTTCTACTTGAGGAAGGGTTGAAATATGTTCTATGATGGTTTCGATAGCGGATTTTGGAAATTGAGGTAATCTCAAACCGGTTCTTCGAGCACGTTTTCGAATAAGGGATTTGATGGTTTGAAGGTTTAGTGTGACCAAATTTTCCGCAACCAGATATTCGTAATAACCACTCAAAGCTGTTAAATAAAGTCTTTCAGTAGCTGGGGCATAATTTTTTAGATTAGCTATATGCATCGCAAAGAGCTTTTCGGAAATTTGTGTCACAGAATTTGTTTCTATATCTAAATCCTGTTGTTGTATAGTGGCTTTAAATGCATTCAGGCCGTTTTGATAGGTTCGAAATGTATTTTCGCTTCGAGCCATGCGGATGGTTTCCAGAAAATCCTGGATACTGGTATTGATTGAGATATTGTCCATGATCCATTTCCATAATAAAATATATATTGATGGGAAAAAATGTTATGTTTTTTGATTTTAAATTAAGCCTTAAACACAGTTACCATGCTTTATTTAAGGCTAATCATACTAATTATGCCTTAAAACCCAAAAGAATTCTTGTTCTTTTTATTTTCTATTTCTTTTTTCCTATATTGGAATTATTTACCTGGACTGGTTTTTTTCTAGATGAGATATTCTTTCCAAATTATAAAAAGCAAAATTTGAAATCTCCAATTTTTGTTATCGGCAATTACCGAAGTGGAACAACTTTTCTTCATCGCTTGCTTGCTATAGATTATAAACAATTTACTTCTATGAGCGGATGGGAGATTATCATAGCCGCTTCCATAACACAACGAAAGTTATTAAAATTTTTTGGGATTATCGATCGCGTTATGGGTAATCCTATATTGCGGACATTTGATTTTTTATGGGGAAAATATGTTCAGGGTGAAGTTAATTTCCATAAATTGGGAGTACGTGAACCAGAGGAAGACGAAAGTTTGTTTGCACATATTTGGTCGGGGATTATTCCCTGGAATTTATTTCCAATCATGGAAAAGGACCGAACCCCATCTTTTGCAACTTTTGACAAATGGTTTTCAGAAAAAGAAAAATCACGTGTAATGACTTTTTATAAACTGTGTTTACAGCGCCATGTTTACTATCATGGTGGAAAAAAAATATACCTTTCAAAAAGTCCTTCTTTTTCCGGAAATGTTGAAGCAATTTTAAAGACATTCCCGGATGCGAAATTTGTCTATCTGATTCGTTCTCCTTTAGAAGTAATTCCTTCTAGTATAAATCTGTGGTCATTTAAATGGCGCCTCACTTGTGATCCGAAAGAAGAGTACCCTTTTAAGGAAAACCTCTTAAAAATGATCAAGTATTGGTATACCCATCCTTGGGAAGTACTTAAAGGATTGCCGCCATCTCAGGTTCAATTTGTTCATTATGACAAATTTGTTCGTGATCCCTTTAATACTGTTACATCACTCTATACAGAATTTGGTTTAAAAACCTCTAAAATTTATTTAAAACGGATAGAAAGAGAAATCCGTTTGCAGAATCGCAATTATCGTCCAAAGCAGAACTACCCATTACACAAAATGGGGTTGAGTAAATTGTGGATATGGGTGACTTTCCAGGATGTATTTAGAAAGTATCAAATTGAATCCGCACGAATCCATTTTTCAATAAAATTAAACAAGAGAGTGAATCAACCAATAATATTTACAAAAACACGAACTATTAGATTGGGCTTTCTTAATTAGTACCGATTTTTGTCGTTTTTCCGATAACCGATGATTTTTGGTAATCGTTTTCGGTTAGGTGCCAGGTTTTAATCCCTCTTTTTGTGCATATAATGCAGCTTGAGTTCGATTGGTAAGGTTCAGCTTGGATAAAATATTACTGACATGGGTATGTACTGTAGCTTTGCTGACAAACAATTTCTCAGCAATTTCCTGGTTGGTTAAACCTTTACCTAATGAAGCTAATACTTCCAATTCTCTATCGGTGAGGGTGTCAATTTGTGCTGGAACTGATTGAGTCTTTGGTCGGGTCATTTGGTTTAAAAGTTTTCTGGCAATTTGTGGGTGGAGAGAAGATTCGCCGCGATGAACCTGGTGAATTGCACGCACCAAATCCTCTGGATCAGAATCTTTAAGCAGGTAACCGGATGCGCCGGCTTCAATAGCGGCGAATACCTTCTCGTCGCTTGTAAAACTGGTCAGGACAAGAATTTTTTCATCGGGATTATATGTTTTTATTGCACGAATAGCTTCCACACCATCCATTTCCGGCATCACTAAATCCATTACGATAACATCAGGTTTTGCTGTTTTCGCTTTTTCAACGGCCTCAATTCCATTAACACATTCACCAATTACCTGAATATCGGTTTCTATATCCAGCATGGAAACAATGCCTTTGCGGACAATGGGATGATCATCAACTACTAGTACTCTAATCATAATGGCACCTCTACCTGAATTCTTGAACCTTGTCCTGAGCTTGATTGAATGGATAACTTTGCGTGCAATAATTCTGCACGTTCTCTCATTGATTTTAATCCATAACCTTGCGATACATCCGGGTTAAAACCAATTCCATCGTCTGAAACAGCCAAATTTATGCCAATTTCATTTATTGATAATGCAACATAGATATTTTCAGCCTTAGCATGTTTAACTATGTTGTTCAGAGCTTCCTGAGTGATTCTATAAATTGCCTCTTGAATGTCCAATCTAATATCACCAAAAGAAAGCTCTGACGGGATTATAGAACATAAAACATTAAAACCTAGTTTTTTTTCAACATTTTCAAGTCTGGTGTGAATAGCAGAAACAAGTCCCTCATTTTCTAAAATTGATGGACGCAGTTCGTGAATAAATATACGCAGTTCATTGAGGGCTTCTTTTGTGGTCGTTGAAAGCGTATTCAAAATCTCAATTGCTTTAGGATTGTTGTTTGTGTTGATCAATTTGCGGATTGTTCGAGTATATAACAGGATTGCATACAAATTTTGATTTACAGAATCATGTAAATTGCGAGCCATTTTTTGGCGTTCTTCCAATTTAGCGGTTTGACCAACCTGTTCATAAAGATTTGTATGATCAATTGCAATTGAAGCCTGATCTGCAAAAATTTGAATAATACGAATATCTTCTGGGGTGAATTTCTCTCTTTTTTTTATGATGTCTAAGATACCTACAATTTTTTCGTGTATTTTTAATGGTATTGCTAATATTGAAAATTTTTCGTCCTCAGTGGCATCTTTTGGTTCAATAGAGGAACGATTTAGCAGGACCATATCGTTGCGATCAACAACTTTTCGTAAAAAAGGTGTTGAAAAAGGGCGAGTAACGTCTTTATGGATAGAAAACCCGGATTGATAAACCAATTTAAAACTTTGATCAATAGGGTTAAATAAATGAACGGAACTTCCTGCAGCTCTAGTCAGGTCAATCGCGTTCTCACAGATGATTTTCAGGATATCTTCTAAATGAAAAGAGCGTAACATCGCCAATGTGATTTGATTAATGCTTTGGGTTTCAGCCAGTCGCTGATTTGTAATTTCGTATAGGCGTGTGTTATCTAAAGCAATTGCCATAGCGCCAGAAATTGATGTTGCAGATCGTATAATATCATCTGCAAAACCAGAAGTGTTTTCAAATCGAAGTGGGGGAGGCGGGCCGACAAGGATAATAAAGCCTAATATGCGATTTTCAATAAACAAAGGGATAGCCAGACCGTGTTGAATATCCAGATTTTGGTAAACGATTGATGGAAATTTAATATATACATCACTTGGAAAAATCTCGATAGTTTGTTTTGTTTTTATCAATTGTGAGAGTAAAATGTCGGTATCTGCACGTAGATTATTGGCATAAAACGTTTGTTTTTGTTCCTGAGTCAGATTTCCCAATGTCAAAAAGGGGTTAAATACCTGATATGGGAGATTAGCTAAATATAAATATGTTTGCTTAACACCCGTAATTGTCATCAAAAGCCAAAGAATTTCTGAAAGGATCTTTTGAATATCAGGAGCAGATGGTGTGTAATAAGTAAATTCACTCCACACTAAATCGTTGTCTTTTCTTGTTTTCTTATTAAGAATTAATTGTTCGGTAATATTATTCCGAGCTGCTTTGACCTTAGGCAAATAATGTAATAATTCAGGCTGGCAATATATTAATTCCTGCAGCAAATCAAATAACTCGGATAATTCAACGAGATTTAGTTTTTGGAAAAAAATAATATGTTTTGCATAAAGATTTAAAACCCCATCCTGATGATAAATAATGGATTTCCATAATTGTTCCAAATCTTGATATTTAATTGTTTGAAAATTATTTTTCTGTAATTTCAAAGAAGATTGATTGATCTTGTCCTGCCAGGTATTAATAAAATTTTCCATAATTTCAAACCATCATATATTATCAACGAATAGGTATAATCAAACAATTATAGTAGATTTTTTTTGTTTATGATAATAGTTCTTATCGAAACCATAATGATGTTGTTTATATCTTTATACACCCCACTGGTTGAATCTGAGATATAGAATAAGATTTACTCTAAATATATTTTTAAGGGTTTTTTGGAGATTCCGAAATGCATTCAACAACTTTAAAATACGATTTGGATGAACTTACTATAACACTCCCGGATTCTCAATATGTACAAACTATTATGCCTCACCCCCACCAGATAGCAATCATTTCCAAAGTGGAATTAGATTCATTTGTCCTTCAGAATTTACTAATCCAAAAACAAAAATCCCTTAACAACATTACCGTTGGAATTGTTGTAAACGACCGGACCCGGCCAGTACCCTATTCTAATCTTTTACCTCCTATGTTGAATTTATTATTAAAAAACGGAATCCCAATGGAGAATATATGTTTTTTTATTGCTAATGGAACGCATGTTCCAGACAGCGTGGATAAACTGTCTTATATTCCTCAAGAAATACTTAAATCTTTTCAATTTGCAAATCATGATTGTGATGAAAGGGAAAATTTGCGGTATCTAGGGTTAACACAAATAGGAACTCCGGTGTGGCTTAATGCTGCTTTTTTGGATTGTGATATAAAAATTGCCGTCAATAACATTGAACCCCATCATTTTGCTGGATATTCCGGTGCTGCTAAAAGCGTTTCTATTGGTTTGGCTGCAAGAGAAACCATTACCTATAATCACCAATTCTTAACTCACCCTCATGCAACCGCGTGTGAATTTTATTTAAATCCCATTCGTCAAGATGTTGAAGAAATTGGCAAAATGAGTGAACTGGATCTTTGCCTAAGTTGCGTAATGGACGAACAAAAAAATATTGTTTCAGTTCATTTTGGTAGCCCAGATAGTGTTATACAATCTGCAATTAAAATAGTTAACAAATTATATGCAGTTGAAATTTCCTCGGAAGACCAATTTGATCTGGTTATTGCTTCAGCAGGTGGATTTCCTAAAGATATAAACTTATATCAAGCCCAAAAAGCATTAACAAATGCGGCTCGAATCACAAAAACTGGTGGAAAAGTCCTCTTAATGGCTGCTTGTCGAGAAGGTACTGGAAGCACAGGTTATGAAAACTATATTAGTAAGATGAAAAACCCACAGGCAGTTATGGATGATTTTTCTAAGCAGGCATTTGTAATTGGACCACATAAGGCGTTACAATTTGCTATCATTCAACAACGCGTACATGTAGCACTTTACTCTAAAATGTACCCAGATCTGGTTCGAAAATTGTTGATCGAGCCGGTAGAAAAAATCGAAAACTGGATAAAGTTAGCTTGTCAGACCCATCTAAATCCTAGGATTGCAATATTACCTAACGCGGTTGTTACAATTCCTATACTTAAATGGGAGGATAAATGAAGTATATTATGCAAAACGATCATTTAGATGGGGCTCCATTCCAGTTATTGGGTAACAGGGATGTTTGTATTGTACTGGTTCATGGATTTACAGCAACAACAGTTGAAGTTCGCCCTTTAGCGGAATTTTTTCACCAGCATGGGTATGGGATAATTGCTCCGCTTTTACCTGGCCATAATACAACTCCTGAAGATTTAAACAATCAAAAATGGACAGATTGGGTAAATGAGGTAGAGCAAAGTATTGATCAGGCAAAAAAAATGTATTCCAAAGTTTTTATAGGCGGAGAATCCATGGGTGCCTTGATCTGTAGTCATATAGCTGCCAAAGATCCAGAATTAAGAGGTGTTTTATTGTATGCCCCTGCCTTTCGTGTAAAAAACTTATGGGCGAGTTTTGCATTGCGTTTTATCAAACCCTTTTTAAAAAAAGCGAATGCAGGAGTAGATGATGACTCACCTGCCCTTCCGGGCACTCACCCATGGAAAGGTTATAGGGTAAACCCAACAAAAGCAGCATATCAAATGTTTATGCTACAACTTATTACCAATAAAATGGTGAGATATATCAAACAACCCATCCTTATATTACAGGGAACAAAAGATACTACTGTAGATATATCAGCTATAGAGTGGTTATATCAGAAAATATCATCAAAAACTAAAGATTTGTTGTGGTATCAAAATTCCGGACATTGCATTATCCTTGATCAAGAGTATAAATCTGTTTTCTTAGATTCCTTACAATTTTTGGAACATAATTCATGAGGCCATTTTCAACCAATATGATATTATTTCTTCAATCGGGTATAATAAACAATAAATTCAATTATAAAATCGAACCTTAATATGGAGTAAGTATGACAACAGCCTCAAACACTTCAGGTAAAACGACCATCGCTCCCGAAGTTTTGGTAACAATTGCAAAGCTAACCACCCTTTCAATAGATGGAGTCAGTCGACTTGCAACAATACCATCAGATATTGAAAGTTTTTTTAATAGGGGCGCAAGTGAAGGGGTGAAAATAAGCGTTGAAGATGATATTGTATACACAGATTTATACGTTATTTTGAAACACTCAGTAAATGTTCGCGAGGTAAGCCACCAAATTCAACAAAAAGTGTCCCGTGCTATTTCTGAAATGGTGGGAATGGATGTCGGAAAAATTAATATCCATGTAGAAGATATTGATTTTAAGGATACAAATAAATAAATTATGAAGGCGCGAACCAAGGCACGCGGCATTGCACTTCAAGTTTTGTATGAGTATGATATGGCCGGTCATGCTCCTTTTGATTCTTTGGCTTTCCGCCTAGAAGAGGAGCCAATTGAAGAGAAATTAGTAGAATTCATATCCAGCATAGTTAAAGGTATTATTCCAATAACCTCCTTGCTGGATGAGTTGATTGCTGAGCATGCGCCTGAATGGCCAATGGACCAGGTTGCTGTGATTGATCGTAATATCCTACGAATAGCTCTCTGGGAGTTCGCTGTGGAAAAGTGTACACCGGTAAAAGTAGCAATTAATGAAGCTATTGAATTGTCTAAACTTTTTGGCGCAGATTCAACTCCTAGATTCGTTAATGGCGTTCTTGGCAGCCTGGCGGGTAAACAAAACGAAATCGAACAAAAAATTCTGAAATTTAATTCTTAGCTACTGGGGTAAATCTTATGACATCAAAGAAAACTGTTCAAGGAGTTGTTTCTCTGCTGGTAGTTTTAATGCTGATTGTTCCATTAGTTTCCGGTTGTACCTTGTGGGAATCAACTGAATCGGAATCGCCACAAACAGCTACTGATATAAAACAATTCGACCAGAATTTGCCGTTTGCAGAAACTGTCTTTTACTTAAACATCCCCGAAGCTGTAAGCGAAGAAATGGTATTTGAATTGCTTGATGATGTAACCGGCATTGATTTAAATCCTACTCGCTACGCAATGGAACAGATAAGTGAAACACAGTTTTCTCTGCGATTGCCCGTGAAATTAGGTTCATTAATCAAATATCGATATTATCGCAATGCTTCACTTCCAATATACGAGACCAACTATCAAAATAAAAATATCCAATATCGGGTAGCATATATTGATAAAGCCGCATATATTACCGATCAAATTACAAACTGGAGTGATCTGCAATATCAATATAATTACGGTCGAATTGAAGGTCAAATCTTAAATAGCACAAATAATTCACCTCTTCCAAATCTTTTTGTAACAGCCGGCGGTTTACATACCTTTACTAATTCCTTGGGTAAATTTACTCTAGAGGGGTTGCCTGCTGGAAAGCACAATTTAGTAACTCTTAGTACTGATGGTGAATATCAGGTATTTCAACAAGAAGCAGTTATAGCTGATGGTTTAACAACTCCTGCGGATGTACGCGTGAAACCTTCAGATTTTGTGAACGTTACTTTCCTGGTTTATCCACCAGCTGATCATCCTCAAGAAGCAACCATACGTATGTTGGGTAGTTCTTACCAATTATCAAATATTTTTGGTGTTACAGAATCCGGCGCAAGTACAATTGCTGCACGTGCACCCAAATTAACTTCTCTCCCGGATGGTAGTACTACGGTTACCTTAAGCTTACCTGAAGGTGCTGATTTACGGTATAAATATTCATTGGGAGATGGTTTTTGGAATGCTGAATTAAAACAGGATGGTACTTTTAACATTCGTCAGCTAATAGTTCCAAATAAGGATATGACGGTTGTGGATAAAATTGATTCATGGAAATCAAGTGAATCCGCGCCTATTTCTTTTATAGTGAATGTACCTGATAACACTCCTGATTCTGATTCTGTCTCCATCCAATTCAATCCATTTGGATGGACAAACCCCTTGCCAATGTGGAAAAGCGGGGAAAATAGCTGGTCGTATATTTTATATGGACCCTTTAATATGATTGGTGCTTTTTCTTACCGATATTGTCGAAACGACAATTGCAATATAGCTGATGATAGTAACTCAATGGGTAAAAATGCGAGTGGATATTCCCTTACACCAGGGCTAACTCCTCAAACAATTAATGACGATGTACTTAAATGGGCATTATGGCAACCTGCTACTGAACCAACTACATTAGTTGCCCCAGCAATAAATAACCGAGGAAATGAGTTTGTAACAGGAATAGAATTTATTTCTGGTTATTCACCTTCTGCACCATTATTTATTGATGGAGCATATCAAAACTTATTGGATATTTCTGCAAACACTGTGCTAATTCCGGTAGAATGGACTCTCGAATCATTTAATCCTATTGTTTTTTCTCAAAAACCCGGTATCAATCCACTATGGAAAGATTTAGTCCTTATGATTCAAAAAGCACAAATGCAGGGTTTAAAAGTTTGGTTGACTCCGGTTGTGGAAGTATCCGACCTGGCAATGAAACAATGGCTTGATGATAATAAACAAGATGCCTGGCAAACAATTTTTCAAAAGGAATTTTTAGATTATCTTCTATATACCGCCGATTTGGCTGCTTACATGAATGTGGAGAAAGTAGTTCTATCTACAGATATTCTCAATTTATCCACTTTTTCAGATTACCCCAGTCTTAAAGAATTAATTGTTAATCAATTAGTAGAAGATGTTCCGGTTGTTAAACAACATTTTCTTAATGGTGTGTTTGTTTATTCCAATTTACTAGATATTGAAGATATTAAGAAATTTGGAAATTCGGTTGATGGTTATGTAATAAAATTTGATGGTAATTTGAATGTTCAATCTCAGGATATCGAAGCGTTTTCGCTGGCATTCAAAGAAAAATTTGATACAGTTCTTTATCCAGTTTCGCAAAATACCGAAAAACCTGTTTTTGTTTCAATAGATTACCCCTCTGCAACTGGCGCTGAAACGGGCTGTGTCGCCTATGGTGAAGATTGCATTGATGGTGACTTATTGAATCAGCTAGCTTCTGATGTACAATCTTCACTATCAATTGATATGCAGTTACAAGTAGATTTATACCAGGCTCTATTATCAGCCGTAAATGAAACTAATTGGATACATGGAGTTATTTCATCCGGATTTAATTATCATGTTGCCTTACACAATCCTGGAAGTTCAGTCCGTGGTAAACCAGCGGCAGATGTTCTTTGGTATTGGTATCCCCGATTAAACGGATCCATACAATAAATCCTTTCTCCCATTGCTCTTAATTGCAACAAAAGCAGAATGATATCTGATTTTTGAGTCATGCATTTTGGTTATGGGCATCCCCTGCTAAATAATTATGCGGAGTATCTTTTCGCATTTAATTATAAAAAACAAGTATGTTTTAATTGTGATAGTAATTGATTTATTTTGCGGAAAGAAAAATTAAGGCAATAGCAGAAATGATCAGGAAAGGTGCATAAGGAATAGGGGTAAAAGCATTATATTTTTTTCGTAAAATAAAATATAAAATAAAAAAACCACTGAATATTCCACCTGTAAGAATCGCAAATAAAAGATTGACAGCAATTTTTGGCCAACCCAAAAGCAATCCCAACACAAGACTAAGATTAACATCACCAAATCCTAAGGCAACTTCCTCAATTTCTTCTCCTCGCCTTTTAGACATCCATCGTGAAAAAAGAATGCCCGAAAGATAGAGTAAGAACATGATGCTAAAACCACTCGCTCCACCTAAAAACGTTTGAAAAATACCATTTGTAAAAATACCTATTATGGCAAATAAAATAATTCCGGCTATAGTAACTGGATGCAAAATTAATCGGTGTTCCAGGTCAATAACAAACACCAGCATGAGATAAGGGATGACAATTATTGTGAAGAAAGCATTAGGGTATTGGGGCGGAACGTAAAAAGACATACTTATACCCAGTATCATAAAAATTATCACAATTAATCGTCGGATCCCAGGTGGGTTGTCACAATTAGGACAAGCACGAAATGTAATATAATTGCCTAAATCGAACGTTTGTTTGCATTTTGTGCAGTATGGTTTAAGGAATATTTTTCGTTCATTTGGCAATACATCTGCTAAATGATTAATGACAAAACCTAGCAGAACCCCCAGAGGAATTAACCAGATCAGATGCAACATTTTGATTATCATGATAATGTTTTTGCAGTATATCTTTGAATGAGGTTTTATGCAATCCGAAATACCGCTGAAATCCAATGATAGTTTGAATGGTTGGTTGAAAAACTCCCTTTCAAGTGGCGATGTTACACACATCCATCAACAAGATCCTTTCATTGGTAGTTATGGAGATTTTCCAATAGGATTATCAAGCGACCTCGCGAGCGCTTTGTCCGATACTGGGATTAATAAACTGTATAAGCATCAGATTGAAAGTTATCACGAGGTAAGGTTAAATCATAACGTGTTGTTAACAACTGGAACAGCAAGTGGCAAAACGTTGGGATATCTTTTGCCAATTTTAGATGAATTCTTGAAATGTGATTTGCCTGTAAATGCATTATTTTTGTATCCGACAAAAGCATTGACATATGATCAAAATACTCAGACCATACCGATTATTCAAAAGATTAATGAAATTCGCAAAAGTCTAAACAAAACATCTATATCCTTGGCGGTATATGATGGAGATACCCCTCAAGCTAAACGGGCTGAGATCAGGAAAAAGACTAACTTTATTCTCTCCAATCCGGATATGGTACATTTTGCAATTTTACCGAACCATACAGCATGGGAATATTTCTTAACAAATCTGCGCTTCATTGTTTTGGATGAATTACATACTTATCGGGGAGTGTTTGGTTCGCATGTCGCCAATATTTTCCGACGCTTAAAACGTGTATTATCTCTTTATGGATCAAACCCCATCTACATTTCTTCTTCGGCAACGATTGGGAATCCAGTGGAATTGGCTGAAAATATTTTCGAAGAGAAATTCATTCACATCCACGAGAACAGCGCCCCCAGAGGTCCTAAAACAATTGTATTTTATAACCCCCCCATTCAAAATATCGAATTTGGAATCAGGAAAAGTGCTGTAAATGAATCGGTCAGATTAGCTTCAGATTTTATGCAGCACAAGATTCAATCATTGGTATTTCAGGTATCCAGAAAAAGTGTTGAACGAAGTTTAAGATATTTCAGAGAAGCGCATCCAGAAGAAGCGGATTACGTACAAGCATATCGAAGTGGTTATCTGGCTGCTGAAAGAAGAAAACTTGAAACAGAATTACGAAATGGAAAAACAAAAGTATTGTTTTCGACCAATGCATTGGAATTGGGTATAGATATAGGAGGCATAACTTCAGTAATTATTACTGGTTATCCTGGCTCGATCACCTCAACTATTCAGCAAATTGGCCGCGCTGGACGTCAAAATAACCCGTCTTATGCGATTTTAATTGCCAACAATTCACCTATAGACCAATATCTGATTAATCGCCCGGAATTCCTGTTTTTTAGATCACCTGAAAACGCTTACGTCAATCCTAATAACCCAATGATACTTTTATTTCACCTACGTTGTGCAGCACAAGAGTTAATGTTTTCTGAGGAAGAAGCGTTTGGAAAATTAGATTGGAAATCGATATTACCTTTAATTGAAATCTTGGAAGTCGAAGGTCATATTCATAAAAGTAATCATAAATATTTCTGGATTTCCAAAGATTACGCTGCTGGTATTTCTTCAATTCGCAACACAAGTGGTTCACCAGTAAAACTAATCACCACAAATGAAGATAAGGAAACCGTTATCGGACAAGTGGATTACACCAGTAGTATGTGGATGGTACATCCCGGTGCAGTATATATGCACTTGGGTGAAGAATTTATGGTTAAAGATCTAAATCTGACTGAAAATAAAGCGTATCTTCATAAATCTCAACACAATTATTTTACTGAAGCAAAAAGAAACTCAAATATAACGATTTTGGGAAAGGATTCAATTAAATCATATATAAATTATCATTTGAGTTTTGGAAAGTTAAATGTTGAAAGCAAGATCGTGGGGTATAAAGAAATACTCTGGGATTCGAAACAAACAATTGCGGAAAAAGAATTGGATTTGCCGGCTTTTAATCTGGAAACTGAGGGTTTTTGGATAACATTTTCAGAGAAAATGATTTTAAAAATAAAATCGGATCAATTATTAAGGATTGGAAAAAATGATTACGGAAAAAATTGGGAAAGTATAAAAAAATTAGTACGGGCAAGAGATTATTACACTTGTCAATTGTGTGGTTTGATCGAAGAAAACCAGGCACATCATGTCCATCATAAGAAACCTTTCAAATTATTTTTCAATTCAGAAGAGGCAAATCATTTGACAAATCTGATTGCCCTTTGTCCTTCTTGTCATCAAAAAGTTGAAGTAAATGTTCGGGTACGCAATGGGCTTTCCGGTTTTAGTTTTTTACTTCGAAATATCGCGCCTTTATTTTTGATGTGCGATTATGCGGATATTGATGTATTCTATGAATCGAACTCTGATTTGGCTGGTGGTGAAGCGATTTGTATTTTCTACGATTTGATACCATTTGGAATCGGACTTTCACAAAATTTTTTCAAATCCTTCAATCAATTAATCCCGGAATTTTTACAGCATATTCGCCAATGCCCTTGTGTGCAAGGCTGTCCAGCTTGTGTGGGACCGGTTATGGAGTCTAGTGTTGGTGTGAAAGAAGAAACAATATATCTATTGTCATTATTATTGGAAAGTGATTATGAACAGAGATTTTGAAAAAAAATTAGCATCTCTCGGTGTTCATATTGGCACCAGACATATACATATCGCTCAAAAAACAAACGACAATTTGTTTTTAACTGGAATTACTGATACGAATATTTATGGTGATTTTTTTTATGTGGATAGTATATTAAACAAAGATTATCAACATGGAGATATAAGCTTTTCATTCCTTTCCAACATGAATAAGGAATTTAGTTTACCTGGTTTTGAAAAAAAGATTAAATTGGCAGATTGCGCTTATTTAGACACTGAAACAACAGGGTTGTCACAGTCCTCTGGAACGTTTGCATTTATGCTGGGTGTAGCCGTATTTCAGAATGACCGATTGAAATTAAGGCAGTATTTTCTCAAAGAACCCGGTCAGGAACAAGCAATGTTGCTGGATTTTTTAAATTTTATTGATCCTTACAGCACAATTGTTTCTTATAATGGAATAGGTTTTGATGTTCCTATTCTGAATTCCCGATATATTTTGTATCGGATGCCACACAACCTCAAAGGTA
Source organism: Chloroflexi bacterium HGW-Chloroflexi-10 (assembly GCA_002840755.1). Lineage (GTDB taxonomy): Bacteria > Chloroflexota > Anaerolineae > Anaerolineales > Anaerolineaceae > UBA6170. The sequence continues at coordinate 280,769 of PHBZ01000002.1, read as the reverse complement.
AAGTTCACTGGGATCAATTGAAGTTTACTCGTTCTCTTTGGCGATACCAATTTGACGATCGATCATTAAAAAGCATTGAAAGACAAGTTCTGAAATTTGAAAGGAATGAAGAAGAAGTTCCTGGTTGGATGGCTCCAGAGATTTATCGTGATTATTTGAGGACAGGAAATACCACTGCCGTATCTGGTGTCTTATACCATAATGCCAATGATGTGATATCCCTCGCTGCACTTGCGTATGTATTAAAAACTATTCTAGCTGATCGAGATGAAGTGTATACGCAGAGATATGAGTCACTGAATTTTGCAGAAGCTAAGCTACACGAAAAAATCGGAGATTTCACGACGGCAATTTCGGTCTACGAAAAAGCACTTAGCCAATCAAATTTGAATATTTTAACGAAAATAAGTTGTATACAAGCTCTTTCTACAATATATAAACGCAGAGGTGTTTTTGATAAAGCTGTTAATTACTGGGAAATTGGCGCTGAATTGAATGATTTGTTTTGTATAATTGAATTGGCAAAACATTATGAACATTATAGAAAAGATATCCAACAAGCGGTTTACTGGGTTGATTTTGGATTGAAGATGCTTGAACTCCAGGATGACTTAAATCCAAAAAATTATTATTTGCAAGAACTGAATCACCGTTTACATAGATTGATTGCAAAAGGAGAGAAAAATGCAGGAACCTAAATTACTCTACCAAGCTACAGGATATTTAGATGCCAAAACCATTCAACTAATGTTGGAATCCTTTGGCGTGGAGTCGCAAGTTATCCAGGAAAGTGCGGGTGTAGCGATGGGTCTAAACCTGGGTAGACTTGGTTCTGCAAATGTTTATGTTGAAGCAGCTGATCTTGATGAAGCAAATCGGATTATTGCATTAATGGAAAACGGAGAGTTAGAAATACCAGTATCTCTTGAATCAGATTTAGAACCGGAAGATGAGCTTGTTGATTCAGAGGTGGATAGTGAAGATTCGGAAATTGATACTGATTAAATAAATTCCAACTCAGAATTTATCAGCGCAAGAAATTCTTTACGAATTTGCATTGTCTTCTTACCGGGCAAACCATTACCTATATGAATGTCATCAATTTGAATGACTGGTAATACCCCCCTGCTTGTGCTGGTGATAAAACATTCATCTAAGAAATTTATATCATTAAAATTAACTGGTTTAAGAACGGTATGGAAACCTGATTCTTGAATTATGCGCAGGACAATACTACGGGTAATTCCATCCAAAACCATTTCCATGGCGGTGTAAACATCATCCCCTTTAATACCAAAAAAATTACTTGTAAGACCTTCCAGGATTTCCTGATTTGGACCAATAATTAATGATTCTTCTAATCCTAATCGCTTCATGCATTCTTTTTCCTTAATGGATGCAGATATAAATTCAGTGAGTTTAGCTTTTGGATTTTCTCGTGATAATTGATTTGTTTTTACTTTTACTCCAGTCGCATAAATTGATTCCGGGTAAGGAGATAAAAATTCTTGAATTAAATAACAAACATCGGGATATTCTAAAGGAATATGAATTCTAATTCTCAAATCCTGTTCACAGAATTTCGTAACTATATCTCGAATTGGTTTCCGTATATCATTCAGTCCATAACCGATTGATATACCCGATAATGCAAGACTATCTTTGAGCCGACCTAAATGTGCTTGAAAATACAACACCTTAGACTGTTTATATATTCTAATAGTTGTATACACTCCACTAGATAAACTTATTACAAGATCATCAATATTGTTTATATTTTCAGGTAAGGGTAATTGAGTACACTTTTTTGTTAAAAAACAATATTTATACAGCGCAATGTTTTTCATCATGATCAATTCTTTTGCGGATATTTTATGGAATTATATAAGTAAGCGTCATTATAAATCAAATGAGCGCAAATCGTCTTCGGAATCTATATCTTTTGCGTGGAATGGATTTAACAATTCAATGGTTCTAGGTGGATAAAGAGAAAACAGTTGCCTGCCTCCGCTTGAACCCACCAAATTACTCATCTCCTCAAAAAGTTCCGAGGAAAATAACACAGGATGACGAATTTGATTATGGAAAGAGTAAGCTATAATCCGTTCCCCTGATTTTGCAAATTCAATTTCTAAATCAATTATTAAATCTTTTGGGATTTGAGGCTGATCAACGAGCAAAAAGATAATTGCTTTAGTAGATTGAGAGAAATGCTGCACACCTACGCGCACAGAACTTGCTTGACCACTCGACCAATCCGGGTTAAATTTGAATTCAATCTTGTTTGCCTGAAGAATGGTTTCCAATTCATTATGATATGCACCTGTTACAACCAGCAGAGGGTTTAGATCTGCTTTCCTGGCATTTTGAATAACATGTTCTATAAGGGTTAGTCCATTCCATTTCGCTAATTGTTTTGGGCTACCAAATCGTTTCGCTTCACCAGCAGCCAGTATTACACACCCAATTTTCGTAAAACTTGCCAAAATCGTTATATCTTGTTCGATTGAATTTGTATAAGAAATGATCGTTTGCGAAAAATGGTGTTTAAATTTTTTACCATAATGATAAAGCGTGTTACCCCACAACCAAGTATCAGCTTGATTTAAAAATAAAATCGTTTTTGTGCCTGGAAGTATATTTTTTAATCCACCTAGCGGATGAGTAAGGTATTTAAATATATGTTCTTCAGTAATCACTTCATTTTCAATTATTCCTGTTACCTCTGAAAATATTTTTAACCTGTGAATATTATCTGTGGTTGCTGGTTTCCCTATTGCTTTAATCCCGATAACAACACACACCATATCAATAAAGATGGGAATGGCTGGTTCGTGATTGGCCGGTGCTTTAATTGGCTTTTGTCTTGATCCATCAGCTTCTATCATCAATGTAATGCCATTTTTGCGACAATAATTGGATATGGATTCGAGTTGTTGTTCTGTCAGTGGGTCTAATTTCTCAGTGTTTTCTATGCTTATTCCACCGCAAATTAATGTAAGACCCTCACCGATAATTGATGCCAATGTTTCATCATCGTAAACCTTTTGTTTCTCAAACAAAATCACTTGATCTGCTAATTTTTGCTCTGTTTTTGCGAGGTGCGTAGTGGTTGTCAGAACACATTTAGTTAATAGTTGTCGTGCTATTGTGAACATGAGGGTTGTTTTACCACCAGAACCAACCCATGCAATTTGTAGTCCATCAAAATCTAAACAATCTTTAAGTTTTCTGCTCATGATAATAACTTAGGATAGCTTCTAGAACACCACCGGCTATTGCCAGAGCTTTCTCGGAAATAAAGTGTATTAATGAAGGTTCTAAACGAGGATCGAGGTCTCCAACTTTTTCACATTGTTCAACAAATATGTCATTATGCATAAGGCCCCGCAAACAGCCATCGAATGGAGCTAATAATTCTTCTCCACCGATCTTTGCAATTGTCTCGCCTTGTTTAAAAACATCACCTAGTTTTGCTTCAGAAAGGATAGTTCCTCTGGTGGGTGATCTCAATACCCTTTCATTGGTAAAATTTTCGACATTACCAGGTATGCCTGTATCGGGTTGTGGACTTCCTGTCCGAATCACTCTGCCTAGAAAATGACCTCTTTTTGTTTCAATAACCGAATGGCAATTTTCACCTGCAATAAAACCAGGACCCAACCCAATCATTAAGCAATTCGAACTCAATATATTGGGTTGGTAAGTTTTTAGCATACGGGCATCAACGCAAACGTCAAACTTCTCTCGTTTAAGTATGTCGTTTTCCGGATCAACGAGCACAGCAATTTTTTTATTATTGTTAATTGCTTTTATTTCATTCGATGTTAAGCACAATTGTGCCTGGACGCCTTCTACAGTACATTCTTTTTCATAAACAGCATTGGCAAATGCAACTGAGCGTCTGAGCACTAACGGCTGCGGAATCTCAGTAATTAGTATTTGCCAGCCACATTGAAATAGACGGTAGGCGACTCCGCTACCCAGGTCGCCTCCACCACGAATTATTATACGAAATGGTTTCATAAAATAAAATTAAAGGTATTCATTAATTGATATTTCCCAATCCATCCAGTACTCTTTCCGGTGTGAGTGGAAATTCATTGAACCAAACATGAGTAGCATCATAGACAGCTGCGATTATTGCGGGAGCAGCGGGTATGTAAGGCATTTCACCCATACCACGTGCCCCCCAAGGACCTCTTGGATCAGGATTCTCAACCAGTATTGAATCGATATGATCCGGAATATCGAGGGAAGTAGGAATTAAATAGGTAGAAAATTGAGATGTTTTTACTACACCTTTTTCCTGAATAAAATTCTCCATTAATGTATATCCGGCCGCCTGTACCAAAGCACCTTCAACCTGGCCCACAACCATCTGAGGATTAATCGCCTTTCCCACATCATCCACGCAAATTATTTTGGTTATATGTATTTCACCCGTTTCTATATCCACATCTACTTCCGCTGCTTCTGCAACATAACCATAAGCAAAATTTGGTTCACAAGCTCCTGTTTCAGGATCAAAAGGTGTTGTTTTAGGTGGTTTGTATTGAAACCTTCCAATTGCTGGTCTTTCTTCCCCATGCCATTTTTCAAGCGCAACATCAGCTGCACCCTTTATAGCATTACCAGCCATGAAAGTCATTCTTGATGCGGAAACGGAACCGGAATTATCCGTTGTACCAGTATCTGAAGCGATCAGAGAAACCTTATCCAAAGGAACACCAACAGCATGAGCTGCCATCTGACAGAAAGCTGTATGTGAACCTTGTCCAACTTCTGCGCCGGCGTGTCTGAGAATAACTTTTTCTATCTCAGATGTACCATATAATTCGATTATGGCCCAACATTGTTCTGGTGCGCCAAAGGAAAATCCAATATTTTTATATCCACAAGCAAAACCAATTCCTTTCGATATTACCCCTTCTGTTTTAAGGCCATTTTCTCTTTTCCAACCGTCTGCTGTTTTTTTCCAACCGGCTGCTATGGCACATTTTTCTACAACCTCAGGCATGCTTACCCCAGGAGGTAATGGAGTGCCAACTGGCAAAATAGATCCATCTTTAACAATATTTCGCATTCTAATTTCAACTGGATCCATATTAAGAGCTAAAGCTAATTTATTCATCTGGCATTCTGCTGCAAATGCTGCTTGAGGTCCGCCGAAACCACGAAATGCTCCACCTGGAACATTATTTGTGTAAACAGTATAAGAGTCTACTTTTGCATTTGGGACTTCATAGGGCCCCGTGCACATTAGGGTTGCGTTCCCTTGTACTTTTGTGGAAGTGTATGCGTATGCACCAGCGTCTGCATACAGTTTTACTTCTGCAGCAACTATTTTTCCTTCATATGTGGCACCCCATTTAGAATGGATAGTATACGTATGACGTTTATGATGCCCAATAATTGATTCTTCCCTAGTCCAAATGATTTTTACCGGTCTTCTTATTCCTTTTTTAGCCAAATGGTCAGTTGCCAACGCCAGAATGATCTGCACGGACATATCCTCTCTCCCGCCAAAAGCGCCACCAATAGCTGGATAAATAACCCGTACTTTCTCTATTGGGATATTAAGAGAATGAGCAATCTGTTCTTGATCTTCATGTACCCACTGACCACCAACTATAACTGTAATTCGACCTTCTTCATCAAGATAGCTAAGTCCTGCTTCTGGCTGCAGGTAAGCATGTTCTTGAATAGGTGTTACATAAGTGTCTTCCACAATAACATCAGCTTCACTGAATGCAAAATTCACATCCCCATGACGAATTTGATAATGTAATAATACATTATCTGCTTTTTCCTGGTGAACAGGATAAGCACCTTCCATTAATGCGTTTTGAATGGAATCGATAATTGGTAAATCTTCATACACCACTTGAATTGCTTTTATCGCTGTAGAGGCAATCGCTTCGGTTTCGGCGATAACAACTGCGATTTGATCGGAAACACAACGTACACGGTCAGCATACATTTTGTTTGAGCCTGGTCCACATAAAACTGGTTGGTCCGGCATAATAAGGCCATATTCGTTGTTCGGAACATCTTTGGCAGTCAAAACAGCCAATACGCCCTGCATGTTTTCTGCATCGCCCGTTTCGACAGATTTAATTATTGCATGCGCTTTTTCAGAAAACAGAACTTTCATATATGCTTGATTGGGCATATCTATATCACCTGGATAAAGAGCCTGCCCGGTTACTTTTGCCATTGCATCTAATCTCAGATGATTTTTTCCGATTTCCATGTTACCTGCTTTCTACCTTTTATATTTTTTGCCGCGATACCGTACTGAAGGAACATCCAAAGGGCCATATCGTGAGGGGCCTAAAATCCGAAACAGGAAGAATGTTATGATTTGGAGAATCAGAAATAAAAGGAGGGAAATCACAAGTGTCAAAATTGCTTTAATTAATAGCATGGAATCTTTTCCTTGAACCAATAAGTCGCGAGGAATAGCCATCCAACCGTTTTGGTAATTTAAATCAATTAACAGTAAAGCAGTAAAATATGCCATAATCGGAATCAAGATAATTAAAGCGAAACCAATTCCTCTCCAAATTGGATGTATTCGCTGACCTTGAGATTTTTTCGTGTCTTGACGTTGGTAATTTTCTAAACGCCCCATATTTAATCCTCCTTCATCAGGTCTATCGCTGCTTTCTCGATTGCAGAAATAATTTTATAGTATCCGGTGCATCTGCATAAATTTCCGGAAATAGCTTGTCGAATTTCCAATTGGGAAGGTGTTGGTTTTTCTTCTAACAACTTAACCGCCGACATAACAAACCCCGGAGTACAATAGCCACATTGTACAGCCCCTTCTTCAATAAATTTATTCTGGACAATATGATTGGATCCATCTTCTTTTCGGATTCCTTCAATCGTCACTATATTAGCATGGTTTGCTCGCCCAGCTGGCACCATACATGCCATCACAGCTTTTCCATCCAAAAATATGGTACAAGCACCGCATTCCCCTTCTGCACAACCTTCTTTTGTTCCTGGTAAGCCAAAGTCCTCACGTAAAAATCGCAATAAGCTTTTTTCGTATCCGGTTTTTATTGAGAAATTTTTTCCATTGATAACAGTAGTAATTATTGGATTTTCTTCTGAGATATTTGAAGATTCCTTTAGTTGTTGTTTGGATTGATCATCCAATAAAAATGTACCAAATAAGGGTTTTGGCTCACCAAGTGCAATTTTTTGAAGTGATCGAAGTGCACGTTTTGTTATAACTTTGATCATTGTTTTTCTGTATCCAGCCGAACCTCGGATATCAGAAATTGGTCGTGCGGATTTTTGGGCTAATATCGCAGCTGTTTCAATGACTTCATCAGATAATCTTTTTCCCTGTAAATATTCTTCCGCGTCAGCAGCGTGAATAATTGTTGGCGCAACAGCACCGAGAGTAATGCTGGCTTGCTTAATAATATCGTCGTTAATTTGGCAAATTGCCGTAACATTAACCAGTGAAATCGCTTGTGCTCTTCGCAAAGCAAATTTGATAAAGAAACCATATTCCTCTTGTTTCATAGCAGGAAACCAGATATCGACCAACATTTCATTTGGCTGCAACAATGTTTTGCGCACACCAGAATAAAAATCTTTTAATTCTATATCGCGTTTGCCTGCTGAGGACTGTAAAATTATGTGAGCGTTTAAAGCAATTAATGGAGTAATTGTGTCATTTGCAGGTGAAGCAGTAATTAAATTACCGGCAATAGTCCCCCGATTTCGGATTTGTGGGGAACCTACTTCCCATGCGGCTTGTGCTAACGGAAATGCTTTTTCTTGAATTAATTTTGATGAAGCACAATGATTGTGGGTTACAAGAGGGCCTAAGTGGATGATTTGTGAGTCATCATCCAATGTTATCTGGTCTAATCCCTGTATTCTTGAAATGTCGATTAAAGTATCGACATTTTTACGAATTCCGCGTTCTAATTCCAAAATCAAATCTGTCGCCCCTGCAACAATACGCGTGTTTTGATGGGATAAATCTAATAGATGAATTGCTTCATCTGTAGAAGTCACATTATAGTATTGTTTCCACATTTTTAAATTGTCCTCCATTGCGTGCTCATGTGTTTGCCTGTTTTTTGATTTCTCACTAACATAATTTCTGCCATTATGCTTATAGCAATTTCCTGAGGAGTTTCAGCCCCCAGATCCAGGCCAATTGGGGAAAAGATCGTATTAATTAACTCTTCTTCCACGCCATTTTCGATCAATCCTTTTTGTGTCATAACCCAACGTTTCTTTGATCCTATAATTCCAATATATTTCGGATGATTTGGCAACAGTAAAGGAATAGTCACTAAATCAATATCCAGGCTTCGAGTTGTTAGCAGTATATAATTATCCTGATTAAAATTTATGAATTTAACGATACTTTTGGGTTCACAATGAATTAAATTTGTTTCTTTAGGGTAATCCTCTTTTAATAATAGTGGTTCACGATCATCCATTACTGTTACATTAAACCCGAGCCAATTAGCCAGAAATGCAACACTTTTCCCTACATGACCTGCTCCGATAATGCAAACTGTCTCTCTAATGCCTATTGGTTCAAGATAGATTTCCAGTTCTCCGCCACAAACTCCTGGGTCGCCTTTTTCTGGATTTACCAAAGAATAATGCAAACTCTTAGGTTCATTGGATTGGAATAACTTTAGTGCTTCTTTGATACAATTAGCTTCAGTTTCACCTCCACCAATCGTGCCCGATATTTTCCCATCTGGAAAAACCAGCATTTTACTACCCGGCTGCCGAGGCGTGGAACCCTTGGATTTGGTAATGATGCATAGGACAGCTGCATCTCCTCTTTTTTGAATTTCACTGATTTGTTCGAAAAAGTCAGTCATTTTATTCTAATCCTGATAAAGAGCATTCCAAATTCTTTCTGGTGTTGCAGGATTTTGCCTGACATGTGCTCCACATGCATCAAAAATTGCATTCCCAACAGCAGGAGCTACGCCATCCAGCGGGATTTCAGCTACAGCTTTTAGACCAAAAGGATGGCTTGGTTCATAAGTCTGAATAAATATTGTTTCAAGTTCAGGCATTTCATCAGCTCTGAAGATATGATAATCGACCAAATCTTTTTCTCTAGCGTTGCCATTATCATCATAAAGCATTTCTTCACAAACAGCATATCCAAGAGCTTGAGCCATACCACCTTCTATTTGGCCTGATGCAGTAATAGGATTTACTATAACTCCGGAATCAACTGCCATGACAAGTTTTTCAACCCACACCTGGCCGGTTTCAATATCGACTGTAACTTCAGCAAACTGAGCTGCAAATGGTGGTGGTGATGATGGTGACATGAAAGATCCCACTGCCATTATTTGTTCCTGGTTTTCATGATGCAGGGAATCCAATGCTATTTCAGCAAGTGTAACATATCTGCCATCTGGAGTAGAGGCCTTTTTTTCGTATAAATCGATATCGCTGGGGTCAATTATTCCCCCCCTATGTTTGTGCAGGATCATATTAGCAGCTCGAATTTTAATTTTTTCTGCTACCTGATCAGCTGCCCTAACAACTGCTCCACCAGAAATATAAGTTGTAGAGGATGCATAAGCCCCAACATCAAAGGGTGTGAAATCCGTATCGGAGGAATATACTAAAATATCATCGACCTCAACACCGAGAACTTCTGCTGCCATTTGAGCCAGAACAGTATCACTTCCAGTTCCCAGATCGGTTGCACCAACCAAAAGATTGAAGGAAGCATCATCATTCATTTTTATGCTTGCACCACCCATATCCAAATAAGGTATTGCTGTTCCTTGCATCATAAGAGCTACACCAATACCTTTCCGTAGATATGGTTTTCCGGTGTTCGTCTTCCATTCAAGATTATTGTGTTTTTGATCCCAATGAATAGCTGCTTTTCCTTGAATAACACATTCTTCTAATCCGATTGTATGGATAATCTCCGGTTTGGGTTCACGCCCTTCACTCCATGCCGTACTGAAGGGGTGCAACTCGCCTGGGCGGAGTGCATTTTTTAAACGAAACTCAATCGGATCGAGGTTTAATTCTTTGGCTATCTTTTCCATATGGCGCTCGACTGCCCAATAACCCTGTGGCACACCGTAGCCTCTGTATGCACCAGAAGGAGGTGTGTTTGTATAAACAATGTCTGCATAAAAACGAATATTTGGATTTTTGCGATATTGATCATCGCCGACGTATAATGCCATTGCTTTATGTCCGGTGTTTCCTGTAACAGTTAATGCGTGGCAGCCATAGGCTCCGGTGTCACTTAATGCATACATTTCGTTTGCTGTAATTATGCCGTTTTTCTTTACACCTGTTTTTATTTTTATTTTCATTGGGTGTCTGGATCGCGAAGAAACAAATTCATCTTCGCGATCATACTCATAGAGTACAGGTTTACCGGTAGCAATTGTTAAATGCGCTGCCACGTCTTCAATTAAAATTTCTTGTTTACCACCAAAACCACCACCGATTCTTGGCTTTATAACGCGAATTTTTTTAATCGGCAGCCCTAATACAGGAGCTAAAATTCTCCTTGCATGAAAAGGCACCTGTGTACTAGATTTTATAACCAACCTATCATCAGGATCCCAATATGTTAGTACTACATGTGGTTCTATATGCACTTGTTGAACTTTAGGAACCTCGTATTCATCTTCAAAGACAAAATCTGCTTCCTCAAAGCCTTTGTCAACATTTCCAATATCAATTCGAATTTCAGCGGCAAGATTCTTTGTTGCATTTGAATCTGCAAAATTCACGTATTCAATCTCATCGTGAATAATAACTGCTCCAGGCTTCATAGAATCTTGAGAATTTATAATATGTGGAAGAATTTCATATTCCACATCAATCAATTTCAATGCTTGCTTGGCAATTTCTTCTGTTTCAGCAGCGACAAAGGCTACCCGGTCGCCCACAAATCTAACTTTATGATCTAAGCAAAAGGTATCTAAAGGTCCAGGGATTGGATCAGATTGTCCAGCAGTTGAATAAATAACCCTGGGAATATCCTTGTATGTTAATACAGCTGCTACACCAGGCAAGGCTTTCGCTTTTTCTACATTAATATTTTTGATGTTTGCATGAGCTACAGTGCTAAATAAAACCTTTGCTATTAAAACATCGCGATCTGCAAAATCTGCAACGAACGCTTGCTTTCCCTGAACAAGTTTATTTGCGTCTACTTTCTGAGATGGTTTTCCAATTTGAGAGGTTTTGGGATTTGCATTCTGTTCAAATTTTATTTTTGGAATCACTTGAGTAGACACTTTTGAATCTATAGAATATATTGGGCCGTTTGGTTCTATAGGTTCTATTAAAAACAAATCGGGTTTTCTGAAATTTTCATTGATGGGCGGAACAATCTCACCACGCAAATACGCCGCAGCACGAAAGCCTGCTTGAACTGGCTTGGTGTAGCCTGTACAACGGCACAAAATACCAGAAAGAGAGTCGCGAATCTCGTTTTCATCCGGCTTACTATTTTTGTCTAGCAAAGATTTGATTGCAAGGACCATGGCCGGTGTGCAATAACCACATTGAATGGCCCCGCTTTCAACAAAAGCTTTCTGTATCAAATGCAAACCATTCGATTTCTTCCAACCTTGGTTTGGATTTTCGCCCAAACTTTCAATTGTTTCAACATTATGACCATGTGCTTGTACTGCTAACATTGTGCATGAGTTGACGGGTTCTCCATCCAGCAATATTGCACAAGCACCACATTCGCCTTTTTTACATCCCCCATTTTTCACTCCAAGGAATCCCAATCTTCTAAGGAATTGAAGCAGTGTCTCACTAGGAGCTGCCATAGAATTTAAGATTTGTCCGTTTAAGTATAATTGGATATTCATTGATCATTTGACCTTTCGGTATGGTCCAGTAAGCGCAGCAATAAAATAGTGCTGATTTTTAGGAAGTAATTAAATGAACAAAACTTGTTGCTATATTGGCTACGCGAATTAATTAATAATTCATGGACAGCTTTTTGGGGATCCTGTTTTGAAACATCTATTTTTAGCTCCAAAACATTTGTGCCAAAGCTGCATAGAGCAATTTGGTATTCTGGCTTGCATGTTGTGTTCAGGAACACCCCTACCCAAATAACATCATCTGGGGAACGCGAAACCGTTTGATAAACAACATTAGTTCGTTTATCAAACTGAATAGAGGTAATGATTGTATCTTTGATACGATCATCGGCTACGCGCTGCTCGCTATCCTTTGGATAAGATCTAAATACAGCCTGCGCACCAATAAACCAGGATTTTATACCAGATTCCCCTTTACTTGTCAGTAAGGTTCCTGCGATAGTAGCTGCATTTCGAATATTTAAACTTTTCTCACGCTTGATGATTTCTTTAAGTGTCTTAGGGATATCTGGATGCAGTACCAATTCTTGTAATTTTGTATTTGCCCCTATTTCTATATTCTGATCTGTTATTTGAATCCCAGACAATGGTATACGGCTAATATCAACGACACTCTCAATTTCGTCTTGATTTTTGCTGAGAAAAGTACCTCCGCTTAAGATTGATGCACCTTCTTGCACACTCGCCAATGCATCTTCAAGCGTGCTAGCAGTTGTAATTTTTTTTATCATACCGGGTCCTTGTACGAATAGAAAAACTATCGATCAAGCAGAAAACATTTTCCTGCCTTGATCGATAGTTTTATTAAGTTATTTTTTGGAAAATGTTTCAATTAATTTTGAGATGCTGCCACCAACAGGATAAAGAATAGGACAAGTACAACCATTTTTAATGTACTCTGCTACTTTTTCACGGGCTTCGCTCGGAGTACCTGATGCCGTTATTCTTAAAATCAATTCTTCAGGAACGAGATACTTTGCTTTTTGAATTTGTTCATGTGTTGCTGGCCAACCAAGTATAGATTGGATTTCTGCAACTATATCCATGGATACCCCAGAGGCTTTTGCAATATGAGGTTGCTGAGCCAGATATTGAGTCAAGAGTTCTCGCGTAGTGTCGATTGCTTTATCATGATCATCATCCACCGAACATACTACCAATTGCGGACGATCAATGTCTTCTAATTTTCGCCCAACCTTTTTGGCTCCTTTTTCTAACAATTCAAGTGCTTTTATATTGTATTCTGGAGGAACGCAATAATTCATTACGCATCCATCGGCAATTTCACCGGTCATCTCCATCATTTTGTCACCAGTTGCACCAATCATGATGGGGACATTTCGTGGTTCCTTCCTTCCGTGTACCACATCAAGTTCAATACCACTGACATGCACAAACTCCCCGTCAAAACTGACATGTTCCATATTTAGCAATCGCCGTAATACTTCAACTGTTTCTTTCATAGCACCTAGTGGTTTAGTCCGATCTATGCCTACATTTTTTGCAAGCGGATCCCACCACGCACCTATTCCACAAATAATCCTGTCCGGTGCAAGGTCATCTAATGTTAGGAATGTGGCTGCAAGTAAGCCAATATTACGTGTCCAATTATTGATAACCCCAGAACCAACTTTAATTTTTTCCGTAACGGCCGCGTATGCAGCCATGGGAACAATGGCGTCGCGAACCAACCTGCTTTCAGCCTGCCAAACTGCTTCAAATCCATGTTCTTCCGCCATGCGAACATAATCTAAACCGTCTCGCAACTCATGAGAATCCTGTAAATATAGTGCAACTCGCTCGAACATTTCATTCTCCTTTTTTTTGTGGGTCACTTTGGGCAAATAATTGAAAAACCTGCATCTTTTTAAATAATTCTAAATCGTCTGGGTTATCAACATCCAATTCAGCAGAAGTTAGTTGGCAAACTTCTATATCAGCATTTTTAATTTGCGCCTGCCGGACATGCCTTTCAAAAGAACCCGGTCCATAGCTGAAATCTATCAAGTCTGGAGGGGCTAATAAAAGCATATTTGTGCTACTCATATGTCGATCTGGAACGATAACTAATTTTGGACTTTTATCCCATTTTGCAGAGATACTTTCAACATCTTCTTTGGATAACAGAGGCAAATCAGCAGGCAAGACTAATACTGCCTGTGCTGCATATGTTTTCGAAACATAAACTGCCCGTTTTAATGCCAGATTCAGCCCTGGTTCCCCATCTTCTTGTAAAGTTTTTGCACCGTATGTCCTAGCCAATGATAATACCGAAGGATCCCGACTTACGACAAGAATTTCTTGAACACAGGAACACGATTTGAGAATCGCCAGTGTGTTTTCCAGCATCTTAAAATTTAACAATGTCCGTTCTTCTTCGGATAAAACAGGCGCAAGCCGAGATTTAGATCTTTTTAAGGGTTTTACTGGAATGATTACCCATAAGCTCATTTTGTGGCTCCAAAATTTGGACAACATGAGATTTGATCAGGTTTGAATTGTCAGACAAATTCATTATACAACATTTTTTTTTATCGAAACAAGTCATCCGATTCTGATCTGATAAGTTCCTGGGTTTCCGAATTTCGGAGGTGATATGGAAAACCTTTTGCTAAGACAACTGGTCTTCCTTCATCCGCTTGCCCCATCATCAACGATGCTGCAGCAGCCAATTCGTCCGCGGCTCCTATTTCGGTTATTCGCAACTTATAACCGTAACGATCAAAATCGCCTCTCTTGTCAACCACACCTGGTACCTGGCTTATTCCTATAGTTGTTCCCACAACACCATTTCGCCAGGCTCTCCCATGTGAGTCGATAATAAGAATTCCTAGTCTTACATTTGTAAGCTTTTTTAGCTCTTCCTGGATTAGTCTCGCTGACTTATCCGGTTCTTCCGGAAGTAAAAGAACCCAGTTTTCATTGTTGCCATCTTTCATGATGACATTAGAATGATCAATTCCAGCATTAGCACAAACAAATCCTAATTTGTGCTGAACAATCATAAGTCCATTTCTCGTCCGTAGTACCTTTTTGCTCTCACTTAATATCAACTCAATTAGGCGAGGATCTTTGTCTACAGTTTCAGAATATTGGAGAGCTAATTTGCCTGGTTTTATGTCTGTGAGATTTTTATATCGGTTCTCGGATTTAGAGATAATTTTTTGTGCAATAACAACTACGTCTTCATTTTGCCAGATCCAATCATTCTCTTGAGATACTCGAAAGATAATATCACTTATGCTATCACCAGCCCAAATTTCCGGAAAATTATCCAAAGCTTTGATGAGCAAATCCATTTACTATACCAATCCGGTTATTTTGATACCAGCACTATGAGATCCATATTTTTTGTTAAGTCCAATCAATATGGAAGTTAATCCTTCCAGTACCATGGAATTCTCAATGGGACCTGCATCCCATCCAACCAAACCGGCGTTTTCGACCAACAATATTACCGTTTCACGGGTATTTTTTGAATCTCCAGCCACTAGGACGTCGCATTCTATTTTTTCCTCCCCAAATAAATGCTCATAGGATATGTTTTGGAAAGCAGCAGCAACATTTACCTGATCTCCTAGAATTTCCTTAGCTTCCATAGTTGCACTACCTGCCAAAGGCATTTGAACTTTTGTCACCTTAGGAGGAACCAATGGAACGGTGACATCAATAACCATTTTTCCTATAGCATATTCCTTGATAGACTCACACATATCCCGGTGAGCACTATATGGGATTGTTAACACAATCACATCAGCTAGTTTTGCCGCTTCTGCATTTGTCATGCCTTTGACATGAAAATTGCCTCCTAATAACTCCTGTAATTCATTAGCTGCCAAAATTGCTTTTTCAGCCTGTCTCGAACCAAGGATAACTGTATGTCCATATTTTGCCCACCGATATCCCAAACCCTTGCCTTCTTTGCCCGTACCACCGAGTATAGCAATTATCTTTTTATTCACGTTTACCTCTTAGAATTGTGTTTGATAATGTTTCCATACATTCTCAGCAAGTTGCATAGCATCTGCCATAATCTTTTTCTCATCAATCGTAACGAAAGCACGATTGTGATATAAAAGTTTTCCAGCCACCATTGTTGATGTAATCATACTATGTTGCATTCCAAATACAATATGCCAAGGGATGTTTCCTGCAGTCATAGGTGTATATGGCAAATAATCTACAAAGATAATATCAGCCTGATAACCCTCTTCAAGTTTTCCAACCGGTAATCCAAACTGACTTGTTGCCAGTTTGGCATTGTTATAAATCGCCATGTTTATCAGTTCATATCCGCCCATTCTTCTCGGATCGCCATTCACCAATTTGTGCACCAGATAGGCAGTCTTCCATTCATCCCACATGGTATTCGAAAAGCCATCATTTCCAAGGCACACATTCACACCAGTCCGCATCATTGATTCGACATCCGCAATTCCAACAGCGTTATTCATATTGGATCTGGGCTGGTGAGTTACCCAGGTTCCGCTCTCAGCTAGTTTTTGGATTTCTAGATTGTCTACATGAACTGCATGTGCAACGATGGAATTTTCACCAAGGATACCATGATCCTCAAGACGGTCGATAACTCTCTTGCCGCTTTTCTTTAAAGAATCATATTCGTCTACAATATGTTCAGCGACATGAATATGAAAACCAAAATTATCTATATTGCTCTCTTTACATTTATCTAAGGTTGAATCTGAAAGAGTCAGACTTGCATGCAATCCAAATGTACCTGAAAGTCGGCCATTCAAAGTATCGCCTTGTTTGATTTTTTTTAAAAACCTTGCATTTTCTCTGATGCCTGCTTCTGCTTTATCCAATCCATCGCGATCTGTAACCTCATAACACAAAGAGGCGCGTATACCAGAATGGTTTACTACGCTGCTGATCACATCAAGAGAATCAGATATGGCGTTGGGTGAAGCATGGTGATCAAAAAGGGTTGTGGCACCATGTTTTATTGCGTCAAGGACACAAACCCAGGTCGATGCGGCAACACTTTTTTCATCAAGTGATTTATCTAGTGGCCACCATAGTTTGCTTAGAATTTCAGGAAATGCAGATGGAGCATCACCTGGAATAGCCATTCCTCTAGCATAAGCACCATAAAAATGGGTATGGGCACAGATTAATCCAGGCATTATATACTGACCGCCAGCATCAATTATCTGCTCATCATGATAAAGGTTTAGAATTTGTTCTTGATTGCCAATTTTGGAAATTTTATTACCCTGAATCAGCAAGGCTTGTCCCGTTAATATCTTGTTATTATCAGACCAAGTTACAATTTTCCCGTTGGTAATTATCATAATTTTCTCCTGTAATGGGTTTTAGGTACTTTACTATTGTAGCTTAACCATGAAATGCTGCTAATATAATCTATGCATTTTTACCAAACTATAATTATCCTTTATAATCAAAAAATCTTTAGTGTAGGAGTCATATAATGTCGAATCGCGAAAACGCCATTCATTACGTTAAAAACAATTATATAAATTTTGAATCTACTTTGGTAGAATTAGTAAAAATTCCATCAATTTCCACATCTCCAATACACCAAAAAGACATCCGCTCAGCCGCAGAATATATACAAACTTTATTATTGAAAATCGGTATCCAGGAGACAAAAATTCTAGAAACCTCCGGGCATCCTGTAGTTTATGGTTCCTATGTAACACAACAAAAGGATGCACCAACTGTTTTAATTTATGGACATTACGATGTACAACCCGTTGATCCGCTTGAGCTTTGGACCACGGAACCGTTTCAACCTGTCATTAAGAATGATCGAATGTTTGGCCGCGGAGCATCGGATATGAAAGGGCAAATCGTTGCCAGTTTAAGCGCGGTTGAAGCTGTGATTCAAACTGGAAAATCGCCTGTAAATTTCAAGTTTATTATAGAAGGTGAAGAGGAGATTGGTTCTCCTCACTTACATGAGGTTTTAGAAACTCAGGCAGTTCTTTTCAAAAATGATGTTATCTTAAATCCTGATGCGGGTATGATCTCACCAAGTATCCCTACAATAGTTTATGGATTACGTGGCCTAGCATACTTTGAATTGAAAATCTTTGGCCCAGATCACGATCTACACAGTGGCTTATTTGGAGGGGTTGTTCATAATCCAGCAATTGTTTTGTCTGAGCTAATCTCAGGAATGCATGATAAAGATGGTGTTATAACTTTGCCCGGATTCTATGATGAGGTTCTCAGTCTTTCAATTGATGAACGGGAAAAACTTTCGCGACTGCCAATTACAGAAGAAGACATTCGCAAACAAACGGGCGTAAAAGAATTGTGGGGTGAAAGAGGTTACTCTCACATAGAAAGAACTGGTTCCCGTCCCACGCTGGATGTTAATGGCCTTTTATCGGGCTTTATCGGAGAAGGATCAAAAACAGTGATTCCGGCATGGGCAATGGCAAAAATATCAATGCGGCTTGTTCCAAATCAAGACCCGGAGCATGTACACCAGCAATTAATTCAATACCTAACCGAAAATATGCCGTCTACTGTTAGCTGGGATTTGAAAAAATTTGCAGGCGGAATCGCTTCGATGGCAAATACTTCACACCCTGGAGTGATTGCATTGGAAAAAGCGCTTGAAAAAGAATGGGGAACAAAACCTATTTATAAACGCGAAGGTGGTAGTATACCTGTTGTAGCAGAAATGCAGAAACATCTCGGATCGGATTCTATACTGACAGGTTTTGGATTGCCTGAAGACAACATTCACTCACCAAACGAGAAACTTCACCTGCCCACCTGGCGAAAAGGAATTCTAGCTTTGGTTCATTTCTTCTACGAATTTGCAGGTGAAAATGAAAACAAATGATCTAAAAATGCCTACCTATGGTGGCCAAGCGCTCATAGAAGGTGTTCTTATGCGCGGAAATAAATATCTGGCAGCTGCTTTTCGTAAACCGGATGGAGAAATTGTTATACAAACCGAGCAGCTAGGAAAAATTTACCAAAGCAAAATTAAGAAAATACCATTTTTACGCGGTCTCGTGATTTTATGGGACGCATTGGGTTTAGGATCAAAATATCTAACTATCTCAGCAAATCACCAAACAGAAGATGAGAATGAGAAAATTGAAGGACCAGCACTCTATATGACACTCATCCTTTCATTTGCTGTTGCCATTTTGTTGTTTTTTCTGGGACCAGCATTGATTGGTAAAGGCCTTGAAAGATGGCTGGGATTTAATTCCATAGTGCAAAATTTAATTGAAGGTGTGGTTCGATTGATATTTGTAATAACTTATATTTGGGGAATTGGAAAAATGCCAGATATCGCACGGGTTTTCTCTTATCATGGCGCTGAACACAAAACTATAAACGCATTCGAAAGTAATGCTCCGCTAACACCTTATGAGGTAAAAAATTTTTCATTACAACATCCTCGTTGTGGAACAGCTTTCATTCTTTATGTTGTGTTGATATCCATAATAATTTTTACATTTATCGGTCAAACTTCCTGGCTAATTCTGATAATCTCCAGAATAATACTAATTCCATTCATAGCTATGCTCGCGTATGAATACATTCGCTGGACAGCCGATCGATTGGACAATCCCATTGTCCAACTTATGGCTAAGCCAGGCTTATGGTTACAAAAACTAACTACCAGGGAACCAGACGAATCGATTTTGGAAATTAGTATTGCTGCGTTTAATGCTATGTATGAATTGGAGAAAGCGCCTGCGTCAGATTGATTCTATTCAGAACTTGACAAGAATATTTTGAAAAATATACTTGAACTTAATGAAAAAAGAGTTGGTATTCCCAGTAATTGTCGGATTCCTATGTGGTTTATTTTTTGCTGGTGCAACGCTTTTGATGTTCAATCCCAACCAAGGGAAACCAATCCAAATATTACCGGCTCCAACTGAGCAGCCCATCAAGGTTTATATTAATGGAAATATCCTATCACCTGGTATTTATGAAATAAAAAAGGACTCTCGGGTAGATGATTTAATTCTTTTAGCAGGTGGTTTTGTTGAACAACCAGGAGACTCTATAAACCTTGCCTCAAAACTATATGATGGGCAACATTTGTTAATTCCCTATCTATGGGAAACTGATACCAACAAAACAATCGAGCCATTTGTAAACCAGGACCTGATTAATATCAATGAAGCAACAGAAGAACAATTACTTGCACTTCCCGGGATTGGTCCAACCAAAGCTCAGGCTATCATTGCTTTTCGAAATGACAACGGTTATTTTTCAAAAATAGAAGATATACTTATGGTACCCGGAATTGGTGAATACACGTACAATCAAATTAGAAATTTAATCACCATAAATCAAGTGATCACAAAGAGGTCAGAATGAGTCTAAAAGAAGAGCTTTCATCATCTTTAATAAATGCAATGAAAGAAGGAAATGATGATAAAAAAAGAACAATTCGGTTAGTAATAGCCAATATTAAGAATAATGAAATTGATAAAGGCCATACTTTGAGTGATTCTGAAATTATCAGTATTTTGCATAAAGAAATAAAAATGCGACATGAAACAATTGAGGGTGCTTCAAAGAATAATCGGCAAGATTTAATTGATGAAGCAAATCGGGAAATAGCAATTTTAAATACTTATGTACCTGTGGGATTATCAGAAACTGAAATTAGAGAACTAGTAAAATCCGTAATTGAAGAGATTGGGGCAAAATCCCAGGCAGATATGGGCAAGGTCATGAAGGTTTTATTGCCAAAAATTGACGGTCAAGCTCCAGGGAATCTTGTAAGTCAAATTGTAAAGGAATATCTACAATTCTAAAATGACTTTAAAATCTTATCTTGCGGTTAGAAACAAACGGCAAGACATTCTAAAAGTAATTATCTTGATTCTAGCAGGCATAGCAACCCTGGGGTCTTTGCTTTTACCCATAGCCAGCCGACCTTCTGCGTACCAACTTGAACTTGGCTCAGTGGCACCATATGATTTCCAGGCCCCAAGGTCATTAAACTACACATCCGAAATTTTGACTGCAGAAAAAATTACTATTGCACAATCCTCAATTGAACCAATCTATTCTCCAGCTGATCCTGGTGTCGCCCGCCATCAAATTGATCGTCTAAAAAAGAGCCTGGACTATATTTCATTGATAAGAATCGATAATTTATCGAACATCAATCAAAAATTTGAAGATATCATACTTTTAGATGACCTCAATTTATCTCGCGAAGAAGCGGAGATATTGATTTCTTTAGAAGAAAACATATGGCAAGCTATTCAAAAAGAAACTATCACCGTTTTAGAGCAAGTTATGCGTTCAACTATCAGGGAAGGCCAAGAATTTGAAGCACTAACAAAGATTCCCTCCTTAATAAGTTATGCTTTTTCGGAAGAAAATTCGAAAATAATTCAATCAATTTCTGAACAATTTGTAATTGCCAATTCTGTTTACAACATAAACGCAACTGAAGCTGCTATAAAATCGGCTGTTGGGGCCGTAGAGCCGGTTCAGAAAAGTTACTCAATCGGGGAGATAATTGTTCGCCGTGGGGAAATTATTGATAATGTTGTTTTTGAAGCATTATTGGCTTACGATTTAGTCACACCAAAAGATAAAAGACAGGAAATATTCTCATCCAGTCTTTATGTCATAATTCACGTTCTCATTGCTGGTCTATATTTACAACGCAGGAAACCAACCCTCACTGTACGTGAATCAATTGTGTTTGTCATTTCCGTTTTGATATTCATTTTTGCTGCCAAATTCTTGATACCAAACCGCACCATTCTGCCATACATTTTTCCTTTAGCTGGCTTAACCTTTGCTCTAAGCACAATGTTTGGTTTGGAAGCGGCTATCATATTTACAGCTCTCACCGGATCAATAATTACATTTGGAATGGCAAATTCTCAAAACATTTTTTTGTTTTACTTCATGTCCAGTGTAATTGGATCGATAATGCTGGGACAGGGAAGGAGAGTATCGATTTTCTTTGCTGCTGGATTATTAACTGGAATAGTAAGTGCAGCTATTGTCCTATCCAGCAGAATATTTGAAGGGACAACGGATTGGATTGGGATAATCACCCTAACCGGAGCATCATTTTTCAATGGAATGGCTTCAGCAAGCTTGGGCTTACTGTTGCAATTTTTATTTTCTCAAGTTCTGGGAGTATCCACAGCTATTCAGTTATTAGAAATCGCCAGGCCTGACCATCCACTATTACAATTTATCTTAACAAATTCACCTGGCTCGTATCAACACTCGCTTCAAGTGGCTAATCTTGCTGAACAAGCTGCCAAAGTAATTGGAGCAGACCAATTACTTACACGTGTAGGCGCCATCTATCATGACGCTGGTAAAGCCAAGAATCCGGCTTTTTTCATAGAGAACCAAATTTCTGGCGATTTAAATGCACATGACGATCTTGATCCTTATGTTTCAGCGGCAACCATCATTCAACATGTGAACGATGGTGTTGAATTAGCCAAAAAGTATCGCTTACCACCCAGAATTCAAGATTTTATTCGGGAACATCATGGGACATTAATGGCAAAGTATTTTTATGTTAAAGCTGTTGAATTGAATGGTAATCGTGAAGATTCGGTAAACAAAGACGACTTTCGTTATCCTGGCCCCAAACCCCAATCTAAAGAAACGGCATTATTAATGTTGGCAGATGGTTGTGAAGCACGAGCTAGAGCAGACAAACCTCAAACACGGGATGAACTTACCGCTGTGATCCAGAAAGTGATTGAATTTTGTCAACGAGAAGGTCAATTAGAAAACACAGAACTAACAATGAATGATCTAAATAATATCACTAAAGTGTTTACAAACACGCTTATTAATACCTATCACCCACGAATTAAATATCCTGAAATAAAAAAGGGATAATGGAAAACTAATGGAATTCCAACACGAACAAACACCAGAAATAAATATAGTAAATGATTCTAAATATGACGTCCCCGAAAATATAGGAGAAATTGTCTTTTATATACTAAAAAATCATTATCATCAATTAGACGTTGATTTATCAATTGCCTTCGTAAATAATGAAGAGATTCAGAATTTAAATGCTTCATATCTTGGCTATGCGAAACCAACAGACGTTTTGTCATTCTCAGCAAAAGAGGTCGATCCGGAAACCGGAAGATTATACCTAGGCGACATCGTAATTTCCTTCCCTTTTGTGTCTGAGCAATCAAAAACTATGGAAAATTCCATACATGGAGAATTATCTTTAATGATCATTCACGGATTACTGCATTTATTGGATTTTGACCATGACACCAAAGAAAATAAAACAGAAATGTGGTTAGCCCAGGAACAAGCCCTTAATGCCCTGGGTATTTACCTTACAAATTTACCAGAGTAATATGTTGAAATTCTTTTACTCTCGAATAAATTCATTTAAATTTGCATTTAATGGTTTGTTTTTTTTGGTTAAAAACGAAAAAAACGCCTGGATTCATCTTGCTGCAACCCTTTTTGTTACTGCTCTCGGTATTCTAATAAAACTCAATCCCGCAGAATGGCTTTTCATATTACTAGCCATTTTTTTGGTTTGGATTACAGAATTACTTAATACAGCTATAGAAGAACTTGTAAACTTAGTTGAACCGAATACCCATCCAAAAGCAAAAATCATTAAAGACTTGGCAGCTGGTGCAGTTCTTTCAAGTGCAATTTTTGCCGTAATAGTAGGATTAATTGTTATTCTTCCAAAAATTTATTCTTCGTTATGGTCATGAATAATTAGCAGGGGCCATGAGACCCCTGTCTTTGATTACAAATATTCACGCAAATTATGCTCTACTGCATATGCCGCTGCTTCAGCGCGATTTGAAACTCCCAACTTTGAAAGTATACTACTGACATAGTTCCGGACAGTTCCCTCACCCAAAAACAAAGACTTTGCAATTTCGCGGTTAGTTTTTCCCTCTGAAACCAGGACCAATACATGCTTTTCTTGACTGCTTAAGTTTACAAATGCTGAAGCCTCTTCTTCCTTTACTGCGCGACGCACCTCTTGGAAAACGCGCTGAGTTACAGCAGGATCTAAAGCTGCTTCCCCTCTGCCTACCTGCTCAATAGCACGGACCAGATCTTCCCCTCCGATTTGTTTTAATACATATCCCGATGCACCCGCCCTTATCGCAGAGAACAGCATTTCATCTTCAGCATACGATGTTAACATCACCACTTTTATATCAGGAAAATTATGAGTGATTTCTTCACATGCTTCTATACCGGAAGTTCCGGGAAGTCTAATGTCCATCAATACAACATCCGGAAGCAAACGCGTTACTTTTTCTAGCGCCTCTTTTGCAGTGCCAGCTTCTCCGATGACCTCAAATTGAGGGTGTCGGTCTAGAAGTGCTTTTAATCCCAATCGAACCACTTCATGATCATCAACCAGCAAAATCCGCTGTTTTGACATGTATACATTCTCCTTTTATCTCACAATCAAAGTTACTGGACAATGATCTGAGCCCATAATATCGTTATGGATGACCACATCATCTACTCTTTCCATCAAGGTATCGCTAAGTAAAAAATAATCCAGGCGCCATCCAATATTTCTTTCACGGGCACGAAACCGATACGTCCACCAAGTGTATTCTACCTTATCTGGATAAAGTTCGCGATAAGCATCTTTGAATCCATTTTCAAGGAATTTTGTAATCCATGCACGCTCCTCGGGCAAAAAACCACTGGTCTTTATGTTTTCCTTAGGATTCGCCAAATCTATTTCTTTATGGGAAGTATTGAAATCTCCAGTGATGATAATTTTCTGATTATTTGCATGTAATTCATTGCATTCTTCCAATAATTTTGCATAAAATGCAAGTTTGAAATCAACCCTATCCTGGCCGCGTTGTCCATTAGGAAAATAAATATTGTACAAATAAAATTCCGGAAATTTAAAACGAATAACGCGACCTTCATCATCAAATTCTTCAATCCCCAGGCCATATTGCACTTCAAGGGGTTCTACTTTGGTAAAACTTGCTACACCGCTATAGCCAGCCCTTTTTGCCGGATTCCAAAACTTTTCCATGCCAGCCAATTCAACAATGCCAATAGGAACTTGTGCCACAAAGGCTTTGATTTCCTGCAAACAAATGATGTCTGTATCATAAGTGGCTGCCCATTCAGCAAACCCTTTAGCAGCAGCTGCTCGAATACCATTGACATTCCAACTCGTTATCTTCATAAATCACTCTTTCTTTTTTGGTGTGGTAAACTATATTAAAATTCTAAATAAGATTGTATCAATCGGAGTGCCAAATGACCAAGAAAATTGTCTATATTGAAGATGATCTCGAAATGATAGATCTGGTCAAAATGATATTGGAAAGAAGGGGATTTGAAATCATTGGAGCCCACGGCGGTAGACAAGGATTAGATGCTACTCAAGTCGAAAAACCCGATTTGATTTTACTGGATCTGATGATGCCAGATGTTGATGGCTGGGATGTTTATCACACATTAAAAGCCAGAGAAGAAACTGCTACTATTCCGGTCATTGTAATAACTGCAAAAGCACAGGCTATAGACCGAGTATTGGGGCTCCAAATCGCTAAGGTAGACGATTACATTAGTAAACCATTTCGACCACAAGAACTAGTAGAGAGTGTAGAAAAAATTCTCGGTATCACTGCTCCATAACATTCATGAAAAATGCATTCATTTATTTTAAAAACATTCAAGATATTACGCATTCTCAAAAATTAGAAGTGTTTATTTGCGATGATTTCCTTTCACGCTTAGTTGGTTTAATGTTTAAAAAGGAACTTGATGCTAACCAAGGGGCGTTTTTTATTAATCAACAAGAAAATCGTTTAGATGCTTCAATACATATGCTGTTTATGAATTTTGATATATCTGTTTTTTGGATCAATTCAAACAATATAATTATTGATAAAATTATTGCCAAAAAATGGCATCCAATTTACATTCCGCGATATAATGCGAAAATGATTTTAGAAACACATATTGATAATTACAATAAATTTGATATCGGAGATCGTCTAATCGTTGAAAATATTTAAATTGTTTTTGTTTGGGATAATATTTTTCTCTTTGTTAATTCCAAATATATTTGTAAAAGCTCAACCCGGATCCCCTGAAATACCGGTTTACATAGTCCAACCAGGGGATACAATAAATTCCATTGCGATCAAATTTGGAGTTAGCGCCGAAGATATAATCGCTGTAAACAATATTTCAGACGCAAACTTTCTCCAAGTGAATATGCAATTACGCTTACCTGGAATAGAAGGGGTGAACGGTGTATTGACTTACAAATCAGTGAATACCGGAGAAACTCCAATAAACATTGCCCGAAAACAACAAATAGAATTATCAACTCTTTTTAGGCTAAACCGAACAACATCTCCTTCGGAATTCTTTATAGGCGCAAACGTAATATTTGTTGAAAACGAGATAGATCAAGCTAACGCTCAATATTCTTTCTCTTTAGGTAGTTCAATTCTAGAAAATTCTGTAATAGCCAACCAACACACCTGGGAAATAACCAGAAAAAATCAAGTCAAATATCCCTGGCAAATATTGCCGCAAGAATTTTTTTACAACGAAACAGCGCTTGGTGAGATAAATGATATAAAAGAATTGGATATTCATGGCCTTCCTTTTACCCAAGGCAAGACCGCGTCAATCGTTATTCAAACCTCGCAACCAGTTATAAATGCGTCTATTGCCGGGAAATCATTACAATTTTCGCCATACAAGGAACAACAGGTAGCACTATTTGGCATTCACGCTTTACTTGACCCCGGCTTATATCCTCTTCATATAGAATATCAAAACAAAAAAGATGAAGTAATCGTTATTGATCAATTTGTTCTAATCCAAAACGGCTTTTTTCCTGAGGATCCGCCATTACAGGTCGATCCAACAACACTAGATAAAAGCATTACCCAACCCGAAGAAGATTTATTTTTCTCTATAGTCACCCCAATTACACCGGAGAAATATTGGGATGATATTTTTCGCATTCCGGTTGATGAACCTTCCTGTATTAAATCCTGGTTTGGCAATCGTCGATCTTATAACGGTGAGCCTTACAATCATTTTCACACTGGTGTAGATTATGGCGTTTGTGCAAATTTAAACGTTTATGCGCCAGCACGCGGCATCGTGGTTTTTAATGGTCCTTTAGCAATAAGAGGGAATGCAACCATTATTGATCATGGATTTGGTGTATACAGTGGCTTCTGGCATCAAAATAAGATTTTTGTTGAGTTAGGACAAAGGGTAGAGGCTGGCGAATTGATTGGCGAAATTGGAACTACTGGAAGATCAACCGGTCCGCATTTACATTGGGAAATAGTAGTTAACGGCATTCAGGTCGAACCTTTGGATTGGCTGGAAGAATCTTATCCATAAAATTGCGTTTAACCTGCGGTATAATTTTAAGGAAGACTTTTGAAAAGAGATAATATGGTAACAATGAATAAAGTATCAATTAATTATTGGGAAAATTTTTCCATTTCAACAAAAGATATTGAGTATATCTACAGTCACCTTTTTGAGCTGGAAACCCCCTTATCAACAAAAGAGTTAACAAAAATAATAATTGGCGACCGTATTCGAATCGAAAAAGAAAAAATTCAAAACAAGAATTCTTTGGATGGTTTAGCATTTCTCCCTAAAGATGATTACACAATTGGGCAAAAAGTAGTGTTTCCAGCTTCAAATTATGAAAAAGGCACCGTAACCGATAAACGGGCTGGAAACAATCCGGATCATGGAAATTTTTCGGTTATAAGCGTTGAATTCAGCAATGGATTAATTAAGCAATTTGCCTGTAACCTTGAAACCCATAAACTCAACCAGATCATCTCGTTTGATGAAAAAGATCCGGCGTTAGACCCTGATATTGTTTACTCAAAATATAAAAAAATGATCTCATCAGCATTAGTTCGAAATCTTGAAGATAATGAAGAAATTGTCCAAATAGCAGGTTACTGGTTTCCAAATTCATTATTAATAGATGTAAATTTAGGCTACCTGAATTTGGCAGAAGCAGTATTGGAAATGGAAAACGGTGGTCCACTTTCAACAAAAACAATATTAGAACAGATCGAATTACCAACCGATGCAAACAATTTGCTAACAGAATTTTCGTTAAACTATGCCCTTCAAGAAGACGAACGATTTGATGAAGTAGGACCTTCAGGTGAGACTTTATGGTTTTTGCATAGGCTAGAACCCGAAAACGTACGCTCTATGCCAAAGTATTTAATCCCAAGTTTTTCACAAGATTTTGATAAGGAAAACTACCTGCATTTATTATCTTCGATAAATGCGGAAGTCTATGATGAATTGGAAGATTATTTTGAAACAGACGAATGCAAATCTGATGTGAGCATCAGTATTATTTACCCCCATTGGCGTTCAGGAACGCTACCTTTATCCAGCTGTCTGGAAGAACTATTCCCCACTGCTTACGAGGCCCCCAGAATTCGATTCACTTTTATAGACGGAGATACTGGAGAAAAATTTCCTGGCTGGGTAATCCGCAAAAACCGATACGTCTATGGGCTGGCAGAGTGGTACAAAAAAAATGATGTATTACCTGGGAGCAATATTCATTTGAAGCTAAATCAGACCCCTGGTGAAGTTGTTGTATCAACCGGAAAAAAACGGCCAACAAGAGAATGGGTGCGGACCGTTTCTGTTGCAGCAGATGGAAAGATCACTTTTCAAATGTTAAAACAACAAATATCTACGGAATTTGATGACCGCATGATTATAGCAATTTCAAACCCAGCTCAAATCGACGGATTGTGGGAGAAATATGAAAATCATCCCCTTCCAAAACTTGTTCCCATAATGGTGCGTGAATTGGCAAAATTGAATCCACAAGGCCATGTGCATGCACAAGAATTGTATGCTGCAATGAATGTAATCAAACGAATCTCTCCGTTATACATTTTGCATCTCTTAAATAACGCTGAAGATGTGGAACATCTGGGTGATTTATATTACAGAATAAAAATCAATCAAACAGGATAAATTATGACTGACACAAAGCGATTCAGCTTAATCAAACCTTCACCAGACACCCCATTCCATATAGATTTTGATTGGTGGAAAAACCATGACCATAATTGGCGGGTCTATTTACAATCATGCTTATGCATGGAGCATCAAGCACAGTTTGAGAATACTGTTGGCAATGTCTACATAGACTGGATTGATCCTGAAACATGCGAAGTCTTGCCAATTGATGGCATTGAACACGCATTAACAACTCATTGCGCTAAACAAGCCGATTTTTTAACTGATCATACGACCATTGTAAATTCTGTTTTCCGAATATTTTTGTCAAATGGAAATAAACCCTTAACACCTGCCGAGTTAAGTAGTATAACTGGTAAAGCAGCCACAACAATTTTACAAACACTCACTGGAAATCAGGTTTATCGCGGGATCAGACCTGTCCAATCAAAACCTTAGTTTTTTATTTGCCCCTGTAGCTCAATGGACAGAGCACCGGACTTCTAATCCGATGGTTGTGGGTTCGAGTCCCTCCAGGGGCGCCATTTTTTAACATTTCAAATCACCTTGTATGTTTCACAATTAATTACTATAGTAATAATAAATTTAATTTAAGTAATTTTTACGAGTTTGGATTTGATAATAGTATTGGGTAACGTTGCAACAATTAGTCTATCCTTGAATCTAATATAGCTAATAAATTGCTGAATTTATAGACAAATAAAAAATAATTTCCTAATAACTGCCAATATTTTCGATAAACCTTCCTGGAAATGATTTGGATGGAACCGGCTAGACACAATAACAAAGGTAAATCGATGAAATCTGATAATATATTTTTTGATCCGGATTCTAGCCAGAAATCTCATTTATTCTCCGACGAAGAAAACCAAATTAATGGCTGGCAATCTTTTACAAAAAAAAAGGGGTGGCGTCCACCTACAGATGTTTATGAAACTGAATCTGAGATTATTGTAAAGGTTGAAATTGCCGGTCTAGATACTGATCAATTTGATATTACATTTAACAATAATGTCTTAAGTATAAATGGCAACCGCTCAGATGATGTCGTAGGGAAAAAAGCATTTCACCAAATGGAAATTGGTTTTGGAGATTTCTCCACATCAATTGAAATTAAAACGCCGATCAATTTAGATTCCGCATCTGCACAATATACCCTGGGCTTCTTAATAATTACACTGCCAAAATCACTACCCAAATTTATAAAAATTCAACCAAGATAGTGAAAATATGGAAGAAATAAACATTAACGAAAACAATGAAACAGAAGAAGAAAATACGAATCCACAAATTCGTGATATTCACAGCAACGAAGGCAAAGAAACACCCTTAGAGCTACCTTTAGCTTTACCAATCTTGCCCCTTCGCGGCTTAGTGGTTTATCCACAAACAGCTGTGCCTTTAACGATTGGCCAACCTCGGTCCATTCGGTTAGTTGACGATGTTATGTCTTCAGATCGAATGATTGGATTGATTACCTCAAAAAAAACTGAATTAGATAATCCTGGGCCAGAAGACCTATACGAAATCGGAACTGCAGCAACTATTCATCGCATGTTTCGTGCACCAGATGGCACGATCAGATTAGTGGTTCAGGGAATAACTCGTTTCAAAATTACTGAATACATACAGCACGAACCTTTTTTAAAAGCGATTATTGAACCTTACCCCGAAGAAAATGAAGCCTCACTTGAAGTTGAAGCTCTAGCACGCAACATTCGAGATCAATTTCAACATATCGCGGAAATGATTCCCTCAATTCCAGGTGAATTAGTCGCATCTATTGCCACAATACAGGACTCACTTCAAACTGCTTACACCATCGCAAACTTTCAAAGAATGGATATTTATGATGGTCAGGAAATCCTAGAGCAAAATTCTGTTCATGAAAAATTAAAAAAACTAGTTGGTATTCTAACTCGCGAAAGCGAAGTTCTTGAACTTGGTCAGAAAATTCAAAACGAAGCCAGAGAAGAAATTGATAAAGTACAAAGGGAATATTTTCTTCGTGAACAACTAAAGGCGATACAGAGAGAATTGGGCGAAGGTGACGAACAAACTGCCGATATTGAAGAATTTCGAAATAAGATAAAAAATGTCATGATGCCAGAAGAAGCTGAAAAACTGGCCAAAAGAGAACTGGATAGACTTTCCCGATTGCCAACAGCCGCAGCCGAATATGGAGTAATCCGAACATTTCTTGAGTGGTTAGTTTCACTTCCATGGTCCATTTCAACCTCAGACAACCTCGATATTACACATGCGAGGGATATTCTCGATGCTGATCATTATGGATTAGATGACGTTAAAGAAAGAATTATAGAATTTCTAGCTGTACGAAAATTGCGCAAAGAAAGATCGGGTAATGGCTCTGAAAAACAGGACATTGATGATATTCACAAAAATCGCGAAGGGGTAATCCTATGCTTTATTGGACCACCAGGAGTTGGAAAAACATCTTTGGGTAGATCAATCGCCAAAGCACTTGGAAGAAAATTTATTAGGATTTCGCTTGGTGGTGTGCGAGACGAAGCCGAGATTCGCGGGCACCGAAGAACTTATATCGGAGCCATGCCAGGGAGAGTAATTCAATCTTTGAGGAGAATTGAAAGCAATAATCCAGTTTTTATGTTGGATGAAATCGACAAAATAAACTCGGATTTTCGTGGCGATCCTGCATCAGCATTGCTGGAAGTATTAGATCCAGAACAGAATAATGAGTTTCGTGATAATTACCTTGAAGCCCCCTTTGATCTATCACAGGTAATGTTTATTACAACAGCTAACCAACTGGGTACCATACCTGGTCCATTGTTGGATCGGATGGAAGTAATTCAAATAGCCGGTTATACTGAAAATGAAAAATTGAATATAGCAAAAAAATATTTGTTACCTCGGCAATTGCGAGAAAATAGCCTGAGATTTGATGAAATTATTTTTACCGATTCATCTCTACTTCATATTATCCAACTATATACAAAAGAGGCTGGCGTTAGAAACCTGGAACGCGAAATTGGGAATGTGTGCCGGAAAATTGCTACTGCGTTAACAGAAAACAAAACCGTATATAAGAATATTTCTAAAGAAAATATAAGAGAGTTTTTAGGTAGACCAAAATTTTTCAACACAGATGAAATTATCAGGCGCACATCATTGCCTGGCGTTGCAACAGGTCTTGCTTGGACGCCTGTAGGTGGAGACATACTGTTTATTGAAGCTGCCAAAATGCCTGGTACAAAATCCTTCTCTGTAACGGGTTCTATCGGTAAAGTAATGCAAGAATCGGCACAAACAGCTCTGTCTCTTCTCCGCGGCAAAGCAGAACAGTTGAATATAGATCCTGAGATTTTTAGTAAAACAGATATACATTTACATATCCCAGCTGGTGCCCAACCGAAAGATGGCCCTTCAGCAGGGGTTACAATCACAACAGCCCTTGTATCACTTTTTACTGACCGATTAGTAAAATCGGATGTTGCAATGACCGGTGAAATATCACTGAAAGGGCAAGTATTACCTGTAGGTGGAATCAAAGAGAAGCTTCTTGCAGCACATCGATCAGGCATTAAAACCGTCATTCTCCCCAAGCAAAATGAAATGGATCTGGAAGATATTTCGGAAGAAGTACAAAGTCAGATGAATTTTGTTTTTGTAGATACTATTGATGACGTACTGGAAATCGCACTTCTTTCCAACTCGGAAGGAATAAATATCAATGATCAATAAGAAAAAAATAATTCTCCTGGAAGATGATCAAACTTTATGCAGATTGTTAACCACTTTATTAGAAATGGAAAATTATGATGTAGCATCTTTTTCAGAAATCAATCCTGATGAACTGCTTAGTTTTCTGAGTTCTTTTTCTCCAGATGCAATTATTATGGATATCAATCTGAAAGGAATGAACGGTATAGATACATTACGCACGATACGCTCAAATAAGATTTGGGGAAACAACATAAAAATCATTATTTCCTCAGGAGAAAATCGAAAGGAAGAATCTATGAATGCTGGTGCTTCCTATTTTCTCCAAAAACCTTTCATGCCGAGCGAATTATTAATTACACTGCAGAATTTAATAACAGAATAATATAAAACTGGTATACCTATGTCCAAAATTACTGCAACAATTATCACAATTTCTGATCGGTCATCTGCTGGTGCTCGTCCGGATAAATCAGGTCCTGCATTAATTCAATATCTAAAAGATCATAATTTTGATTTAATGGAGTATTTAATTATTCCTGACGATCTTCAAAAAATTCAAGATACATTGATCTCAGCTTGTCAAAATTCACCCAATATCATTTTTACTACAGGTGGTACTGGATTTGCTGACAGGGATAACACTCCAGAGGCCACCAAAGCTGTATTGAACAAAGAGACTCCCGGAATATCAGAGTATTTGAGATTTAAAAGTATACAAATTACTCCCCATGCTATGTTATCTCGTGCCGTTTCTGGTATTCGTAACGAGACATTGATCATCAATCTTCCTGGAAGTCCTAAAGCGGTAATAGAAAGTATCACATTTCTTCTTCCAGTGTTACCACACGCCGTCGAGTTAATCAAGAACTCACCAAATTCTGAAAAAAATCATTAAAGGACTGGTGGAATGAGAACAGAGCAAGAAATTCAATTCGAAAATGAAGACCGAAATGGTAAACTCCGTACTACTTTGTTTTTACAAAAAGGAGATAGGGTAAAAATTTGTCGCTGTATGAAATCAAAAACCTTTCCATTTTGCGATGGAGAACACAAATATTTTGATGTCCAATTTGGTCCAGTTGTTGTGCATGTTGCTGACGAAGAAAAACATGAAAAATCAGATCCTCCCCGCATGTAAAATAGAGGATTCCAAAGATTCAACAAGAGAATCTCCTTGATGAATAACCACATAAGGAACATTATGCATTTCTAATGCAGTGGGCAAAATTATGTTCTGAGCTGATGATCTAAACGATTCACGATCTATTAATATAACTATTGGATTTAATCGTTTCCGCATCAATACTTCCAACCCAATCTGAAAATTTTCTCTAGGTGTACTGGTTATAACAATTACCGTACTTCCTCTGCTTATTTGCATGGAAACTGCTTCTATCAAACCATTAATATTTAGGCTGCCTGTAGGATTAATATAAGCCAGGGTTTCCAATAATTTTCCAAGCTGTCGTTCTCCTTTTTCAGTTGGAATCAAAGTCATTGTTTGTGCAGCGCTTGCCAAACCAACTGCTTTTTCTGCCTTTATATAATAATTTACCAATGAAGCAGCAACACTTACAGCGTATTCGAATGTGCTTGGGGATAATTTAAAATCATCCTTTTGTCGCCATGTCCAAAATGCATCAGTTTTATAATCAGCCGGATTAATTTCCTGGGCGAAGTTGGCAGGAAGATGAGCATCTACTAATATCCAGATATCCGCTTTAGGATCCTGATCAAATTCTTTTACCATAAAACGATCTCTTTTTGCACTGCTTTTCCAATGAATCCGGTTCAAAGGATCTCCAGGTTGGTAATCGCGCACTCCGGATGCATAGGAGGTTGCCTCAAGACTTTTTTGTCGAACCGACCTTCCACCGGGAAGAAATCCCGGTGGCTCATTCATTCTTTTTATGTCTACCATGTATGGAAGTACAATTAATTTTTTTTCTGATGGAAATACTTTTTCAGTTACAAACATTCCAAATGGATCACCAGAACGAATCACAGTTGGACCTAATTCGAATGAACCACGCTGGATTAATAAAGCACGTGAGATGTAAAATCTGTCTTGTTTCGGTCCAATTCTGGATAAAACTTTTGAACCGGTTTTACCAGGTAATTGACTCTCATCTTCAACTTCAATCCACAAGCGCCATAATCGAACAGGATTCTCAACTTCAAATCGTTCTTCAAAGACATAACCAACCTGTAAACGTAAAAACCTTTGAGTCCTTTTTACAGAAAGTCGTTTAATTGCGAGCCAGGTCCAAAAAAAATTGAGCAAAATAAGAAAAAGACCTAGGAATCCCATTCTCAAAAACACCAATCGCGATCCAGGAAAGGCAGAATACACTCCCGTATACCATGTGGCAAAAAATGCTAAGGCTACGATTGCTAGAAAAAACCAGAAGGGTCTTCGAACAACCATTAATTATCTTCCACTGAAATCCCCGCCTGGAACAGACACGGTGTTAAGTACTTCGCTGATTATTTGGTCTGCTGTAAGATTTCTCAGCCTAGCTGCTGGTTGTATCACCATGCGGTGACCCATAACAAATTTTGCCATAATTTTTACATCATCCGGCAACACATAAGCACGGCCTTGCGCCGCGGCTCGTGCCTGACTAACGCGGTACAAGCTTAAACTTCCCCGAGGGCTTACGCCAAGATATACATCTGAATGATCTCTTGTGGCTCTAACTAATTCAACAACATATTTCTTTACCGAATCTGAAACGTAAACGTGCTTAATTGCTTCCTGTACAGCCAATATTTCCCCCACAGTTGCTATTTCTTCGAGCGTTTCGATAGGATGGCGTAATTGTTGTAAGTCCAGAATGTGGATTTCATCAGATAAACTAGGGTATCCCATCCTTATTTTCATCAAAAACCGATCCAATTGTGCTTCCGGCAATGGAAAAGTTCCCTCATACTCAATTGGATTCTGAGTAGCTAATACAAGAAAAGGTTTTGGCAACATGAATGTCTTGCCATCCACAGTAATTTGCCTTTCCTCCATCGCTTCCAATAAAGCTGACTGAGTTTTTGGTGTCGCCCGATTTATTTCATCAGCCAACACAATTTGAGCAACAATAGGGCCAGGGCGAAATTCAAATTCTCTCGAATTTTGATTAAAAATTGAAACACCCGTGATATCACTGGGAAGCATATCGGGTGTAAATTGAATACGGTTAAATGAACATCCCAATGACTTTGAAAGGCTTTTTGCCAACATGGTCTTCCCAACACCGGGGACGTCATCAATTAATAAATGCCCATGACACAGAAGACCTATAATTACATAATCTAATACCTGCTTTTTGCCTACGATTACTTTTTCCAGGTTTTCTGACAATTTTTCATAGAAAATTTTCACTTCAGCTATTTTTTGATCCATGTGTCACTCTCTCCTACAAGGGTATTTATACATTATATAACCAGAGTTTATTTTCTAAACATTAAAATAAAAGGCTTTATTAATAGAGCTAAAAAGAAAAACAAAGAAATAATTGATCCGATTAAAAATGAGGGAGGATGGTAAACAAGGACAAGTTCATGCGTACCGGCTGGCACATTAACCACAGAAAACAAAAAATCACCTCTAATCAATGGAAGTTCTGTTTGATCTTCCAGCAGCGCTTTCCAACCTGGGTACCAAGTCTTTCTAATTAATATCCAGCCTTGGTTTTCAGATTCATATTTGATTTGTAATTGATCAGAAGCAATCCATCTCCAATTTAGATATTTAATATCCTGCCTATTCTTGCTGATGCCGCCTGTTTCATTATCTCCCGCTTCTACCATTACGCATTGATTGTTATTCATGTGCAAGTCATTGTAAATGAACACGTTTAGGATTTCATCAGCCGGAAGCACCACTGCACAATCGTACCATTGAACTATTTCTCTTCCCAAAAAATCGACCGATTTATACCCACCAGGAGAATTTACATCTAATTGCAGTTTTCTTGAAACACCAACACTCTCCAACACTTTGTTTTGATCAGATTCCGATAATTTACCCAACCAGGACTGAAATGCATCAAACCGATCTGGTATAAATGGATCAAAATTATTTAATAAGTGAATATTTTCATAAAACAAATTTGCATTCGGTAAAAGCATTATGGGAGTTTGACCAATTTCTTCAACCGATTGAAAGCGATCAAAACGAAAATATTTCTTAAATTTTACAAACTCTTCATCATTGGGTGGTATATAAATTAATTCATTTTGAAAATCGACTGACTTATCACTTGAAATGGTTGCGTAATATTTTTTGTTAATAAATAACCCGGTTTGAAAGTTCATAAAGACAAGATCAATTATAGTAAAAATAAATATGGGTGTAATCCAATAAATTCGATTGTTCACCTTATACATATCTTTCAATAAGGTCAATATCAAAAACAATAACATCATAACTGATGTATATACGATAGAAAAAAAAAGTGCAGTTGGCAAATCACCAAAAAATGAATCACCCACGATTCCAACTATTAATAGTGAAATTGTCCCTACAATAAATTTCCCTGTCCTTCTGGATGAAAAAGAATTAGTGATCCAATAATCCAAACCAATAACCGCAAAAATGCAAAAACTAAAAGTAGCCAATAGTAAGAATCGGCTGGGGGCTTGAAACATATCAAAAGTGGGCACATGCTCGTATAAAAATGGAAAAACAGGGCTATTTTTCCCAATTGCTAAGGTAAATGAAAACAACATCAATAGAAGACTAAAAAAACCTATTTTTCTTGTAATAACGTCTTTTTTAGAATCATTAGAAAACAAGAATACAATGCCGAAAATAACAAATATAAAGGGGATAACTCCGATATACAGCAAATCCTCCCAATAATTTCCACCAGCTACAAATCGATTGTAGTTTGGATTACCAAAAAAATCGCCAAAAAAAACAGTTAGAATTCTTAATGGCCAAAACGAAAAATTTAATGCCAACTCAACTGACACTGCATTAGCCCGCTGTGAATTTAAAAGGTATTCTGCTGTAGGAATCAATTGTATTGCTGATATACCAACAGCAAACAACCCTGCCAAAAAAAATTCAAGTAAGTGATTTATCAGCCTGAATTTTGAACCGGCAAATAAAATTATTATCCCTATAAAAGCAATTACTATTCCATAAAAAGCAAACTGAGCATGACCGGATAGTAACAAAAAAGTTAAAGATAAAATTAGTTTTCGGTTTATCCTTAATTCGAGACGCCCGTCTTCAGCTGTCGATTGAGATATAAAACAAAACACCCATGGTAACCAACTATACGCATAGACCATGCTGGGGAAATTTATTCTCCCTAAAATAAAACCACCCAATCCCCATATTAAACCTGCCAAAACCTGAGAATCGGCTTTACGGCCAATTCCTTTCATAAATTTTGCCATTCCCCATGCGCCAATAACCAAATGTAACGGTACTAATAAGCTTATCCCGAGAGGAATTCCATAAACCGAATCGATTAAGTGTAATGGAATTAATACCCAATTTATTGGATAAAATATGGCACTCTGATAATTTGCCATTAATGGAGCGCCAAAACCATTGGCATTGTTCCATAAAGGAATTGTCCCCTGAACAATGGATTCAACTGCTGTCCGCAGCCATGGTACGAATTGTAAAGATATCGTACCCCAATAAAGGTAATTTCCAGAAATAATTTCCAAAATAAATGGCAAAGAAATTACTATTAATAAAAGGGGAAACTGTACCAAATCCCTCTTAAATAATTTATTGTCGATATGATTAATTATCTTTGTTCTTAATAACAAAATAGTCCTTGTTCTGAAAACTGATCTCGCCATACGAATTTATGATTTCTTTAGCTACAGTCTCTTCAAATTCACTGGGAATAATTATATATTTTATATTAAATTCTTCTCGAAGGATTTCCCATTCGGCTTTATCGATAGTGCCATCGTAAAAAGTATCGATAATTTCATTCAGGACTAATAAATTTTTGCTCTCTGGGCCGTGACCATTCAATGTTTTTATCGGAGCACACGTAGGCAAAACATTGCTGTCTTCATAAGGCGCTAGAATAATATCGTGAAATTCAGCATCGAAATTTAAATAATTACACAAATCAAATAATGTGGTCTTGATATACACAGGTTCTTGTCTCAACTTAATAGTAGTAAAAGCCCCACCAAGGAAAAGTAGCTGAGAAAGCATTAAAGAAACCATAATGGGAATATGGAATCCTTTAAATTTTCTCCCCAAAAAGAAGTATGCAATAAAAATACTCAATACGATCCAGTAACCCTCTGCTAATCTCCTCTGGACATTTACCGGGGAATATACTAAGAATGGAAAAATTATTGTCCACACAATCAAAAAATCAAAATTTTTTATTTTATCAAAATGTTTTTTCTTAAAAAAAAGGCTGTAATAGATTAAACAAAAAATACCAAATCCATACGAAAACAAATAATCCCAAACTGGTGGTGAAGGCAATATGTTTTGGGATTCCCATGACGACAAATAAGGATCAAGTTTAAAATAAGAAAAGTTATAGATAAAAAATAGTCCGGGTAAAATAACCCAAATAAAAGATCGCTTCAAAACCTCCAATAAAACTGTTTTTCTTGTGATGAGAAGAAAAATTTGCCAACCAAACAAAATAGCAAATCCGATTGCCAGATTCATTGGTTGGAATATGCCGGCCAGGAATAACGCACAGCTGGAACAAAGAACATTTTTTTTCCATTCTGGTTGATCATAGTTTTTAACGAAATACCGAATGCTTAATAATAAAAATGCTCGGGCAAAACAAAGATGAGGCAAACCCAAAACCATTAGAAAACCAAAAGTTTCTGGAGAATAAAATTCTAACGGCAATCGTTTTCCAATAAAAAGATTAATCCACCCCCAGCCACCACCAATCACAAAAATTACTGTGGCTAAACGGGTAATTTTTTCGTTCGTTAAAAATATCGCAATAAATTTATAAGTTTGTGCAATTAAAAATACAATACCTGCCATACGGAATAAATGAAATAAGACAATAAGTTGAAGCCTTTGAGCTGGCATGGATGTTAATTTTCCCAACAAAATATAAGGGAAAAAAGCAAAAAATCCATTTTGATCATAAGCGGAATATGGAGTTTCAAATAACCATGCTCCGAAGGCTCCGCTTAACATTTTTGCAATATATGAATTTCCATCTTCAGTTCCAAAATAAAAACCACTAAATAATAAATCCGAAGATTGATATTGAAAGCCCAGAAAAACAGGCAAACTGGAAACAAAAATTAGTATGACTGAGAGTGTTAAAATAAAGTAATTCTTATAATGTTTGTTTTTTTCCACGAATTAAATCCAATCCCGTACAGATTAAGACTAACAGATAGCTAATTACTTCTACTGCAACTCCTACCCTTACCATAAAAGGTCGATAAACAAACTCAATGAAATGTTCTCCTGAGGTAATTTTTGTTACCATAAATGGGTTACTACTCGATGTGATTTCTATTTCCTTTCCATCCTCATAAACCTTCCAACCTGGATAAAATATTTCTTTCAATGTGATTGTTCCTGGACCAACAATGGTTGCTGCTATATTCCCTGGTTTGTACACATCTATTTTAATTTTCTCAATTGATATATCTTCAGAACTGAACGGAGAAATGGGTGAGGGAAATGTATAAACAAATTTTCCATCTATGATCGATTCAGATAAAATTCCACAATGGCTCATATCAAATTCCGAAACCATATATTGAACATTTGCAAATACAAGCATATCTATATTAGGACAAAACGATTGATTATCTATCTCGGGTTTCCCGGTCATAAAAGGAGGCAATGTCACCGAATACTGCTTCATTGGAATACCGCTCACTCCTGCAAAGTAATTAACATAACTTTGTATTTGCATAGGATCGATTCCATTTATTTGTTCAATATTCCAAAATGCTCCTACCTCTTGTGGCACGCTGTAACTGGGTGTATATACACGCGCATATTCATTGGCAGATGATAATAGCAAGTTAAGTTGTTCATTTTTATAAAATATCTTTCTAGCAGTTTCCCACCGCAAACTTAAAAGATTGACACCTACTAAATCAATCACCAACAGAAGTGACACGATCCACCAGCCTTTTGTTGACGAGATTTTCTTATGAACAAGCAACGCGATAATTAGATACCCGACCCCAAAAAACAACAATGCCCAAATCAAATTTAACGGCAATTTTCCGGTTATAGACAATACCCCTGTAGCAAAAAACAGTATAAAACCAATAATTGGTGTAAGGAAAAATAACCGATCGAATTTATATAAAAACTCTTGTTTTATTAAAATATCGAGTGTAAACGCTCCAGCCACGGTAAGACAAAAACTAAAAATAAATAAAAACCTTGCAGGTACACGTAATAAAGAGACACCAGGAATAGAAGAAAATAGTTCATAACCTGGTAGGTGCTGTCCAAAGGAAAGCATTAAAAATATTAAACCAGCAAAATACCAAAACCGTACGGATCTATTCTCTTTATAAAAAAATATTCCTATTATGAAAAGAAGTAAAAGTATCGCTGAAGGATAGACAATCCATTCTGCAAAACCGCCAAACTCCGGGATAAAAAAGCCCAGTATTTTTGCTGGATTAAAGGAATATGCCATTCTGTCTACTGTCAGAATTTTCTCTCGGGTCGAAAATAATAAAAATTGGAACAATGGCAACCAGGTTGCTGCTGATAAGAATAACCCGAAGAAAACTGAAAAAACAATAAACAAGGAATTTATATAAATTGTTTTCATCATATAAAACACATATAGCAGCCATAAAAGAAATATTGGAACCGTCCACCGCGGATCTGCAGATATGATCAAAGCCCATACGATGGCAGTAAAGATAATCCATTTTCGTGATGATAAATCTATCCATTGTCTGGTTGTGTAAAACAGCCACGGTGTCCATGAAAACGCAAACAACAAAGTCAAATGTCCGGCTCCAAAATGTGAAATCAACTTGGCGGAAAAAATCATAGATAATCCCCCAAAAATTGATGCTGCTCGTGAAAAGCCTGACAACTTTAAGAATTTCTCTATGCCAAAAAACAAAATTCCGAGATGTAGTATTGCTGCGATATTTATTCCGGCCGGCAGTGGAAAAAAAAGAGCTATCCAAGCGGGTGCATACCATAAACTGGATAATGGGTTAGCCGATAGTGGATATCCGCTAAAAATCAAATTTGACCATAAAGGCAGCTGAGATAATTCTTTCAATGATTGTTGAATAAAAAATAAATTAGGAAAATGAGTAATAGCTATATCTGAGTAGCTAGAATTCTTCAAATATACAAATGAATTATGTTTTACGAGAAAAAAAGCAATGATACTGA
Organism: Chloroflexi bacterium HGW-Chloroflexi-10; assembly: GCA_002840755.1. Classification (GTDB taxonomy): domain Bacteria; phylum Chloroflexota; class Anaerolineae; order Anaerolineales; family Anaerolineaceae; genus UBA6170. Next base: position 238,781 of record PHBZ01000002.1, on the reverse strand, counting down.
ATAAAAATAGTACAACTCCCAGGATAATAATTTTTCTCTTCACTCAGAAACTCCAAAAACGGTAAACTTTTCGTTCTCAAATAAAGTCGGGAACGCTGACTGTCCAGTTTTTAAAAACTCCCCTGGATATTCATTGTTCTCCAGGATAAATGATATATTATGTTTATTCAAAAAGTCTTTTTGTTCCTCATAAGAATAGGTGCCGGACCAAAATTCCTCAAAATAATTGGCTTTATCTTCAAAAGCAATTGTCTCAAAAGGATGGGCGTGAAAAACTCTATTAATACTATAAGCCGGAACCCAAAGACTGGAGCTCTGGTCGCTCAAAATTATAACTGAGCCTTTCCCTGTGCTCTCAATATATTGAACAGCGTCAATTAACTCCGAAGCAATAAAAATATTTTCATTTTTGTCCATAATAGCAGAAATAATACCGGCATAAATAATAAAATTCGAAATTAATACGGTAATAATAATATATGGATAAATCTTTTGCGTAAAAAACTTGGTATTAATCTCTTCCATAACCTGCCAAAATAAAATTACTACTGGAATATAAAACCCAACCAGAAATCTCCTTTGAAGATTTATTGGTATAAAAACAAAAAGAAGAACAACAGTTACCCATATTAATAATAAATATGTGCTTTTAGACAGAGCTTGTTTTCTTATGAAGATTAAATATAAATAATATAAGACTGCAAATATGAATGGTGAAAATGAAAGAATTAAATTTAATGGTACAGGTGTTGGAGTAATATTCTGTTCATTCCAGATACGAAGCACAGGATCATTTCTCACCACAACAAATTGGTAAATACTGAAAGGTGCACTACCAAGCCCTAAACAAAGTAGAAACAGGATATTTGTTTTATTACAAAACTCACTATTAGCAGCAAAAAAAATAAGAACTATAACCCCCATCAAAAGGGTAGCAAAAGGTGAGATTGATGAAAGAACAAGACCATAAAGAATTACGGCTAAGAAATCCATCTTAAGTCGGTTTTCTTTAAGAACCAGATTAAGAATTCCAATCATGCAAACCAAAGTTAGAATAAAATGCGGATTAGAAAAAGAAGATAAAAAAGGATACGCTTCAGCCACCCAAAAGTCAGCCGGCAATTCTTTTCCTGCCAGGTAAAGCCACCCCCATCCACCACCAAACAGCATCGACAACAATGCAAATTTTAATTCCTTTCCATTTTTTTTAAAAATATTCTGCAAAAAACTGGTGATAACAAAAAATAGCAAAACTGATAGCGAAATTCTAACAAGTTGAAAAATAAATACTATACTGCACCCAAAAAATCGGCTGATTTGCCCTAGTAGTAAATAAAAAATAAAAATGATTGCTGGGCTATTTTGTTCCGAGGTAAAAGGTAATTGAAAATACCAATTGCCAACAAATCCTTGTTGCATTTTGGCATAATAGGAGGCGCCATCAATAGGGTTCAATACAAAACCGCTAAAAACAAATGGATCCGCTGATATAAATCCCCATAAAATCGGAATATTACTAATGAATAACCAGAGAAGTAACAGTGCTAGTTTTGTTGAAAGTCTCATAAAAAGTAGTATACATGAATAAATTTAAAAAATATGACGAATAAGCAAAACAAACACAACGATTTCCTTGCCTTGGATAGATACACAATCTATAATCGCATATATGAACCAACGCTTATTTCTCTTCCAACTACAAAACGTCGATTCAAAAATCGATGCCGCACAAAAAAGAGTTCAAGAACTAGAATTAATACTCTCTAGTGATGTCGAAATTGCGACTTCGCAAAATCAAATAAACAATATAAAAAACCAGGCTCACCAAAAAAACCAGGAAATAAAATCTATAGAAGTAGATACAAGCATGCTACAAGAAAAAATAAAGACCAGTGAAGAAAGCTTGTACAACGGAACTATTAAGAATCCAAAAGAATTACAAAGCGTTCAAGTGGAAATCGCATCTTTAAAAAACAGATTGGCATCCCTAGAAGAGAATCAATTAACAATTTTAATCGAAGTAGAGGATTTGGAAAATAGTTTGGTTGAGAAAAATCTCGCCCATACCCAATTGGTTGCTCAAAAAAACAATTCCAATAGTATATTAATAACTGAAATCAGTGACTTAAATCGCCAATTAAATAATTTTTTCACTGAGAAGAATTCAATACTACCTCAAATTGATCCAGCCCATTTGAAAAAATATGAAGAGTTGAGAACAACACGAAATAAAATAGCTGTTGCAACAGTAATTGATGCTGCTTGTTCAGCTTGTGGAAATACCTTTTCTCCGGCAGATATTCAAAAAATCAGATCTCCCATCGACGAATTCAATTGTCAGATGTGTCGAAGAATAATGTATAACGGGTAAAAATGCTTAATTGGCTCAGACACTTTGAACTGGAAAGAGTATCCTTTTTATTTGGCGTCATTATTGCCACTATCTTTTGGTGGGTTTTTACTAAAGCAAAAATAATTTTTCCCCCAATAAAGATTTTTATAAAAAACCAATTAAAATCTTTCAGACAAAATCAAATATCAGGTGTTTATCTGGCTGTAAAAACAGAAGCACTTCAAAGGGCACAATCAAATCATCTGGCCAATATCCTCTTTTCTTTGGATGAAATAATTATTGAACCGAAATTAATTGTCCAACCCATGATTGATAACGAAGAAGATCATTCATTTTTTGATAGCGAAATAGCTAATCTTGTTCCTTATACACCAGAAAATCCATTTCTTAGCAGGAACTATGGTGTACCAAAAATCACTATCCTTCAATCTCTGCAAAAAAACGCAAATATTGTCATAACCGGGCTTTCCGGAATGGGAAAATCTGTGACACTTGCGCATTTGGTATCTTCCATAGCCAGAGATCTACCAGAATGTGGCGAGCTTATTGGTAAAGCTCCACTATATTTTCATATACTAGATACAGATATTTTACAAAATCCAAAACAGTCTTTATTTGATGCCTGTTATAAAGCATTAGTTAATAAAATTCCTGTATCTGTTGTTCCCAGGCTTGCAAAATTTATACAAACAGAGGTGTCAGACAATAATGCTATACTTATTATTGATGGGATAGACGAACTTCCCCAAAATGAGTTCGATATCGCTGTAAATTTTATTGAGGATATTCATAATAATTTTCCCAACATTCAAATAATTTTATCTGCTACACCATTCTATCTTGGCAAACTACTGCATTTAAATTTCATCCCCTTGACATTGGCAGCCTGGTCCAACATGGACATCTCTATTTATTATGATAAATGGTCCAGGTATTGGTATGAGCAGGTATTGCAAAATAATTCAGAAGCAAAATATTTTATTAATCAAAGACTGCTCTCCAATTGGATTTCAGTAAACTTGAAACCGCTAACCGCTTTAGAATATACATTGTTTATTTGGGGAGCGTTATCCGGCAACCTGCGCGGTGATAGTACTCTTTCCATTTATGAAAGTTTTTATACAAGGATTCTTGGTACGAAATATTCTCCGGACAACCTGGCAACTTTTGGGGATGCCTTTATTGAAAAACAATCTCATTATATAAAACCTTCAGATTTAAAAAATGAAATCCTAAATCCTCTGATATCTATTGGTGCCATAAGAGAGAATCATAATGGCACAGTTTCTTTCAACCATCCTGATTTATTAGGATTCATTGCCAGTCTTGCGCAAATTATTTCATCACCAGTAAAAGGAATCGATGAAATTTTACGATGGAGTCTCAGTTATTCTTATTGGGGTTTTCGAGTATCGCGGGAAGCGAACAATAGTTGGTTAGAAGAATTAATTCTTGAAGAAAAACCGCCCTTACAAGCGCATTTATTAGCCATTTCATTCTGGTTGCGCCATGCACAACAAAAACTGCCTTGGCGTAACTCGTTAATTAAAAAATTAATACAGTTCATCCAAAACAAACGCTTGCCTTTTTCTATCCGAGTACGTTATATAACCGCTTTCATGATGGCTAACGATCCATCAACCACCCTGTTTATTCGACAAATGATGTCCCAACCTGACAACGCATTAAAAATAATTTCTGCATTGGCAATTGGTGTCGGTGCACCGGATCCATCATTAATTGGCGATCTGGTTAATGCTTGTGATCAAAAGGATGCCCAAATCCAAAAATATAGCATGATCGGTTTATCAACATACAATGATGATGTTGCCCTTCACACTATAGCGCGACTTCTATTGCAAGCAGAGGAGACAGTACGGCAACTAGCCGCAGAAGTTTTGGCCAATATTCCACCTCAAGGTGAAGAAATTCTGAAAGACGCCATCACTATGGACGATATTCTTGTTAGAAGATCGGCGATATTCGGGCTTGTAAAGTTGCCTGAATTATGGGCATTTGAAATCTTACAAAAATTATCTGTGGAAGATAGTCAATGGGTAGTGCGAATCGCAGCGGCTCAAGCCCTTGAATTTCTCGATCAGAAAAACGTTTTTTCTCCCCAAAAAATATTACCTTATTTTGATAATCAATGGTTGATAAAATTTGCCGGACAGGAAAACATAGGTATTTCTCCGCTTGATTCACCAATACCTGTGTTATTAAAAGCTTTAAATAATGGTGCAGAAAACGACAGGTGTAAAGCCATAGAATTTTTACAAAGAATGCCGAATGAAAGTGTAATCACCGCTATATATCAACAATACTATGGTAATACAAATATTTCTGCTGAAATATTCAATGGATTATGGAATATCTGGGCTACTGGTGAAATACTTCCAGCAACCATTCAGTATGGTCTTAATTGAAGAATTTTTTATTGACAGCTTCAGAAGTTATACCCAACATAGTGACTAATGCCATATCGCCACTCCCTGTTATAACCTCAATTTGGGATTTCTCAATTTGAAATAATTGAATCAGACTTGAGACTAATGTCTGCTTTCTCTTCTCCATTGTTACACCATCCGGATAGTAGAAATCTACAACACCATCTTTGAGTTTTCCGCCAAACCCAATACTTTGATGAGAAGAAACAAACCGAATCGTTATTGCTGTTCCGGATTGAAAATCGTGAAATGTATGTTTTTTTCTATCCATACGAATTACCTCAGGGAACCAATCAGGGTTAATAAAAGCATTTCCACTACTTGAATGATCAATATCAAAGCAAATGCGCTAAAGTCAAACATTCCCATTCTTGGAAGTACTTTTCTGATTGGTATAAGCATTGGCTCTACAACCATATCGATATAGCGCCGGATAGGGTGAAAAGGTGCCATAAAATAACTTAATATAACACTTGCAATCACCAACAACGAAAGAATATTTGCTGCAGCCTGTACCAATGTGTAAAAAAATAAAATCATTATCTTAAGCCTTTCGGATAATCCCGGTCTCCCATAATAGCAGTACCTATTCTTAAAAACGTAGCACCTTCAGCAATAGCTTCAATAAAATCGTGACTTGTTCCCATGGACAATTGGTCCATTTGAATTTCCGAGTACCTTCCTTGAAAAAAATCTCTCAACATCCTAGTCTTTTCAAAATAAAACCTGGACTGAGATTTGTTATTGGTAAATGGCGACATTACCATGATACCGCAGATTTTCAAATTCTTGAGTTGCAAAATATATTCAAAATCCTTTATTAGTGTCGGCCATTTCAGCGTTTGGTCAGCCAACCAACCAAATTTAGAATCTTCTCCGCCAACATTATATTGCAACAACACTTTCAAAAGGGTTCCCTTACCTTCAAGCGATCGATTTAATTTTTCAGCAAGTTTTCTGCTATCTAATGCATGGAAAAAATCAAAATGCTCCAAAACAAGCGCTGCTTTTCTGCTTTGTAGGTGGCCAATCATGTGCCACTCAACCATTGTCTTCCTACTCCCCAATCCTGCCATCTTTTCCACGGTTTCTTCAGGATAGTTTTCACCAAGAAATTTTGCCCCTGCATTAATGACTGAAGCTACACGTTCTACTGATTGTCCCTTGGTTACGACAATCAGTCTGACCGAATCCGGATTCCGTTTGCACAATCTCACAGCAGCATCGATTTCAGACGAGATTTTATTGAAGTTTTGGGCAATATCGCTACTTTCAGCCATAACTATCGCAATCCCATCAAGACACCAAATCTTCCGGATTTTTTGCCTTCAGCTCGATATGAAAACCATTCATCCAAATTACAAATAGTACATAAATTAGCCATCTCAATTTTTGTAATTCCAGCCTGTTCGATCAACAATTTGTTTGCAAGCCATAAATCCAGAAAATATTTTTTCTGGTGGAAAAAAAGAATTTTGCTTTTAAATTCATTTAAACTCTTTTCAACTTCTTCGCAAACATTATCGCCAACTTCATAGTGATCAGGTCCGATAGACGGACCTATTCCTGCGAAAATGTTTTCTGGTTTAGATCCCAATTCATAAATCATAAATTTCAAGCCTGCTTGGACAGCCCGACTTACTGTTCCTTGCCAACCCGAATGTACTAAAGCGATAATTTTTTTCTTTTCATCAAACAAAAGAATCGGTACACAATCGGCAAAACGCATAAAGAGAGTGATTCTTGGGCTGTCTGTGATTATAATATCCGCTGGCTCATGTTTTCCATTAAGTGGACGTGGTGCTGTTACATAAACAACGCGATTTCCGTGCACTTGCCATGAATCATAAATTGTGTCCACCTTTCTCTCGAATACGGCGAACATCCGCCTTCTGTTTTCAACAATATTTTCCTTGGTGTCACCCGTTGTTCCACCAACATTCAAACTACCATATGGAGAAGGGCTTACTCCACCCAATCTGGTAAATAGACCATGATCAATCACATTGCGTGGAAAACATTGAAACTGATAATAGATAAGATTTTTCTTGGTTTGTTTAATCATTTCACGAAGAAGTTCTTTTATTTAATGCTGAAAGTTTTTCGATCAACACCAATCTGGTTTCACGCATACTTTCTTCTAATAATGGGAATAAGAACCAGGATGTGGTAAAACCCATTAGTGCACCAGTAATGGTGCGTAAAAGTGGATTACTTTCACGGATAGGCAGCCAGGCCGGCAATGCACTTGCTAAGCCTGGTAACTGTGAAAAACCATCAATCCCTATCGGAATTAAACCTATGAGGACCCAAACTACCCAATGTAAAGATCGGATTCGTTTACCCGATAACACAAAAATCAATCCAAATAATAGCATCGAGCCCCATAAAGCTACATCTCTTTGACATAATGCCACTTTATAACCTACTACTTCATTCCCAATGAATTGTTGAGCAGCTTTTATGTTAATCTCATTTTCGCCAGTTAATTGTTCATAACTTATAACACCGCTTATTTCAGCCAGAGATCTTGGATAATATAATTGTTCGCCGAACAGAAACCACGATCGAAAAGCCAATTGATGACACAAAGGGCGATAAATTGTATAAATTACTTTTGCAGGCAAATTCAATTCATATTTTGCCAAAACCGGTGCTAGAAAGGGTAAACCTACATATAACAGCAACATGAAATTAATCAACCAGATATGGTTTTTTGAAAGCCATAACATAAAATGGTCACTATTATTAAAAATAGTGGCGTTCTCCCTCCGTCGTTGATACAATTCATCTCCAACATCAGTTAGTTGTCTGTCCCGGTCAATTGCGGCACCTATAGTCATCCGTAATTTAGCCTCACTCATATCATTACTAATTTTATATGGCCCCACTTTTATAAAAGGAGTTTTTCCTTCGTATACATTTTTTATAGCAATCGTTTCATTGATATTAATTACTTGAACTTCAAATTTAAGTTCCTTTTGTAGTTTCTCCAATACGGCAATCGCCTGCAGACATTTTTCACAGTTATCTTCAATGTAAATTATTACTTTTACCAAATCAGGGCTCTTTTCTACAAACCTAAATTAATAAATGTGCCGAACTGATTAAGTCGTTCAAGGACGCCAAAAAACAAAAGAATACCAACAATAATAAGAATAATCCCCATAAAAACTTCAACATAGTGCATGAATTTGCCATATTTTTGGATTACTGTAACCACCCAGCCAATTCCAATCGCTGCAATTAAAAATGGAATCGCCAGACCAGAAGAATAAACAGCCAACAATTTGACACCTTCTAAAAGAGAACCCCCATTAACTGCCAATGTCAAAATAAAACTTAATACAGGTCCAATACAAGGAGACCACCCTGCAGAAAAAAATACACCCATCATCAACGATGTCAGTAGGTTTCTCTTTGAACCAGCTTTTGATTGGGCCCTGAACTCAACTTCAAGAAATGGTATTCTAAAAATCCCAGTCATGTGCAAACCGAAAATTATCACAATAATTCCGCCCAGTTTCGCTAAAACAATTCTGGCATTGTAGAAAACAAAACCAATGGCAGAAGCTGTTAAACCCAATGTAATAAAAACAAGGCTAAAACCCAATACAAAAGCAAAGCCATGTATGAGAGTATTCAATTGTATTTTTTTATCATTGCTATTTTTTAAAACAGAAATTGAATGGCCGCTAAGATAACTGATATATGCAGGTACAAGAGAAAAAACACATGGCGATAAAAACGAAGCTAATCCAGCCAGAAAAGCCAAACCAATATTTACTGACATTCCTCAAGCCTCTCTTACGTCGATTATAGTTCCACCCATTCCAGAAATTTGCACATCTCCAGGATCTATAGGGACTTGTGGAGTAGTCCAGCGAAATATCCATTTGGCATCATCCGGACGCACATTAATGCAACCATGGGATTTCGGCGTACCGAAATCATTGTGCCAGAATGTTGAATGGATGGCAACACCATTTCCAGTAAACAAGGTTGTCCAGGCTACTCCAGACAAATCGTACCCCCCTCCAGTAGATCCGCCGCTCATATGCATCGAAATGGCCTTTCGCCAGATAAGATGTGCGCCAGGTGGTGTGCCCCATTCCTCGACTATCTCTCCACTCGCATTCCATACGGCACCGGATGAAATCTGACAATAATAAACTTCATTATTTCCTTCATAACAGGATAAGTATTGGCGATTGCGGGTTGCATCAACTACTACTCTTTTTTCTTCTACATCAGGCGAAATTGGCGCAATCTCCTCGGCAGTGATAGGCCGAAAAGCTTTTGCATTTGCCCAAAATATATCACCATAACCAAAACGCTCGTTTACTTGAAAATAAAGTTCGCCATCTTGGCCGGTCTTAACATCATCGACCCAAATGACCTGGCTGTAATACAAGCGTGGATAAAGTGTCTCTTTCAATGAAGGTGACCTAGCCGGAGGATTTGATTGGATCAAATCAACATAAGGTACACAAATTTCGCACCACATTCCTTTACCTAAACTAGTTTGGGGTATGTCATTAACCGGCACAACCGGATTATTGTAAACAGGCTGAATGGAAGGTGCATAGATATAACCATCTGGTGTTTCCACCCAGCGAGCATTAATTCTGCCTCCCGGCACTTCACCAATCACTTCGCGCAGCCAAACAACAATCGCATCTTCATACAAAACACCTACAGACGGTGCATTTACGGATGGCTTTGTACGCAAGTCGACCTTTCCAACACAAACTCGTCCAAGGCGGTTGGTATCTGACCAACCATTAGTTTGTGCTTTTACATCCAGCCAGGGAAAGGTTAAAGCTGCGCCACCAAGGATAAAAGCTCCATGCAAAAATTTTCTACGTGAAATAAAATAACTTCTAGAGATCATATCAGAAAGATAATCGGAATAACCATTATTGTCAACTTTTTATAAAAGCAAACACTGATTCAAATGCATTGATTTCTAACAAGTGTTTTACTTTATCAATTTCCGGACCCCATAAAGCATCTCCAGCCTGGTATGGGACAACTTCTCTTATAATTTCATAAGCCATTAATGTCCCTTCACCCAATTGCCCAGAAGGCATGTTTTTCAATCTTAGATCTATTGCACGAGCGGCGGTATACAACTCTATGGAAATAACATGTCTGGTATTCGCCAGAATTTGATATGCATGCCTAGATGCTGTCATAGCATTCGCGTTATGATCTTCCTGATCTCCGGACGTAGGAAGTGAATGAACACTATCTGAATTTGCAAGAGAGCTGTTTTCTAATACCAGGCTTGCTGCCGTGTATTGAGGCATCATTAGGCCAGAATTCAATCCTGCAGCCGCTGGATGATCAACTAACATAGGGGGCAAACCGGCACTAAGATTTGCGTCTGTCATCCTGTTCACGCGTCTCTCTGAAATAGCTGAAACTTCCGATAAAATTATTCCCAGAAAATCCATCCCAATACCTACAGGTTCTCCATGAAAATTTCCACCAGACAACGCCAAACCAGGTTCAAATAATAATGGATTATCTGTGGCTGCATTGATTTCTCTTTGAATAATAGTTTCAACAAATTGTAATGTATCTCTGGCTATTCCTTGAACTTGGGGTGCGCACCGTAATGAATAGGCGTCTTGAACACGATTGGCTGCATTAATTAATGTCGATTTATCAATAAAATTACGTACATGGCTGGCTACTTCCATTTGACCAACTTGCCCCCGTACAGCATGAATACGATGATCAAAGGCTGAATCGCATCCAAGCATTGCTTCCAAACTCATAGCTAATGAAATTTCAGCTATATCTAATAACTTCGCTGTCCCATAAACACATAAAGCTGCTATCGCTGCAGAAAATGTCGCTCCATTATTAATAGCAAGGCCTTCCTTAGGACCTAAAACTATTCTTTCAATTCCTGAAGTTTCCATCGCGAGCTTTCCAGACATTCGTTTTCCCCCAAAATAAGCCCAACCAGATTCCTCGTCTTTATCGAACTCATCGGTAGTGAATACTAAGGCTAAATGGGATAATGGCCCTAGGTCACCGGAAGAACCCAAAGAGCCCTGGCTGGGTATTTCTGGCACCACATCTGCATTTAACATATCCAGCAGGGTTTGAACAATCTCGATCCTTACTCCTGAATACCCCTTCGCTAGTGTGTTTGCACGGACCAACATAGCTGCACGCACAATTTCAACTGGCAATGGATCTCCAGTCCCAACAGCATGTGACAAAATTAGATTTCGACTTAATTTTGCTGAATCCTGAAGTGCAATTCTTTTGTCAGCAAATATACCGAATCCTGTATTAATTCCATAAACAGGTCTATCCGATTCAATTATTGCCTGCTTCAATGCAAAGGATCGCAGTATATTCTCTTTTCCTTCAGGCGAAACTTCTACCTTCTCATAGTTTTTCGCCACATTCACTACATCTTCAATCCTCAAGTGATGACCATCAATTCTTATCATTGACATTCCTCATTAGAATAAAATCAGGCTTAATATAATGCTTACAGAAGGTACTGTTAAATTATCAAAATCGCGCAATGGTATTGATTCCACCAAAGTAGCCCCCAAGCTTATTATGCATAATCGAACAAACCAACCATCAACGCTTAACTGCAATTCGCCATATTGAACAAAAAACCAAAAAATTGTTGAGGAAAACAGTACACTACCAAAAAACATAGCAAGTGTTCCTGCAATAGTTTTTCCCCGAGACCATGGCAATGGCATGGATGGAACACGACGCCCAACAATGTCTGCCAATCCATCTCCCCCACAAAGGATCATTAGTGATATCAAGCCGGCCGGATAATTTTTCCAAAAAACAATAGTTAGAATAACAAAAACAATTCCATAAATAAAAGGACCTTTTAAAATCTCCTTAGGATCACCACTTCTGGACATAGCCTCGACAGCCGCAGTATCTTTAATTCCGCCTATTCCAACCAGGAAAAATTGCACAGAAATTAATAATGGTATTATGGCTGCAACATACCTTGAAAGCGGTAAATCTGGGAATAATAACCAGCACAGAACAAAAATAGGGCCAGTACCGACATGGATAATTTTTCTGCTTAATTGGTTTGTTAACCAACTCTTTACGACAAAGAAATCTATTAACCGCAACCAGATAACAGCCGTTCCAAATGTAATTAAGAAAGCTACCCAAATTGGCATTAAACCGCCTTTTTATTCATACTTTTTTGCATTCCGAGATGTTTCGCGATCTTGATCCCTCTTCGCAATGGAATCGCGTTTATCATATAGTTTTTTGCCTTTTGCGATAGCTATTTCAATTTTTGCCAACCCGTTTTTTATATATAATTTCACTGGAACGATGGTTACACCTTTTTGTCGTACTTCGTTCCACATTTTACTCACTTCCTTTTTATGAAGCAACAAACGCCGTTTTCGTTTTGGGTCATGGTTAAAATAGCTAGCCGATTCGTAAGGTGCTATATGTGCATTCATTAACCATGCTTCCATATTTTCAATCTGAATAAAAGCCTCTGTAATACTGACTTGGCCGGCTCGTATCGATTTAATCTCACTGCCTTGAAGTGAAAGGCCAGCCTCAAACGATTCGAGCAAAAAATATTCGAAAGTCGCTTTGCGATTTTTTGAGATAACCTTTATATTTTCCATAGAATAAATTTTAACATAACCTCGACACTTAAAAATATAAATATTATTGCTTAATGTAAAGTGCATATTATCATAGGTAATGAATAAAACTAACATGATTTGGAGAACAAATGGAAACTGTCCCTTGGAATGTCTATCAAAATCCTTTTATATGCCGTATATATCCTCCAAAAAACAATAATGCATCCAATCATGTCAGTATATTGATCCATGGATGGACAGGTAATGAGGTTTCAATGAGTGTATTTCACTCAGCAGCTACTGGTCCTGGTTTATCAATTGCACCACGCGGAAATATCAGTATTGCAAAAGAACAATATGGGTGGGTTGATATCAATAGCGATCCCAATCAATCTTTTTCTCGCTTTAAACAAATATGCATGGAATTGCACAATTCTTTAAGAATAGTGGCACAAAACCTTGATCAGCAATTCGAAAATATCAATTTGATTGGATTCAGTCAAGGTGGTGTGATGGCTGTGATACTATCATTGATTTATCCACAAATATACAAAAATATTGCGTTGCTATCTACCTTTTTACCTGAAGGCTTGCCCGTATTTCAATCCTCTCACCTATCCAAAAACCGATATTTTATTGCCCACGGAAACCGTGACGAAATTGTAAACTTTCAACAGGCACACTCAACTCAGAAATACCTTACCTCACTGGGTGCTTCGGTAATTTTCTGCCAGGAAGATATAGGGCATAAAGTTGGTACACAGTGTTTACTAAACTTAAAACTCTTTTTCCGTAACTCAACGAGATTGGAAGAATGAAAATGCTCCCAATAAAATTCCGGTAACTCCTAACACAACAATGATCAAACCAACTGGTATACCACCCGGTAATTGATTTGGTAGTCTTTCTACATAGGTGGGTATAATCAGCGGTGCTGGTTCAGTAAAAGTAGGCAGACGAGTAGGTTGCACTGTCACCATAAATTGAGCTGCAAGAGTCGGATCAATAGTTGATGTATATTGAGGTGTAGGGCTTGGTGGTGGTTCAACTATAGGTAATTCACCACCAGAAATATCAACATATGTAGAAAAAACCCAGGCTTTACCACCTTGAACACCGGGATAATTAATCTGAATCCAATCACCGCCAGGAGATTTGCCTATCGCCTGCACAGTCTGACCCACTAACAAAACACCCACTTTTTGATAAAGTGAATTAGGTCCGGATCGAACGTTTATGGATTCTTCATTTTGCTCTGGAATTACAACAGCCATCGGTCCTGTTGATGTTCCAGTAACAGTTGGTGGCAAAACCGTTTCCTGAAATTCGGAATTTGCAAAAACAAGGTTAAGTGAAGGAACAATCAATAATATAACGATAATAAATATTGCAATGATAAAAATTTGCTTCTTTTGCATTTGTTCACCAAGTTATTCCCATAAAATTTGTAACCATGATTATAATATATAGCTATGGAACAAAGAACATACCACGGAAAAATTACTCCCAAAGATTTTACCAGAGAACTTGTTGCCCATTTCCATAGAGGGAACATGCAAGTTCAGCAAGTTGGTGATGGTGAAAAAATTGTTGTCCAAATTGCAACCAGATCACAGATTTCTTCAGGTGGGCAAACTGCAATCGGTGTTTCGCTGCAAAAAGTTGAAGACGGAGTCATGGTCCAAATCGGTAAACAAGCCTGGTTAGGTATCGCCGCAAGCCTTGGCTTTACTGCCATTGCAGCGCTGCGAAATCCTCTCAGTCTATTAAACCGTATCGATGACCTGGCTCAGGATATTGAGAGTTTGTCTCTAAATGAAGAAATATGGGGCGTGGTAGAGAAAACAGCACAACATCTTGGTGCAGGTTTTGAATTATCTGAGAGGCTTAAACGATATGTCTGTAATTATTGTGATACTCCCAACCCGGGAGGAGAATCAAGTTGTATAGCCTGTGGTGCACCATTAGGAGCAATCCAACCAAAAACATGTAGGTTCTGTGGTTATGTTGTAAATCGTGATGAAAAATATTGTCCTAATTGCGGAAAAGGCAATTATTAACCAGACTCGACATTCCGCCATTTATGATTATTTTTCTGAATGAAAAAATCAGCGCCTGGTGGCCCCCATGTCCCGGCTTCATAAACAGGCAAATATTTGATTGCACTTTCAGCCCAACCTTCAATTATACGGTTGGTAAATGACCATTGAGCAATGACCTCATCCGCCCTTGTAAACAAGGTTGCATCCCCGTATAAAGCATCCTGGATCAATCGCACATAAGCTTCAGGTGTTCGTGTTTTAAAAGTATCGCCATAATCAAAATCCATTTTCACTGATGCAATTTGATTAATCGGCCCAGGCAATTTTGCACCAAAAGTTAATGTAATTCCTTCATCTGGTTGTAAACGTAAAACTAAAACATTTGGCGCGTCGCCAGCAAAATTTTGCCAGTTAAACAAAGATAATGGAACTTGCTTAAATTGAATGGCGATTTCTGTCATCCGAATAGGTAAGCGCTTTCCTGAGCGGAGGTAAAAAGGCACCCCGGACCATCGCCAATTGTCTACAAATATCCGGGTTGCAAGGAATGTCTCTGTAACCGAAGAAGGAGATACACCAACTTCATCCTTATAACCTTTTACCCTGTTCTCACCTATAGAGCCTGAAGCATATTGGGCGCGGAAAGTATGCAACAAAACTTCATCTTTGGTATATGGCCTTAATGCATTAAATACCTTTACCTTTTCATCTCGCACACAATCAGCAGTAAAGCCAACAGGAGATTCCATTGCAGTCAATGCCAATAACTGCATTAGATGGTTTTGAAACATATCCCGAACAACACCAGATGTTTCATAATAACCAGCCCTGGTTTCAACACCTACCGTTTCAGCAACTGTTATCTGAACATGATCAACATATTGCCGGTTCCATAATGGTTCAAAAATACCATTTGCAAATCGTAAAACTAAAATATTTTGTACAGTCTCTTTTCCCAAAAAATGATCTATCCGGTATACTTGATTCTCCTCAAATACAGAATGAACCAATACATCAAGTTCCTTTGCTGTCTCCAAATTTCTTCCATAAGGCTTTTCGATCACAGCTCTTGTCCATCCAGAAACCAGATGGTTTAACTTGTGTTTACCTATATTTTCAATAATCTCCTCATACGCTTCGGGTGGTGTAGCCAGATAATAAATAACGTTTTTTATTTTTTTTTGTGTCAGATATTTTACAAGTGACTTATAACCACTATTATCATTGAAATCAGATTGAATATAATGAATATTTTGAAAAATTAGCTTGATTTTCTCATCATCAATAATTTCTGGCAGAGATGATTTCACTGCTTCATAAAAATTATCAAAAAGAATCTCAGCAGTCCAATCCCTTCGTGCAAAGCCTATAATATGAATATCTTCAGGTATTCGTCCTAAAAGAGCTAATTCATAAATTGCAGGTATTAGCTTTCTTTTAGTCAGGTCGCCAGTAACACCATATATAACGATTGCGCTATTTTTTAATTGCTCTATTGGGGCTTTATTGTCCGTCATAAATCACCTGTCAGAATAAATGTATTTTCCTATTGTAAGTTGTGCAAAAAAATTTACAAGAAAGTATATGAGATATTTGATTAGTTTTATATTTTTCAAAAAACAATTATATACGACACAGAATCTACTATAATTGATAAAAGATACTTTTTGGATAGAAAGAATTTTATTATGTCAAGACACCCAATGCATATTTTCTCTGGCTCTTGTTTTCCAGAATTAGCAAATGAGATTGGACAATTCTTGGATATTCCTATCGGTAATGCAATTACAACCTTCCTACCCGATTCGGAAATACATGTAATGTTGAATGAAGTAGTCAGAGAACATGATATATATTTTATCCAATCCATGGTAAGGCCTATTAACGATTCCATAATGGAATTATTACTATACTTAGACGCGTTTCGCCGCGCGTCTGCCAATAAAATTAATGTAATTATCCCGTACTTTCCCTACGCGAGACAAGAAAGAATGTCTAAAGGTAGAGAAGCTATCAGCGCACGGGTGATTGCTGACTTAATAGAACGTCAGGGTGCGTCTAGAGTTATCTTTATAGATATTCATAATCCGGCAATCCAGGGATTTTTTAATATCCCCGTTGATCCCATCAGCGCAATACCAGTATTGTGTGAACATCTAAAAAAACAAGACCTTACTAATGCTGCAATAGTAAGCCCAGATGTTGGTAGAGCTTCATTGGCAGGCAAATATGCAGAACGATTGAATCTCCCTCTAGTTGTAATGCATAAACGGCGAGAAAACTTTTCTGAAACTCGAGTAACCAACCTCGTTGGAGATATTGAAGGAATGCGTCCAATTCTAATAGACGATATGATTGCTGGCGGTAGTGTTCTAAAACAATTAAATGTTCTTTATGAAAACGGTGCAAAAGAAAACGCATGGCTATCAATTACCCATCCTATTTTGCTTCCTTCAGCTATTGAGAAAATTAACAACAATCCTAAAATAGAAAAAGTTATTGTTACCAACACCTTGCCTTTAATAAATAGTGCTTTAACTTGTAAGAAAATAGAACAAATTTCTATAGCACCACTATTAGCAGAAATAATCAGACGAATTTATAAAGGTGAAAGTATTTCCAATCAATTAGTCTTATCCTGATATTTTATTAATGAAAAATTCTTATAATCAAAATAATACCAGCCAAGTGGATTACAAATTGAACGAAAAAATAATATATATTGATCAAGATATCTTGATAGTAAATAAACCATCAGGTTTGAGAACTATTCAGGATGGATATTTACCTTCTATACCAAATTTAAAATCGATTCTTGAAATTAATTTTGGTAAAATTTGGATTGTTCACCGATTGGATAAAGAAACCAGCGGTGTTCTGATTGTTGCCAGGAATAAAGAAGCTCACAAAAAACTGAACACCCAATTTGAAAATCGTACTATTCAAAAAACCTATGTCGCCCGAACTCATAATATCCCCTCCTGGAGCACATATCAACTCATCATAAATCTTAAAATTAATGGAGATAGAAGACATCGAACAATTATTGGAGAAAAAGGAAAAATCTCGCAAACAAATTTTAAAGTTATGGATTCCAATTCTATCACTAATTTCTCTCTAATATATGCAGCTCCCCATACTGGATACACGCATCAAATTCGAGCTCATTTAGCATTTCTGGGTTTTCCGATTTATGGAGATATTTTGTATCAAATTCCTGACGATATTACTGCAAAAACATTAAACCAAAATGCCTCCCGCTTATTTTTACACGCTGTAAAGATTATTTTTCAGCACCCTGTATTAAATAAGGAAATGATTTTTTCTTCCCCCTTACCGGATGAATTTTTACTACAATAGAAAAGCCAGGTTTGTTTTCCCTGGCTTTTCTATTTTTCAAATTTGTTCTAATTAGTCATTCTTTGAACTAATAATCAATGGTTGTATGGGTTTTTTGCTTTGTAAAAACGCCCAAACGACAACTGCGACCAACAACACAACTACTATCCAGCCACCAACTCCCAAATCTTGGTACTTTACAATGACGGGAGCTGCCAAGAGTGATACCAAGTTAACCACCTTAATCATTGGATTTAGCGCAGGACCAGCGGTATCTTTAAGCGGGTCACCAACAGTATCTCCAACAACTCCAGCTTTATGGCGTTCAGACCCCTTGCCTGTATTAGCACCGAGGTTACGCGGCTCATCTTCAATTGATTTTTTAGCATTGTCCCAAGCGCCGCCTGTATTAGACATAAATACTGCCAACAACTGACCGCTTAAGATAACCCCCGCAAGGAATCCGCCTAAAGCTTCGACTTGCAATACCATACCAACAATAAGTGGTATAACGACAGCTAACAACGCAATCGGAACCAGTTCTTTTTGTGCAGAGCGAGTTGAAATTCCAACCACCTGAGCATAATCCGGCTTAACAGTTCCCTCGATGACACCGGGAATGCGGAATTGACGGCGAACTTCATCCACCACCTGGCTCGCTGCGCGACTGACAGCACGGATATTCAAGGAACTGAACAACCATGGCAAAGCCCCGCCCAAAAGCAAACCAACAAATACCCGGGTTTCAGAAATCCGAATAGATTCAATCACTGCTACGCCTAATTGTTCTTGTACCCTGGATACATCAATAATATAGGATGCAAACAGACTAACCGCAGCAATAACCGCAGACGCAATGGCTACACCTTTCGTTATAGCCTTGGTGGTATTTCCAACTGCGTCTAAATCCGCCATAATTTGCCGGGCTACAAGAGTTTCTTTATCTTCCATGCCATGCCAGGCCATTTCACCAATACCATTGGCGTTATCAGAAATCGGACCAAAGGAGTCCATCGCCACATTATTACCAGTGTGGCTAAGCATCCCAATACCTATCATTGCTACTGCATACATAACATAAATTGACGGATCGCCGGCATAAAGCATTAAGGCAAAAATGAAACTTATCGCAATCACAACTAATGCCCAAACACTAGATTCCATACCAACTGATAAACCGGATAATATTAAAGTAGCACTCCCGGTATCGGCTGATTTTACAATTTCCTTTACTGGTGCTTTACGCGTTGCTGTAAAATAAGAAGTTAGGGGGTTGAATGCAACGGCTAATGCCACACCAATTGTAGTTAACATTCCTAAACGCCAATCACCTGCATACCAAATTGCTACAACAAAGGCCCATATCACTGTATTTACACTGGAAACTTCGTAGGATCGAAACATAGCTTCTTCAGCATCATGAGCTCGCAGAAATTTGATCGGAATATTTTCCCAAATCGGAACAGTAAATGTTCCAATGATTGAGCTGATTACACCAATACCCCTAACAATTAATGGATACACGATCCATGTAAGATTACCGGTTAATTGGACAAGCACAATACCCAAAATTAACGCAGAGACGATGGTTACTTCGTAGCTTTCAAATATATCGGCGGCCATTCCTGCGCAGTCACCAACGTTATCTCCTACCAGATCTGCAATTACGGCAGCGTTTCTCGGGTCGTCTTCAGGAATATCCTGTTCAACTTTACCAACCAGGTCAGCACCTACATCTGCCGCTTTTGTATAGATACCACCTCCAACACGCATAAAAAGAGCTACTAGGGTACCACCAAAGCCGAAGCCTAATAAAGCATCCGGTGCGGCTTTTCCAAATATCATAAAGATGATTGTGCCGCCTAGAAGACCTAATCCATCGGTTAACATTCCAGTATAAGTACCAGAGTAATAAGCTATTGAAAGCGATTCATTTAAACTGCGTCTTGCTGCTGAAGCCGCTCTCACAGATGCCTGGATTGCCATACGCATACCCATTTGTCCAACCAGAATAGAAAAAGTAGCACCAATAATAAATGCCACTGATCTTCCTATTGAAATGATTAATTGCACATTTTGGCCAGAAAATTCCTCACGTGCTTCAAGACTGGGTGGAACAACATATACGCTCAGAAACAAAGCTATCGTTAATAACCCAATAGCTGGGATAATAATTCGCAATTGGCTTTGTAGATAACTGTCTGCACCAATCCGAATAGCATTCCAAACCTCTTGCATTTTTTCTGTGCCTTTGTCTTTAGAAAGCACATTCTTCCGCAACAGGTAAGCATAAACCAGGCTTATTATAGCCACCAATATAATGCCCAACATGGAAATTTGTTCAAAATTGTTAAAACCATGCCTGGCAAGTCCGAGGATATTCATCTGCCCTCCAATATAAAATTGAGTTTCATAGGGATTCTACTGACTCTTTGAATACAATGTAACTAGAGCCACAAAGAAAAATTGTACATATTTGAAAATAAAAGTCAAATAAATAATTGAAGATTAATTTTTTATTAGAATAATCATTCGATATTGACTTCGCTCTCGCATTGTTGTAATATGAACCGAGCTGATTCTGAAGCGCAATTTACGAGCGGATGCCATATCCGCTCGTTTCTTCGCCACTAGAACATTTTTTTTTACCAGGTATTGAAAATTACATAGAAAAAGTGTATGCTGAAAAAGCATACCTCAGATTAACAACACGACCATTGGGTCTTTTCGTGCATTTATAATTTAAAAGAGGTTGGTTAACAGAAATATGGAAAATTTCATTAGCGATGTGGAAGATGAGAACGAAGAGGGAACCGAGTATCCTGCAATTGCCAGGTTAATTGAACTTGGCAGGCAGAAATCCTATGTAACCATTGACGATATTCTTCATTTTTTTCCTGAGGCTGAACAGGATGTTGAACAATTAGAAGAGGCTTTTGCGGCATTAATGAGCGCCGGCATACCATACATTGAAGACGAAACTCCTTTGGATGGTCCCGCTGAAGATGATCTCGATATTGATATTGAGGAGAAGGATGACGAAGACGACGATGGCAAATTGTCTTTGGATGATTTAGAAAATATTGACACCGACGACACAATTGGCCTTTATTTAAAAGAAGTTAGCCGTGTTCCTTTATTGAATGCTGAAGAAGAAGTAGAGCTAGCCCAAAGAATAGAAAGAGGTCGGATAGCCAGAGAAGAACTTGCTAAAGGAAATTCTGTAAATAATCGCAGAATTGAACTTCGCAAATTAATTGAAGATGGTTGGGATGGTCGTGAACATTTAATTACAGCAAATTCGCGCTTGGTCATCAGCGTGGCAAAAAAATACATGGGGCGTGGTGTTCCATTTTTGGACCTCATTCAGGAAGGAAATATTGGCCTGATCCGAGCAACAAAAAAGTTTGACTACCGTCGCGGTCACAAATTCTCAACCTATGCCACCTGGTGGATTCGACAGGCTGTCACCAGGGCAATTGCTGATCAAGGTCGAACTATTCGCGTTCCAGTGCATATGGGTGATCAAATCAACAAGTTATTACGTATCCAACATCAGCTCACCCAAAAACTAGGCCGAGAACCTTCGGTTGAAGAATTAGCCGAAGCTTTGGATGTTCCACCCAAAAAAGTTGAAAATATGATACAAGTTGCCAGAAGGCCGTTATCCTTGGAAACCCCTACGGATGATGAAGAAGATTCGGTATTAGGCGATTTCATTGAAGATGACGAAGCACCACCTCCGGATGATACAGCCACATACAATTTGCTGAAGGAGCACCTGGAAGAAGTCCTGAATGGCCTTCCTCCAAGAGAAGTTCGAATTTTACAACTTCGCTACGGGTTATTGGATGGTCAAGCCTATACATTGGAAGAAGTGGGCCGAAAGATGGGCGTTACTCGTGAGCGAGTGCGTCAGATAGAAGCTCAAGCTCTCAGCCGCCTTCGTCACCCAGTTATCCGAAGAAAATTACGCGATTATTTAGGAGAATAATTTTATAGAACGTGCCGATACAGGCACGTTCTATGTTAAAAATTTCCGGTTTGCAAACGCTTGCTTAAACCCTTAAGTTGTTGCATACTTGTCTTGGGAGGTCGCTATGGCTAAAATTTCATTGCGTGAGTATATTAAAGAAATTGAAAGTTTGATTGATCGAGGTGATACTAATCAAGCAATCGCCCATAGTAAGCATGTCTTAAAATATTATCCTAAACACATCGATTCTTATCGACTTTTAGGAAAAGCATTTTTAGAAAAACAAAAATATGGGGATGCTGCCGATATTTTTCAGCGAGTCCTTTCATCTATTCCGGATGACTTTATCTCTCAAATAGGCATGAGTATAATCCGTGAAGATGAGAATAATCTGGATGCCGCTATCTGGCATATGGAAAGGGCTTTTGAAATTCAACCATCCAATAAAGCGGTTCAGGATGAATTAAGAAGACTTTACTCCAACCGCGATGGTGTTGCCCCGCCTAAAATCCGTCTTACCCGCGGAGCACTTGTTCGCATGTACTCTCGTGGTGAGCTATATACCCAGGCAATTGCTGAAATTCGTGCAGCATTGGTTGAAGACCCTAATCGTGTTGATCTTGAAGTCATTTTGGCAAGATTGTATTTTACAACCGGTCAGAAAGTTGAAGCTACAGAAACTTGTAGCAAACTAATCAGTAAAATGCCCTATTGCTATGAAGCGAACAGAATACTTGCAGAAATCCTCCCCGGTACCGCCAGAGCAGAAGATGAAAAAATATTTCGTCAGAGAGTAATTGATCTGGATCCATATTTTGCTTTTGTTAGCGATTCCGGAGTTAGTTCTACAGAAATTGATGATGATGAAGTTCAATTAGATTATTTGGATTATGATCCTTCCTTAGAAACTGAACAGCCTGACTGGACACAGTCTATTGGATTATCCTGGGAGAATCAATCAGAGAGTGAAAAAGATCAAATTAATGAATGGTTTTCCACTGAAAACGAAGAAAACAAATTTGATACATCCCTTTTTGGTCAATCTCAAACAAAAGAAGATAGCGCTCCTGAAGACCAGATTATTCAGAATCAAAAAATAGATAAACCAGTACAAGAAGAGGCCGTACTCCCAGATTTTCTGGGAAATGAGCCGGAATCAATTCCTGAATGGATGAAAGACGCTGGGTGGGATGTTTCTAGTGAAGAAAACCTGGATGCACAAAAAGGGTTTAATGTATCGGAAGAAGATTTGGATATAACTGCCATATCCCAACCTGCTGTTGAAATAGAACCTGCCGATGTGCCTGACTGGTTGCAAGAGATTGCTCCACCTACAGAAGCACTTACAGATGATATCAGTATAGAATCTGATGAAAAATTCGAATCACTCATTTCCTCATTGCAACATAAAAAAGATAACGAACCAGATATGAGTAAGTCAGAAGAAGTTGATTGGTTGCGCGAATTTGATAGTGAAACTCCAGCACGGGATGAAAGCGATCAAGATTGGTTGCAGGAACTTAAGTCTGCCCCAACATCGGCTGCAGAAATTTCTTCTGAGCCAATTTTAGAAGAGACTCCAAACAAGCTATCTGAAAAATCTGAGGAAACAATTGAGTGGTTATCAGATCTGGAATTTGATAAACCTATAATTGATGAGCCCATTCAAAACCAAAAAATAATTATAGATCCGGAAAAAATGGATAGTAATTCATTCCTTACTGGCGGCTTTGATCCTGCGTTTTTCTCCGAATTAACTCAGGATTCGGAGCAGGTAGAAGATATATCGAACTCTCCACCCGAACAAGTAAGCTACATATCCAATAACTCTGAAGAAAACATGGCCTGGTTGGATGCTCTCACTGCAAAACAAAGTGCTGATGAACCTGTATCCTCAAACCAGAAAGACCCGGCAGAAGATATTCCGGAATGGATTAAAGAAAGTTTGGCACAACAAGAGGAAGAAAAAATTAATGAGAACAATCTCAACCAGCCAGAACAATTACCGGATTGGTTATCTGGATTAGAGATTGATCAACCAGACAAAGAAGAAATACTATCCGAAAAACCAGTCCCTGATTGGCTGCAACAAAATGAAGCTAATCAATTGGATTCAATGGAAAATCAAATCGATTTTGAGAAATTCGATTCTGAAAGGATGAATAGCGAAGCTCTGGATGGAACAAACGATGATTCCATTTTTGTAATTAAAGAGGACTTGGATAGTAAAGAGTTTGAAGCAATCTCATCAGAATTTCTGAACGAAACCATTGAAGCTGAATCACTCACTTTAGATCACGAAGAATGGGTTTCTGATATCGCCTTAGCACCTGTAGAATCCTCTCAAGAGGAGGCTGAAGAATTTCCTGAAGAAGAATCTGCAAAACCGTCATTCTCCTTTGAGGACATGGACCTTGAATCTGCTTTAGCATGGATGGAAGGACTGGCCGCCAAACATGGTGCAGAAGAAGAAACTTTAGTCTCAAAACCTGAAGACCGTCAGGAAAACCCTCCGGATTGGGTCGCCGAAAATACCGAGATGATCAACGTGAACAACGGAATTTCTGAAATAGAATTATTTGACAAAACCGAAACCGAACTTAATAAAACCAATTTCCAGGAGATTGAAACTCCCTCGTGGATTGAGGAACTCGTATTAACAACTCAACTTGATGACCTGGAAAGCAAATTTGATGAATCATTATCAGATACAGAAATTTTAGATGATATTGAAGAGGTAACTGAAACCATCAACAATCTTGAAACAGAAGAGCCTGCTATATTAGAAGAATTAATGGAGTTCCCGCCTAAACAGGAAGGTCTGCAGCCAAATATTGGAGATCAAAAAGTTTCGGATTCCGAAGAATACATAAGCCCAGATGAAAGAATCACCGATTCGGTATATGAAGGTGAGATAGCGGATATGGAATTGGTTTCTGAAATCCCATCAACCAACATAGAAAAGTTGCCTGCTGAGGAAGTGTTATTTACTGGAAGTCATGAATTGCATGAAGTATTCATTCAAGGTGAAGAGGCTGTTCCAGATAACGAATCGGATTTGGTATCTCAACAAGATCTAATTGAATCGATGGACCTAGATGAACCTTTACCTGACGTCACCTCACCAACCGATATATCTCCATTTGACATTCATCACGAGCCTATTCACAATATTTCTATAAATCAAGATCAAATACAAGAAGCCAAACATCTCCTTCAAAGGGGTAAAGTAGAAGAAGCTATATCAATTTATACCGAATTGATTGGTGCAGAGATTCTTCTTAATCAGATCGTTACAGACATTCAAGAATCACTTAATCATCACCATCCAATTAATATCGAATTATGGCAAGCTTTGGGTGACGCCCAAATGCGTAACAATAATCTTCAGGAAGCTTTAGATGCTTATACAAAAGCCGAAGAACTTTTAACGTAAAAATCATTATTGGAGGTATTTCGTAGTGGAAAAGACTTTTGTCATTATCAAACCAGACGCGGTGCAACGCGGTTTAACTGGAGAAATTATGCGCCGCCTTGAGCAACGCGGGTTACGTTTGCTGGCAGCTAAATTCTTCCTCGTTTCAGGAGAATTAGCCCGAAAACATTACGCCGCCCATGAAGGAAAAATTTTTTATGAAGGCTTGATCAGTTACATCACTTCCGCGCCAGTCATGGCAATGGTATGGCAAGGTCCTGAAGCTGTAGCCGCTGTACGGCAAACTATGGGCGCTACAGATCCAGTCAAAGCAGATCCTGGCACAATTCGGCACGATTATGCATTAAAAATCAGTCGAAACTTGACCCATGCATCCGATTCAATCGAATCGGCCAACACAGAAATTAATCTCTGGTTTTCTCCTTCCGAAATCGTTGAATGGGAACGCTGTGACGATGAGTGGCTCTTCGGAGATAACTAAAAAGCTCCAAAAAGGCAATGAAAAAACCATTGCCTTTTTTTATTTAAAAAGGATTTTTTGCTCGATATTGTTTAACCAATCCAGCATTGCCTGAATTTGCCGTACACGGTAATCTGCTATCAAATACTGAATTTCTGTTTCTTCATTTTTATCATTTTTCCGGATTTCTTCAAACCACCGTAAACAGGTCGCCTTTTGTTTACAAACCAGTTCTTTGGCTAGCTTTTTTTCTGTATTCATACTAAAAAAAAGCTTTAACAAAAACAGTTGTCTCATATCCCTGCCATGAGAAACAGGTTCCACCAACCAGCCAAGAAATTTTAACCGTCCCGTTTCAGATATAGAGAATTTTTTTCGATCAGGATATAAGTCACCCTCCTGAATTTCTTGATGTAAATAGCCATCAATATGAAGGCGATCTAAAAAATTATATAACTGACTTTGCTTAATAAACCAAATTTTTCCAAATTCGCTTTCTTGTGTCAGATATTTGAATAATTCATAGCCATGAAAATTGTTTTCCAAAAAAAAACCTAATAAAGCCAGATGTAATTCTGTCTCATTTTTTTTTCTTGGGCTCATTTTTTTCACTTCCTCTGTAAAAAATAAAAACTTAATAAGGCGATTTTTTTAATATACTTTACCCCCAAATGGTACCACTAAAATCACATTTGCTTTATTTTTATATTCAATTTCATCATAATTCGGAATGTCATATACACTGCTCTATTCTAAATAATCCAAAAACCTAGAAATCCCGTAATGCCTCGTAGCTTACTGAGATGAAAGAGAATTCATGGTTTTTGTAAGACAATCTCGAAGCAAGCTGCAGAGAAATGCTCACTTATTGATTATACAAAAGAGTATAATTAGTTTGGATATAAAAAGTCTTGGTTATGGATTGGAACGTAGTAATTAATTTACCAAACTAATGAATAAAGAAATTTGAGGACAAAACATTGGAGGAAAAATTGAAATTTCCAAGTCCCTTTTATCGTTGGAGACCACATCCCTGGCATGGCTTGGAGGCAGGACCAAACCCGCCACTGGTTGTGCATGCTTTTATAGAAATCACACCTTTTGACCTTGTAAAATATGAGGTTGATAAAGAAACCGGATATATCAGAGTAGACCGACCTCAGCGAAGCTCTTCTCAACCACCTACACTTTATGGTTTTATTCCGCGAACATACTGTGGTGATCGGGTTGGCAAACTCTCACCTCAATCTTCAGGTGGCGATGGCGACCCATTGGATATATGTGTGATTTCTGAACGCCCTATAACAAAGTCCGAAATAATTCTCAACGCTCGTGTTGTTGGCGGTATCCAAATGATAGATGGAGGAGAGGCGGACGATAAAATAATTGGCATCCTTTATAATGACAGTTTTTGGCAGGACGCACATGAATTAACGGATCTTCCAAAGGCTTTAATTGATCGTTTACAACACTATTTTAGCACTTATAAACTGTCCCCAGGAAAAGAAAAATCTACCTATATCGCAGACATATATAATGCAAAAAGGGCGCACGAGGTAGTCCGGGCTTCTTTACTTGATTACGAGGAAATATACGGTGGTTAATCAATATAAGCGTCCATATGGACGCTTTTTTATTGAATTACAATTTTCTCAATTCCATCAATTGGCTTGGGATACTCCATTTTAAGAGATTCCAATGCTTTTACAAGGATAGTAGCAATCATTAAATTTCTGTACCAATTTCTGTTGGAAGGAATTACATACCAGGGAGAACAATCTGTACTTGTTTTTTGTAACGCATCTTCGTAGGCGGCTTGATACTCGCTCCACAATTTTCTTTCGTTTAAATCTCCATTCGAAAATTTCCACTGTTTTTCAGGGATCGTTTGTCTTTCCAACAATCTCTCTTTTTGTTCTTCATTCGAAATATGTAAGAAAAATTTTAGAATTAATGTACCTTCATCAGTTAGCATTTTTTCAAATGCATTGATGTGTTCATATCGTTTTTCCCATACATCTTTGGATACGAGTTGATGGACTCGCACCACCAGTACATCTTCATAGTGACTCCTATTAAAAATCACTATCTCGCCACTTCCCGGTGTATATTTGTGGATCCGCCAGAGATAATCATGATCTATTTCATCTTGAGTAGGCACCTTGAAACTGGCTACGCGCACGCCCGAAGGATTTACCCCCTCAAATACGGCACGGACCACACCATCTTTTCCTCCCGTATCCATTGCCTGTAAAATAATTAAGATTTTATGTTTATGCTGTGCATATAAAAGCTCCTGCAATTGCTCTAATTTTTTGTTTAATTCAAGTAATTTTTCTTTAGCCTTTTTTTTATCCCCACTCCATTCACTGATTTCATTAGGATCCCATTTATTAAGATCTACCTTATCGCCTTGTTTAATTTTATATTTCATTGTTTCCTCACTTTTTTTATCCAGGCAAACTATTGCATTCAGCTAAAACCTACCAGAGTCTTAATTAAGGTCCATTAACCACATCATATCCTAAATTGATCCAGGAATTCATTCCGCCGGCCATACTTGTAGTATTTTCAAAACCTGCTTTTTTAAGAATATCCCTTCCAGTTGCACTTCGATTTCCTGATCGACACACTACAACAATTTCTTGATCAGTTGGCAATTCACTTAACCTGGACTCCAACTCACCTAATGGTATTAAAGTAGCCCCTGGTATATGCCCAGCTTGCCATTCTTGTGGTTCGCGCACATCCAGTATGAATGCGCCTGCTGATCTCATCTCATGGGCTTCGGATACGGATATTTCTGAAGGGGTACTGATATTGGACCCGTTTTTAGAAAGGTTAATTACTAATACTGCTCCAATAAGGGTTAGCACAATAAGACCAACAACCCATAGGGCGGAAAATCTAATATTACTTTTCTTTGACTTTTTCATAATACTCCATTCATATTTTTGCACTTACCCTATTGATGAAGAATTAACCAAAAAAGATACAAATTCTTCCAAAACATAATAAAGAGAAACGTAATGACTTGTCTGTAAACGATTCAGGTCTTCAGGAATTAAAATCCATAATTTTTAGATGTATAGTATTATACACAAACTATTTATTGATAAAAATTCGGTAGGAAATTTTAGTTTGAGATGCAATGGACAAATATCTAATCTATGAAATTATGGAGTCTGATACTCTCCATTTAAAACCACAAATACGGAATTTTTTGACGAATAATCTTTTGGCTATTTCATTACCCGAAGATATCAATCAATCTGAATTAGATATCCTGAGCTTAGTAATACCAGACCTAATATCAACCGATGCTTCATACAAATTGATTTCAACAAAACAGCCAACAATTCGAGAATATATTCCTAATAATTTGAATTCAATGACATTACAAAATTTTTATCACTACTTAAGTTCAATAATTGTCAGAGCTGGAACAATTGATGAGTTTACAAATATCGACATAAGCAACTACACAGGAAAAATCGTAGATTTTTTTGCCGATGGAGACGACCCCATTTTTTTTATCGAGTGGGATTTGATCACCCTTAATAAGTTTTCAAAATCAGTTATTGATAAATTGTTAAACAAAGGAATATCGCCATTTGTAACATTTCTATCTTCACAAGATTTGTTGCCGGGTCCAATTGACCTTAGTTATCAAAGGAATGAAAGAAAACAATTCGAACATTTATTTCCGGGTCAGAAAATTTTCGAGGGAATCAAGAATTCAGATTCTCAATTTACATGGGTGAGCACTGCAGCAAAATGGGAGCTTTATTTTTCAAACCTTTTATCATTATATTCTTCACAAAGCATAATTTGTGTAACCAAACAAAGAAAAAAAATCAAATTAAAGGAAATTACAGGTTCAGATGATAAACTCGGGGTGTGGTGTGTGGTTGAAACAGAAAACAACCTAAAAATCACATTGCTGCAAGATATTTTAAGAATACTATCCCCCATGGAAATTAATCTTCCGTTGAAGCAATACAAATATTGGGCAAAAATGCTTTTAGCCGTATAAGTTCTATCAAAAGATCTTCTACGGCCTTTATGGTTTTAGGGTTCTATACGCGGGGCAAGTCAAAACATCACAGTAATTGTTTCATTTACATTACTGATTCCAAATAGTCCTTTCATCATCAGTGTAACCATTTTCAAATTTTGGTTGCATAATAATAGAGGCATACGGATTAACTGCACCTGAGGTCGTATCAGAGGATGTTTTTACTTTGTCGTAATTACTCGCCCAATTTGTTTTACAAATTTTTGCTGCAAAATCCATGGCGTATTTTCACTTGGCACTATATCAGCCGTGTAATTTGCTATATTAATCATCACCCAAAATGACCGATCCGACTTATCTCCCAATCCAAAAGATTTGCCATCTTTGTTACGCAGCACCCAATAACTGGTATATTCACCATCTTTTGAAGGTGTTGTAAATTCAACAGACAAATCAATCACATCTCCTGGTTTTACTATTGTTGGAAGTTCAATGACCGCTTTACTATCCACGGCATTGTCACTAACAAAAACAAGTGCATATTCTGTTGTCCAATTGGTTTGTCCGGAATTTTTTAACCGCCAGGTTTTTGTAAACTTAGTCTCTCCGTTCAGAATTATTCCATCCACATTTGACTAATATTTTTTTTCATTAATAAAATCTCCTTTCACACAAAGAACTCACTTGTCTAACAATCAATAGACGAAACTGATTTTATACATGTTCCCAGATATAGAAGAAAATGAATTAAAATATTGTTTATGAATAAAATTACTGGTTTTAATATTGGTTCTTTGTCAATACAAAATAATTTGTTTTTGGCACCGATGGATGGCTATACAGATTATCCATTCCGCATGATTGCCAAAAAGCAGGGTGCAGGTATTGTGTTTTCGGAATTTATCAATGGATTGGATGTCATTTACTCTCACCCTTTTCTTCACCAAAAGATTTTTTTCACTGATTTCGAACGTCCTTTTGCCTACCAGATTTTCGATGATTCTCCTGAAAGGATTTTAAGAACAGCACAAATTCTGGAAAAAAATAATCCGGATTTTATCGATATTAATATGGGATGCTCGGCTAAAAATGTTGCCAACCGCGGTGCAGGCGCCGGATTAATGCGTGAACCTGAAAAAATTCAGAAGATATTCTCGTTATTGAAAAAGAATATTCAGCTGCCAATCACCGGAAAGATAAGGCTTGGTTGGGATGAAAATTCTTTAAATTATCTCGAAATTGCAAAAATCATTCAAGAAGAAGGGGCGGACATGCTTTCAGTGCATGGACGAACAAAAAGACAAGCTTATGGAGGCGTGGCTAATTGGGAAGCAATTGCAGAAATTAAAAGTAAACTTTCCAT
Organism: Chloroflexi bacterium HGW-Chloroflexi-10; assembly: GCA_002840755.1. Lineage (GTDB taxonomy): Bacteria > Chloroflexota > Anaerolineae > Anaerolineales > Anaerolineaceae > UBA6170. The sequence goes on along the minus strand of PHBZ01000002.1, from coordinate 207,728 downwards.
TCCAGTGACTGCAAACGGCGATGTCAAAACCGTCTTGGATATTCAAAGAATAAAGGATTTTACCGGTTGTGATGCCGTAATGATTGGTCGAGCAGCGTTGTTTAATCCATGGATTTTCAATGGAAAAGATAAGCATGAAGTAAGTTCTATTGAATTATTCAACGCATTCCAAGACCACCTCGGTAAAATGATCACATTTTATGGTTTGAGCAGTGGGATGGTATTATTTCGTAAACATATCAAAAATTATTTGCCAGTTGATACACTTCACAGGGAAGAGCGTATAGAATTATTCTCCCAAAAAGACTTACTAAAACTCACCGAAATCATACGGTCTTATATTTTTAAAGGGGTTGGCGTACCAAATCCAATGTCTCAACAGCATGCCTCAAATGCGGAATAACAATACTCCCTCCTACCACAAGAGCTACGTTAAAAGCCTCATAAAGCTCTTCGTCATTCCATCCCGACTCTGCGCATTGAATAATGTGGTAATCAATACAATCATTACAACGCAAAACCATAGAAGCCACCAAACCCAATAATTCTTTTGTTTTACGATCCAATGCCTCACTTTTATAAGCATTTGTATCCAGGTTAAAAAAACGTTTTATACCAAGGTTTTCAATCGAAAGTATCCTCTCATTCATTTTTATTCGATATTTTTGAAAATCATCCAATCGGGTTTTCATTTTAATGCCTCCAAAGTTTTTCGAAAATCATAAAAACGGTACAATTATTTCTCATGGAAAATAAAGGAACAATCTTCATATTAGGATTATATTATGAAAAACACATGGTCTCCTCCAGAAAACTACGAAGAAATTGAATCCGATATTAAATGGGTTCGTGTTTGGGCTCCTTCGAAAAGGAGGCATGAACCACCAATTCACAAAAAGTATGCTTGTCCAAATTGTGGTGCACCCACTGAATTTGATATTATTCACCAAAGTATTGCTTGCCCGTTTTGTGGTTTTTTAACGAAACCTAACACCAATATTATTGGAAAATCTGCGAAAGAATTGGAGTTTCGGCTTGATTCACTGCAAAAATCAACAGAATCATGGAAAGCATCTCGTGATATTTTTCATTGCGATAATTGCGGCGCTGAGTTAGCACTTGAAAAAGCAGATATCACTGCCACCTGCCCCTTTTGTACATCAAATAAAGTAGGTTTACAATCTGCCCCAATGGAAGAATTTGAACCTCAGGCAATCATAACAATAAGTGTTACAAAAGAAGAAGTAGTAAACAAGATTAAAGTCTGGCTTGGCAAAGGATGGTTTCATCCTGCCCAATTATCCAATTCTGCATTAATTCAATTTCTAAATGCTCTTTATATCCCGGTTTGGACATTTGATGCATCAATAGATTCGACCTGGAATGCATTGGTTGGGTATGAAAAACAAGAAAGTTATTACGATTCCAGCGATAAAACCTGGAAAACCAGAACGAAAATTGATTGGCGCTGGGAAAACGGTTCTGTTAACCGCTTTATTGACGACATGCTTATTCCAGGCTCTAAATATGTTAACGCAAGATTATTCAATCATATAGAGCCGTTTGACTTGACGAAAATGGCAGATTTTAATCCGGATTTTTTGGCAGGCTGGAAAGCGCACACCTACACAAAATATTTGCCTGATGCTTGGGAAGAAGGAAAAAGAAATATACGGGAAACCATGAAAAATGCATGTAACGACCAAATACCTTCACAACATGTGCGCAATTTTAGTATGACGGCAGACTTCAAAGATGAATCCTGGCGATATATTCTTTTACCTGTCTACTTAATCTCGTATCAATACAACCAACAAATATTCCAAATTATGGTTAATGCCCAAACTGGAAAAATAGCAGGGCAAAAACCAGTTGAATGGAAAAAAGTATGGTTTGCAATTTTGGGACTGATTTCTCCAGGTGCATTGACTACTGTTCTTGGTCTTTTACTAAGTCTCTTGGGTGGAATTGGAATAATACTTTTGGTAATTGGAGGAGTTCTCTTTATTATTGGTTTAATTATCTCAATCACAATTTATCAAAATGCAAAAAATTCCGAGGAGGGAACGTCGGAATGACAATCTTAAACCCTGAATATATTTTTGGCTGCCCGCAATGTAAAGTACTATTTTTGAGTGATACTGATAACATCGTATCTCCCTGTCCTGTTTGTGGTTTTGCGGTCGTTTCTAAAGTCGATTTTAAATACCAGACTCCTAATATAGAGTTGATCCTGCCAGATACTTCTTCTCCTCAATCCTTTGAAACTCTTATTTCTGAGTTTATTCAACCAACAAAGTTCAAGCCTACCAGATTAAACTGCGAATCTTTATTGCGTAACATGAAAAAGATATATTTTCCAAAATGGCTTCTGGATGTCTCTGCACAGGGAAACTGGAATGCAACTGTTGGATTTGATTATCAGGTAGAAAGTGCAAAAGAATCCTATCAGCAAGGACAATGGATAAGCCAGAAGGTGAACGAAACCAGAACAAATTGGGAGCATAGAACCGGGCTGCTCGAAAATACATACAACAATATACTTGCAGATGCCCAATCAAAAGATAATTGGATTACCTCAATAATTAAGCATTCAAACTTCCAAAAGTCAGAAGTTTATTCTTCTACTTTAAAACCTTTGGTATTAATTATACCGGATATCACTCCCGATCAGGCTATTCTAAATGCAGCTTCAAACTTAAAAAAGGTGATGTCAACTGAATGCCAGAAGGCATGCAAAGCACAACACATTAAATCTTTCGATATCAAAAACAATTATACAAACCATAACTTGAGCCTATTAATTTTTCCGTTCTTCCATACTTGGTACCAGGACGATGAAGGAAATCCCCACTCCATTTGGATCAACCCTCAGACAAAAACCATCGCAGGAGATCGTCACGCTTCAACCAAATCTGCATCAAAATATGCAATGATCTTATTTGCAGTTTCCCTTACCAGCCTGCTATTAACCGTGTTATCAGGTTTCCTTAGCGCAGCCATACCGCCATTAATAATAGCAGCCTTCTTATTGTTGATGGTCACAATTATCACGGCAGGGGTCGGTTTTTATTGTTTAATCTATCCGTCTCAATGGAATAAACAAAATCAAAAATATTGGTTTAAAAAATCGGCAGATTGAACAACCTGGTTAATCCTGCGCCTATTAATAAACCAATCAAAGAAAATATTAATCCACAAATACCACCCAAAAAAGGGCGTACTTTTTGATAGAAGCTTCTATCATATTTATATGCGTTTGTCGAACCAAGAATCACAACACCTGATGAAAATACAAAAACCACAAAAACAAATTGTTCAGTTCCCAAACCGATTGTCCACAAGATTATTCCAATTAGAGTTCCAATCAAGAAACCTACTGGAAAGCTCAGTAACATAAACAGATAGGGTTTGTTTATAACTCCAATAATCAGTCCGAACAGTACGCCTAAAAAGACACTCCACACCCCTGTTCCGGTAACACCACCTATAATACCTAAGCCCATACTGATAATTGAAATAGCCAGAATCTCCCCAATTGTACGCCAACCAATCCAATACGCTTTACTTGCGAATTGGTAAGCTCCTTCTGTTTTCTTACCAGCATCTTTAATCTGACTTAGTATTTCCGTATTTTTTTCTGGATTTAATTTCGTGGACTTAATAATTGCTTTCGGTGTTTTAATGAAAATCGGAGCACCACAAGCTTTACAACTTTTTTCAGTAACAAGATTTAATGTCAAGCAATATTCACAAACAACATTTTTAATTCGCATCAATTTTATCCAAACGCAATTTTTCTAATCGCAATATCCTTTGCAAAATTGCTAATGAAGTAGCATAGGTAGAATCCATGCCGTAGTACGATAAAGTCCCCGCGCCTAGGTTTTTTCCTTTACTCATTGGTGTATCTGACACATAATGCAGTATTCCAACATCAATAGGAATATTATACAAACTTACAATTTCATCCAATGGGTAGCGTTTTGGACGAGTCGCTTCATAAATAGCACTGCAAAAATTTCCTGCTTCCATTTCAATATCTGCAAAACCTTCGTTATAAAAAACATCCATAATTTTCGCATTCTGTAAAAAAGTCCCTAAAACTGTTATCGCTTTTTGGTTATCCAAAACTGTTCCAAAATTCAAAAACTTAGACACATCATCGGCTGAAAAACAATTTTGAATCAGGTATGTATTATGCGAATGTTCATCCTGAACTATATCAGGTATTAGCACATCCCCCCGTACAGCATTTAGAGAAGCAGCTTTACCCATCGAGTAAACCCCATAAACATCGGTGTGTATTGAAATTGTCGATAAAATATTATAAGCACCAAGCCCCAAAGGATAGTCGACATTCAAAATTATCGCATCACTTTTCTTTAATATTTCACCTTCTGACCTCAACCGGGGGTCAATTAATTCAGGGTCCAAGTTACACAATTCTATTATCTGTGCTTCAACTTCAAATGTCGTCTCGCTTGCAATTCTTGAAATCCCATGTTTACTATCCCATTCCAGCTGTTGTCTCAGCGAACATTCTCCTTTAGATGTAGCTTGATATTTTTTAAACAAATAATATAAAAAATTTTCGCGGCTACCGTTAACTTCATTTGAACAAATTGCTTTCCATTCTAAAAGTAATTCCTTATTTTGTGGTTCATTCAAATAATCAATTAATTCATTCTCGTATCTCAGAGCGAATCCGGAAAGAATATTAACAAAGGAATGTGTATTACTTGAAACAAAATATACTGGTCTTTTCTTTATCACTGGCAACTGTGAAACGATATTTTCAAACCATTCATGTGTGGCTCGAATATAATAAGATAATGAGCTATTTAATAATCTAATTCCAAATGATAATTTCTTCTCTTTTATTTTCTGAAGCGTTTTTAAAAAATTCTTTCCCCAAATCGTTTTAAGCTGTTCTAATTCTTCTGGTTCTATCATTAATATTCTTAACAAGACAACCAAATCAATAGAATCTAGTGAACTAACCTGCGGGGCATTTAATAAATTATGGAGTTTGTTCCACTCAATTTGAAGTGCGGTTAAAGTAGGAACAACATCCTCAATATCTGATCGGGACGCAATATAACATGCAAGGGTATTACTTTTATCGAATTTGCACCGTCGCCTACGCGCCACAGCAGAAACCGGCTGCCATGTATCAATATCACTATAACCATTCTTTTTAAATACTTCGGAATTCTGACCTAACACCAGAGTAGTGACATCCGATATACAATCAGGCAGCCTTAAATAGCTGTAAACAAAAGCAGGTACATCAGGAAATAAATTTCTGGCACCAGGGTGCATTAGAGAATTCATGCCTGCGTGGATTTCTTCAATTGCTTTAATTTTTACTTCAGCTGATGAACGCAATAATGAATAAATCGTACTGCGATATAATTTAATTTCATCTGATATTGAACTGGGCATCCTTCGATCCATTATTCTTCTCCAATTATTTTTTATCAGGTCTCAGCGCTTTGATTAGATTAACCAAACATTAATTAAAGTACATACTATGTATTATAAAGTTGTTCATTGAAAAGGGTCTTCTTAATATACTAGATATTAAACATATTTTAGACAAACTAATCCATGGTTTAAAATATTTCCATCGAACTATAAGTTTAATGTGACCACAAAAATTCCAGGACAAACCAATGACAAATTCACTTAGTATTCAAAAAGAATTACAATACCGGCTTGATTTTGAAAAACTGATAACATCAATATCAACCCATTTTATAAATCTTGAATCTGACAATTTTTACCAGGGTATTCATCAAGGAATGGAGCGCCTGTCTAATTTCGCTGGGTTTCAAAGAATTTGTATATATATTCTAGATCCTGAAATACCGGAGTCTGTATTTGAATGGAATCAGTTGGATTTTCCAACCCATAAAAACATTACCAAGGAACAATTACCTGCTATGTTTCCCTGGATTATTCAAAAACTCAGCAACAACGAAGTGATAAATTTCGTTTCACCAAAGAGGTTCCCGGAAACAGCGTATGATGAACTTGATTTATTTCTTTCTGAACAAATTACATCATTTCTCCTCTTGCCAATGATTAATCAAAGTAAATTTTCTGGTTGGATGGAATTGGTGAATTTTTCGCAATCTAAAGACTGGAATCAGAATACCCTTGAATTATTTCGAAATATAGCCAATATTTTTATGAGTGCACTTGAAAGGAAAAAGACAGAAGATAAAATCCACCAACTTTATATATCGCTTGAACAAAAAATAAATGAAAAAACGAACGAATTAAGTACCCTTCTCAATATTCAAAAAGCCTTAACCACTGAATTGCATATCGATCATGTAATACAACTCATTGCAGATGAAGCGAGAAGATTAACGAACACTCGTCTAGGAACCTTATATCTAGTAGAAAATGGAAAGTTGAGACTGAAAGTAATCTCTGGCGATCTCGATGTATCTTTGCCCATTGGCTTTGAAATTCCCATTGAAGGATCAATTGCTGGAATTGTTTTAAAAACCGGATCGCCAATTCTGGTAGAAGACACAACAACTGCTGCAGGAATTTTCCAGGAAGCTATCCGATTGACCAATTCAAAATCGATTCTGATCATGCCATTAACCTCAGGAAGGGAAACAATTGGTGTTTTATCAGTTTCTGATAAAGAATCGGGGGTTCTAGGGAAAGAGGAAGAACGTCTATTAAAGATGTTTGCCAATATAGCCATTATTGCCTTAGATAATGCACGCTTATATAAAGAAGAACAAGATCGCCGTGAAGAAGCTGAAAGAGGAAGGCGTGTAGCAGAAGCGTTAAGGGACATTCTAAGAATATTGAATTCAAAACTGGATTTACCAGAGGTGCTGCAGTATATCGCCAATCAATCAAAAGAACTGCTTAATGCGTCCTCTACTATGATCCGAAAAATAAATTATGAGTCACAAACAGTAATTACAGAAGCATCTGCCAACCTGCCAGAAGAATTTGACGTAATTAAAGAAATTCCTTTTTATCCGGGTGGGTCCGAACGAATACTACGGGATAATAAACCCGTTGTCGTTTCAAATTTGCGAGATTCTCTCGGTAGATACCTGAATGATCCACAGGAGTTATCCAGTCCTCAACAAGCCTGGGCTAGAGTTATTCTTAAATTCTATTGTTCTCACTTAATCACTCCATTAATAGTCAACGATTCTCTATACGGGACACTTACCTTTTACTACAATCGCACAATGGAATTCAGTGAAGAAGATATTTATCTGGGTCTTACTTTAGCTACTCAGGTATCTCTTGCTATTGAGAATGCAAGACTCCGTGATCAGGAAAAGGAAATAGCCATTGCGACAGAACGCAATCGATTAGCCAGAGATTTACATGATGCAGTAACGCAAACCCTCTTTTCGGCAACATTAATTGCAGAAGTGTTGCCTAGGCTTTGGGATCGAAATCCAATCGAGGCAAGAAAAAGGTTAGACGAACTTCGCCAATTAACCCGAGGAGCCCTTGCCGAGATGCGTACACTTTTACTGGAACTCCGGCCATCAGCCTTACAGGATGCTTCCTTTGCAGAACTATTAAAACAACTTTGCGAAGCGCTGAATGGGAGAACCAGAATACCCGTCGAACTTTCTATTGAGTGTGAACCAGATTTTCCCCCGGATATTAAGATCGCATTTTATAGGATCACTCAGGAGGCTTTAAATAATATCGCGAAACATGCGGATGCAACTCTGGTAATCGTACGGCTTTGGAATCCGGATGATAATCTAAACTTATTGATCCAGGACAATGGTAAGGGTATTCAGATGGTCAATATACCCTCAAATCATCTTGGAATAGGGATCATGAAAGAACGCTCTTCAGCATTAGGCGCTGAATTTATCATCGAAAGCACACCAGGGGTAGGAACAAAAATTTTGCTGCAATGGAACACAAGCATTATCCGGAAATAATTATTTAATCAATTTTTTCCATCTTAAAAAATCCACAACCGCATCTGCACCACTTAATCTAAATTTGATATCACTCTTTCTCTTTAAATTTAAATATTTTTCGATTTTTTGTATAATATTGCCTGTTAAAAAATCGTCTTCATTGATTGATTCTCCAACCAGATTATGTTCAATGTATTCTTCTAAAACCTTAGATTCCCGAAATTTTGGTCTTTTATAATACAAAAACGGAGTGTTGGTTGAATATACCTCTGCAATTGTGCTATACCCAACTTTTCCAATAACCATATCCGCCTGGTGTACCAAATCCGGATGAAAAAAATTATGAGAATGTGGCAGTTGGATCAAATTGCCAACTCTATTGATCTGATTTACATTCCCACCTGTCACAAGCATCACTACATCTGGAATTTGCAATTGTGAAAACAAATTCACGGATTCTAATGGAATACCTCCCATGGTTATTAAAATTAATTTTTCTTTGCCAATTCCTAAATTGACCTTTAATTGTTGCGCATCGGTAGACTCTTTCCGAAAAATCGGTGGGACTTTAAATCCATGATCTACGGATTCACAGTATGGAATCGCCTGTATCCGATAGGTAACGCATTTATATAACTCTTGGAGATATGAAATAACTTCCCTGAAATTCGGAAATTCTTCAACATAAGATTCATAAATCCAATCCCAGGTAAAATTTTCTATCAATACCGTAGGAATTTTTAAACGATCACCTACCAGAATACCCAAGACAGAAATATCAGTGAGGATAAATTTGATATCATATTCATGTAAAAGATCAACAACTGAATTAACAAATTTTGAATCTAAGGGAAAGTACTCCCTCAGTCTGTGTTCTGTTTGCAAAAGATCCTCTTCAAAAGGAGATTTCTGAATTAACCCAATATCTGTTTTTAATGGAAAAAAATTAAAATTCATATTGAGAGATTTTTGAAAAAACCACTCAGGTGTTTCGGAAAATATTAAAAACTCAAAATCCCCAGCCTGTGCTAATGCATGCATAACCGCACATGCACGAGCGGCATGCCCAAACCCGTGTGAAGAGATAAAATAGGCTATTTTCATAAATTCTAAAAATCAGATATTTTCCAAACCCCATCTCAAAATTTCAACTTTTGAGAGAAATAGATCTTCAAGTAAATTAGTTCTAGTAAAACATATCAATCCAAATTGAGATCTACCCGATACGGTAACTGAACGTGTAAACGACGAATTTGATCACTCTCTTTATCAAGCACTCGTAAAACAACAACGCTCATATCGTCATTAGGTCGATTCTGATCTAATCGTAATGCGTGTTTTAACAATGAATCGGCAATATACTGCGCACTGGGCTCCTGCTCATCGAGGTATGCCTGAACTAACGAACAAATATCCAACGAATGTCCGTAAACTTCTCCAGCCCTTAATAGACCATCTGTATACAATACAACCGTCGTATAGGGATGTAGTGGAACTTCTGTAATTGCTGGTCGGATGTTTCTGGAATGGCCTATGGGTTGGCTTTCACTGGAGATGCATTCAATTTGATCTTTTTGAGCTATAAAAACCGGAGTCGGATTATTACGTGTTATCACCAATGTTTGAGTCTGAAAATCAGCAGATAAAATATTCATATAAACTGAACTGGTACCACCACGTTCCATAAACAAAAAATCGGAAGCAGCGCGTGCTGCAGCACCATCACGTACGCCATCAGACACCAAACTAATAACTTTTCGTACCACCATTGAAGACACAGCTTTGGCAGTGTATCCCGAAGAACGGCCATCGACCAATACGACAGAGACACCACCCATGGGGCGTTCTACAACCTCGATAGTGTCCCCACTTTCAATAGAGTCATACTTTATTGCTTTTGCAACCGCCAATTGAATTTCCATAAATTAGATTTTATCGCATAATTTCAAAATTCATAGTGGTTATTCATCCTTTTTGATCAGAATGAAGCATAAATCAGCATTGTCTTTGGTTTTCCAAACAATCTCTACAGGTTGTGGATAAAAAGCAGTTGATATTTTTTCCATTAATAGAATTCTTGGGATTTTTTTATTGTTATAATTCAAAAACACTCTTCCAAATAATGAAAGTATATTAAATTTTCCGGGGATAACTGAAAGTAAAATTATTAATTTTCCTCCTGGTCGCAATATTCGCAAAACTTCGCGAATGCAGGATTGGGAAAAAATGTATTCACTAGGAAATGTTGAAATCACGTAATCAAAACTTATGTCCGCAAAAGGTATTTCAAATGCGGTACCCCTGACAATATCAGGGAATTGATCTGTCCTAAATCTATTTCTGGTTTGATTGACCATCTGTTTACTTTTATCAATTCCAGTAATTTTAATTTCACTTTGAGAGAATAATTTTAGCAAATAACCGGTTCCAAAACCCAACTCAAGAACATTGCCTTGCTTGGGTAGAAATTCTATAATCGTACTTAGCCAGGTAAACCAATCGCCCCCAGAGACAAAATTCGCAACAAAATTATAAGACCAGGCAAAAGAATGATACAGGGACCGAAAAATGATTTCTATCGCCGCATTCATTACTTTTTTCATCTTTTGATTATATATAGGTTTTAAAAATGAACTCCATAAATGAGATAAATGAATACTTGCAATCAAAAGAAATAATGTTCTCAATTTTTCAATCCTCAAAAAATGTCAGTTCATTGGCAGAATCAGCGAAAAGCCGCGGACAAAAAATTGATCAAGTTTTGCGAAGCCTTTTATTTCACTTGCCAAAAAAGCGGTTCATTATGGTTGTAATAATTGCAGGTAATTACCGGGTAAATTGGAAACTACTACGAAATTTTATAGGAGAAAACAGGATATCATTGGCTACACCAGAAGAGGTTATTTATGAAACGAACTATCAATTAGGCGTTGTCTGCCCTTTTTTTTTAAACATAATATACCTGTCTTTATAGACCAAACCTGTTTTGATAATGATACAATATCAATCGATTCCGGCATTGCTCATACAACCATTATGATGAAATCTCAGGACTTACTAAAGGTTTTACCCGAATCAAAATTCGTATCTTTCGCTAATCAAGTTGATATTGAATAATTTTGTATTTTTTGGTAAACTGAAAATGGTATGACCTCTTACCACTTAAGGATTTTTTATGAATTGGGAACCAACAATCAAACCCACAGAGCTTGCTGAACAACGATTAATCCAGGCGATATTGGATGACCATTTTCCAATTAATTCAACACTTCCTCCAGAAAGAGACCTGGCAGGGCTGATCGGAGTAACTCGGCCTACGTTAAGGGAGTCTATGCAGCGACTTGCAAAAGATGGTTGGATTGAGATAAGGCATGGTAAACCCACGCGTGTACGCGATTTCTGGAAAGAAGGCAATATTACCGTTTTGTCTTCTATCGCAAAATACCAAAGCAATAATGACCATGATTTCATTGTTCATTTGCTTCAAATTCGCTTATTGCTAAGTCCTACTTATGCTCAGATGGCTATAGCCAACCAGCCATCACTTATTGCAGATTTTTTAAAACAAGCTCCTACACCTGATAATTCAAATTCCACATATTCAATATTTGATCTTCAACTACATCAAACCCTGGCGATTCACTCAGGAAATCCGGTTTTTATATTAATTCTCAATGGTTTTCGGGACCTTTTCGCACAAAAGGCTCAATTTTATTTTTCATTCTCTGAAACTCGCCATCATTCCTCAATTTTTTACCGAGATTTGCAAAAAGCAGCCACTAATAATGACTCGGAAGCAGCAAAGCAAATAACAAAAAAAGTAATGCAGGATAGTATCGATTTTTGGTCATTTTTCTTACCAAACAAATAACTAATATCATTAGAAATGGAGAAAACTATGCCGGGAGAAAATATTCTAGCAATCGATAATGGTACACAAAGTATTCGTGCAATGATTTTCGATCCAAACGGCATCCTTCTCGCAAAATCCAGGGTTCTTATTGAGGATTATATTGTACCGGAACCAGGATTATTTGAGCAAAAACCAGAGGTTTTTTGGGATAGCCTATGTGATGCCTGTACTGCTCTCTGGCAAATCCCGGGAGTAGACAAATCTTCAATTAATGCAGTAGCTCTGACTACTCAGCGATCAACATTAATCAATCTGGACAAAAATGGGACCCCTCTGCGAAATGCTATAGTTTGGTTGGATCAACGGAGGGTCGAAGGATTACCACCAGTAAGTGGATTATGGGGAGCTGCGTTTTTTTTATCAGGTATGCGCGAAACAGTCTCATATCTCCAGGCAGAAGCTGAGTGTAATTGGATTCGAATAAATCAACCTGATATTTGGGATAACACGCATAAATTTTTATTATTATCGGGTTATCTAACTTACCGATTAACCGGAAATTTTACAGATTCAATTGGCTGTCAGGTTGGATACCTTCCTTTTGATTATAAAAATCAAAATTGGGCAAGTCCCTGGGATTGGAAATGGCAGGCTGTACCAATGAGTAAAGATATCCTCCCTCAATTGGTACCACCTTCCAAATCGCTCGGAACAATATCTGCAGAAGCTGCCAGACTAACTGGAATTCCTGAAGGATTGCCGCTAATTGCAGCCGCAGCCGATAAGGCATGTGAAGTGATCGGAGCCGGATGCCTTGAACCTAATATTGCCTGCTTGAGTTACGGAACGACCGCAACGATAAATACAACACACAAAAAATATACTGAAGTAATACCGCTTATCCCACCATATCCTTCTGCAGTTCCAGATTCTTATAGTTTGGAAATTCAAATCTATCGTGGTTACTGGATGGTAACCTGGTTTAAAAAAGAATTCGGACATAACGAACTACGGTTGGCTGAAAAACATGGTGTACAACCGGAGGACTTACTCGACGATTTAGTTAACTCTGTGCCGCCTGGATCAATGGGTCTCATGTTACAGCCTTTTTGGTCTCCAGGATTAAAAAAACCTGGTCCCGAAGCGAAAGGTGCTGTAGTCGGTTTCGGCGATGTACACACTCGTGCTCATTTTTATCGATCAATTTTAGAGGGTCTTGCATATGCATTGCGCGAAGGTGCTGAATCAACCGTCCGACGAAGCCACATTCCTATCACGGAAATCCGCGTTGCAGGTGGTGGCAGCCAAAGTAATGCAGCCATGCAATTGACAGCAGATATTTTTGGTTTGCCTGTTTACAGACCTCATGTTTATGAGGCTTCTGGATTAGGAGCAGCGATTGATGCAGCTGTTGGCGTTGGTCTTTATCCTGACTTCAAATCTGCAGTCAGTCATATGACCCACCTGGGTGATTCGTTTGAACCAAATATGGAAAATCAAAAAATTTATAACGACTTGTACAACCGAGTTTACTTAAAAATGTACAAACGTTTAAAACCTCTATATGAAGAAATCCGTGAAATTACGGGTTATCCACAAAAATATTAATAATGACATAGTTTTTTACCCATTTATTATATTGACTCTTTAAAATCACTTCGTATAGAATGAGAAAGAAAGTAAAATAAGTGTATGAGAAGAGACCGAATTGCGGCACCGAAGGTGCAAATAAATGATTTGGCAAATCATTTATGAAACTCTCAGGTAAAAGAACTCATACTACCAATCTCCTCCTGGACTATGTTCCCAAAAAGTAGAACAGGGAATTGCGCTGTGGTAAGTGATTTGCCACTCGAAAAACACATTTTTTAAAGGAGTAGAACATGAGCAATCCAAATGATTTGAAATACACTAAATCGGACGAATGGGTAAAAGTAGAAGGTACTATTGGTACAATTGGAGTTACAGATTTTGCACAATCTCAATTATCAGATATTGTTTATCTGGAATTTCTCGTTGAGAATGACGATGAAATCAATGCTGGATCATCTTGTGTAACAATTGAATCTGTAAAAGCTGCCGCTGATGTCAATTCTCCAATTACTGGAAAAGTTACACGGATAAATGAAGCATTAACTGAAGAATTTGAATTTATTAATTCTGATCCATTTGGTAAGGGCTGGATGGTAAAAATCGAAATGGCTGATCCCTCTGAATTAGATAAATTAATGGATGCTGCCCAATACACAAAATATTGTGAAGAAAGAGAACACTAATGTTCATCCCTCATACGAACGCCGAAAAAGAAGAAATGCTAAAGAAAATCGGCGTAAATCAACTTGAGGATTTGTTTGCAGATGTACCAGTAGCCCATCGATTTCCGGTTTTAGATTTGCCGGAGGCAGTCACCGAAATGGAGGCTTTGCAAAATCTTCAAAATCTTGCTATGGCAAACGAATCAACAGAAGATTTACTCTGTTTTCTTGGGGCGGGCGCTTATAACCACTATGTTCCTTCAGCAATAGATAGTATTATATCTCGTGGAGAGTTTTTAACAGCCTATACACCCTATCAACCTGAGGTGTCTCAAGGCACATTGCAGGCCATCTTCGAATATCAGTCACTCATAGCATCTCTAACTGGCATGGAAATCAGCAATGCCTCGCATTATGATGGAGCTACAGCCGCGGCAGAAGCTTGCGTTCTGGCCTACCATCATTTTCGCGGAAAAAAAACGCGATTTGTTCTTGCGAAAAGCGTACACCCCCATTATCGTGAAACAATTAAAACATATTTTCAGGGATATTCGAATTTGGAAATTGTCGGTGACAATTCCGATTCGCTCTTCCAAGATGTAGAAAACATCCTGAGTTTTGTCGATCATAAAACGGCTATTGTTTATGTTCAATACCCGGATTTTTTTGGCACAATACATGATTTCACCAGTCTTGCGAAAAAAGTTCATGAGATGGGTGCATTACTGGCTATTTCAATCAATCCACTTGCCCTGGGTTTGCTTAAGCCACCAGGTGAATTTGGAGCCGATATAGTTACTGGAGAAGGTCAACCATTGGGTATTCCACTATCATATGGGGGGCCCTATCTGGGTATATTTGCAACCCAAAAACAATTCGTGCGGAAATTGGCTGGTAGATTAGTAGGAGAAACCGTAGATAAATCCGGAAAAAAGGGATATGTTCTGACTTTAACTGCGCGCGAACAACATATTCGCCGCGAAAAAGCCACTTCCAATATTTGTACAAATCAAGGCATTATCGCTCTTGCAGCCTGCGTATACATGTCTTTACTGGGTAAACATGGACTACAACAAGTGGCCAAACTAAATTACGACAAGGCTCACTATGCCGCAGAAAAAATCAACCAATTGGAGGGTTTTGAAGTAGTCAACAAAGATCCATTTTTTAATGAATTTGTTGTGCGTTGTCCTATGCCGGTTGAAGAACTAAATGCCACACTCTTAGATTTTGACGTTTTAGGTGGATATGACATTTCCAAAGATTATCCGGAAATGGAAAACCTTATGCTCGTTGCAGTTACAGAAATGTTGACCAAAGATGAAATAGACTATTTTGTATCTAGTCTTGCGGAGGTAACAAATGGCTGAGCCAACGATCTACGATCTTTCCTCACCTGGCCGAATTGGGTTTCAATTCCCTAAAAGCGATGTTCCGGAAGCGCAATTGCCCGCTCAGTTAGTCAGATCCGATCTGCCCATGCCGGAAATTTCCGAATTTGATGCCGTCCGACACTTCACCCGTCTTTCAAAATTAAATTACAGCATTGATTCAGGCTTTTATCCGCTTGGCTCATGCACCATGAAATACAATCCAAAAATCAATGAGGTAACAGCCAGATTAACCGGTTTTACAAAACTGCATCCCCATCAGCCAATAGAAACTGTACAGGGAAGTCTGGCTTTAATGTATGACTTGCAGCAATGGCTGCAAGAAATCAGCGGTTTTGCTGGTGTTACACTTCAACCAGCCGCTGGTGCGCATGGCGAATATGTTGGTGTTATGATTATCCGAGCCTATCATCAGGATCGCGGTGATACCAAACGCACGAAAATCATCATCCCAGACTCTGCCCACGGAACAAATCCAGCCAGTTCATCTATGAGCGGTTTTGACGTTGTTCCAGTTGCAACTGACAAAAATGGAAATGTCGAATTAGATTCGCTTCGTTCGGTATGCAACCATGAGGTTGCCGGATTAATGCTGACAAACCCCAATACATTGGGTTTGTTTGAACAAAACGTTCAGGAAGTCATTAATATCGTTCACGAGGCCGGCGGTTTAGTTTATGGAGATGGTGCAAATCTAAATGCGTTACTTGGAATTGTCCGCCCAGGAGATTTAGGAATAGATCTCATGCACTTCAACCTGCATAAAACTTTTTCAACACCACATGGTGGTGGTGGACCTGGTTCTGGGCCGGTTGGAGTTGCTAAACATCTTGTTGATTATTTACCATGTCCCGTTGTGGGGATTCTGGAGGAAGCTACACAAGAATTTCCTCCGTTCTATGGATATGTAGAACCAGAAAAAAGTATCGGCAGGATAAAAGCTTTTCATGGCCATTTCGGGATGATGGTTCGTGCTTACACATACATTTCAATGTATGGAAAGCATGGTATGAGAAAGATAGCAGAAGGTGCTGTTTTGAATGCAAACTATCTAATGGCTTTGATTAAGGACACTTATAAGGTCACTTACCCAAGAATGTGCATGCATGAATTTGTGGTTGAGGGACATTTTTCCGACGCTCCGGGAATTCATGCGTTGGACATAGCCAAACGTCTGATGGATTACAACTACCACCCCCCAACAAATTATTTCCCTTTGATTGTTCCGGAAGCATTGATGATCGAGCCTACCGAAACAGAAAGCAAGCAAACATTGGATGAATTTGCAAATGCTTTAATAAAAATTGCAAAAGAAGCGAGAGATAATCCGGAATTACTGAAAGATGCACCTCACTATACTCCCATCGGACGTCTTGATGAAGTTAAGGCAGCAAAAGATCTGGTTTTGTGTTGCTGGATTCCGGAGAGTTAAGAATTATTTCACATTCATAAAAATACTATAAAAAAGAGGCGATAATCGCCTCTTTTTTATAGTATTTTTTTAGATAATAAGTAAAATTAAAAAATCAAGCCGGATAATCCTCCCAAAATTGCCAATTATTTTTCGCAGATATTCCTTATTTTCAATTGACCTATAACGGAAGGGTCCGGTTCATTTTACGAAAGGAGGTCGCAATGTTCATCACGTCTGAAGAGCGAGGACAAGGTCTTTTGGAATATGCATTGATAATAATTTTGGTCGCTGTTATTGTGATTGTGATTTTGGCACTACTAGGTCCCGGTATTGGA
Organism: Chloroflexi bacterium HGW-Chloroflexi-10; assembly: GCA_002840755.1. Taxonomy (GTDB): domain Bacteria; phylum Chloroflexota; class Anaerolineae; order Anaerolineales; family Anaerolineaceae; genus UBA6170. Next base: position 190,543 of record PHBZ01000002.1, on the reverse strand, counting down.
AATATGTTTAGCAACATCATTGAATTAATTTAATAATCCGAATACAATCAGTTAGCAAGTCCCTGATCGTTGATCAGGGACTTTTGGTAATCTTTATAGTCAAAGGGATAAAATGGAATATCGTGTAAAAGTTCTTGACCATATTGAAAAAAGAGACTTCACAAATCAAATTTTATTTCCTGGAGAGTTTGGAAATCAATTCGATGTGATACTAAGAACCTTGAACAAGCTGGAATCCATCCATTATCTAATAACTATTTTTTTACTGGTTTTTATTTCAGGGATAGTCGCTTTGTTTGAACCAACAAAATGGTTAATTTTGGTTTTCGCTTCCTTCTGTGACGTAATTATCATTTCTTTACAACCTAAACAAAAAATTGCATTTGGCCCTCTTAAAATTCAAGTATTATTACTTTTTTTTCTAAGAATCCCATTTATGTGGTTACCCCACCCTTGGTACTGGATAGCTCAATTTACTGGGGGTATTTTAGTTGTTTGGGGATTTCTAGTTGAACCTTCAAAAATTTTAAAAACGGAAATGCAGTTAACAAGCACCAAACTTGCACAAAATGAATCGATCCATTTCGTCCAACTAGGAGATATTCATCTGGAAAGAAGCGGCATTCGCGAGGCAACACTCATAAATAACATAAAGTCGATTGCGCCTCAATTCATCGTTTATACTGGAGATTTTCTCAATTTATCCAATAACGAAGATCCAGTAGCCATTGAACAAGTAATTGAATTATTTAACCAGATCGCAAAAATTGCCCCAATATATTATGTCAATGGAAGCGTTGCGGTGGATTTACCTGAAACTTTAAAAAAAATAGATATTGGTATAAACGCTTCCCAATTAAATAATCAATCAGTCCTAATCGAGGGTTCTAATTACAAATTGGAACTTCTTGGGTTGCATTGCACACACCGCCCCCATCAGGATATTGCCTTATTACCCAAAACTTTTGAGAATTTTGATAATTTTCGCATCCTCGCATATCACTCACCTGATATTATTTTCGAACTGCCAACCGATAATTCGATAGATTTGGTTTTATCTGGCCATACACATGGTGGACAGGTAAGATTGCCCATATTTGGTGCTATTTTTACAGGTTCGCTTTACGGGAGACTATTACAATACGGTCTGTATCGTTATTACTCAACCCATCTCTATATTTCTCGGGGTATCGGGCTAGAAGGTCAGGGGGCCCCCAGGGTTCGCTTTTTATGCCCTCCAGAAATTGTAGAATGGTATATAAATCCTAAAGGAGAAACAACATAAATGAACAAGTTCAAATATACCATCCCAGAAAATATATTGTTTACAACCGCTCCGAAAGACGTGAGTTACGCTATTTTTTTTAATTTTAACAAGGCTGATGAAGTTTCCGGATTTACCACGAAATTTGGAGACATAACACCCACATTAACAAAAAACAACAAGTTTTTCCAAATTAATTGTGGCATTTTAGCTGATTTTTCCAGCGAATCAGCCAGAAAAATCGGAGGAATTTTAGCAAAATATTTAGATATTCACAAAATCGAATCCATTAATTTTCCCGACAACGCTTTTTCTTCATTTTCTGATTTGCAAACGGAAAGCTTTTTTGAAGGGATTTTTCTTGGTAAGTATTCATTTACAACACATAAGTCCAATACCGAAATGTTTGAATCAATAATTTATATTCATCCACAAAACCCGATCTCGGAAGATCAAATAATTTCCGTTCACAAACTAACATTTGTTGTCAATCTTGTGCGTGAATTAGGTCACGAACCCGCTAACATAATAAATCCGGTTACTCTGGCAAAAATCGCTGAAGAAATAGCCATTGAAAATCATATCCTCTTTAAAAAAATTGACTATCTCGAATTAGAAAAGATGGGGGCAGGTGGCATAACCTCGGTAGGCAAAGGCTCTGCAACAAAACCAAGCATGCTTATTTTGGAGTATTCAGGATCACCTGATAGTGACACTAAACCAATTGCCCTGGTAGGCAAAGCAATCACTTTCGATACTGGCGGATATTCTCTTAAAAGTGTTGATTCTATTAAGGGTATGAAATATGACAAAATGGGTGGTATAACCGTTCTGGGAATCATCCTAGCCAGTGCTTTGCTGGGTATTAAACAAAATCTCATTGGTGTTGTTTGCTCTGCTGAAAATATGATCTCACAAGACGCATTTCGACCGGATGATATCATCACTACTCTTTCCGGAAAAACCGTTGAAATTTTGACAACAGATGCAGAAGGTCGATTGGTTTTAGCCGATGGTTTAACTTTTGTCCAAAATGAATATGCACCCAGAATAATACTGGACTTTGCGACATTGACTGGGGGAATTGTTACAGCTTTAGGAAAAATTCGAGCAGGATTGTTTTCAAATAATGAGGATTTAGCCACAACCTTATTTGAATTCGGTGAAAAAACCGGAGAAAAACTTTGGAGAATGCCTTTAGACGAAGAGTATTTTGAATTTATTCGCGGTGATGATGCCGACCTGAAAAATTCAGGAGGTCGAGAAGGGCATCCAATAATGGGGGGAATATTTTTAAAGCAATTTGTACAAAATAATACTCCCTGGGTCCATCTGGATATCGCTGGAACTGCTGAATCAACAAAAGCCGAAAATTATCAACCAAAAGGAGCAAATGGCTTTGGTGTAAGACTCACTATTGACTGGTTAAAAAGCCTCAAATAAAATTTGGTCAAAAAAAGGCTGCCTGATTATTTCGGCAGCCTTTTTTTTATATTAAATTTGACTCAATATAAGGAGTTACGGATTCCATAGCCAGAGGTAATTTTTCCGGGTCCTTTCCACCGGCTTGAGCCAGAGTAGGCTTCCCACCCCCACCGCCACCAACGAACCCAGCAACATGTTTGACCAGGTTGCCGGCATTCATTCCGCGAGAAATTAGGTTTTCGGTTACCGCAGCGATGATGGTTGGTTTGCCATTCAATACACTGGCCAATACTATTACACCAGTATCAAATTTTTCTCTGAATATGTCTGTCATAACACGTAATGTATCACCATCGGCATTTGGAAATACCTTTATATAGATAGAAGCCCCTTTAATTACATTAACATTAACAAGATCACGCAAAAATGATTCAGAAACCATTTCCATACGGATTTTTGCATTTTCTTTTCGTTCCAGATCTATTTCATTTTGAAGTGCAATCACTTTTTCAAGTAAAACATCCGGAGTTGAACTCAATTGCCCAGACAATTGCTTGAGGAGGGCAAATCTTTTTTGGATTAATACAAAAGCCTCTCTCCCAGTAATAGCTTCAATCCGACGAATTCCAGCGGCTGCACTACCTTCACTGACAATTAAGAAAGTGCCTATATCGCCCGTATTCTCTACATGCGTCCCACCGCACAATTCATAAGAAAAGTGATCATTATCACCAATAGTAATGGTACGAACTCGCTCTCCATATTTTTCACCAAACAATGCCATAGCGCCATCAGAAATTGCTTCTTGTAGTGACTTTTCTTTGATATTTAATGTAAAACTAGCCAATATAGCTTGATTAACAATTCTTTCAATTTCTTCTATCTCATGAAAAGATAAACCTTCAGGGTGGGTAAAATCAAAGCGCAATCTATCAGGAGCAACCAAAGAACCTGCCTGTCGGGCATGGTCACCGAGCACTTTATGTAAAGCGGCATGAAGCAAATGGGTACCCGTATGGTTCCTCATAATATCTTTTCTGCGGTCTGCATCTACTGCAGCCACTGTTTTATCACCGGTTCTTGGATGTCCTGAAACAACCCTTCCCTGATGTACAATGATCCCAGCCGCAGGTTTTCGCATACCTGTTACTTCTATGACCCAAGTTGCGCCATCCTTGGCAGAAATTGTCCCGGTATCTGAAACTTGTCCGCCAGATTCCACGTAAAAGCAAGTTTCTGGTAATAAGATTTCAACAATATCACCTTCTCTTACCTGTGAAACTTCTTCTCCATTATGGAACAATGCCAAAACCCTCCCTTCAATTAAATCTCTTGAATAGGGATCATAAAACACACCGCTATCTGATAATAATTTTTCGGCACGTAAACGTTCAAACACAAACCGAAATATTTCAACATCATCACCAGCAAAAAGACCAAACACCTTCCCTGCACCTGAATCCAACCGGTGTTGATCCATTGCCATCCGGAAGCCACTTTCATCCACCTCAAAACCATTTTCTCTGGCAATATCTCTGGATAACTCCAAAGGTAATCCGTGAGTTGCGTATAAGTCAAAGACTACTACGCCATTAAGAATAGTTTGATTATTTTCGCGCATAGCAGCAAATACTTCTTCAAGATAAGAAAGACCTGCATCAAGTGTCTTTTGGAAACGTTCTTCTTCTCGAGTTATGTTATCCAGTATTTGTTTCTTATGCTTCACCAATTCAGGGTAAGCCTGCCCGTATTCTTCAATAACCGCAGCGGCTATTGATGCCATAAATGGATCATGTATACCAATTTTTCCAGCAAACCGAGCCGCGCGGCGGATAATCATTCGGCAGACATAATTTCTTCCTGTGTTACCTGGAACAACCCCATCTGCGATCAAAAAAGACACAGCACGAACATGATCAGCTATCACCCGGTATGGTGTGTAATTTTCCAAGATTTCAGTATCAGTTTTTTGAGTTATCTCTTGTACTTTTCTAACTAAAGGTGCCAATAAATCGGTTTTATAATTAGAATTCACATCCTGTAAAACTGAAACGATGCGTTCGAATCCCATACCCGTATCCACATGCGTAGCTGGCAAAGGTTCCAAATGGGAGGCATCTATCCGATTGTATTGAATAAAAACATTATTCCATAGTTCCAAAAAACGTTTGCAATCTCCATTAACCGCGCACACATGGCCACTATTACTCTGTAAATCACAGAATGAAAGACCGCGATCAATATGAATTTCGGAGCAAGGTCCGCAAGGGCCGGTATCGGCCATTTCCCAAAAATTTTCTTTTCTGCCAAAATACTTGATCTGATCTTGGTTAATCCCTGGTTGCTTCCGCCAAATTTGAGCCGCTTCTTCGTCAGTAGGAATTTCATCTTTTTCATCCCGAAAAACTGTTACCCACAAAGCCGACTTGTCAATCTCCCACACATCAGTTAATAACTCCCATGCCCATGCAATGGCATCCTCTTTATAATAATCCCCAAAAGACCAATTTCCCAACATCTCAAAAAATGTATGATGCCAATCATCTCGCCCCACATCATCCAGGTCGTTATGTTTTCCGGCTACGCGCATACATTTTTGTGAATTTACAGCCCGGGTATAGGGTCTTTGATCTGTTCCTAAAAAAACATCCTTAAATTGCACCATACCTGCATTCGTAAACAACAAAGTTGCATCTCCTCCCGGTACAAGCGAAGAAGATGCTACAAATGTATGCCCTCTTTCTTTGAAGAATTCAACAAACGACTGTCGGATTTGATTACCGGTTAACTTTTTCACCATATCGGCTCCCTGATTCAATAAAATTGGGCAAGAATGTCTCTTGCCCATGATTATAAATGATCAACCTGTGACCCGCAATGAAGATTACCGCGATACGGTCATCTTCATTACATTACCTTTAGAATCGACTGTAACCCTGGCAAATTGGAAATATCGCGTTTTATTTATTTGAACTGGATTTTGAATATTTACTACAACTTTGTCTTTGATAGTTTTTAAACCATACGGTGTCTTATCTTTGTTCTTGGAACTACGATCTATGCCCACCTGTAATTGAGTCAATTTGACAGATGCGTGGTCAATTCCTGGCAAATAGGGCTGTAAAACTGCTTTTACTTGCGCCATCATTTCAGGGTTTATGGTAAGCGAATTAAGTTCTGTCGATTCGATATCGCATATTGTCTTAATTTTTGCTGGCTGTGAAAGCATGTTAAACCTTTTTTTCTGAACATCTTTTACTTCATAGGCAAAGAAGGGATCACCATATAAAACAAATTGAATCAAAGTTTTTTGATCCTCTCCATCAAGATAACCTTGCCGTTTCATCATTTCCTGTACCAAAGAAATTTTTGCGCGTTGCAATGCCTCGCCAGCCCAACAACCTTCGTGAATGTATTGCCAAAAATATTTTGCCAACAAATCAGCAGCGATAAGTGGTGTATTCACAGAACCGTATGATGTACAGGTGGATCCAATGAATATTGGCGTCCCTATTGCCAGGTATTTTAAGGCTATTGATTCATTTTCAAGTTTATCAAATACATGTCCACCATAACATGCTTCAGTAAAAACAATTTTTGGTGATTTCCCGTTTTGAATTAAATCGCCAGGTGTTACAGCCACTGGATAATCTACGCCTGGAGGATCTAAATGATCTCGTTGTCCATACCACTCAGATCGATCTATCATTCCATGTAAGTTGAAATAATTTAAGTCGTTTTGAGTAAAGTCTTGTTGTTTTAATGTTTGTTTATTTCCATTTGGAGAAATAGTTAATTTATTAGGATCGCCTATCGTTCGATACACAGCCATCGATGATCTTTTCCAAACAGATGCAGAATAACCAAAACTGGGTAATGATGTCGGTTTCAAAACAAGATTAAAAGTCCGATAAATTCTTTCCCACAACTGACGAACCGACTTAGGTTGGGTATGGTATTTTATGATGCCTCTGATTTGTTGAATTAAGAGCCCGGCATCCTGTCCTTTTTCACCGATTATCCGTCCTAAAGGCCATTCAGGAACAAAATAGTTGGTTTCAATGGTTGCATAAGGATTGTCTGAATATATTTCTTCATCCATATCATCTGTCGGATTTGGCAACCTATGGAACGGAACAATTTCATCCCCACCAACAATTAACATTGCGCCTATACGTTCACCGCGTTTAGAAAGCCCCCTATCCAAATCAAAGATAGCTTTTTTTAACTTTGCAGGATCAATTGAAGTTACTACAGGCAAGTTGATAGCTTTTTGAGTATTTTCATCATCAGGTATGAACAAAAAACAATCCCAACCAGGTTTGCTTTGAATAATAAGTCTCATTTGGGATAACAATTGAATAACTATCTTGTAAGTTTGCTCACCATATTTTTTTATCAAACCGGTTTTTGTAGAGAATATTACATAACACGGAAAACGCCCATCCAATTTTCCGGAAAAATCTTTTTTTAATTTTTTTGCGATTCTTTCAAACTCTTTCTGTACTTCGATCCCAATTTCTGATCTTATTCTAAAGTCAGATGATGGAATTTCTGCAAAATTTTCATGGGGTTCCATTAGATCCGAATCGTTATTGATCGCTTCTTCTATTTTTCCTTCAGGCAGCCTATTCCAACCCAAATCATAAGCAACCTCCAAAGGCACTTGCAACTCTGAAGAGATCTCCATTCGCTCTGGCCATAATGGCAAAAACACATGTTGATCACCCCACCATTTTCTAGCAACTTGTCCGGCAGAATCCTTGGATACACAATCATGTAATAAATTTACAGCTTTTTCTTCTTCACCAACCTCCAATAATTGTTCTGCTAGAATCAATTTGAATGCAAGGGTTTCAGGCCATTTTTGATAATAAAGTTCAACCAGATTTAAAATCGAATTAATATCCTGGTTCAGGTAAACTGTTCGCAAATGGACAATATGGATTAATGGAATCTCTTTTTGAATGGATAAAATCCTAAAAATTAATTCGGAAGCATCTTCAATTTTTTCATTAGCAATTGAATTTTGAACGGCATGTAATGCTGGGCTCCAGGATGGCAAGGATCGTTTATTTTGTACTAACCCACCTAATGCATGAGAACAAGCTAAGCACTCCTCCTTTTTAGCATCAGAAATTGGCAACTGAGCTAAAAAATCATAAGCTTCCTGGAACTCCGGGTCAATTATTAAAATTTGCTCAACAAGCTCAATGGCTTTTTCAACTTTGGTTTCATATAAATAAAAGCGCGCTAGGAAAAGTTCAACAACCAGATCCCCAGGAAATGATCCTAGCCATTTCAAAGCTAATTGACGGCCAAATATTATTTTTTTATGTTGCAGTGAAGAGATAAGTAACTGGATAACCGTTCCGCGACTCAATGTTTGTCCGTGAGAGAGTGTGCTGTTTTGCATTATTTTGCCTCCTTAGGGCTATGCACGAAACTAAGAGCTGTTACTCCAGCCAATTGTCTGCGAATATTGGCGTCCTTTGGATTTAATTCCACGGCCATGTGTAGCATTTGTTCTGCACCTTGATAATCTTTGATTTCTTTTAGCAACATTCCGACTTTAAGGTAAGCACGATAATCTTTGGCGTTTGCTTTTATCGCCATATGATAAGATTCCATTGCTTTGGACAAATCTTCCTGATCTTCATATATTTCACCCATCTCCAGCCAGGGTTCAGAAGATTCGGTGGTTTGGTTTGATGCTTTTACAAAAAAGTTCAGTGCTTGGTCTAAATGACCATGTTTTTTTATGATCTTTCCCAATAATAACTGTATCTCCGCTTGATCTGGATTTACCTTTAATGCCTTCCTAGCAGTTTCTTCAGCGCTTTTTAGATCATTCAGGTCGTTATATAGTATCGCCAGGCATCCAATAATTTCTCCCTGATCAGGGTGATTAACACTCAATTGGGAAGCTAATGCAAGTGCTTCAGTTGTAAATCCCGCCGAACGCAAAATCCAGACTTTATTAATATATAACTGAATACTATCCGGGCAATGTTCAATACCCTTATTTACTACATTAAGTGCCTCATTGAACATGCCGTTTTCCTCTAGGACGGCGGTCAAGAGTAAATAAGCCTCTTCATTTTCTGGTTCCGATTGCAAAACGGCTTCAGCATTTTGCTTTGCTCTCTCTAGATGCTGAGTCTCATAATATATTTTTCCCTCAATTAGGATAACTTCTTTCTTATCCGGATTTACTTTTTTTGCTGCACTCGCTGCACGTAATGCCTGATCATAAGCTTTCAGGCCGTAGCTGGCTTGTAAATAAGCAAAATAATAATTATACGAACCGTATAGCTGTTTTTTGTACTTATCCAGTTTTTCCAGGATCAACTGGTACTCTTGTAATTTAATCAATAAAGAAAAATAAGTATAAATGACCTGTTCCTTATTTTCTGAACACTCAACTATCAAATTCCATTGTTCAAGCGCTAGATCAATTAATCCCTTCTTTTCTAATAAAGAAGCGTACCTTACCAACCAATTGGTCTCGTTAGGCCAGATCAATAATGCTTTTTGTGCATAAGCAACTGCCTCATCTAAATTGTCGATAGATTCATAGCATTTTGAAATCATTGCATTAATAACAGGATGATCTAAAAAAGAAATATTTTCCAATGATGCGATTGCTAAATGTCCAAATTTTTCTTTTTGATGATATGAAAACACGAGCCGATCAATAATTGTTCCATCAAAGGTGGCTAAATATTGTTCCACGGAAGACCCAGCTTGATTTCTCATAAGAAAATCAGCCAAAGGGTATTTAAATCCGCGTGGAATTTGGAGTGAATACAAAAGAGATTGTGCTCTTGCAATATTTCCGGAAAATAATGCATTTTGAATTGTTTCAAATTGACTTATAATTTTTGATTTTCCCAATTTTTCAGCATATGAATTTAATTGGTCAAGAATCACATCAAGAGGCATTGTTTGCTTTAGCGTATATCGCTTCGCACTTAAACCTAATTCCAAATATATATTTTGCAAATTGGTTTGCTCTAACTTAAGCACATATCTGTAAAACTTTGTCTCAAAGTTAACTAAACTCTGAGCTTCCCAACGATCTAAAAATTCTTCAGCCTCAGGGTATTGCACCATGCGCATGTACGCCAACACAATCAGTCTATATATAATATTTGTTTGTGCCCGTTTCAGTAAAGCAGGATACTTTTCACTGATCTGTAAATTTGTAATTGTTGAATCAACCGTTGAAAGCTCCTTAATTAAAACAGACGCTTGATTGAATTGGTTTTTATCTAACAACCATAACACCTGCAACAAATCAGACACAGGGTAGCCGGCATCATTTTTATTTATAAAATTTTTTATCTCTCGTCCACAAAAATAAGATTGGACATAATCCATCCCGGAGACCAAACTAAAAATGATACTACTTTCAGTATAATTAATTAATTGATTAGAAATCGTCAATAGATATTGATTAACCTGGTCATAATCTAATAATTGCAGCGCAAGATCTGTAAGAATAACCTTGTATTGAATGTTTTCCGGATTTTGTTTGGATGCCATTTCAACAAATTGAATGCACCGATTAATATCTTTTTGTTCATAAACAATCTCGGCAATTTGCAAATAAACAGAATCTATCTGTTCATATTTCTGAATCCAATCCTGTGGAACAAGAAAACCCGTTGGTAAAATATCCATGGCAATTTTTTCTCTTACGGCTACAGCGTGTTCCAGCGCTGTTAACGCTGCAATATTATCCTCTAATCCCAGGAAACATTCTGCTTCCACCACATAAAGAACCGATAAGTTCGGTTTTTCTAAGATTATTTGTGTTATGCGATGAATTGCCTGTTCCCATTCCCCATTTTGCATAAATAAGTAAATCAATTCCACATTTTCGTAAAATGATGGAGTTTTTTCTTGCATATCCAATGTTCGCCGGAAAAAATCTAAGGCAGCGTCTGGACGCGACAATCTTAAGAACTCGATGGCAGCTTGTCGATGGTTTTGCGCTGTAGCCTTCGGATTATCCTTCAAACTAATTAATGCTTGAAATGCTTCGGATTGCTTCCCTAACGAAATATATTCACCAGCCAATCGGATTTGTAAACTAGCATCATCATACGCAAAATGTAACGCTTGCTCCAATGCCCTGACAACTTCTTCATTTCGCCCCATTGTTTCCATAAAATTCGCATACCAGATCAAGTTTCCAACATTAGTCCCGGCGCTGGCGAAAGCATCATTTGCTATGCGAGTGGCATCTTCATTTAACCCAATTGCATAATAGCTTTCGGCCAAACGATGTTTAATGCCTAAATGTTTTTGATTAGCTTGTGTTGCATCATGCAACACAACCAATCCGCTTTCTACTTCCCCCAATGCAATTTTGGAAAAACCCAATCCAGCTAATATTTTCCACTTTATCTCAATACATTCAGAATTATCCTTAATTTGGTTTACAAGTGTGGAATAAATCGAATGCGCTGCCTCATACTCTCCCGCCAAATAAAAAACCTCTGCTAACAATTCTTGGCCAATTGGATCTTTAGTATTGTTTCGTAATCCAATTTGTAAATATTTTTGAGCTTGAATCAATTGTGAATACCCGAGATTATTTGAATCAGATATCAATAATTGATACGGATTATCCTTTAATAATATCTTTACATATAGCAAATACCACTCATAAGGAGCTGCCGTTCTTTTTGTTATTGCAATTTCTAAGGTGTTCAGCGCAGCTTCAGTATCATTAATATCAATGAAATTTAAGGCTGCAAGATATGCCAGATCGGAATTTTCTGGCCATGTGAGCCTTGCCTTTTCCAATAATTGGGTGGCCTCATCTTCTCGACCAAGTGTTTTTAGAATTTTTATTAATTCTATTTGATATTTCGGATTTTCTGAATCTAAAGACAAAGCTTTTTTTAAATAAGGATAGGCTTCGGAATATAGATCCTTTTTCAAACAAAACTGAGATAAAGAAAAGTAAATATCTGGCGAATCTGGGGCTGCTAAAACTGATGACCGTAAAATAGATAATGCTTCTTCATCATTACCTTCAATTTGATGAATGGAAGAGAGAAGAAGCCAAGCGTTAGAATTTTCTGGCGATATTTTTATAGCTTGTTCTAAATTCTCTTTTGCTAACTCGTAATCATTTTCCTTCAAATAAACACCACCTAAAATTGCATAAACCTCTCCTAATTCATAATCCTCTTCAAGGAGTTGTTTGCAATTATGTTTGGCTGATTCGAAATGTGATGATTCCATTGCTGATCTGGCAAATAAGACCCGTTCAACAGAATTGAGGGTCCGTTCACCTTCTTTTTTACCCAGTTCTTCATAAAGGTTTTCCCAATCATTTTCGTTCTCTAAAAGCAAAAGTAAACTATTCCACGCAAAAGGATCCTCAGGATCATGTACCAATATTAATTTCAAACCAGTGTAAAGATCTGGTGAAAATTTCTTAATATTCTTTTCAAAAAACTCCAAACGCTTTTTTGGTACCAATGATAATTGTGTCATATCCAAAAAATTTATATAGTCACGAACACAATCATAAAGATTCAAATCAAAAAGCAACTGCAATAACTTTTCATGTTGCAAGCCTTGTAAATATGCTATTTCATTAAATGCCGGCCAATTCTTTTTTCTCAGCCCAAACCATTGTTGAAACAGACGGCCACCCATTTCTTTAGCGAGTACGATTTCACCTTTTTCTTTTATTTCCAAACATTCTTTTAGTTGCACCACCAGTCCCTTTACTTCAAAAGCATTATCTGGTTGATTGTTTTTTTCTTCACGTAAAAAGACCACATCCTGAAGCATTGGATTTATGGAAAAGTCCAGATCTGATTCCACCAAATCATTTTGAGCTGACAACAAATTTACCGATACCAATAAATCATTTAAAATTAATTTTGCTGAATGCAAATAGGAGTTTGCTTGAGCACAAGAATCATCCATCATATTCGCAAGAGCATAATACAAATTCTTTGTTAGCGTGTCTGTCAAAATGGAGTAATCATTAACCAACTCTGAGACAGGCTTCAACTGCAAAACCGTCAATTCGCGCATACTTGCAGCAAACTCTTTTTTTAAAAAGGATATTTGAGAAGAAATCAATTGATTCCAAACCAACTGATTATCAGAAGAGCACTGTTCAATGTGACGTCTTAAAGTACGAACTTTTTCTTTTTTACCAGTTAATTGAGTACTAACCATGTGATTAATAATGGAAATAGCTAAAAAGGCATCCATTTCAGTTAGTAATGTTTTGATGAGATCATCAGGGTTAGGCAACCATTGATAGACTATTGCAAACGGTGTACGCCATTTTTGATAGACTTCAAATCTATTCCTTTTCGCATGGGAATTTATTTCATAATAAATACCATCCCATTTTTGCAACTTATTAAATCTTTCTAATAATGCCAAAGCCAAATAAACAGGTTCGCAACCGTCTGCAATAATTTCGCCACTGGCACGGACTGCATCATAAATTTGAATTGATTTTTTTAAGTAAGGTTTCTCATAAATAGATTTATATAGGATATCTTCATGGATGTTTACAAGGGATAATGCAATTTTACCCAATGACCAATTGACCAATAGATTTCCATTTTTCTCAATATTTTTTTTAAAGAAGGCTACATCCTGTACCGCTTCCCATAAATAGGAGTCCAAATGGAGTGACTCTAAAAATATTCGGTTTTCAACTTGGGAAAATGTATTTGAAACGAGATTAAAAAACTCAGAAGTATTCATCTTCTCTCCCAATCAAAATCAATTAGTGCAAATTCATCAAAAGAACTATTGCGCCCGTCATCATAATCAATCCAATTACCATTAAAAATACGCCAATGCCCGCTGCCGTTTTTACCAGTTGATTTACGGATTCAATAAGGACTGAGGCGTTTCCAACAAGGCCAGCCATCTCCTCAGCAATCCCTTTTTGTACTATTTTCTTGGTTTCAGCAGCAATTTTATTTATTCCTCCCCCCAGCACCCTGGTTAAAAGCACAATTAATCCTGAAAAAAATGAGATTGCACCTAGAACTAATAAAACTAAGGAAAGGATAACAAACGTTTGATTAAAGTCCATAAAAAAACCTCCTAAAAAGTCCATTAGGAGGTATGGTGCAAGATTAGTGCCAGGCCTTTAGCACTGTTCCGTGATGTTATAAGGTAGATCCGCCATTTCAATCACGCCTGTATCACAAAAAAGCATGGCACTTTCGATCGCATTACTGAGTTCGCGAATATTTCCTGGCCACTTGTATTCCATCAATTTCTGCATAGACAAAGTAGATACATCCTCAATATTAACCCCCATTTTTGCATTCTTAGTTTTGATAAAAAAACCAACCAGTTCAGGAATATCTTCTTTACGTTCCCTTAATGATGGCAAATGCAAATCTACAACTTTCAAACGGTAGTATAAATCTTCTCTAAATTCATTTTTCTCTATCATCTGTCTTAAATTGCGATTAGAGGCAGCCACAACCTGAACATCCACATTAATCAATGTATTACCACCAACTCTGCGAAAGTTTTTTGCTTCAATAGCACGCAATAATTTTGCTTGCATATCCAACGGCATGGATGAAATTTCATCCAGAAACAAAACACCATTATCAGCTGTTTCCATTAAGCCAATTTTTCGTTTATCCGCGCTGGTAAAAGCACCCGCCTCATGTCCAAATAGTTCTGATTCCAGCATTGTACTTTGAATTGCGGCACAATTGATAGCAACAAACGGTCGATTTGAGCGAGGACCAGACTTGTGAATATATTGGGCTAACACATCTTTTCCAACACCCGTTTCTCCTGTAATTAATACAGAGACCGACATTTGAGCAGCTCGTTCCGCTTGATTCAACACCAATTGCATTTTTTTACTCGAGCCAGCTACAAACTGAACACTATTTTTTTGATTATCGCGATACATAGCTAACTCTCTTCGCATGGCTACCAATTCTTTAGCTCGCTGCATAGACAGCTCAAGCTGATCCAATTTTATGGGTTTAATCAAAAAATCATGTGCTCCATTTCTCATAGCTTCAACAGCGATCTCAATATCTGGAAATCCGGTGATTAAAATAATCGGTGGGCGGTTTGGTATATGCATGGTTTCATAAAGAAGGTTTGGACCAAAACCATCTGGCAACTGAACATCCAATAATACAATATCAGCATTTCCTAATTTCAGTTGTTCGCGTGCTTCAGACAACGTTCCAACGCCAATCACCTCATAACCGGAAGGTGACAAAAATGTTTCCAAATTGTTTCGTGCATTTTCTTCATCATCAACGATCAGAACTGTAATTCCCATCTGTTTCCTCTCCTTGTTTGATTGGCAAAAAGACTGTAAATACAGTACCGCCACCTGGGTATGATTCCACAGTAATATTTCCTCTATGGGCTGTAACAATACGTTTGCTGATTGCTAATCCCAAACCAGTACCGGTCTTTTTCGTCGTCACAAACGGTTCAAAAATCCTGCCTCTAACATCTTCGGGGATACCTGGACCACTATCAATAATCTTAACCTCAATTTGAGGGTGACTGGCAATTTGTTTAATTATCTGGATATGTACAGCTAGTGTCCCTGTATTTTGTGAAGTCATCGCCTCGACAGCATTTCCTATTAAATTTACAAAAACTTGTTCCAAAAGGCGTGGATCAGCTAAAACAATCGGTAATTGCTCTGGTTTTTGTACATAGTCTTTAACCCCTACCCGAATCATTCGGGGTTTCCATCGATCGACCACCTTTTGAACAAGTAATCCAATATCCACATTTTCATATTTTGGATCAAAAGGTTTCGAATATGCTAACACAGCTTCCATTTGATGCGTTAACCGATCGCAATCACCTAGCATTCTATCGACCATGTCTTTTTGTTTCGGATCGGCTGTTAATGCCCTGGATAAAATTTGCAAGCCCATTGATATATTGTTGATCGGATTACGGACTTCATGAGCAAATACTGCGGTGAATTCACCCAACACTGCTCGGTGTTCTAATTGCTGTGCCCTCATCCGAATTTCCTCATTTTCACTTACATCTCTCAAAAAAATGAGTAGTGCAGAGATTTGACCATCTTGTTCAACTGGCGAGATTCTCATCTCTACTGGCATTGCATCGCCATTTCTCCTATGGATATGGACGATTCCCAATCGATGTGAAATAAATTCATTTCTAGAAGATTCTAATAAAGGTGATAGACTCTCCGGGCCGATTAAAATATTTTCCAAAAGCAAACCAACCACCTCTTTTGCCTGGTAACCTAACAATATCTCTGCGCTGGGGTTAATAGTCCATATCTTTAAGTCCCTTTGTACTACCAGGATACCTTCCTGGACATGATTTAATATATCATTTTGAACAGCAATCTTAAACTCCTGCTCGATAATCCGGTGACGCAATGTGCCTACCAATATAAAATATTGCATTACTGCAGATAATGTTGATCCAAATACATCCAAAACAGCTGACAAATTCTTTGTGGGTTGCTTTTTTTCGTGAGCAATTACCAAAATAGCCGAAGCACCTTTACTTGGCCCTAATAAGGTTGTGCCTACATATGCCAAATTTCCAACTCTGGCTGTTTTTTGTATTTCAGACTGGACTCTATGACCAGGAGTCCAAATCATTGTAGAATTTTCTGTGCTGATTTCGTGTATAGGCAATGTTGGAGGAAATATAGTTTCATTTCCTCCTCGGATTGCCAATACTAGTTCCGGATACTCACTTCTGGATTGATAAATATATACATGGGGTGTATCAAAAAAAGTACCAATTCTCGTTATTGCAGTCTGAAATGCTACCTCTAAAGATTCAAGATCAATCAACCTTAACAAATCCAACATAATTCCAAATAATCGATCTTGCCAGGAATGTTGTTGTTCTATGTATTGTTGCTCACTCACAAACACTAAAACAACCAGATATCCTTTATCATCTAATAAATACTTCCATGAATACCCATTAATCACTAATTTATTTCGGCGCACCAGGTCAATAGAAAATAATTCTGCTGGAGCAGCTAAATTCACTTTTTCCAAATCAAACAAAATATCAGCTTTTATTTCAGATAACTCATTAACAGCATATGCAGACATTTTATTAAAGTCAGCATTACTGCAAACAATCACATTGTTGCTCATATCGATTAAACAAGCTGGGTTGGGCAACAAATTTAATATATTTCGATAAACCGTTGTCTGATTATTCTGCGATTTACCAAAAATAGCATCCTTAAGCCAATTTGAGGAGTTACTTAACATAAATTATCATATGGTTTGCCTTAAATGTGCTGGTAAAATACCTTCCATAGCCCGATATTTTGCTACCGTTCTTCTGGCAACCTGTATTCCCCTTTCCGTTAATCTTTTTTGAATTTCTGTGTCACTTAGCGGCTTTTTTTCATTTGCAATGATTTCTCGTAATATTGTGCGTGCTGATAAGCTGCGGTCAAAAAATGCCGCCATCGGAACGATCCTCCGGTTAGGTAATTGAACAGACTTTGAAGAAACAGCTCTGGAAATAGTCGATTCGTGTACACCTAATTCTTCAGCCAGGCTGGCTCGTGTAATTGGTATTAAAAATTTTTCTCCATTTGCCAGGTATGGCCTTTGTATAACCACCAATCTCTGCATCAGTCTTTGCATGGTGTGGTTTCGCTGCTGCAAGCATTTGACAAAAAGTGAAGCTTTATCCATATCTTCCCGCATTGCTTCTTTAGAATCGCCTTCACTTTCTTTTATCGCCTGCTTATATAATTGGCTAACTTGCAAAGTTCCGCCCATTGGCATCACAATTTCAACAACAACCTGCGATTTCGGATCATTATTTAGAAATTGGATAATTACATCAGGTTGCCGGTATACAGAAGTAGCGTCCGATGAAGGATTACGAACATTTCCCCAATGCGATCTTCCAGGAAAAGGGTTTAAGTTTTCACCAATATAGCTGGCAATTCTCTCAACGCGTTGTACGCTGATCCCTAAATGTTTGGCAATATCAGGGTGCTGCCTTCGACTTAGAAGATCCAAATAATCAGCGATGATCTCAAAAGCATATTCCGGCACTGTTCCCGTTTCTGAAAGAATTTCCAACTGAACCAACAATGCTTGTTTGGGTCCGGTTGAACCCACTCCGACAGGTTCAGCGTGTTGGATTAATAATTGAACAGCTTCAACCCTAGAAACTGGTATATGAAAGTAGCGGGCAACCTCCATCAGATTGACCGTCAAAAATCCATCATCATCCAAATTTGTCAATAAATGGGCAGCAATTAATTGTTGCTGTGTGTCTAATTCCGTGGCGATTTGTCGCAAAACGTATGTTGGTAGATCTTCGGTAGCTGGAGAAATCGGTTCGTCCGGAATCTCACCGCCGGAGTAATCAGACTTCGGGTAAAAATCATCCATAGGAGAAACATATACAACTGGTTCCAAAACATCCAAATTTGATGGGCGAGAACATATCGGGCAAGATCCGCCACCAGGTAAAAATCGGTGACAATGTGGACATCTTCGCTCTTCGACAATTTCAAGTGCCGGATTTGCTGCCAATTCAGCTTCAATTTGCTGCTTTAATTCAAAAGCAGATAGACTCAACAACGTCATTGTTTGCGCAAGATGCGCTGTCGTCATAGGTTTTTGGACTTGATACTGAAATTGGAACATGTTCATCCCTCACAAAGAAGTATAGCGTGACAAAGTGATTGTTGCAAGTTATGTGCCAAGCAGATTTTGTAAGGTAAAATAACAATGAGGTTAGCATGAAAAATATAAGTGTCACTGTAATTGGCGCTGGTTTAGCTGGAAGTGAAGCAGCCTGGCAATTGGCGCAACGAGATATTCATGTTGAATTGTACGAGATGCGACCACTACGCGAAACTGGTGCGCATATTTCAGGAAACTTTGCTGAGTTAATCTGTTCGAACTCTCTAGGTTCCAATCTTTACGACCGTTCTTCGGGTCTTTTGAAAAACGAAATCAGGTTACTCAAATCCAAACTTATGGAGGTTGCTGATAAAACGGCCATTCCCGCTGGAGGTGCTCTCGCTGTTGATCGCGAATTGTTTTCGGCTAAAGTCACATATGAGTTGGAAAATCATCCGAATATCAAAATCATCCGTGAAGAATGTATTGAAATCCCTGATGGACCGGTGATTATCGCCTCCGGACCATTGACTTCTGCGAAATTAACTGCCAAAATCATCGAACTGACCAATACCGAAAATCTCTATTTTTTTGATGCAATTGCTCCAATTGTCCAAATCGAATCAATTAATTTTGAAATTGCTTTTCGAGCATCCAGATATTCTGATGAAGATGCCGAAGGAGATTACATTAATTGTCCGATGGACAAGGATCAATATATTACGTTTATATCCGAATTAACCAAAGCCAAACGTATCCAGCTAAAATCGTTTGAAAAACAAATAGAAACTGGTGTAAATGCTGGGGATCCACTTTTTTTTGAAGGCTGTTTGCCGGTGGAAATACTTGCTTCTCGCGGAGAAATGGCTATGGCTTTTGGACCTCTAAGACCTGTTGGCTTAAAGGATCCACGATCAGGTAAACGCCCATTTGCAATATTGCAATTGCGTCAGGATAATCTTGCTGGGGATTTATACAATTTGGTTGGTTTTCAGACCAATCTTACCTTCCCGGAACAACGCCGCGTATTTCGCATAATCCCTGGCCTGGAAAATGCTGAGTTTGCTAGATATGGTCAAATGCATCGCAACACTTTCATTGCTTCTCCAAAATTATTGAAACCTAGTATGCAGTCGAATGGACGTCAGAATCTTTTTTTCGCAGGACAAATAACGGGCGTAGAAGGGTATGTTGGAAATATCGCTACTGGACTGCTTGCAGGCATTAATTTAGCAAAATACCTTCGTCACGAGCCGCTATTGGTACTACCCCAAGAAACAATGGTGGGGGCATTGTGCCATTACATAACCCATGCTAACCAGAAAGATTTTCAACCTATGAAAGCGAACTTTGGTATCTTGCCTCCCTTGGAAATGCAAATAAAAACTAAACGAGAGCGCTACAAAGCATATGCTGACCGTTCTATGCAAATAATGAAGTCATTTTTAGAAAAGGGCTTAGTTGAATGAAAAATTCAATTTTTAAACTATTATTTATTTTTTCATCTCTTTTGATACTCACTTCTTGCAAAGCAGAAAACATTGAGTTTGACGGACAATCCGCTTTACAGTTTGCTCAAAATCAAATGGATTTCGGTCCTCGTGTACCTGGCAGCCAGGCTCACGCTGACACAATAGATTGGATACAAACCAAATTGGAGGAGTTTGGGTGGGAATCTGAGATCCAAACTGAAACGTTATCCGTAACAAAAATCCAAAACATTGTTGCAAAAAGAGATCCCAATAATGGTCCCTGGGTTATAATCGCAGCTCATTACGATTCTAGATTTTTTTCCGACCAAGATTCCAATGCAAATTTCCAGCAAATCCCCGTTCCGGGAGCCAATGATGGTGCCTCCGGAGTCTCGGTTTTACTGGAACTGGCTCGTGTACTTCCAAAGGAAATTCAAAAAAATGTTTGGTTAGTCTTTTTTGATGCAGAGGATCAAGGAAGAATAGAAAATTGGGATTGGATTTTGGGTTCACAAAGTTTTGTTAATCAGCTTTCAGGGAAACCGAATGCAGTAATCATTTTGGACATGATTGGTGATAAAGATTTGAATATTTACTATGAAAAGAATTCTGATAAGACATTACAAGAAGAAATTTGGTCAATAGCAAAAGACCTTGGATATGAGGATTCTTTTATTCCTGAATTTAAATTTGCAATATTAGATGACCACATTCCCTTCGTAAACAAAGGGATCGTCGCTATCGATATAATTGATTTTGATTACCCCTATTGGCACACCAGTCAGGACACGATGGACAAAATTTCTGGTGAGAGTCTGGAAAAAGTAGGCAAAACAATATACCATTGGTTATTGCTCCCTTAAAATATTGGAAATTAACAAAAATACTCTTAAACTTAAAACATCATGACACCCGTAGAAATATTACTCTCTATCAAACCTGCTTGGCTAAAAAGAGTAGTTCTCTCTTTAGCCAGAGGCTCCCAGGTAAAAGAAGACCTGACGGATCAATTCGAACTATTTTTTAACCAATTACAACAATCTATAGAAACAGGTGATCCCGGATGGTTTGATCCTTTGCTAAATACATGGGCAGCTTCATTAACCCAGAGTGATTTAGAAGGCGAACTGAATACGCTCACTCAATTCGTCAAAGAACTGATGTTGATCACCCATAGTCTATGTATTGAAATATTAACTGCAGAACAAGCAGTAATCTTATTAGATGGATTACTGCCCATCTATGCGTATATTTTGGAAAAATCTGCTTTTTATGAAACCGAAGCTAAAGTTGGTTATGTTACCAAGCAATTGGAACAAGTGCGCACCACATTGGAAAAGTTGGACCGATCAAAAAGTGGTTTTATCGCAGTTGCAGCTCACGAACTAAAAACACCGCTAACATTAGTGGATGGATACACAGCCATGCTACGCGATAGCCTCCGTGGAAAAAGCGACTCACAATCACAATATTCATTTTTAGAAGGGATCGAAAAAGGTACCCATCGTCTAAAGACTATTATTGATGATATGGTCGATGTATCTCTTATCGATAATAACCTATTGAATTTAAATTTTCAACCATTTTGGTTGAACCGTTTGCTGGATGTTCTCTTTTTTGAATTACATAACATTATAGAAGAAAGAAAATTGAATTTACATATCGAAAAATTTGATGGATTCGAAGAGGTAAATTTTGGTGATCCTGAAAGATTATTACAGGTATTAAGAAATGTTATCTTAAATGCCATAAAATTTACACCGGATGGCGGAAGTATAAAAATAGATGGTCGAAAGCTCCCGGGATTTGTGGAAACACGCATTACAGATACGGGGATCGGTATAGCAGCTGAAGATCAATCCATTATTTTTGAGAAATTTTCTCGTATTGCAAGCCCAGCACTACATTCAAGTGGTAAAACAAAGTTCAAAGGTGGTGGACCCGGTTTAGGGTTACATATTGCCAAAGGAATTATTGAAGCACATGGCGGAGCAATTTGGGCAGAATCCATTGGCTATGACGAAACCTGTTGCCCTGGTAGCACTTTTCATATATTATTACCCTTGCGAGAAACACCACCGGATGATTTATCATCCAAACTTTTTGAAAATATAAAACAAAGTGAGAATTTAAAATAAATATAATGGAAAACAAATCTTTTTTTAAACCGGCCGAACGAATCGCTTCATTTAAACCCTACTTCTTTGCTGGTTTGGCAAAGAAAATATCCTCCTTGCAAGAAAAAGGATTGGATATCATTCGCATTGATATGGGCTCACCCGACCTTCCACCGGAAAAATTCATTATAGACAGGTTAGTAGAATCAGCTTACAAATCAGATACGCATGGTTACACACCAAATGGTGGATCGATGGCGTATCGAAAAGCAATCGTCGATTATTATAAAAATCGATTTAATGTAGAATTAGATCCCCAAACAGAGTCTATAGGCTTGATCGGATCCAAGGAAGGGTTATTTCACCTGGCCCAGATATTAATCAACCCAGGAGATCTGGTGATTGTTCCGGATCCTGGTTACCCTGTCTATTCTGCCAGCACTACAATAGCTGGTGGTGAAATTTACAGCCTCCCTGTTCTTAAAGAAAACGGCTTCCTGCCAGATTTAGATTCAATTCCCGCAAATATCGCCCGTAAAGCTAAGTTGATGTGGGTCAATTATCCCAACAACCCCACTGGTGCTGTTGCTACACTGGCCTTTTTTGAAAAGTTGATCGAGTTTGCGAAAGAATATCAAATTTTCATTGCAAATGATGCACCATATGTGGACATTTGTTTTGACAATTATATAGCCCCTAGTATACTTCAAGTATCTGGTGCAAAAGATGTAGCGGTTGAATTTAATTCCCTTTCGAAAACATACAACATGGCGGGATGGCGATTAGGTATGGTGGTTGGCAATCCCGATATCATTCGTTATATTCATACTTACAAAAGTCAACTGGATTCATCCAGTTTTGCCCCTATTTTAGAAGCTGGAATAACCGCATTATCTGGAGATCAAACATGGTTAAAGAAACGCAATCTCATTTATAAAGAAAGAAGAGATATTGTTGTTGCCGGATTAGTAGAAGCAGGTTTTATCGTAGACACTCCTCCAGCAGCAATATATATCTGGGCACAACTTCCCCAAGGTTTCTCGGACAGTATGTATTTTTGCGATTTATTATTAGAAAAAACCGGGGTAAGTACAACTCCAGGTCTGGTTTATGGTAAATATGGTGAAGGGTATTTAAGAATTTCTTTAGGAACAAAAACAGAACGGATAAAAGAAGCCATAGACCGGATTAAGGATTGGATGAAAAAACAGGATTAACTAATGGCTAAGAAAACACCAGAAAACACAAGGATGATTAAAGAAAATGCATTCTTGGTTGGTGTGGATATCTACAATCAACATAACTGGCTCACTGTTGAAGACTCTCTCGAAGAACTTAGTCTTCTTGCAGATACTGCTGGCCTCGATGTTGTTGGAGAAACCTACCAATCTCTTTCCCAACCACATGCAGATACTTACATAGGCTCAGGAAAAATTGAAGAAATTCGTGCTTTGGTCCGGGAAACAAGTGCTCAAATTGTCATCTTTGATAACGAGCTCTCACCCCGTCACCAGAGAGAATTAGAAAAAAGGTTTCTAGATGAAGTACGTGTCATTGATAGGACTGCATTGATTTTAGATATATTTGCCCAACATGCCAGCACGCGTGAAGGTATACTCCAGGTAGAATTAGCCCAGTATGAATATAGATTGCCAAGATTAACCCGGGCCTGGACTCACCTTGCGCGACAGGCTGGTGGTGGAGGTGGGAGAACAGGAAGCGTAGGTGGTGTAGGATTGCGTGGACCAGGCGAAACGCAACTGGAAATTGACCGCCGCGAAATCCGAACAAAAATATCGAATTTAAAACAAGAATTGGAAAAAGTACGCTCGCATCGCAGTAGGTATCGTTTGCAACGTAAACGTTCACAAATTCCCACCATTGCGCTCGTTGGTTATACGAATGCAGGTAAATCTACCTTGCTAAACAAACTAACAGACGCGTCAGTATATGTTGCCAATCAACTATTCGCCACAATGGATCCAACTACCAGAAGAGTCCAATTGCCCGATGGCCATGCCTGCCTATTGACAGATACAGTAGGATTTATTCAAAAATTGCCAACTCAACTGATTGCTGCTTTTCGAGCAACACTGGAAGAAATCTCTGAAGCTGATTTGCTTTTCCATGTTGTCGATATTACCCATCCAAATGCCCAGTCACAATGGCAGTCAGTCCAGGAGACCTTACAATTGATCGAAGCAGATCAAATACCTTGTATTACCGTTTTGAATAAAATCGATAAACTAACCAACCCTGAAACTGCAGAAACTGTTATATCTAGCTTTAAAGACGCTGTAGCTATTTCAGCTTTAGACGGCATGGGGGTTTCAAATTTGTTGCAGGTTGCTGAAAAAGAATTGTTTTTTCGGTATATACCTGTTACTGTTTTCATTCCCTACCAGCATGGTCGCACAATTTCCATTTTTCATGAACAGGGCAAAATCGATGCTATCGATCACAAAAGAACCGGTGTTATGATTACAGGTAGTATCCCATTTCGATATTTGAACACATTTGAACCCTTTTTTAAACTGCAAGATGAAATAGAGGATGCGGAAGAAAATGGCTTTATCGAAAATATTGGATAAACTTTCAAATTTTTTTGCAGCAAAAAAAGGCTTACTGCCAATAATTGGCATTTGCTTGGTTTTAATTAATTTTGTAATTTCCCAGATATCTTCAGGATGGTGGGCACAATCGGATATATTCCTGCATTTTGGTATTATCATAGCTATATTCGGTTTTATGCTTGCCTGGGCACTGTAAAAAAAACCTCCCGATTTGGGAGGTTTTTTTTATTATCACTAACTTTTCTTTTCTTTTTCGACCTGGATCACTTCGCGACCCTGGTAATGACCACAATTGGGGCAAACATTATGCTGCAAACGCATTTCACCACAATTGCTGCACTGAACCAGAACTGCTGCACGGATAGAATCATGCGCGCGGCGGCGGTCACGACGACCTTTTGACAATTTTCTCTTTGGAAGTGGGCCCATTTTTCGTACTCCTGTCTGAAATATTTCAGTTATTGACTATATTATTAAGCCGCTACATTATACTAGCAGGCTGTAATAGCTGTCAAGCCATTTTTCTTTTCCCACAATTATCAATCGCACTAACATAATCCAACCAAATATGCCATGATAAGGGATAAAAATTTTTACCTACTCATATCATTCTTAAGGGAGTATAATCTTTCCGTTATGCACTAGAAAAATCGGAGAAAAATTGGAGGCCTTTCAAGCAATGAATCGACGCTATATCAACTTGATCCTTATCGTGGTTATTTTGGCCGCCGCTATATGGATCGATCTTCCCTCAACAACACAAATTCCTTTGGTCAATAAATCAGTTTCAACAGTGTTGGGTTTGGATTTGCGTGGTGGTATGCAAATCATTTTCAAAGCTAACCTTGAAGATGGCTCAAAAGTCACTGCCGAATCACTTCAAATCGCCAAACAAATATTAGAAAACCGCACCAATGGTTTAGGTGTCAGTGAAGTTCAATTTCAAGTGGCCGGTGAAGACCGCATTGTTGGCGAATTTCCAGGTGCTTCGGATGCAGAATCGATCACTAACCAAATTAAACAAACTGGTGTTCTCGAGTTTGTTGATATCGGTGATAATCCCTGGAATTTCGTTCAAGGCATGCCTATCAAAACAGATTTCAATTCACCTGAAAAGGTTACAGGTGTTCCTGAATATCTTGGCCCAATTTCAACAGAAGAAACAATAGATAGTACAGTTGTTGAACCGATCTTTCATACAATTATGACCGGCACCGATTTAAAAGGTGTTAGTGTCGATAGCCCAGTTGCAAACAATTATCAAATCCTCTTTGAACTCACGCCGGAAGGCAAAGATATCTTTGCCACACATACAGCCAACAATATCAATAAATACCTTGCCATTGTTTTGGACAACAAAATCGTTTCTGCCCCTTCCATTGGCAGTGCGATCCCTGATGGTCAGGGCAGTATCACAGGCAGCTTCACCCGCGAAGAGGCTAACACCTTGGCTGTAAATCTGCGATACGGTTCACTCCCTATTCCCCTCGTTATCGAACAAATTCGCACCATTGGTCCTACACTGGGCCAGGATTCATTAGATAAAAGTATGGTTGCTGGCTTGATAGGTTTCGCCCTGGTTGCTTTATTTATGGCAATCTTCTATAAATTACCGGGACTAATGGCTGACCTTTCAATTATTATCTATGCGTTAATTGCTTTCGCTTTATTTAGATTAATACCAGTCACATTAACTTTACCTGGTATTGCGGGCTTCTTGTTATCAACAGGCAGTGCTCTTGATGCGAACATCTTGATTTTTGAAAGACTTAAAGAAGAATTGCGCAACGGACGCACACTTGCTCAAGCGATTGATCTGGGCTGGAAACGAGCCTGGCCATCCATCCGCGACTCCAATATCTCAACCATTATTACAAGTATTATTTTATGGTGGTTCGGCTCCACATTTGGCGCAAGCTTTGTCAAAGGATTTGCCATCACACTATTGTTGGGTGTTGCAGTCAGTTTGTTCACCGCTATTTTCGTTACGCGAACATTCCTGTCCGTCGCTTTGGATTTAATAAAACATCCTGAAAACCATTTGAAATGGTTTGGAATATAGGTAAGGCAGATAACATGAATATTCTAGGAAAACGCTACCTCTTTTTTGCAATATCAATTGTCTTCATTCTGGTTGGTATGGTAATTCTGGCTTTTGATGGACTACCACTTGCTGTAGATTTTAAAGGTGGGTCACTGTTGGAAGTACAATTTTCTGACACCAATTTACCTTCATCTGAACAGGTTAAGGATATTTACGACCAATACCAATTTAATGAAGTCACCGTGCAAACAGCACTTGATCAAAATAATATCCGCTCTATTTTGGTTATTCGTTCACCTTTTATGGATGAACAACAGAAAATTGATATTGTAAATGCACTTAAGGCATCAGTTAATACTGAATCAGCCGTTGTCAATCGATTTGAAAGCGTCGGCCCTGTAATTGCCCAACAAGTCACACAACGCGCCGGTTTGGCAGTCGCATTTGCAGCACTTGCTGTTGTCTTGTATATAACATATGCTTTCAAAGGTATCCCTCATGCATTTCGTTATGGTATTTGCGGTATTTTAGCTATGTTCCATGATGTTCTAATCGTGATCAGCCTGGCTGCAATTGGTGGGAAGTTGTTTGGCTGGCAAGTTGATTCGATGTTTTTAACAGCGTTGTTAACAGTGATTGGTTTCTCTGTCCAGGACAAAATCGTGGTTTTTGACAGAATACGAGAAAATTCAATTATTTTCCGTAAGTTAGAATTTGAAAAATTAGTTAACCATTCAATTGTTCAAACATTGCAACGCTCCATTAATACACAATTAATGACAGTGGAATTTATGCTCTTGGCCTTGGCTTTATTTGGCGGCGTCACATTACGCGAATTCGCTATTATATTGCTGGTCGGTTTGTTCAGTGGTACTTATTCATCAATTTTTGTTGCTGCTCCCATTCTTGTTGTTTGGGAAAAACGAGAATGGAAAACGTGGTTTAAGAAATCTGCAACATGAGCTATAACCATATCATTCTTTGAAATGGGAAACTCATCACAATAAATCGCTTATCATTGACAATTGTAGAATAAAACAGGTTCTGAGATAATTTTACAGAGCCTGTTTTATTAATTAATATCCCCAATAAGATGATTATGCCAATTCCTTACTCAACAGAACATTATTTTCGGTTACAAGAGGAGTCCAATAGATGAGAAAAGAAGTAGTATTAATTACTGGCGCAAACGGTGAAATCGGTCATGGATTGATAACGCACCTGGCACACAAAGAAAAAGCAAATATTCTGGCATTGGATGTAATGCCGATTGATGAAGCCCTACGTCCATTATGTGAACGCTTTATTCAGGGAGACATTTTAGATAATATGTTGCTGGGTAGATTGGTAGCTGAATATGAAATCAGGGCTATTTATCACTTGGCATCAATTTTGTCCACAAAAGCAGAATACAATCCTGAAACCGGACACAAAGTCAACGTTGAAGGTACGCTCAACTTGTTACGTCTGGCTGTTGAACAAGCCGGTTGGCAGGGTAGGCCAGTAAAATTTCTTTATCCCAGCTCCATAGCGGCGTATGGGTTACCAACTCTTGAGCAGAAAAATAATTCAGGAAAAATCAAGGAAGAGGATTGGTGTAATCCAACAACCATGTATGGTTGTAACAAATTGTATTGTGAACACCTTGGTCGTTATTACACCAAACATTACCGCCAGCTGGCAGCAGACCGCACACCCAGCGGCATAGACTTCCGCGCAATTCGTTTTCCAGGATTAATTTCAGCGGTAACCACACCTACCGGTGGCACCAGTGATTACGGTCCTGAAATGCTACATCATGCAGCAATGAATATTCCTTATAATTGTTTTGTACGTCCGGATACACGTTTACCTTTTATGGCAATGCCCGACGCAGTTAAAGCATTGTTATTATTGGAGGCTGCTCCAAAAGAAAACCTTTCCAAATTAGTCTATAACGTTACCAGTTTCAATCCATCCGCACAAGAGTTTTATGACCAGGTAATGATGGCTTTTCCAAAGGCAGATATTTCCTTTATTCCGGATCTCTCTCGTCAGGGTATAGTTGACTCCTGGCCGGAAGATATTGACGATTCCGCGGCAACGAAAGATTGGGGATGGGCGCCAGATTACAATCAGGAACGTGCCTTTAATGAATATTTAATTCCAGCTGTAAAAAATCGTTACAAATAACATAATTACCTCATCAAAAATAAATTGCCCCATTGATTCAGGGGCAATTTTTATATAATTCTTATGAATATGGCTTATGATAGCTTCGGACATAAAAATAAATGGAGGCAAAATATGGACGTTTCTACAAATGAAACAACAACTAATCCGTTTAAAGCGGAAACCAAGCAATTACTCAATATACTGATCCATTCTCTTTACACTGACAAAGATATTTTTTTACGCGAATTGATATCCAATGCTTCTGATGCAATTTCCAGGTTAAATTTCGAAATACTCACCAACAAAGAAGTGCTTGATGCAGATGTAGCTGGAGAAATACGTATCAAGATTAATAAAGATCTGAAAACAATTACAATCCAGGATACTGGCATCGGCATGAATTCAGCAGAGTTAGCTGAAAATCTAGGAACAATTGCGCATTCAGGAGCAAAAGCCTTTATTGAGGCTGCTTCAAACCATAAGGAAGGTGATCTGGCTAATATTATCGGCCAATTTGGAGTGGGCTTTTATTCAGCTTTTATGGTGGCCGAAAAAATCGAAGTTCTTTCACGTTCTTATAGATTGGATGACAAAGCAGCTCTGTGGATCTCCGATGGCGGAGAAACTTATCAAATAATGCCAGGAACAAAAGAAAACCGTGGCACAGAAATCACTCTATATCTGAAAGAGGATGCTACAGAATATCTTGAGAATTACCGTTTACGCCAAATCATTAAGCGACATTCGGACTATATTCCCTACCCAATTTTCTTTGAAGTTGAAGAAGAACAAATCAACAGGCAAACTGCAATATGGCGACAACAACCCAACCAGGTAAAAGAAGAGGAGTATAAAGAATTTTACAAACAATTTACTTTTGATTTCACGGATCCTATTCACCACTTGCATCTATCCATTGATGCACCAATTCAATTGTATGCTTTACTCTTTATTCCCTCTTCTCCGGAACCCAATGTGTTTTCTGATCGCAAAGATTTTGGATTAAAGTTATACGCAAGAAAAGTTCTAATTCAAGAGTTTACTAAAGAGCTATTACCCGATTACTTGCGTTTTATTCAAGGCGTTGTAGATTCTGAAGATATTCCTTTGAATGTATCCAGGGAAGCTTTTCAATCAACAAAAACAATCCTTCAAATTAAAAAAATCCTCACTTCCAAGATTCTCGATTTACTCACAAATATAGCAAAAAATAAAAACGATCAATATTTGATTTTCTGGAAGGAATTTGGGATTTTCATCAAGGAAGGTTTAGCAACAACCCAAGAAAACGAAGAACAATTACTATCTCTTCTAAGGGTGAAAACCATTTATAAAAAAGAGATCTTGCAAACGCTGGATGAGTATATTGAAACCTTTCTTCCTGAACAAAATAAAATTTACTATTACATAAGCGAAAATAATTCATCAGTCGATCAATCTCCTCACCTTGAAATATTCAAAAAACGAAATATTGATGTGATACTTTTTACAGATCCAATAGATCCATTCATGCTGATGCGAGTTAATAAATATAAAGACTTTGATTTAGTTAATGTAACTGCTCAGGATATAGATCTTCCTCCGGATACTGAAGAAGAATCAAAATCTGAAACAGATCAGAAACAACCGGAAAATTTACCAGAACTGTTAACATTCTTCAAAACTATTTTAGGAGATCGAATCAAGGCAGTCAACACCACTCAAAAATTGGTTGAATCACCAGCGCGGTTGGTAGATTCGGAAGGCAGCCCCAGCCCTGAGATGCAAAAAGCTTACCGCTATTTGCAAAAAGAATTTGAAGTCCCTCAAAAAATTCTGGAAATTAATCCTCAGCATCCTATTATGCTAAAACTTTCCGGATTACAGGGAATAAACCCTTTGAGGGAAATAATTATTGAACAACTTTACGAAAATTGTTTGTTAGCTGAAGGAATTCAACCGGATACCAACACGATGATTAAAAGAATTAACCGGCTGATAGAAACGGCTCTGGATTAAATATTCAGGATCGGATATAAAAACATATCCGATCCTGAAAAATCATTCAAATGGATGATAAAAATACCAAACAATTGAGTACATTTGTTTACAAAAAAAACGTTAGAATAGAAGTGTTGTAAGACATTAATATTATCTGATAAAATAGGAACTGCTTAACCGGTAATTCGGGTCGGACTATTTGAATGAATATTAGTTCCCTTTATTTTATACAAACACATTTATTGGTTTTGATTGGAACTCAACCTCCTTGGGTGAACTGTACCGGGAGGTTATTTTATTATTTTTGGGAGGGTCTATAAAAAATTTTTTTATTGGTAGTAATGAAACTCGTTTGTAACGCATACCGATTACCATATAAATGGTTTGGGTTTATAAATAATAATTAGGAGGATCAATCGTGGAAAGTAAAGTTTTAGACGGCCTTATGCGCCCAAAGTCAATTGCAATTATTGGTGCTTCAACAGATCCCACCAAAATAGGTTACACCGTTGTTAACAACATTATTAAGGGTGGTTATGAAGGTTCAATTTACCCTGTTAACCCAAAAGCAGATGAAATCCTTGGATTAAAAAGCTACAAATCACTTCAGGAGATTCCTGGCGAAGTTGATGCTGCTGTTATCACTGTGCCATCAAAGTTTGTTTTGGAAGTAGTTGATGAAGCTGGCAAAAAAGGAGTCAAGGGATTAATTATCATCACTTCAGGTTTTGGTGAAGTTGGCAACAAAGAACTGGAAGCGACTGTGGTTGCAAAAGCTCATGAATATGGCATGCGTATTCTTGGGCCAAATATCGTTGGTACATTATCTAATTCTGAAAAATTGAATGCGTCTTTTGCTCCTCTGCTACCGCTTCCCGGAAAAGGTGCATTGGTTTCCCAAAGTGGTGCTCTGTTAATCGCCATGGACATGGCTACTTTTACTAGGCGTGTTGGGTTTGAAAAATTAATTTCCATAGGCAATATGTCTGATGTTGATTTTGCTGATCTGGTTGAGTGGCTCGATAAAGATGAGACCACTAGCTGTATTACACTTTACATTGAAGGCATCAAGGATGGACGGAAGTTCATGAATGCTGCTAAAAAGGCTACAAAACCTGTTATAGCGCTAAAAGCTGGTGTTTCCGCCCATGGTGCAGCAGCTGCTGCTTCCCATACCGGATCCTTGGCTGGTGCCGCAAAAGTGTACGGAGCCGCCTTCCAGCAGGCGGGTGTCGTTCAGGCAACCGATCTCGGAAATTTATTTGATCTTTCTTTAGCACTTTCTTTGCAACCTCCTATGAAGGGCGACAACCTTGTAATTATCACGAATGGTGGTGGTGTTGGCGTTTTAGCAACGGATGCCGCTGAGCGATTTGACCTTCCACTAAAATTTGCTCCTAAAGATGTTCAAGAAGAATTGAAGAAACATATGCCGGTATTTGGATCTGCTAAGAATCCTGTTGATCTGACCGGCATGGCTGGATATGATTGGTACCACGATTCTACAAAGTTTGTCTTTTCCCATGATTGGGCAGACGGATTGGTAGTTTTATACTGCGAAACCGCCATGACCGAACCAATGGAAATTGCACAAGGAATTAAAAAAGCACTTGATGAATCCGGAATGCTTGGTAAGAAACCGGTAACCGTCTCATTTGTTGGTGGCGATAAATCTGAAAAGGCGATGCAGTGGTTGGTAGAAAATGAAATTCCAGCATACGGCGCACCTGATTTAGCAGTTCATGCTATCTCTGCTTTGCGTGAATACGATCGAATGAAAGAAATTATATCGGAACCAGAAGAGACAATCACTACAGCAAACAAAGAAATCGCTTTGAAAGCCATAAAAGCAGCGAGGGATGATGGTCGGGATTCATTAACTGAAATCGAAGCCAAGCAAGTTTTTTCTGCTTATGGGCTTCCGGTTACAACAACGTATTTGGCAAAATCTGAAGAAGATGCTATTAAATTGGCTAAAGAAATCGGCTTTCCCATCGTAATGAAGATTGTTTCTCCAGACATATTACACAAGTCAGATGCTGGCGGTGTAAAAGTAAACATTAAAGACGAGGCTGGTTGCCGAGATGCATACAAGACAATTTTGACAAACGCAAAAGCTTACAAGGCCGATGCGAATATTCACGGTGTCGCAATCCAGGAAATGGCTCCTTGGGGAACTGAAGTAATCCTTGGCTCTGTAAATGATTCAACATTTGGCCCAACAATGATGTTCGGTCTTGGTGGTATCTTTGTTGAAGTCCTCAAAGATGTGACATTCCGTGTGGCACCAGTTTCAAAAAAATCCGCCTTGCGGATGATTTCAGAAATCCGTGGCGCTCCAATTTTGGCTGGTGTCCGCGGTGAGGCTCCCCGAGATCGCGTCAAATTATCTGAAACGATCAGCTCTTATGCACAAATGATCGTCGATCTCAGTGAAGAAATAAGCGAATCAGATGCTAACCCCGTATTAGTCTACGAAGAAGGCAAAGGACTTAAAGTTGCGGATGCTCGTATAATTCTGAAAAAGAAGTAAGTACAACAGAAATAAAAAAAAATCCTCCCTTTGTTAAAGTGGACCCTATGTCAAGGACACAATAGAAAAAAAGGTAAGTACAGATAATCCTCATGCCAATAATCTGGTGTGAGGATTTTTGTTAACAACAAATAGGGTATTCACCAGTTTTTAGATATGAGGCATAACGGTTTGGAGATAGTTTTGCAAGCCCCCATTGATAACGGTCATTATTGTAATAATCCATGTAATCATCGATAACCAGTTCCAGATCCGTAAAGGTTGAACATTTTTCCAGGTGAATTTCGTCCTTCATATGACCGAAAAAGGATTCCTGTGGGGCATTATCCCAACAATTCCCTCGTCTGGACATAGATTGGCGCAGTTTCTTGTCTTTTAGCAGCTGTCGAAAAGATGTACTTGTGTAAGGCATCCCTGATCTGAATGGAGTATTGTCTTGGTATTTAGTGAAATCCCGTGATTTTGGATGAGTAGGTTGACGGTTTCCAGGACAAAATCGACAGCCAGGGATTTGCTCGTAACATATGCCATCACCTGTTTTGTGCAGACATCCTTAATGACAGATAAGTATGCCTTCTGCCCATGATTGTAGAAAAGGTATGTAATATCCGTAAGAAGTATCGTCCCCGGATTCTGCCCCTGAAACTCACGGTTGACTATATTGTCAGAAACACAGTTGGTCTTCATGGCTTTTGCCATACGCCTGTTTGGATTTGCCTTGCGGATCGGGCAGAGTAATCCAAATTTCCCCATAAGCCGTTGTTTTTTCTTCCGGTTCATTCGGCTCCCTTGATTCAAAAACCGCATATAGATCCCACGCGAACCTTTATCGTATCCGCGAAATTTGTATGCTACCAGGATTTGTTCAAAATATTTTTTGTCCCTTGCTTCCTTTTCTTCTCTTTTCTCCGCCGTATTGAGCCACCTATAATATCCGGAGCGTGATACTCCGGCTGTTTCGCAAAGCCAGTTGATCCGAAAATGGTTATGTGTTCGTCCAATCATTTCTTGGATGAGTTTGTATTTGTTCGCTGGTTTTGCTTGCCTGCTCTGCTTGCCTGATAATCCATCTGTATATTTTTTTTTAGAAATTCATTCTCTTGCGTTAAGTACGCTATCTTCTGTTCTAAACGCTCAATTTTTTCGGTCTGTGTATATTCTTTAGTGGATGGCCGCCCTGAATTATTTGTTCTGTTATCTCTACATCCTTCTGCACGCGCCGCATATTGTTTCATGCGTGTAATTACCCCGTCTACTCGGCTCTCCCCTAATACCTGATAGTGTCTAGCCCCATATCTGCCAAAATTTCCCTTGGTGATTTCCCACTTTGATATTCTTCTATAAATTTCTCTTTGAACGCCTTTCCATAGGTAATTGACTTGTCGCTGACTTTTTGGATATATGGATTCTTTTCCAATTCCCCAAGTTGTCTCTCTGTAAAATAGTTCTTCCCCATCTTTTCACGCTCCTTTTCCTCTTGCTTGAGTATAACAAATCAGACCCTATAAAATAGGGCCTGTTCGTTATTTTGCCTCTTTTTTTGCCTGTCTATTTTATAGGGTCCATTTTATGTTGGGAGGATTTTTTTATTTCTGTAATTTTGCCCAAGCCCCCACCCAGGGTTCGCCTATCCGATTATTCAAGGGGATTTGAATATTAGAAAACCTTTGGGCAATTTTTGCGCAAAGTAGTGCTATGTTACCCCAATCTTCTTTCAATACACTTTCTCGCATGTTTTTAGAATATTGCTCCGTCCATTCCCAGTCCAACCGGAAACGATCTGCCTTAATCCAATATCCCCGCTTTTCCCAGGCAATAACAGATACATCCACAGTTTGATATATCTCATCCAGAGAAATGGATATATATGCAGCCAAATCTCTTGTGATCTGATTAGGTTCGGTTTGTGACATCAACGTTCTGATAGCCTTTACTACCGCTTTTGTTAGTTTGGTTCTCTCTTTTCCGCTGCTATCCGGATTAATTACCCGAGACAAAATGACCTCCTGATTAATGAAAAATCAATGTTCAACAAACATCATTATATCTGATTATTGACGCTCAAAAATTATCCGCTTATAATTCTTTGGCTGTGGGGAAGTGCTGGAATTGGCAGACAGGCATGACTTAGGATCATGTGCCGAAAGGCGTGAGGGTTCGAACCCCTCCTTCCCTACTCAATCACAAAATTTTTTTACAGAAAAGGACAATAACCTTGAAGATCGAAACCACCCCCCATGAAAACCATCAGGTAAAAATCGTTGCAGAATTTGATGCTGATGTTTTTGAAACATATAAACGTAAAGCCGCCAAAAAAATTTCCAATCAAACCAAAATCCCCGGATTTCGCCCCGGTAAGGCGCCATACGAATTTATTGCTCGCATGGTTGGTGAAGGTGCTATCGTTGAAGAAGCTGTCGATTTATTAATTGACGACCAATACCGAAACGTTCTTTTAGAAGCGAATATCAATCCTTCTGGTCCTGGTTCATTAAGTGAAATTGTAAATCTGGATCCCCCAACCTTTGCATTCCTTGTGCCTTTGCAGCCTGATGTTGATTTAGGTGATTACAAATCCATCCGATTGGAATATGTTCCTGAAGTTATTGAAGAATCTGAAGTTGAAGATTTCTTAAAACGACTCCAACAAAATTATGCTTCGGCAGAACCAGTAGAACGTCCTATAGAAAATGGTGACCTTGTTTATATCAAAGTATCCGGTGTTGATATAAATGTTGAAAATGATGAAAATGAAATATTAAAAGAAACACCCGTGCAGTTTGTCATAGGTGATAAAACCCAAGATGATAATTGGCCTTTTGAAAATTTTGCGAATGAACTATTGGGTCTTAATGAAGGTGATGAAAAATCACTAACACATAAATTTGACGAAGAAGCTGATGATGAATTCAAAGGAAAAGAAGTTAAATTCCTTGTCACGGTTCAATCTGTCAAGTCCTTGACACTTCCCGAATTGAACGATGAATTTGCAAAAAATCTTGGTCAATTTGATGACTTAGATTCATTAAAAAAAGCTGTTCGTGAACAATTAGAAAGCACCAAAAATCACGAATACGAAGATAAATACTATACAGATCTCTTGGAAAAAATTGCGGCTCAGGCTACAGTTAAGTATCCGTCGTTTATGGTTGATGAAGAAATCGAACATATTTTACAAAATCTGGAAACTAACCTCAAACAACAGAACATGGATTTAGAAACCTACTTAAAATTAGTTAAATCAGATCGTGAAAAATATATCGAAGAAAATGTTCGCCAGGCGGCAGAAAACAGATTGGTTAATTCATTGATTATTGACAAATATGGCCAGATGGAGAAGATCGAAATAGGGAAAGATGATTACGATGCTATTGTAAGTGAAACCCGGATGATGTTGGAAGAGAAGCCAGGGGAAAAAGGCAAAAAATCCAAAACGTCGGGTGAAACAATGAACAATATGACACTCAATGCCATTAGTCGTCTCTATAATCAAAAAACTCTGGCTCGGATGAAAGCTGTCGCATCCGGCCTGGCAGAAATAGTGGATCAACCAGTTGAAGAATCCATAAAACCAGAAACAAACAAGAATGATGAAGCAGAGATTGAAACTGCCGAATCAGAATCCTAAATGATCTGGTACTAATAATTAAAGGAGCTTTGGAGGGAACATGAACATCCCAGATTTTACTTCGTTAATCCCTATGGTTATTGAATCAAATGGCCGTGGTGAACGGGCGTATGATATTTTTTCATTGCTGTTAAAAAATCGTATCATTTTATTGGGTACACCCATAAATGATCAGGTAGCTAATTTGATTGTCGCCCAGTTGTTGTTTTTAAGTCGTGAGGACCCTGATGCAGGTATTCAAATGTACATAAATTCGCCTGGTGGACAAATTTATGCTGGCATGGCGATTTATGACACAATGAAAATGATCCCTAATAAAATTTCCACTATGGCTGTTGGAATGACAGCCTCTTTTGGAACTGTAATTCTGGCTGCTGGTGAAAAAGGCCAGCGTTATACATTGCCTCACTCAACAATCCACATGCATCAACCCCTGGGAGGTGCACAGGGGCAGGCAACGGATATTGAGATCCAGGCAAAAGAAATTCTACGCTTAAAAGTCAGATTAACTAAAATCATGGCTGATGCCACGAACCAAACGATTGAAACAATCGAAAAAGATACTGAACGGGATTATTTCCTGGATGCTCAACAGGCTGTTGAATATGGACTGGTTGACAAAGTGTTAGAACCACCCGTCAAGAAATAATCAACAAAATTTAGTACTCCACAAGCCGGATGGTGACCACTATCCGGCTTGTAGATTAAGTGAAAAGATGAAAATAAAAGCAATAATTTGTGATATGGATGGCGTTTTATGGAAGGACCAGGAACCGATTGGGGAATTATTCGCTTATTTTGAACACCTGAAAAAAGTTCCTATCCAATATATATTCGCCACTAACAACAGTACAAAAACGCCTGAACAATACCAACAAAAATTGGCAACATTTAATGTATCAATATCGGCAAATCAAGTTATTACGTCAGGTGCCACAGTTGCATTTGAATTAGCAAAGAAGTACCCCCAGGGTGGTCCTGTATATATCATTGGAGAAGAAGGTCTGATAAAAGCTCTCGAAGAATATGGTTTTTTTCATTCCGAATCGAATGTCATTGCTGTGGTTGGTGGTATGGAACACAATCTGAATTCTGAAAAGCTTGACAAAGCTTCTTCGCTCATTAAAAAAGGTGCGGATTTCTTTTTTTCAAACATGGACTCTACTTTTCCAACCCCGCATGGCATTATCCCCGGTGCAGGAGCTCTTTTAGCCAAATTGGAAAAAAGCAGTGGAACCAAAGCGATCGTAGCTGGAAAACCGGAGCCATACATGCTCCTTCAGGCAATTCATCGTCTCAAAACGCAACCAGAGGAAACCCTTGTGATAGGGGATCGTTTGGAAACTGATATCCTGGGCGGCAAAAATGCTGGTTGCAAAACGGCGTTAGTGCTTTCTGGTATCTCTTCAGAAAAGGACATACTAAAACAATCTATTTACCCTGAAGTGGTTGCAAATAACTTGGGTGAATTAATCAAAAAAATGGAACAAAATCAATGGAAGATTTAAAGCTGTCTCTACCGCTAATCTTTGATTTCAGCTTTGGGCAATTGGAAGCGATTTTTTCAGACTTAAATGAGCCTAAATTCCGGGTAAAACAACTCTGGCAGGGTATCTATATACAATTATGGAACAAGCCTGACCAGTTTACTAATTTTCCAAAAACCTTAAGAGACAAGTTATTTAATACATTTTCCTTCGATTCTATGATTCCTGAAAAAATCCTGCAATCATCAGACCACGAAACGGTCAAAACATTACTAAAGCTTTATGATGGCAGAGCCATTGAAGCGGTTTTAATGAAATACGACCAAAGGCGTACACTTTGCATTTCCACTCAGGCTGGTTGTGCCATGGGGTGTGTATTCTGTGCAACCGGTCAAATGGGTTTTCAAAGAAACCTGACCGCAGGAGAAATAATCGAACAGGTTCTTCATTATGCCCGATTGTTACAACAAGATGGTGAACGAGTAACAAATATTGTTTTAATGGGAATGGGAGAACCTTTTCATAATTACGAGTCAACCATGCAAGCCATTAACACGCTCAATGATGCTGATGGTTTTAATCTCGGTGCACGGCGATTTACCATTTCTACAGTTGGATTGGTGCCTATGATTAAAAAATTCGCCGATGAAAATAGACAGGTAAACCTGGCTATTTCACTCCATGAAGCCACTGATGAAGAACGCAGTAAGTTATTGCCGGTTAACAAAAAATACCCAATTCGAACTTTGTTAGATGTGTGTCGTTATTACATTGAAAAAACTAACCGTAGGATCACTTTTGAGTGGGCTTTAATTGCTGGTTACAATGATGACGTAGATACAGCCAAAAAATTAGCAGAATTATTAAAAGGGTTACTTTGTCATGTGAATGTCATTCCGTTGAATCCTACAGCAAATCCGAACTTGAAAGCTCCAACCAAAGAACAAACAATAATATTCCAACAAACTTTAGAAAATAACGGTATCCCTTGCACTATTCGTTTGCGCCGTGGAATAGATATTCAAGCCGGATGTGGGCAATTGGCGATCAAACACAATCCTCCCACCAATATGATATAATTCGCGCTTATGGCTGACTTATTCAATAAATGGTTTTCTGGTCTGGAAAAGACACGAAAAGTTGCTTTTGGACGTATTTCCAATATGTTTGGGGCAACTGAGGTTACTGTCCAAACATGGGATGAATTGGAAGCCATGATGGTTCAGGCTGATATGGGCATTGAAACGACACAGCAAATAATTCTCAGTTTGATGAAAACAGTTGATCGGGAAGGTATTACACGCTCAGATGAATTACGAGAATATTTTAAAAAAGAACTTCTAAGCCGTCTTATCTTGCCCCAGTTCCCCAATTTGGCTGAATTTCATCCGGCAGTAATCATGGTTGTAGGTGTAAACGGTTCAGGCAAAACTACGACCCTGGCAAAATTAGGGCAAAAGTTCAAAAAACAAAACAAAAAAATTCTTTTTGCAGCAGCAGATACATTTCGTGCTGCTGCAGTAGATCAATTGCAGGTTTGGGCAGATCGATTAAACATACCTGTAATAGCTGGACAGCCTGATGGTGACCCAGGAGCTGTAGCATTTGATGCAGTTCAGGCTGGGGTGGCCAGAGGAATGGATATGGTTTTTATAGATACTGCCGGTCGTCTTCATACACGCTTTAATCTAATGGAAGAATTAAAAAAAGTTGATCGGGTTGTGCGCAAAGCACTACCTGGCGCTCCCCATGCGACTTGGCTGGTTTTGGATGCAACTACAGGGCAAAACGCTCTGATGCAAGCGCGTGCTTTTAAAGACGCTGTCAATATTAATGGTGTAATTTTAACCAAACTAGACAGTTCAGCTAAAGGTGGAATGGCATTTGCAATACAAAAAGAGCTTAATGTGCCAATTTTTTATGCGGGTTTGGGAGAAAAGCCAGAAGATTTGCAGGAATTTAATCCTGAAGAATTTGTAAATAGTTTACTATCCTGATACGGAGAAAACAATATGCAAGACCTAATTGATCGCTTGGCAAATTCCACTGCCAAAATTAATGATCTCCTGGTGCACCTTTGACTTGCCAGGAAAAGAAACTCAATTAATCATTCTCGAAAGAGAAACTGAAGATCCAAATCTCTGGAGTAATCAAACCAGAGCGCATCAATTGATGAAAAATCTTGTTGACCTGCGTGATGAAATTCAGAGTTGGAAAAAACTTGAAAAGAAAATTTCTGATATTGTAGAGCTGGCCGACCTGAAAGACGAAAGCTATCGGGAAGAGATTCTTATTGAAATAAATGCAATTGAAAAAGATTTAAGCCAACGAGAACTTAGTGTATTATTATCTGAAAAGTACGACCGGGGAAATGCCTTTTTGGGAATTCACGCCGGCGCTGGTGGTACTGATTCCCAGGATTGGGCTGCAATGTTGGAAAGAATGTATTTGCGTTGGGCCGACCAAAATAGTTGTGCTGTAGAAATTCTCGACAGATCCATAGGTGAAGAAGCTGGTATAAAGAGCGTTACAATGTCCATAACTGGTAAGTATGCTTATGGATACCTGAAATCTGAAAAAGGTGTTCACAGGTTGGTACGCCTTTCTCCATTTGATGCAAATCACCGTAGACATACGTCGTTTGCAATGGTTGAAATATTACCCGAGGTTGAAGAAGACGATGAGAGCATCCAAATCCCCGTTGACGATGTTCGCATTGATGTTTTTAAATCTTCAGGTGCAGGCGGTCAAAATGTTCAGAAAAACTCTACGGCAATCCGATTAATGCATATTCCTACAGGCATCATTGTCACCTGCCAAAACGAAAGATCGCTCTTACAAAATCGAGAAAATGCTTTCCGGGTATTAAGAGCTAAGCTCCTCGAAATCAAACAACAAGAACAGGAAAAAGAACGCGCTCAACTTCGTGGTGTATATCAAAAAGCTGAATGGGGAAGCCAGATACGTTCTTATGTACTTCACCCCTATCAGTTGGCTAAAGATCACCGCACTGAACATGAAGTGGGTAATGTCAATAGTGTGCTGGATGGTGACCTGAATGGGTTTATTGAAGCATATTTAAAAGCACAATAATAAAAAAGATGGTTCTTTTTTCCAGAACCATCTTTTTTATTAATCCAGTATTCTAGCCAATTCAACCAGACTTGTATCCAGCTCTTTCTTTTTATTAACCACATCTTCATAAGGTGTATATTTCAACGCAGAATTTACCCATCCGCATAAAACACCATATTCTCCCCGTGCTATGGCTTCAACTGCACCAGCCCCCAAACGACTACCTAATATTCGGTCGTAAGCGGAAGGTGTTCCCCCCCTTTGAATATGCCCAAGTATGGCTACGCGCAAATCAAAGCCCATTCTACCTTGATGTTCTTTAAAATAATTGGATAATCGTTCAGCGTTATATTCTGCTCCCTCAGCCACAATGACAATAGCATGGGCTTTCCCCTTTTCGTATGCTTCTGAAATTATTTTTGCTACTTCTTCGGGTGTTACTTTTACTTCAGGGATCAACACTGCTTCAGCTCCACCGGCCAGTGCAGTCATTAAAGCCAGGTAACCGCAATCCCTGCCCATTACTTCAAGTAAAAATGCGCGCTGATGAGAAGAGGCTGTTACTTTTAATCGATCAACTGCTTCCAAAGCAACATTTAAAGCTGTATCAACACCTATAGTAATATCAGAACCATATAAATCATTATCAATTGTGGAAGCAACTCCTACAACTGGATATCCTAATTTCCATAAGGCATGCCCACCGGTCTGCGACCCATTCCCCCCGATCACAACCAACCCTT
This sequence comes from Chloroflexi bacterium HGW-Chloroflexi-10, assembly GCA_002840755.1. Taxonomy (GTDB): domain Bacteria; phylum Chloroflexota; class Anaerolineae; order Anaerolineales; family Anaerolineaceae; genus UBA6170. The sequence continues at coordinate 148,383 of PHBZ01000002.1, read as the reverse complement.
CTACACCAAACGAATTCAGATTCCGAATTGCCATTCTTTGACCTTCAGGTGTTTTAAATTCCAATGAACGCGCACTGCCCAAAATTGTTCCGCCCTTTTGCATAATACCACCGACATCGCGAGGGCCCAAAGGATTAAGGTTACCAGCAATTAGACCAGCGTATCCATTGCGTACCCCAAATATTTCAAATCCTTTAGATATACCAGTCCTAACAACCGATCTAATAGCAGCATTCATTCCAGGCGCATCACCACCACTCGTCAACACAGCAATTCTCTTCATTTTACCCTCCGACATGCTTCATCAATAATTATTTAAATTCTACCATAGGCCACAATAAAATTAAATTTACAAATACAAATAAATAACGCCATATTTGCTGCTATTTTTAGAAAATCCCATTGGATACGAACCATTTTTCAAAATACCATTCGTTCCGATTTGAATTTTTACGAAAACGCAACGTGCTCCGATCGTAGCGACATTGTCCCGAACGTCTTTTTGTGAGAGTATGTAATATTTCAAAACCAATTTGCGCAAGAAATAACATATTTTTGATGACAGCACATTCAGTAAATTAAGCATTCCATCAGTTTTGGTTAATTGATTTTTTGAGTAATATGAATCTTAGCAACCATTTTAAACTATAAATATAATGATTCTGGACTGTTTCTAAGTTTACTCATGCAAAAAGGAATTCGTATGTCCAATTTCCGTATCAAAAAACACCCAATCCTGCCCATACCCGAAAAAAAAGGAATTCAATTTACCTGGAATGGTGTGGCATTATCCGCAAATGTAGGCGAAACCATATCATCTGCTCTTTTTGCCAATGGGGTTAGAATTTTTGGACACCATCACAAAGATGGTTCTCCTCAAGGGATTTTTTGTGCAAATGGACAATGTGCTCAATGCATGGTGATTGCAAACGGAACCCCGGTAAAATCATGCATGGTTGAAATTGAAGAAAACATGGTCGTATTTCCAGCCGATGGTCTACCTGAACTACCAAAAATAGCCCAAGCACCAGTTATGAATCAGATAAGTGAAATTGATGTCCCAGTACTTGTTATAGGTGGTGGTCCTGCTGGCCTTTCAGCGGCTATCGAGTTGGGAAAGCTGGGTATTAAAACCTTAATAATCGACGATAAACACAAATTAGGTGGAAAACTGGTTTTACAAACCCACCGGTTTTTTGGCTCAACACAGGCCGTATTTGCAGGTACACGTGGTATCGATATCGCAACCAAATTGGAAGCTGAAATCAGACAACTCGAAAGTGTGGAAATTTGGTTACAAAGTACTGCATTAGCAGTGTTTTCTGATAGAAAAGTTGGTATTCAAAAAAAATCCAATGAATATGTTTTAGTTAAGCCGCAAATTCTTTTGGTAGTTTCTGGAGCAAGAGAAAAATTTTTGTCCTTTAAAGGTAACACAATCCCAGGAGTATATGGAGCTGGAGCATTTCAGACCCTGGTTAATCGAGATTTGGTACGACCGGCAGAACGACTGTTTATTGTTGGTGGTGGCAATGTGGGCCTTATCGCTGGTTATCATGCCTTGCAGGCAGGCATAAACGTTGTGGGATTGGTTGAAGCATTACCCGAATGTGGTGGTTATAAAGTTCATAAAGACAAGTTGGTTCGCATGGGGGTTCAAATCATGAATTCGCATACAATATTGAGTGCAAACGGATCAGATCACGTGGAATCAGTAACTATTGCCAAAGTCAACGATCAATTTCAACCTATACCCGGAACAGAGAAATCTTTTGAATGCGATACTGTCTTGATTGCTGTTGGTTTAGATTCGGTCGATGAATTTTATAAAAAAGGAGTGCAATACGGCATTGACACCTTTGTTGGTGGTGATGCTGAAGAAATTGCAGAAGCGTCTGCCGCGATTTTTTCTGGCAAAATCCGAGGTATGGAAATTGCCAAAAAACTTGGTCTGGATCTTCCCGAGATTCCTCAGTCCTGGTATAGAACCTCAGAAATTCTAAAATCGCGTCCTGGAGCCAAAACCGAAGAAAAACTTCCTGAAGAATTGGAAGGTGTTCTACCAGTAATTCACTGTGTCCAGGAAATACCTTGTAATCCATGCGCCAGTCTCTGCCCACATGGGCTAATTTACGTTGATCAAAAAGATATTCGACAGATACCCACTTTCCTAGGAAATGGGTTTTGCTGCGAAGTTTGTGAACAATGTGTTGTGGGTTGTCCTGGATTGGCAATAACATTGGTTGATTATCGGAATAGCCATCATCATCCAATCGTTTCGATTCCTTACGAATTTAACCGCCAGCCTTTACAAGAACTCGACCACGTAATGGCAATGGATATAGAAGGAAATCCCCTGGGAGAATTCGATGTTCTTTCCGTACATAGCATCCCCACAAGTGATCGAACATTTGTTGTTCAAATTCAAGCACCACAAGAAATAGCCTCACAGATCGCAGGTTTGCGTATTCAAGAAATTCAGATCAGCCAACCCATGGATCACTACATACCGCATATTGAAGATGATATGATCGTTTGCCGGTGTGAACGGGTTAAAGCTGGTGATATCCGCAATTTAATCCATCAGGGTTATCGTGATTTTAATGAAATCAAAACAATGACCAGAGCTGGAATGGGGTCATGTGGTGGAAAAACATGCACATCAATTATTCGCAGAATTTTTAGGGAGGAAGGTATTCCTGAAGAAGAAGTTACGGATCAAACAAAACGTCCAATTTTTATGGAAATTCCACTTGCCCTATTCGCTGGTGTGCAAACGGAGAAAAAATAACAATGTCAAGTGCTTCAAGAACTAACTTTGATGTGATCGTCATCGGCGCAGGATCAATTGGTGCTCCTACGGCCTTTTCCCTTGCAAAAGCAGGGTTTAAGACATTGGTTATAGATAAATTCCCCAGCGTTGGTCAGGGTTCAAGCAAACGAGCGATTGGGGGAATCCGTGCTACCCATTCTGATCCTGCAAAAATCAGATTGTGTTTACGATCTATCGATATCTTTTCCAATTGGCAAGCCGAATATGGGGATGATATCGATTGGCAAAAAGGTGGGTATACTTTTGTTGCTTTTCGGGAAGATGAAGAAAAAAGCCTGAAAAATTTATTAAATATACAACAACAATTCGGACTAAATATATCCTGGCTGAATAAACAGGATTTCTTAGAAGTGGTTCCGGATATCAATCCTGAAAACCTTGTCGGAGGCACGTACTCCCCGGAGGATGGATCAGCATCACCCTTACTGGCCACCCACGCTTTTTACAATCAAGCAACCAGATTAGGTGCAGAATTTCATTTTAATGAGACCCTTTTAGAAATCATTGTCAAAAACGGGAAAATTACCGCCATCATAACAGACCAGGGAGTTTATAATTGTAAAACAGTAATTAACGCGGCTGGCCCTTGGGCTCGCCAGGTGGGTGAATTGGTAAGAATGGTAGTGCCTGTCGATCCGGATTCACACGAAGCAGCGATTACTGAATCTGTTGCGCCATTTCTAAAGCCCATGGTAGTTGATATTCGACCAGGACCCGGATCTTCAAATTTTTATTTTTATCAGCATTCAACCGGACAAATAATCTTCTGTATCACACCTAAACCAAATATTTGGGGGTACAACGTGGAAGAAACTAGTGAATTCTTGCCTATGGTTGCTAAAAGAATGATTGAAGTAATGCCTCGTCTCAAAAATATCCGTGTGCGGCGCACTTGGCGTGGATTATATCCTATGACTCCAGATGGTTTCCCAATCGTGGGATGGTCAAAAGAAGTGGAAGGCTTTTTATTAGCGGCTGGAACGTGTGGACAAGGCTTTATGCTGGGTCCAGGACTTGGTGAATTACTCACACGGATCATACAAGATCAGCTCAGTGAATCAGATAAAGAGATATTACCCTTTTTATCCCCTTATAGAGATTTTAGCGGTCAAGAATTATTAAAGTAATATCTATACAATCAATCGGGAAGTGATTTCGCCTTTTGATAATCCGATATCATGATAAAATTCGTGAATTCTCTTTTTCAAGGAAGGCGAATTTATTTTGATCAAAGCATTTATCTTTGATTTTGACGGATTGATGGTCGATACTGAAATTGCTTGTTACCAGGCATGGTTAGACATTTACGGACAATTCAATGCAGATCTACCTTTTTTAGAATATTCTAAATGTATTGGAACTTCGGAATTAGCTTTTGATCCATTTAATTATTTAATAGATAAGACAGGAAAAAACCTGGACAGAATAAACACATATCAACTTCATCAACGAGCATATCGAGCAGTTACAAAAAAACTGCCACTCATGCCTGGTATTCAAAATTATTTAGATTGGGCAAAATCCAATCAGATTAAATTAGCCGTAGCTTCATCTTCCAATAGAAATTGGGTATTGTCACATCTTTCTGATCTGGGGGTTCTTCCATATTTTAATGCAATAATGACATCTGATGATGTTCATAATGTAAAGCCTGATCCTGAATTATTTTTAAAAGCGGCTCAAGCCATTGGAATTTCCAGTTACGAGGCTTTAATTTTCGAAGATTCCCAAAATGGTATAAAAGCTGCTACTCTAGCTCATCAATTTGCTATTGCAATACCTAATCAACTTACTAAACAAATGGATCTTTCCGGAGCAGACCTTATTTTGACTGGGCTTAATAATATACAACCAGAACAACTGGTCAAGATATTTCAATCATGAGACAAAGCAGATACAAATAAAAACACCGATATAGAATTATAGATATACTTAACCTACCCATGAAAATTGAAGCTTTAATAGATATTTTGCCGGATAATTACAACTTCGTAGACCGAGAAATGGTCCTGAATGCGTATTCATTTGCTGAACGCGCACACGAAGGTCAAATTCGTGCATCCGGAGAACCATACATTACCCACTGTGTCGCTGTAGCATCCATATTGGCCGAAATGAAAGTTCCTCCGGCAGTCGTTATAGCGGGGCTTATTCATGACACGGTAGAAGATACGCCAATCACATTGCAGGATGTAAAGAACAATTTCGGTGAAGAAATTGCTCGCCTGGTAGATGGGGTAACAAAACTCACCAACCTTCCACGGGTTTCCAGGGGAGATCAAATCTCAAATGAATCTTCGCAATTAACAGAAGAAGAGGAAGAAGAAACCCAAACCGGATCTGCTGCGACAAAAACGAAACGCAACGATCTTTCTAATGAAACCTTACGAAAAGTCTTTCTGGCAATGGGAGACGACATCCGCGTAGTATTAATAAAATTGGCGGACCGTTTGCATAATATGCGAACGCTTGGTTATATGCCAGAAGCGAAACGTAAACGTATCGCAAAAGAAACTCTAGATATTTTTGCTCCATTGGCCAACCGCCTTGGTATCTGGCAAATTAAATGGGAATTGGAAGACCTAGCTTTTCGCTATGTTAATCCAGAAAAATACAAGGAAATAGCCAATAATTTAGCCTCAAGACGTAAAGATCGTGAAGCTGAAATTAACGCCATTGAAGAGAAATTAATTAAATTACTTTTAGACGTTGGAATAAAAGCTGAGATAACCGGTCGCTCCAAGCACATCTATTCCATTTATCGAAAAATGAAGGAAAAAGATAAACCATTTGAAATGCTGATGGATTTACGTGGCGTTCGTTTAATGGTCCCTGATATTCCCAGTTGTTATGCAGCATTGGGCGTTATTCATACCCATTGGCGTCCTATTCCGCATGAATTTGATGATTATATTGCAGCGCCAAAAGACAATTTTTACCAAAGCTTGCATACTGCCATCCTTTATGAAGATGGCAAACCTCTCGAAGTACAAATTCGGACAAATGAAATGCATCAAAATGCAGAATACGGTATTGCGGCGCATTGGCGATATAAAGAACGCGGTCCCAGAGACCAAACCTATGAACAACGCATCAATTGGCTTCGTCGCCTCATGGAATGGCGTCAAGATGTTGAAGATGCCCAAGAATTTGTTGATGGAATGAAAAGCGACGTATTTCAAGACCGTGTTTACATTTTTACACCTAGAGGGGATATCATTGATCTGCCCTCAGGCGCTACCCCGATTGATTTCGCTTATCACGTACATACAGAAATCGGACATCGCTGTAGAGGTGCAAAAATCAATACCAAATTAGTATCTCTAGATTATGCGCTTAAGACCGGTGACCAAGTAGAAATATTAACTTCTAAACAAGGGGGACCCAGCCGTGATTGGTTAAATTCAAATCTCGGTTTGGTAAGAACCCAACGAGCAAAGTCAAAAATTCGGAATTGGTTCAAAAAACAAGATCGGGATCAAAATGCTGCACAAGGCAAAATTATGTTGGAACGTGAAATCAAACGCCTTGGTTTAAAAAATGTGGATTTTGATCAAATTGTCCATTCCTATGAATTTAAAAATCATGATGATTTATATGAGGCAATTGGCTGTGGTGATCTTTCCCTTGGTAAAATAATAAATAGTTTAATTGCTGATGATCAGGAAGCTGAAGACCCGTTACTTATTACTAAACCACCCTCTGATAAAAACCTCAGCAGCGATTCGGTTACAGTCCTAGGACTTAAAGGACTTTTAACGGCATTAGCACGATGCTGTAAGCCAGCTCCCGGGGACGATATTGTCGGATATATCACCAGAGGACGAGGTGCAACAATTCATCGAGCTGATTGCCCAAATGTTCTCAGGTTGGAGGACCGTGAACGTATTGTGAAAGTATCCTGGGGAGAATTACAAAAAACCTATCCCGTTGCTATTCAGGTGAAGGCGTATGACCGCCAGGGATTAATGGGTGACATATCAACTGTTCTTAGTAACGAAGGCGGCAACTTAATCGATATCCAATTAAAAGTTATGCACAATCTTGCTAGCATAAAACTAACAGTTGAAGTCAGTGATATTTCGCAATTAAGTAGGCTATTATCCCGGATTGAAAATCTTCCCAATGTTATGGAAGCATATCGTATGCGGTCAGCATAAATGACTAGGACCTAATTGTGAAAACTAATCTGTTATCCGTCAGCGAAGCCCGTGAAATAATTCTCAATGCAGTAACACCATCAACGCCTTTAGGAATCAATCCGAAAGATGGATTGGGGTTTGTTCTCTATGAAGATATATTCTCTAATTTCAATCTTCCTGGATTTGATAATTCAAGTATGGACGGCTTTGCAGTCAAATCCGAAGATATTCTTAAAGCTAGTAAACAATCACCAATTTCATTAAAAATTATTGAAGATATCCCCGCCGGAACATTTCCCCAAAAAACAATACAGCATGGTCAAGCATCCCGAATAATGACCGGGGCTCCTTTACCACAAGGTGCGAATGCTGTTGTTCCTGTTGAATATACAAATTTTTCAAACCGTTATTCAGAAAAAGAATTACCGGACACCATCCTGGTTTATAAATATGTCCACTCAGATGATTTTATTCGGCCCATTGGACAAGATTTGCATATAGGGCAGAAAATCTTCTCAAAAGGTCATTTTTTGCGTCCACAGGACATTGGAATGCTTGCAGGTTTAGGGATTGAGAAAATTTTTGTGTATCCACGCATCCGCATTGGCTTGCTCTCTTCAGGCGATGAAATTATTCAACCAGGGGAACCGCTAACCCCAGGAAAAATTTACGATATCAATACACCCATGTTGTATTCATTATTAGAACAATTTGGTGCCAATGTAACAAAACTTGGAACCGCCAAGGATGATTACGAATTAGCATATCAACATTTTCAAAAAGCAGAAAATGCTGATATAGATTTGTTGGTTTCATCAGCAGGAGTTAGTGTTGGCGCTTATGATCCTGTCCGACAAATTATCCAAAAACATGGAAAAATAAATTTTTGGAGGGTGAATATGCGCCCAGGCAAACCCTTGGCTTTTGGCCAATACAAAAATATCCCCTTTATCGGACTCCCAGGTAACCCAGTATCATCTTTTGTAACTTCTTGTCTATTTATCAAACCCCTGATTTTCACCTGGATGGGAAAAACCTTTAGTGCATCATCGGGCGAGGCAGTCATAACCGAATCTATCGAATCGGATGGCCGAGAATCTTATATGCGAACAGTGATTAAGAATGAAAATGGGATTAATTCAGCTTTTTTTCCTACACATCAAGGCTCCGGAAACATTTTTTCATTAGTTTGTGCAAATGCTTTACTGATTATCCCTGCTGGTGTAAAATCGCTCCCTAAAGGTAGCAAGGCAAAATTTATTGAAATTTAGAGACGATCCATGACTAGAAAAATCACAATAATTCTGGCAATACTTGGCATTGCCGATGCAATTTATCTATCAATTATTAAATTGACAGAAAATAAAACCCTTTGTGTACCTGGAATTGGGGATTGTTGGACTGTAAATAATAGCTCATTTTCTGAATGGAACGGAATACCAATATCTTTTTTTGGGATTTTTGCATATATCTTGATAATCGGTATTCTGCTTTATGAAAGTAAGTTTTCCTTCCTAAGCCGTTTTGGTACTATTTTTATCTTTGGGATAGCATTATGTGGTTTTCTATTTTCAATATACTTGACATACCTTCAAATTGCTGTTATTAAAGCCATCTGCCCATTTTGTATTATTTCTGCAATAACAATGACCAGTGTTTTCACAATAACTTTGGTCAGGTTAGTAAATGAACAAAAAGAATTTTAGGATATAGAATTTAACAAATTTATTTCAGGAGGATTTTTATGGCGAAAATTCGTTGTCATTATGAGGATTGTGGTTTTTTGGATGAAGGATTTTGTTCTGCTGCATTAATTGAGGTAGATCCAGACAAAGGCTGTATCACTTATGTTCCATCTGCAGATTCCATCTCTGAAGAATCATGGGACAATGAGGACGATGAGGAAGTGGAAGAATGGAGTGAGTTATCCAGTCTCGAAGAAGAAGATGACGACGACTGGTTAGAAGAAGATGAAGAGTACTAAAAAAGGACAGAACACATAGGTCCGTTTTGGTCCTGAAATAATAATATAAAACACCAATTAATAAATTTTTCCCCAGCCTAATAAAAAACACCTGTCATTTGCAGGTGTTTTTTATTAGGCTGGGGGTAAAGGACTCGAACCTCTACTTACTGATCCAGAGTCAGCTGTCCTGCCATTAGACGAACCCCCAACAGCCAATAGTTTATCACAGGTCGGTCGCACTGTACAGGGCTTTTTTTCATAATTTATCGGATAAAATATCAAGAGCTTTTTTCACACGCTCAATAACCTTTTCTTTTCCTATGATCTCCAGGCTTTCCATAAGAGGCGGACTCACCACCAAACCGGTAATCGCTATACGCAGCAAACCAAAAACTTGTGCAGGTTTAAATCCGGTCTGCACTACACATTCACGCAAAGCTGGCTCAACAATTTCTTTCTCCATGGATTTCATTCCAGATAAAATTGTGAGAATTTCTTTCAGCAAAGAATATATTTCTTCTGTTGTCATATTTTTCATAACTAAATCGCTTTTTTGAATATAAACATCTTCTTTGAAGAAGAAACCTGCCAAAGCAATTGCGTCATCCAGTGTTTGTAAACGTTCCTGGATAATTGGAGCTATTCTTTTTAATTTATCCGGATAAATAATATAACCAGCTTCTTCAAAAACGGGAGAAAGGCGAAAAACTAATTCATCTATAGATAAATTACGAATATGTAGACCATTAAAATGATCTAATTTGGAAAAATTGATTGCTGCCGGAGAAGGATTCAATTTTTCTAAGGAGAATTTCTCAATCAATTCTTCCATGGAAAAAAATTCAGTATGGTCATCATAACTCCAACCCATTAAAGCAACCCAGTTATTAACCGCTTCCGGAAGGTAACCCAAATTCTTCAATTCTTTAACAAATATAGATTTTCCATCTTTCACCAAATCAGCAGCTTCACGTTTACTCATTTTGCCTTTCCCACTGGGTTTCAGAAACACACTTAAATGCACCCAAATAGGTTCTTGCCACCCAAAGGCGCGATGAATTAATCCGTGTAATGGAAAAGTCGGCAACCACTCAGAACCGCGTAAAACATGTGTGATTTCCATTAGATGGTCATCAATCACTGCAGCTAAATGGTACAAAGCCAATCCGTCGGATTTTACGATAATATAATCATCTAAATTTTTATTCTCAACAATAATATCACCACGCAATAAATCGGTGACAGTTGTAAAGCCCTCTACTGGTGTCCTGAAACGAACTACGTGGCTTTCTCCATTAATAATCCGCTTATCTGCAATTTCCAATGGAATATCTCGACAAAATCCATCATATCTGCTTTGTTGTTTGTTTTGCATCTGAGTTTCACGAACTTGCTGTAAACGTTCCGGTGTGCAAAAACAATAGTATGCATGACCATTTTCAATCAATTTTCGGGCAAATTCCTGGTAAATCACCTTTCGTTCTGATTGACGATAAGGACCATAAGGACCACCTTTATCAGGACCCTCATCCCATTCCAAACCCAACCAATGCAAACCATCAATCAATTCCTGCTCGGCACCTTCTTGAAAACGCTTCTGATCTGTATCTTCAATGCGAAGAACAAATTGGCCACCAATTTTTTTGGCAAACAAAAAATCATATAAAGCAGTTCGAGCACTGCCAAGATGCATATGCCCGGTTGGAGATGGCGCAAAACGTACACGAGCGGGTTTCATGGTCAATGGCTCTCCGTTTTTCTTAACTTGAATTTCTATGTCCTGCCACACTTTCAACAAAACCTACTGCCAACAACAAAGAAGCCAAAGAACTGCCACCATAACTGACAAACGGTAAAGTTAATCCAGTTACAGGTATTACATTTAAATTTACGCCAATGTTAACCGCCATTTGAAAAAAGAGCAACGTCCCCACACCGTAAGCGATTAATGATCCAAACATGTCGTCCGCCTTTTGTCCAATTCGAAAACAGCGAACTACTACAAAAACCAATAATAAAATTACAATGACGGTCCCTATAAAGCCAAATTCATTCGCCATGGCAGAAAAAATAAAATCGGTATGCCTCACTTTTAAAAAGCGCAGTTGAACTTGCGTTCCATGTCCATATCCCATTCCAGTCAATCCACCTGAACCGATAGATATTTTCGCCTGTTCAATATTATAGGTTTCACCATGGGTTGCAGCTGGGTCTGGAAAAAAGAAATTAACCACCCGTTGTTGTTGATAATCTTCAAGAAATCTAAACCCAAAAGCAATTGCAATTATGCCAATTATTCCAAACAATAACAGGAATTTTATTGGTAAACCAGCATACCAAAGCAGGATAAACCAGATGAAGAAAATAACAATCGACATACTCAAATTGGGTTGTAATAATATCCATATCACAACACCTGCAGTCAATCCAAAACTTATTGCCACCCATTTAATTGTCTTCGGTTGATTTTGTGTTTTGGCAAAATAATCCGCCAAAATAACAATCATGATTGTTTTAACCAATTCGGAAGGCTGAATTAAAATCACGCCAGTATCAAACCAACGAGCAGAACCATAGACAGCTGTGCCAATTACATAAATACCAACTAATAGTAGTACTGATACAACATACATAATTCTGGTCAGCGATGAGTAATAACGATAATTTATAAGAGCGGTCATAAACATTACCACCATACCACCAACAACAAAAATTACCTGTCTAGGTACGGATTCAGCAATATTTTCATTACCAGCAGCAGCTGACTGGATCATCGCAATTCCAAATATACAAAGGATTAACACACTACCAAACAACAGATAGTCGAATTGTCTCCAAAAAGTTCGATTAAACATAATTTTTTATTGGTTAACGCGTCCTCTTGCGCACGGTAGAAGAAATTGGAATATCAGCAACCAATCTCTGTTCGCGACCGTCCTGAGTCATATTAATTTGCACCAAATCCGGATCAATATCTATATATTTCGAAATCACATGCAATAAATCGTTTTTCATCATGTCCATTTGACCAGGAGTGATATCGGCGCGATCATGAATTAAAACAAGTTTCAACCGTTCTTTCGCAGTAGAGGCACTTTTTTGCTTTTTGCCCATTAGGCGATCCAAAAAACCATCCATCAATCACCTCCAGGCTTCATCATCCGTGACAAACGGTTGAAAAATCCTTCCTTTTCATCCAGATTCATCCAAGGAACAGATTCTCCCAACGTTCTTTTGGCAATATTGCGATATGCAGTGCCAGCTTTAGACTTATCTGTTAATGTCACCGGTTGGCCCCGATTAGATCCAATCACAACAGATTCGTCCTCTGGAATAATACCTATTAGTTCAATGGCTAGCAACTCCAAAACATCCTCGGGATTTAACATATCCCCACGCTTAGTCAAATTTTGGTTTACCCTATTTAAAATTAGTTTTGGAGGCCCCTTTTCTTCAGCCTCAACTAATCCAATGATTCGATCAGCATCGCGAACGGCGGATACCTCGGGATTGGTAACAACATAAATCAGATCAGCAGGCGCTACTGAATTACGAAAACCACGTTCAATCCCAGCAGGGGAATCGATCAAAATCCAATCAACATCACTGCGCAATTCATCACACAAACGAATCATATCGCTTGGAGAAACAGCACTTTTATCCCGGGTTTGTGCAGCCGGAATCAAATATAGTTCAGGAAGACGTTTATCGCGGATCATTGCCTGTTTTAACCTACAACGACCTTCTATAACATCAACAAGATCATAGACAATACGATTTTCCAGACCTAAAATTACATCTAAGTTTCGTAAACCAATATCTCCATCAATACAGACTACTTTTTGTCCAAGCTGAGCCAGGGCAACTCCAAGATTCGCGGTTGTTGTTGTTTTTCCAACACCACCTTTACCAGATGTTATCGTGATTACTTTTGCGCTCATTCGGTTCTAATTACCTCGTTTTTAGATTCCATGTTTCAGCAACAACCTGTCCGCCTACTATAGAAGCGACTTCTGGTTGAGGTTTTCCTTTACTTTTTGGAGAAACTGCTATCAGTCCAGCTATGCGCAGTTGAGTAGGAGTCAAATCCAAGGCACATATCACTGCTTTCTCATTTCCATCTGCACCGGCATGCACAATCCCGCGGCAACGTCCCCAAACAACAATACTACCACCGGCTATTATTTCTCCTCCTGGATTTACATCGCCCAAGACAACAACATGCGCATGTGTTGCAATTTTAAAACCGGATCTTACTGTTTTTTGAACAAATACTGCGTCATCTCCTGCAATCGTCGTTTCCAAAGAACTGATTTTTCGCTCTGGTATGGGGACAGAAATTTTTGTCGCCAGACCCAAATCCTGCGCTGTCTGTTCCGTAACAGATGAATTTGACAATATCGCCCAAAGTGCTATTTCATAATCGGATAATCGATCTCTTAAACCACCTAAGTCACCAGCAAGAACAATTCTATTGCCAACATCTATAGCAAGCTTGGCTCCTTGAAAAAATTTCCCTTTTTCTTTTATTTGCTCTAAAAGCAACCGTTGAATCTCTAACCAATCACCATCACCAATAGTGACCAATAATCCTTCACGAATGCCTTTAATTTGTATTTGGGTTTGTGATTTAAGAACCATAATTTGTCCGATATCGATGATAATGCAATATTATATCTTATTATAATCAAGGCGTATCTGCAGCAGCATCAACTTCCTTCAATTCAAAATAAGCTTCCATAACATCTCTAACTACCGGGGCTGCCAAAATAGCGCCTTCATCTCCATTGTAAACAAAGGCAACTACAACTATTTCAGGATCATCATAAGGTGCGTATCCTGCATACCAGGCATGTGCGGGCCATCTTTCAGGTAAACAAATGTTTCTTTTCTGGGCTAACGCATCACAAAATTCTGCGGTCCCGGTTTTGCCGGCTGAAGGAATCCCAAAACCAGCAAAAATATCCGTAGCCGTTCCATTGGTAACCACCTCACGCATACCCTCTTTTGCTTTTTGAATAACCCACGGTTCAACCGATTTCATTTCACCTGTTGGCACATCGAATTCATCGAATACCTGGATTAATGGATCTTTTGTAATATCTCTTATTTGCTCAGATGTAAAAGGTTGTATAACATTCCCCTCAAAATCCAACACTTCTTTTACAAGTGTAGGTTTCATCATAATGCCATCATTAGCCAGGGTCGCAAAAGCGATCAATACTTGTAAAGGTGTTGCCGTAACAAATCCTTGTCCAACCGTTGCAATATAGGTATCACCAGTAGCCCAGTTTTCACCTTGGGTCAGACGCTTCCACTTGGGATCAGGAACTATCCCTGTGGCTTCACCAGGTAATTCAATCCCTGAAGTTGAGCCGTAGCCTAAAGCTCTGGCATATTCTGCCAACCTATAGGGGCCTAACCCTCCATCAGTTACCTCATCACCAAAACCACCACCGATTTTATAAAAATAAACATTACAAGAAAGCGCTACACCTCGCAAGAAGTTCACATCCCCGTGTCCGGCACCGGTATCCTTATAGGTATAACACACATAATCCCTAGGAGTTCCCGGGTCATTCGGGGTGAATTTTTGCATTATAGTGATTTTTCCAGGATCATTAATAACCGTCTCTGGTTTTATTACAGATTCATTCAAAGCTCCAATGGCTGCCGCCATCTTAAATACAGATCCTGGAGCATGCGCAGCAGATATTGCAGTATTAAATAGTGGTTTCCAAGGATCCAACTGAAGTTGATTGTAATAATCAAAAGGAATGATTCTTGCGAAGCGGTTATTTTCATACGTTGGCTGAGAAACCAATGCCAGGATTTCGCCAGTTTTAGGATTCATTGCAAGTACGGCACCATTGAAATATTTTGGTTCTTCAAAAAACCGATTTTTCTGGGTCATATTATTTATCAAAGCAGTTTTCGCTGCGGATTGTAAGCGTGTATCAATAGTGAGTTTAATATTATTTCCTGGCATTGGTTCTACGGGCACTTCTAGATCCCGTATAATTTGTCCGGCTCCATCCACTTCTACAATCCTTTTACCGTTTGTGCCAATCAGTTCATCGTCCAGGCTTTGTTCAACACCAGCATACCCAACTTTATCTCGATCCGGGACAAACCCAAGTTCTTCATAAATATCTACTTCAGACGCAGGTATTGGTCCTAAAAAACCAATCACTTCGGATGTAAGCACACCAGTTGGATAATCACGAATAGGTAGAATCTCAATATCCACACCAGGCCAATCGCTCTTTTTCTCTTTAATAATCATTGCAATTTGTGGATCGATATTACAGGCTATTCGAACAGGATTATACGGCGCATTCGTATCTCCGATGTACACCACTTGGCTGATTCCAAAATCGGTATAACAGGGAGTAAAATTACGGACAGATTCCGCGTCATTTATATCCCCATTGTCCACTGGAACATCGATTAATTCGGATAAATCTCGATATATTTTCTGAATATCACCATTTGTTTCAGTTGGGTCACCTGGTAATAAAGCTGGAGTAATCACAACATTGTATGAAGCAATATTTCTTGCCAGCACGAAGCCATTTCTATCAAAAATGATACCCCGTTGTGTAACCACACTAATTTCACGGGTTCGGTTTTCGTTTGCATAAGCAAGATAGGAGGCTCCTTCAACAATTTGCATTGTATACAACCTGTAAAAATAAAACAGGATAACACCTGTCATCACAGCAAAAAAGATTAGGACACGCCATCCATCAACCTTGGGGCGGATTATTTCGTAACTACTCATACTTCTTCCTCACTTGGAAATATCCATACATATAGTTCACGTATAACCAAATATACCGGGATACTGGCAAAAAACGCCAACAATACACTTGGAAGAATTACTGTTTCCATACTTTGTGCCAGTGTAATATTTGCGCCTGAAAATTGCAACCAGATGGCAAACGCTAATAAATGTAATAAAGAAAATAACACTGCACAGAGGGACATGGACAGAATTGAAAATTGCCAGACGTGATTATTAATCCAAAAAGCGACCAAGCCCGAGAGAAGATATATAATGAGAACCAACCAGAAACTTTCAGCAGAAATAAAACCGATCAATCCTCCCGAAAACAACGCAATCCAGATTACGTCCTGTAATCCAATATTTTTTTGCAATGCCCATGCGATAACAACCAGCAGCAAAACATCCAGATTACCATATTGCAATTGGATTCGCCCTAAGATCGCTAATTGCAGCATTACTGCTACTAACAGAGATAAAAGAACAAATAATCGCTTCACTATTATTGATTCGTTCCAGTAATCAAAGGAGTTAAATCAACTGGTTTAAAGTTTCTAATTACTAATACCGCTTGCAATTGGGAAAAATCTACTACAGGTTGCACGGTAGCGGTTTGGAATAAATCATTTTCCAGCTTGCGAATAGAAATAACCTGACCAATCAATATGTCAGCAGGGTAATTTCCACCTAATCCGGAGGTCAAAATAACATCACCAGCTTCCAGTAAAGTATCTTGTGGTACCATATCCAACCCAATTTCTCCTGTTACAGAACCTTGAATTTGGGCGTCTATTTTTTGTTTCTGCAATTTTATATTTACCACAGCAGATGGGTCATTAATTAGTTGAACTCGAGAGGCTCCTGCCGTAACCGCATCAATACGCCCGACAAGCCCTGATTGAGTGATCACTGGCATCCCCTTACGCAGACCATCATCACTGCCATGATCAATGATTATATAGTGAAGAAATGGGCTTGGATCTCTTCCTATGACTGCTGAGGCGGTATATTGATATTCGGGTTGTGACCTAGCATAACCTAAAAGTTCCTCTAGGCCACGCGATTCAGATAATTGTTGTTCCAAGCTTACAATTTGTGAACGCAAACGAGCCACTTCATTTTCCAATTCTAAATTTCGGACTCTGAGTTCGTTAACATCCTGGGGAGAGTTAAGTACCAGAGTGATGGCAGTATATCTTTCTGTCAACCAACCCTGAGCACCCAAAAATGGTCGTGAAACGGTCGCAATGATGGGACTAAGGTAACCACTGAGGGCTAAAACAATCAAACCCAAAGCAAAAATCCCAATTGCAATTGCTTTCCAGGTGTCTGACTGAAATATTTTCATTTTACATATATCTTAGTAGAAAAAATTTGGTAAATATTAATCGACATCAACCAATAAGTTTTCAAATTTATCCAGATCCTCTAACACCATCCCGGCTCCTCTGGCTACGCAGGTTAGTGGATCCTCAGCAACCCATACACGCAAATTCACTTCATCCATTAGCCGCTCTTTCAATCCAAGCAATAGAGCTCCACCACCGGCCAGGCAAACCCCATTTTCAATTAAATCAGCCACAATTTCAGGGGGAGCTTCGTCAAGAGCATCCTTAACTGTATCCACAATAACCTGCACCGAACCACTGATTGCTTCACGGATTTCGACTGAAGACACCTCCAGTTCTTCCGGTAAACCAGTCACCAGGTTTCTACCACGCACATTCATTGTCTTTTCATTAGGCAGAGGATAAGCTGATCCAATTGTTATTTTTACCTGTTCCGCCATTCGCTCACCAATTAATAAATTATATTTATTGCGAATATAGGTAATGATATCCTGATCCAATTCATCGCCAGCTACGCGTAAAGATCGGGAAACAACCACACCAAACATGGAAATAACAGCCACTTCCGTAGTTCCCCCGCCAATATCTACCATCATTGAGCCTATAATTTCTGTTACAGGCAGACCTGCACCCAACGCTGCTGCCATCGGTTCTTCAATCAAATATGTTTCACGAGCGCCGGCTTCATGTGCCGCATCGTATACAGCTTTCTTTTCCACCTTAGTAGCCCCAGATGGTATTCCAATAACAACCCGTGGTTGTGGTAATGGAACTATTGACATTTGGTGTGCTTTACTTAAAAAATAGGAGATCATTTCTTTGGTTACATCGTATTCAGAAATTACCCCATCACGTAAAGGGCGAACTGCAATATGAGTCGCTGGTGTTCTTCCAACCATCTCTTTAGCTTGTAAGCCGACTTTAACCGGGATTTTTGTCTTTTTATCCAAAACAACCCAGGATGGTTCGTTTAAAACAATTCCTTTACCGCGCACATTAACCAGGGTATTTGCCGTTCCTAAATCAATGCCGATATCGAGTGAAAAAAGACCTAGAAACCAACTTAAAGGTCGGAAAGCCAAATTGAATGCTCCTGTCATGGATTTTTAATTCAATTTTGAATTATACCACATGCCAATTTCGTCAATCTTTTTTTCACCAAGTATCTCTGAAAAAACATTCTAGATATATTCTGTCGATTGCTTACCTCCTCGATTTTATCTCGGACCCCTTCACGTCGGAGCACGTTGCGTATTCGTAAAAAAAATTCCAATCGAAACGAATGATTTTTTTAGTAAATTACCGGGTTGCGTGGGGAGTGATTTCAGCAAAACGCCATATATGCTGTTTTTTTTGCAGGCATTCGTTTTGGAACGAATAAGGAACGTATAGAGATGAATGAGTAAAGAAATCGGAAACTATGGTCGCAAATATGGCAAAGGGAACAAAAATATACTTCGCTTCTCTTTGTTTATGTGGCAGCGACCAGATAGGTTTCATCCCAGTATTAACCGAACGATGCAAAGATGGAATAAAATATTTCATCCTTTATGCTCCACTTTTTAGAATTTATGTTCCATTTTTGACTATCATTATAACAACATATTTCCCTTTTACCAACCTAGCTAAATGGCCAGTTTATAACACAAAAATCTACCAACCTGGCATGTTTCATGGGAATTCTTTTTTAGAGAAGCTAAAAGATATAATGCCATCCAAAACCGTTATTGGTTGGCACGATTTCGAGAAACGGACAACATCTCATCCTGTTGCTTTTAAGAAAGGAGAATTTATATAGCCGTTTGTTTGAAACAACCAAGGAGCGGATAAGGAATCCGAAAAAATGACAATGTAATAAAAAAATTAAGGTGATAATAGGAATACTGTGTTACTCAACCCGATTATAATTGAAGATCGTCTTCATAACACTTATATATCTAAGCAGATAAATATTTTCCTAAAGAAACAATAATTGTCTGCGTAAATAAATATAATAAAATGAGAGAATTTACATGAGGAATTAATGATAGCATCTGTTGCCACACGCCTAATCAATAATATTCAAACTGTCATAGTTGGAAAAGAAGACACCTTAAAATTACTTCTGGTAGCTGTATTGTGCGAAGGCCATGTATTATTGGAAGATGTTCCAGGAACCGGAAAAACAACCATTGCGCGCGCATTGGCTGCTTCGTTGGATGCATCTTTTGGCAGAATTCAATTCACTCCAGATCTCCTTCCATCAGATATCACTGGTCTATCCTGGTTTAACCAAAAAAAGCAAGAATTTGAATTTCGACCCGGGCCAATCATGAGTAATATAATTCTGGCTGACGAAATAAACCGCGCGACTCCCCGTACACAATCCGCTCTTTTAGAAGCCATGCAAGAAAGACAAGTAACAATCGATGGAACAGCACGTCCGATTCCCAGACCATTCCTGGTCATTGCTACGCAGAATCCGATTGAACTGGAGGGAACTTTTCCCTTACCAGAAGCTCAAATCGACAGGTTTATGATACGCCTATCAATTGGGTATCCAACACAAACCGAAGAAAATCTAATTCTGGACCGTTTCCGCGCACAAGACCCATTACCATTGTTGACCCCGGTAACGAATGTTGCAGAAATTCTTAATTGCCAGAAAGAACGTGCAAACATCACAGTTGCTGATTCTATTCGCGACTATATCGTGCGGATCTCAGAAGCAACCCGAAACAATCAAGATATTCAACTTGGTGCCAGCCCCAGGGCTACTCTGTCCTTGTACGCCGGAGCGCAAGCCTGGGCAGCTCTCCATGATCGGATTTATGTATTACCGGATGATGTAAAAAAAATGGCGCCTCATATCCTGGGTCACAGATTAATGATATCTCCGCAAGCTCAACTTCGCGGGCGAAATCCATCGCAATTAATTGAAGACATTGTCTCCTCTGTTCCTGTTCCGGTGGAAGACTAAATGTCCTTCGAGATTTGGTCAATCCTACTTGCTATTGGATTGATCACAAGTGTTTTTTTACAAGCACCTTGGATTGGGATTATTTGTGTTTCGATATTTATAATTTTACTGTTCGCCAAAATAAACAGCAAAAACAACATAGATGGTATCAAATATATTAGAAAATTTCGTTATAATCGCGGTTTTCCAGGCGAGTGTTTGGAAGGTGAAGTTTTTATTACCAATCACAAATTTCTTCCGGTATCAAAATTAACACTAATGGATACATGGCCAGAATTTATAGCTCCAACCGATTCGGCAAACATTTATCCAAGTCACATTGATAAGCATCTATATTGGGTGAATTCTTCCGCTATTTTACCCTCTGAAACAATTCGCCGGTCCATTACCATTTCCCTGAAATCTCGTGGAATTTTTCGTATTGGACCCGTGGAATTTTCAAGCTATGATGTGTTTGGAATTAATCCTATTTCCCAAACCCAGGAAACTTATGACTACATCACTGTTTATCCTGAAATCATAGCTTTAGAATCACTTGGTCTAAACACTGAGGATCCTTTTGGACTTATAAATAGCAAAAATAGAATTTTCGAAGATCCAATGCAATTTATTGGTATTCGCGAGTATCATCCCGAAGATAATCTCCGAAAAGTTCATTGGAATGCCACAGCCAGGACCGGCCAGTTGCAGGTCAAAATACATCAGCCGGTCTCAGAAAATGTTGTGATGATTTGTATGGATGTTTCCACTACTCAGCATCTCTGGCATGGAATCAATTCAGAACAACTTGAACACCTTATCAGGATAAGTGCCTCAGTTTCTTATTATCTTTTTCAACAAAATTTTTCGGTTGGTTTTTTTTCCAATGGCTGTCAATCCTACTCAGATCAACCAACGCGTATTTTTCCAAGTCGATCAAGGGAACAGATACCTGCGATTTTAAAAGCGCATGCAGGATTGACTCAATTTACCACCACTAAGTTTGCATACTATTTGTTAGAGAAGGCAGTCTCATTTCCATATGGTGCTACCCTAATAGCAATCACAGCCAATCTTTCTCAAGAATTGATAAAAGTCTTTGATCAATTGAAGAAATATCATTTCAATTCAATAATTATTTATACAGGGTCTGATGCACCAAATGACAATTTTGCTTTTAAATTAATCCACTTGCCCCTGACAACTGAGGTGCAAGAGTGAACATACGAAATCATCAAAATATTTTTATTAATAAGTGGCTCACTAATGCCAATATTTTTCTTTTTGCATCAGAATCCTTTATTTTCTGCCTATGGATGGATTTAATCCTTTATCCTAAACAATCTCTGATCACTTGGTTCGGAATCTGTTTCTCTATTTATACACTTTTTGCCTATTTAACCATCAGGTTAAATAGCCTGAAAATTAAGAAAAAAATTATTAACACTCTTTTTTTCTTAATAGCCGTATTCATAATTGCTGCAACCCTAAAATTTATTGCTCATCCCTTCGAGCAAATTTCGATACTCAAATTAATTACACATCCTTTTCAATCATTAATTGAAAACTATGTTCAATCGCAAGAAGTACTCCTAATTTTTTTTCTACTCCTGATCATCACTAGAGCCGTATGGTCAGCTACAGAAATGCTTGATCCCTCAATCAGAATTCAATCATTCCAAATCAGTACTGTTCTTTTGATTATTTTCGGTTTTTTTGAATATAGTCAAAAACACAGCTCAAATTTTGAACTAGTCCCTATATTTATCATATTTACATTGCCTAATCTTCTTTTTGCTCAAATTGCAGAAAATGGCTATCAAAAAGGAGGAAAACTCCCACATCTTTCCAGAAGATGGATTCTCTATCTTTCGCTTATTACTGTTTCTTTAGCCTGTATTGGATATCTATCCGGCTGGATGTTAAGCAATGCTCTTCCAGGTGTAGTAAAAACCTTTTATTTTATTGTCATTATTCTTATAGTTCTTCTATTTTTTCTTGCCTTTGCACCTATCTGGTTTGTTATTAATGGAATAATTTATTGGGTCAAATCACTTGACAAAAATTATCAACCTGAACCTTTTGCCCCATTTAAATTTGTCGAAAGCCCAATAGTGGAAGAAATGCTAACTGAATTAGAAAATGTTGATGTATTGGTTGATTATGCAGGTACTGGTGAATTAATTTTATTTGGCCTCGTTACAATCTCTCTGATTTTGTTCATTCTGGCATTCTTACATAAAAAATACTGGCAATTAAACGAACTACAATTTGAAGAAAAAGCCTCTGTATCACCCAAATCCATTAAAAATATTTTTAATGAAAAAAAAGGGTTAAAGCTAAAACAGGTGTCAATCCGAGGCAAATTTAATGAATATCGGATTCGTCAAATCTATTCAGCTTTCCTTATGGAAGGCCAAAAACTCAATATTAAACACGAATCTTCTGAAACTCCAAATGAGTACCTTTTTCGGGTGAACCAAACTATTCCCCATTTAAAAAAAGAAGCGGAAACAATTACTTCAGCTTACAACAAAATTCGCTATGGCCAATATCCTGAAACACAAGAGAAAATCAATAGCGTTCACATAGCATTAAACAAAATTCGCGCTTATGCCAAGAAACAAAAATTGAAATGAGTAAAGAAAAAACAAACATTTTTTATTTTTCATTAAGTAAAGATTCAACCCGAGCAATGACCATATCCAGCGCGACCTGATTGCGTCCACCTTCCGGTATAATAACATCAGCATACCGTTTGGATGGTTCTACAAAATCCATATGCATGGGTCGAACAGTAGTTAAATACTGATTAATTACATTGTCCATCGTCCGGCCGCGTTCGGCAATATCACGCTGCAAGCGCCGGATAAAACGAATATCATCCTCTGTATCAACAAATATTTTCACATCAAAAAGTTTTCGTAAATCCGGCTCTGCAAAAATCAAGATTCCTTCAACCACAATTACCAATTGAGGTTGAACCGTTTTGGATTCTTTGGTGCGTGAATGTGTGGTAAAGTCATAAATGGGCAGTTCGATCGTTTTCCATTTTTTTAAAGTAACAATATGATCCATTAATAATTCGGATTCAAGGGAATTGGGGTGATCAAAATTCACGAGCTTTCGTTGATTTTCAGGCAATTCACTCAAATCACGATAATAAGCATCGTGTGGCAAATAAGCAATGCGATGACTTCCGACACTTTCCAAAATGACATTCGCTACAGTAGTTTTTCCAGAGCCGGAACCTCCGGCAATGGCAATAACAAGGGGTGTTTTTCGAATGGACATATTCAAATTATAATCGAGAATAATGAATTTTCTCACGGATCAGGAGTATGAATGGATATTTTAGCGCTTAACCCCTTTTTTTGGGCTGTAATTGGTTTGTTTGGATTGTTTGGTGCAACAACGGCAGTTAATACCAGTTATGGCAAAAAACATCCTGCTTTTGCAAAAATCTCCGCCTTTCTATTTTTTATTGGACGATTAATTGTCGTAATGCCATTCATTCCCCAACCAAGGTTCCAACATTCTATCTCGACTCTTATTTTAGGATTTGGTTTTGGGGTTGCTTCATTGATTTTTATTCTTCCAGTTCTGAAAACCCAACCATTAACTGCCCCAAGCACCCGTATGAAATTACAGACCTCTGGTTTATATAGTATTGTTCGTCATCCTTTTTACCTTGGTGAGATACTTTTTTCCCTATCAATATCGATCCTTTTCAAATCCTGGATTGGGTTGGCACTTATTCCTATTTGGTGGGCAGGGTTAATTTTGCATATAACGAATGAAGAAGAAAGCATTCAAAAAGTATTGGGGCCTTATTATCTAGAATATAAAGCCAGAGTTAAAGGACGAATTATTCCATTATTACCGTTACTAAAAGAACCAAAGATTCCTAAATATCCCTTTAAAAACCTTGTTTTTAAAGGTGGCGGCGTAAAAGGAACCGCATATTTAGGCGTATTACGTGAGTTACATCAATATGGGATATTGAATCAGGTACAACGGGTTGCGGGATCCTCAGCCGGCGCGATTACCGCGACATTGCTTAGCTTCAACAGAGATATTGACAAAACAATTCAGTTGTTGGATTCCCTGGATTATCGAAAAGTACCACAATTGAAATCCGAATACGAAGCAAAAGACCCGGAATGGTTGCCAAAATTTATTGGTAAGGAGATAACCAAAATTTCTGGTGATCTTGAAGCCGCTCAACGTCTGGTAAATAAATACGGGTGGTATACCAGTGAATATTTTTATCACTGGCTAAAAAATGTAATAGCAGAACATTGCGATGGAAACCCCATGGCTACATTTGAAGATTTTCGAAGGTTAGGCTTTCGCGATTTATACATTGTCAGTACCAACCTATCAGATCTTTCAGTGGCTGTATTTTGTGCAGATCGAACACCCGATATAGCTGTAGCTAATGCAGTTCGCTTTTCCATGTCTATCCCCTTATTCTTTGAATCTGTCCAATTCGATGGTAAGCAATTGGGTGTGGGAGATTATTTTGTTGATGGCGGCGTTTTGATGAACTATCCAATCCATTTTTTTGATCAGGAGGAATTCAAGAAAAACAATTTATGGTATGTTGATGGTACCAACTGGGAAACACTTGGATTTTATTTGTATTCTTCATCGGAAGTCATCGTCAAAGAAAAAAAGATCGGTAGTATTATGGATTTTATTTCGCATCTATACGAGTGTTACAATATCAGCCTGCAAATCGCAGAAATTGATAATAATCCTACGGACCAACGTCGTTCTGTAAAAATCGATACATCCTTTGTCCAGGCTACCGATTTTCATATTACTCCGGAACATGAAGATTATTTGCGATTAATTAACACCGGTAAACAAGCGACCAAGGAATTTCTTGAACGCTATGATAATCCTTCAATGTTAAGAAACTGGTAACCCGCAATAAAAAAAGTAGACAATTATCGCAGAGTCTTCCCCTAAATATACGTTAAAATTAGAGCCACCGAAGGGAGTCGAACCCTTGACCGGACGATTACGAATCGTCTGCTCTACCATCTGAGCTACGGTGGCGCGCTCGAGATTATACCAATGTGCAAATGAATAGGCAAGGATTTTATGACCAATGTTGCAATGATTTCTTATCACACCTGTCCTCTGGCAACCCTGGGAGGAAAAGACACTGGTGGAATGAATGTATATGTCCACCAACTCACACGTCATCTGGGAAAAATGGGAATCCATGTCGATGTATTCACACGTTCGCAGGATGAACATGTTCCGCATGTTTTGCATGACCTTGGATACTGCAATCGCGTTGTCCACATTCCCGCCGGACCAGAAGTGCCACTACCCAAAAAAGAACTGGCGCGTTATATTCCGAAATTTGTCGAAGGTATTTTGCGTTTTTCAGAAGAAAAGAACATTCATTACGATATCATCCATAGTCATTATTGGATGTCAGGTATGGCCGCTATCGATCTTCAAAAACTCTGGAATGTTCCATTTGTTCACATGTTTCATACACTGGTTTTAATGAAAAATCGTATTGCCCGCTCTCCTGAGGAGATCGAAGGAGAATATCGATTGCAAGGAGAAAAAACTGTCCTGAATTTCGCTAACCGAATTATTGCATCCACCCTGGCTGAAAAATCTCAAATCGAATTTTTATATGAAGCAAACTCATCCAATATTGCAATTATCCCTCCAGGCGTGGATATCAGCCGCTTCTATCCAATCCCAACCGATGAAGCAAAAGAAGTTATCGGTATTCCTAAGAGTCACCAGATGATTCTGTTCGTTGGTAGAATTGAGCCCCTAAAAGGGATAGATACACTAATACATTCACTTGCAATAATTCAAAAAAGCGGCGATTTGATCTGCTGCCCCCACAATTTAGCGATTATCGGTGGAGAACCAGATGCAAACCCGGAAGAAATGAATGCCGAAATGGCCCGTTTGCAGGATTTGGTGGAGAGCCTTGGTATAAAAAATCTCGTCATTTTCTTAGGGAAAAGGGATCAGGAAATGTTACCATACTACTATTCAGCTGCAGAAGTAGTGGTGATGCCATCTCATTACGAATCATTTGGTATGGTTGCCTTAGAGGCAATGGCTTGTGGAACACCTGTTGTCGCTTCTCAAGTAGGTGGTTTACCATTCCTAGTTAGAGATGGTGTTACAGGTTTTGTTGTTCCTGGTAATGACTCCCAAATTATGGCAGATCGACTAGTGCAAATAATTAAAAATAAAACCTTACAGGAACAACTTGGAAATCAAAGCGCAGAACATGCAAAAAATTATTCTTGGGAAATTATCAGTGAAAAAATTGCACAGGTATATGAGCAGGAATTAAGAATTCAGGTAAAACCAGTTTAGAAAAACATACCCAATATATGTGCCTAAGAACCAGATCCATATTGCTAACCACATTCGTTGAATGCGCCATTCTGTTCGGATAAATAAGTACCAGATACCCAATAAAAAAAATAGAATTGCACAAAATCCACTTAAATAGATTAGATTTCGAAAAATTATATTCCAGCCAGATAAAATACTCAGCCAAGTATAAAAAATAACACCCACCCAATTCATAATAAAAACCAGTGCGAAAAATTGCGGACCCAAACTCAACTCTTTTCGCCACAAAACAGCAATGATTAATCCAATCATGATTAAGATCAAGAGACTGCTATATGTCGATAAATCAATCTGGCTAATTTCACTACTTATTCTCGTGAATGCCCAGGCAAAGACACCGCTTGCCATACCGTACCAGGCACGCATCATTTGTGAAAACCGTTGAACCTGGGATCTTTCCAGAAAGATAATTGCCACAGCTAATAAACCAATGGAATACACAAGTTGGCCAGGATTACCAAACTGCTTCTCGAAAGGAATTTGCATTAATCGGATCACATAAGCTATCAACCATAAAAACAAAACAATCGCTAATCCATCGATAATTTTTGAGCGTATATCTTTCTTGAAATTGGCAATATTCAACAAAATTTATTTTTCCTTTTTGTGATCAAGTTTAGTCGCTTTTTTTACAATATTCTTACCATATTTTTCCTTGAGTTTATCTACAGCATTTAACAACAAACGCTCACGATCAGCCTCATTTTGCCAAAAGGATAATTGTTCAAATCCCTCAACCAATTGTGTAGCACTTAAACCAATTAATCGAATTTTTGAGCGTTGATCCCAAAACTCGTTGAATAATTTCAAACCAGTATCAAATATGATCGTATCCTGATCAACCGGATGGGATAAATGCACTTGTCTTGTATATGTGGAAAAGTCTGCATAACGTATTTTTAACCGAATTGTTGAAGCGAATACTTTGTGGGCTCTTAATCGGTGACCGATCATCTCGCTCATCTCCATCAATTCAAGCCGAATAACATCCCGATCCATAATATCTTTAGAAAATGTCATTTCCTGACTGATTGATTTCAGATCCTGATTAACTTCTAAAGGACGGTCATCTATTCCATTAGCATACTGAGATAATAATGCGCCATTTTTTCCAAATTTTTGAATCAGTAAATTCAATGGGGTTTTGGTTAAATCGCCTATTGTCTTTATGCCCATTTCCATCAAGATCAGCTTTGTCTTTTTTCCTACACCCCAGAGCATGTCTACAGAAAGTGGCGCAAGAAATTCAGCTTCTCTCCCGTTAACTACTAACAAAATCGAACCAGGATAATTTTTTTCCCGATACCGCTTTTTACCAACATCATTGGCGAGCTTTGCCAGTAATTTATTCTGCGCTATACCAAAAGAAGCTGATAGATTCGTTTCGGATCTGATTTGATTTTTAATTGTTTGTGCAATCTTGTCGCCATCCTCAGACATATCACTTACATCTAAGAAAGCCTCATCAATAGAGACCTGTTCGATCAGTGCACTATAATTCTGCAGAATACTCATAACCTGTTCGGATTTTTTTTGATATAGTGCATGTCTTGGAGAAATAATGACTAATTCGGGACATAATTTTAATGCCTGTGACATTGGCATAGCCGAATGAACACCAAATCGTCTGGCGGCATAAGAACAAGACGAAACTACTCCCCGTTCGTCCGGTTTTCCGCCCACTGCAAAAGGTTTCTCCTTTAAGTTTTCTTGCTCCAATTCTTCGACCGCACAAAAAAAGGCATCAAGGTCCATGTGAATAATTTTTCTGATTTTTGAATGTTTTGTCATATCATTTTCTCATCAACCTGGACAGCTAGTACAATTTTAAATTAAATATTACCTGGTATCGCCAAAAAAACTTCTTTTAAATAATCTATAAAGGATTTATTTACTCTTCTATTTTGCTCACAAAGAAATATTACAGATTGTTTCTTCAAATTCACTTATGGTTTCCGAATGTGCTGGGTCTACCTGGTAAGCAATCGCAAGGTAGTAAGCTATATAGTCCACAAACAACAAAGAAGTGCAAAGTTGAGTCAATAATGTATCACCCCTGGCAACT
Organism: Chloroflexi bacterium HGW-Chloroflexi-10; assembly: GCA_002840755.1. GTDB lineage: Bacteria > Chloroflexota > Anaerolineae > Anaerolineales > Anaerolineaceae > UBA6170. The sequence goes on along the minus strand of PHBZ01000002.1, from coordinate 119,889 downwards.
ATCTCATCTGTGCCAATACCTGTGACCATTAAAGCCTCTTTACTCAAATCGGATCGCAATTCATTTCTTGGATGGTCAAAATCTGATTTAATAAAAATAACGAAAATTTTCGAGCTAATTTCTTCAGGGAAAAATATTCCAGCCATCGCATCATGATTAAATTCAGGAAGCACCTCCATGAACGACCATGTTTTGGCATAACGATTTAATTGCGTTTTCATGCGTTTGGCAACCACCCGCATCACCCCCGAAGCGACAATAATATTGATTCGGTTCATCATTTGCCCTGCCATCCGTTTCGCCGAATTTTTCACCGCAGGTATTTCACATCCCACATCCTGGGATAATTGGTCCATTTTTTGAATAGATTCATTTATGTAAACTTGCTGTGATTCAATTAATCCAATATTTTCAAACAATCCCAGGCAAAAACCCAAGGCCAAACCAAATTTACTTGGTAAAGCAGTTTCCTGTTCTATTATCCAAGATGGATATTTCAATTCCTGGGAGTCCGAATATAATAAGGATCCTCGCCCGGTAAATACAGCCAATTTACATTGTTGTTTTATTGCTTGTTGTATAACAGAAACTACCTCTTCCGGATCACCTTGCAACGCGACTGCAACAACCAATGTTTCTTCACTCGCTGCCCAAACCGGTATTTCATAGTCATTACAAATAAAAAATTGAGTTCTACAATATTTTGACGCATACGTGACTGCTATTTCAGCTGCCAGAACTTCTTCACCCACTCCAACAAAAATTATAGTTTTTATTTCAGTCTTTAGCGCGAGATTGATCTCTTTTCCGATTTTCCACCCAGAATACAATTGAGAAGGAAACTCTTTAATGCATGTCATCGTGTTTTGACTGTCTATAGCCATAATATTCGATAAATTATCAAAAAACATATTGGTTCCTCAAACATTCTGAGATTACTTGCCTTTATACCAAGAATCCGGTTTAAAATAAGAATAGGTGATAGCAAACATATGAATTTTACCCCGAACCTTCCCATCTTGTACAACCAGGGTGTATGTAAACCCAGCGAAATGCCTGCTCCTGATGAAATCAATACCGATCTGACTGTAAATGGAGAATATTGGCTGACATTTTCATGTTCACCCTTTCAAATTAAGGAGTTAGCGGTTGGATTTTTGTATAATGAGCATTCAATCAATTTCCATCACGAAATTGTCCAAGTTTGGTTATGCAAAGATCTCACTAATGTTGATGTTTGGCTGAATCATTCTGTAAAAAAACCGGAAAACTGGAAACGAACCAGTGGCTGTACCGGCGGAGTAACAACTCAATCTCCCAAAAAAGAAATCTCTAACACTATCTATGAATTAATTTGCCCCAAAATAATTACTCAATCAATTGAAATATTACTGGAAGAACAAACCCAATACAAGCTAACGCGAGGTATCCATTGCGCCATGATTACAGATGGAAATGATCTTCGTTATATAGCTGAGGATATAGGCAGGCACAACACGATTGACAAATTGGCCGGATGGATGCTTCAGATTCCAAGTGTGTGGACTCGCAAAATGATTTTTACAACTGGAAGAATTTCGAGTGAAATGCTGCAAAAATCTGCTCATATCGGTGCCTCAGTTGTGGTGTCACGAACCAGCCCTACCAAGGCTTCTATAGAAACTGCCACAGATTTAAATATCACTTTGATTGGATACGCCAGGCGCAATCAATTTATTGTTTATACTCAGCCGGAAAGAATCGCTATGTCATCCGCTAAAAATATTGATCTTGAGATATTTTGTGTTTAAACGCAATTTTGTTCAGCGAATAGAGCGTCTTCAGGCGTATTTACATTAAAAAATGTTAATCCATGCGGGTCAAATTTTTTTAATTCATCATTTTCGACTGTTCTGATCGTTACAGTGTCAAACCATGAAATAATTCTCCTTTTTTGGTCTTGAATCGCCTTCTCGATTGCAGGTAAACATGTGGATCGTCGATAAACGGCATAAAAAGGTTCATATCCTGTATCGTTATGAGGGATCACTACATCCAAATCAGCCTGCACTAGTTGTTGCATATACTCGAACAAAGCGTAATTAATAAACGGCATATCATTTGCCACTGCAATCACCAGATCATTTCTTGCTGCTTTTATTCCAGCATGTAAACCAGCTAATGCACCTACCCCAGCGAATTCGTCCTGTACAAAACGTGCCTTAAAACCGATAAACTTGTCTGGCTCATTGGTCGTAACTATCAGATCATCTCCCAAACCAGAAACTCTTTCGATGATATGTTGAATCATTGGCTTTCCACATATCATTAAAAAGCTTTTATCCTGGCCCATCCGAGAAGACTTTCCGCCTGCTTGAATTACTATTGAATACATAGCTATAATTATAATAAATTTCTCGGAGTAAATAGCTCCAATTCACACCAATTTTGTTACCCCATTTATCAGGAGAAAAAATGACCTATATGGACACAGAGGCTATACGAAATACATTGATGCCTTTTGCACTCCAGGGAAGGACAGCTTTATTACCGGCATTGCACGCTGTTCAGGATTACCATGGTTACATTTCGAAAGATAGCGCTGCAGTAATAAGCAGTTTACTGAATATTCCTTTAGCTGATGTCTTTGGTGTAATTGAATTTTACGCATTGTTCAATCAATCCCCTGTAAAAAAAACCATCATCCATGTGTGTAATGATCCTGTATGCGCAATGGCAGGCTCTGAGTCGATCATGAAAATGGTTCCCCGTCTTACACCTGCAATTAATCAAACTCTTGATCAGTTCACAGTCGAACGAGCACCATGTTTGGGATTATGTGAGCATGCCCCTGCAATCATGATCAAAGACAAACCGATTAACGCCCAGGACATTCAAACCTGGCAGGATTTAATCGAATGGAAAGGTAAAAGCCCACAATCCATAGTTTCTGGTGATATCAGATGGCTAACAAAAAATTGTGGAAATAACGCCCCAACGTCATTGGAAAACTATCAAAAAAATGGTGGTTATACCAGTCTTGAAAAAGCACTTCAAAGTACTCCCCAGCAAATTATTGATTGGATCAAACAATCTGGCCTTGTTGGCAGAGGTGGGGCTGCGTTTCCCACCGGGATAAAATGGGAAGGAGCGGCTCGGGCACCAGGTGAAACAAAATATGTTGTCTGTAACGGTGATGAAGCTGAACCAGGTACATTCAAAGACCGTGTGATCATGGAAGATGACCCTCATCTGGTGATTGAGGGTATGATCATCAATGCTTACGCGATAGGCGCCCAAAAAGGCTTTTTTTATATTCGGGGTGAATATAAAAATGCATATCAAATCATTCTAAATGCAATTTATGAAGCGGAACAAGCCGGTTATTTAGGAAATTCTATTTTATCCACGAATTTTAATTTCGAAATTGAAGTGCGACGTGGCGCAGGAGCCTACATTTGCGGAGAGGAAACCGCCCTTTTTGAATCGATAGAAGGAAAACGTGGTTTTCCCAGAATCAAGCCGCCTTTTCCAACTTCCCAAGGTTTGTATGGCAAACCGACAGTGATTAACAATGTTGAAACACTTTCAAATATCCCAATTATCTTGTCTCTAGGTGTTGAAAATTATAGGGCAATCGGATCTGAAAAATCACCAGGATCAAAGCTGTTTTGTATCAGTGGTGATATTCAAAAACCTGGTTTATACGAAGTGCCGTTTGGCGTCACATTAAGACATTTGATCGAAAACCTTGCCGGGGGAATCCACCCTGGTCACACCATTAAAGGCATTTTGATTGGTGGTGCTGCCGGGGCGTTTGCTTCGCCGGATCAATTGGATGTAAAGCTCACATTCGAAGATTTACGATCAGCCGATCTGCCTTTAGGCTCAGGTGTCATTACTGTATTTAATGAAACACGTAACATGTTAGATATCCTTACACGACTTGCCCACTTTTTTGCAGAGGAATCATGTGGCAAATGCTACCCCTGCCAAATTGGAACCCAACGCCAATTAGAAATTATTCAAAGGATGGAAGAAAATCATATAAACCCTTCTGATTATGAGACTTTGATGGATATCGGAACAACTATGACTGATACATCCTTGTGTGGTCTGGGGCAAACTGCTTTTTCTGCAATGAAAAGCGCAATGCTTATTTGGCCCGAGTTATTTAGAGAATCATTCAGGTCTACAGGAGGTTCACATGACTGACGAAATCCACCTTACGATAAATGGAAAATCAGTTCAGGCTCCAGCAGGAACCACCATTCATAAAGCAGCCCAACTGATTGGAATATCCATACCAACTATTTGTTTTTTCGATCATTGTACAGCCAATGCAATTTGCAGGATTTGTGTCGTTGAAGTTCATGGTGCAAGGACATTGATTCCATCCTGTGTTGCAACAATCAGTGAAGGGATGGTCGTTGAAACTTCCACACCCAGGGTAAATTTGTCTCGACGCACAATTTTGGAAATGTTAGCCAGCTCGGTTGATTTATCAGAAGCACCGGAAATTCTATCCTTATTGAAAGAATATCAGGCAGATCAAAACCGTTTTCCGGATTCGCAAAGACGCACACCGGAACTGATTGATGATAATCCAATGTATATTCGCGACTATGAAAAATGTATCTTATGCTGGCGATGTGTTCAAGTCTGCGCAGATGACGCCCAATACGCATACGCAATTAATTTCAAAAATCGCGGGTATCATACAGAAATCAGTACATTCTATAATATCTCGATGCCTGAATCTACCTGTGTATTCTGTGGCCAATGCGTAGGTGTTTGTCCTACGGGCGCACTCAAACCCAAAAAACAATGGTTAATGGAAAAAGGCTACACTTCAGATGAAATCATGTCTTTAACCAGGTCTGAGAGGAAGAAAAAATTAAACGCTCACCAGAAAACTGCGAATAACAGTGATGGAGGTGAACAATGTTAACAAAAGATACAAGGAAAGTCCCTACAATTTGTCCATTTTGTGGAGTTGGCTGCAATCTTGATTTGCATATTCAGGATAATTTTATTTTTAAAGTAACTTCACCATTTGAATCTATCGTAAACAAAGGAAACCTGTGTGTCAAAGGCCGCTTTGGGTATGATTTTATTTACAACAAACGAAGGGTAACAACGCCATTAATTCGGAAACATCCACAAAAACCAGGGCAACGTACTCAGGCATTTGATCGTTCAGAATGGAGTGAAACGAGTTGGGAGGAGGCCCTGGAATATACCGCCAACCGGTTAGTAGAAATTTATCAAAGCGGCGGTTCGGACGCTATGGCAGTTTATTGTTGTGCAAAAGCAACTAATGAAGACAATTATTTGCTGCAAAAAATGTACCGCGTATTATTCCGCACCAACAACATCGACCACTGCACCAGACTATGTCACGCAGCAAGTGTTGTTGGTTTACAAAAAGCCCTGGGATCAGCTGCAATGTCAAATACAGCTGCTGAGGTAGCCGATACCGATGTGTTTATCATCACGGGTTCAAATACAACGGAGACTCATCCGATTATCGCCATTCAAATGATAGCCGCGGTGGAAAAGCATGGTGCAAAAATCATCGTTGTAGATCCTCGACGAGTGGAAATGGTTAACCACGCAGCATTGTGGTTGGCTGAAAGACCTGGCTCAGATGTCGCAGTATTTTCCGGTATGGCGCACGTGATTATAAAAGAAGAACTTTATAACCGAAATTTTATCGAAGATCGGACTGAGAACTTTGAACAATTTTGCAGGTCGATGGAAAAATTCACACCCGAATACGCAGAATCCATATCAGGGGTGAACCGGGATACGATCATTCAGGCAGCGCGTATGTATGCTAATGCCAATCGGGCAGCCATATACTGGACATTGGGAATCTCACAATCCACCCATGGAACAGATAATACTTTGTCCTTAATTAACCTGGCTTTATTAACGGGTCATATCGGAAAACACGGAACAGGATTAAACCCCCTCAGAGGACAAAACAATGTGCAGGGTGCTTCTGATTCTGGAGCGATGCCCTGGCATTATCCCGGTTACCAGGAAGTGGAAGATGAAGAAACAGTACAGAAATTTGAAAAAATGTGGCTGATAGAGCATGGCGGATTAAATCGAATAAAAGGTTTATCAACAACTGAAATATTAGCAAATGTGGGTAAGGACGGCATCCGATCTCTATATATTATGGGTGAAAACCCGATGATGAGTGAGCCAAATCTTAACGAAGCTCATCTTCACATGCAAAATCTGGAATTTGTAGTCGCTCAGGATTTATTTATCAATGAATCCGCGGCTTATGCTGATGTGTTTCTGCCTGCGGTTTCTTTTGCAGAAAAAAATGGCACCTTCACAAACACGGACCGTCGAGTACAACTTGTGCGAAAAGCCATGACACCTTTAGGAAATTCAAGAGCCGATTGGGAAATAATAGGCGATCTAGCGACCAGAATTGCAGAAAAAATTGGCAGAAACCAATCCTCGGGTTGGATATACAATCACCCCTCAGAAATTTTTAAAGAGATGGGACAACTAGTACCTTCTTATAGAGGAATAACCTATGATCGGATAGACCGAGTCGGATTACAAACTCCAGTGCCAAATGAGGACCATCCCGGAACACCCTTTCTTTTTGAAGAGAGTTTTCCACGTGGTCGTGGCAAATTTCACCCTTTGGATTTTCGTTCTATCAACGAAGAAACGGATGAAGAATACCCCTACCTATTAAACACCGGCAGGTTACTGGAACATTGGCATGGTGGAACTTTAACTCGCAATTCCTGGCTAGACGATCTATATCCCGAAGGTTATGTGGAAATTCACCCAAGTGATGCCCAAAAATTAGAGATTAACGACCTACAAGCAGTCAAAGTGACATCCAGACGGGGAAATGTGATTTTGCGCGCCAAAGTGACGGAAAAGACTATCCCAGGGGTCTTCTTTATACCTTTCCACTTTGCGGAAGCAGCTGCAAATATGCTTACCAATGATGCCATGGATCCAGAAGCAAAAATACCAGAATTTAAAGCATGTTCTGTGAAAATTAAAAAAGTTGACTTAACAGATCTCCCCTTTCCAAATGTATTACAACAAAGAGGAAGATATTAATTTTAGATTTCGGGATAATTCTAAAACAACCCACGTCAGAAAGACGCGGGTTGTTTTTATTATCGGGTTCCCTTTACCAATGGAGTCATAAGCTCTAAAAATTCCACCCATTCTTCTTTAAAAAAATGCAATGTGACATTATTGAGTTCCAAATGAAAGGTGGTTTCTCCATCGGGTTCATCTGCTTTCCAAGCCATATAATTGGCAGTTTCATTCAATGTTTGGGTTAAAGGTTCATTTTTATCCATTTTTGTCTCCTAGGATTTGATATTTTTTTATTTTATCCCTTTTTAACAGAATTGACACCATACTTTTTGTTTTTCTTTATTTTAATGTTGAACCAATTTTGTATTCGCTGGCTTAAAGACTTAATGATTTCCAAGAATTTCTTAAGCTGCTGTTTATTTTTTGGTCTATCATATTTTTTCCTCTCAATATTACTCCAGGGATCAAGGTCAAACATTTTATTAAAAGTGTATTGCCCAAACAATTTTGCCGTTGCCAACACTGGTGCAGCTAAAATTACGCCAACCAATCCAAATAAACTTGCAAAAATAATCGCAGCAACCATTACGGCCGCAGGATGTACTTCCAACGCTTCTCCCATTAACCTTGGAACAACAATATTATCCAAGATTAAATCTATTACCCAGGCAACCAAAATTACTAAAAGTGCATATTGAAATGATTCCAAGCCAAATATTGTTGAATCTTGAAACAACGTCACCAAGCCATACGTAGTCCACGCTACGACAGGACCTACATAAGGAATAAAGCGTGCCAAACCAGCAACAATTGCCAGACCAAACGCAAAATTGACTCTTAGGACAACCAGCACAAAGGTGTATATTACTATCGTCAATAAAATAATAAGTAATTGTCCTCTTAAAAAAGCATTCCAGGTGCTGCCCAATTCACGAGAAATGCGGCTGATGTCCTGGTTATACCCGGGTATGTTAATTTTCACTAAATCGCTTCGGCGACCTCTGGCTTCAGAGAGAATAAAATAAGAAATTAAAAATGAAAAGAAAACCCACCCAATTGTAGATGCTGCCCCCGCTGCTACAGCGCCTACCAAGGTTCCTAATTGGGAAATGATGGGTTGGACAACACCTAGCAATTGATTACCTAATTCTGCCAGATCCATTTGGCTGAAGTCTATAGCAAATGGACCAAACACGAAATTTTGATTGGATAAATCCTCCAAGTAAGAAGGTACATTATTGATCTCTACCTGGATAAACTTTATTAGGCTGGATAATTGTTCAAAAATAGTGAGTCCACCCCAAGTTAACAACCCTATGAATACGATGAACAGAATTAAATAAATAATTGTGACTGATAATCGCCATGAGAATTTGATTTTTAATTTAATTATGTCCGCTAATGGATAAAACAAATAAGCTAACAAAAACGCTAACAGTAACGGTCCTAATATATGATTAAATCGAAAAAAAAGTGCTGCAAAAACAGCAATTAAAAGCAGCGCAATCACGAGTTTCGTGGTGCTTGTCCATTTTGGAGATGTAAATTCTACTTTTTTATCTTGCATGACTCACCTGTAATAATTGTATCAATACTGACAATCAAAGACAATAAAAGCTCCCTTTACAAAACGGGAGCTTTTTATTCTTCGTAAAAACAACGAATTATTGACAATAATTAGGATAGAAACTATTCATAAGCCCTGGCACAAGGTCACAATATAAATTCAGTGAGTCAATGACTACGAAAACAATGATGCAGCCACAAACCAACAACAATAACAAGATCAAGAAAATGATCCAAATCTTGCTTTTCTTTTTTCCTTTGACAGGTGCAACAGTCGAAGGAACCTGACCTGAATAAATCGGAGGAGTTGCTTGCACAGGGGGAGCGTATTGCATCGAGACAGATGATTGCATCGGAGAAGAAACCGGCATCACCGGGGTTTCAAATGACTGTGGTGGCGGCGTATAAGCTGTCTGTGTTGACATATTAGCAGGTGTAGACACGGAAACCCGGGTCGCATCCGGATCAAAATTTACAACCTCGAATATGTAACTTATGTTTTCTCCAAACCCAACCAATTCCCCCGGAATCAAACTGTGCGGACCGCTTATCCGCTGCCCATTGACAAATGTACCATTGGTTGAACCAAAATCTTCAACAACAAACCCCTGCCCAAAGACATATATCCGAGCATGTTTTCTAGATACTTCACTATCATTTACAACAATTTCGTTATTTAAATCCCTACCAACGATCATTTCGGTACGATCCAACAAAATAACCTGTCCGGGGTTTGGACCAGTTCGCATAACTAATCGGTAATTTGAACTCATACGATCCTCCTCAATGCAATAAACATTTCTAGTTTAAAAGTTTACAAAGCTTCCTAAATACTGTCAACTAAAAACAATAGGGGAAGATGGCAACAATTGCTGCAGTTCCCGGTATCCAATGATATGAATACCCAAATTTTGAATAAGTTCTTTCATTTCGGCCTTGATAAATACATCATAATCTGCGACGCGACATGGCCAATCCGGGGTAATCGCTTGTAATTCAGGTGTGTTTTTCGAAGGATGAATAATAAAATGGGATAATCCAACCGGCAACTCTGCAAACTGAGCTAAAGTGCGCTCTTTTCGATTTTCAGGAGTATCTAAAGGCATACCACGCAAATGATCAAACAAAGGAACCCCTTGTGCTTCCAGGTTCATCATAATTTGAACAGCGAGTTTTGCAGTATTTTCATCAAGACCATTTTGTCTCCACCCATTCTCATCCATCCGGAATAGCATAGGAGGCAAGTGGTTAACCAAACCTAGCTGAATATAATCCAACATAAATTTCTGGTGCGCGACTGTTCCCATGTGTGTGTCAATGTGGGTAGGTTTTAATCCGACCTGAAGTGCCAATCGAATTTGTTCTTCCATTTCCATTTTTGCTGCAACCGGATCTGCATGCTCTTGAGCTGGTTTTGCTCTATGATAAAAGTATCCCTCGTTGTCGATCAACCCGCTTTTTACATCCCGAGTAGAAAGAGGTCCCCAGCGATAATTTTTCCATTCACTGGTTAATGTGATATGCACACCTAAATCTACAACTGGATTTTTTAATTGAATACCTACCGCAGCCAATGCCCAGGGACATGGCATCATCACTGCACCAGATGAGATAACCCCAACTTCGCTAAGATCACTAAATGCAGAAACCGAAGCCTGACACATTCCAATATCGTCTGTATGAATCACGACCAAACGATCTGTATCATCAAAACCTAATCTTTTTAATACCGGATTTGGACCCATAATTCTACCTCCCAATGTTTTCCCCATTATAGAATTACTTACCATGTATGGTCAAGAAAAAACCCCACCATGTCGTGTGCTGCATAGTTTTGAACCTGCCGAAGCAGGAGGGGGCCGCTCGAAAGTTTACGCCTTGGCTCAAGCCTATCGCGTTCACTTTCTGAATTGAGCCCCATTTTAAGGGTGTTGGCTCAAAACCGGTAGTGCAACATCACGTGCACAGCAGGGTAAACAAAATATACCATAATCTATAAAGCCTGTATAGATTAACAAATGTTAACAATTGACCTACAAACTAATTAATATTCTATTTAGAACCTACCTTATATATTTTTATGGACTTGATACAACTATTCGGTAACAATATATTCAAAAAATAATTGGGAGGGATCAATGAAAATCTTCAAGACAATATTTTTCATTATTTTTATATTCGGAATACTGACAGGATGCGGATATAAAGAACCATTAGACGTCCAGACACCGTGGGCCAGACCAGCACTATCAGGTAACAATTCTGCTGCATATTTTATAATCATTAATAACACATCCGAAAATGACACCTTGATTGACGCACAAAGTTCCATCGCCGAATTTACACAAATTCATATGAGTATCATGAAAGACGGAAATATGATGATGCAAGAGCAGGAAGAAGTCGAAATACCTGCAAACAGCAGCGTTGAGTTCAAACCAAAAGGCTTGCATATCATGTTGATCAATTTAAATAACGAGTGGAAGATTGGGGATGAATTTGAGCTAAAACTTGTTTTCGAAAAAAGCGGAGAGAAAATTGTTACAGTAATCATGAAAGAACCTTGATGGAAGCCCAGACTTTTAGAACGTTTTTAGCTGCACCAATATCAAAAATAATTGAGAAAAAGCTGGCAGATCTGATCGGACAGTTAAAATTAGCCCAACCCGAAAATTGTGTAAAGTGGGTTTCTGCACAAAATATCCATATTACATTTAAATTTTTAGGGAATACTCCTCTACATCAGGCATTTCAAATTGCCGATGACCTCGATCAATTCCTGGCTCAACAAAAGCCGGTTGAACTCACACTTCGTGAAGTTGGTGCTTTTCCGAATCTTTCCAAGCCTAATGTTTTATGGGTTGGAATCTCTGATATCAGTTCGTTAGAACGAATATATTCTATTACAGAGGAGATTTGTTCAAAATATGGTTTTCCTCGTGAAACCAAACCTTTCAAACCTCATTTGACAATCGGACGATTATCCAGAAATGTGTCCGGAACCAACTCAAAAAAAATAGGTGATGTAATAATTCCTGTAAAAAATACCTGCTTTGGGCAAATGCTTTTGAAAGAAGTAGTCGTCTTCCATAGTGAATTAAGACCATCTGGTCCAGTCTATACACCTATACGAAAAATTCGAATTGGAACTGAGGGTTAAACTATGCGTTTTTTTATGTTAAAATCGTATCAACTACATTAAGCATGGTCTTTAAAGCGTATTTTGTTTAGACACGATTTACCCTTTACAAATTGCATTTGCTTTTTGTAAAGTCATTAAAAAATTAATTAGATATATTTTTGAGGTGAAATCTGAATAATCTAGAATTAGCCCGGTTAATTGTAAAAATTCTTGACGAGAAAAAAGGTGAAGATATTTTATTATTGGATATTCAAAACACTGCATCCTTTACGGATTATTTTGTAATTTGTACTGGCACAAGTGATCGTATGTTAGATGCATTAGCAAAATATGTACACGATGAAGTAAAAAAGAATATGCATTTCAGCAAAACACCAGAAGGCCACTCTGAAAATGGATGGGTTGTATTGGATCTTGGTGGTGTAGTAGTTCACTTTTTTTCCCCGGATCAACGAAAATATTATCGTCTTGAAGAATTATGGAACACGGGGAAAGTAGTGGTAAAGCTGGCGTAAAAAAAGTAGCCATCAAAAAAAATTTATATGATTTTTTTGATGGCTACCAGGTTAGATCAAAACATCAACCACTAAAGCCAGAAATATAAACACCAGATACATACTTGAATACCGATACATTTTGAATGCCACTTTATTTCCTTCTCTTTTTAATACCATCCAAGCTGAGTGCAAAATCCAACCACCCAGAATCAGTGCAAGAACAAAATAAAGGCTTCCTCCCAATCCAAATAACGGCATTACCAGGGTAAGAATAACCAATTGGATTGTATAGAGAAATATCTGGATTCTTGTGTATTTCTCACCTTTTATTACTGGGAGCATTGGTACACTAGCCCGTGCATAATCATTCTTACGGACTATTGCTAAAGCCCAAAAATGCGGTGGTGTCCATAAAAATATCAGCGCAAATAAAAATAAAGCAGGAACATTCAAGCTTCCAGTAACGGCAGCCCAACCCACCAAAGGTGGAATTGCTCCGGCACCTCCACCTATGACAATATTCTGGACGGTTGCATGCTTCAACCAAAGACTGTAAATAACTACATAATAAAACATACCCACCATTGCCAAAACCGCTGCCAGCAAGTTTACAAAAAACACATAAATAAAAAAGGAAATAATTATCTCGCTGATTCCTAAGGTCAAAGCCTCTGCTGGCTGCATACGACCAGAAGGCAATGGTCTCTGTGCAGTACGCTGCATAGAAAGATCTATCCTTCGATCAATAAATTGATTGACCGCAGAAGAACCACCAGCGGCCAATGCTCCTGCAATCATTGTCCAAATCGTTAATTCTAAGCCGGGCATACTCTTTCCTGCCACAATCATGCCCGCATATGTTGTTACTAATAAAAGTGCTACGATGATGGGTTTATTTAATTGCAATAAATCTTTTCGGCGTTTTGAATCATTAAAAAGGTTTTTTTGTGCTCTTATTTTAGAAATTTCTCCATACCGCCATCCGACAAGCGCCAAACCGAGCGCGATAAAATATGCAGCTGTTAATACTGCATGCAGACTGAACATTTCAATACGCATTGGAGAAAGCACCTGATTAGCGCCTATAAAAATCTGCCCAATAAAAATTATAAATGCAACAGTTGTTGGTAAAAGGATAAATAAATCTTCCCTGGCTCGTTCCCAAGCCTGCCGGGTAAGCCCAATCAAAGAGATAAATACCAATAACACGGACAAACGATGAAGTACCACCAGATAGCCCAATGGATTCTCAGGAAATATCGGATTACATATCGGGAAACCTGAACAAAAAGAATCTGCGTCAAAGGCTGATACCAGAATACCCATTACAACCATAAGTAATGAGGATAGAAATAAGATAACCGGTTTTAGCGAATACTGATTCACTGATTTTTTTTCTGAAAATTTTATCAGGCCATATTGCAAAGAGGTTGATATTAACGCAAGAATTGCAAGCAAATAATGGATTCCGCGAATTAAAGCCCCCGACTCGCGAACATACCAACCAAAAACTACCTGTAAAGTCAGTATAAAAAAGGTTAAAAAAGCCACCCATTTTATATTCCTGCTATAACTTCTTGACTTCCAGGCAGAAAGAAAAATAATCAACGAAAGACCATAGGTCGCTGCCGATAGGACCCTGTGCCAAAAATGCAACTGTCCTATCGGGGTATCAGGATAATGAAAATTCCCATAACACGTTGGCCAATCCGGACAAGCATTTTGAGAACCATTTCTCAACAACATACCAAAAGTCACAATTAAAAATAAAATTAATAGATTGCTTATTACAAGTTTATGATAATGCCGATTAATAATCGCGTTCATATTCTTCACTTTCCTCCACATTCCTTATTCCCTCAGAAAAAACTTTTCTTAAATAAAACGGATAACCTACCCCCAATAAAACTGCAAAGAAAAACCATTGCATGGCATACCCCATGTGTGGTCCTTCAGTTATCTCTACATCCGGCGATGAACCAATAGGCAAGCCGGCTCCTTCAGAGAAACCTGCCTGGATGTAAACAGGTAATATTTTATAAGGAATTTGCTTTTGAATCTCTTCCAAATTAGCATTCATCCAGAATTTGGAATCGGTGCTTTTTTCACTATCCGGATTTGTTCCAAATACTCCCCTTTTTTGAGCGGACCGAATTACTCCACCCACCAAATAGTTATCCTCAAAACCGCGGTTTATTTCGTCTATCCGCTCTAAATCTTCAATTGCGATCCACCCACGATCCACCAAAACTGCGATATTGGTTTCATCTATTATTAATGGCGTCATAACATGATAACCAGGTATGTTTTCGAAAACCTGGTTTTGCAAATAAACTTCGTAGGAAAAATCAAATCTACCTGTCGCCAGAACATTGCGATATTCCATTGATGTTATATTCTGAAAATCCTGAGTCTTATTTAAATTGAGTGTTGGTGCGTTTATCTGTTGAATGTAATGCAAATTAAAAGACTTTCTCCAATCCAAGCGTTCCAGTTGCCAGACACCCAGACGGATAAGCACTCCAAGTCCAATAATCACTAAAAAGCTCATAATAAATATTTTGATTTGGTACTTTTTTTTGCTCATTCAGCCTGACTCCCAAGGCTGGTTTTTTCTTTTGGGGTAAAACCAAGAGAAAACAACCAGAGCAGTATTCCAGATGGCAACCCAATCGCCAACACACCTTGAGCACGGATATCCACAGTTGCATGATCACGAACGTCTAGTCCCAATAAATTGCCGGTTTGAAATGTACATGTTAATAAGTACTTCTCGGCTTTTTCAAGAGATAACGTACCTGTTGTACCTGCGGGCACCCAAACGGGTCCCAACTGATGACTCACCGAATCATAGTTTTTTACGAGTAATTTATCTCCGGAATAAAACACCATGTTTTCAGGGATAGTGGGGATTGATTGCCCATTCGCAATCCGTTCTGATGTTCCCTCCGGTATTTCAAGCACGATTATTTCCGGTGAACGAGCGTCCGATTCTTTTAATAAGGCAAACGAAGCTTCGCTAACAAAAAAGCCAAAAATCATACCAACTGCCATGCTGATAATAAATCTTAGAAACCACTTGTTTTTGGTCAATATCAGCACATTTACTTTCCTTGTTTAATCAAATAAGCAATGTCAGAAACAATATCATCCACTGAGGCATCTGACGTATACGTCATTAACAACTCTCCTTTTGGATTAATTACATACAAACGCGCCGAGTGATCTACCAAATATCCCGAAACTTTTCCTTCATCTTGAACCTGGCGAAAAACCCCATAATTTTTCCATACCTCATTCAGTTTATTCTCATCCGAGGTTAAACCCCAAAAAGACTCATCATATGAGGCCAAATAACGTTTTAATTGATCTGTCGTATCCCTCTGAGGATCAACCGTTATAAAAACAAATTCGACATTCTCTTCTTTACTATTTAATCTTTTTTTGATGGATTTCATTTCGTATAAAGCGGTCGGACATACATCCGGACAGTAGGTATAACCGAAAAACATTATTACTACTTTTCCGTAATGATCTGACAAGGAAAAATTTGATCCATTTTGATCTGTCAATGTAAAAGGCGGCGCGGGTATTGGCGGGTCAATGACAGACCCACGCAAAACATATGGTTTTAAACCGAATAACCCATACAAACCGCCAAATAACACTACTGCGCTTATAACAATCCAAAATCCGTATTTCTTCATTAAAAAGCCCTTAAATCATGCCCATTAAATACAATGATGGGTAATAGATAATCCAAACCACATCTATGAAATGCCAGTAATTGGCACTGGCTTCTACCGCATAATGCTGGTCAGCTGTATATTTTCCCTTACTCGCATTTCTCAGTACAATTCCCAAAAAAATGACCCCAGTGAGAACATGAAAAGCATGCATCCCAGTCATCATATAAAATACAGCCCCTTCAGCGCCATCTGCTGGACCAAAATGAGCAGTACCCCATTCAAGACCAACTACTCCAACCAAAAACCCAATACCTAGAATTATTGTGATGATGATTGATGTTTTAAAGCCTTTAAAATTCCCTTGAGACATCATTACCTCTGCCCGATTCATAAAGAAACTACTGATCAAAAGAACGGAAGTAACGATCAATCCAAGTGTCTGGTCAAGTTCTAAACGACGGTTTCCAAGTAAATAAAACCGAGTTATTAATAAGCCGCCAAACATAAATGCATCCGAGAGGAAAAACAACCATAAACCCAGGCGGCTAGTAGCTGCTTTTTTTTGATAACTAGAGCTTGCTGAATGAATTGAATTCATTAATGACCTCCGTCATCAGGATTGATAATCCGGTAAAAATGCATAAAGAATTGCACTACAAACAACAATTTTATGATTGCTACCGTCCATAGAAATATTTGAGCAACTTCATTAATACTCAAAATATATTCAATAGCCGTCAGAACACTCAATATGGCAAAAACAACAACTCCTCGTTTTAAGGGTGGCAATTTATTCATGTTTTATCTCCTTATCAGCTGAAGCCGACTCTTTTTCCAATTCCACAAATTTTGATCCAGCCAATCCATAGTCGTATGGCTCACCAACTACTTGAAATGGATACTTGGCGTAATTATGTGCAGGTACAGGAGATGGCAGTAATGTCCATTCAGGGGAACGTGATTTCCAAACATTTCCAGTAGCTTCTTCTCCATGTTTTGCGCTGTAGATCAAATTAATAAAGAAGATAAGTACAGCAATGCCAATTAGAAAACCACCAATAGTGATTAACATTTGCGTATTATCGAACTTTAAAGCCGGATCATAATCAGCAATTCTGCGCCTCATTCCCAACAAACCTACCTGCATTTGTCCAAAAGACATCACCAAAAAAGCCGGTGTCATCAAATAGAAATGAATTTTTCCCATCACATCATTTAACTTTCTTCCAGTAATTTTTGGATACCAGTAATAAATTGCCGCAAAGATTGGGAATATAAAACCACCAAACATGGTGTTGTGAAAATGTCCAACAATATAGTATGTGTCATGTAAATGCAAATCTGTGGATACAGTACCACTCGGCGGCCCGGTTAATCCCCCCATTAAAAACACGATAATTGCCCCAAGTGTAAAAAGCATGGGGACGGGAAATCTTAATTTTCCCTGCCATAATGTAGCCATCCAGCTAAAAAACTTTACTCCAGTAGGAACTGCTACCAACAGCGTACTATACATGAACGGCACGCGTAGATACTCTTCTATACCGGCAGTAAACATATGATGACCCCATACCAAAAATCCCGTTAATGCAATCCCCATGGAAGACATTGCTACCCATTTATAACCAAATAGGGGTTTTCTCACAAATACAGGCAATAGTTCACTGATAATACCTAATCCGGGTAACACAAATATATAAACTGCCGGATGCGAATAAAACCAGAACAAGTGTTGGAAAAGGATAGGATTCCCGCCGTTTGCTGGAGTGAAGAAACTCATACCCAAAAGTCGCTCAAACATAACCAATTGAAAGGACAGACCGATTAGTTGGGTCGCTGTCATTGATATAAGCGATGTGGCTAAAACAGACCAGACAAATATGGGTATCTTAAACATTGACATCCCTTTTGCCCGCATCCTTATAATTGTCACAATCAAATTCAGAGCACCTAAAATAGACGACCAACCCACAAAATATACACCCAGGAAAAACATTTGAATGCCCATTGGACCACGCACACTTAACGGAGGGTAAGCGGTCCACCCGGTTTCAAAACCACCAAACAACATCGCGCTTAATAAAACAAAAGTAGCAGGCACTGCAATCCAGAAAGAAAACGCATTCAATCGTGGAAACGCCATATCCGCAGCACCGATCTGCAATGGAACAACAAAATTACTGACAGCTGCTATGCCCATTAAAATCGCAGCAATTAAAACCATTCCGTGTAAACCAACCAATGTATTAAATTGGACAAAGTTCAATATTTGCAACCCGCTTTGCGCCAGCTCTACTCGAAAAATAAGCGCCAGCGAACCACCTACTGAAAGCAAAATCATAGAAAGAACACCGTACTGAATACCAATGACTTTATGATCAAGGCTGAAGCCAAAATAGCGCCACCCGCCTTTTTCTTCTTCAATCTCATGTGGCTCTGGAACAGGTTCACCTATTGCCATCCTCCACCAGTCTCTAAAACCACCCAGACCTATAATAAAGAAAATTGTTCCAAACAATCCACCCAAAACTATGGCAGGCTCTGTTTTCCAGGGCAATCCTATTAATGCACGAATCCCCCCCATAATTCCTGCACCAATCAGAGATCCGACCAATTGAAACAGTAATCCTCTGATAATTCCCAAACTAAAGAACTTTTTCATGTGATTATCCTCTCAATTACTTCAATGATTCAATAAAAGCAATAATATTATTTATCTCATCTTCACTCAATTGATCGCCATATGTTTGCGGCATAATATTGGCTGCAAATCCATCAACAATTTGTCCATTGGTGTTTACGATAGAATTAAGCAGATATTCCTGATCAACGATGACGGTCGTACCGTCATTCAACTTTCTTTCTGAACCATACAAGTTTAACCATGTTGGGCCAACACCAGGAGCGCCATCCAAACTATGACAACCGACACAACCGTTTTTTGTAACTAATTTTTCTCCCCTGGAAATTGGATCTTGCGGAATATTTCCAGTCTCTTCATCTATCCAATCCTGAAAATCTGAAGAAGAAAGTACTTTTACCGGACTATTCATATAAGCATGCGCACCACCGCACAGCTCAGCACACATCACCGTGTAATCACCAATAATGGTAGGTGTGAACCGAAGCTCTTTAACCAAATTCTCGCCCGGCAATACATCTTGTTTAACTCGAAATTCAGGTACCCAAAAAGAATGGATAACGTCAACGGATGTCATTGACAAACGCACTTGACGGTCAACGGGTAAATAAAGTGTATCGGTTGTTATTTCGAAATCCGGATACTCGTACGACCAGTACCATTGCCCGGCAGTAACCTTTACATCTAAAGCCTTTGCATCGACTTTAAGAGTTTCTGCCAAGGATAAAGCACCTAAATACGAGAAAAAAATTACAGTTCCTAAAGGGATAATAGTCCAAACGATTTCTAATCTTGAAGAACCTGTAACATGGACACTATCTCCATCATCTCCCTTTTTTTGCCTGAAAACAACAATGCTATAGACCAAAAAAACAAGGATCAGCGAAAAAAGGAAAGAGATAATCAAGAAATGAGTATCAAACAATCTGTCAATGATCACCGCCTGAGTACTGGCTTCTACAGGCAGCAAACCAATAGATTGCAATACAAAATTTGTTAAAAAAGTCAATCCGATTATTAATATAACAACTATTACTAAATGTTTCATATCCCTTTTCTCCTGTTTGAGTAATTTTAGGTATTTCCATAATTTCTTTTTGTAAAAATACCTGGGGATTCGAGCCAATTGGTAGCCTCTTCAAAAGAAATTACATTCCTCTCATAAACGCTTACCGTTTCACTATTATTTAAAGACAAAAGCAAAAGCTGGGTTTCATATTGACTTTCAATGAAAGAGTCAAAGAAAACCTTAGGAGAAATCTTCTCATTGTCATAATCCAAGATCACCAGGTTTGGTTCCCATTTTTTTATGGCAACCAGAATATCTTGCATGCTTTTAGCAGTCCTGATTTTTAAATACTCTGAATCATTCCGCAAACGCAACAATCGTTCAATCCCTTTCGTGAAAAGTGGATTTATTGAAGCAATGAGAATCTTTTGTTCACTCCCAAATCTCTCCATATTTCGACCTCAAGAATAGTATATATATTTCACCCTTTTTATCTAATAATATGTAAAACATTATTGGGTGATTTATTTCAGCATAGCGGGTGATTTTATTATCCCCTGTTCAATTAATCTCCCACAATTTTGCCTTTTTTACTGCTTCTCTTCGGCTTTTAACCCCCATCTTTGCAAATATATGTTTTATATGTGTCTTAATGGTATTTTCTGAAACAAATAGTAATTTGGATATCTCACGATTATTTTTATCCATTATCAATAATCTCAAAACATCCAGCTCCCTTGATGAAAGGAGTAACTCATAAGGAAATATATTCTTCTTCGAAATAATATCAAAAAGCATGGATGTCAATTTTTCCGATATAAATTTTTTTCCCTCAGCTACTTCATAAATAGCTTTATATAGATTCTCTACCTCCTCGCTCTTTAGAAAATAACCATCAGCTCCCAGCTTAATACAGGAAGAAATAATCTCTTCCTGCTCTGTTATCCCCATAATAAGTATTGGAATCTGGTTACCTAAACTGCGAATTTCCTTCAGAGTTTCTATTCCAGATAATATGGGCAGATTAACATCCATTATTATGATATTAAAGCCAGCATGATTAGCCAAAGCTAATACCTCGTTCCCAGTTGATACTTCATAAACAACACTTAATCGAGAATTTTCTTCTATTAAATTTTTCAAACCCCGTCGAAATAATGCATGTCCATCAGCCAGTAATATGCTTATCTTCTCTAATGATTTCATATAGTTATTTTACTATCCAAAATTTAAAAAACAAAACGCGCGAGTGAGAATTCTCACTCGCGCGTTTTGTTTTAGGACACCCAATAACTATTTGAATGACTTGATATGAGTAACAACCTGCCAGATTTCATCTTCTGATAAAACTGATTTTTGGGCTGGCATTGATGAATTAAATGGATCCATTGCACCACCCTCAGAAATGCGATAAAAAAGATAATCATCTCCGATAGTACTAACAATCTTTGTCAAATCACCTGCAGGTGGTGTTAATGCCTGTCCTGCCGGCCCATCACCTTTACCTGTTTCTCCATGGCATGACACACATTTGGTGACATAAATTTCTTCTCCAGCCGCTGCAGCTGTACTATCCCCATCAAACGGGTTTGTCATTCCTGAATACGGAGCAGGTACAGTTACTTCCTCTGATGTGTCACCTCCGCCCCCGCCACATGCCGACAACACTAATGCGCTCATAATGATTACTGCCAGCATTATAAATTTATTTCGTTTCATTCGATCCTCCTCAGGTACTTTTTAATGTAAATCTAATGCGATTATAGGTACTTTCATAGCAATTTCAATAGCTGTATACAAGCTTTAAGTTTGGCTTTGTCTGACAACATAATATTTATAACTTTTTTCAGGACATTTGTCACTTACTTTGATAAATATTCTAGATTATGTTAACTATTATATAATTATCTAACATAGAGGTGAACATGTTTCGAATTAGTCGCAGGCTGGATTATGGCATTCAATTAATGGTGGCGCTTGCCAAAGAAGAAAATAGCCGCCCAATACCTACAGCACAATTGGCTGAAAATTTAAATATTCCATTACCTTTTTTGCATCAAATTGGTCATACCTTGATGCAAACAGGTTTAATTAAAGCGTCACCTGGTCCACGAGGCGGGCTAAGATTGAATATTCCTCCCGAAGACATTTCTGTTCTAAAGATAGCAGAATCTCTAGAGGGTCCCATTTGTCTCAACTCTTGTCTGGACTGTGGAGAAGAATGCGAGAGGAAAGAGGATTGTGCTGCACAAGAAATGTGGTTCAATATGCAAAACACTATCGTCTCATATTTGGGAGGAGTATATCTTCTGGATCTGGCAAAAAAAGAAATAGAAACTCAGCTTAAAATAAATAATTCTGAGTTATTGCCATTAGTAGCAGATTAATTTTTTAACCGGGTGCTTTTAATCTAAAAAGCACCCGGTTATTTTATTTTAGAGCTGCTAGAATTTCTTTTGAGTGTCCTTTTGGTTTAACATTCTCAAATACGGCTTTAATTAGGCCATCTGGTGAGATCAAAAAAGTCGTTCTTAGAACCCCAAAATATTCCTTTCCATACATTTTTTTTAATCCCCAAACTCCATAAGCTTCACAAACACTGTGATCTTCATCCGCCAATAATCGAAAAGGCAGACTGTATTTTTTCTTAAATTTTAAATGCGAATTGGGGGAATCCGGACTAATCCCTAAAACGACCACGCCGGCTTTAATATATTCCGAAAAGTCATCTCGAAATTCACATGCTTCTGTTGTACACCCTGGAGTATCATCTTTCGGATAAAAATATAACACAACCGGTTGATTTTTAAAATCATATAGCCTGGTCAACTCACCTGTTTCATCTTTTAATACAAACTCAGGTGCGCGTTCAGAAACACCAATAGTCATTAACACCTCCTTTTATTAGTTATTCTACCAACTCTATCCCCATACAAAAGATATCATATCCTGGTAAAGTTTGTACACGATTCCGAAAATCAGAATTCACCATAGCATCCAAAACGGGTTTAAAATTTTCACTATAGTAAACATCATTGGGAATTATCAAATCATAATTTTCATAAAACAAGGGTATAAAATCGAGGCCAAGGGCTTTAGCAGCAGCATTAATACCCAGACCTACATCTGCTTTACCTGAATCCACGGCAACTGCCACCCCCAAATGATTGTATTCTTCCAAAAGATACCCGGTAATATGTTGTTTATCTATGCCATTCTTTTGTAAATAGTAGTCCAATAAAACTCTAGTTCCGGATCCACGTTGGCGATTAATAAATTTAACCTTCCCCTTAGAGATATCCTGTAAATTATTTATATTTTTGGGGTTTCCAGCAGCCACCAATAAACCCTGCTCACGGCGCACCCAATGAATGATTTTTACATTTTTTAATTCTAAATATTTCTTTACATAATTAATATTATAACTACCATCTTCAGGGTCCAATAAATGTGAACCAGAAAAATGAGATTCACCCCTATTAAGACTCATCAGACCGCCTAAACTTCCGACATTTGAAGAAACAAGCCTCACCCCACGAACTGCTAAATATTCAGCCAAAACATCAATGGTTAAATCATGTGATCCAATCATCAACAAAGTATTATCAATTTCATCCATTGATTTATTCAGGATTACCTGAATTTTTTCCCCAGCTTCCAGTCCCTGAATTCCTCGAGGAATAACCGCATAACCGTCAGACCGAACTAATGATGTAATCACACCTGCTCCACGGGCCAATGGGGCTGCTAAATATTGTCCATTTACTTTTGCTGTAACTACACGCAAATAATCATCGTCTCCAGCAGGCGAAGTGATTTTTCGGGTTATTTTTGCTTCCAAGATGGGAGATTTAATATTCTTTATGCCGGCCCATTCCTGAATCAATGGTTTCACAAAAATCTCGCCAGTCAATGCTGCAGAGACTGGGTAACCAGGAATACCAATAATGGGCACTTTACGTTCTTTTCCAGAATTAATAATGCCCAAAATTACAGGGTGTCCAGGTCGAACTGCAATCCCATGCACCAAAACTTCACCCAATTTTTCTATAACAGCAGAAGAAAAATCTTCGGATCCGGCCGAAGAGCCGGCATTTAGTAATATTAAATCATTATCTTCGGCTGCTTCTAAAACACGTTGGCTAATCGAATTGAAATTATCCCCAACAATATCATAGCGTTTCGGTAATCCACCCCATTGTAAAACCTGTCCTGCTAAAACGATTGAATTATATTCAATGATATCACCTCGTTTTACTTCGGAACCAATCCTTACTAATTCCGTCCCTGTAGGGATAATAGCCACCCTGGATTTACGAACAACTACCAATTCAGTTTGACCGCAAGCAGCAGCCGCACCTAAATCCACAGGTACCAATTGTTTCCCAGCAGGGAGAACCAACTCTGAAGAAATGATGTCTTCACCCATAGAACGAACATGGATCCAGGGGGCAAGTGAAGCACGAACTCGAATAGCATAAGAATTTCTTTTATCGTCTGATATTTCATTGTTCTCGTTTATCGATTCTGTCTGTTCAATTGGAATGACACAATTAGCCCAATCCGGTAATGGATCACCTGTATCTACATAGACTGTTTGTTCACCTAAAATCAGACTGATAGGAAGCGAAGGCAGTGCATTTTGAATCGTTTCAGACCGAACTGCGAATCCATCCATCGCAGACGCATGGTAATGTGGAGAAGATAATATTGCCCAAACGGGTTGTGCCAATACCCTATTTATGGCATTTTCATTAATTGGAATGCTTTCAATGCCGAGCGTATTTCGCAAATGATACTGATCCAATACTTCATAAAATCTTTTTTTGGCTGCATCCAATGGAATATCGTGTAAATAGAAACCCATGAAACTCCTTTAAATTCTATAGAAATCGAGAATATCATTCGGCATAATCCCATTGGCGTCAGATCCGATTTTTACAAAGCCGTCCGCACGGATAACCGAAAAAATTAAATTGCTTTTATAAAAAATTGGTTCTACCACTAAAATACCATCCCTGCCGGGACTTAAGAATTTTACAGGCACCCAATCTTCGCGCCCGGTTACTGATGAAATATTTATTGAAACACGTACACGCTGATCAACAAATGGTTCAACCCGAACTTCACCTCGCAATTTGCGCAATACAGGAAGCACAAACAACATTGCAATAACTAATGCACTCACGGGGTTTCCTGGTAAACCAATGACAGGTTTATGATCACAGTATCCCAGAATTGTTGGCTTACCTGGACGGACATTCACTCCATGGACAAGAACACCGGGTGAGCCAAGCAGATTAACTACATCTGAAGTATAGTCACGAACACTGGCAGATGAACCTGCCGTTACAATTACCAGATCATTTTCCATATGAGCCTGGCGCATCATTAGAGATAATGAATCGGGGTTGTCGCGTACTATTCCGTATGTTTTTGGAATCCCACCATATTTTCTTATTAAATTAGAAAGAGTATATGAGTTAATATCGCGTATTTTTCCTGGAAGCAAGGTGTCTCCTGGTTCAACCAATTCATCCCCTGTTGATATGATTCCGACTTTTGGCAAATTAAACACAGGAATAGAAACAAAACCCAATGCCAACAACCCGCCTATATCGCCTATTTGAATTACATTCCCTTTGGAAAAAATTCTTTCTCCTATTTCAACATCTTCTCCCTGATGAAGTATATTTTCACCTTTTCCAATTGCCCTGAATACTTCTATTTCATTGGCTATCGATTTCTGAGTATGTTCAATCATAACGACGGCATCAGCTCCTTGAGGCAACATGCCACCCGTGTGAATAACTGCGCATTGGCCTTCAGAAAGGGTCAAATCGGTTTTTTCACCCATCCTGACCTCGCCAATAATGGAGAAAAATGAAGGCATTGTTTCTGTAGAACCAAAAGTATCAACACAACGAACTGCATAACCGTCTACCGTACTTCTGACAAAAGCTGGTAAATTCTCATTCGAGACTATATCCATTGCCAAAACACGGTCAAGAGCTTCAAATACTGGAATTTGAGATATTCCTGGAGAATATTCAATGTGTTTTAAAAGCGTATCTCGTGCAATATCAGGCGGAACCAAAGAAAGAAATTCAGGCATTTTTTATCCTAACCACATCCGGAATAAAAGAAAGTAATTTAAAACCGCCACCGTGCCTATGGACGATAGACGAAGCAATTTCCAACGAGGTTTATGGCCCTCATTAATCCGCACCATTTCCCAAAATTGGATAATGGCTATTGGGATCGAAAAAAACACTGGATAACTTAACTGCCACGACAATCCTAATAATGTACTCAATCCGTAAATAAAAAAAGTCATCAATATAAAAATATTATGTAAATTAATCCCTGTCTTCCATCCCAAGCGAGTCATTAGTGTATTTCTATTCGTCTTTATGTCTTCAAAATAACCCTCTAAAGAAATTGCTAAAAACATAGAAAGAAACAAAAAGAACATTGGAAAAGTTATTAAAACCAAAGTGGGATGGATATCCCCCAATTGCAAGGAAACAGAAAACGCGGGAGCAAGTACAGCGATATTTACCGCGCTGACTAATTCACCATATCCGGATTTTTTTAGTGATAATGGCGGTACTGCATTTGATAAATTCATGATAAAAAATATTGCCAAAAACAACCAAACTACAACACCAATGTTCTGGACTGAATACAATAACACAGTTAATACAGCGCCTATCGTCAACGTAGTGAGTCCAAATTGCAGATAGATTGTTCTTAGTCGAAAATCTTTTTCACTCTTTTGCGCAGCCTTGCTTTCCTGTAACCGAAAAAATTCATAAATAAAATTAAAGCTGACAATAAATAAAACAACAATTATCAATCCCGTCCAAAAAGCAAGCCAATTTATCACTTTACCCAGATAAGAAACGAATCCTCCTCCAACACAATAAGTAACTACAGCAAATAGAATCGTCCATGTGTCCAAAAGGAAAAGCTTTTTTTTATCTGGCGGGTTTCGCTCCATATTTCTCCTTTAAGCTAATCAGGTTTTAAATATATTTTTAACAAGAAACCAAACATTGGCAGGGCGTTCTGCAAGGCGCCTCATAAAATATGGGTACCAATGTGTTCCATACGGCACATAAATTCTAACCGGATAACCCATTTCGCGATATTTTTCCTGTAAATCTCGCCGTATTCCATAAAGCATTTGAAGTTCCACCAATTTATTGGGAATATTTCTCAACTTCGCATTTTCAATAACCGAAACAATTCTTTTTTCATCATGGCTGGCAACAGCTAATAAAGGAGGAAAAATGAAACTTTCAGAAATCTTGTTTTGATCACACGAAATTGATTTGTCCAGGATTAAATTCGTAATTCTATCAAAATTTTTATCTACATCCTCCATCTTTGTAAAAGCAACCAAATTCGATTCAAGATATGCTCCTTTTACCAACCGAATGGGCACGCATTGATCAAGCAAAGAGACTATATCGATCTCAGTTCGGAATAAATAGCTCTGCAAAACGATACCTACACCCGAATAACTCGATCGACACCAATTCAAGATTTCTAAGGTTCGCCCTGTTATGGATGAATCTTCCATGTCAATCCGAATAAAGTTATCGGTATCACGCGCTTTGAGTAAAATTTTTTGGAGATTACTTTCTAATAACTCTGTATCAATTAACAATCCTAATTGGGTTAACTTAATGGACACATTGGCTTGAATTTTTTCGTTTTGAATCTCCTGAACCAAGAGAACAATTTCTTCGCCTGCAATCTTAGCTGCCTCAAAAGTTAATGTGTGCTCTCCCAAATGAGCCAATGTAACTAAAAAACCATCTTGATTTAATTTTCTTACAATTTGAATTGCTTCCTGCCTATTCTCCCCTGCAACAAAACGAGATGATACCCGTCTTGCAATTTTCCAATTGGAAAACATATTTTGAAGCCTTTCTGATTTTGATAAATATATTAATATTTCCTTTAGCATCTTTCTGGCCTTTTATCTATGTATAAGATTTTAGCACAATCAATTTTTTCTCATTTCCCTTAAACTATACACCATGACATTGTTATTGAACTCCAATTAATATTAACCAACGAAAGAAAAATAGTATAGAATATCTATAATGAAACCAAAAAAGAATCTGACAACCGGTAAATCTGTATGGCGTAAAATATATTTTGCTGTCGGAATTTTTGCTGTATTATTAGTCACTCTTGTTTTACTTAATGGGGGATTGTTAAGTAATCTAAATCTTGTTTTTGCGACATTAGCAGTCTTGTTTTTAATATGTTGCTTATTTATTCTGTTCTTCAGTCAATTTACCCTTCCAGTAAGAAAACTCTCTCATCGAATTCTAATTGCCTCAAGGTTATTCAGCTATTTAACAGGCGATCATGGCCCAGCAATGTTTATAGAAAACGGCGAATTGAGGGAACGAAAGGACGAAAGGCTTAGGCAAGGACCAGGCGTTATCCTATTGGATACTGCCAGTGCAGCTGTCATTCGCACACCGGCGAAATTCAAAGGAGCAGTCGGACCTGGCGTAGCGTTTACTGAAAGGAACGATTCGATTGCTGGTGTCGTCGATTTGCACGTCCAATTTCAAAGAATTGGCCCTAGGCTTGAAGAAAAACCTTTTCAACCAAAAGGTGAAAACGAATCCGATGCAGCCTACGAAGCTCGACAAGAACGAAGAAATAATTCCAAAGCATACACCAGAGATGGGATCGAGGTTTGCGCACATATCTCTGTTGTTTTTCAACTGGATACAGTTCCCGGTGAAGGCAATACCGAATTCGGTTATAACCCAACAGCCGTAGAAAGAGCCATTATAGGTCGCAATGTTGATCTTGATAAACCGGAAGATAATCCTGAACGAATTACCAGTTGGACCTGGTTACCAGCACACCTCGCAGCGGACGTCTGGCGTGAATATCTTGAAAAAGTGACTCTAAGTGAACTATTTCCGTTATCGAAAAATGAAACAAACAAACTTGAAGTGGTATCAAAACAAATTAAACAACGCTTGTCGCAGCCAAACTTTATCATTCTAGATGAATATGGGAATGAAACCTCTGAAAGCGAATTTAGTAAAGAGTACGATCTCTTGAAAAAAAGAGGCATTAAGATTATTGCGGTTACTTTAATCCATTTGTTTTTTTCGGAAGAGGTGGAAGAACAGCTTTTGAAACGATGGACAACCTCCTGGCTCGATTTTTCCCAAAAAGATAAAAAAAATGTTGAACAAATGCAAACAGTTGAAATGATCAGGGGACAAAACCAGGCACTTTTAGATTACGCATACGGTGCCACGCATTATTTAGGAGCGATACCTTTACACCAGAATCTTAGTAATACCGAGATTCTTTCTGCATTAATCAAGGGCAATTTATATCATATTCAACAAGATCCCAATCTCGCCTCTTACCTGAAAGACGAGTACAGCGCAATCAGTGACTTAATGGAATGGATAACGCTGCAAAAAGGATCAGCATGAACCGACAACAATCTTTCCAAGAAGTATTGGATGAAAACAACAAAAGATTCCTGAATTACATGGAATCAATTATCAATGAACTGTTTGGTTTTTCAAATAAAGCCGGCAATTATAGGGGATTAATCTTACAATTAAGTTTTATATTTATCTGGATACTTTTAGCAATTACCATGCACACTCCAGGAGACTTATCTTTTCGTTTACTAAAAGTACTTGATGCATATCCATTACCTATTATTGTTATATTTAATCACATTCTGGCACTTTTATTTGCATGGGATGTAGTGCTTATTCTTGCCGCACTATTCACCGGTTATTTCATTGCATTACAGGTTGCATCTATATATGTTGCGGATATTTTTGAGTTAAAAGATCAAAGTATTGCTGAAGAATACATTAAGCAGGCTGCTTTTGCTAACCAGGGATTTCTTGTAATCCATATTGAAGATGGTGTTATTTTAGCTGAAGATCGAAAATCGCCTATCAGTCGAATTGGAGGACCTGGTCATGTACAAATCAACCTCGAAAACGCGGTTATTTTCGAAAAATATAATGGTAAACCGAATATTTGCGGCCCTACTGTAGACGATCTGATTGAATTAGAAGGCTTTGAAAGAATTCGAAAAATCATTGATTTGCGAGATCAGACAACCACATTTAACATAACCAGTCGAACTCGCGATGGAATTCCATTAGAAATTAAAGATATTCGTCTAATTTTTAGCGTTTTCAGGGATACAAAATTTGTAACTTTAACCAGACCTTACCCTTTTAGTGATGAGGCTTTGCATTGGCTAATTTATCAACAAGGTTCTGGGCCGTGGACGACTTCTTTAACTGGAATGGTTCGTGGTGAATTAGCGAATTTTATTAGCCAACACTCTCTGGGCGAAATACTTGCAACGATTGGAGAACCAGAAATCAATCACGAAGTACAGCTTCAAAAATCAATTGCCCGGACGATTCGCAAAAACTGGGCTCATGCACGTCGTTATAAAGTTTTCCATTTGTTGTATGTTAAACAAAAAAGGGATGGCCCGAAATATTTACCGATTTATTTTTGGCAAAAAAAACACCCAAAGAAAATGCAATTACCTAAATTATTTTGTACTGCAAAAACAACTAAACCTGATTTTGCTACACGTAATAAAATTTCTAAAATATTTTATGATGATTTTTCACATTCTTTCAAACAAAGAGCTAAACAAAAAGGTGTTCGGCTCGAATGGATAAATGTAGGCACATGGTACGCGCCCAATAACTTTATCCCTGAACAATATCAGAATGCCTGGAAACAAGCTTCAGAAAACATTGTCAAATCAAATCCCAAGGTGCTAAATGAAGTCTTTATTCAAAATCGCACAAACACACTTATCAAACACTTTAACAACCTGCCCCTCTTTTCGTTCATACAATTACATGAAGCCGATAATTCAAGACAATACATTATAGATTCTTTGATCGACGAATATGCCAGCAAATTAAAGGTAGCAGTAGACTCTTACATACAAATTCGAGGACGAGTACCAAAACAAATCGAAAATTCACTTGCACATATACGAAAAAACCAGATTTCGAAATATAAAAACAATGCTTACTTTATAGGAGAATATGATCAGGACACTGATCCCGAATTTGAGGAACCAGACAAAGAGGATTAATGAACCCATATATCAATTTTAAAGAAGAAGTAAAACACGCATTACAGAATCATCTACCTGTAATCGCTTTTGAATCGGCAGTTATCACCCATGGTTTGCCCAGGCCGGAAAATTTTGAAGTAGCCTTAAGCCTGGAAAATATAGCACAATCTCATCAAGTTACCCCTGCGACCACAGCAATAATTGATCATAAAATTCACGTTGGTTTGACAAATCAGCAATTAATCGATATATCCAATTCTGAAAATACACACAAGATTAGTCATCGGGATATTCCAATAGCGATAAAAAATGGTTGGAAAGGAGGAACTACAGTCGCAGCTACTTTAATGATAGCTAAGATGAGTGGCATTCATGTTTTTGCAACTGGGGGAATTGGTGGTGTCCATCGAGGTTCGCAGTTTGACCTTTCAGCAGATTTGTTTGAACTGTCCCGAAATCCGGTAGTTATCGTTTGTGCGGGTGCAAAATCAATTCTGGATTTGCCGGCAACATTAGAAGTATTGGAAACCTATGGCCTGCCAATAATTGGCTATCAAACGGATGAATTTCCAGCATTCTATTCGCAATCAAGTGGATTGCCTGTAAACGATACCGTTGATACCCCTGAAGAAATTGCCGCATTATATCTATGTCAAAAACAATTAGGAATTGAAAACGCAATTCTGGTTGTTAATCCGGTGCCTGAAAACGATGCAATTCCATATCAGGAAATGGAAGAATACATTCATGTAGCTCTGATTAAGGCCGAAAAATATAATATTCATGGACCAGCGATAACGCCATTTCTCTTATCAGAGGTTGCTTCTTTGA
Organism: Chloroflexi bacterium HGW-Chloroflexi-10; assembly: GCA_002840755.1. GTDB lineage: Bacteria > Chloroflexota > Anaerolineae > Anaerolineales > Anaerolineaceae > UBA6170. The sequence continues at coordinate 88,306 of PHBZ01000002.1, read as the reverse complement.
GCCTTGGAAAAACATTAAAAGCCAACCTGGCATTATTAAGAAATAATGCCGAATTAGCTTCAAAAATTGCCCGTGCTATATCCGTTTTGCTAGGAACACAAAAAGCAAGAATGATCTGATCGCGTTATGGCGTTCTCTGAGGAGTCTCAGACGGCCATCGCGTATCCGTAGGTCTAGGGGTAGAGGAAGGCAAAGGCGTGTTTGTTATGGTTGTTGTTTTTGTTACTGTAGGCGTAAAGGTCCTTGTTAGCGTTGTTGTTTGGGTTGCTGTTCTTGTTGCTGTATGTGTAGGTAATGGCGTTCGAGAATTTGTTGGAGTCAGTGTATTGGTAGTCGATGGAGTTAAAGTTGGAGTAAAGGTAGGTGTTGGCGGTTCGCCAGCAATAATAAATCTACCCGATGTTTTCCAATCATAACCAATAAATATTTGCACCTCATATGTTCCAGCGTACCACTCACTACTTAATTGCGAACAATCAGAGTAACCATATCCACCGGTTCCTCCATCCCAGGTTTTTGTCTCATAGCAGATTAATGTCCCATCATCAATCCGATACCATAAAGCAGTCCATTGATTTGTGGGTGCCATATTAACATAACTAAAAGTGGCGTATAGGATGGTAAGTGGTTGTTCAAATTCTATCGTTGGATTGACCGGTTGGATATTTTCATCAATCTCTTTTGAGATCACTAGCGGACTAAATGCAACATCATCATTTGGAACTATCGTGGCTTCAAAAAGGGTCTGAATTGACTCTGGTAAAGAAGGCGTTGGACTAATAGAAGGCGTTTCGGTAATTGTTGGCGTGAGTGTTATTGTGGGAGTTAGCGTAACAGTGGGAGTAATTGTAATTGTTGGGGTTAAAGTTATTGTTGGCGTGGGAGGAAAAACGAGATAAATTGCCGGTTCAGCATAACGATTGAAAAAATATGCTGATCCGCTAAAAATAATTATCAAAATAAAAAATCGAATAGACTTAAGTTGCAATTGTTGCCTTTTTCGATAAAACTGCATTTTTCTAGCGGATCGAAAATTCCGCACCATAAGCAATGCACTTATCAATCCCCCAATAACTGCAAGAAAGAATGCGGTTTGAACAGCTGTTTTGAAATCATATCCTGTCATTTTTGAATCCTCTTTGCAAACATTGCTGATTATACCTGAGGAAAGAATTATGGAAAGTAATTTTTTTACCTCTTTTTAATTGCATTATTAGGTCTATGAGGGTAAAATCTTTGTCTAGATGGAAAACTATGATGAATAAACTTGGAAGCATCTTGAGAGATCGTTACCGCCTGGAAAAAATCCTTGGTCAGGGTGGAATGAGCTCGGTCTATCAAGCCACAGATGAAAATATCGGTGTTCCTGTAGCTGTTAAAGAAAACCTGGTTCTAACTGAGGATTATTCACGCCAATTTCAAAGAGAAGCCAGTATTTTGGCCACTCTTCGCCATCCAAACCTTCCCAGAGTGAGTGATTATTTTTTCCTTCAGGGTCAGGGTCAGTATTTGGTTATGGATTTCATTGAAGGGGAAGATCTCCGTGAACGAATTGAGAGATTAGAACAACTGCCGGAGCGGGAAGTCATTCTGATCGGTGCGGCAATTTGTGACGCACTTATGTATTTACACCAACGCCAACCTGCTGTTATTCATCGGGATATCAAACCTGGTAATATCAAAATTACCCCTGAGGGTCATGTTGTTCTGGTTGATTTTGGTTTGGTAAAACTGATGGAAGGAAATCAACAGACAACAACAGGAGCCAGAGCTATGACTCCTGGTTATTCACCTCCCGAACAATACGGTACTGGTCATACAGATGAAAGATCTGATGTTTACTCGTTGGGTGCAACTCTGTATGCGGCATTAACCGGTTTGATTCCGGAAGATGGACTATCACGTCTAACCGGAAAAGCCAAACTTACACCAATCAGAAAAAAAAGATCTAACATTTCTGAAAAACTAGCCTTCGTAATAGAAAAAGCATTGGAAATCGACCCGCATAAACGGTACCAATCAGCCTTAGATTTTCGATTAGCGTTATTAGATTCCGGAAATATGGCAACTATTCCCAAGGAAGCAGGATTAGTTTCACCCCCACCAATCAACCGGGACAGTAAACCGGTGATTCAGACCGGAATATCTCAACCCGTCATTAGTGTACCCATCAGTATGTCCGTCCAACAACCAAAAAAAAATCGGTTATGGGTGCTATTAATTTTAATCGTCCTTTTTAGTCTTTCAGCGACATACTGGCAAATCCGTTTCAACGGGGTTAGCAATATGATTGCCAGTATAGGTTTAACTTCTTTGTCTGGTCCATTACCAACCTCCATAAAAGAACCCTTACCTGAAATAACAAATACACCGAAAGCAACCATCCCCAAACCTACACAAATTGCCGCTACAGAAGCGAGTACTGCTATAGCTCAAAATCCAACCCCGATTGGTGGCGGTGAAGGTTATATAGTTTTTGCATCAAACCGGAACGATTCAGTGATGCAATTATGGATGATGCAGACAGATGGCTCTAAAGAGCAGCCTATAACCAACCTTACTGATGGTGCCTGTCAACCTGCATGGTCACCTGACGGTACAAAATTGGCTTTTATTTCCCCCTGTAGTGGAAAAAAAGATTTCTACGAAGGTGCGCGAATATTTACAATGACATTTGACGACCTGGATAGTATTGAGCCATTACCCATTTCTGTCGACCCATCAGGTGATTTTGATCCAGCCTGGTCGCCTGACGGCACAAAAATAGCTTTTGCATCATTACGATCAGGAAACGCCTCTGGTACAAAAGAAAAACTAATTCACATTTATATTTATGATTATACTGATAATTTATTGGAAGAAATCACTCTTGACCGCTGGAAAGACAAGCAGCCTGTCTGGTCTCCGGATGGAAAATATATTGCATTTGTAAGAAAAGTAGCCTCAAATGAAATCTGGTGGACGGATATTACCGGACAAAACCCAAGCAGGTTTTCATCTCCGAACAATCAATACAACAATTTTCCAACATGGTCAGGTGATGGCAAAATTCTGTTCTACACCCAACAAAATACCGAAGGTGGCATACCATATTTTGTTGGCAAAAGAATTGACGATGCAGGTTTACCGTTAGAATTCCGCATTCCCCCCTCAGGACAAGCTGATTTTAGCCCAGCAGCCGATAGCAACATTTCTCCTGATGGACAATGGTTTGTATTCGAACGCTGGCCGGATGGAACCAATCACGATATTTATATTGCTACAATCAATGGCGCCAATCTAACCCAATTAACAACTAATGATTCATATGATTTTGACGCAGTGTGGCAGCCCAAGACTAAATAAGATTATTTCTAAACACTATTTTGGGTAGCTTTTTTGCCTTTTCGTCGCAAAATATTTAAAAACCGGGGTAACAATTCCTGATAAAGAAAATATTGTGGTTTACTTACAACATAATCCCATGCGCCTATTGTTTGGATAACGTACCCGCCGATTCCTTGTTTAAATCTAAAAACCCCCCACATTGAATCTGTTTCATTAAACTGATTGGGTGCTCCCCATAAGTCATACGTTTCCAGTTTCTTTTCCTTTGCCCTTTGAATAGCTGCCCACTGTAATAAGTAAGTAGGCATCAAATTACGGTGTTCATCACTTGACATTCCGTAAACATAATACGCCTTTAGCCCAAAATAAAACAGAAATAAGCCAGCTAAGAGTTTTCCCTCATATTCCGCAATCAAAGCATCACATAAGTTGTTGTCTGCAAATTTATTCCATAGCTTGATGTAATAATCTTGGGATCGAATAGTAAACTGATCTCTTAAGGCTGTCTGCGCATATAACCTGTACAAATCAGGGTATTCATTTCGATTTGCATCCCGAATGATTACACCCTTTTTCTCAGCTAAACGAATATTGTACCGAGTTTTTTGCTTCATTCTTGCAAGCAAATCCTCTTTATCTAGAGTTAGATCGATTATCACTGTATTTCGGAATTGAATTTGATCATTAGAAAATAACCATCCACTTTTTTGCAAATGATTTCTAACAGACACTCCGCAAAAATCCTCACAGTAACCATCTTCTCCTTCAATGCCTATTGCAACAGGCACATCCGGGTCAATTTTAATAAAAATAGCTTTTCGGTTTTGAGCAAATTCTTGAATTTCCTGAAGTACTTTTTGCACTAACTCCATATTTGTCCAATCCAATAATGGCCCTTTCGGTATATATATAAGACTGATCTGAAATGGCAAAAAAGGTATTTTTAATATTCGCTCCAGAACCATAGCGCCGGCTACAGGTATCTCTTCATTGTTTTTCCAGACTAAATAAAGCGGATTCCAGCCTACATCTGATTTTACTTTTCCCCACTCCTGGCTTTGCAAAAAATGAGAACCAGGAAGTTGATTAATAATTTTTGCCCATTCAGTTTCATTAATTTCAATCATCCATATATCTTTCTATTCAGAACCTCATTTGGCTTTATAACCATATTAATTTTTTGTCATCTGAATGATTTCATGTCTAAATTATTCAAATTCTAGCAACCTCAAACAAATGAACTACATATCTCAAAAACCCGACTTGCGCTTTTCCAACCAACAATAAAATTTGTAAATAACCGGCATATATATCCAATCAAATGCAGGTGAAGAGCGTTTTATTGTCCCTCCAAAACCACGTTTGAATCGATACACTCCCCACAATCCATCAGACCGCTGAGAGAATTCACTTTCCAATATTTCTTCATTGGAGTCCGGAATTCCCCATAAATCATACATCTGGCATCCTGCATTGGCAGCCCATTTCATTGCTTCAAATTGCAACAAATAGGCCGGCATCCGATTTCGCTCCAGATCATTTGATGCACCATAGAAATACCACGCTCGTTTGCCTTCACGAAAAACCATTATAGCCGCCAACGGAATATCACCATATCTGGCGATTAAAATAGCAACTTGACCCGATTTTTCGAAATGGTCATATACAGAGTTGTAATACTCGAACGAATGAATTCCAAAGCCATCACGTTGCCCAGTTTCTTCCATAATTTTATAAAAGACATCAACTTCTGAAGAGATTTGAACCTTAACTTCTTTTTTTTCAGCAAGGCGAATATTGTAACGCGTTTTTTGTTTCATGCGCTCCAACCATTCAGTTTCCGTTCCCGTTATATCTACAACGATAGTTCTGCGTGGTTGAATTGATTTTCCAGTTACGAAGCCATTTTTTAAATAATCAAACTCTTGATTTTGTTCATCCCAGCTATCCGGTTCGATTCTCAGAAAGACTGCCTTATGTTTTCTGCATTCCATATGTACAGCTTTCCAAAACTCAGCATTGTGTATACCGATCGGTCCTTTTGCAATATAAGCAATCGTTAATCCCAAAGGCAATCTTCTAAAAAGAATCTGAGAGCCAGCATTATCAACAATAATACGCGCTGGTGTCCACCCAAACTGGTTCTTAAAATCCCCCCAAGCACCTTTTTGCAGCAAATGCGGGTTTTCCTGGTTTAAAAGCCATAAATCCCAATCTTGTAAATTTATCTTTGTCATAATCAGTTTATTGAGGTCATATCTTCTGGTGGAGTAATGCGCACCTGGGCACCTGGGATTTGCTCATCAAAAAGTGTAATGATTCCCGAACCATCACCCTGTTGAGATAATTTAACCAAGTGGTTAACAAAATCCTGTAATTCCACGCCTTGCATTTCATCCTGCCCGGCTAAATGATAAATATCTGGGTGATCCGTTCTCTGAAAAGTAAAATCTTCATCCCACAAATCTTCACTTAATTTTTCGCCCGGACGGGAGCCTGTGAAAACAATCTCAACATCTCTTCCCGGTTCCAGACCTGATAAGCGAATTAGATCTTCAGCCAAATCAACAATTCTAACCTGGTCTCCCATATTCAAGACAAAAGTCTCTCCCCCCTTACCTATGCTGGCTGACTGCAAAACCAGATAGACGGCTTCAGGTATCGTCATAAAATAGCGTTTCATGTCCGGATGGGTAATAGTTATAGGTCCACCTTTGGCAATTTGACGCTTGAATATCGGTACTACGCTTCCGCGGCTTCCCAAAACATTTCCAAATCTGACGACACAATAAGGCTTATTGGATCTACGCGCAGCATCTAAAACCAACATCTCGGCAATCCGCTTGGTGGCGCCCATAACATTTTTAGGGCGGATCGCTTTATCGGTTGATATCATTAACAAGCGCTCAACTTTATACTTTTCAACTACATCAACCAGATTCCTGGTGCCTAATATATTATTCGTAACCGCCTCTTCCACATTTAATTCCATCATTGGAACATGTTTATGCGCTGCTGCATGAAACACAACCTGGGGACGGTGGCGTTCAAAAATTGTATCAAGACGTTTTTTATCACGCATATCCGAGATAATTGGTGTAAGCGATAAACCCGGAAAACTTTCTTTTAAATCCAGTAAAGCTTCGAAAATACTGTTTTCTCCATGACCGACCAAAATTAGCCCGGAAGGCCCCCACCGTGCAATTTGGCGACAAAGCTCTTTACCAATAGAGCCTCCGGCCCCAGTGACAAGAATGGTTTTTCCACTAATAGTTGCCCCAATCAATTCGTCACCCATATGTGTTGGTTGACGACGCAAAAGGTCGGCAATATCCACTTCGCGCAATCGACTAACAGATACCGTTCCACCTAGAAGCTCGTATATACCTGGCATCGTCCGAAATGGCATATTTTTTACCCTACAAATATCAGCAACCAGGCGCACAATTCTTCCCGGAGCACTGGGAATTGCAATAATCACTTCATCAATCCTGAGATTTTCCAGTACTTTGGACAAATCCGAAACCAGACCAACAACAGGTACGCCATGGATTTGCTGTTTAAGTTTAGATGGATTATCATCCAGAAAACCTACGGGATTAGAATTCATTTGTGGATTTTTCTGAAGTTCACGAACAACCAGCGCACCAGCATCACCAGCACCAACAATCAATAACCTGCGAGAACCATGTGTTCTAATCGGTGCAGAACCCACAACAAGATTATCCCCTATCACCCTTAATGAAAACCGTAATCCCCCTACCATCATCAAAGATAATATCCAATCAAGAACCAATACAGCACGTGGAAAACCGCGGAACACATTTACAGACAAAAGACCAACCATAACAGCAGAAACGGCAACTGAAGCCGCGGTTACTGCGATAATAATAAGCTTCAACTCCTGGACACTGGCATACATCCACATGCGTCTATATAAACCAAACCAATAATATATTAAAGGCTTGATCACCAAAGATACAGCCACCATCCAAATAGCAGAAGAGATATATTGAAAAAATAGCGGTCCCAATTCAAACCGCAAAGCATAACTGCCTAAGACGGCAACAAAAATTAAAACAATATCTAATAATAAGACATATTTATTACGAAAATTTGGTCGGCCTTTCATTTCTAACGCCCTTTCAAACCAATAACCGAGCCGACGGTTTGAAATAAAATAGAAATATCCAACATTAAATCCCGGTGTTTTATATAATACAAATCATACTCAAGCTTTATGGAATTCTGTTCAGCATCAGATGCGTACCCATAGTTCACTTGGGCCCAACCTGTAAGGCCTGGCTTGACAAACAGTCTGGCTCTATAAAATGGAATTTGTTTTTGGTACTTTTCCACAATCTCAGGACGTTCAGATCTGGGACCTACCAAACTCATTTCACCATTTAGGATATTTATTACCTGAGGTAATTCATCCAAGTGGCTTTTTCTTAAAAGTCCGCCAATTTTAGTTATTCGCTCATCGTGCTCTATAGCTGGCCTTGCTTTGCCGTCTTTTTCTGCGTCAATAATCATTGTTCGAAATTTAATAATCGTAAATTCTTTTCCATTTTTTCCTAAACGAATTTGGCGGTAAATAATCGGTCCGCTACTATCTAATTTTATGAATAAGCTGATAAAGGGAAATAATCCAATCAGAAAAACGCCGCCAATTAAGCCACCCAAAATATCAATGGCTCTTTTCCCAATCTCATAAAACCGATTAACATGTGCCTGATCGACTAAAGAACGCAGCACCCAATCCGTTTGCAAAAGAAATATCGGGACGCGTCCCATAATTTCTTCATAAATAATCGGCATTGTGGTTACTTCAATTCCTTTTTCTTCAGCTAACAATACCGAATCGAGCATACTTGGATTCATTTCTTTTGTAATTGCAAAAATAATATCGCTAATTTCTTTTTCTTCAACAATGGTTAACAGTTCTTTACCATTTCCTAAAACTGGAAATCCTTCAACTTCTATCCCTGTTTTGTCAGGATCATCATCAACAAAACCAACCAGATAAAAAGGTACCGGCCACGAATTTTTAGCAATCTTGGCCATAGTTCTTCCGGAATTTCCAGCACCTACTATAATAACCCGCCTTAAAAATCTAGGTGCATTAAAAACCTGAATATAAATCAATCGCCAAATCAAAGTAAAAAATGCCGAACCAATAAAAAACAACGCCACACCTAAACGAGGCAAAGTTCCCCGTTCTGCTAAAAAGAATATCAACAAGTAAATTGAAGAACTTAAAAGAGCGGACATAGCGATTCCGCCAATAGTTTCCATCACTTTGCTGGCTTTACGAACATCGTACAAACCCGACAAAAGAAGAATCCATAGAACCGGCAAGAGATAATACCATGCCGGTGGGCGTTCCAGTAAAAATTCCCAGGAGAAACCAAGCCATTCGTCAGTCTCCCTTGCCCAAAGTAATAGCGCTAAGAATAACGCTAAAATAGAGCAAAATCCGTCTCCCATGATCAGAATAATTCTTTTCTCACTGGCACGCAACCGCCAGAATAACTTTTGCTTTACACCAAAATTAGCCATGAAGATTCCTTATGATTGTTTTAGTGGGCTACACAAAAAGCCAGCACCCCACGAAAAATGCATAACAATGATTGCAAGTGGAACCCCTATAAGCAGTGATAGTCTTTTTGTTTTCTTCACAACAGATAAAGCTCCAAGCATCAAAACAATAAAATAAATGCCCAGTAAACTCAACAATCCAATCCAAGCGATGGAAAGAAAAATTGACAAAAATAGTAAACTCAGGGTACCTATAACCATCATCGGAGGGAGTGCCTGACGCCATCGAATTGTATCAGGATATTTTTTTAGCATCTTAAATTTCCAAAGTCCATACCGCCAATATTGTTTTGATAACTCACTAAGTGTACTGCGTGCCACATACTTTGTTTTTATTAATGGGTCGAAGTAAATTTTGCCACCCGCTTTTCGAATTCTCGTATTTACTTCATAATCCTCATTGGTTAATAACGTTTCATCAAAAAGACCAATTTTAGTAAAAATTTCTTTATTAAATGCTCCAAAAGGCACAGTATCAACAAACTCAGCTTGATCACTATATCGGTATTTTGCATCGCCTACCCCAAGTGGATGCGCCGCTGCCTGAGCGATAGCATGAGAAATCCAAGTATCACTTCCCGGAATGATTATCCAGCGACCACCAACATTGTCAGCCAAACCTTGGTCAAGATGTTTAATACATAATGCGAGGTAATCCTTCTCCGGAATTGAGTGGGCATCCATTCTTACAATAATACCACCCTTGCTTTCCCGAATTCCAATATTTAGAGCCGATGGGATATTCTTATTAGTGTTATTTAAAATACGAAAATTAATGAAGGGGTTTTGATTCGCCCATTCTCTTAATAATTTCTGAGTTTTATCAGTTGATCCACCATCAACTACAAGTATTTCCAATTTATCTTTGGGAAATTCTTGTGAAATTATCGCATTCAAGACATTTTGGATATGTTTTTCTTCGTTATAACATGGGATTACAACCGAAACAAAACTCATTTATCTCGCATCCTTTTAAACAATAATGAAAACCAATTTCCGGATAATCAAGATTTCCTGGTTATTAATGATTTTTAGAATTATATTTTTAACTCATAACAAAGCAATCGCTTCAATCTCAACCGCTGCCCCTTTTGGTATTGCGGCCACCTCTATCGCGGATCGTGCAGGTGGATTTTCGGGAAAAAATTCGGCATATATTGTATTCATTTTGCTGAATTCCTGAATATCATGTAGAAATACAGTGGTTTTTACGACATTTGCCAATTTTGTTCCTGCTGCCTCCAAAACTAATTGAAGATTTTCCAAAGCCTTCCTTGTCTCAGCCTCAACGCCACCAGTCACCAGTTCATTCGTATAAGGGTCAAGCCCTAATTGTCCGGAAGTAAACACAAAAGAATCCGTCTTTACCGCCGCTGAATAAGGTCCGGTTGCTTTTGGACCTTTCGTTGATGTGACTGTAATTTTGGTTTGTTCCATGATTTCTCTTTCTGTTTTTTCTGGTATTAATAGCTATAACCCAATAATATTATAACATCACACCCTTCCTGAATTTTCTGAAGGGGTGGAAAATGTCTAATAGTGTAGATTTTTTGGATCAGATGTTATGCGTTTCCGGAAAATCCAATAGGACCATGCTTGATACGCTAGAACGATTGGTACAAAAATCAATGCAACAATAGACATAATTTTTAATGTGTAAGGGCTTGAAGCGCTATTTATTATGGTCAAACTAAACTCCGGATCCAAACTGGAAATCATCAATCGCGGATATAAAATCATAAATATCGTACTGACTGAAAAAACAACACCAAGACTCATTAATATGAATGCCCAACCGGATTGTTTTTTGTAGACAAACCAGCCAACAGCTAAAATTGACATTATTGCACCAATCGGAACCACGCCTGGGTTTATTCCCAATCGCGATAAAATGTCTGTTTCAAAATATGTTAACGTAACAAATAATAATAAAATTAAGATATTTGGAATCCATAATTTTAAAGCGAGTTTATTTATCCGATCTGCAAATTTTTTCTCTAATTTAAGACTCAGAAAAATTGCACCTAACAACAAAAAACCCGTCAATGTAACCAATCCCCCAACAATAGAATATCCATTAATCAAATTCCAAAATGAACCCACATAATGAAAATCAGCATCAATGGGTACTCCTTTAACAATATTGGCAAATGCGACACCCCACAAAAATGCCGGTATGAGACTTCCAAAGAAAATGCATCCATCCCATAATCGCTTCCATCGCGGGCTATCATCTTTACTGCGGAATTCAAATGCAACCCCACGTACAATTAATGCGATTAACATTAAGAATAATGCAATATAAAAGCCACTGAACAAAGTAGCATACCATTGAGGAAATGCAGCGAACATAGCACCCCCTGCGGTAATTAGCCACACTTCGTTTCCATCCCAGTGAGGTCCGATTGTATTAATAACCATGCGTCTCTCAATATCTGTTTTCGAAACGAACAGGAGTAAAATACCTACTCCCATATCAAATCCCTCTAAAACAAAATATCCAACAAACAAAACGCCAATCAGAATAAACCACAATGTTTCCAAAGACATAATTACTCTCCCTGTTTATTCCCAGTATGCTTTTTCGGATGAAGAAAGCTTTTTTGTACTTGCGTTAGGAATTGTTTTTGCAAATTTCGCCAACAAATAAATATCGGCAACCATTAATATCCCATAAATCAAGGCAAAACCTATTAAGGACATCCATACCATACTAATAGTTACATTTGGTGAAACCGCGTCAATTGTTTTCATGTACCCAAAAACTATCCATGGTTGTCGACCAACTTCGGTTAATATCCAACCAGCTGAATTAGAAATATATGGCAAAGCGATCGCAAATGGCAAAAATCTAACCAGCTTTATTTTAGAGTAATTAAGATTCCTCATATTGCTGTATAAAACGAGCGCAGTAATTAAAAACATCAGAAACCCGGCCCCAACCATTGCCCTAAACGCCCAGTAAGAAATTGTTATTGGTGGGGTATAGTTGCCTGGACCATAAAGTTGTTCATATTCCAGCTGCAATTGATTGATGCCTTTTACTTCTCCCGTAAAACTATTGAATGAAAGAAAACTTAAAACTGCAGGGATACGAACAGAAAACACATCTTTACCATTTTTTTCATCAACAATTGAGAAAAGTGAAAAAGACGCAGGATCTTCACTTTCCCAAAGTGCTTCTGCGGCAGCCATTTTCATGGGTTGAGTTTTTACCATGTGCTGGCCTTGATTGTGTCCGACTAGAATGACCAAAAAAATAGATATGAATCCAAAAATTGTTGCCAAACGGATTGAACTAGTAAACATTGGTGCATTCTGATTTCTAAATAAATGGTAAGCACTGATCCCAATCACAAAAAAAGCACCAGTAGTAAAACCACTCAATAAAGTATGAGGGAATTGAACCCATAAATTAGGGTTCGCTACTAGTGCACCAAAATTATTCATAATTAGCCGGCCATTCTCTTCAACAAAACCTGTTGGTGCCTGCATAAAAGAATTTGCCACTAAAATCCAGAAAGCCGAAACAGTTGAGCCAATCGCAACAAGCCAGATAGACAAAAGATGAATTCTTTTCGGAAGTTTATCCCAACCAAAAATCCAGACTCCCAGAAATGTGGATTCTAAAAAGAATGCCAACAATGCCTCGATTGCCAATGGAGCTCCAAAAATGTCACCAACATACCGTGAATACACAGACCAATTCATACCAAATTGAAATTCTTGCACAATACCTGTAACGACCCCCATTGCAAAATTAATTACAAACAATTTTCCCCAAAATTTTGTCATATTCTTGTACATTGATTTACCAGTGCTAACATAAATTGATTCCATAATTGCTACAAGAACTGATAAACCTACCGTAAGCGGAACAAAAAAGAAATGATAAATTGTCGTGATGGCAAATTGCCAACGAGACAAAATTACTACAAATTCATCCATTAACCAACCTCCTCCTGGAAATTCATATACTTTAGTTTTTTCTCGTTTTTATAGAATCAAATTATTTAATAAATATCTATTGAGAATTATCTCACAAACTTGAAAAAATTGTCTTTACACAAAAAGTAAATGACTCAGCCAGTTGGTAATGTGAAATAAAATGAACTACCTAAACCAATTTCACTTTCCACCCAAATTCGCCCGCCATGACCTTCAATGATGTGCTTAGCAATGGATAAACCTAACCCAGTTCCGCCACTGGATCTAGCGCGATCGGTCTTATAAAATCGCTCAAAAATTCTCTGCAATGCCTCTGGTTCAATACCAACACCAGTATCCGCAACCTTAAAAACAATTCTACCTCGCTCCGGATATGCAGAAACCACTATGTTTCCACCTGGTTGGGTAAATTTTATAGCATTATGGACAAGATTGACAAATACCTGCCCAATCCGGTCAGGATCCGCCAGAACCGAGGGTAAATCTTCCGGATAATTGGTAGTTAATGTTAGGCCGGATCTTTGTGCCTGAACCTGTATTCTTTCAACCGCTTTTTCGATTAATTCACCAGGTAATGCAAATTTACGCCTTAACGGAACACGTCCTGATTCAATTTTCGATAATTCCAATAATTCCTGCACCATTTGTGTCAGGTTATCGATCTCAACTTCCATTCTGGAAAGAAAACGTCTTGCTGCGGGAGGATCTTCCAAAGCCCCTTCCTGTAGAGTTTCAGTTAATGCCTTTATTGATGCAAGCGGGGTACGCAATTCATGTGAAACATTCGATACAAAATCGCTACGAACCTTTTCCAGTTTTCGTAAGCGGGTTAAATCCTGCAATACCAACAAAACCCCACCAGGAAATACATCCTCCATCGGTGTTGCAATGCCTTGTACAAATAATTTATTAGGCATAATTTCAATAGTGGTGGTTTTTTGTTTTCTCGTTTCTTGACATTCCTTCCATAAATCCACCAATTGATGGTGACGCAATACCTCCACCATTGAACGGCCAAAAGCATCTTCCTTGTTTACATTGAACATTCTCTCGGCTGACAGATTGCTGAGTTGCACTATTCCTTCGCCATCAATAATTATTATTGCATCAGTCATATGTGCCAAAACAGCATTGAGGGTGCTTCTCTCTATTTTAAATTCATCAATCTGTTGGTTCAGACGATTTGCCAGTTGTAAAAAAGAAAAAGATAACTTACCAATTTCATCCTGACGGTTATACGGTAAACGATTGAAGTATTCACCCTTTTCCATTTTTTGAACTGCGGAAGTTAAATTATTCAATGGTTCAAGCGTATATCTGGTTATCTCAATTGCAAGTAAAATTGCAAGAATTGCCGTAATCGCTATAGTTCCGATTACCGTTCCATTCAGATTTAGTATACTTTTCTCAAGGGTCGATAAACTAACTGATGTTCTTGCCACCCCTAATCTTTGATCATTATCCTGAATTGGTATAGCGATATATAGCATATTCTGACCGAGAGAGTGGCTGGTTCGCACATCACTGCCCACCAAACCACTTAATGCAGCCAGTACCTCTGGTCGATTTGCATGATTCTCCATCTTTTCTGGTGATTGGAAAGAATCAGCGATAATTATTCCGTCTGTTGAGATAATCGTAACCCGTACACTCATTAAGGTAGAAGAATCTTGAACAATCTTTTGAATTTCTGGCAAATTGTTAGTTGATCGCATAATAGGAGCAACCTGGTTGGCGACCACACGTGCGTCAGTTTCAAGATTTTGCCGCCAGGATTCTAAATAAGCTTGTCGCATAAATGACGAAAAATAAAGACTCATGCCTACTAAGAGAACCAAAATGAGAATTACATAAGGAAATGCAATTCGTTTAAATAGTGTATTTCGCATTATCAACCTTCGAAACGATAACCTGCACCTCGAACTGTAATGATACGTTGTGGATTTGCAGGATCTTTTTCCACCTTTTCTCTTATCCAGCGCACATGTACATCAACAGTACGGCTATCCCCCACATAATCCCATCCCCAAACACTTTCTAAAATTTGATCACGGGACAAAACCTGGTTTTTGTGTTTAGCCAAATGAAATAACAATTCATACTCTTTTGGTTTCAGATTAATTAGAACACCATCAATCCGAATTTCCCGTCTCCCAATATCAATTTTTAAATTTCCAAACTCATGAATCAATTTATCAGGCACATCTACCTGAGATGCACTGACCTCTTCACGAATAATTCTTACCCGGCGTAACATGGCTTTAACACGGGCGATTAACTCACGCATTGAAAATGGTTTAGTCAAATAATCATCAGCACCTACTTCTAACCCAACAACCCGGTCTATTTCATCGTCCCTGGCTGTCAACATTAGTACCGGTGTACTCATTTCATTTCTTAATATTCGACATACCTCAAAACCATCCATCCCTGGCAACATAATATCTAAAAGTATTAACTCAGGTTTTATCCGCCTGGCAGCTTCCAAAGCAGACGGTCCATCACCCACGGCTTCGACTTCATAACCTTGTTTTCGTAAGTTATAAGCAAGTGTTTCCTGTAAAGATAGTTCATCTTCAACGATCAGTATTTTTTCTGCCATAGGTTTTATTTGCATCCTCCATAATTTCCAGCAGTTTCCCGGAAAACAAATTCCGATCAAAGTTTTGTTTCATATACAATTTACCATTAATTCCCAATTGTTTTAAGTTTTTCGGATCATCTATTAAGATTTTGATTTTTTCCGCAAAGTCTTCCGGAGAGCCTGGTTTTACGAAAATTCCGGCATTTGCCTCTTCAACTACATCCCGAATCACTCCATCAATCGCCAAAACCACTGGCAATCCAGCAGCCATATAATCAAATACTTTATTTGGGTATGTTGTTTTGTATAAATCAATAGGTTTTAATATAGCAATTCCAGCATCCATTTCTGAGAAAAATTTTCCAATTTCATTTTTTTCGATTGGATCGACCCAGCTTACATTAGATAGGTTGAGTTCATTGGCAGTTTGGATGAGATTATTTTTTTCTTTTCCATCACCCACAAAAACAAAATGAACCCTGTTATCCTCATTTAATAATTTGGCTGCAGCCAACACGACAGCTAAATCATTGGATAATCCGTGTGCTCCAGCATAAACAAAAACAATCTTTCCTTCCAGTTGATTATTAATTCGAAATGTTCCCTCAAATCCTTCGAAATCAAACATGGAGACATCTGATCCATTGGCTACCAATTCAACCCTTCTTGCACCATTTTGTGTTACATGTTTGATAAACCCAGGTGAATTAACAATCAAAACATCTGCGTTTCTATATAAGAATTTTTCCAGCCAATAAGATGCAACTATGAGCAATTTATTTCGCAGAACACCAACAGCAATCGCAAATTCAGGCCATAGATCGCGAACTTCAAAAATAAAAGGTTTTCTTTTTATGAAAGCCAACAACCATGCGGTGACTCCCTGGAAAATGGGAGGTGAGGTTCCCCAAACCAGGTCAATTTTTGATTCCCGCAAACCTGCAAAAAATGATGAAAACATGAAACTAAAAAAACTAAAAACCCGATGCACAAAACTTTTATGTAATGCAGGGTAAGTATACGTCCTGATAATTTTTATCCCATTTTCGGGATATTCTATTTTCATCCATTGTTGTGCTATTTTATTTTTCCCTGTCATGTAACTAATTGGGCTGGTAATTACAACCACTTCGTGCCCATGGGATACTAAATATTTTGCCATTTCGTAATGTCGAGTACCCCCAGCTTCATTAATCGAAGCAAACGCTTGATGAATTAACAATATTCGCATAATTTGATTTTAATATATTATTTTTTAATTTGGGTTAACGATTATGGCGTGAATGTTAACGTTGATCGAAAGCAATAAGAGTTCGCCACTTTAAATGAGGTTTTAATTTAATTCGCCAACACAATGAATAAATTGGCTGCTTAACTCCATAAGTTGGTGAATACCATCCCGATAGAGAATCCAAGTCAAATGAATCTCCGTATATTTTTTTACCGCCAAAAAACACAACCATCTCCGATTTCATATCATCGACTTCAAATGCAATAGTAATCATATCGCTATCAGACCAAAAAGTTGCCAAATTGTTTTCAAAAGAACAATTAATTGCATTAACATGCCAATGAATGTAAACAAATTCACCAATGTATGTTTTATTCAGATCGGATAGCATATCATCAATCAACCAGCCGTTATTTGCGGTTGCTGTCAGTCGGCGATTAATAAAGATTTGTTTTGATTTTTTGATATAGTACTTGGAAGACAATTGGGTAGATAATTTTAATT
Organism: Chloroflexi bacterium HGW-Chloroflexi-10; assembly: GCA_002840755.1. GTDB lineage: Bacteria > Chloroflexota > Anaerolineae > Anaerolineales > Anaerolineaceae > UBA6170. The sequence goes on along the minus strand of PHBZ01000002.1, from coordinate 71,111 downwards.
CACTAATCTCAGCCTCGGACCAATTTTGCCAGCGAAATTTCCCGGTCCGCAGCATTTGATCTTGTAAATCTATGCTGATCGTATTATGGTATCTTGTTGCCCCTAAACGATTGTCCCAGGGTGGCGGAGCATTATAAGAAAAAGTACCTTGATCACAAATTATATTTTTCCCAGATCGCCAGATATCTATATGAAGTTGATCAGAATGTGCTGGCCGAGCTTTATATTTCACAGCACGAAGGGTGCTCCAATTTTCCTGGTTTACTTTAATACAAAAATCACAAGGACCAGGTTCAATTAATCCTTGGCCACTCATGCCAGAAGCAAACAAATTTAGCAGATCATCCCATTCCTTACCCGCATAAATCTTTTCACCAAGAAAAACAAAACTTGCCAATTGAACTGTATCTGCAGCTTGCCGAAAGTTTCCAGATATGGCAGGGAAAATATTCGCGCCATCATTATGACCTAAATTTGCCATTTCTCCACTAATAGAATCTGTGAAATGATACAACCACATTATCGCCCGAAAAAGCGTCGCTTGGTTCGAGAAATTCAACCCATTTTTAGAATTCCGAGTGATTAATTCCACCCATATCAATAGCTGCAAAACCAAACGATGATAGTTGGTACTTTGTTGGAGATAGGATCCGTCTGGGTAAAAATGAGTCTCAATTATTCGGTTTATCCAGGTAATTCCCTGATAGTGCCATTTTTTCGCGTTTCTATCATCCGGGAATAAATAAGCCGCTGTTATCAAACCAGCAGCTTCTGATACCAAATGATTGTTTTTTTGAGCGATAGCATACGAAAATGTCTGTGGAATTCTTTGAGCATGTTGGTAGGCAAAAGCCAGCAAACTTTCAATATTTTCTTTTGTTGTAGTTTGCGAATTCCGAAAAACATTTACACAAAAAGTAAATGCAATCAGTCTTAATGCAATTTCCTGTCCGGATACCCAGTTCAAACCAAAATTTACCGAATTAACTCGTTGAAATTCATCAAACTTCTCCCAAAAAAAGCTTACATATCTTTCATTTTTATTGATCAAATAAGCTCTTGCTAATATTATTCCCCATGTGAAACGTGCAGGCTCCCATATCCACTTTATGTCATTTTTAAAAATCTTCTCTGCGTGGGTCCAGTGAAATTCTTGCATATGCCCATCAAAAATCAAGGGGAGCCAGCTGGCACCAAATGCTGGAAATTCATTGCCAAGTATTCGATTAGCGGTATCGATTAGTTTTTCGTAATTTTGATAATTACCTTCAGATACCGGACATTCCATAGATATTGGTAATGCTGCAGGAATTGGAAATTGAGTCGGTGTTTCAGACTTAAATTCGAACATTTTCTTTCTGAAATACCCCGAATGAAGGAGCCCGCGGTATATGAACCAATGCCAAATCTGTTGAAAATCTAAAACTCTGATTTCATTTATAAATAAAACCGTTTTCTTAATCCACTTCATTTTTAAATGCTGATTTCTCTTGACTCTCGTAATGATTGAATAGCAGCGAAACTGGCCAGCGTAACAAATTCCAACTCAGGGAAAGATATAGGACTTTCTTTCCCTGTCTTGAGGCAGTTAACGAACGCCGCCCATGCATGTGCATGCCCTTTGTCTTGCTTGAAATGGTTTGTATACATCTTTTTCTTTCCATTAGAAACCAATTTCAACTTTCTAAAATCTTCTAATTGAGCAACAAAACCACCAGAAAACACTTCGATCATTTCTTTTGGTACAGATTTATCCCCGTTAGCCAGATATTCTATCGTACCAATTGATCCACCAGAAAAGGTAAAAACCATTACAACATTATCTTCTTTATATTTTCCATTTTCAGGTAATCCAAAAGCTCTTACAGCGATCGGTTTCTCACCACATAAAAACATAAGTGTATCGATGAAATGGCAACCCTCTCCTAATATTCGGCCGCCTCCCTGCTCCAAATCGTGCACCCAATGAGATAGCGGTAAATAACCAGCATTAATGCGATAGTGCATCCGTAGAGGTTCTGCACTATTACCCAGAAACTCCTTCATTTTTTTTATCATCGGAGCGAACCGGCGATTAAATCCAACCATTAATTTGCTAGAACCAACCCCATATGCTGTTTTTACATCACTTAGTTCGTTACTTGTAATTACTAAAGGCTTCTCACAATAGATGTTTTGATTATTATTGAGTCCTTTGATAACCTGACGGGCATGATCCTGATGTCGGGTCAACACCAAAACCGTATTAATAGTCGAATCTTTAAAAACATCATCTTCTTCAGTTGTTGCAATAGAGAAACCATATTTCTTTGCTGCGTGACTGGCACTCAAACCGCGCCCACTGCATATCGTCTTCAACAGTACACCTTGCGATTTTTGAATTATTGGTAAAAACATAGCTCCTGCGTAATTACCTGCCCCAAGTACTCCTACCACAGGCGAAACAGTCCTTTGCACCTCGGTAATTTTTCTTACTTCCACAGAATGAGAAGTTCCAAGTAGATCAGAATCCAGAAACGTAGGGTAATTAATCACCACACCGATAAAAGGTATGTCAGATTTTCCCGTAATAGTCTGGTAAGCTTTTTCACCTTCTTCAATTTGAAAACGGTGCGTGATCAATTTTTCTACGGGTATCTTCTTTGCGGTAATTAGCTGAACAATAGCTTCTAAATTTCTTCCCTCTGTCCAGCGCACATATCCATAAGGATAATCTTTTCCGCTTTCTTCATAACCAAGATCGTATCTCCCTGGACCATAAGAACGAGAAATCAGGAAACTTAGTTCTTTTTCATAATAACTGCGCCTTGGTATTTCCATACCTACAGCGCCGACAGCCACCACAACACCTCTATCTTTGGCTATAGATCCAGCCAATTCGACAGGATCATTGGACGATGTATCAGCACAGATAAAAACAGAATCAAAACCGCGATTTTTCGTAAAAGCCTGAGCCTGATCGATTGCTGTTTCGCGCAAGCAAGCATCCGCTCCGAATTCCTCCGCCAATTTAACACGGCCTGCATCAAGATCTACACCGAACACATTACAACCGGCAGATTGAGCAATTCCTATCATCATCAATCCCAATAGGCCCAGCCCAATAATAGCGACATTTTCACCAACCTGGTTATTCGCTAAACGAAAACCCTGCAGCGAAATTGCAGCAATGGTGGTGAAAGCTGCCTCATCAAACGACAGAGTATCAGGGATAGTTACAACCAAATTCTTCGGAACCAATACATACTCGGCATGCGAGGCAAACCCTCCACCTGCACAAGCCACACGTGTTCCGGGTTGGAAGCCAGTTACACCTTCGCCAACCGCAATTACTATACCCGCTGATGAGTATCCTAAAGCCATCGGTTGATCCAGTTTATTGAATGCGGATTGTATAGTAGGAATTATTCCTTCTCGTTTGGCTTTGTCGATCACCTGGCGTACCAAATCAGGTCGTGACCTTGCCTTACCTACCAAATTTTTTTCGGCAAACTCAACCACCATTCTCTCTGTGCCAGCCGATACCACGGAGGATTGATTTTTTACTAACAAGTAACCTTGTTTTACTGTTGGAATAGGCACATCCACAACTTCAGCTTTTCCATCACGCATGTTTTGAAGTAACTGTTTCATGTTGGGTCCTTATAATAAATTCTGGTACAGGAAAATCCTGTACCAGAATTATAAGTGTATTTTGAGATTTCAGACTTACTTGGCGTAATCCACTGCCCGGGTTTCCCGAATGACAGTCACTTTGATTTGCCCCGGATATTGCATATTTTCTTCAATTTTCTTGGCAACATCACGAGCGATACGCAATGCATCCAGATCATCAATATCCTCAGGACGAACAATAATGCGAACTTCGCGACCTGCCTGAATTGCGTAAGAGTTGCTGACACCCTTAAAAGAATTTGCGATGTCTTCCAATGCGCGGAGCCGTTTGATATATTGCTCCAGGTCTTCTCTTCTTGCTCCAGGACGCGCACCTGAAATTGCATCTGCTGATTCCACGATGATTGCTTCCAGTGATTCCTGGTCCACTTCATGGTGATGAGAAGCTATCGCATTTACAATTTTTTCATTAACCCCATACCGACGGGCGAACTCAGCACCCAATGTAGCATGGGTTCCCTCGGTATTGTGGTCCATAGCCTTTCCCAGGTCATGCAAAAGGCCGGCGGCTTTAACAATTTCAACATTCGCGCCTAATTCTGAAGCAATAACCGATCCTAAACGCGCTACTTCAATCGCATGAGCCAATTGATTTTGACCGTATGAAGTTCTATATTTTAAGCGACCCAGCATTTTCAGGATTTCAGGACGTATACCAGACACACCCGCATCGTAAGCCGCCTGTTCACCGGCTTCTTCAATGTTTTTTTCAACTTCTTTAGCTTTATCTTCCAGAACTTTTTCAATGTGAGCAGGGTGAATACGACCATCTAAAATCAAAAAATCTAATGACCTGCGTGCTATTTCTCGACGGACCGGGTCAAAACAGGATATAGTAACTGCTTCCGGAGTATCATCTACAATCACATCCACACCAGCGGCTTGTTCAAAGGCGCGGATATTTCGGCCATTACGCCCAACAATACGACCTTTCATTTCTTCATTTGGTAAAATGACCACTGAGGTTGTTATTTCGCTGACATGATCAGATGCTACCCTTTGAATGGCATCAGCAATAATTTCCCGAGCTTTTTTCTCGCCGTCAGCCCGAGCTTCCGCTTCAATAGAACGCATTATTCGAGCCATATCATTGCGTGCTTCTTTTTCGGCTTCCTGCATTAATACCTGACGTGCTTCTTCAACACTCATCTGGGCAATTCGTTGTAATTCACCGAGCTGTTGAGCGTACATTTTCTCAATTTCATTAGATCGTTTATCCAGTAAACTCTGGCGCTTATTAATAGTTTGCTCACGCTGTTCCAATCGCTCGATACGATTATCCAAATCAGTTCGACGCTTATGAAGCCGTTCTTCTTCCCTAGAAATCTCGGTACGTCTTTTAGTAATATCTTCTTCTGCTTCTTTTAATATTGACAGCGCTTTATCTTTTGCCTCTATTTCCACCGATTTTGCGGTTTCTTTAGCGCCTACAATGATCGAATCCGCTTGATTTTGCCGATCTATTTTTAAGCGGTTAACAAAATGACGGTTCAAAAAGAACCATATTGCGGCAATAATGACAATATCACCGACTAGCAAAAGCAGTAATAATAATATCCCGTTATTCCCCATGTTTACCTCATTCATCCATTTCCATTTTTAAATTTTTGGTTTCAACTTGAGCCCAGCATTCCTTGACAACTGTTGAGATTACATCATAAGTAAATCCTCGTCTGCCTAAAAAACCACCAAGGCGACGAAAGAATGCCTGACGATCCAAATCTCTCAATCGGCGAATATATTTTTCAGCGGCAGCACGCGCTAAAACTTCATCTGGCTCAGATTTTGTAATAATTTCATCAATAATCGTTTGATTTACTTTTTTATTGCGAAGTTCCCAATTTAACAAACGATGACTTCTGGGACGAAAAGTGCTGCGATTTTCCACCCATGTTTCAGCGAATTGACGGTCATCCAAATATCCTTTTTCCATCAATCTGGTTGTCACTACCTTTACGACTTCCTTTGTATATTCCAGAGAAGATAATTTCTCCTGCACCTCAGCCACTGTGCGCACCCGATAAGATAAGTAGTTTAAAGCGCGCTGATAGGCAACTTCAATTTCATCTTCTGCTTTTAACCTTGTGATATCATCCTGGGATAATTCCTGCCCAATGCTCAGCCAAGTGGCTGTCACGCGTGAAAGGCCGAACGCAAATTCATCATCAAGATAAATGTTGATTCGAGCTGTATTCTTCTTTTGTACTTTCAATGCCGTTATCTTTTGCGTCATAGATCATCCATGATCTGCAACTAATGCGGCTATTCAAACTAATATTTGGAATAAATCTGGTGATCATAAAATTAGATTACGTTGTTTAAAAAATCCGTACTTATCTATTTTCAAATACTGGAAAATTAAAGGAAGAAACCATTTTCCTCAACATTGAAATCGACCACCTTTTTAGCAACTTCATAGTTACTATATGTTAACTCCCATTTGGGAGGACACAAATCCAAATTATTAACTTGACCTACTGAACCGCATCCAGTTAATACTGAGCAGAATAAATGTTAAATTTTATTAATTATACCTGATTTTATTTTATCAATTCAAATAATTATGACACATTGTTAAAAATCAAGGATATTGAGCAATATAGATCCTATAATATACATTTTTTTGCTCGAAGAGTTCCCGATGAGTGCCTGTTTCAACGATTCTTCCGTTCTGAATTACCAGAATTCTGTCAAATTTTTCCATAAATTGATAATCATGAGTAACCCATAATATCCCACTATCAAAAAATTGATCCCATACCACCTCTGTCAATTGCCTGGATATGACTGGATCAATATTACGAAATGGCTCATCCAATATTATTAGCTTTGGTCTGCGCACAAGAATTCTGGCCAAAGCTAATCTTTGAATCTCTCCCCCTGAGAAATTTTCGGCATGCTCATAAACATTCTGATCGAGATCGTTTGCTATTCTATTTTCCAGATTTGTCCGTGTTAAAACTGTTGTCAACTCATCGTCATTCATTTGTTTTGCAAGGGTAAAGTTTTCTCGGATAGTGGCGTGAAATAAATAGGGCGAGGCATCCATATAACCAATCTGGTCTCTCAACCAGATCAAATCAATATTTCTCTGATCCACGCCGGAAAATTTTAATTTACCTTGATACTCACGCTGAAAGCCAGTTAATAACTCAAGCAATGTTGTTTTTCCAGACCCAGTAACGCCTACAATAGCTATTTTTTCTCCAGAGTGGATTTCTAATTTATCAATCTGTAGTTGGTCATACTTTGTGTTTTTATATCGAAAATGCAATTCCGAAATTCGTATAGGAAAAATATTCTGAGGTATATCCCGATTAGCAGCCAATCGTGTTTCACTCAAATCAACCAGTTCATCAATCCTTTGAACACACGATTGAACCTCTTTCGATAAATATAGAGAGGCGGGTAACTGGTTTACCGATTCAAAAGCTGCCAACACAATCAACGATACCACACCCAATAAAACTGACTCCAGTTTACCGTTTTCAATCAACCACGCAGAAGTAATTAATGTGACCAGAAAAAAACCTTGTGTCGTGTAATTACCTAAAGCAGAAAAAACACTTTGCCAAATGCCGCTCCGCAAAGTGGACTTTGCCCAATCCTCTTCAGAGAATCTCAAATCCAACCTGGCCTGGTCATTTATCCCCATTACAACCGATTCTTCAAAGGACTGAAGGAAATGCAGAATTTTTTGTTGATAGCTTGAACGGTATTTGCTGCTATCTGTTTTTTGGAAAAAGCTGATTCGCGCTGAAAGCCAGGGAATAGCCAAGCCATTTATTGTCATTCCAAACAGAAAGACGACCATAATTTCAAAAGAAAAAATCCCTAAAAATAAAGCAACCAGAATTGTGACTAACAAAGCAGTGAAGATAGGTGAAAGGATACGTACATACAAATTCTCGATTGCCTCAATGTCCTGGACAATCGAGGTTAACAGCTGAGCGCTGCCCTTTTCATTCTGACCTAAGGGAAATTTTTCGACTAAATTTCGAAAAATTTCTTTTCTTAACCGAGCTAAAATTCTTAAATTTACAGAATGAGTCAACAGTCTTTCCAGATACCGAAAAACTCCACGGGTTATCCCAAAAAAGCGAACACCTACAATAGCCACCTGCAAAACAGCAATCGATGGATGAAAGCCAGCATACGTGATCAAGTAAGCAGAGGTGCCTAACAATCCAACCGAACTCAAAATTGTCAAACTAGCCAGGAGAACCGAGCCGCCCATCAACAGGCCAAAACCCCGAACCATTCGCAAAAAAGGTCGAATCATGAACGATTTTCCTTTTTAAACGCATCTACAAAATTTTGATACCCTTCATGACGCGCCAATAATACTGAATGAGCCCCATAATCCAATAAATACCCGTCTTCCAAAAAAACAACCTGATCAGCGGATATCAGTGTTTTCAAACGATGTGCTATAGAAATCACAGTTTTGTCTTTTCTTAAATTTTCAATTTTGTTGAATATAAAAGACTGCGTAACGGAATCCAACATTGAGGTAGGTTCATCAAAAAGGAGAACGGGGCTATCTTTTAGAAAGACACGCACCAATGCTAATCTCTGTTTTTGCCCACTACTGAGTGTATTCCCCATTTCCCCCAGGTGAGTTTTCAGACCATCCGGCTGCGATCGAACAAAATCAGCCAGTTCTGCTAATTCTAACACCTCCCAGATCTCATTATCCGTTGCTGTACGCCGTGAAAGACGCAAATTTTCTTCGATGCTACCAGGAATGAAATACGGGTTTTGCGGAAGCCAGCTTATCAACTGCCATAAATTTTCTGTCGTGCTAGCAGCTAAAGGCTCACCATTCCAATACACAATCCCACTGGTTGGTTGTATCAATTGAAGTATCACACGCATAAGAGTGGATTTTCCTGAACCGCTTTTGCCGGCAATGACAGTGTGCATTCCAAATGGAAAATCGCAGGTGATGTTTGTTAGAACCGATTGTTTCTGATTTGGAAATTTTACTGAGATATTCTGTAATGAAATACTCCCTCCAGGATTTATGCCTAGAGAATTTCTGTTGGTTGTTTTTATATCGGCGAAAGGTTCCGGAAGTGCAAGGAACTGGTATATAGATTTTGCTGCAGCCAGTCCATTTTTAGCTGCGTGAAAGCGGAGTCCCAAATTCCGCATCGGTAAGTAGAACTCTGGCGCGATTAACAATACAAAAAATGCTTTTTCAAATGGCAACCAGCCGTACAATAAACGCAACCCAATTTCAACCGCCAGCACAGCAGTGGACAATGTACTGATCAATTCCAGCACCAAGACTGAAAGGAAAGTGACACGTAATACCTGCATGGTGCGCTCACGATATTCCTGGGAAACGCGTTCGATCCGGTCAATTTGCCGCTCGCCCTGGTTAAGTAACAACAGTGTTTTTATACCCTGGATAGAATCGAGGAAAAAAGCAGCCATGCGATTCAGGGAATGCCATTGCTTATCCGTTTCCTTTTGGGATTGATTGCCAATTAAAACCATGAAAAATGGAACCAGCGGCGCAGTGAGTAACATTACTAAAAATGTTAGTCGATCCAACGGGAAGACAAATAAAATAATAGTGAGTGGGATTAACGCAGACAATATAATCTGCGGTAAATATTGGCTAAAATAGCCCTCCAAGGACTCCACGCCATCTACTAAGATGGTTTGCAAAGAAGCGGATGAATAATCCCCCAGCGTTCTTAATCTTGTCATTTTCCGGATTATCTGGTCACGAAATTTTGATTTTATTTCAACAGCCATTTTTTTTGCCGCAAACTCACTAAAAAAAATCATCAGCCCACGGAAAAAAATCAAAGCAATAATTCCCATCAAGAGTTTTGTGAGGGTGTCAAGTTTTTGATGCTGAAAAACAACCCGATTAACAAAGTCTGCAATCCATTGATTTTGAAAGATCATCAAAACCGCGCTGATTTCAGCCAGAATCACAATACCCCCGAATAACCAAGGATATTCGATAACTAAGCTGAATAATTTTTTGGAAAGTGAGGTTGTTTGGTTCAAAGAAGTAATATTCCGGGATTATTCAAAGTTTAAATAATGCAAAATATCCTGATAGGCAGCAAAGAATACCTCATTCATAATCGCTTGTTCAACTTCATAAGGACCACCAAATGAGCCATCACCAAATACAGATCGCGTATTGTCTGCACTCAACAAGCCCTGATAATGCGGCGGCTGTTTGTTTTCTTGAGGGAGTTCTGCTACTTTTGTGAATGGGAAAGCTTCCAGCCAGGAGGCATGGGTGGGCTTCAAGCCTTTTTCAACAGCTATCTTCTCAACAGAATGGGATGTCCACCATGAATACCAGATTACTTGCATGTCCACATGCCGATTCAAAACTTCCACCAAACGGGCACGCGCCGGGTCATTCCCACCATGGCCATTGACACACAAAAACCGTCTGAAACCCTGCTGGTATAAACTGGTGAGTATATCCTCCAACACATCTAGAAAGGTATCTACACGTAAACTTATTGTGCCCGGATAAGATAGAAAATAAGGCGATACTCCAAAATTCAGCGGCGGCGCGACCAATACACCACTATCCTGACTAACGGCATCAGCCAGGGCTAAGGGAATGCGGATATCCGTCAGAAGACTCAAGTATGCATGCTGTTCACAAGCGCCAAACACCAACATGATTCTGTCATCGTGTTTCAGGTATTCTTCAACATCCATCCAATTAAGTTCTTCCAGGCGCATAAGCGGACCTCCATTTTGAAAACATAGCATGATTATAAATCAAGTTTGTTAGAAGCTTCTCCCACTTCAGGGAGCGTGGTAAATCCTGGCGGAGTTGTGAAAAAAGAGGCACACGCTGCAGTATTCGTTTTTCGTTTTATGTAAAAGGCTTGGAGCGCGCTGCCTATTCGTAAAAAAGAAATTTCAATCGGAACGAATGCAATTCCAGAAATTTGACGCGTATATGTGGGGGGTAGTGAGAAATTAGTCAGAAAAATGGATGTATATGTGGGGGGTAGTGAGAAATTAGTCAGAAAAATGGATGTATATGTGGTTGTTAAAGTGCTGTATTCGTATTGGAACGAATGGGGATGAATGGGGATGAATGGATAAGGGAATTGGGAAGTAGCAGGAATTCGGAATGAAGGATTATTCGCTTTTTTTGAATATTTGGCATAGAGAACATGGGGTTCATTTCCTTCTCTCAGAAAAAAAAGTTTGGGGAGCGGGGCGTTTTGCGCGCTTTGTGTCGCTAGAATTTATGTTCGGTGTTCGATAATGATTATGCCGAATTTTGTTCTGTTTGACAACCTGCCTAAATAGGCAGGTTGTCCAGACACATAATTGCGCAAGTAGGCAGGTTGTGTAGACAGCCGGGGAGGGATTTGGAAGTGCAAATTAGGAAGTGATGGAAAAAGTAATGAGTACAGAGTAATGCGGAAAGAGAAAATAAAAGGAATTAGTGGTAAACACCAGGCGACGATAACTGGTAAAGTCTAACCCGGTCAAAGACACCTTTGCAAAGGATTCGTTCTGGTTTACGGTGCCAGAGATCCTTCGCGGAAAAAATGCTCAGGACTATGCCTTCACTTCGTTCAGAATGACAAGAAAAGGGAGGCTTAGTCCTTCGCGAAAAAATGGTCCCCATCGCTACGCCTCCTTCCCTCATAAAAAGGTGTTCGGGCAACATCCCCTTGCTACGTCTTCTGGGACAATGTCGTTACGCTCGGAGCGCTTTGCGTCAGGACTATCCTTTACTGCATTCAGGACTTTGTGCCTTCGCGAAAAAAAACTCAGGACTTTGTGCCTTCGCGGAAAAGATGGTCTCCATCGCTACGCCTCCTTCCCTCGCAAAAAGACGATCCCCTCACTATCCCTCACAAAAAAAACGTTAGGGACAAGCGTCAATCATGACCTGTGGCATTCGGAGCGCTGCGAGTCGGGACAACGTTGCTACGCTTGAAGCGCTTTGCGTCAGGACTTTCCTTCATTTCGTCTCCTTCGGCTTTCAGCCTTGGAGCACTACGTGTCGGGATGACTAGGAAAGTGGTGATCAGGGACAAAGTTAAAACAAAAAAATCCCCTTTATATAGAGAGGATTTTTTGAACTTTGTGGACCCAGAGGGATTCGAACCCTCGGCCTTCTCAATGCCATTGAGACGCGCTCCCAACTGCGCTATGGGCCCATATTCTTTTGGTAAACCCTATCTTCATTCGAGGTTTCACACCATTGTGGACCTGGAGGGATTCGAACCCTCGGCCTCTTCAGTGCGATTGAAGCGCGCTCCCAACTGCGCTACAGGCCCTCGTTCAGGGTGATTGGTATTCTAACCGGAAGATTTTGATGTGTCAAGGGAGCAAAGTAAGCGTCAGAATCAGCCAAAAAAGCTTGAATTCGCTGCGCCTGCGATATAATTTGAATGGAAATTCTACCAGGAGGAATGCATGTATCAAAAAAGATTTGCCCATTTGCTGGAACTGATGCAAGCCGCTCAGTTAGACGCTATTGCTATAAATCCGGGACACAGCCTGAAATACCTGACCGGTTTGGATTTTCACCTGATGGAAAGACCTATTGTGTTACTGATAACAGACAAGGGTAAAACCGCCATGGTTCTACCCGAATTAGAAGTCTCACGTGCAGACAAAAGCCCAATCACAGCCCATTTGTTTCCTTATAATGATAATCCTACCAACTGGCAACAATCCTTTTTCGAAGCCACCAATTATCTTGGCATTCATACAATGAAAATCGGTGTGGAACCAACCCGTCTCCGTTTTCTAGAGCTAAATTTCCTGCAAAATGCTGCTCCGCAGGCGGCGATGGTTTCCGGGGCCGAGGTATTTGAACAAATTCGCATCATCAAAGATGCCAATGAAATCGCCCTGATGCAAAAAGCTGCCCAAATTGCTGAAACCGGATTGGAAAACACATTGTCTTTGGTGAAACCAGGAGTGACCGAAAAAGAACTGGCTACTGAATTGGTTTTACAATGCTTGCGAGCCGGAGGAGATGCAGAATTTCCTTTTAACCCGATTGTATCATCTGGCCCGAACAGCGCCGACCCGCACGCTATGCCTACAGATCGAAAAATTCAATCCGGTGAGCTGCTGCTCTTTGATTGGGGTGCGAGTTATGAGGGATACGCATCCGACATAACCAGGACATTTGCCGTGGGAGAACCCGACCCTGAATTCATCAAAATAGCTGAAATTGTCGCCCGCGCTAACCTGGCCGGCCGAAAAACCGGAAGACCTGGAATTCCGGCGGGTGATGTAGACCGCAGCACCAGAAAAGTAATCGAAGAAGCCGGTTACGGCCAGTATTTCACACATCGAACCGGGCATGGTTTGGGGATGGAAGGGCATGAGAGCCCTTACCTATTCTCTGAGAATGAGCTTCTTTTGGCAGAAGGTATGGTTTACACCGTTGAACCAGGAATTTACCTGACCGGCAGAGGCGGCATACGCATTGAAGACGATGTCGTAGTCAATCAACATGGCAGTTTCAGTCTTTCTACATTGGAGCGTGGTTTGAAAGTAATTGGGTAAAACTCCCCAATGAATCGCAGCCTCAAACTCGTCACAATTTCAATATTTGCCTGGGGCGTTGGTGAAGGGATGTTCCTTTTATTTCAACCTATATACCTGCTCAAACTCGGCGCGGACCCGATTTGGATTGGCGCTGTATTGGGCGGCATGGGCTTCATGACAACCATTGCGCAAATTCCATCCGGCTATCTCTCAGACCGGTTTGGAATGCGGCCCATCATGTGGATCTCCTGGATTTGGGGAACTCTGGCTGCCTGGTTTATGGCGCTTTCCAACTCGCTGCCTTTATTTGTGGTTGGTCTGCTACTGTATGGGTTAACCGGCTCGGTTATGGCACCGATGAACGCATACATCACCGCAATGCGCGGCAAGTGGAGCGCCGAACGCGCATTAACCTTTACATCCGCCGCCTATCACCTGGGAACTGTCATCGGACCAACACTGGGAGGTTTTTTAGGTCAAAAATATGATTTAAAACTATTGTATCTAATTGCGGCGATACTCTTTATTATTTCGACAGCACTTATTTTGGGTATTAAGAAACCCAGCATCGAAATCCATCATGACCCGGGCAGCAGTTCGGAAATCATCCATAATCGAATTTTTCTGCGCCTGGTCACGCTGGGGTTTATAACCATATTTTTCATGTTGTTTGCCCAATCTCTCACCCCGATTTACCTGGAAACCACCCACCAGCTCAATTTACAAGAAATCGGCCTGCTTGGCACGATTGGCAGTTTCGGAAATGTGGCTTTGGCACTGGCAGCAGGCAGTTTGCCGGCGCGCATCGGCTTCCTGATCGGGATTCCAGCGACCTTATTATTCCCCTTATTGCTTTGGCAAGGGAAAAATTTTTCCATGTTTGGCGCAGCGTATTTTTTCTTTGGGGGATATCGCCTCTCGCGCAGCATGCTCCTGGCGCTCACACGAAAATTTGTCGCATCAAAAAACCTGGGATTCGCATATGGGGTTATGGAAACTGCCAATGGTCTGGCTTTAATCCTTGCACCAGCTCTCAGCGGCCTGGTATATAATCAAAATCAAAACGCTATGTTTATCATTTCCATCGTTGGCTTATTTATTATTTTTATCGTGAATTTATTTGTTCTACCCTCAAACCCCGGGAGAAGCGTATGACATTAACAATCATTCCATTTGTTTTAGGGCCTATTGAGAATAATTCCTTTTTACTCGTAGAAGAAGAATCCAGGACTGCCTGTGTTATTGACCCCTCATTTGACAGCGGAAAAATAGTCAACTATTGCCGGGAAAAGCAAATCATGATCACCCACATCCTGTGTACACATGCCCATTTTGACCACATTGCCGGCGTGGATGAAATTGCTGCCAGTCTGACACAGCCACCCATGATCACCCTACATTCTCTGGACTTCGCGTTGTGGAAAAACAATGGCGCCGCCCGTACCTTTGGCATCCCATTCGAAATCAAAACTACCCCCAACCAATTCGTTGAGCAAGGACAATTCATCCAATTTGGGAAAACACAACTCGAAGTCCGTTTTACACCAGGGCATACTAAGGGGCATGTGGTCTACACCTTGCAAGACTTAAATGTCGTTTTTTCTGGCGACCTTATCTTTCGCCAAAGCGTTGGCCGGACTGACCTAGAAGGCGGAAATCAACTTTTGTTAATCAGAAGCATCAAAGATCAGGTCTTTAGCCTGCCCGCCAACACCCGCCTGCTCTCCGGGCATGGGCCGGAAACCACGGTTGGTTTTGAGCAAAAATATAATCCCTTTATTTGAACCTTACTGATGAAAAATATGCAAAAAAAACAACCCATCACACCACAAACCATTCTGCCACTGCTTTTTATTGCCGGAAGAATTCTGCTATTCCTGGCTCTGATTCCCAACAACCTACATGGGTTTGGCGATTTTCCGGTTTATTACAACGTGGCCAATCTCCCCGGTTTGCCTTACTTTGGAAGCTGGTCTGAATACCCACCTTTATTTGCCTTCATTATAGAATGTATCTATGTGCTTTCCAGTGGCAATCAATTCCTGTTTGATTTTATCCTGTATCTTCTACTGACCATCTGCGGAGCGGTTAGCATCTGGTTATTCTTTGAACTATCCAAAACAATCAGCGCTGATGAAAATCATCTTTTGGTCATCAACCTGGTTTATTTCGCATTTTCGGCTTTTGTTTCGTATACCTGGTGGTATTTTGACCTGGTAACCGTAATGCTGATGCTTTGGGCAATTTTTCTGTTGGTCAAAGAAAAACATTCAGCCACAGGGTTGGTTCTGGCTGCCGGCATTCTGGCGAAATGGTTCCCGCTGCTGCTGATCCCCGCTCTGTTTAAATATAAATCCTGGAAAGTCGCGGCAAAAATAAGCGCTATCGCTGTGGCAGGTGTAGTGATTGTTTGGGGAGCCTTATACCTGCGTTCACCCACGATGACCCTGGCATCCCTGCAATCGCAACCTTCGCGGGCCTCCTGGCAGACAATTTGGGCTTTGATTGATGGAAATAACCGCACGGGTGAATTTGTCCCGCTGGAAGAACGCCAATGGCCTGAGGCAGCTACTTTCCCACGTGGGAATCCGGCACGCATCCCCTCGCTGATTCCGTTAATCATATTTGGCGCTATTGGACTTTGGTCACTAATCCGCTACAAAAGCAAATCCCGGCAAGGGCTGCTGGCTATGAATGGGATTACCTGGGCGCTTTTTCTGCTATGGTCGCCCGGCTGGAGCCCACAATGGATCCTTTACCTGCTCCCGATTATCCTGCTGACGCTCCCTCCGGAAAAAGGCTGGTTGATCAGTTTTCTGTTTTTACTGATCACCTTGATTGAATGGCCCTTATTACTGAAACACAATTTATACGCCGGTTTGTGGCTGGTGGTTCCACTGCGGATATTCATTTTGTGTATGCTGATTTTCTACTGGAGCAAAATCATTCGTTCATCCACACCGGAACAGCAGTTAACTGATTTGTAAGCAACGACAACCTATCCCGCAAACTACACTACACTATAATTAAGATTACCCCCTACGAAACTTTTTGGTTGTCGTAAGGGCGGAGCATGGAATATTGACCTAATGCAACTTCATTTTACCGAACAACACAAAAGCCTGATCCAGAAATTGTGCGTATATTTCGTCACCAGTATGCTGCTGGTTGTGATCGGATACACGCATGCCCTGATTCAATATAACGTGATCATTTTTGGAGCCATGCTTTGGAGTGTTTTAGTCGCCGCCTGGCTGCTGGCAGGACAGAAGGCAAAAACACCATTCAAAATTCCGGTTCTACTCTGGCTGGCTGCCTATACGCTTTCGGTCATTTACTCGATCGACCCGCGCCGGTCCGCCGGACAAATGCTGATCATGAGTACCTCCCTGTTTGTGTTTTATCTGGTGTATGATCTGGTGCAGCGGGGATGGCGCAAAGAACTCTTTACCGGCGGGTTGATTTTCTCCGCTTCCCTGGTCACCTTATGGGGTGTTATCGATGCGGCCTCCTGGTACAACCAATGGCTCACTGTCAACCCGGGCCAATGGATCCCTACATTTATTTACCGGCCGGCTAATTCAAATGTCTGGGCGCCATTCATGTATTTGAATGTGATTCTTTGTCTTTCTACAGTATTGGATAGCACCAAGAATAAGCGCAGATTTCTTTTTCTTATCCCTGTTTTCATATCAACATTCACCCTTTATCTCACCTCTTCCCGTGGTGGTTACTTGGGGCTGGCACTGGGACTGCTTGTTTTAGGATTATGGTTTGTATTTCAAAAGAAAACCCAGGTTCTGTTTATCTGGAAAAAAATTTATTCGAATAAAATATTAATGATTTTTTTAATAATCATTGCCATCGGATTTAGCAGCCTGGTTGGAGCTTTGGTATACAAGCAGTCGATGCATGGATCTCATGGAAATATATTCACTTCAAGACAAACATTGTGGTCCACCGCGATTAATACCTTTCTTGCTCACCCCTCTTTCGGTCAGGGACCTTTTACTTATGGCACTGCCTTCATGGCTGACTATTCCATTCCCCCGGAAAATGTTTGGGCACACGCTCACAGCATTCCATTGAATACCCTGGCTGAAACCGGTTTGATCGGCATTGGGGCTCTGCTCTTCCTGGCATTTTCTTATATAAAACAATTTGTTTCAACCCATAAATATAACGCGTTGCCGCTAACCAGCATAGAAATTGCCGCATTTTCATTTCTGGCAGCTTTTATGATGCACAGTATTTTTGAATCATTGCATATGGAACCAGCGGTGTTATGGTCACTGGCTATACTTCTAGCTTTAGCTGTTAAACCCTCCGTTGAATTTTCAGGACATAAGCATCGACCATGGTGGATTCTGATTCCTGTTTTGAGCGCGTGGTTGGGTGTTTGGGGAATAACGCCTTATTTTCGGGGCGTGCAGGCCGCCAACAGCAATCAATGGCAGTTAGCCCGTACTTTTTTTCTGGAAGCATGCAAACGTGATCCGTATTCAGCGCTTGCCCACCAACAACTGGCACTGACAGATGCGATTCTCGCTGACGATCAATACCCGGAATATCTACCCGAGGCGATTGAGCATTTGAAAAAGACAATCGAATACGAACCATCCTGGGCACTCAATCACGCCAATCTGGCTGCTCTTTATTACAAAAATGGACAGCTAAATGAGGAAGCATTAAACGCAGCCATGAAAGCTGTTGAATTGGCCCCAAGCGTTGCCGTTTATCACTACCTCGAGGGCATGATCGCAGAGGAAATTGGCAATACAGACCTGGCGCTGCAAGCTTACCAACAATCCATTGTCAGTGATACTGCATATCAAAATGAATCGTACTGGGAATCCAGCCCAATAAAAGCGCAGGCTTTTTTCAATTGGCGAAGCAGCCTGGAGCCTCAAGGCGAACTAACCCTCGATCAAATCCGGGATAAGTACATCAGCAATCCAGAACAACTATATCTAATCAATACCTATGTGAAGGCTTTAATACAAAATAATCAAATTGGGAACGCACAGGAAATCCTAGAAAATGCTCAATTTGCCTACACCTATCGACCATCAGAAAATATCGAAACACAATGGTTGAAAGCAGAATTAACCGCTCTTCAAGGCGATTTTGACACAGCGATCGATCTTGGCCAGGATGCTTTGAATAATTTCAAACAAACCGGTATATTTGGGCCGGGCACATTTGGTTTGCTTTACTATGCCCCCAGAATTTTCAGAATGCCAGCCATGGCAGTGGAAATCGAACCGCAAATAAATATGCCTATATCCATATTCTTGAAAGAAAGAGAAAACCGCCTGACTCAATGGAGAAAATTTTCCAATAATCAATAATTTAAAAATTTGTAAATCAAATTGATTGACAAAAAAATCACAAAGTGGCTACAATTAGAGACTACAATAACTTGATAGTTCATCTTCAATGCGGAGGGAATTTATGAAGACCAAAAAAAATTTTCTGCTTTTTATCATTATTTTACTAATTGTTTTTTTCGCATCTGCTATTAGACCAGCCTCTACCGCTGAAGCAGTCAGTTTAAACAAGGAAAACATTCAGACCAGTTTTGATGACAACGGGGAGGATGAGGACCTATACACAATTTTACACACGCCACAAGAAACTGAGTATAACGATTGGGATTCGCTCAATATCCCTGAAATGGGCGAGTTTGTATCAACTGAGAAGACTGAGAATGACAGTAAAGCGGCAATCGTCCTGGGAGCCTGGCGTAATTTAAGGCCTACAGAAAGTTATTTATGGGATGTCTCGATGCTTTCCTCATCTTATGACATTAATTGTTATGATAACGATGAAAAAAGCAAAGGCTGGATTGTTGGTACATTTAACATAATTCTGTCTTATTGCAATGGGATATGGGACACATCCATTTCTACACAATCTATTGATGAAATTTTGTATGGCGTAAAAGCTGTAACACCGACATTAGCATTTGCTGTAGGGCAAAATGGCTCTATATTAAAGTACGGATGGGATAGCACCGCACACAACTATACGTGGACGAAATTTCCGATTCCTTCAAGTAATATTGATCTTTACAGTATTGAAGTTGTGGATAACGGTAATGGATATACCGTTTGGGCCATTGGTGATAAAGATAATAGTGCTAACAAACCCACAATAATACGTGGTATCGTCACACCTAACGGAAGCGTGGATGATTACGGCCACCCCTTATACAATTACACATGGACTAACGTAACACAAAATTACAATACTATACCAGGAACACAATTCTATTTTGGCATTCACGCCCTCAGCAAAAACGATATTTGGACTGTTGGCGGTGATGCTACCAAATTCATTGGTACAGCAATGCATTGGAATGGCTCAACCTGGACGCCTGTAAGCGCAGGTACAGCCCCTTTATACGGCGTACATTTCTTATCAGCCAATAACGGGTGGGCCGTTGGTGAGTGGGGTGTAATAATGCATTACAATGGAAGTGCATGGGCAAATGTGACGAGCCCTACAACAAAAGCATTAATTGATATTGGATTTGCACAGAACGGTGAAGGCTGGGCTGTAGGATATGATGGCACATTATTGAAGTTCATTGATGGCGAATGGAAGTTATTTGATGATTTGCGCACAGATCCTTTTGATTTTAATCGAGTAGATTTCAGCAGTGGACATGGTTGGTTGGTTGGGATGAATAAAGAACTGGGTATAGGCGGTCAAATCCTTGAATATGATGAAGATCTTTGGCTGGCAGTTACACCGGCCACTGACAATCAATTGAATGATATCGTTGTAATTTCTGATAATGATGCCTGGGCAGTTGGCAATAAAGATGTGTATGGAGCAACTGTTATTCATTGGGATGGAAAACATTGGCAGAGATGGTATCAAAAAGATCTTCCATTACCAGCCGCAAACTTGTATACAATAGACATGACAAATTCTAAAAGTGGGTGGGCAGCCGGTGATCCGCTGGTCGCAGAAAATCCAGCAGTATTTTTACAATGGAATGGGCGCAGGTGGGGGCCGCCAAGATATTCTTCTCCATTGAATACAAGAACAAATGATTTGGATTTATTTATTGATGAAAGCACTGGGAACGAGTTTGGATGGGCTGTTGCGAATCAAGGTAACGCTATTGCCAAATTTATCCAATCAGATAATTATTGGACAGCAAATCATGCTTTTGGAGGTGTAGAATATAATCTCCGCGGTGTGTCTCTTGTTAATGAAGATGCAGTTTGGAGTGGGGCGGCAGTTGGTAGAAATCAATGGTACGACTATGAAGCCTTTCTGAACTTTCAGGACGAAGGTAATAATCAGTTTTCATGGTCGGAAAGTGACTGGCCATCCGCCTGTGAAGCTCAAACCAATGGACCGCAAGCTACTAATTTATTTGGTGTAAAAATAGAGGATTATTCTTCGCCCTGGGGATTTGCCGTTGGGGACTATAGTAACCGGGCTGTTATTCATTCCTATGATGGAAATGATTGGAGTTTGGTATATTGTCAACCTACTTGTATTGATTGTGCGAATCCGACCCGTTTTAATTCTGTAGATATAGAGGAAGATACTGAAACTGCCTGGTTTGGCGGTTATTACACGGAACGCAATATAAAGTGGCCATTTATCGCATTTATAAATGATTCAACATTTGGTTATGCAACAAAAATTTTACCTGCAAATTCCCAGAACACCTGGCACCGTCCAATCAGTAGTCTACAAATGTCATCTGATACGATGGGTTGGGCTGTAGGTGACCGAGATACTGGCCGAGCATTAAGTACCATCTATCAATACCCTTACCCGAATTTCACTTTGTCTACAGACCCCAAAACAGTCAGTGTTATACCTGGTTCGCAGGAAAGTGCCACTATCATCGCAAATACATTGGGGTCTTTCTCGGGATCTATCAATTTGACTACCTACGGATCCATTCCAAATAGCTCCGTTACATTAAGTTCTAATATGATAACCGAAAGCCAAACTGGAACAATTACAATCTCTACCAGTTCAAACACACCAATTGGAAAATATTACATTTACATTTACGGAGATGCCATTGTTCGATCTGGCGATGTGGACCTAACTGTAACCAGAAGTGTTTATCTAGAAGTTATCGTTTCACGCAATAAAATAACTCTCATTAATCCTCCTTCAGAAAGAGCAGACAAAATTGTAACCATTCATGGTGTAAACTTTGGTTCTGATCCTGGTTCAGGAAATTACAGTTCATCTTTGAACCATGTAATACTTGCAGGAGAGCAACTTCCGAGTAACAATATTACCCAATGGTCAAATTCAAGTATACAAGTAAGAGTACCCGACGATGTAAATATTTATCCAAGAGGAGCTGTTGAGGATTATGTTCAAGTTGTTTCTCAAGGCAATTACAGTAATGACAACTTTCTTTTCCAGGTAGAAAATTATATATCCGATGTGGAAATACAAAAAACTGGAAGTAATTATACTGTCACCATAATTGGTACAGGATTTGGTGAAGACCCTGGTTTTAATTTAAGAAACACACAATATGAACATGTTTCCTTAAATAATTCCCAAATTGATGAAGGAGATTTTATGACCTGGTCAAACAACCAAATTGTTTTCACCACATATTCAAGACCATCCGGCAAACTATTTATGACATCAAACGGCTATGAGAGCAATGTATTCGATATTGACAATAACGGGAACGTATATTTACCTCTTTTGGTAAAGTAGGGTGAAAAATGAGCACTGATTGAATAAATCAGTGCTCATTACCAACTCATGCAATTTCAAAATTTGCCATACAAAAAAGTATATTCAAGCAACTCATCCAAATTCCCAAAAATCAATATTAAGGAATTATGGGAATATAAAGAGTTGCTTTTTTTTCTAACACTGAGAGATATTCAAATCCGATATAAACAAGCTGCGCTTGGGATTTTGTGGGCTTTGCTGCAACCATTATTGGCTATGATTATCTTCAGCGTGATATTTGGAAACCTGGCTAAACTACCTTCCGATAATATACCTTATGCGGTTTTTAGTTATGCCGGTTTAATGCCCTGGCAATTATTTGCTGGTGCAATATCAAGATCAGGCAACAGCCTGGTTGCCAATCGAAATTTATTAACAAAAGTATATTTTCCAAGAATCATCATTCCATTATCCGCTACCCTATCAGGACTGATTGAATATTTTATTGGTTTTATTATGTTTATAGGACTTTTGATTCTTTTTAACATAAAAATTACCTGGACAATCCTTCTTATCCTTCCTTTAACGGTTGGATTGCTAATAACTGCGTTTTCAATTGGCGTTTGGATTTCAGCGTTAAACGTCCAATATCGTGATTTTGAACATATTACACCGTTTTTAATTCAAATATGGCTATACGCCTCACCGGTTGTATATTCATCGAATCTTATACCTGATGGAATCTACCAAACGATTTTTTCTTTGAATCCCATGACGGGAGTCATTGATTGTTTTCGGTGGGCATTGTTGGGATCCTCCCCACCAAGTAAAACAATTTTTATATCCTTAGTAGTTGTCTTATTAATCTTATTTAGCGGTATTTTGTATTTTAAGAAAATGGAAGATACGTTTGCGGATATTGTATAGTATGAATTTACCAGTGATTAACATAGAACATGTGAGTAAAAAATATCTGATCGGTGACTCTCAACCCAGATATAGAACTTTACGCGATTCCATCTCAAATAGTATAAAATCCATTCTCCAAAACTCAAAAAACAAAAAATCGGAATTTTGGGCATTAGATGATATCAGTTTTAAAATTTATCCAGGAGAGGTTATTGGAATCATAGGAAAAAATGGTGCGGGGAAAAGCACATTATTAAAAATATTAGCACATATTACCAATCCTTCAAAAGGGATAGTAGAGTTAAACGGCCGAGTTGGAAGTTTATTAGAAGTTGGAACTGGATTCCATCCTGAATTAAGTGGTAGAGAAAATATTTATCTAAACGGTGCTATTTTAGGTATGAAAAAAGCGGAAATTGACAGGAAATTCGATGAAATTGTCGATTTTGCGGAAATTGAAAAATTCCTGGAAACTCCAGCAAAACATTATTCAAGTGGGATGTATATGCGTCTCGCATTTGCTGTTGCTGCGCATCTGGAACCGGAAATTCTTTTGGTAGATGAAGTTTTGGCTGTAGGAGACGCAACTTTTCAACAAAAATGTTTAGGTAAAATGGGAGAGATTGCGAATAAAGGTTTAACTGTTTTGTTTGTCAGCCATAACCTCGCGGCTGTTAGTAAATTATGTCCTACCAGCATCCTTTTAAATAAAGGCAAAGTGGATATAATCTCCTCCAGCAATGAAGTTATTAGAAAGTATTTGGATAATATTTCAACACCAACGGGATCATGGGATGATCGTGTCGGTACCGGCAGGGCGCGAATAACAAAAATTGAAATCCGGAATATCGAAAATCAGATTTCTATAAATCTAGCGATGGGGCAACCTTTCGTTATATATGTTGAAGGAGTTACAACTTCCAATCAGGTTTCTTTTAGTGCCGGTTTGCAAATTGTTTCCGAAGACGGTGTAAACATTATTTATGGACACGATCAATATACACTCATATGTGGTAATGAAGAAAACAAATTTTTTTTCAAAATATCCATTAATGATTTGTTGCTCATGCCGGGAAATTATTATATTAATCTTTGGTTGGGAAAGTCGGGGATTGAGGAATTTGATTATATTAAAGGTGCAGCGAGAATAACCGTATTCCAAGGGGAAAATTTACCTGTATCTCATACAATTGACAATTCGTTAGGATTAATATTTACAAGAATGGCTGTTGAAGTAGAGAATTAATATGAAATGCATATTATGCCAGGAAGAAAATATATTACTAATAAAACAATTCGACGCAACTAATCACATAATGCGATGGAAAAAAGAGTTTCAATTTGATATTTCCAATGAGATTTTGAATGAAAAAACAATATATCTATATGAATGTACAAATTGCAAACTGCAATTTTATGATCCTAAACTCGCCGGATCTGAACACTTATATACATATTTAAACAACTATCCCTGGTACTACATGAAAGAAAAATGGGAATACCAGACTGCATTGAATGATATTCATCCGGGAGATAAAATTCTGGAAATTGGTTCCGGATCAGGTTATTTTATTAAAAAAGTTT
Organism: Chloroflexi bacterium HGW-Chloroflexi-10; assembly: GCA_002840755.1. Taxonomy (GTDB): domain Bacteria; phylum Chloroflexota; class Anaerolineae; order Anaerolineales; family Anaerolineaceae; genus UBA6170. The sequence continues at coordinate 46,736 of PHBZ01000002.1, read as the reverse complement.
TAGATAAGAAGTGTTTGGCAAAAGGTCTGGAAACAAATCAAAAAGCTGTAAATATTGCAAAAAAAAACGGATTGCCAATTGAAAATCAAAATTTTCTAGATATTCAAGATGCAAAGTATTCAGTTATATGCAATTTTCAATTACTTGAGCATCTATCAGATCCCAAAGCTTTTTTTGAAAAATCCAGTCAATTATTACCTTCTGGTGGGAGATTAATAATAGGTGTGCCTAATGGAATAGGCTGGCAACATCAATTAAACTTGTTATTAGATATGCCACCTCACCATATAACGCTTTGGAGCAGAGAGACTATGGAGAATATTGAAAAATTATTCCCCTTTAAGCTTGAGAAAATTTTGTACGAACCACTACCCAAGTATCATATTGATCTTTATTCCGAATATTTAGCAAAAAAAATATTTATTAAGGACAGATTCTTTTTGAGAATATTTTATAAAATATCAAAAACAATTTTGAGATTATGCGTTGCTTTATCAAGTCACAACCCCATATTAGGAATGGGTATTTATGTCGTTTTCAGAAAGATTTAAAACATGTTCTTCCCTTTCAAAATCATTAATTGGACAAAAAAACAATATAAAAAAACAACTTATAGAAGAATTTATAATAAATACAAGGGTTTCACCATGATTCCAAAAAGCAGGTACATAAATAACCTAGCTTTATCAGAAAGCATAAAAGAAATATCGGGAGATATTGTGGAGTGTGGAACCTGGAAAGGCGGAATGGTCGCTGGTTTTGCGCAATTACTAGGTAATACACGGTCATATTTCTTGTTTGACAGCTTTGAAGGACTACCACAAGCCAAGTCAATAGATGGTCAGGCAGCACTTGAGTGGCAAAACAATACCGATTCTCCTACTTATTTTAATAATTGTTCTGCTAATCTCGCCGACGCTGAAATGGCGATGAAATTAACTGGGGTAAAAAATCATACCCTAATCAAAGGCTGGTTTGAAGATACGCTCACCAAGTACCAACCGCATGATAAAGGAATTGCTTTATTACATTTAGATGGAGATTGGTACAATTCTACAATGACATGTCTTGTTTCACTTTTCGACCTAGTAGTCAAAAATGGAATAATTATTATTGATGATTATTACAAGTGGGAAGGGTGTTCCAAGGCTGTTCACGACTATCTATCAAATAAGAATTCAACACAAAGAATTCACCAGTTTCAAAATGATATTGGTTATATAAAAAAATAACTCCTGAACTTTTCAAGAATTTTGGTTGCATATGAAAATTGTTTTTGTAAATAAATTTGATATCCGAGGTGGGGCTGCGAAAATATGTTGTGATCTGTTCATAAACCTTTTTCTTCAAAATTATGATGTCAACTATTATGTTGAAAACAAAGAATCAACACATTTAAACATTTTTGAAATACCAAAAATTTCAGGAAATCAATCAAGAATATTTGCAACAGGCTACTCTTTACTTACCAAACTCCGGCCTTACGATGGAAGAATTCGAGGTATTCATAGGTTGAGAAATATTCTCAATAATTCTTTGAACCATAAAAATTTAATTGACAAAAAAAATGGTTTTGAAGTATTTAATTTTCCCGGCAGTAGAACGATTTTTAACGATTTAAGTAATACTGATATTGTCCATCTGCATAATTTGCATATCGATTATTTTGATTTAACACAATTACCAGAATTATCCAATAGGGTTCCTACACTTATTACAGCACATGACGCTTGGTTAATAACCGGACATTGTGCCTACCCAATTAATTGCCCAAAATGGAAAACGGGGTGTGGCAATTGCCCTGATTTAACTTTATATCCTTCGATTCAAAAAGATTCAAGCTCAGCTAATTGGAACACAAAAAAAGATATTTTTCAAGAAAGTAAACTTTATTTGGCAACGCCAAGTATTTGGTTGATGGATATTTTCAAGAATTCTATAGCCTGGAAAGCTGTTCAAAAAGCGAAAGTGATTAACAATGGAATCGACCAGAAAATTTTTACTAAATCGAATAAATTAAGAGTAAGAAGGGAATTGAACTTACCGTTAGACAAAAAAATAATATTATTCGCAGGACATTCAATAAAAAATAATCCTTATAAGGATTATTCGACAATTAAAAATGCTATTAAGTTGATTTCTACAAATTATTCAAAAAATGATCTCCTGTTTATATCTTTGGGAAATGATGTAGAAAACAAAAAAGACATGTCTCCCGAAATACTTGAAATTCCGTTTCTGTTTGACCAAAATGAAGTAGCAAAATATTATCAAGCTGCAGATTTATTCATACACACAGCAAATGCAGACACATTCCCAAATGTAATTATCGAAGCCTTATCTTGCGGTACTCCAGTTATTGCAACACACATAGGTGGCATTCCTGAGCAAATCACTGATTGTTTTAATGGTTATTTAATACCCGGCTCAGATGCGAATAGTCTTGCCGAAAAAATCTTAAGCATTATTGGTGATAGTGATAATCTACTTAAATTAAGCCATAATGCATATCTTCAAGCTAAGAATACTTACAGTCTTGAACATATGTGTGAAGAATATGTTAGCTTCTATAATGAAATTCAAGAGAATTTTAATTCTTAAATAAGACTTTATACCTGGACTGCTTGACTGTCAATAATTTTTATCAATAAATCGCCTAACATTAAAGTCCTTTAATAAAATTAGAATGAAAATCTCAATTATTACGCCTTCTTATAATCAAAAAAACTTTATTGAGAGAACAATAGTCTCAGTGATCAAGCAATCTTACTCAGATATTGAATACATTTTAGTTGATGGTTGCTCATATGACGGTACAAACGAAATCATTTCTAAATATTCTACCTATTTTTCAAATGTGATAATTGAATCAGATTGTGGTCAAGCACAAGCTATAAACAAAGGCTTGCGGTTAGCAACAGGAGAAATAATTGGATGGATTAATTCTGATGATCTTTTTTTACCAGATACATTAGAAAAAATTGTCCGAAATTTTATTCTCCACCCAGAGATTGATTTTGTTTATGGAAAAGCAAATTTCATTGATGAAAATGATAATATACTGGGATGTTACCCAACATTTCAACTTCCCAAAGGAAAAGCAAAGTACAAATTTTGGAAAGGTTGGCCAATTCCCCAACCAACTGTATTTTTTCGAAGAGTACTATTTGAAAAATATGGTTATCTTGACGAAGGTTTAACGTATGCCATGGATTTTGAATACTATCTCCGTTTATCCAATTCGGCAAATATTGGATATATTCCTGAACTTTTAGCATATTACAGAATTCATAAAAAATCAAAAACAAGCAATTGGGAAGTATCAAAGCCACTATTTTACAATGAATGTATTAAAATTATAAAAAAATATGTACCTCCAACAAATATTTCCAATTTCCCGATTTGGAGTTCATGGTATCTTTATTTAATTAAAGAAAAGATTAAGTCAATTTTATTAATCAATGAATAAAATCATCTTTATTACTCATTTCAAACCATCACCAATTGGACATGGTGGAAACCACCGATCCTATCAAATTTTCCAAGATTTTTCTAAAATTGATGAATACCATCTCGAAGTTTTGTATATTCCGCTTTTTTCTCATGAATTAACTAATAAAAAAAGTGTGTTTTTACGAAAGCTTATTAATTTTTTGTTTAGAATACTCTCAAGATTTAGCAATATCATTTTCTCGATTGTGTTTTTGGGTAATATTCACTATTTAACAAAATACCAAAAATTAATTGATAATTTGGGTTGGAAAATAAAATTTTTTAAAGAAATTTGCGAGTTCAAGAAATGGGCTTCAAAAAAATCAAACAAGAAAATTTGTATAATTGATCATCCATATTATGAATGTTTCTTAAATATCTGTAAAAGGAACCATGTTTTTTCAATTGCTACACCTCATAATCTGGAATCTCTAGATACATTTAATTTTTCTCAACCTTTGTATTCCATAAAAACACCACCAAACATTCAATTTGAAGTTGAAATATCTTTTCTTAGTAAGTGCAATTCCTGTTTCATGATATCGAAAATCGAATCAAATATCTGCCAAGGAGTTGGTTTAAAGACTTTTTACTACCCATATTTTCCTGTCGGAGAAATCAAAAATGAAATGGAAAATGTGAAAACTATGCGCAGTTCTCAGGTAATTCAAAATGGTATTTTCCTACTCATGGGGAGTTTTAATCACCAACCAACAAGGGAAGGGATTCGTTGGTTTTTGGAAAATTTGATTCCTAGGATTGAAATGCTGAAAGGTCTGAAAAACATTTATATCGCTGGGAGTGGCACAGAGAATATTCACAAAATGTTTCCTGATTTGCCAGAAAAAATAAAATGTCTTGGATGGATTGAACAAAAGGAATTTTTAAACTTGTTGACTAATTGTACGGGTATTATCATTCCACATCATCAAGGTTTTGGAGCTATTACTCGAATCAGCGAATTCGCATGTGCCGGTATTCCGATCGTTTCATCAAAACATCCTACAGAAGCCATCGATATTCCACCTGGAGTTATTTTTGCAGAGAATTCCTGGAATGACTGGGAAGAAAAATTGTCCAGAATTTTAAATAATTCTTTAGAATTAAAATCACAAGCTAAGTTGTATCATCAATGGGAAGAAACTCAACAAGAAAAACAAATTGAAATATTCTCAAGTTTCAAATGATGAAACCTACCATCAGCATAATAACCTCACTTTATGATTCATATCCGTATTTAGATGTTTTTTTTAACAACTTAAGACAACAAAACATCATTGATCAATGTGAGTTAATTCTCCTTCTTAATGAACCAACATTACTCGAGATTGAAAAAATAAATGGATATATCAATGATATACAAATAAAAATTACCCACATTGTTGTTAATCCAAAAGAATCTTTAGCAGCTTCATGGAATCGAGGAATTAGAATTGCAAAAGGAGATTTTGTAAGTTTATGGAATGTGGATGATCAAAGAACACGGGATTCATTATTAAATCAATTGCAAGTAATGAAAGATTACCCAGATATTTGCGTTACTTATGGAGACTTTTTAGAAATACAAGATATAAACACAAACCTAGGCATTCTATGGATAACACCAGAATTTAATAAGAAGTTATTTCAAAAAAGATTTGCTTGCGGCGGGGCATTTCTTTTTTTTAGATCCAATATATTTGAAAAATTCGGTTATTTTGATGAGCAGCTAACAATTGTAGCCGATTTTGACTTTGTTTTACGTTTAATCAAAATGGGTGGAAAATTAAAGAGAACCGAAGGAATTCTGGGATATTTCTTAAATAATAAATCCGGATTAAGTACAAAAAAAACAAATACCACATTAATTGTAGAACAAAATATAATCCATCAGAGATACGGGAATCCGGAGAAGATTAAATGGGGATTTAAAAATGCAATGCTTGGTTATAATATTAATGATCTAATATATTTGGATAAAAAAAATCCATTAAAAGACTTTGGCATTGATATAGAAAAAAACAAAAAAAAAACCATCATTCAATGGCTATCCTATATAAATCGGAATATATTCAGACAAATCTTGTTCTTATTGGGGGGCTGGGATTTTGCACTCCGATTGCGTGATATGCTTCTAAAATACAAAAAATAATATGACCAAGATTTTATATTTTACATTTTTGTTTGATCCAAAGTTAGGTGGAGGTGCTTCTAACGTCGTTAATTTGTTAGCCGATTCTTTCTCAGGAAAGGGTCATAAAGTAATCATTGTTTCTAGCAAAAATAAAGGCGAATCAACTTCTAGAATAATTGGAGAAAAAAAACTGATTGAGTTTTTTCCGGTCAATATGTATTGGATCTATGAAAAAGAAAAACAACCGATTATAAAAAAAATAATCTGGCAATTAATAGATATCTGGAATCCCTTTGTTTATAACTTTGTAAGAAAAATTATAAAAGCAGAATCTCCCGATATTATTCATTCCCACAAATTAAGAGGACTTTCCCCTTCTATTTGGAATGCATCCTCTTATTTTAAGGGAATAAAAATCATACATACTTCTCACGATTTTGAATTAATAAGCCCACAAGGGTTGCTTGAAGGTAAGATTGGAAAAATGGCTTCACAAAGAAATTTTCCTATTAATATTTATCAAAATATTAGAGCCCATTCATCTAAATTGGTAAATAGTTTTACATCTCCCAGTCAATTCCTTCTTTCTAAACACGTCGAAACAGGATTTTTTCCCAATGCATCCAATAGAGTAATTCCTAACTCTCACGGTTTTACTGAAAAAGAACTCAAGAGTAATTTCTGGCAAATAAATAACAATAATCAGAATCTCAAGCTATTGTTTATTGGGAGATTAGTCAAAGAAAAAGGGATTTTATTGTTATGTGACGCAGTAAGACAATTCAAATACGAAAATAAGCCATTTCAATTAGATATAATTGGTTGGGGTCCATTGGAAACAGAATTACTAAATACATATTCTACAGCTGAATTTGTTTTCCATGGTCCCTTATACAATGAAGAAAAAAATCAAATGATAGCTAATTGTGATATTCTTGTCATGCCATCTTTAGTGCCAGAAAGTTTTGGTATAGTAATTGCAGAAGCATTTTCTTTTGGAAAACCAGTTCTGGCTGCCAATATAGGCGCTATACCAGAACTGGTGAAAGAAGACTGGAATGGTTTTCTATTTACTCCGGGAGATATTACCGATTTAATTTATAAACTTAAATATATATATTCTCAAAAAAATAATTTAAAAAACTTTTCTAAAAATTGTTATACCTCAGCACAAAAATATACAATAGATGAACTTATCAGAAATTACCAGGCAATATATTTTTAATGTGAGTCCGGCTCCAAAATTTTTTTGTATAAGTTTTTATTCCCAAGAAATTAGAGAATGAGATTTCATCCATTATCCCATTTGATATTGGGGTCTCGCCATTACCCAACGATGAATATAGTCACGAAAAATAAGGGTTCAAGTTATTACAGTTTATAGCCCAGGGAATTCCAAGTGCAGCATCGTCTGCAGAGGTGAATTCAGAAATAACCAAAGATGGAATCAGCGAATTCTGAGCACACAGTCAAGAAGAATAATTTGGGAACAATGTTAAACAATAACCTGGATTTTAGGAATAAATGGGCATGCAGGATGAAAATCTAGAGAAGATTCTTATTCCCAATGGATTTATGAAACCTTGCTACTATATATATTCAATTAGAAACTCAAATGACGCTTATGGAACTTGAACAAACAAAAATTTTTGGTGTAAAAATAAATGATTTACCAGTAGAAGCAACAATCAATATTATTAAAAACAATATTCTTACTAAGGAAAAAACAATCATTTCGAATGCAAATATTCATGCATTAAACTTAACATTTAAAATTGCATGGTTTAGAAATTTTCTCAATGAATCCGATTTGGTTTTTTGTGACGGTTTTGGAGTTCTGATAGGCGCCTATCTTCTCAATCAACCTATTCATTATCGCTATACACCTCCAGATTGGATTAATAAACTGGGAATAATGTGCTGTGAAAATCATTTTACACTTGGGCTTATTGGAAGCAAAACCGGTGTTGCGGAGAAAACAGGAAGCATATTGAAAGATAAATTACCCGGTCTAGATATTGCTTTTACCTACCATGGTTATTTCAACAAAACTCCAGGCAACCCCGAAAATGAAGCAGTGATTGAACTCATCAACCTAGCTAAACCGGACATTCTTCTGGTTGGTTTTGGGATGCCAATGCAAGAAAAATGGCTGCTGGAAAATTTTGATCGCCTGGATGTTAAGGTTGCCTTACCGGTCGGTGCTGCATTTGATTATGTTTCAGGGAATGTACGCCGTGCCCCCAAATGGATGACAGATCATGGTCTGGAATGGTTGGGTCGGTTGATTATCGAACCACGCCGGTTATGGAAACGTTATATCATCGGTAACCCGCTGTTTTTTTGGCGAATTCTCAAACAAAAATTTGGTTTGCTAAAGTATCCGGAATAAACCATGCTGCGTCGATTCTCTTCTGATTTTGCAGTTCTCTCTATTCTTCTGGATGGGGCATTTGTTGCCGTAGGTTTGTACATTTCAATAGTTCTACGCCAAATGGCCAACCCATTGGATTTTGTCCAAGATATTCCTGTAATAGTGTTACCACTCGAACTATACCTAATATTCCCACTCATCTGGGTGTTAACCTTATTGATATTCAACATCTATGACGGGCGGAAGAATATTCGCGTCATTGATGAATTTGCCAGCCTGACGACCGGGTCGCTGCTGGCCACCATCGCCTCTGCTGGGATTTTGTACCTGACCTACCGTGATATCTCCCGTTTTCAGTTTGGTATCTTTGCCGTTGTCACCTTTCTTTTAATGTTAATGTGGCGATCCGTATTCCGCACCACTATTCATCGAAAATATTCGCGCAGGGCTGAAATGCGCAATGTGCTCATTCTAGGCGCAGGGAGTGCCGGCCGAAAAATAGGAGAACAAATCAACCTAGAAGGTATGTATGGGTTGTGTGTGGTGGGCTACCTGGATGATAGTCTTAAAAAACAAAAGGAAGCGGATGTGGTGGGGGATTTAAATATCGCCCGCGAGATTGTGCGTTCGACCCGGATTGATGATGTTGTGGTGGCCTTACCCATGTCTGCACATATCCGGCTTAACCAGATTATCGCCGAATTGCACGATCTGCCAGTACGCGTCTGGGTCATTCCGGATTATTTTTCGCTCACCTTGCACAAAGCCGGTGTGTTTGATTTTGCCGGCATTCCCATGCTTGATCTGCGCGCGCCGGCTTTAGATGAATACCAGCGCATGTTAAAACGCAGCTTTGACCTGGTGGTTTGTACTTTGTTATTGCCGTTTTTGTTTCCATTGATGGGTTTGATCGCTCTGGCAATTCGGTTTGATTCGCCAGGAAAAGCTATCTATGTTCAAAAACGGGTAGGCGAAAACGGAAAAATTTTCACCATGTATAAATTCCGCAGTATGGTTAGCAATGCAGAGGCACTCCGGCACCTGGTAGAGAAAAAAGACAGCAATGGGAATCGCATCCATAAAATACCTGATGATCCACGCATCACCAGGGTGGGTAAATTCCTACGGCAAACCAGCCTGGATGAACTCCCGCAAATCTTCAACGTATTCAACGGCAGCATGAGCCTGGTTGGACCCAGGCCGGAAATGCCCGATTTTGTGGATGAATATCAACCCTGGCAGCGTAAACGCTTCGCCGTACCGCAAGGGATCACCGGTTGGTGGCAGGTTAACGGCCGCAGCGACCGCCCGATGCATCTGCACACCGAAGATGACCTGTATTATGTCCAACACTATTCAATCTGGTTAGATTTACAGATCCTGGCCAGAACTGTCTGGGTAGTGCTGCGACGAAAAGGTGCATTTTAGAAAAGAAACAATCTATATTAGCCACATCCACAAATTGGGTTTTATTATACTTATGCGGAAAACCGTAATTTGTGAGCGTGAAGGGTATAATCAGAAAATATTTATGCTTTGGAGGTAAAAATGAAATCCAATTGGATTTGGATTGCGATAGTTGTTATTGTTATTGTGTGTTTATGCTGTTCCTGCCTGGGTTTGGGTGTGGCAAGCTTTTTATTAATAAAGGAAAGTGAAACGACGACTTCCAACGATTTTCCGGATATACCATTCAACCTGGATGATCCATTTTCTGAAACACCTGAATACGACTCTTTCGACCCAACACCATCCAGCGAACTTTACGAAAATACAGTGGATCCCCTTCAATTGGAAGCTGCATCCGAAACCCTGGAAACGCTAAAAAACGCTATTGTTCCCAACAATGATCCGCGAGAGCTGGCCATCCGGTTACGTAATTTACCGGATGTTCCAGAACTTGTACCCGATTACACTGAATACCAAGTGGGTGATCAAAAAGAATTCTGGGCAACCAATGTGGATACCAATGAAAATTCACGCATCGACGCCATACTGGCATACAAGACCGATGAGGTTTATTTCTGGATTGAGGATGGCGTGGATTACAATGAAGGAGAACTCTCCCGACTGGTAGAAACCTTCAGTACGGATATTTACCCCAAAAACCGGGAATTTTTTGGCTCTGAATGGAACCCAGGAATTGATGACAATCCACGGCTCTTCCTATTGTATGCTACCAATCTGGGGTCAAGTCTGGCTGGATATTTCTCCTCAGCCGATTCTGTACCGCCACAAGCACATGAGTTTTCCAACGCGCACGAAATGTTTATGCTAAATGCAGATAATATCAGTTTGGATGAAAAATTCACTTATGGTGTATTGGCACACGAATTTCAACATATGATCCATTGGTACCGCGATCGCAATGAGACTTCCTGGTTAAATGAAGGTTTTTCGGAACTGGCAGCCTTCCTGAATGGGTATTATGAATCGGGTTTTGATTACCTGGCCATGACTGAACCGGATATGCAATTAAATGATTGGCCCAATGATTCTAACGCCACAACACCGCATTACGGAGCAGCATTCCTGTTTGTGGCCTATTTTCTGGATCGATTTGGCGAAGATTCAACCAAAGCAGTTGTATCTGATGAAGCCAACGGCCTGGACAGCATTGATAAAATATTACAGCAAATGGAGGCCACTGACCCGGAAACCGGCCAACCTATCCTTGCAGATGACTTTTTTGCCGATTGGGTGGTTGCGAACTTCCTGCTCGACCCTGGCGTAGAAGATGGCCGATTTGCATATTCCATTTACGATGATGCTCCAAGAGCCTCACAAACCGAAACTGTATCTGGTTGTGATTCCGGCTGGTTGGATCGCAGTGTTTCACAATATGGCGCCGATTATATTGAACTGGATTGCGGCCAGAATTTTACCCTCTCATTTCAAGGCACCACTGAAGTGGGCGTTTTACCAGCCAGCGCATATTCCGGTGATTATGCTTTCTGGTCCAACAAAGGCGACGAATCCGATATGCGCCTCACTCAAACCTTTGATTTTACCGGAGTAGACTCACCCATCGAGATCAGTTATCAAACCTGGTACGATCTGGAAACCGACTATGATTACCTGTATCTGACGGCTTCTACTGACGGTGAAACCTGGCAAATTCTGGATACCCCTTCCTGCACATCGGAAAATCCATCGGGAAATAGTTTTGGTTGTGGTTATAACGATGTCACAAACGGATGGATCCAAGAAACAATTGATCTTTCTCAATTTGCCGGACAGGAAGTTGAGCTTCGATTTGAGTATATTACCGATGCTGCAGTAAACGGTGAAGGCTTTTTATTAGATGATGTTGAAATTCCTCAAATTAACTACTTTTCCGATTTTGAGATGGATGAGGGTGGATGGATTGCCGAAGGCTGGGTTCGCATCCAGAACAGCATTCCACAAACCTATCGGATAACATTGATTGAAGAGAACGGTGATACCACAGTAACTCAATTATCACTCTCTAGCGATCAAACCATTCAAGTCCCTGTTGATGGAGCGGAAAACAGGACTACCTATGTTGTAATCAGCGGTACAACACGATTTACCCGCCAGGATGCATCGTACCGTATTAAATTGGAACCATAAAAATAACTCTCTCGAATAAAAAAACCGCGGTTTATTAGACCGCGGTTTTTTTATTCGAGTATCAGGATTGTCTTAAGCGAGCTAACTCATTTTCCAGTTCTTTTCTCTTTTGTTGTGCCGCTACTTCAATATCCGATTTTGTTCTTTGGATTTTTTCATTAATGGTATTGCGGACGCCTTCCCCGGATTCCGGGGTCAACAAGAGAACCAGAACACCAGAAATTACTGCGCCTGTAAGCATTCCACTGATAAAAGAAAAAACTTTTTTCATACCTACCTCCAGAACGTACATATTTGAATCATGATTTTATTTTACTGTAAATTAAACTGTCTTTCTATGCGAATATTAATGTAGTTTAATTGGATCAATCTTTGTGTAAACCAAAACGCTGAAAAATCAATGGATCGACCAATGGGATCCAGAACCCAATCATAAAATAACGGATGTAGCGAAACACCCCGCTGATAAGATCTTCGTTATCCGGAAAAACTAATTTTAAACCCAAATACAATCCTGCCACACCGATCACACCAATCATAAAGCGCATTGTTTTCTTACCCAGGTGGAGGTTAATTTTCCCGAGTTGAATTTTCTTTTGGAATATCACTGAAGCGGCTATGATACCCATCCACGCGCCGGAGGCTGTTATCGCCCCTTTAATGGAAAAAGGAGATAATAGTTCACCCTCGGTTGCGGTTTCAAAGCGGGTTTGCCAATCAATTGGAAGTACATATCCACCATTGAGCGTTTTTACTATTCCTGGAACAGCTATAAGCAGGATTGAAATGATAAAGGCAACAATTAACTTTTTTCGAGAAGTCCATGCAAGAATGGCAGGCTGATATTTCTTCTCTATCCAAAGGAAAACCAGAAGGATAAATAAGCCGACTAGCCAGCCTACCAAAACATCTACGATAAAATGCGCGCCTAAATAGAGCCTGGATAAGCCGATAAAAACAATAATACATATAAAGAGTACTCTCAACCAGGTTTTACGCAATTGCGCGTATAAAAAGCCCCACATAACCACAGCATGTTGTGAATGTCCTGATGGCACCCCGAATGAATTTTCGTGCACCAACGCAGCCACGCGGTCAGTGATCCAGCTTGGCCTAGGCGCATGAAATACAAATTTAAAGAAGCCATTCAATCCATTGGAAAGCATCAACAACATGCCCATTCTTAACCCTATTGAAGAGTCAACACACCAATAAATCGCCGGCATAATAAATAAATAAAACTCTTCATCGCCTAGGAAAGAAAATAAGCGCATCGGATAAAACAACCAATCACCTAAAGACTGAAAAAATATATTTACCTGTGCTAAAAATTCCCACATGACCTTTATTCTCCTCAAATATTGTCGCATTGTATGATTGACGAGGCGTTCTTCAATATTGTACACTGAATAACATGATTAAACGAACGGATCGCTATTGGAATATCCCAGCATTGCTATGTCTTTTAGCAGCTTTCCTGATCACCGCATTTCGGATCGAATCAACTAATTGGACTGCTGAACTTGAAATTCTCAAATTGGTGACCATCATTGGATTTGTCATTGGTATGGGTTTTGGATATAGTTATTTTAAACGAGGCTTATCCTCAGTTCTTATCCTGTTATATTCATTGGTACTAATTCCGTGGATGCTCACCATTACTGCTGAACAAAGTTTAAGTCCAATAGATAAATTAAACAATTTATATGGCAGGATCGGAAATACCCTATATCAATTATTTAATAATATTGGTGTGGAAGATCCGATATTATTCCTGGTCTTTCTGAGTATTGTTATATGGATTACGGTGGTTTGGGGCGGATTTTGGATGACACGATTGGGTTCGCCGTGGTTACCCCTATTAATTTCAGGAATCACCATTTTTACTACAGAATTTTATTATATCAATGACAGGAATTTTTACACGGCTGCTTTTGTTATTGTATCTCTGGTTCTACTTTCTCAAATTAATATCATGCATTCTTTTAAACGCTGGAAAAAGAACGGCGTTTTGGTGGAATTTGAAACTGAATTCAATATTGGCCGATCTGCGATGCTTTCAGCGTTGATTTTAGTGATCTTGGCATGGAATGTAACCGGAATAGTAGCTGCTTTTTCGAAAGATTCTCCACAACAAAGAAAACTTTTCGGATTGGTTGAAAATTTCAGGGTCCAATTTGCAAAGATAACTGCCCCACTTCAAGGTCCACTCATTATCCAGCAAGAATTCTTTGGTGATTCAGTCGGTCTGGGCACCGGTCAGGTTTTAGGCGACGATGTTGTATTGGAGGTTGAGGTAAACAGCAATCGTCCCCAAGGGACGCGATATTATTGGCGGGCAAGAACTTATGACAGATATCAGAACCAATCATGGGAATCAACCATCAACAATGAGATTGAATACACTGTTGATTCGGAAGATTTAAACCATCCAATTTCGGCAGATTTTGCAGTTAGAGATTTTAAATTTCAAACCCGAATAAACCTTGGGTTGTTGTACACTCCAACCTATCCATTGGAAATTAATCGAGCAAATACCGTTCTAGCTGAGCTAATTTCAGATAATATAATTGATCTATCTGCATTGATTCTGGAAAAGACAATTTTTGCAGGTGAAAGTTATGAGGTTCGCGGCTACATCCCTGACCCTACCATTGCCCAAATGCGAGAAACAGAACTTGTCTATCCAGATTGGGTAACCCAAACCTACTTACAACTACCCGCTAATTTTCCGGAGCGTATTCGTTTGTTGGCTGAAGAAATCACTGAAGACAAGGACACAGCCTATGACAAAGTTGTTTCGATTACCAATTATTTAAGAAAGAATATTGAGTACCAGGAGCAAATACCCGAGCCTCCCCAAAATATGGACCCGATTGAGTGGTTCTTGTTTGAACACAAGGCTGGATTTTGCAATTATTACGCAAGTTCTGAAGTATTGATGCTACGTTCAATTGGAATCCCGGCTCGCATGGTTTTTGGCTACGCGCAAGGTGAAGCGGATCAGGCTGGGAGAACTTTCACCGTTACCAGAAAATCTTCACACGCCTGGCCAGAAGTGTACTTTCCGGATATTGGTTGGGTTGAATTTGAACCAACCGGAAGCCAACCAGTCCTCAACCGCCTTGCTGGTGTATCCTCCAATCCTCAAGATAATCAGGATGGTTCCATTAATCCTGAGTCCGAAGTCAGCATCGATGAGGGTAACAACGCCCTACCAGATAGAGATCTGTATGAAGAATTTGAAGATTTGGAAGACATTACTACGAGTATAAAAACTCCAATAGCCGTCATATTGCTTCCCTATGCTTTGGGAGTTGGTTTCATCGCCGCTATTGTGTTAATCCTCATCAAGCGGAATCGTGAAGGAAAACCATTCCACCCACCGATCATCCTGGAACAATTATTTGAAAAAAACGGTTGGAAAACACCAGTATGGCTTAAACGGTGGTCTTATTATGTTCGCCTGTCTCCAATCGAAAAATCTTTTTCCACAATTTCCTGGATTTTTTACTTCCTACGAAAACCGATAGTTCAGGGTTGGACGGCCGCTGAATTGGTAAATGAATTTAACATTTACCTACCGCATCTAAGTGTTTATTCCAATCAAATGCTGGTAGAATATCAGAAGGCCCTCTATAGCCCTCAAATTCCTGATCCAGATTTAATCCGATCACTCAGTCGAAAAATGTTAAGTCAATCGATCATTTTCCAGCTAAAGAAAATATTTGTGTCAGAGGATGAAATAGAGGCACCAATTTAATTTCGTGGGAAAGCAAATTGAGCCAATGAACGATAATGCACTCTCTACACAAGAGATAACACAATCGATATCAGAGTTAAAAGTTTGGTTAGAAGAAATAAACCTGTCCTTAAATAAGGTCAGGTCAGCTGCAATCCCATCCAGCACCTATCAAAACGCAGCCAGATCCCTGCGAAAACTGATAGACATGGAAAAATATCTGACCTCGATGGACGAAGAATACCGCAACAATCGTGCAGTAGCCCAAATCAGTCAGGTGGTTAACTCAAGTCTGGATATTGATGTTGTTCTTCGTATCGTGATGGATACAATCATTCGTTTGACTAACGCAGAACGTGGTTTTTTAATGCTCAAAACACAGTCCCAACTGTTAAAAACGCGGATTGCCAGAAACTGGGAACAGGAAACGATTGACCCTTCGGAATTCGCAGTTAGTAATACCGTCGTCCAAAGAGTTTATCAGGATGGAATTCCGATCATAACCACTAATGCACAGGAAGATCCACGGTTCTTAAGTCAGAATTCTGTGATTGCTTTTAATTTGAGATCCATCCTATGTGTTCCTTTACGGGTACGAAATGAAATAATCGGTGTAATTTATGCCGATAATCGAATTCGCAGCGGCATGTTTACACAACAAGCGCTGGATTTACTATCAGCATTTGCCAACCAGGCAGCGGTTGCGCTGGATAATGCTCAATTATTTGCGTCTGTCAGAAAGACACTGGCAGAAGTTACGGAATTAAAGAATCTGATGGATAATGTTTTTGATTCCATAGCCTCCGGTGTTATTACTACAGACACAAAAGAAATTATTCTACTCTGCAATCGAGCCGCAGAGCAAATTTTAGGGATGCAAGCTGCCAATATAATTGGAAAAAATCTTTCAGAGGTTTTCCCACCATTCACTAACATTCTAGGTTATGAATTAACCAAAGTCATGGCAGAAAATTACCAAGTAAAAGATATTGAACTCAGCCCACAGATTCCATCCCGCGGTCAAGTAGATTTGCGTCTCAGCCTGTCCCCTCTGCAAGATTCGCAAAAGGATACTCAAGGAGTAGCCATTGTGATGGATGATCTCACCGAAAAGAAACAGTTAGAGGCACAGCAGCGTCTATTTGAGCGTATGGTATCGCCTGTGATCACCCGGCAATTAGATCCGGATAAATTGCAATTAGGCGGTAAACGCACAGAAATCACCGTGCTCTTTGCGGATATTCGTGGTTTTACAAGTTTCAGTGAAAGAATTTCACCGGAACAACTTGTCCAAATTTTAAATCGTTACCTTTCCGCTGCTGCTGACGAAGTATTAAAAATGGAAGGGACAATTGATAAATTTCTTGGGGATGCAATCATGGCCTGGTTTAATGCGCCTATTCGACAAGAAGATCATTGTTTACGAGCAGTCAAGGCAGCTGTCAATATTCGCAACGCCATACATGCAATCCATGAAGAGTATCCGCCCGAATTTCGATTAAGTTTTGGGATGGGGATTCATTTTGGGGTAGCGATCTTGGGTCTGGTTGGCAACGAGAAAAGGCTAGAATACACAGCCATCGGCGATTCAGTCAATATAGCCAAACGCATTCAGGAAAACGCTCAATCCGGCCATATCCTAATTTCTGAAGCAGTATACGAAAAAGTAAAACAGAATGTCTGGATCAGCACAATGGATCCTATTCTGGCAAAAGGAAAAAGCCAACCAATCCGGGTTTACAAAGTTGAATCCTTAAAAGCATAATCCCATGAATTTTTTACCATAAAAATCAATTGCTCAAAACCTCTCCGGATAGGTTTGAGTTCAATGAATTCTTCAGGCGTGTGCACAAGTCCGCCCCTCGTGAGGCTGACACATACAGAAGCAAGTCCTAAAGACAGTGGATAACTGGCATCCGTAGAACCGATTGCTAAAACTGGTCGAATGTGCACTCTTTCTAAGGCATCCCCGGCCAGCTTTACCATCCAGTGTTGGTCATCAATGCCACCAAATGGCCGCTGTCCAATTATCTCCAAAGTAATATCAACGCCGGTTTTCTGTGATTTTTGAATTATGCTCTGGATATTCCCAATCAGAATTTCCAGAATTTTTGGGTCCACGGAGCGCAAATCAATGTCACACGATGCATAATCAGCGATCGAATTTATCGTTGTGCCACCAGTAATCGTACCAACATTAAGCGTTGTTTTTGGTTTTCCTGGCAATTGGAGGTCACAAAATTTGGCAATCATTTTAGATAGTTCGTGGACAGCTGATGGGGACCCATAATCACCCCAGGAATGTCCTCCGCGCGTCTTTACTATGAGCCGGTAACGATTTACACCCAACCCTCTGTGGAAGATCACACCCAATCCCAACCCTTCCAAAACCAAAAAAGCCAAAACCTGATTAGAAAATTTATCAACGACCGCTTTAATTCCGTTCAGATTACCCAATCCCTCTTCGGCCACATTGGCTACAAACCAAACGCCACCAGGTAATTCTTTAGTATTTTTAAAAAATTCAATCAAACCTATTTGAGCAGCTAATGCCAGCGTGTTATCACCAATACCCGGGCCACTCCAGGTGTCTTCTCTTTTTATAATGATGTGTGGAATAGTCCGCGCGTGGACTGTATCCAAATGTGCTGAAATTACAAAAGATTTCCGGGATCCCCCCGGTAAAAAACCATATACATTTCCCAGGGTATCCATTTGTACATTTTGTAAACCGCGATTAAGATATTCCTTAAAAATAAATTCTGCCCGTTCCTTTTCTTCAAATGTAGGCGAAGGAATCTTTTGAATTTTTTCCAGATTCTCCAAAATCAAGTCAATATAAGTATCCATTGATTTATATCTGGATAACCATGCTTTTTAATGCATCATATCTGGCGGAAACCAGGGCTGGAAGCGCATCAGAACAATAAAATGGTCCAGATCCTTCATCCGCTAAAGAAGCTGAAATGCTGCCTTTCATTGCAGCTACAACGGGTTGATGTTCTTCTCGTAAGCCGGCCAAAAAACCTCCGCAGAACGCATCCAGGCTACCGGTAGGATCTATCACTCTTGAACCATATTGAGGTAATTCAAAACGTTTCTTACTGATATGGTCGTACACCATGTATCTACGTTTAGGTGTCTTTATCACGATATACTCAACACCATACATAGCCAAACCCTCTACCATTTCCCATACGTCTGAAGATCTACCCAGAAACAACGCTCGAATTTGTTCTTCCGTACAAATCAGGGCATTAATCCCTGTAATTACAGTTGGCACCACATCCCAACTTAATGAATTCATGTACTCATTTGCTGCGAGCATGCTAATCGTGGTTGCATGTCCCAGACGGAAAAAAGAGGGAAGACGAGTTTGGGAAGCAAAATCAAGGGCAGAAATATGCACAGCGGTGACATCCAAATAATCAAAGGGAATTTCTTTTAGACGAATCGCACTATCCTGGGAATAATTATTTGCATTTGTATTTTTTGGTGCAACATATCCTAACAAGCTTTTTGGAAGTGGTTTTTCCACTCTGGCATAATGGCCTAGCGGATTTTCCATTGAAGGACCATCGATAGTTGGATAGGCTATGAAATTGCGGTGATCTTTGTATTCGGTATCTACCTGGATACCACGCACATCAAATCCGCGGTTTTTGAATTTTTCTAACCATTCACGTGGATAATCTTCATTTATCCGGCCAACAAAACCAATATTTTCATCCCAAAGTGCCATACCTGCCGCTGTATATAACAAATTACCGCCAGGAACATCATTTAATACGTTACCATCCGGTAAAACCAAAAAGTCACGTGTTAGTAATCCTGCAATAACAAAACGAAGAAATGGTGCAGCAGATACCACTAATTTCTCCCCACCCCAATATTAATCAAATTGGATCAATCTCCTAAATCAGAGATTAGCTTAAGCACACCCAACAGCCCTAAACCAACTTTCACACCATCACCAGCCTTCAATTCCGGCTTTATTTGCTTTTGATCAGATCGTTGGATCAATAAAAATGCGGCAAACAAACCACTCAACAATCCAACAACCCCGCCAATCAACATTAATTTCGTTTTCCAATTTTCATCTTGCTGCATATCAATCCTCAATTTATTTATTATGTTTTTTAAAAATTGATTTATAACCAGCTGATTTACTTTTAGCTGAGATAACCGGTGATGTTAATTTCTCGGAACTCTGCCATATCCACAAAGATGCCTTTAAAAAATAAACATAAACCGTCCGAATTTGGATAGGCAGCCAACGCAATAATTTCGATTGTCCAACAATTAACAGTACAGCAATTATTAAACCAATCAGTAATAAAATAAAAGCGGGTATGGCCAAGAGCATAAAAGCAATGTTTGACCAATGATGAACATTTGAACTACCGGGAGTAGCGCTCAAACCAGCTAATACTGCCATCACAAGAAATAAAATAACAGCAACCCCAATTGGTATATACACTTGAAGGATTGTTTCTTTTTTTCTTTGTTCAGAAGGAGAAAAATTTTTCTGCAAGCCCGAATCTGTTTTCATAGACTAATTGTAGCATGAATTAATGTGGAGCTAAGCAGGAATACAACCCAATCGTTGGCGATATTCATCAATATTGATTGACAATCTAGCCACGCCGCATTTTATTGCTGCATCTGCTACCGCGCTCGATTCCCAAGCGCACACACGTGTATCTAAAGGCTTTGGAACGATATAATCTCTTCCAAATTCAAGATGATCCAATTCGTACGCTTTTAATACCTCATCTGAAACTGGTTGTTTCGCTAATTCTGCCAGGGCAAATGAAGCTGCGATTTTCATCTCGTCATTAATTTTACATGCTCGTACATCTAATGCACCGCGGAAAATATAAGGAAATCCCAAGACATTATTAATCTGGTTGGGATAATCGGACCGACCTGTCGCCACAACCACATCTGGTCTTACTGATTTTGCAAGATCATAATTAATCTCAGGATTGGGATTTGCCATCGCAAACACAATAGGGTCTTTTGCCATACTCTTGATCATTTCCTCTGAAACAATATCTGCAACAGACACCCCAATAAAAACATCTGCGTCCCGAATGGCCTGGCTCAAATTTCCTGGGATATTCCCCTGTGCAAAAAAAGCCTTTTCTGGGAACATATCCACATTCCTGCCCTCGTAAATCAAACCCGCAATATCCGTCATCCAAATATTTTCTTTCGGTACACCTAATTTCAACAGTTGTCGGGCACATGCAACCCCAGCCGCACCTGCGCCAGAAAAAACAACTTTAATTTGATCAATTTTCTTGGCGGTTATCTCTAAAGCATTTAATAATGCTGCACCAAGAATAATGGCAGTACCATGTTGATCATCATGAAAAACGGGAATATCAAGCATTTTCTGTAATGTTTCCTCAATATAGAAACATTCGGGAGACTTTATATCTTCAAGATTTATTCCTCCAAATGTCGGGGCTATCGCGGCCACTACATCAATAATTCGATTGGGATCTTTTGTATCAATTTCAATATCAAATACATCTATCCCGGCAAATTTCTTGAATAAAACCCCTTTTCCCTCCATAACCGGTTTAGATGCTAAAGCGCCACGATCACCCAATCCCAAAATGGCAGTTCCATTGGTAATAACTGCAACCAAATTTCCTTTGTTCGTATACTGGTATGCCATATCCGGATGATCCGCAATTTCTATAACCGGGTATGCCACACCCGGAGTATACGCTAATGAAAGATCACGTTGATTGATTAATGGTTTGCTGGAGATCACTGAAATTTTTCCTGGCTTCCCATCCATATGATGATAATCAAGTGCTTCGTTTTTGGTTATAGGTTTCATAGCATTTCCTAATTTCCTGATATTAATTATTGGGAGTATACGCTTATTGTACAAAAACGCATGACGAAAGAATACCGTAAAAGATCACTACAATTAATTATGCATGTACTAATCTTTAATTTGATGTCCCAAAAAATCTTCAATCACCGCTCGAGAAATGGCTCCCTCCCTGAGGAGTTTTATATTTTCGTTCGTACAATCCAACACAGTGGAAGCAACTCCACCCTGTGTTTCTCCCCCATCAATAATCAGATCCACCTTACCACTCAATTGCGCCAACACCATTCCCAGATTGGTTGCACTGGGCTGTCCTGAAATATTAGCCGAGGTCGCAGCTAAAGGGCCACATCTTAAGCAAAGCTCACGGACAAACTCATAATCCGGAATACGTACCCCAACTGTTTCATCAGGCGATATTCGTTGATTGATTGTTGTTTTCTTTTGGACAACCACGGTCAATCCACCAGGCCAAAACCGTTCAACCAATTTTTGAGCTGAATGCGGAAACCAGGCAGCAACCTCAAAAAGCTGTTCCATATTACCAATCAGTACGGCAATTGCCTTTAGTTGATCTCTGCCTTTTATCTCAAACAATCGATCAACTGCTTCAGGGTCTGCCAGTTTTGCAGCCACGCCGTAAACCGTGTCTGTGGG
Source organism: Chloroflexi bacterium HGW-Chloroflexi-10 (assembly GCA_002840755.1). Classification (GTDB taxonomy): domain Bacteria; phylum Chloroflexota; class Anaerolineae; order Anaerolineales; family Anaerolineaceae; genus UBA6170. Next base: position 24,910 of record PHBZ01000002.1, on the reverse strand, counting down.
AAAAACAATTGAGTCACCTTTGGATAATTGAATTTCAGCTTCAGATAACGCATTCTGGTAATTTTTAAACAAATTCAATATGCGCATTTAAACCTCAACAAAAATAAACCGATCCAAGCCCTGATAATCTTTTATTACGCGTATGGTCCTACAATCAAGCATAGATGGTATCCAATTTACCAGAATCTCCGCTTGATCAAATTGAATTTCCAACAATAGTAATCCTGAGGGATTCAAAATGTTTTTAACCTGTTTCACCAAACGTCGAATAAGCTCTATGCCATCATTGCCTCCATCTAACGCCAAAATTGGCTCATACCGTGCTACTGGCAATTCTTTCGCCACTGCAGATGGAATATACGGCAGATTTGCACAAACCAGATCAAATTTTGCCCATAACGGCGTTACCAGATCTGAACACAAAAATAAACAATACTCAACATCATGTCGCAGCGCGTTTTGCTTTGCTACACGAAGTGCAAGGAATGAACGATCAATTCCTAAACCCAATCGAAAAGAATGATTTTTCAACAAACTAATTAAAATACAGCCAGAACCTACCCCAACATCAACAACTGATAATCGCCTCTCCCGCTTTTTAGCCCAATGCAATGCCTCATCCACCAATAATTCCGTTTCGGGTCGTGGAATCAATACAGCCGGTGATACCAGAAATTCTTCACCATAAAATTCTGTTTTTCCCAGCACATAAGGAAGCGGAACATTTGCTGACAATTTATTTATGAATCCAGTTAATACTTCCACATCTTTTTCGGTAATAAGAAAGCCTGGATTCGCTAAAATCCAGGCCATATTTTTTTGATAATAATTTTTTAAAATTGCGGAAACAACAATTTCCGCTTCATCTGTTATGGAAGTTAGGGTTTGAATCTGGTTGTTACGCCAATCGCTAAGACGAATCAATCCTGATCCTCACCTATATACGCCAACCGGTCAGCTTCATCACGAACCGACAATTCGTCAATAAATAAATCAATTTCGCCTTCCATAATTGCCGGCAAATTGTATGAAGACGTATTAATACGATGATCAGTCACCCGATTCTGAGGAAAGTTATAAGTTCGAATCTTTTCGGATCGTTCTCCAGTGCCTACCTGAGAACGCCGATCTGCATCCACCTCATTATGTCTTTTCTGATTTTCAATTTCATATAAACGGGCGCGAAGAATACTCATTGCCCGCAATTTGTTTTGTAATTGGGAGCGCTCATCCTGGCAGGCAACCACCATTCCGGTAGGTAAATGCGTCAAACGGACTGCTGTCGAATTTTTTTGCACATTTTGTCCGCCTGCCCCTGCAGAAATATACACATCAATGCGAATATCCGCTGGACGAATCTCAATTTCAAATTCTTCTACTTCTGCCAATACGGCCACAGTTATCGTAGATGTATGGATACGACCGGATGATTCCGTCACAGGAACACGCTGTACCCTATGAACACCGGATTCATATTTTAACCGTGAATATGCACCATCACCCTTTATCATAAAAGAAATCTCTTTTAGTCCACCAATTCCAATTTCATTCTGACTTAATATTTCTACTTTCCAACGACGTTTCTCTGCATAGCGGGAATACAAACGGAATAACTCGGATGCAAACAATGCAGCTTCATCTCCGCCAGTTCCAGCACGAATTTCCATAATTACGTTATGCTTGTCTCGTGGGTCTTTAGGTACTAACAGAGATTTTAATTCTTTTTCTAGATTCTCCATTTTTGGCTGAAGCTCCTTCAAGTCAATTTCAGCCAATTCCCGCATTTCCTGATCGTCTTCCCCCATCAGCATTCGCGCTTCTTCAATTTGCCTGATTACACTACGATATTCAGTAGCTTTTTCGAAAACAGGTTCCAATTCCACCCGCTCTTTTGAGAATTCAGCAACTTTATGGTAATCTTCACCAGCTGCTTCAATTTCATTCAACAAATTGTTATATTTTTCTTCAATCGATTTAATTTTTTCTAACATACCAGGTCCATAATAATAAGAAATTTGGTTCCAATCTCATATTATACCAGCCGCCCGAAAATTCATGAACGTGTCATTAAAAAATAAATGCAACAAAAATATATTTTCACCTATCACTGTGAAATATTGTTACATGGATTCTTAATATCGAAATAACAGTCAAAAAGTATTTCTAGAAACTTATTAGGTTCATAGACAGTAGCATACCAAAACTCATCACGGAATTCGTTGACTGATTGAATTAGAACCTAAAGTCTAACCAAATCGACCAGTAATATAATCCTCAGTTTCTTTCATCCCAGGATTGGTAAATATGTTCACTGTGTCATTAAATTCAATAAGTTTTCCAATTCTAGCATCCGGATTTTCCCGATCTATACTCATGAAAGCAGTATAATCTGACACCCGACTGGCTTGCTGCATATTGTGAGTCACAACTACAATGGTGTATTTTTCTTTGAGTTCCCACATCAATTCTTCAATTTTTAGTGTAGCAATCGGATCAAGCGCTGAAGCTGGCTCATCCATTAACAAGATCATAGGAGAAATGGCAATAGCACGGGCTATGCACAATCGTTGCTGCTGTCCGCCGGAAAGTGCATATGCACTTTGATGGAGCTTGTCTTTCACCTCATCCCATAATACTGATTGTCTCAAACTGTATTCGACCAGGTCATTCATATTTCCCTGAAAATGATTGATCCTCGCTCCAAATGCAACATTTTCATAAATACTTTTTGAAAAAGGATTTGGTTTTTGAAACACCATTCCAATTTGACGGCGGATTTTTACCGGGTCAACCTGATCTGAATTAATGTCTTTACCTTTGTAAATCACTTCACCAAGACAATGTGCGCCATGAATCAAATCATTCATCCGATTAAATACCCTTAATAACGTGCTTTTACCACATCCAGAAGGGCCAATTAACGCTGTAATTTTATTTTTGGGGATTTGTAAACTGACGTCTTCAATTGCAATTTTTTTGTTATAAAAAACACTTAGATTTTTGGTTTCCAATACGATGTCTTCGTTTATTAATGGTTTTTTGTGGATTTTTATCGAGTTGCTTTGCATAGGGTTACCACTTTATCTGGAATTTGTTTCTTAAATAAATCGCAATACCATTCATCGCAAAAAGGATTGCCAGTAATACAATAATTCCTCCTGCAGCCAAATGAACGCGAAATTCTGCTTGAGGCAGCGTGATCCAATTGTAGATTTGAATAGGTACAACCGTAAATTTATCCCAAGCTGACTCAGGAAGGAATGGTACGTAGGTAAATGCTCCCATAATAATCAAGGGCGCCGTTTCTCCAATTGCACGGCTCAACGATAGGATCATGCCCGTGATAATCCCTGGCAATGCGATCGGCAAAACCAACGTAGAAATCACATGCCATTTGGTTGTACCTATTGCATACCCAGCTTCTCGAATTGAGGGAGGTACTGAACGGATTGCTTCACGAGCCGCAATAATAACTACCGGTAAAATCAGAAGAGTCATCGTTAATGCGCCGGATACCATAGAACTACCAAACGGCAGATGAATTTCCAGCCATGGAATCCCTAATAGATTGAATTTAAACCCACCGGCAGCACCTGATTCAACAGGGAGATTTAAAGTTTTAACCAACCAGCTATTTGCAGAAAAAAGACCAAACATCCTGCCAAAAACTGTTAATCCTAACATTCCATAAACGATAGATGGAACACCTGCCAAATTGTTAATATTCAAATTAATAAAATCCGTCATTTTATTCCTGGGGGCATATTCCTCCAGGTAAATTGCAGCACCCACACCAAGAGGAAAGCTGAATAAACCTGTCATTGCCATCACAATCAAACTTCCCACAATCGCGGATTTCATTCCTGCCTCTTCTGGTTTACGGGAATGATAATTGGTAAATAATTCAGGTTTTACCCAATCTAAGCCTTCTATAGCCACGTCAACCAGTAACAGAGTAAGCATAAATAAACCAACAAACACTGAAAAAAGCAGCAAAACATTAAAAATCTTTCCGGCTCGTTTGCGTTTATTGATTTGTTCTTTGTAAACAAATTCTAAATTTCCGTTTTTATTGGTTGATTCCATTAGTCGTAAGCCTCCCTGAAGCGTTTAACTACTGCAGCACTGATAATATTCATGATAAAAGTAATCACAAACAACGTTGCGCCAACAGCATAAATGGATTGGCCATTAATTGACCCAGCTGGAGCATCCCCAAAGCTAACCTGGACAATAAACGAGGTCATTGTTTGCACACTTTCCAATGGATTCCAAGTCATCCTGGGTGTGGACCCGGCTGCAATGGATACAGCCATGGTCTCTCCAAAGGCTCGTGAAATACCAATGATAAAAGATGAGATTATTCCGCTAAGCGCCGCCGGGACAACAACCCTGGTAGAAACTTCAAACTTGGTAGCCCCTAATGCGTAAGCTCCTTCTCGTAAAGCCCGAGGAACTGCCCGCATAGCATCTTCACTGATAGATGCTACCAGAGGAATAATCATTACACCAAGCACAATCGAAGCACTCAAGGCATTGAAAAAACTAACATCAATCCCCATGCCATCTTCCAATACTTGTTTTAAAATCGGCGTTATAAACGAAATGGCAAAATATCCATAAACAACCGTAGGAATACCTGCCAGAATTTCCAATGCAGGTTTCAGGATGCTACGCAATTTTTCAGACGCATATTCACTCAAGAAAATAGCAGCACCTACCCCTAAAGGAATTGCGATCATGCCTGAAAGTAACGCGATCATCAATGTACCGCGAATCAAAGGTCGAATACCAAAATTTTCCGGAACAACTGTTTTTGCCAATGGACGCCATGTCGTTCCAGTAATGAATGTCCAAAAATCAACTTCCGGACGAACAAAAAAAGCGATTGCCTCACCAAATAAAGAGACAATAATGCCGATCGTAACCAATATTGAGAAAACACCGCAAGCAAATAATGACAAAGCAATAATTTTTTCTTTTACAGTGGATATTTCACCTGAGTTTAAAAAAGAAAAAACGTGTGTATTTTTTTTGGGTTTTACGAGGGTTGAATTCATTACTAATTCCTGTTCCTCCTCAGGCAAGAGATAAGGGCAGGAAATGATTTCCTGCCCTTTGAAAAACCTGTTACTACTTTAAAGATTCGGCTAATAAAGCCAAGTTAGCTTCATACGTGCCGGTTGGGGGCATACTGTAACCAACTTCACTCATAATCGCTGCACCACCATCAGGTCCGAAATAGTAATTTACATATGCGGCTACCTGGGGTTTTTCTTGCAGGCTATTGAGGTTGACGTAGATGTATAACGGGCGGGAAAGCGGATTGTAAGTGCCATCCTGTACAGTTGTATCACTTGGCAGAACCGCATCACCGGCTTTGTTTACAACCGGGACTGCCTTCACAGCATCTTTGTTACCTACATAATATGCATATCCAAAGAAACCGAATGCATTCTTTTCATTGGCGATACCATCCAACAATACGTTATCATCACTTGAGAAAGTGGTGTTTTCATCCTGGCGTAAATCTTCATCACCATTAGCTTTTTCAACAATCTCAATCATGTAATCACGCGTTCCGGAATCCGGATCGGGGATGAAGAATAGGATATCTTCAGCAGGGTAGCTCGGATCCAAATCGGACCATTTGGTAATTGTGCTGCTTGAACCTAATAAGGCAGCCAGTTGATCTACGGTTATTTCGTTCAGCCAATCATTTTCCTGGCTAACCATTACCGTCAAACCATCCAAAGCAACCAGAAACTCGACGAACTCCACTCCGTTTTCCTGGCAAATCGCCGCTTCTTCATCTTTGATAGCACGGGAAGCATCACTGATGTCGATTTCACCCGGGCAGAATTTCTTGAATCCACCACCAGTACCGGATAAGCCAACCGAGATGCGTACGTCTGGCGCGACGGTCGCAAACTCTTCGGCTACAGCAACTGTGATCGGATACACAGTACTTGATCCATCTATGACCACATCTCCGGAAAGATCCTTTAATGGGCTATCATTTGTGGGTACTTCGGTTGCAGGAACCTGGGTGGCGCCAGAAACACTAGTGGCTTCAACACTGGTTGTTGGTTGCACCGGGGCAGCACAAGCACTTAACAACATCGAAAAAACAACGAGAAGGGCAAATACGGGAAACAACTTTTTAAGCGACATTCGAATTTTTCTCCTTTTGATAATTTATAAAAAATCGCTATTCGTAATGATATCCAACGCGGCTTAAGAGTTCTTTATCAAGAGGTTAAGAAATTCTGAAGGTTTGGTGTGAGATCTGTTAATCCAGATTAAATTTTTCCGGAAAACGCTCATTTGTTAACTGCGCTTTAATAAAAGGGTAAATTATTACACATTCCATAACAAAACTTCCTATTAATACCAAAAGCTTTACAGGTTATTAACTAAACCTTGATCAAAATTTAAAGTCGATTTGGTATGATTTCTATGTTAGGCAATTACCTGTTAGAATTTATTCATACTTGTATAATTGTTTATCTAATATCCAAAAATGTTTGGTGGATTATCAATGAAGATAAAAATAGCAGTAACAAACTTCAATTTATTCTATGGGAAATTTCAGGCACTAAGAGATGTAAATATTGATATACCAGAAAATCAAATAACTGCGATCATTGGACCCTCAGGATGCGGTAAGAGCACTTTCATCCGTTCGTTTAATCGAATGAATGACCTGATTACGAACGTCACCATGCATGGTGAAATTATGCTTGGTGATGAAAATATATTGGAATTGAATCCAGTTGATTTAAGAAAAAGGATTGGGATGGTGTTTCAAAAACCCAATCCGTTTCCTAAATCTATATATGAGAATGTTGCATATGGTCCAAAAGCTCATGGAGTTCGAAACAAATCTCAATTAGATGAAATTGTAGAAAAAAGTTTAAAAGATGCTTTCCTTTGGGATGAGGTAAAAACTGATTTAAATAAATCGGGGTTAGCCTTATCCGGTGGACAACAACAACGGCTTTGCATCGCCAGGGCATTGGCAGTAGAGCCTAACATAATACTAATGGATGAACCTGCATCAGCCCTAGACCCGATTGCCACTTTAAAAATTGAAGAATTGATTCAGGAATTAAAGCAAAAATACACTATTATTATAGTCACACATAATATGCAACAAGCAGCCCGTGCATCAGATTTTACGGCATTTTTTAGCATACACGAAGATAGAGCCGGATTCCTGGTAGAGTTTGGGCCAACACAAAAAATTTTTACATCACCAAAACAAAAAATTACTGAGGATTATATTTCTGGACGATTTGGCTAACCAGAAGACGGAGAGGCGACATGAGCAGACCAATTTTTGACCGAAAAATCAAGAACATTCAAGATGAAGTCCTTTTGCTGGGCAGCATGGTAGAAGAAGCAGTTAATAAAGCAATACTTTCTCTTAAAACCCGGGATTATACATTAGCCCAGAAAATATATAAAGAAGACATTGCTCTCAACGAAAAACGCTATGCAATAGAAAATGCCATTATCGTCACAATTGCTACTCAGCAACCAAACGCACGTGACTTGCGCTTATTAACTTCCATGTTTGATGTCAGCGCAGAGCTGGAACGCATGGGTGATTATGCAAAGGGAATCGCTAAAGTTGCAAAAAAATTACACAATGTAGATATCAAAATTCCCATCCAGGAACTTGAAACTATGGCTGAGTTATCTGTAAACATGCTTCACAAGGCGCTTACTGCCTTTATTGAAGGCGATCCTCAAACCGCCTCGCAAATACCTTATGAAGATGACGCTGTCGATCAATTATACGAAAATATTTATCATCAAAGTGTTGAATTAATGATGGCCGATCCTCAAAACGTTGACCACGCGAATTTGATCATGTGGGTTGGGCATAACCTCGAACGTATGGCCGACAGAGTCACCAATATTTGCGAACGGACGGTTTTCATCGCTACAGGTGACTTAATGGAGCTGGAAATTGATGATGAAGAAGACGAATCGGAATTTGAGTAAATTCAAAAAAGCGCTTCAAAATGAAGCGCTTTTTTGTTTGTAAAATCTTTGATAATTTTGCATAATATTATAATGGTCATTAGCAAAAGGAAATCAAATGGAAAAAGCTGACAAAAAATTAATACAAATGTATTCAGCCAATCTTTTAGGTGAACAAATTCTATTTCTAGAAAACCAGATCGAAGGCTTATTGTATGAAGAGGATATTGAGTTTGTCCACCACACCAGGGTAATAAGTCGCCGCATAAGAAATACCATTTTGGTTTTTCAAAATTTTTTAGGTAAAAAGAATACCAAGAAATGGTTTTCTGAGGTCAGAATGTTAACCCGAAATTTAACAAGTGTTCGTGACCTGGATATTCAAATTGAGTTCCTGGAATCAGAATTAACAAAAATTGAAAACAAGAATCTTCAACCGGGAATTCAACGGTTGTTGCTTCGTAAAAAACAAAAAAGGGAGCGGTGCAAAAAACTCATATCATCCACCATTCAGGAATTTTCTGAGTCAAAAACGATCAGTGAAATCAAGAATTTCGTTGAAGAATCAAAAAATGATAATGAAGCAGATACTCATACACTTGCGTTAAAAAAAATAGCCTACCAAGAAATTGACCAAAGGTTATCTGAATGTTTTTCTTTTGTACCGTTTATCACTGATCCAAAGAATATAAAACAACTACACCAATTACGTATATCTATGAAAAATTTGCGATATACCACGGAATTATTTACAAATTTGTATCCACAATTACAAAACTTCATTGCAGAATTTAAAAGGTTTCAGGATGACCTTGGATTAATACATGATTATGATGTCTGGATGGGAGAATTGGACAAATTTCTACTAAAAGAGGAGCGACGAATTGAAAAATTTTATGGACAAACTGGTCCAATCAATTTCCTCAAGCCTGGTATCCAATATCTGATAAAACTGTTTTCCGAAAAAAGAAACAGCACGTATAATATTTTTATTGAGCATTGGAATGCAATTTTTCAGAATGGATTTTGGTCAGAATTCTCTTCTCAATTTATAATCTCTGAAACAGAAAACGAACAAAACTAAAAAAAGGAAAAAAAATGGCAAACACTACACCAACTCCCTCACCAGCTGAACAATTGGAGAAAGATATTCGGGATGTCCGATGGGATATAGAAAATTTTCAAAAATATGTAAATCTAGCGACTCTTCAAGATCAAATTGAAGACCTACAAACCAAAATACGCGGTTTGTCTCAAAGGGTTATCAATTTGCGATCTGTCAATTATGTTTTTGATAAAACACTGGACGGAAACGTTGACGATCTAATAAAAAAATGGCAACCGATCAACATGAATTTAAAATTGAAGATCAACCAGGAATCTCAGCGACTAAAAAACGAACTAAGACCAATTGAAACGCAGATCGCACAAATTGTTGGAAGCAAACAAAATATTCGTCTGGCTAACCAATTGTTAAGCACTTTAAAAGTAAATGTTGATAATTTAGAAGATAAAATCCGAGCTACAGAAAGCACAATCCGTGGTTTATACAACACATTTGAACAGGATTTTAACAAATTCAACCAACATCTTACCAATTTAGAAACCTCATTTAAGGAATTAGGAGAAGCCAGTTTTAATTTGTTAGCTCATGAATGCTTGATCATGGCTGTAGAAGCAACCTGGACTAAAGATGGCAGGGAAGATAAAACAGACCCCAAAGGAAATTTGTTTCTGACAGATCAACGCTTGATTTTTGAACAGAAAGAGGAAGTTGCGACCAAAAAAGTATTATTTATCACCACAGAACGGAAAATGGTTCAGGAATTATTATTTGAAATTCCTATACGTTATGTCGAAGAGGTCAAGGCAACTGAACTTGGTGTTTTTAAAAATAAAGATTTTTTGGATATTCTTTTTTCTACAAAAGCAACCTATCAGCAAGTCCAGGTTCATTTACACGGACATGATTGTGGTGAATGGAAGGCTATGATCAACAAAGTATTATGCGGAGATTATGACAAAGATCGAATAAAAGAGATTGAATCTGAAGTCATCGAAAAAATTAAGAACGCACCCACAATTTGTCCAAATTGTAACGCCTCCATAGTTCACCCTGTCTTGCGAGGTATGGATCATATCACCTGTGATTACTGTGGATCAACCATAAAACTATAATCAGACAATACAATAGCCTCCATCGAACTCACAACGCTATCTTATTGTGAGTTATTTATATTTTTCAAACGCAACGTTAATCTTTTGCAGACATTCAAGCTTTACAATACCATTGAATAGAAGTAGAAAGAATGGAGGAATATATGAACCTGGAAAAATTTACCCAAAATTCGCAGCAAGCATTGTTCTCTGCGCAACAGATCGCCCAGGACTACCATCACCAATGGATTGAACCAATTCACATCTTGAAATCCCTTTTACAACAGGAAGACAGCATTGTGCCCACATTAGTCACAAAAATTAGTGGTAGCACCTTAGCTATCCTTGAGGAAATTCAACATTCATTAGATCAAAATAGTAAAGTATTTGGAAGTTCTCAGGAACCGGCATTATCAAAATCATCGAATGATTTACTTAAATCAGCTGATAAATTTGCAAAAGGAATGAAAGATGATTTCGTTTCCACTGAACATATTTTGCTTGGTGTAACCGAAAGCTCCGAAAGTAAATTTCTCTCAAATTATGGGATAACGAAGGATTCCATTTTAGAAGCCATGAAAACTGTCCGTGGTAATCAACGGGTTACTTCACAAAATCCTGAAGATACTTACCAAGCTCTGCAAAAATATGGTAAAGATCTGACTGCGACCGCAAGGCAGGGCAAGTTGGATCCCGTTATTGGCCGTGATGAAGAAATACGCCGAATAATTCAAATTCTTTCTCGCCGGACTAAAAATAACCCTGCATTGATCGGAGAACCCGGAGTGGGAAAAACCGCGGTTGTTGAAGGTCTTGCTCAACGCATCATTAATGGTGATGTCCCCGAAGGATTAAAAAGAAAAACGCTGTACCAATTGGATTTAGGGGCATTAGTAGCTGGTGCAAAATACCGGGGTGAATTTGAAGAACGTTTAAAAGCTGTTTTAAAGGAAATTCAAGCCGCTGAAGGTCAAATCATCCTGTTTATAGATGAAATGCACACTGTTGTAGGTGCTGGTGCAGCAGAAGGCGCAATGGATGCCGGAAACATGCTCAAACCCCTACTTGCCAGAGGCGAATTGCATATGATCGGTGCTACTACCCTGGATGAATATCATAAATACATTGAAAAAGACGCAGCTCTTGAGCGCCGTTTTCAACCGGTATTAATTTCCGAACCCAGTGTCGAAGACACAATCAGTATTCTCAGAGGATTAAAACAACGTTATGAGGTGCACCATGGTGTACGGATCACGGACGCAGCAGTTATTGCAGCCGCCACTCTCAGTCAGCGGTATCTTTCAGATCGGAGACTGCCGGATAAAGCCATCGACTTAATCGATGAAGCAGCTGCACGATTAAGAACCGAGATTGATTCCAAACCACAGGTTCTGGATGATATCGATCGGGAAATTATGCAAATGGAAATTGAAAAACAAGCCTTATCCAAAGAAATGGACCCTGGTTCTAAAGAAAGATTAACAAAAATCGATCTAGGTTTGGATCAACTTCTGAATGAAAGCCGACAATTGACTGAACGTTGGAAAATAGAAAAAGCAGCCATTGGAGAACTGCGGCAGATCAAAGAACAAATTGAAGCAACAGTTGTGGAAATCGAAAAAGCAGAACGTGCTGCAAACTTAGAAACTGCCGCCAGACTCCGTTACAGCACGTTACGAGATCTAGAGTCCCACAAACAGGAAGCAGAACGCCGATTAGCCGAATTGCAATCCAATGGAGCATTACTTAAAGAAGAGGTTGATGCGGAAGAAGTTGCTGAAATCATTTCCAAATGGTCGGGTATACCAGTAACCAGGTTATTGGAGGCGGAAATGCAACGTTTGATTCACATGGAAGAAAATATTCATCATCGTGTTATCGGACAAGACGAAGCAATAAAAGTTGTCGCCAATGCCGTCCGGCGGTCACGAGCCGGTTTACAGGACCCTAACCGGCCTATTGGCACTTTCATGTTTCTAGGCCCAACTGGTGTTGGTAAAACCGAATTAGCCAGAGCGCTGGCAGAATTTCTTTTTAATGATGAAAAGGCCATGATCCGCATCGATATGAGCGAATACCAAGAAAAACATACGGTTTCAAGATTAGTTGGCGCTCCTCCAGGATATATTGGCTATGATGAAGGCGGTCAGCTTACTGAGGTTGTCCGTCGACGCCCCTATAGTGTTGTATTATTTGATGAAATTGAAAAAGCTCATCCGGAAGTCTTTAATATTCTCTTACAACTTCTGGATGATGGCCGGTTGACTGATGGACATGGCCGCACAGTAGATTTCCGCAATACTGTAGTCATTATGACGAGCAACCTGGGGAGTGATCTTTTTATGAATGAGTCAAATGTTGACCGCAACCAGATTCAACGCAAACTACAAGCACATTTTCGACCTGAATTCTTAAACCGTATCGATGAAATAGTAACTTTCCATGGTTTGCAAAAATCTCAATTAAGAGAAATTGTTAATTTACAATTACAGAAAATAAAAAAATTAGCCATTGATCGTGGCATAAGTCTGGAAGTCTCACCGGCTGCAATGGACTATATCGCCGATATTGGGTTTGATCCCGATTTTGGTGCACGTCCGATAAAGAGAGCCATTCAACGCGAACTGCAAGATCCACTGGCCATAAAATTGCTTTCTGGTGAACTAAACCCCGGAAGTCGGGTGAATGTAACCATGGAAAATAATCAACTGGTTTTTCTAGTGGTGTAGTAAACAAACTCGACTTTGTAACTTATTAATGCGATTTGCATCTAATTAACGAAATCAGAAACAGATTTCTGGAACTCTCCTCTCATAACCAAAAAGGTCTTCCGTTTGAAGACCTTTTTGGTTTATTTCATCAATAAAGACTGGCGAACAAATCTTTTTCTTTTTTTTCACCGCGAACCGGTTCCGGAACAACCCGCATATACAAGTCTTTACTTCCAAAGATCCTCCGCATCCAACCCAATAAACCGCCGCTCATAGTAGTACCACCCTGGCTAGCATGGCAAGCAGAAGCCTCATCACGCAGACGGGCATCTTTATAGTAACTAATCACAGCATGGATCGGAAAATTCACTTCCGCTATTGATTGCAAATCAATATCCTGGTTCTGTCCAAATTTTCGTGGGTCTTTTCCTACCAGCCGTAACGCAAATAATGCTAATCGTAAGAAAGCTCTTGGGAAAGTATGATAATACAATTTTTTTGGCTTGAATGGTTCTAATGTATCTAATTCGGAATTTGTAACCTCTACACCGGCTAACTCAAATGCACGGATAGTTGCCAGATGTATGGCGATATGGTCCGGATGTCGGTAACCACCTATTGGATCAAAAGTTACAACTACTTGTGGCCGAAGCTGACGAATAAACATGGCTACCTCAGAAGCCACCTGTTCAACTGGAGCCTGAACTAAAGACTGAGGATGCTGATTGTGTACGGAGCCCGGCATACCAGAATCGCGATAACCAAGAAAGAACACATCTTTCAATCCAAGTTTTTCCGCGGCGCAGCGCAATTCAGCTTCTCTTCGTTCTGATACATCCTGAAATCCTTTCATATACTTGGGGTCCATTTCACCCACCTCACCCCGGGTTGCACAAATCAAATAAACACTTGCTCCTTCCTGTGCATACCTTGCCAATGTTCCCCCCATCCCAAACGTCTCATCATCCGGATGAGCTAAAACGGCAATTAAAACCCGTTCATCCTGTTTGTTTTTTGTTTCCACGTTTCACCTTATACCTAATAAATAAATTGGGTGGGATCAACATCCCTGGCCCATGCATTGGTTCCACCTGACAAATTAAATACGTTCGATTGTCCTGCCTGACGTAAAAGACGAACAGCGCGCATCGATCGTATACCGGTCCTGCATATAAAAACTACTTTTTGGGATGTATCCTGGTTCTCAAACAGAGACAATAATCTTTCAAAAGGAATTGATTCTGAGCCAGGAATCCTGGCAATCTCGCTTTCTACCGTCTCTCGTACATCCACAATCCGGATTTTTTGATTATTTTTTATCATCTCCTCAAGATAATGCGGTGTTACAGCCCATTCTATTGGGATTGGTTGCTCCGTTGCCTCATGCAAAGCACAAAAAATCTGAGTTTCTTCCAATGACTGTATTTGCGGATTGTCTCCGCAAACCTTGCAATTGGGATTCTTTTTTATTTTTATACTTTGCATAGATTGGTCCAGAGCATCATACAATAGTAATTTGCCAATTAATGGAGAACCCAAACCAAGTAAAATTTTTATTACTTCAGCAGCTTGCATAGCTCCAATTATTCCTGGTAATACACCAAAGACCCCACCCTCACCACAAGTAGGCGCTAACTCGGCCGGTGGCGGTTCCGGGAAAATACAACGATAACAAGGTCCTTCATTACTGGCAAAAATACTGACTTGACCCTCAAAACGAAAAATTGATCCAAATATATAAGGTTTTTTTCGCAGTACACAATAATCATTAATTAAATAGCGTGTACTAAAATTGTCAGTGCCATCAACGATAAGATCATAACCGTTGCCTATCCTTTCCGCGCTCAGGCTATCAAACCTTTCATGAAAAACCTCAATATTGATATATGGATTTAAATCTGATAGACGTTGTTTCGCAGAAATCACCTTTGGCATTCCTACAGTTGAAGATCCATGGACGATTTGTCTCTGTAAATTCGAGGAATCAACCAGATCATCATCAACCAAACCCAAACGCCCTACACCAGCTGCGGCCAGATATAAAGAAATGGGTGAACCCAATCCCCCTGTACCAACAATTAAAACGGAAGACTGCTTCAGTTTAGCCTGACCGGATAAACCCACTTCCGGGATCATTAAATGGCGAGAATAACGCAAGATTTCTTCCTGGTTTAAAGTAGTCATTATGTGTCTCCTGTGATCATATAAAAAGAATCATACCAAACATGTCATAAAGAATTCAAATATCTGTAAACCAAATTAGATATTACGCCTGTGGAAAATGATAAAATCTAACTATGCATATTATTATGACTCATGAACAAGCTGATTTTGATGCGCTTGCCTCACTGGTAGCAACAGCAATGTTGCAACCAGAAGCATACGCCATCCTGCCCAGACGGGTAAACCGAAATGTGCGCTCCTTTCTGGAGCTTTATGGCGCAGAGCTGCCTGTCCACAAGGGTAAAGACATTCCCAATAAATCCATTTCACAAATAACATTGGTTGATACTCAAGCACTGGTCACCATTAAAGGAATTAATAAAGATACCAAAGTCCATGTTGTGGATCACCATCAAAAAAAAGAAGACCTACCAGCCCATTGGACCAGTTTTTTTGGCAATTTGGGTTCTTGTACTTCCTTATTAATCAAAGATTTGCAGTTCCGCAATTTGCCTTTGGGAGTGTTACCGGCCACCCTGTTTTTATTGGGTATTTATGAAGATACAGGCGCGCTAACCTACGCGAATACTACCTCTCAAGATTTGCTTGCTGCTGCTTATTTATTGGAACAGGGTGCCAGTTTAGTCATCGCTAATCAGTATCTCAATCCTCCACTATCCGACCAACAGCGGTTAGTCTACAACCGTCTCCTGCAACAATCACAGCATCATGAAATCAATGGATGCCGGATTGTTACAGCAATCTCTAATGCAGAAGACCTCGATGAGGAAATATCAAGTATTGCGCATAAAATCCGCGACTTACTGGACCCGGATGCCTTGTTCCTGCTAGTTAAGACCAATGAGGGTATCAGGTTGGTAGCTCGTTCCACAACCGATCAAATTCATGTGGGAAAAATTGCCCAGCAATTCGGAGGTGGTGGTCATCCACGCGCAGCAGCTGCATTGGTTCAGGAGACAGAAGAAAATCCAAACATTGAACTAATCTACGCACAACTGCTTAATTTATTACCGGATTTCGTTGAACCTGCCATTCATGCAGCCCAAATTATGTCCAGTGATCCCCGTCTAATAACTCCTCAGACAAGTGCAGAAGAAGCTGCTCAATTAATGCAACGCTATGGATACGAAGGATATCCTGTTGTAGATAATAACAAAATTTTGGGATTACTGACTCGCCGCAGTGTTGATCGAGCTATTTCGCATCGCATGAATACAACTGCTGCCAGTCTGATGGAGGCCGGTGAGGTTTTTGTTTATGAACAGGATTCGCTTGAGACTGTTCAACAACGAATGACGGTTACTGGGTGGGGGCAAATACCTGTTCTGCAAAAAGATACAAAAAATATTACAGGGATTGTAACGCGTACCGATTTGTTAAAAGCTTTAAGCAAAACCAAAATTTCGATACCCGGCAAGAAAAACTTAGCCCCCATTCTTGAAAAATCTTTGCCGGCAGGCACCATAGCTTTTCTAAAATTCATCGCTGATCATGCCATTAAACAGAAAACGGCTATATATATCGTGGGAGGTTTTGTGCGGGACTTATTGCTGGAAAGGCCTGGTCTCGATTTTGATATTGTAGTAGAAGGTGAGGCAATCTCATTTGGAAAATCCCTCCAAACTCAGTTTGGCGGAAAACTCAACTCACACAAACGATTTGGTACAGCCAAATGGCAAATTAACGATATTAGAGAAAACCTAGCCACAATCATTCTTTCTGAAAACGAAAAAGCAAGGGCAGAATTACCTGAATCTCTGGATTTGATCAGCGCTCGAACTGAATTTTATGATTTTCCAACGGCTTTGCCGCATGTGGAGAGATCCTCTATAAAACTGGATTTGCATAGGCGCGATTTTTCCATTAATACTCTGGCATTAAGATTAGATGGTCAACATTTTGGTGATCTGTACGATTATTGGGGCGGCCTGGATGATTTGAAGTCAGGTATCATCCGTGTATTGCACTCACTCTCCTTTATTGATGACCCTACACGTCTGTTGAGGGCAGTTCGGTTTGAACAGCGGTTTAATTTTCAGATTGAGGAACGCACCCTACAATTATTGAATGAGGCAAAAGACCTAATAAAACAAGTATCCGGAGACCGTTTACGACACGAAATCAATTTGTTTTTATCGGAAAAAGAACCCGGACCCGGACTACTGCGCCTTCAGGAACTCGACTTACTTTCCCAAGTCCATTCGCAATTGGCCATTAATATTCAAATTACCGAAAAAATATTAAAAATCCTTCATGCACCAATAACACCAGAATGGCAAATTCCGGGAAATCATGGTATCAGTAATAGTCGTCTTTTGATGGCCTATATTACCTGGTTCTCTCTATTAGAGACTCATCCAAAAAGTATATGTAAAAGACTGAGGACACCGGCCATCGTTTTGGAATGCAGTATAAAAGCGCAACAATCTTATCCTTTGTTAAAACGGATTAAGTTGCAGAAAACCAGTCAGATTGCCGGATTTTTTGATACCTTACCAAAAATGGTTCTGTTTGTTTATTTTCATATATGTGAAGATCCCTTCATCCGTGAGAAAATCGAACAATACATCACCCACTGGCAAAAAGTTAAACCAATAACTACGGGTGATGATCTCCAGATCATGGGTATACCACCAGGCCCGCATTATAAAACTATCCTTGCGACATTAAAAGCAGCATGGCTAGACGATACTATCTACAATTACGATACGGAAATCGAATTACTGCAACGAATCCTTGGAAAAATGGAAAACTAAGATCTGACAATGGATAAGAGAACTATTCAGACAAAAGATAAAACATGGATTAATGACATTATTTTACGCCATTTGCTCCAAAAAGATCTGCCTGATTTAGAATGGGAAGGCGAATACATTCACTTGCGCAATGTTTACCGAAATGCTTTTGAAAAAGCCAAGGAGGGTAAAAATATTCTTTGGGTAGCCGACCTTCCGGGAACAGGTATTATCGGACAACTTTTCCTACAATTTAATTCTGCCCGGAGCGATCTTGCAGATGGTTACCACCGCGCTTATTTGTATGCATTTCGAATTCGTCCTCCCTACCGAAATGCGGGTCTGGGCTATAAAATGCTTCACACCGTTGAATTGGATTTGATGAACCGCAGTTTCTGGGAGATAAGTTTGAATGTTGCCAGGACAAATGAAGCTGCTATTCGCTTCTACCAAAAATATGGTTTTGTTATAGATGGTCCGGAAAGTGGGGAGTGGTCCTTCCGAGACCATAATAATCAACTTCGTCAGGTGAGTGAACCTGCCTGGAGAATGTTGAAAAAAATCGACAATTGAATACCAAAAAGAACCACAAAATGTGCCGATAGACCTGTTATAATAGAGCCCAAATAATCAACTGTGTTTTTCTTTGACAAACTGCCTTTCATCCTATAAAATCTGAAGGTTGCTAAAGGCAATCCATTCTATTTTTCAGAAGGGTATCGTTCATGAAAGAATATAGAACCGAGTCAATTCGCAATATTGCGTTGGCGTCACATAGTGGCGCTGGAAAGTCGATGCTGGCTGAAGCATTTCTTTTCACCACCGGGGCAATCAACCGAATGGGGAAAATCGAGGATGGCTCAACAGTATCAGATTTTGACGAAGAAGAAAATCGTCGAAGCATATCTATTTACACCTCTGTATTACCGGTAGAATATAAAGACATAAAAATCAATATTCTGGACACCCCTGGTTATACCGATTTTCTTGGTGAAGAAATTTCTGCCTTCCGTGTGTCTGATGGTGTTGTGATTTTGGTAGACGCAGTAGCAGGAATTGAAGTAGGCACCGAATTAGCCTGGAACTATAGTGGCGAATTCAACCTTCCTCGTTTTATTGTTATTAATAAAATGGATCGCGAAAATGCAAATTTTAGAAAGATTTTAAGTGACTTCCAGGAAATAACCAATGTTCGGTTGATCCCTGTGCAACTTCCCCTTGGAGAACAGGCCGATTTCAAAGGCGTGATCGATTTAATCACCATGAAAGCCTATAGTGGTGTTGGTAAGGAAGAAATTAAAATTCCAGCAGAATTTATGGATGCTGCCGAAGAAGCCCACATGGCCCTCATTGAAGCTGCCGCTGAAGGTGAAGACAGCTTAATGGAGAAATTCTTTGAAGTTGGCGAATTATCCAGCGAAGAAATTTTTAAGGGATTGGTAAGCGTTGTAAAAAGTGGAACCGTTGTGCCTGTATTTGCGACTTCCGCGACGGTACAAATTGGTCTTTATCCATTATTGGATGCCATGATTAACTTAATGCCTTCTCCTATTGAAGCTGGTCCATATAAAGCGCTTGGAAAGGATAATAAAGAGATTGAACTCTCTGCGAGCGATTCCGGCCCACTGGCTGCTTATGTATGGAAAACAACGGCTGATCCTTTTGTTGGAAAACAGACTTATTTCCGGGTCTACTCCGGTACCATTAATTCAGACAGCCGTATATGGAATCATGATAAAGGTGTGGAAGAACGTATTGGAAATGTTGGTATCCCACGCGGAAAAGAAAGCATGAACGTAAAAACAGTCCATGCCGGAGATATCGCTATCGTTCCAAAACTTTCTGAAACGGTAACCGGCAATACATTAGGGGATAAATCTCATCCAATCAGCTTGCCATCAGCGAAATACCCTAATGCTTTATATCGTGTGGCAATTACACCCAAAACTCAAGCTGATTCCACAAAAATTAGCACTGTGCTAACCCGTCTTTGTGAAGAAGATATGACTCTCTCCTGGTCAATGGAAGCATCCACCCGTCAAACTGTGTTACAGGGTATGGGAGACCAGCACATTGAAGTTGCAGTCCGTCGAGCCGCAGGCAAATTCCAATTAAACGTCAATATCGCTGAACCAAAAGTTGCTTATAAGGAAACCATAACTAAAGAAGGTATTGGTATTTACCGCCACAAGAAACAAACGGGTGGTTCAGGGCAATTTGGCGAAGTCCATCTTAAAGTACTGCCAAATGAAGGCGAATTTGAAATGACCTGGGATGTATTTGGTGGCGCTGTTTCGCAATCGTACTTCTCTTCGATCCAAAAAGGCATCCTCTCTACCATGAAAGACGGTATTATTGCTGGTTTTCCTGTTTATGGGGTTCGTGTCTCAGTGTTTGATGGTAAAGAACATGCCGTCGATTCAAAACCGGTTGCATTTGAAATCGCAGGACGTGAAGCATTCAAAATCGGTTTTCAGGAGGCTGGTCCGGTTTTGATGGAACCGATCATGAATGTAAAAATAACTGTGCCTGAAACGAATATGGGTGATATTCTTGGTGATTTAAATACCCGACGTGCACGGGTACAAGGTATGGATACAGATAAAGGCCGTTCTGTAGTAACTGCTCAGGTGCCTATGGCTGAAATGCTGCGATATACTACCCAACTACGCTCCCTCACCGGAGGTCGCGGTATTTTTGATATGGAGTTTGATCACTTTGAAAGAGTTCCAGCCCACTTGCAGCAAGAAATAATCGACGCACACAAACGTGAAATAGAAGAAAAAGAATAATTATAAACCATTGGGACTGGCAACAGTCCCTTTTTTCTCCTTGTAAAAATAGAACAATTGTGCTATATTTATAAAAATCTATAAGGAGAATAATTATGCCGATAAGACTTCAAGCCGTCATGTTTGGTTTCATTGTGGGGAGTCTGGTGATTTTTATGCTGGCTACCCAATTTTCAAAACCATATGTTCGTGTTAACGCTTCAACAGAAGAACCAACAATACTGGTAACAGAACAAGTAGCACAAGCAGAACATGATGAACAAAACAACCTGGAATGCCTGTTGCCAACCAGCTATCCTGAAAAAATTCGCCAATGGTGCCTAAGCATACAACATTTCGGTGAACATAATAGTGTTGATCCCCAGTTGATCGCCGCTGTCATGCTGCAGGAATCAGGAGGCAATCCTGATGCTTACAGTAAATCCGGTGCAGTAGGATTGATGCAGGTAATGCCTCGGGATGGGATTGCCACAAAATTTCAGTGTATTAATGGACCTTGTTTTGCAAACCGTCCATCCATGCAGGATTTATACAATCCGGAATTTAATATTGATTATGGCAGTAGAATGTTATCCAACCTTTTTGCAAATCATGGTAATTGGCGTGATGCTCTTAAAGCGTATGGGCCAATGGATGTTGGCTATTATTATGCTGATATTGTATTGAATATCTATCACAACTACCAATAAAAAATCAGATATCAATTACAATTATTGAATGCCAAAAAACATTTCCTGCCTTTGTTTATGCTTTCTAGCTGCAATTTTTTTATCAGGTTGTCGAAAAGCAGATGATATTCGTGCCATGGCAACCTCGGAAATAATAATTACATTTAATGGTCAAAATTGTACACCGCTTGAGTCTTTTATTCCTGCAGGTGAAACAATCCAATTAACACTAGAAAATAATAGTAATGAAAAATTATCCTGGTACTTTCTGATTTTCCCTATTCAAAACGAATCGGAACTTTCATCAAGTGAACATGTATATTACAGCGTCAGCGCAGCTGCTCAAAGTACTGTTAATACCAGTTTTATTGCACCACAATTAACGGCGCGCTACGACACAATTTGTATCCCGAATGATGACTTACAAGAAAAAAAAATGAAATATATTCTGGTTGTACAACCCTACGAAAAAACACCAAGTACAAAATAATTAAATTCATGGTAAAAATAGACCATTAAAAATTTTTACCCAAACTTTATAACATTGGAGGAGTAATGAGGAGAGGAATAATAACTGCTGTTATCGTTGTTGTGGGAATAATTTTATTGATTGCGCTGGTATCCCCACATGTTTACCTATTCAAGCTGGTCAATCAACAAGAAGTTGGTGTAATGATGCGCAGTGGTAAAGTGATTCAAGTTGTGCCAGCTGGTGTATATTCGGATGCAGGTTTATTCGCACAAATGGTTAAGGTAAATACTCAGGCAGTTGTAATTGATGTAACCGATCCGGAATTAATCACCAGTGATAAGCAGTTAATCGGATTACAAGTTACCGCGGATGCATTCAGACCGGATTATGCGAAAAATGACATGATCATGGAAAAATGGTCACAATACAGACAGTTATTCATCGATGACACGATTCTCATTCAAAAGGTTTCCAGTTTTGCCTTACAGGCAATGAAAGTTTGTGTTGGAGATCGAACATTTGATCAGAATGTAATCGGTTCAGGACGCGATGAATTACGTCAATGTATTGACGAAGAATTAAGTAGCCTTGCTGAAAGAGTAGGAGTTGATGTACAAAACGTTGTTGTACCTCAAGTAATCATCAGCCAGGAAGTACGAACCTCTATGGACCAAATTGTCCAAAGCCGCCTGGCTACCGAAAAAGCAAAACAGGATGCCTTAAAAGCCAAAGAGGAAGCTGCTGCCAAACAAGCTGCACAGGAAGGCGAGATCCGTGTTCAACAGTCTGTGCAACAAGAAACCATGCGCCAGCAAATCATCACTGCTGACCTTGAAAAACAGAAATTACAGGCGCAACTTTCAGTTATAGATGCACAACGTACAAATGCCGAACAGGAATTACTCCTTCAACAGGCTCTCGCTGCTATCGCAGCCGAGAAAGCAAATATCGAACTGGCAAAAGAACTAGCTCTGGCGAAGTTATATACTACACATCCAGAATATTTATCCTTGCAAATGACCATGGCAAACGCCAGTGCAATAAAAAACACTGATAAATTAATTTTCACCCCCATCGGAATGATGCCGAACCTTGTATTATCCAATGGCCTAACCATACCTACGCTACCCGGATCTAACGTTTATGGCCCAGAAACTCCATAAACCAATTTGTTAAATCCATAAAAAATAGCTGTTTGATAACAGCTATTTTTTTATTTAACCTTCACATAGATTTGTTCAGTGGTATAATAGCGAACGTTATGCGGGCATAGTTCAGTGGTAGAACGATAGCCTTCCAAGCTATATACACGAGTTCGAATCTCGTTGCCCGCTCAAAAAACACCTAAGCTAACGTTGGATTCCCCAAAAAATCATTCCCCCGGAAGAACCCGTCACCATCAAGGTGCCATCTGGAGAGAAAGTAACACCTTGGATTAACTGATCAAAGTTATATATTGTTTTGATAAGTTCTCCATTTTTTATATCATAGAAATAGTAACCCCAATTGTCTACTGATAAAATTAAAAAACGTCCATCAGGGGAAAAAGTTATACTGTCCGCGGATTTAAGATCCTGGATTATCTCCAAATTAGCAACGTCAATAATCAAAGTTTTACCATAATCTTCAAATGAGATTGCGAGTAATTTACCATCCGGCGAAAAGTGAGCATCACCTACAAACAGAAATGAACCTTTAGCAGGATTAAGAAATTTCGCAGTTATTTTTCCACTTAACACATCAACAATTGTGGCATATTTCCCAAAATCACACACCATCAAATTTCCATCGGGGGAAAACGTTTTCGGATAAGAATACACATCCTGAGTTTCAGGTTCACAATCCCAATTCTTTGGATAGATCGATTGACCAGTAGAAATATCTATGCTTGAGGATTGACTACCTCCGTGGATAAGTAGAGTCTTCCCTTTCTGGACAAATTCTAACCCTCTCAAAATGCCGTGATACCAACTTTCTGGGTCGGGTATCTCCCTAACAAACACGCCTTTATCAAGATCGATGAAATGGATACTATTGCCAACTCCATTTCTTTTGCTTACCACTAATTGACTTCCGTCTGAATTAAAATTAAGTGCGGTAAAGTTGAGCTCTTCTTGAGGCAAGTCCGATGAAAGCAGTTCCTTACCTGAACCGACATCCCAACGACGCAGTTTGAGTATGGCGCCGCTGATACCAGAGCTTTCAAACGTTAATAAATCATTGACTGAGTCAACAAAAAATATTTCCTGGATACGTGGATATGCAAACCATTTTTCTTTGTCACTTAAAGCTCTCTCTTCAATATAACCGTTTGGGCCAGTAATCATTGGGATTTCATTGACCAGGCTACCATCTATCATTAGGTAAATTTTAATTGAATTCATTTCTGAATAATCTTGAAAATATAGATTCATCAAAGCCAAATATTTACCATCGGGGGATACAGCAATATGTTGAAACGACATATTATCGATGCAGCAAATCGTTGAAGGAATTGGGAATCCATCAAATCTCTGGATTAACTTTGCCTGGGAATTTTCTGTAGGCAGGTCAAATAACTTTATGTCACCATATTGATTAGAATTACCTTCTATTGTCAGAACTTGACGGCTGTTAGGGGTGAATTGTGCCACAAAAAATGGAAGAGTGTAAAGTAATTTACCAGCTTCTGCGGAATAAAAAAACGATTTTCCATCCTCGTTTATTGCCAAAAGCATGCCGCCATCCGGAGAAAATGTACGCGGAGTTCCATTGTTAACTTTCCAGGTTGGACGCCCATCTTCTGATGACATTATGTTGTACCCATTATTCTCTCTAAAGCTAAACCATTTTCCGTCAGGGCTTATTACAAGTGGATTAAATCCATACTTTCCCCCTTCAACGATACCGTTCCTTGAAAACACAATTTTGTTATTCAAAGTGTTCCAGATGGAAATGGTGTATGGCAGTTTCAATCCTTTTCCCTCATCAGTTTGATAAACAATTAAACGATCGGGGCCGAAGGCGATTGTAATGACAGCCGTATTGGCAGCGAAATATTCTCCCACTAAGACACCGTCATCCAGGCTAAATATTTGAATCAAACCATTTGACAGACCGGCGGCTAACGTTTCATCATACGGTGTCAAGCAGTAAATAAAAAGTCCTTAAATCAGGATATTAAAAAGTCCACTATTCAAGAAATCAAATGTCCATAGAC
>PHBZ01000061.1 GCA_002840755.1 Chloroflexi bacterium HGW-Chloroflexi-10 | reverse complement strand
TATCGCATTTGCGGTAGGAATGAGCGTAGTCCGGCGGACACCCGGCATGTAGTCTGTGGCATAAACCCCACAGAAGCCACCACCCTTTAGGGTGCGTGGAGTGTCACGCATATGTATGGTTATAAGAATTATTCAACCAGTCATTGGGTTATTGTCCTTGAATTATCAATAATAAACCAAGCAAAATGTGGTCTTGATATGAAAAACAGTGTCTTTTAAGGGGGATTATTGGCAATCTTTATTCGGTTTACGGTGCGGAAAAAATCAGAGCCTCTGTCATGGCATCTAATGGGATTTCTCCTATGTAGGATATGAGGTAATTATATTTTAGGGATGGCGATAACCTAATGTGAGTAAAGGTTTTATTTTAAGGATTATTTTGGTAGCGAGCTTACAAACAATAAAGCAATTTGATCTCTGACTCATAATTTCATTTAGCCACTTACAGCTTCTGTAAGATTTTTCAACAAATGGAGATTTGACTGAAGTTCGCCGAGGTGGGTTTGCCCAACCACAGCCACTACTACCAGAAATGAAAATTATCTCCGTGCATTTTCCAAAATTCACAACCCTTTTGAGATAAAAACAAAATTTAATGAGTATTGACTTTTATTTTTAATGACATATAATAATATGTAACGAATCATATATTTATGTTTCTTTTGGGACTTAATTATGGAACCTACTGATCGATTACCATCTGGACGTACATTGGAATTAGTTGCAAGCGAATTCAATTTGCAAGTTCTGGAGGCTGTCACAAAAGCATTGGGATCCAGCACACGATTAGAAATTTTACGCTTTTTAGGCACCCATACCTGCTCGGTTATTGAAATTGCTGAAGCCATGAAGCTTCCCCAATCCACTGCCACACTGCATATCTCGGTTCTTGAGAAAGCCGGATTGGTCAAAACCGATTTACAACCGGCTACCCGTGGTTTGCAAAAAATGGTAGCACGTGTTTTTGATCGCCTCATTATCCAACTGCCTTCACCGCGTGATACAGAGGAATCGGCTGTGGATATAAGTATGCCAATTGGTGCTTATGTTGATGCTAGCGTGGCTCCAACCTGTGGTCTGGCGGGAGAACTGGGCATCATTGGTCATCTGGATCAACCCACTACTTTCTTTGAACCGGAGCGCATTTATGCTCAATTGGTGTGGTTTCATCATGGATATGTGGAATACCGCTTCCCGAACCACTTACCACCCAATGCGAGCCTGGAAAGCCTTGAAGTGAGTTTCGAGGTTTGTTCCGAGGCACCTCTGCATCACCCCAATTGGCCTTCTAATATTAGCGTTTCTATTAACAAAGTGGAGATTGGGCATTGGACAAGTCCGGCAGATTTTGGCGGCGAGCGTGGTGTTTTAACGCCTTCCTGGTGGGATACGAGTAATTCACAATTTGGTTTGCTAAAAGTGTGGAAAACTACGCCCCAAGGTAGTTTTGTGGATGGTGTCCAGATTTCGGGGGTGACACTGAGTGATTTGGATCTTAAGCCAGGTGCGGCCATCACAGTTCGGATCGCCGTGAGAGAAGATGCCCAATATGTGGGTGGTATCAATCTCTTTGGCAGCAAATTTGGCAATTATGCTCAAGATATTATCCTGAAACAGCGCTTTGTGCGCGGCAATTCCCAACCTCGCTAAGTGACTGAAATTCAATAAGGAGGAACTATCGAAAAACAAGTTTAGGTAAGCTACGTTTGCTTCAAGTTACACCCACAATTAATCAATGACACGCTGAATAATTAGCCTGAAAATCCCAATACAAATCTGGCAACCAACTGCCAGACTGGTTGGCTTTTTTCAACGCGACTATCAATCAATAAGGAGAAAATGATGAAAAAGTTCGCTCGTATCATAGTACCCCTGGTGGCAATTACCAGTATGCTGCTGGCTTCCTGTACAACTTCAACGCCCACAGTGGCTTCTGTCGAGCCCGCCGCGCCTGAATGCGGAGCAGTGGAATTAGCCTATTGGAATCCCTTTACGGGTCCAGATGGCCCTTTCATGGGTGAGATGGTGGATGCGTTCAATGCATCACATCCGGACATCAAAGTTACCATGAACAGCATGGGGGAATATTACACCCAGTTGAGCACTGCAGCAGCAGCGGATACCCTGCCAGGTGTGGCTATTGTCCATGCTGATCAGGTTCCAACTCAGGCTTTCCGTAATGTTCTTCGCCCGATGGATGCCCTGGTAACTGAAATGGGTATCTCCGGCAGTGATTATCCAGATGCTGTGTGGGCAGCCGGTGAAGTTGCCGGAAACCGTTACAGCATTCCGCTGGATATCCATCCTATGACCGCTTTCTACAACGCCGATTTGCTTAAAGCTGCCGGTTTTGAAAAAGCCCCCACCACGAAGGAAGAATTTGATGCCATCGCCACTGCCGTCACTTCGGGTGACAATAAAGGCTTTGATATCACTGGCGGTTTCCCCGTTCAGCAAATCTTCCAACAGATGCTGTTCCAATTTGGCGGCACCGAATTCAATGCAGATGGAACACAGGCTACCTGGAACAGTGATGCTGGTGTTCAGGCTTTGCAATGGATGAAGGATGTGCAGGCGAAGTATTCCGACCCGAACCTGGAAGTGGATGCTGAATTAAATGCTTTCAAAGCTGGGACAGTGGGTATGGTTTGGAATGGCATCTGGCAGACCTCAAATGTCACCGGCACCGGTGTGGAGTTTGAAGGTCATGCTGTGGCTGTGCCACAGATTGGTCCAAACATGGCGGTATGGGCTGGCTCACACCAGTTGACCCTGCCTGCCCACAAGACAGTGGATGCCTGCAAAGATAAGGCTGCTGCCATTTTCATCAAGTACATGGTTGAAAACTCTGTTACTTGGGCAAAAGCCGGGCAGATTCCCGCCAGCAAATCAGTGCGTGCCAGTGATGCCTTTAAAGCAATTGAGCCTCAAGCTTCTATTGCCCCATCAGTGGATTTCGCTATCTTCCCACCCTCCATTCCTGGAATTACGGATGCCTATGGACCGTTGGGTGAAGCTGTTGGTTCTGTAATGAACGGCACAGCTACTGATATCAAAGCGGCGTTGGATGATGCTGCATCTCGGGCCAATGAAATTTTGGCGCAAAACAAAGACACCTATGGTGATGCGCCAAAAGCTCCATAGAAATCTTCTCTCATTGAATGGTAAGCCGGGATTACTCCCGGCTTACCATAGCGCTTAATAATCGGTTTTTCCTTGGTTAAAAGAAAGGACGGTTTAAATGGCTGTCACCGCCCCCCCGGCAATCGCTTCTGTAAAGACACAGCGCAAGGGAAAAAAATTCAGTGTGGTGCCGTATTTGTTCATCCTGCCGCACCTGATATTTTTTGCTGTTTTCATTGGCTATCCATTCTTTAACGGCATCTATATCAGCTTTTTGAATTTTGACTTCCTGCGGCCGGAAGCGACAAAATTTGTTGGATTGCAAAATTATATTGATATTTTCACCCCAAATTCCGTCAAATTCAATGAATTTTGGAATGCAATGCGGGTCACTCTACAATTTGTAGTTTGGAGTGTGCCATTTCTTGTGGTTATTCCGTTGGTTTTGGCTATTATGGTGAATGCCAAAATTCCGGGACGCAGTTTTTTTCGCTCCGTTTATTTTGCCCCCTGGGTGCTCTCTTGCGCGGTAATCTCATTAATCTGGTGGTGGATTTTTCAAAGCCAGGGTGGCTTGCTGAATTATTACCTGGCCGAACTGAATTTGCCCACACCGCGCTGGCTTTCCACAATGCCTTATGCCATGACATCGATTGTGATTGCGACGGTGTGGTGGACAATGGGATTTAATATGATCATTTTCCTGGCAGCCTTGCAGGATATCCCTGAATATTATTATGAGGCAGCTGAGATAGATGGCGCAGGCACCTGGCAGAAATTTTGGTATGTCACCCTGCCATCGCTCCGTGCGGTCATGGTGTTTATCATCACGAATACGATTATCGCCTCATTTAACTTGCTCGGTCAGCCGATGATGATGACGCGCGGCGCACCTGCCATGCCCGGCGGAGGCGGGGCAACCGAGCCGGTGATGCTGCGTATTTTCACTGAAGGCTTTACCCGCCCATTTCAGGGCAGCGCAGCTGCAATGTCGATCATTACTGCAAGCATCATGGTGGCATTTTCATATCTTAATTTCCGTGTGTTCCGGCGGAAAGATTAATGGCAGGAGGATAAAATGACACTCTCCAAAAATGAGTCAGCTTCTAAAGCACGCAAACCCTTGCTTACCTACCGCCAGAGCAAACTATTAAAAAAGGTTGGTCTTTATGCCATCCTGATATTCGTTTCCTTATTGATCATCGTCCCAATGCTCTGGATGCTTTCGACTTCCTTTAAAATCAAATCCCAATTATTCACCAAAGAGATTTTTTGGATTCCAAAAGTGTTCACGCTGGAAAACTATACAAAAATTCTAAATAACCCTTCGCTGCCAATTGCGCGCTGGTTCCTCAACACGCTGGGTGTGGCCAGCGTGTTTACAGCACTGGTTGTATTTGTAGATGCGTTGGCCGGCTATGCATATGCCCGCTTAGAGTTTCCGGGTAGAAAACAATTGTTTGGCATTGTGCTGGCGACTTTATTTCTCCCAGGCGTCATGTTTCTGATACCCAATTTTGTGACGGTGAACAAACTGGGTATGATGAATAATTACTGGGGGGTGATCGTTCCCGGTCTGGCCGGGGTGTTTGGCGTATTTTTCATGCGCCAATTCTATGAAAGCATCCCCAAGGAACTGGAAGAAGCCGCCGAAATTGATGGGGCCACGCAATTTCAAGCGTTTTTCCAGATTGTATTGCCGCTGGCAAAACCAGCGCTGGCTACACTGGCGGTGATTTCTTTCCTAGCCAGTTGGAACGACTTTTTGTGGCCGCTGTTGGTGTTAAAAGATCGCAACATTCAAACGCTGCAGCCGGGTCTGCGAACACTGCAAGGGGCGTACACATCTGAGTATGGGCTAATGATGGCAGGCGCGGTGCTGGTGGCCATACCTGTCTTGTTGATTTATATTTTCCTACAACGTTTCATTATCCAAAGTGTTGCTACAACGGGTTTGAAAGGATAATTTCTGTCATGTCGAGATTATTGGCCATCTGTTTGTTATTTGCCTTCCTGTTGGTATCCTGTATTACCGCACCAATGCCCGCCACGCAGGCACCGATGAATCCACAATCCAGTCCAACCACAGTTGTTCAACCATCACCACGGACGGATGAATTTCAAAACCCGGTGATTCGTGTGGATTTTCCAGATCCATTTGTTCTGGAGGTGGATGGCATTTACTACGCTTATGCGACCAATGCGTCTGGAAAAAATGTGCAGGTTGCCAGGTCTGAAAACCTGGTGGATTGGAAACAACAGCCAGATGCCATGCCCGGCTTGCCAAAATGGGCAAAGCTGACCGGCGGGTTAACCTGGGCGCCGGAGGTGATTCAGAACGGTGAGCAATTCCTGCTGTATTTCACCACACGTGATAAGGAAACCAATAAACAATGTGTGGGTGTGGCTCTCAGTGATGCGCCGGAAGGGAAATTTAAGGATATCAGCGAAAAAGCCCTGGTTTGCCAGTCCGAGTTGGGGGGTACCATTGATGCCAGTCCATTTCGCGATGGCGATAAACTCTACCTGCTTTATAAAAACGATGGCAACTGCTGCGGAATTCCCACTCATATCTATATTCAGGAATTGGCCCCGGATGGTTTGAGCCTGGTCGGCGAAGCCACCGACCTGATTCGCAATGATGATCCCTGGGAAGGACACGTGATTGAAGCGCCGACCATGGTCAAGCACAATGATGTATATTACCTCTTCTATTCCGCCAATGACTATGCCGGGCTGCCATATGCAGTTGGTTACGCGGTTTGCGATACTGCAACAGGACCATGCATCAAGGCAGAGGAGAATCCCATATTGATCAGTGATGTCGCGGAGAAGCCCTATATCATCGGCCCCGGCCATCAGTCATTACTGCAAATCGGCGACCAGACCTGGATTATTTATCATGTCTGGGAAATGCTGCCTAGTGGTTTACGCGGCCAGCAGCGCCAGGTGTGGATGGATCGGCTCGATTGGAAAGATGGACACCCTGTCCTTATTGGCCCAACCCGTCTGCCTCAAATTAAACCACTACCTTAAGGAAAAAATATGCCTGAAACAAGTGCATTATTTACCCAATTTACATGGGCGTGTGGAATAGAAGATACTTTTATTCCACAGCGTCGTCCTGGTCTTCGCGCGCTGGATGAATATGAACTGACACAACATTACCGTCTCTGGCAAAAGGATTTTGACCTGGTGGCAGAGAGCGGGGTGCAGGCTGTGCGCTGGGGCATCCCGTGGTATCGCGTGCAGCCTGCACCTCAGCGCTGGGATTGGAGTTGGACGGATGCGGCCCTGGAATTCCTGGTGAAGGTGAAAGGCATCACGCCGATTTTGGATTTGATGCATTACGGCACCCCCGAATGGATTGAAAACAGTTTTATAAATACCAGCTACCCGGCCCGGGTGGCAGAATATGCTGCTGCCGTGGCTGACCGTTATGGAAGCCTGGTTCATTATTACACGCCATTAAACGAGCCCATGGTCAATGCCGAATTTTGCGGCCGGCGAGCACAATGGCCCCCGTACTTGCAGGGCGATGACGGCGACGTAAAAATGATCCTGGCATTGGCGCGCGGCCTGACAGAAACGACGCGTGCCTTGCTTTCGGTGCAATCTTCAGCCCAAACCGTGCAGGTGGAAGCCCTCTGGCACAACTGGGCATCAGATCCTGATTTACAGGTGCAGGTGGAATTTAATAACGCCCGCCAGTACATCGTTTTTGACCTGGTCACCGGGCACATAGATCAGGAGTATCCCTTACGAGGCTGGCTTCTTCAGCATGGTGCACGCACGGCGGATCTGGAATGGTTCCTTAATAACCCGGTAAAATTCGACGTTTTTGGCGCAAACTTTTATCCCTGGTCGTACGGCGAAGTGACCCGGCGCAGAGATGGTTCATTGAAACGCGTTAATAAACACACTCACGGGGGAGCGATTGCGACGGTCATTCGCGCTGTCTGGGAACGGTACCACATTCCGGTGATGATCACAGAAACCAGTACCCCGGGAAGTTTGCAAGCCAGGGAAGCTTGGATGGACGAAACCATCGCTGCTGTAGCCGGTTTACGCCAGTCAGGAATTCCGGTTGTTGGCTATACCTGGTTCCCATTATTTACCATGATTAATTGGGATTACCGCCGGGGACGCCACCCGCTTTCAAAATACCTGCTTCACCTTGGGCTGGTAGACTCCGCCTTTGATGCCAATGGAGTTTTACAACGCCATCCCACTGTGCTGATGGAGCACTATCGCGCTCACCAAAAACAACCTATGCCTGACCTTGTATAAAGAGGAACCTTCCATTTATGACCTTTCGAACCCGCTCTTTACTTGATGGAATATGGAAATTTTGGCCAGATCCAGATTACACTTTTTCTTTCGATAACCTGCCACAATCTCAGGCTGCCCAAATGCCCGTCCCTTCTGTTTGGCAAAGCCAGGAAGCTTACCGTAATTATGTAGGCGTGGCCTGGTATCAAATTGATTTCAACATTTCACAATCTTGCGCGTCAGAGCAGAGCATATGGCTAATTTTTGGAGCAGTTGAAGATCGTGCTGAAGTGTGGATTAATGGCAACTTTGTAGGTGAACATATAGGCGGATATCTCCCGTTTGAGCTGGAAATCTCGCGATTTGTCCATCCGGGAGGAAACGAAATAACCGTGCGGGTTGAAGATGCGGCTGAAAATTTTGAGGAAACACCGCATGGCAAACAATCCTGGTATGGGTATCTTTCTGGAATATGGCAGTCGGTTTACCTTGAACAACGGCCGCACCTTCATTTTCAGGGAGTCAAGATTTCACCACAAGATCACAACGTGCAGATAACCACAACGTTTAATGACGCGTTACCACTTGGATACCAGTTGAGTTGCAGGGTGATGGATCCGCTTGGTGATGAAGTTCTGCATGCCAGCGTACAGACTTCTCATTTTCAACTAGTCATTGACAAACCAATTTTATGGGATGTGAATAACCCTAATCTTTATCGTTTGTGCTTAAGCATGGTGGATGAGCAAGATGTTGTGTTGGATGAAATTGAACAGACTTTTGGCTTTCGTACGATTGAAACCCATCATGGCCAAATCTACTTAAACGGCCGCTCCCTGTATCTGCGCGCAGCACTGGATCAGGATTATTATCCTGATGGATTTTGTACACCACCGTCACTGGAATTTATTGAGGCGGAGTTTCTCAAGGCCCGGACTATGGGGCTTAATTGTTTACGAATTCATATTAAAGTTGCCGATCCACGTTATTATGAGGCGGCCGACCGACTGGGCATGCTAATCTGGACCGAACTGCCGAATTGGGGAATATTAACCCCGGCTGCCCGTCTTCGTGCGCGCCAGACGTTGTTTGGGATGGTGGAACGCGATTGGAATCATCCATCGATAATTATCTGGACGATCATGAACGAAAGTTGGGGAATTGATTTGTCTGATCCGGATCAGCGTGCCTGGCTGGCAGATACTTTTTTTGACCTAAAATCATTTGATCCGCACCGCCTGGTTGTGGATAACTCTGCTTGCTATGGAAATTTTCATATTGTCACTGATCTTGAAGATTTTCATAATTACTATGCCATGCCCGATCACTGCGAGGAATGGCAGGACTGGGTACAAAACTTGGCCAGCCGACCTGCTTGGACATTTGCCCGCGATTATCAGGATAAAGATACATGGACAGCCTTTTTGAAAGATCCATGGCATGCTCCTGCGCTACCGCCTGCTGCCGAAGTCCGGCGGACGGGAGATGAACCGTTGCTGGTGTCGGAATTCGGCAACTGGGGGCTCCCGGATGTTGCCCGGCTTTTAACCAGGTTTGGTGCTGAACCGTGGTGGTTTGATACAGGTTTGAGCTGGGGCGATGGCGTTGTCTATCCTCACGGGGTTCAGAAACGTTTTGAAGAATACGCACTTGGCCGAGCTTTCAGAAACATGAGCGACCTTGCTAATTACAGCCAACAGCTTCAATTTTCTGCCCTGCAATATCAAATTGGGCAAATGCGCCGCCAGCCTGCTATTCAGGGATATGTAATTACTGAATTTTCAGATGTACATTGGGAGAGCAACGGCCTTCTGGATATGCAGCGCAATCCTAAAGCTTACTTTGAACACCTTTCCTGGCTAAATTCAGACGACTTTATTGGCGTAGACATAACACAGCCAGCAGTGTTTGGCGGCGAACCTTGCTGTATATCAGTCTGGCTATCGCATTATTCAGGGAAAAATATTACTGGCAGCAGAGTTGAATGGAGCTTGGATGAACGACCTTGCGGACAATTTGAGGCGCCGCGGCTTTCGCACGCTGAGGTTTGGTGTGATGGTGAAATTATCCTGCATTTGCGTGAGGTGACCGAACCGATGAATGTCTCATTGAATGTGGATTGGGTGGCAGCGGATGGGACCCGCCTGGCGCATAACCAGTACGAAATCCTGGTCTTCCCGCATGAAAGAAACATCCCGACAATCTCGCTCTGGGCTTCTCCTCGGTTGCAGCCCGCCCTGGAATCGCTGGGATACCGTATAGTTGCAGATCGCGATCGGGCGAAGATTTTGCTTACGGATCAATTGGATGATGATCTGCGCTCCCGGCTATTCGATGGTGCACGTGTTTTATGGCTGGCGGATCATAAAGATGCGCTGCAAACATCGGTTGCAAACCTAGGTCTGAAGGCCCGCCAGGGCACACCCTGGCAGGGAGACTGGGCTAGCAGCATGTCCTGGATTAACCGCGATGTGTTATTCAAATCCTTGCCTGGAAAGAACATTTTGGATTTCACCTATCGCGGCCTGACTCCTGAATATATATTAACTGGTTTTTCACCGCAAGAATTTTTTACACGGGTGCATGCTGGAATGTTTGTTGGCTGGCTTCATAAACCTGTTGCCCTAATTGGTGAACGGTCAATTGGACGGGGGCAGGTGCTTGCCTGCACCTTGAATTTAGCTGACAGGCTGCCTTATCATCCCCTGGCGGCTTACCTGATGAAAGACATGATTACTTATCTCCAGTAATGGCTACCTATACCAACCCGGTTTACAATCATCCTGACTCCGATCCTAATGTGTTATAACATTGTGGTGAATAATGGTGTTACATCACCACAGTGGTTAAGTATTTGAAGAACCAGGTCATCGAAATCAGCGTAAAGTGCTAATAATCCATTTTGAGAAAGCTAGCTAATTATAAACACCTGCCAGTGGGCTTAGAAACAATGGGCAGGTGTTTATAATGCCTAATTCTTGGTAGTTTCTGGCAAATCTTGATTAAATATGATTGGTTAACCAATGAGGCTTAAGACGATTTTCAGTTATTTGAAAAAGCCTAGTAAAGAAAATACCTGGAGCATCCCATTGGATAAATGAGCTAGATTTTTTGTTGCGTGCGGATGTAGTACCAGCCACTAACGAAGCCACTTTCAAATTGGAAAGGGAGCTTTCTAAAAAGGTTCCTCTTTAGAAAGCTCCACGCATAGCCAGGGTAAATTGAGCTGTTACCCGATAATAGGATGCCGGTCGAAGCTAAAACGGGCTTTGTCTGACAACCCTTACCCCATTTGCATTTAGGATAATGTTCGAACCGACTTTTCCCGGCCCCATTGGCGTGTTTTTGCCGCGGTGATAAATGCATTCTTGTCGTTGGCATCGACCACGCCTGTATCCTGAGGGATATTGGCTGTTCTTAATAGGGCTTGGCCGCCTTTGTCAACCGCGATAGCCTTGAGATGACCGAAAGCATCGCGTACAAAATCGATGGCTGCGCTTTCCTTCGAGAGTGCCTTTGCGCCTTCGTCGGAGAGAATTACAGCCACTGCGTCGAACAGCACCGAAGGGGTGCCCGCCAATTGTCCGTCCGCTTCTAACATAGAACCAGTGTCAAGTTTTACGCCCCCAACTTTCGGGGCAATTATCTTTACAGTCGCGCCAGCATCCGTCACAGCTTTGTTAATCTTCTTGATTACAGCGCCATCTGAACCTTCAGCAATTAGAATGCCGACCGCGCGCCCCTTGAGTGTGTCCTTCATCTTGCCGATGATTTGCAATGCGGGAGAAGGTTTCATTTCCTTCACCGTTGCAGCGGCAACCGGCTTGGGAGGAAGTTTTTCAAACGCGAGACCCGCGGCAACCCGTTGGGCGAGGTCTTCGTCGACATGGCGCATATGTCCAACTATGGCCTCTCGAATGTGCACATGCTCGACCTTGGATAGTTCAAACACCAAGGCTGAGGCGATGTGCGCCTGTTCAAGTGCAGTTTGACTGAGATAGAACTGGCGAGCCTGGCTGTAATGGTCAGCGAAGGACGCGGACCGGATGCGGCTTTTATCGCCTGTTTCCTTGACCATAGCAGTATGAAAGCCATTGGCGGGCGTTTCACGGGGGGAGTTTCCGGATAAGGAGTTGGGCTCGTAGGCAACCCGGCCTACCGGTTGGTCCATCCGCATGTGTCCATCGCGCTGGTGGTTGCCAAATGGGCACTTAGGCGCATTAATTGGAATCTGGTGGAAATTAGGTGAACCCAGGCGCGAAAGCTGTGTGTCAATATAGGAAAATAAACGGCCTTGAAGCAAAGGGTCATTCGAAAAATCGATGCCCGGTACAATATTGCCCGGACAGTACGCCACCTGTTCTGTTTCGGCAAAGAAATTGTTCGGCCAGCGATCCAATACCATTCTTCCAATCACTTTCAAGGGGACCAGTTCCTCTGGGATCAATTTGGTTGGGTCCAGATGATCGAATGGAAATCGATCCGCCTCCTCTTGGGTAAAGAGCTGAACCGCGAATTCCCACTCGGGGAAATTACCGGCAGTAATGGCTTCGAACATATCCCGGCGGTGGAAGTCTGGATCCGCGCCGCTAATTTTGACGGCCTCATCCCAAATGGTAGACTGCAAACCGAGTTTGGGACGCCAATGAAATTTAACGAAAGTCGAATGACCAGCTTCGTTGATCAACCGGAAACTATGGACCCCAAAGCCTTCGATCATGCGCAGCGAACGCGGTAATGTACGATCGGACATAATCCACATCACCATATGCATGGATTCTGGCGTAAGAGATATGTAATCCCAGAACGTGTCATGCGCGGTGGCCGCTTGTGGAAAGGCGCGGTCTGGTTCCATTTTTACGGCATGGACCAGATCGGGAAATTTGATGGCATCCTGGATGAAAAAGACCGGGATATTGTTGCCGACCAGGTCCCAGTTGCCTTCCTTTGTGTAAAACTTTACGGCAAATCCACGTACGTCGCGCGGGGTATCTATAGAGCCCGCACCGCCTGCCACGGTCGATATCCGCGTAAACACGGGGGTTCTTTCGCCAACCTCGGTGAGGATTTTGGCTGTAGTATAGTTTTTTAACGACTCAGTCAGCTCAAAGAACCCATGTACGCCCGTCCCACGCGCATGCACGATTCGCTCGGGGATGCGCTCGTGATCGAAATGGGTGATTTTTTCGCGTAGGACGAAATCCTCTAGAAGGGTCGGGCCGACCGGATTGGCTCTGAGCGAATTCTGATTATCGGAAATGGGAATGCCCTGGTTCGTAGTGAGCACAGGGTGATCTCCTCCGGCGATCTGGTGAAGTTCACCACCCGCGCCTACTTGTGAGTCTTCGTTGGGATTTAAACCCTTTTCTTGATTTTGTTTACCTGAATTCATAGTGTTATCCTTATTCATTTTTCAATCTCCTTATGAGGGTTGCCAGATTACTGGCAATTATTGAATTTAATGGTCCTTTCGAGGAGCCATTTCTCTATCAGATCATCATCGAGCGTTTTGATTGCAGTCTTATTCCTCCTCGGTCAGATTCTTTTCTTCGGCCACTTCAATCTCTTCAACCGTATTTGTTAATCCTGAAATTGCCCACAACAATAAAAGTATGAGGGCGATAATAAAAGAAGTGGGCGAGTCTACAATTTCGAAAGTCTTTTGAGAGAACTTTCTAAAAAATCCTTCATCATGCAATATCCTATCCTTTTGAGACATGCCTCTGGCGAGGGTATCGTAAAGAGTGATGAATTTTAAGTCCAAGCTCCGATTACTTTCATGCAATCCGCGAAGAACCAGCTTTTTTGTTCTTCGCGGATTGCTTTTACTCTATGAGTCGGGCTGAATTAGACTAGCCGCTGAAAGAGAGAAGTAGATTTTAATTAGTTACCGTACCGCGCGTCTTCCGCCGGTGAACATGCCCACAATGAGGAGGAGAACCACAGCGCCGACGAACGCTACCAAAATCGAACCAAGATTGAATCCGTTTACACCGGCGCCCATGTTGAAGACCGAGGAGGCTAACCATCCACCTAACACACCGCCGATAATACCGACGATAATATTTCCAAACAAGCCGAAACCGCTGCCCTTAACGAGGACACCCGCCAACCAGCCAGCAATCAAACCAACAACTATCCATGAAATTATACTCATTACATTTTCCTTTTTTCGAATTACTTATTTATGATCTGTGCGAACACAGTTACTATTGTTCTTCTATCCCATATTCTGCGTGCAACCACGTAGGCTGCTATTTCCGATGATTCCGAGCGGGCATCAAGAAACCACGCAGTAAGAAACCAGCTATGAGTGCAAAAGAGATTGACACCCAGGGATACTTACTGGCTTTTACACCTACATCGCCTGGAAGTTTTTCAGCAACTTCCGTTACTTTGGCATTATATTGGCTCAAACCATTTCCTACATTCTTCTTGACTGAGGACGTGGCATGAGCGACTGTCTTGGTGGCATCGTCTTTTACTTTTTCAAATTCACTGCTCAATTGAGCCACGCCTTTATTGACCCAGTCTGCCACATCTTCAGTGTAATGTTTCGTATCTTCGCTTATCTTACTTACTTGGTTGATACTATCTTCCTTCAGGTTATTTACGTCTTTCTTAATCCGGTTTACATCCTGTTGGGTTTTTTGATAAAACTGTGGTTCATTCAAAGGTATATCCTTTCTGGCTTTTGCCGCTAATTGTTTCCGACTTGATATCGGACCGATAAAACTCTATCTTTATACTATTCTTTAAGACCTATATAAGTCCCTGCTAGGACCTATAAAATCACTAAAAATTTGTTCGAATGGGAACTTTTAGGAGTGCGGATGCAGCTACTTTTCTCAAAAATAGGGTCATCTTTCCACTGGCTTGAGCCGTTTCATTTCGATCCCACAATGAATTATTTGCCTCGTTAATCAGCCTCGTTGTCCTTTTCCGCGCCGGCGCGGGTGTGGTGGACAACGCCATCACGATGATTCGTTGGGGCACAGAGCGTATAGAGTTTCATTGAACCACTGCCGTTATTGATGACGTTGTGATTCGTCCCAGCAGGGATGACCACGGCGAAGCCCGCGTGACCTTCTTATGAACACCATCCAGAACGGCCTCACCCGCGCTTTCCTTTTCTATACCGCGACGAACGTGCCACGTAGTTCTGCGTGCAGTGGGCTGTGTCTGGTCAGATATGCCCTCAGCGCCTCTATGCTTCGCTCAGTGTGCTGTTGGCGATTGCGACCGTACTTCTGCGCGACACCTTGTTCGGTGACAAAGGCAGTTGGGTAATGGCGCCCGGGTTGTATCAGCTCATCGCCTACAAACACTTGCTGCACGCGCTGTCCAGGCGGATTTTCGATCTTGATATAGGCGTTGAGCCCGAGACTGCGTTTGACGTAACCACCCATCTGATCGTACGGATCACATGCAAACGTTCGTTCCAGATTCTCCTCCAACATCGCAAGAATTTCCTCACCCGTCAGCTCGACCGTTGAGATTGGCGGGTTCATCGGGATCATGTTGTAAAGGTCATTCATCGTCACCTCTCCGGGAATTATTGGTGCGCCATAGCGCCAACCATTCGAGAAAGCCAATTGTGCTCCCGTGCTTTCCAGCACTGCTTGCAACAGGAAATTGTCCATTGTCGTTTCCAGCATGGTCGCTCGGTTGAGCGCTGTCGCCGTTTCACCCACAACCGTTGATAATTCTTCTTGAAAAGGCGCGAGCGCTTGGTGGACAAGGTTAGCTACCACGGGATCGGGATCTATATTGGCTTCTACCTCAAGCAGTTGGTGTTGGTAGTCAGCGATACGTCCTCCCTCAATTTTTAGATCCAAGCGGCCCAGGAAAGAACCATGACAGCCTGACTGTATGATCAACGTTTTCCCCTGGAGGACCGGTTTATACAGGCGGTGATGGGTGTGGCCACTCAGGCAAACATCGATACCCTGCACCTCCGACAACAGCTTCATGTCCTGGGGAAACCCGAGGTGGGAGATGAGGACGACCAGGTCTACCTTCTCCTGGGTGCGCAGCACATTGATGATGGAAGGGAGTTCTTCTCGACCCAGGGTGAATTGAATCCCTTTGCTGAAAGAAGGTGGCATGGTCTTGTCTACAATATTGCAGGCGTTGCCCACAAGACCGATCCGTAGCCCGCCAATTTCCTTCATGCTGTATGGGGGAAAGAGCCGCTCCTTGGTTGCTTGATCGTAGACATTGATTGCCAGCATCGGATAGTTGAGTTGTGCTGCGCGTTGCTTGAAGGTTTCGGGACCATAAGCAAATTCCCAATGGGCGGTCATGGCATCGAGACCCAATGCATTCAAGATAGGGATCAAAGCCTCTCCCCGCGTCTTCTGGACGGGATGGGTGCCGTGGAGGGTATCGCCACAGTCGCAAAAGAGCGTGCCCCCCTGGTTCGCGGCCTGACTCTGCTTTACGATTGTGGCGATGCGGGCATACCCTCCCGCGGGACGATAGACTGCCTGACCACCCTGCCAGAACATCTCCTGGTGTAAATCAAAATAGGCGTGACTATCATTCAGTTGAAAGACAGTCAGTGACGTTCTATTTGCCATTTTCTATACTCCTTTCATTGCAGCGTAATCTAAAATACAAGCGCGGTAACAATCAATAGCACCGCCAACTTAGTGCTCATAACTTTTGAAGTTACGCTGGCGCGCGACCGCTAAGCCACCGCCGACTCCCGCCAAACCAGTCCCAATCCAGGAAGAGAATATCCGGTCGGCTGCCAGTAACGTTCGTTCTGAGGCAAGTTCATCGCAGCCCAAATGAAGTTGCATTGCCTCTCTGCTTTCCTGCGTCGTTACATGTGCCAAGTTTACGGCTGAATATTCCATAAGGCGCCAGGCCAGCGCCACGAAGCAGGCCATTGATCAGAATCAGCGGACCTGGGCCTACCATGCTCAATGTGCCGCCCACTATGGCCAAAACCGATGCTGGGATTTTTTCCCGGCGTGAGATATTGAGAATACCAGGCAAAAAAAGCGCCGCCGCACCAATGTTCTGTATAAGCCCCGAGAGCATCCCCACCGATAAGGACATTACCCTAATCACGCTCGACTTTTTGGTTCCCACTTTATCCAAAACGGCATGTAAAAACCGATCCATGATGCCGGTGTTAGCAATGCCCTGTCCCAAAATCATGACGGCTATCATAGCGATCACGGCATTGCTTGAAAAACCGGAGAGCGTTTCTTGTGGCGTCAGCACGCCGGTCCATCCCAACGCCAGCATGCAGATAATAGCTACAACGTCGATGCGGACAACCTCAAGAACGAGCATGGTCACAGTAGCGATGAGGATAATCAGAACCGTGGTGATGAGGGGATCCATGGTTGTAAGTTCCTCCTTTTCTAGAAGGGTATTTTTGCGGCGGTGTAGAGCTCTGTCGCAAAAATACCTAAAAAAACCACACTTTCTCCTTACTTTTAATGCAGCCCGGTGATCAACGATTGCCTTCATCGTTTTTATCCTGATTTAAACAGGCCAAAAAAAGGGCGCAAGTATCGGTCCGGTAGCTTGGGGGAATTTCAGGTGGATTTCTCTATTCCGTCGTTTTTCCGTCGAAGTGCTCGTTGTCCTTTTCCGCTTCAGCACGGGTATGGTGGACAACACCATCACGATGGTTTGGTGGGGCATAGAGTGTATAGAGTTTCATTGGACCACTGCCGGTATTGATGATGTTGTGATTCGTTCCAGCGGGGACGAGCACAGCGAAGCCTGCGCTAATTTTCGTATGAACACCATCCAGAATGGCCTCGCCTGTGCCTTCCTCCACACGAAAGAACTGATCTAGCTTGTGCAATTCCAACCCAATCTCTTCCGTGGGTTTCAATGCCATGATTACGAGCTGACAGTTCTTCGCTGTATACAGTACCTGTCGAAATTCTTCATTTTTGACCGTGATCTCTTCGATGTTCTTTATATAGCCTTTCATAATTACTCCTCCAGTTGTGATTTTACAAATTTGTTCGTTTGCTTGAATGCTCTATTCAACAGCATCCATAAAAGAGCCACCTGATTTTTTGATGACTAATGGTTATAACCTAATCTCTGTAATTGGATAATGGAAGCTAACAGAGACAAGCCGTAGCCGCCGGAGCAATTGGCAACGGTAAGGCAGCGAACTCCCATGTTTCAAGGGTTGACGTTAATCGACCGGATAAATTTGCAACATAGACCAGTCCATTGAAGCGACGAACTCCGCTGTCATAAACATG
The DNA here is from genome assembly GCA_002840755.1 of Chloroflexi bacterium HGW-Chloroflexi-10. Classification (GTDB taxonomy): domain Bacteria; phylum Chloroflexota; class Anaerolineae; order Anaerolineales; family Anaerolineaceae; genus UBA6170. The sequence continues at coordinate 7,014 of PHBZ01000061.1, read as the reverse complement.
CCCGCCGCTATCAGCCAACATTCTGTAGGGCAAATTCCCAGTTCATCAGCTTATCGAGCACAGCATTTACATAATCAGGACGTCGATTTTGATAATCCAGGTAGTATGCATGCTCCCACACATCGATGGTAAGCAACGGTTTCTTGCCCGTTATCAAAAGGTTTTCGGCATTGGCGGTCTTGACCACCTTGAGCTTGCCTTCATCGAGAACAAGCCAGGCCCAACCACTCCCGAACTGTGAAACGGCAGCGGCAGCAAGCTCTTTTTTTAAAGCGTCAACGCTGTCGAAGGATGCCTCAAATTTTTGTTTGAGGGCTGCCGGCAGTTCACCTCCACCCTTCGGACTCAGGCTATTCCAATAGAAGGTGTGGTTCCAAATTTGCGCGGCATTGTTGAAGATCGCAGCTTTCTCAGGTTGCCCTGCGGTACCCTTTATAATCTCCTCCAATGACAGGTCAGAATAATCTGTTCCGGTAATCAGCTTGTTGAGATTGTCCACATAGGCTTTGTGGTGTTTGCCGTAGTGGAAACTCAGCGTTTTGGCTGTAATAACCGGTTCCAACGCATTTTCGGCATATGGAAGTGGGGGTAAGACGATGGATGAGGCTGCTCGAAGTGCCTCCGAGGAATTGCTTGTGGTTGCCATGTTCATATTTATCTCCTTAATCTGAATGGGTTCAGCTTCAGTGGCGACAAGCCACCAAAGCCGTTTGCTGAATGTTGTCGATGGGCAACATTCCCAGTAAACCTTTAATTTATTTTCTTGATTTCTTCTTCTACTTCTTTTGCTCCCTTTTCTATTTTTTATTCCGCCTAACCAGCGTCACTTCCGCAGTTTGGTAGCTAATAAGCTGAAATGAGCATTCGCGGCCGAATCACAAAAAATAATTTAAAGCGGGATGAACCAATGGTATATTGTTATATAACCATCTTATTCGAATAGAGCTATCTACGTCCTTAATAAGACCTATAAAATATATATATTTTTAATCTAAGCCCTGCGATGTCAAATGAGATTTCTTCCAAAATAAAGGCTGGACCCTCGTTTTCATATGCCATATTTCTGTCCCAAAAATAGGAACAGGGAAAAAAAAAGACATATACTTAAAGAAAGGCAGGTAAAAATTTCCAATTTCCGCAGCAAGTTCTGGAACTTTATTAAACTCACCAGAGTCGTTTTCCTGCTGGGAGGATTTTTGCTATATGCTCTCGGCGCAGCCGCCTCAGACCAGATGGGGATTACCATTAATTGGGCTGTATATTTGCTTGGTCAGGTGGTGGTAACGTCCATCCAGCTCATGGCGCAATACCTTAATGAATATTACGATATAGAGGTTGACTGCCTGGCGGCAGACAACCGCACCTGGTTTTCGGGCGGCTCCGGAGTCCTCTCTACGGGCGATATTTCGCCTGCGGCAGTCCTGGTTGCGGCCCGCATTTGCGCCGTGGCCGCGCTTCTGACCGGCATACTTGCCTCCTTCCTTTCGGTTTGGATGATCCCCATTATTATCTTCAGCCTTCTAGGATCCTGGTTTTACTCATCGCCGCCCTTTCCCCTGATGTCATCCGGTTGGGGCGAGCTAACCACATCAGTCATCGTTGCCCTGCTCGTGCCGCTGGCAGGTTATTGTATGCAAGGCAGTTTTCCGTCAGGTGAATTATGGCTGGTTGGCGTACCCCTGGTTCTGGTTCACGTAGCGATGCTGATCTCTTTTGAATTTCCTGACCGCGCGACAGATCTGTCCGTTGGCAAAAAAACGCTGACGGTTCGCCTTGGACTGCAGGGCGCAGCCTGGGTAGTGACTGCTTTAATCGGTTTCGCAATCCTGTTTCTGATCGTTCGAGGGTTGTTTACAAAATACCCCGGTCAATGGATGGGATGGACAGTTCCGTTGGCAATCTGGCAATTGGTCCTGATCCAGCGGGTCATCCATTCGCCAACTCGCACAAATTATTATCTACTGACGACGGGTGGAGTAGCACTTTTTGTTCTTATGGCTTTACTGGCCTTGTTAGGGTTTGTTTTCACCGTGTAACGTATGATCAGGTATTAGTGCTGTGCGCAAAGCCATCGTTGTAGTACTTTTCAGGACAACCAGCTTGCAGAATTATATTCGGGTGGGTAACCATTCTGGCCCTAACTATAACCTCTCACCGCTGAGTGGTTACCAAAATTATTGATATTTTATTGTTTTATTAGGGGCGCAGATGGTTCATTTCAAATAGGATGTATTATAGCCAAATAGCATCTTAAGGAAAGGAAGTTTCCGATGCCTGATTTTCCAAGTTCAACGGTGGAAGAGGTTTTGTGGGCATAATCGGTAAAAAAAATCCCACAAATGAAAAAAATTACTTGACTTCCCCGCTTAAAGACTTACACATCCTTTGTTATCATCTTCTTTTATAATAGCCGCATTCTGCGTTAATAAAGAAGAAAACCGGCAAAACATAACTAATCAATCCGAAAACATAGGTTTTTGTCAAGTTAGGTTTTCATCATTCGTGGTGGGGAAAATGCTATAATCTAGAAACCATTACCAAGATCCTTCGCCAGTTTAAGGAATTTAGTTGTTTTTATATTGACGTGGAATTCGGGTATAAATTTTTAGTCTTAATTAGGAGAAAATATGAAAAATGAAAAATTAAAGTCTAGCTCTATTTCATCTTTTGATATCAAGATCAAAAAATTACGCAGGTTTAACCTTATCATGGGATTTTTACATTTCGTACAGGGGTTGTTCATGATCATCGTCACTTTTATGGTTGATACCCCAGGAGAGACGTACCCGGTTTACTCCAATTACCTGACCTTCAACCGTGAATTGGGCGGTCTGGTGGCAAATCCTCAGAAAATTTTCGACATCCCGCTTGGGATCGGAGTGGCAATATTCCTGCTGCTTTCAGCAGTGGCGCATTTTAGCCTGGCAACGTTCGGCTTTAAATGGTATGCGAAAGTACTCAAGATGGGCATGAATCCGGTGCGGTTCTACGAATACGCTCTCAGTTCATCACTAATGATCGTCCTTATTGGTCTATTGGTGGGTATCAATGACATCGGCGCAATCATCCTTGCCTTTGCAGTCAATGCATCAATGAACCTGTTCGGTATCATGATGGAATACCACAATCAACACACGAATAAGGTTAACTGGACTTCGTTTATATACGGATGTATTGCCGGTATCGCCCCCTGGATCGTGGTTTTCCTATACTTCATGGGAGCTATCAACAGCGGAGACGCCAAACCACCAGCATTCGTTTATGTCATCATCCCAACGCTCTTTGTATTCTTCAATATTTTCGCCTTGAATATGTTCCTACAGTACAAAAAAGTTGGCAAGTGGAAGGATTATCTCTTTGGTGAACGCGTCTATATTGTGCTCAGCCTGGCAGCTAAAACCACTCTGGCCTGGCTGATCTTTTCTGGCATCTTCGCCCCCAGCCTGTAATTCACCGAAATCATGGTACTAGAATACGCCAAAATAATCGAGAAAAACCCTTACAAGTAATAACTCTCTTTCACAGAAAAATCGCGTAAGAGAGTTATTATATACCCTGTCAATGAACAAGTGATTGTTTGTTTTTATCAAGAACCATGATTGTAAACTTCCCACCCCATATAAGTGCCTAAAGCCTCACTCAATATTTGGGCAGATGGTGCGCCACTCATGGCTACATGATGTTCAAAACCGTTTTTCACAATATATTTCAGTAGATCTTGAAGCTGAGGAACCTTAATCACAGCACGGCTTCCAAAGGTGTCGAGCACATCATCAGTAAACTCACCCTCACCAACATAGGCGCGGATCATACCCAACTGATCATCAGTGGTCACACGCGCAAAACTCATGCGTCCTGAAGGAGTACGGCCATTAATTGCACCATACGTATTTTCTTTGCCAAGGGTGGTTGCAAGAATATTAGCATATTCCATTCGAGCATCAGGCGTAAAACTTTTTGCCCAGTTGCCACAATGGAAGAGAACACATTTATCAGGATCATCTCCGTAGTTGTTATTCCAATCCACCAACGCGCTTGGGGTTCCAGTTGCCAATTGCAATCCATACATTGACACGACTCCAGTTATATCGACTTCACAAGCGCTAGGCATTAACGACTCACTCATCATACTCATCAGTGTGCAAACATTCACACCATAATTGGTTTGCAAAGAATTCCAACATTGCAACGCGGTGGCTTGAATATCCAGATCTGCCATCCACTTTTTTAAGATAGTACTAAACTTAGCCATGCGCATAATTGATTCATTGGGAACACCCTTGGTGGGTAAATAATTCATGATCTGGTCTAATTGATTTATTACATCAACATCATCATTTTTTAATTTTGCAGCAGGACCAAGAATTTCGGACAAGTCAGCGGTTAAGACAGTGATTCCAGTTTCCTGAAGCAATTTTTCGCTGTAGCGAACTGTATTAAAAGCATTCGGGCGTGCTCCAACTGCACCAAGCCTGGCTGAACGGAGGCCACGAACCACCCGACAAACTCCCAGAAACCTGATCAAATCCTTTTTGAATTCATTTGATTTAGGTGTAACAGTGTGCAAGTCCGTTACAGAGAAGGAGTATCCGTATTGGCGCAAGTTACTGCAAACTGATATTTTTCCACAAAACGAATCTCTGCGGTTCGAAACGTCAAATGAAGATAAATCATCAGGATACGCTTGAACAAGAATAGGGACGTTCAAACCGGAAAACTTGATCGTATCAGCCACGGCCTTTTCATCACCAAAATTCGGTAATACGACCAAAATGCCATCGATTTCGTCACGATGCGCCTTGAACAGGTCCGCACACATGCGTGAGTGTTGATAGGTTTGAACCGCACCATGGATCGCCTGATCCTCATTTAGCAAGATACTATTAATTCCTAATTCACCTAAAACTTCCAATACTTCTGACCGAGCTTGAGTAACAAGGTGAGCTGGAAAGAAATCCCGACTGGATAAAATGACACCTAAAGTTGATTTCATATTAATCTCCTAAATTATTATTGTTATTACTTTGCCAAATAGTTACAAGGTGAAACCCCAAGCACCAGCAACAAGAATTACGTTTGAAAAAGGCGTAAATTCTGCAGTACGGATGACAGCTTTGGTTGATCCTGTCAATTTTTTAAACTCAAGATGGGGCATGGTCTCAATTGAAATATCTCCCAATCGTTTTTGGATTTCAGAATAAATTTGTGGGCTTATGGTTAATATTTCTTCTGATACGAAGGCTTTTTCGACAAACATTTCAGTCAGAATTACATCCAGAGTCTCCAAGAACCCTGGAACACCCGGTTTAAGAGCCAAATCAATTCGTTGTGTGGAAGCAGGGATTGGCAACCCGGCATCGGCAACCGTCAGCATATCGGTATGTTCGAGATGAGCTATAACATTTGAGATGGGCGCATTGATAATTCCAATTTTTTTCATAATAACTGATTCCCTTCTTTCATAAATTGACTAACCTCATCAAAGTTTGGTATTGAAGGTTGTGCACCAACACGAGTCACAGAAATTGCTGCAGCCGCACCTGCAAACTCGGCAGCATTAATGATTGATTTTCCTTCACTCAATCCCACAGCTAATGCGCCAATAAAACAATCTCCGGCGGCAGTAGTATCAACAGCCTGAACTTTCCAGGCTGGAATATTCAAGTTTTCATTAGTCTTTCCATCAAATACAACCGAACCTTTATCGCCTAACGTAACGACTAGGTTCTTGACACCCTTCGAGAACAATTGTTGTGCCGCTCGCAAAACGTCTGCGGTTGATTCAATTTGAATTCCAGTCATAGTGGCAATTTCAAATTCATTTGGAATCAAGTAATCCACTTTACTCAGCAAGGCACTCGCCAAGTCTTGTGCAGGAGCAGGATTCAAAATTACTTTTGCTCCTCTACGATTCGCAATCAATGCAGCTGTGTAAATTGCTTCAAGGGGAATTTCAAGAGGCATCACAACAACATCGATCTTCTCAATCGCTTGCATTGCTTTCTCTACATAACTGCTGGACAAAAAATAATTAGCGCCTGAGGCAACGGCAATGCTATTTTGCGCTTGATCATCTACCTGGATCAGCGCTACTCCGGTTGAAGATTCTCTCTGAACACAAATATGGGTTGTGTCAATTCCCTCGTCAGACAGGGTATTAATTAATTCCTTGCCAAAAGAATCTTCGCCGACACAACCGACCATGGTCACATGCCCGCCCAAACGGGAAGCAGCGACCGCCTGATTGGCTCCTTTTCCCCCCGGATAAGTATGAAAAACCCCTCCGAGCAATGTTTCACCCGGTCTTGGGATTTTTGGTAACCGTACTACCAAGTCCATGTTCAGGCTTCCAACTACAACAATATTCATTCTTTTACCATTATATTTATGAATGCCTAATGAGCTTATAATTAGCTAACATCTTGCTTTGCATGGTTCTGGGAGCCAACCTTCTTCCATGCGGCAAGTGTTCCCCTTGGAGGTGGATGGACGGTTTTATCAGCCGTCCTCCACCTCCCCGTTTTACATCATTGTAGTAACAATTTTGTTCAAAATCCTATGGGCAGCTGGTCTTGCCGTTGGGGGCGAATCCGGTGTACTGGCAGGCATTTTCAGGTGTCAGCAGAACCATATCGATGGTCTGTTTTTCAGGGAAACCAGTGCTTCCAGTGCGAATGAATAAATCAGCTTGGATGACTGCCTGGGTAGCTAATTCAGCTACTGGTTGTAATGCACCAGCATCAATTTCGCCATTCATGATGGAGATATTGACGTCATCAGATCCATCGAAACCGACAACAAATACGTCTGTGAGCCCGGCAGCATTCAATGCAGCCTGTGCTCCAAGAGCCATTGTGTCGTTTCCGCAGATCACACCTTTTACATCCGGGTTGGCCTGGAGCAAGCTTTCCATGACACTATAGGCTTCGGTCTGGCTCCAGTTGGCAGTTTGTTGGGCAACCATTTCCATGCCTGACATAGCATCAAGTACTTCATGATAACCATCGGAACGGA
>PHBZ01000060.1 GCA_002840755.1 Chloroflexi bacterium HGW-Chloroflexi-10 | reverse complement strand
GTTTTTTGGAAGATTTGCCCGGGTTGAAAATTTGTTCCGTCCGGGACGGTTTCGCCGATAAAGATAAAGGTGGTGCCTTGAACGGATGGCATTGGAGTAACTAGCGGTGTGGATGTAGTAGTTGGTGACGGAAGTGGTGTCAATGTTACCGGTAGGTTTGTAGCCGTTGGAAAAAGTGATGCAGTGACCTGTATCGCCGTTGCGTCTGGTTGTGTGTCAACTGATAACACTGGAGTACAACCTGAAAGGATGAGTACGACGATCAACCACAAGATAAACCTATTTAACCGAAAAATCATAATTTTCCTCATTGGATGGTGGAAGGAGGGCAGCTATAGCGACCCTCCTTCTTTTCACTTTTTTGATCATTTGCCTATCGGGCGGTTTATGGGATGAATACTCCATCCAATTCGCCGCTCAAACCAGGAAGACGATAGGTTTCACAGCTATCAGGTGTGATTAAGATGATCTCCCCATCCGGATATTCAGGGGTGATCAAGCTCACACCAAGCAAGTGACTTTCTTTATCCCAAGCGATGCCGTTAATCGCTGTGGCAGGGTTGTCTAATAACAGACGTGCTGGGCTCCCATCCAATCCTTTGATATATAGACTACTATTATCGCTGGCCCTATAAACAATCCACTTTCCATCCGGAGACACAGCCGGCATTGGTGCTTTTCGGGATGAGTTTTCTATCACGAATAGATCTTGAGAATTTCCAGTACTTACATCAACCGACCGCAGCAGGAAGCCATCTCCGCTCGAACCAGGAATTGCATAATAAAGATGGGATCCATCTGGCGACCAACCCGCAATCGATTCATAACCCAGGTTGGAAAGCTGTTTGGGATTCTTGCCATCACTATTGATCAAGAACATGCCATATAGATCACCCGAGTTCACATAAGCGATCTGGCTTCCATCCTGTGACCAGTGAAGATCTCGCCCAAAAACGCCAGCTATCACAGTGAACTCTCCACTCGCTAGGTCCTGGATTTTGATTCCATCTTCGGTGGTATATGCCAAGCGAGTACTGTCCTGCGTGAGAGCAGCCCGTCCGCTGCCTGCTGCAAGTACCTGTTGCAGGCTGCCATCCATCCCTGCAAGCACGATTTGAAGTTGCGGGTTTAGTTGGGTTAACACAACTTTGCCATTAAATCCCGACGGTAGTGGATTGATATTTTGAATTGTGTCCGCGTTCAAGCAGGTTGTAGAAGGCTCAGCGATCAAAGGAAATTGACGAATGGTCTCCGGCTGCCATTCCACTTGCCAGGTTTTGGTGGGGCTGGCTGAACGTGGATTGGAGAATAGAATAGTCAATTCACCTTTAGGTAAATTACTATAGATGTGGCTTGTAGTAAACACCTTTCCGTTTGTTGTGCCGCCACCGCCTCCACTTCCATTAGCTTGATATCCTTCGATTTGAACACTAACCTCACTCATATTCTTCCCTGGATCGATGCGGAAGGAATATCCATCTGATTGGGCTGTGACCGATACCAATCGAATCGTATTTCCAGCCAATTGAACATCCTGATTGACCTCCCAGATTTGTTCTGGCTGCGGGTTTGTTCCGACATCGATAGTGGTTTTAGCTGAAGCTTGCGGGTCTACCTGTGAAATGATTACCCCGGAAAAGCGGATGGTTAGGGGGAACTTCACTCCGGCTCCCTTGATTTGCATCACCCAGGAGTACCCACCCTGGCCAAGACTCGCGTCATCTAATGGCTGAACGTCATTGGGGAACGTGTAACTAACATTTTTGCCGTTCGCGTCTTTGATCGTTGCAGGGCCAGTGATTTGCAACCAGCTTCCTGCAGGAATGTTAGTGCGTACAGAGCCCAGCAGAATATAACCATCCTCAGTTACGATGATTTTATCCATAGAAACGATAGCTTGAGTTGATCCATTCGTGGTTGCTGTGAGTGTTTCGCTATCCAGACCAGGTTTGTTGTCTGCTGACGAAACTACAGGGGTCACATCGATGACCGGCAGAATGGTGAGGTCAGGCGGAGCAGCGACAAAATGGATAGGCAGTTCCCAATCGATCGGAACCGTGCCTGGAAGCGTGTTGAAGATACATGGAAGAACGAAGGTAGCTTCATTCACTTTGGCTGGGATGGGGGCATTCACATCCATTCTTGTGCCATCTGGCATGCGTAGATATTCTCGCTCGATGCATCCTGATATGGCTTCCTCTATTGGGTAAGCAGAAAGTGGAACGCCAGAGACGCCAAAGTCTAGGCGCGTCTCAGTCCCAGTGAGAACTGCCTGGTTGACAGAAACGGTGACCCCATTTCGAGTGATACTCACTGGTTCAGCTAACATGCGGACAGGGCTGCTTTGGTTCACAATTCCGACACCCGGTATATAACCAAAGAGCTGAAGTACAGCAGCGTAGACGCGCTGTGGACCAATTACCAGGGTGCCGATGATCATGAGGGAAAGAATCGCAAGAGCAACGGTCGATGCAGGTCGCAATCCATAGAAAGGATGATGTCGTCGAGATTTTGCAACCGCACGTTGCATCAAATCACTATAAACCTCGTCAACAAATTTGGAGCGTATCTCAGGTACTCCGAAAGATTTACGAACACTCTCTTCAAACTGAGGAGTTGGATACTTTTCATTCATTAGAAACCTCCAGCTGGCTATGTAACCGTGCCAGCAACCGGTAAATTGTTTTTTTCACCGCTTCTTCATTGCGGTGAAGGATACGAGCAATTTCTGGAAAACTCATTTCAGCAAGAAATCTCAAACGGAGCAGTTCCCGGTCTTCCTCGGGCAATGCCTGAATCAATTTTGATAGGGCTGCTGTTTGTTCTAATTGAATTACCCCGCATAAGGGGTCATTTTCCACAGGAATATCCTCAATTTCATCAATGGATGATGTATTTTTTCGTTGACGAAAATGATCCATCGCTTTATTACGGGCAATCGTAAACAGCCAGGAAGCGAAATGCCCATCCTGTCGAAATCTGTCAAAGGATTCAAACGCGATTAGAAATGTTTGAGCAGTAATATCTTCTGCATCATGCACATACCCAATCCGGCTGTATAGATATCGGAAGACTTGTTCTACATATAGCTTATATAACTCCCCAAATACCTTGGGATCCTGCCTTGCAGCTTTAATTATCTTTAAATTCATCTGACTCACGATTGATCTTTTCGGATGCCAATGCAATACTGCTTTCTGCCATAAATTTCCTTTCAAAGCGTTTTCACGAGATCCTGCAGGTTTTGAGTAATTTTGAGCTCTATATGTAAGACGGAAAAACATGGCAAGGGGGACATTTTTTACCATTCAATTATGGACTTCAGTAGTTTTTATTGCAAGGATCCTGTTTTCATTATTGACAAAAGTATACTCTAGTATTACTATATTAAAAACTGGAGGTTGAAATGCCGAAAACAAATTCTGCGAGTAAACCAGTACGTTCTTTTCGAATAAGTCCAGAAGGTGTGAGTCAATTAAGAGCAATGGCAAGCGTGATGGGACGGAGTGAAAGCGATGTGATTGAGGTTGCACTTGACCGAATGTATCGGGAGGAAATTCGTTATAACCGGGTCCTACGAGAGGGAGCCCGACTAGAAGATCAGTATCAGACAGATAAAAAAAATGAAGGAGAAAATGAAATTCATCGTAGTGATTCTTAAGTTGATTGGATGGGTTGTCAAAACTGCAGTCATCCTGGCGATTTGCTCCAGTATTTTATTCGTTGCCTACAAAGGAAACCAACCTATGCAGGTTCCTGAAGCTCCAAAAGGGATGACCTACTTCGAATTCGTTGCTGACCGGATAGATGCCGCAAAAACGGTTGAACCTTCCCGGTGCGGGTGGGGTATGATGTTATCTTTAGCCACCCTGGGTCCAATTTATTCATTTGTTTATACCGAAGTAGGCATCCACCCGGATGGAGCTCTTGCGCGAGGCACCGCCCCAGATCCAGATATCCCAAAAGATGTGGCAAATGCTAAGTGGTATGAAGTGCCTGGCATTTGGTGGAATACGGTTGAAAGATTATCCTGGACGATGGTGGGGAAGCAGGCAGCTTATGGATGTAAGTTTAGAGAAGTAGATTATCTAAGATGATGACAACTGATACTTATTCAAGGCAGCGAAACGGTTTTTTAGTCGGTGGGTTTTTATTCAAGTATCAGAGTGCGCGATCATCCTAAATTAAGTCGTTACCTAAAAAAAAGAAGACTTTATTTATTAACCTAATCACTTAATCCCTACCTTTAAAAGATTTTAGACTGCTTAATACCAGCATGCGATTTACTTTATGCCCTTGATAATTACCCTAAGTAAATTACCAAGGGCATCGGTACATCAGCGAATTTATGAAGTTTTCTCCCAATAGGACACCTTTACGCGAATTACAATCGCTTCGTGCGCAGTAATTGGGCATTGATAGCCACGATGACTGTGCTTAGTGACATAAAGATGGCGCCAACAGCGGGTGAGAGTAATATGTCCCACGGTGCCAACACTCCAGCTGCCAGAGGAATAGCGATTACATTGTACCCTGCCGCCCAGATCAGATTCTGGCGCATCTTGCGGTAGCTGGCTCGGCTCAGTTCGATCACCTTGACCACATCCAGCGGGTTGGATTTCACCAGAATGATCCCAGCGCTCTCCACGGCCACATCCGTTCCACTGCCGATTGCAATGCCCACATCTGCGCGGGTCAATGCAGGAGCGTCATTTATACCATCTCCAACCATCGCCACGCGCAATCCCTGCTTCTGCAGTTCGATTACCTTCTGATCTTTGTTTTCCGGCAGCACCTCGGCAAAATAGGTATCGATACCCAATTCACCTGCCACCGCTTTGGCCACTGCCTGGCTGTCGCCAGTCAGCATAGCCACCTGCACGCCCATCTCATGCAGCCGTTGGATGGCTTCATGGCTCTCTGGGCGGATCACGTCCGCCAAAGCAAGCGATGCCAGCAGCTTGCCATCCTGCACAAGATGAACCACACTTTGCCCTTTGGCGCTGGCAGCTTGATCAAAGGTTGACAGCAATTCAGGAAGGGTGACGTTCAGCATTTCCAGCAATCGTGGTCCGCCAACGTAGACATCATGTCCATTCGTTTTGGCGTGGATACCGCGGCCTTTGATCGCTTCAAAATCCTGCACAACAGGCAAGTCCAGACCCTTCTGCTGCGCAGAGTAGCGGATGCCCTGGGCGATGGTGTGTTCAGAATCGCCTTCCACAGCGGCGGTCAACGCCAGAGCATCCTGCGGTTTGATCCCATCTATGGTTTCGATTCCCACCACCCCAAAACGACCTTCTGTCAGTGTTCCAGTTTTATCAAAGACGATCATGTTGATTTCGCGGGCTGCTTCTAACGCCAGTCGGTTCCGCACCAGGATGCCATTGTTAGCTCCCATTGCTGTGGTGATGGCCACCACCAGCGGGATGGCAAGACCCAGCGCATGCGGGCAGGCGATCACCAGCACAGTGGCCACGCGCTCGATCACTTTTACATTGAACCCAAACCCAATCGTCCAAGCGATGGCAGTGATCACAGCGGTGCCCAAAGCGATGTAAAACAACCACCCGGCAGCTCGGTCAGCCAACAACTGGGTGCGGCTCTTAGACATCTGAGCCTGCTGCACCAAACGCATGATACCGGCAAGAGCAGTCTGATCGCCTGTGGCGGTCACGCGTACACGCAGGCTGCCATCCCCATTGATTGAACCCCCTACGACCTTTTCACCCGGGTGTTTGTGAACCGGCTTCGACTCGCCGGTAATCATGGATTCGTTTACTGCCGACTCGCCTTCCTCAACCTTGCCATCTGCCGGAACACTGGATCCCGGTCGAACAAGCAGTAGATCCCCGGATTTTAGTTCAGACACAGCCACTTTCGTTATCTGGCCATTGGCTTCTATGCGCTCGGCAGAGTCTGGCATCAATTTAGCCAGGGCGTTTAGAGCGCCTGATGCCTGCCGGATGGAACGCATCTCGATCCAGTGCCCCAGGAGCATGATGGCGATCAATGTCGCCAGCTCCCAGAAGAAATCCATCTGGTTCGCCAGGAACAGACTGGCCACGCTGTAAACAAAAGCTACGATGATGGCCAGGGAGATCAAGGTCATCATACCCGGCTGGCGGTTGCGAATTTCAGGGATTGCCATCTTGATAAAAGGCAAGCCGCCATAAACAAAGACGATTACTGCAAAGATAGGTGTAATCCAACGCGAACCAGGAAATACTGGCATAGAAAATCCCAACAAGGTCTGGAAACCTTGGCTAAAAAGCAGCACCGGCACCGAGAGTATCAGCGATACCCAGAACTTGCGCCTGAACATCTGCTCGTGGCCGGAGTGGTCCACGTGCGCGCCGTGACCCTCATGTCCGTTATGATCCATGGACATATTATGGTCGGCGTGTCCTCCCATATCCATCTCCTTCTTGTTCATTTCATGACCAGCATGGGTGTCATGGTCAGCCGCCATCTTGTCGTGATTGTGCTCGATCCCTGTCATATCATGCAAAGGACGGTCGTGTTCATAATTTGAGTGATGCATCGTGGAATGATCTATGTTCTGTGTTTTTTCCTTAGCTTTTTTTGATTCTTCAGTCATATTTCACCTTGAATAGTAGCGAATAATCGAGGCGGTACTATTTATTGATCATGTTGTCTACCACCCAACAAAACCGCCGACGCATTCATCTTGGCTGGATGGCGACATCGGCGAGGGTAATTCTATACTACCTGATATCCCATGATATTCTACTTATCATATGATCAGGGTTGATTGACGGGGAGGGGAGCAACCCACTAAGCTGACTCTACCCTCCCAAAATTGGATCTTCAGTTGAGTTGAAGTGCCGTCGTCAGGCAGGTATTGCTTCCAGCATAGGTTGAGATGGGTGCCTGAGCGACTTTCCCATCGTAGCTGACGCTTACAAACCCATCAATGTTGCGGGGTAGCCACACCCCTACAAATCCGTTCGCCATGGTGGTCATGTCGGAATTGACGATCTCTTTACCTGCTTTATCGGTAATGACCGTGTGAATTTGCTGGTTGACCAGCTCGCCCTGGCAAGATGTCAGGCTGTGTGTACCACAGGGATGTGTTTGCGAAAGGTAAGGTGCAAAGGAGAGATAGAACTTATCCTTGGGAAGCGCCACCCTAACTTCGTCTGATGCATCTGAGAGGATAAGATAATCGCTGGTGATGCTAGCCCGGAGTCCCGAGGCATCCGATGTGGAACTGTCGAGTTTTTGTACAATTTCCTCAACAGAAAGTCCATTTAATCCATATTTTTCCAGGAAAGCAGTGTTCGATTGGCTTACAGGTTTCTTCACCAGAAAGGCACCGACTGTGATCACAATGACTGCAACGATTATTGCGATTATCAATCCTTGAGGTTTTTTCATTGATTTGGTTTCCTTTTCCTAAAAATTCTATAAATTTGGCCAGATTGGGAGAGTAAATTCAGTGAGCCGGCCTTGCGCTTCCATTTTGTAGCTATTAGTGAATATCTTTTACCATGGTCTGGTATTGCTCCTGGGTGATCTCACCTCTGGCATATCTTTCGTCAAGTATCTGTTTGGCGGTTGCACCGTTATTTTTTGCGTGCGCGCCGTTGTTACCGAACAGCCCCTTGACCAGCAAAACTGCCAGAACGATGATAATGACCCAAAAAACCAGCATGCCACCCATCATTCCAAAACCCATCATCTTTCACCTACCTTGTTCCCAGATCAACTAATAGTTTTTGAAACTCTTCTCGGGTAATCTCACCCTTTGCGTAACGTTCTTTTGCAATATCGACCGCAGAAAGCGTGGTGTTGTTAAATTCTCGTTCCGAATTGTTATTGCTTAATCGCTTCACAATCCAGATAACCAGGAATATCACACCAATGATCAATACGACCGAAATGACCAGGTTGATGAGCATGCCAATCCAACCAAGACCACCGTACCAATAACCCATCATCATAATGTTTCATCCTTTCATGTTGCCCAATCAAGAGCTGTCCGTTTTTTACTTACAGGATTATCTTAACCTGGGAGGATGAAGCATTATTAAAGGGTTTGTAAAGTTTCGTTAAAGAAAACAGGAAAGTAGTTCCCCTTTATTTGGGAAGGGGGATCAAGAAAGAAAAAGTACTGCCTTCCCCTTCGCCATTACTCTTAGCCCAGATTTTCCCCTGATGTGCCTGGACGAGAGCCTTGGCGATAGTCAAGCCAATACCGCTGCCGCCGCTGGCACGGTTTCTTGACTTGTCGGTGCGGTAGAACCGATTGAATATGAAGGTGAGTTGTTCGGTGGAGATTCCGATTCCGGTATCCTTAACAGCGAAAAGTATCTCTGACTTTTCCCGGCGCACACTTATGGACACTTTCCCTCCATTGGGAGTATATTGCAAGGCATTTCCCACCAGGTTCGTGAGCACCTGAATAATACGGTCTTTGTCCACAAAAAGGTTGGGTAAGCCGGGTTCCACGTCAGTCACCAGT
Source organism: Chloroflexi bacterium HGW-Chloroflexi-10 (assembly GCA_002840755.1). GTDB lineage: Bacteria > Chloroflexota > Anaerolineae > Anaerolineales > Anaerolineaceae > UBA6170. The sequence continues at coordinate 17,091 of PHBZ01000060.1, read as the reverse complement.
TGGATGTTCTTATCTTCGAATTGACGCCCAAGAGTACTTTGAATTCTCTCGATCAAGCGTTCAGGTGGTACAGGGGCGAGATTCAACTGAAATGCCCCAGCTTCCACCCGGCTTAATTCCTGTAGATCATTCACCAGGCGCTGTAGCCGGTCGATTTCTGAGTGGATCTGCTCGTAGGTTTCCGGGTCGGCGGGTAAAACGCCATCCATCAATCCCTCCAGGTATCCTTTGACTGCTGTCAGTGGGGTACGCAGTTCGTGGGTAACATCCCCAATCAGTTGCCTGCGCATGGTCTCAGTCTTTTCCAGCTTATCTGCCATCTGATTGAACCTGAGCGCCAACTGGCCTAATTCATCTGTCTGATCGGCTTGCTGACCTCCAGGGAGAGCCAACCTTTCTTGGTATTCTCCCTCCGCGATGCGTTGGCTGAGGCTCATCATGTGTAGCATAGGGGTGACCACCTGGCGGCTGATGAAAAAGCTTGCCAGGATTGCTGCAATCAAAGCCGCAAGTGCAGCATATGTGACTGCTTCGTACACTGCCGTGGTGTACTGAGAAAATAACTCGGATTGCATTTGCTGGTTGTTGTCCATCGCGTTAGCATTGTTCATGATCTCGTTCATGCTGGCCATGTGACGCTCAAAAGCCGCAGGAACAGACAAGCTGGCGGCGGTTATCAGAATAATTGCACCGACTAATACCACGAGAACATACGAAAGGAATACTTTCCAGGCCAGATGCGTACGTAAAAACTTCATCATGACATCACCTACTTATCTTCGAACCGGTAACCGACCCCGCGGATTGTTTCGATCATGGATATAATCCCCAGTTTTTGGCGAACATGGCCGATATGGACGTCCACCACCCGAGCATCACCAAAATAATCGTATCCCCATATCTTCTCCAACAGTTGTTCGCGGCTGAGCACCATACTCTGATGCTGGGCAAGAGTCAACAGTAAATCAAATTCAACCGAAGTTAGATCGATCAAATTTTCACCGACCCAAACCCGCCTGGCGGCAACATCGATACGAAGGTGCGCAAAATTAAGAACAGCAGCTTCCCCGGCATTCCCAGTTGGGTTCTGTAGACGCCTGAGAGCTGCTTTGATGCGGGCGACCAGTTCACGCGGACTGAAAGGCTTGGTCAAGTAATCGTCTGCACCGATGGAAAGCCCCACGATCTTATCCGTTTCCTCCGACCGGGCTGTAAGCATGATCACATAAACGTTCGACTCTCGTCTCAGGTTAGCAAGCAGCTCAATCCCGTCCATACCAGGCAGCATGACGTCCAGCACGATGACATCCGGCTTGAAAGAGCGGGCGGCAGCCAACCCTGATGGCCCATCATAGGCAGATTGGAATTCATATCCCTCCGTCTTCAAATAGGCACTTAAAACGTTATGAATGGAGGATTCATCATCGATTATGAGTAACTTGGCAGCAGGCATCTTATTTTCCTTGTAGTAAATTTAATAATATATCCATTTTACATATAAACAGGGATCGGCGGAACTGCCGATCCCTGGTAAGGAGGAGTGTGGATCAGATCATTCCCACATTTCAATAAAGGTGCCGTGCCAGGTGTGCAGGAAAATCTGTCCACTATAGCCATTGACACTCAGCATTCCTGCTGGTTGGTTGTCTTTCATAATATCGATGGTGTAATAACCATAGAAAGGATCCGCATCGGTTGCAGTCTTGTATCCGGGATACTGCTGGTCCAAATACTGCTGTGCGAGTTGCAACGCTTGTTCGGCAGAGACAGTCATCTGAGTAGAGGCGGAAGAGGAGTTGTTGTAGTATCCTCCCATCATACCTGCACCGCCCATCATGCCATACCCGCCCATATGTCCATATTTCTGATTCCACATCATGTTAGGACCATATTCGGGGTAGACCAAAAGGGTGGTAGGATCTACAAGCAACTCTATGGCGCCAATGCCGGTACTTTGCTCGACGATGCGGGCATAGGCGTTATTGTTGAAAACTATGATCTCCTTGAGTTCAAGATCGGAATTGTTCAGGTTCTTCAAATAACCCTCGACAGCCTGTTTGGCCTGGTCGACAGTCAGGGGATTAATATTAGTAGGGTCGTTTTTTTCGAATGAACCTGTCGTGTTAAAACCACCCATCATGTTGTATCCGCCCATCATCGAATAGCCTGGATTATTAATCGTCTGACCTCGGATACCATTCAAAGTGTAATTATTCGCGAAAACATTGGAATGCCCGAGGAAGAGTCCTGTTCCAAAGACTAAGGCAGCTACAACAACGCCGCCGATTACCGCTAATGTAATGCCCAAATTTTTATTCATAATGCTTACTCCTGTTCATTTTCAGATTCTCATTACTGTCTTAGTGTATCGAGGATGAGTAAAGGCTCTTTGAAGCATTCTTAAAGATTGTGTAAAGATTGGGAGGAGGTGTTTTTGCCTTTCCTCATTTTATAAAAATTTATTATTTTGATTTGACATATTGAAAGCCATAGTTAAGTAGAATTTGCGCTATACGGGCACTGGATTCCTTGCTGAGCAGATGTAATAGGTATTAGTTCAATCGGCTTGACTCAATTCATTCAACCAAATTTAGAATATGCTCCAAGGGATCGAGATTTCTCCGGTGATTTGAACCTACATAAATGTATATACCTAAGTTGGTATCCATCCGGATGGAGCTCTTGCGCGAGGCACCACCCCAGATCCAGATATCCCAAAGGATGTAGCTGGCGCGAATTGGTATGAAGTGCCTGGTATTTGGTGGAACACAGTTGAAAGATTATCATGGACGATGGTGGGTAAGCCGGCAGCCTATGGGTGCAAGTTTCGGCCTGCGTCGCTCTTGGCGCATTAATCATGATCCATTTTTAGAAATTTTTTAGAGCTGTTCTGTTTTGGTATTTCACAAATGGATGTAAAGATACAAAAATTTCTTCATCAAGGTATTTATCTAGACTAAAGACTGTCAAGGTAGGGAGCCTGGCATGCAAGCTCCCCACCTTGATCATAATTGTTTTATAACCCGCCTGCCCAGTTTAGGCTTAAGTTTGCAGGTACTATGGAGCCGGAGTTGATCAGAACGATCCTATCTTGTATTCATCCGTAAATATACACTACCCGTATATGCTCTCTTTAGAAACAATGCAATTTTTATCAAGCGCAATCAATCCTGACGTAACAACCTGGAAGAATTACCGAGGATACCCAAATCGGGTAACGACTGAGCAGCAGCCGCCAGAATAGGGGGTAGGAATCCAAAAGCTGCCAGTGTCAAACCTATGATGTTGTAGACCATCGTAAATCCCAGGTTCATTTTTACCACCCGCATTGTTCGTTGAGCAATCTGAAAGGCACGGGGAAGTAGGGACCAGTCCTCACGCATCAAAGCAATATGCGCCGCTTCAATCGCCACATCCGTTCCGTTAGCTCCCATCGCAATCCCTACATTGGCCTGCGCAAGAGCCGGCGCGTCATTTACCCCATCACCCACCATGACGACGATATGTTTCTGCTCCTGGTATTCTTTTACGATGCGAATTTTGTCTTCCGGGAGCAAGTTAGCCCGATAATCAATCCCCAATTGACCAGCAATGGCTGCGGCTGTGCGCTCATTGTCACCGGTCAATAACTCGATTTTTCGAACGCCCAAACGCTTCAACTCCGCGAGAGCTGCAGGCGTTTCGGGGCGCAACGTATCGGAGGTAGTTAGAATTCCAGCCAATTCCTGATTGGTGCGAACAAACAGGAGGGTTTTGCCTTGTTTTTCCAACTCAATCGTAACCTCTGGGAGGGGATTATCCTCCATTATGCGCCAGCTACCCACTTCTACTACTGTTTCACCTATGCGGGCTCGAACCCCTTTCCCAGGATCCGCGACGAAATCCTGTGACTCCAGGAAGGTTATATTTTGATCTCGCGCAGCCTGGCGTACGGCCTCAGCGAGTGGATGTTCTGAATACCGTTCTGCGGAAGCGGCTAAGGTCAGCAACCTCTCTTCGCTCATCCCATTCAAACGAACGACATCGACTAAGCGCGGTTTCCCGGTTGTCAGTGTGCCGGTCTTGTCGATTAAAACGGTATCAGCTTTAGCCAAGAGTTCCAGATAACGGCCACCTTTTATCAGTAAACCATGTTTCGCACCAGCGCCGATCGAAGCCAGCATTGCGATCGGTGTAGCCTGGGCAAAGGAACAGGAACAAGCTACCAGCAGCACTGCTGCAGTTGATAGAGGGTTTTTACTAACCAAGTAGGTAATCACGGCTATGACTGCTACGACCGGCAAATAATACCCGGAAACCTTGTCGCCAATCCGCTGGACTTCAGCGCGGTTCGCTTCGGCTTCTTCGACCATACGAACAATCCTTCCAAACGTCGTATCGGGTCCAACGAGTGTCGTTTTCACCCGCAGGCTACCCATTTGGGCTATCGTCGCAGCGAAGATTTTTGCTCCCTGGCTAACTTCTACCGGCATCGATTCACCTGTAATGGCAGCTTGATTAACGGTCGCCTGGCCATCCAATACCACACCATCCACAGGAATCTTTTCCCCGGGTCGGACAATCACCACGGCCCCCGGCTGCACTTCGCTGATCGATACTTCCACTTCCTGCCCGTCGCGTTCGAGCCGGGCGGTTTGCGGGGCTATCGCGGTCAAATCGCGCACCGCCTGGCGGGCGCGGGCGGTGGTGAACTTCTCCGCGTAATCCCCGACCCGCATAAAAAATACGACCACGACCGCAGTAGCCCATTCCCCGACGACCAGTGCGGCGATTACACCAACCGTCATCTAGGTATGCGAAATGATCTGCCGGCGCAAGGTGGCCTGAACGACATTTTTGAATACCGGGTAGCCAAATAGAAGAACCAGGGCAAGACCAACCGGCCAGGGAACCAACTCGGTGATCTTTGCGAACCAACCCAACCATTCGCCAAAGACCACCACGAACAAGACAACGCCGAAGACAATCCCGAACACAGTCAGCACCGGCTGGGTGAAATCCTGGAGGGTCCGAGAGGCAGGAGCCTGATTAGGGACCTCTTCAGGAACCGAGTATCCGGCCCTGGCAACTGCCTGGCGGATCATGGAAAGATCCACCAGAGTTGGATCAAACTGAATAGTAGCCTTCTCGGCAGCCAAAAGCACACTGACCGACATCACGCCGGGCAACTCCTGGATGGGCGTGGCGGACATGCTGGGTGCATTCGGTGCAATCCATTCCCTTGACGGGAACGTTAATCGTCCTCAGATTAGCCATTGATCTGTTCCTACCAATAATTTTCTAATTCTCCCTACCAACCCGTTTGTCTATTCAAAATGCGCCATTATCTGCTTAAAATCACGAGCGTGCCGTTGCAGTACACCAGTATAAAAATACCTCAACCCCTAATTTTGACTTTTCAACGCAGCCAGAGCAGCTTGCAGCCTGGATTTCGCTTCCTGGGGGAGTCCTGCCAAAGCCTTCTTCGTCTCCGGTTCTACGACGCTGAACATGACCTCGGGATCCAAAATACTGACTTCTACCCTATCTCCTTCTTGCGTAAGAACGACATTGCAAGGGAGAAGTAAGCCAATCGATTCATCCGTAGAAAGCGCTTTGTAGGCCAGGCGTGGATTGCAGGCTCCTAATATCAAGTAAGGTTTAAAGTCCACATCAATTTTTTGCTTCAAAGTTTTTTGAATATCGATCTCGGTGAGAACCCCAAAGCTTTGGGCTTTGAGGGCTTCCACAACACGGGCCTTCACCTCTTCCATAGAGCCTGTGAGTGCGATTCGCATTCCATATTGGGCCATATGACACCTCCATGATTTCGTGGGATTCGGACGAACGAGAAACCTAGGTTGGTTGCATTCGCTGATTGCAATGCCGATTATAGCGATAAACCCGCCTTTTGGAATTTGTATTCAATTCTGCGCGCCATGTCATTCATATAACTTTCAACTCGCGGGAAGGCGAACCACACTATGGCAATACCCAATATCACCCCTGACATTATTCGCATCCAGGAGTTGAACGAACCGAATGTATCACCTACATAAAAGGAACTTGTGAATGTGTGATGGGTTAAGGTAGCAAGCCAGGCATTGTTGTCGCGGAAGCCACTGCCTATTCCGAATAGATCGCTGATCAAGTGAGTGCCTCCATCCAGTGCCATCGGCATGGCCGCTATGATAAGGGCCGATATGCGAGGGGCAGACAGTCTTCCACGGATGTAGCGAAAAATCAATGCACCCAACCAAATGCTCCCATACCACCAGGTGGTCCGTTCGCACCAGGCTACTTTCCAGCCCATCTCTTGATTTCCCAGGAACTGACGCAGGATCAATGGGTTGTTGGTCGGTTGCCACGCCGCCTGAACTTCATTTAGTGAGTACGTCATCTTTGATCCAAATAGAAAGTAGGATCTTTCCGGAAGTTGATGGCATTCAAGGGAATAAAGGGAGTAAAGCGCACGACCAAACGAGTCCCAGCCCAATTTCATGAAAATAGGCGCAAGCCAGGGTAGTCCAATAATCAATCCAAATAACAGGTTAAACGTCAGTAGCCAGTGACGACTTAGCCAATGAACCATACGATTGGATTTTGCTGCCCAGGATTTCTCACGATTCCCTGTTTCTGATGCGTACGTGACCATATTTTAAGATCCTTATAAAAGTAACATCCACAAGCCACTGCCGATAACAATAAAATCTATGATTTCGTGTCCCAGCACGATATTGGTGTATGTTGAATACCCATCACTTCTTTTAGTCGTTCATTAAAAGTCGACGCGAAAATCGTACTTACCGTTATTAAGGTATTCGAGATGATCTGGCATTGTAATGTAGCAGGGAAAACATTCTTGACATAGGATGCCCAACTAAAATCACCAAAACCAGCCTGGTTTCATTGACATTACCATTTTCATTAAAATCACTCCTTTGGCAAATTTACCATTAGTTCATCACTGCAATCGTAACGGGTGCATTCATACACTCCCCGAGCGACATCGGCCAGTAGGCTGCTGGTCAGGTTTAGGATTTCATTGACGCGCGGGTCGCTCAACTGATAAATCACATACGTGCCTTGCTGCTGGGTACTGACCAGACCACAATCGCGCAGACAGCTCAGGTGTCCGGAGACGTTCGGTTGGCTTAATGCCGTTTCCTGGACGATTTCATTGACTTTCTTGGGGCCATTTAGCAGAACTTCCAGAATGGAGAGGCGGGAGGGATCTCCAAATCCGCGATATAATTTTGCCTTGGCAGATAAGGCGGTCTTCGCAGTAACAGCAAACATGTGTTCCTCATAAATATTGTATAAGCATATGGTTATGCGATTATAAAACCTTGGAGCATTCTGTCAAGTCTAATAAAAAAAATGGAGTGCCTTTCTTGATGAAAGGCACTCCTTACCAGGGGAGGAAAAATAGCGTTCATTCGGGCAAGTGTTGAATCTCTTCAAGTCACTGATAAGAACGACTGCACCAGGAGATCGGAAAGGATTAGGTCTCTAGTCATCGATATACAGAGAAAGATCGTCTCCGGTGAATACTGTCATAAAATGACCGATATCGGTAACTGTGCTTTCTTCGGTCCACTAGATTTTTAATCATCAAGTTTGACTGTTTCCTTATACACCAACCTGGTATGCGATCGCAAGCGTTCCTGGACCAGTGTGTGAACCAACCACTGGGCTGACCTCTGACAGGATGCACTCGATCGGCGAAAATCGCGCCTGCGCGATTCCAATTAATTCTTCTGCAGTTTCACGCGCCTGGGCATGAAATACTGAAATGCGCACCGGTGAACGTTCGGCAATGCCCTCTTCCACCAAACGAAGCATGCTCTCGATGGCTTTACGCCGGGAAATGACACTGCTGACCAGTTCAATTTTTCCGTCGCGGATCTCGAGAATTGGTTTTATATTCAAAGCGGCACCTAACAGCCGTTTTGCGCTGTTGATTCTCCCGCCGGCAGCAAGATACTTGAGTGTATCGACTGTGAAGTAAACGCCAATTTGACTGTATGCTTTCTGTGCAACTTGCCTACATTCCGTTAGATTCGCCCCTGCCGCTGCCGCGCGTGCCGCCGCCAGCACCTGAAAACTCAAAGCCATGGATACCAGTTTCGTGTCCAGCAAAACTACACGGTCAGCAGGAAAATTGTTTACCACGGAGGCGGCTGATTGGTAGGAACCGGAGATGCCGCTGGAGATTGGCAGCAGTAGCACATCGTAATCTACAACCAAAAGTTCTTTGATGATGTTTTCAAAATCGCCCGGTGGGATCTGGCTCGTGCTCGGCAGGGTAGAGGATGTCGACAGCCGGTTATAGAATTCGGTTGCCTGGATATCAACGCCATCCCGATAAGTCTGCCCATCCCAGTTCAACGTGAGCGGGATGACGCGGATCGGGTGAGTGGCGACCAAATCGGGAGGCAGATAAGCACTACTATCAGTGACAATCATGACAGGATTCATTTTTTAAGTCCTTTCGATAAAGAATACGAAAAAGGGCATTCCAGTTGCCAATCGATCCCGGTGATTATTCCGAATTGGCTGCAAGGGTCGCTTTCATTTGTACAGGTAGGTCCGGCTCATCGGCAGGTTGACCCTGCCATTGACCGGTTTTGCCAACAGGGACTGGTTGATGTTTGTCTGGCCAGACTCAAAACCTAGCGCGCAGAAACTCATATACAACCGCCATGTCCGATACACTGACTCGCCTACCAGTTGTACCGCCTCCTCTCGCTGGTCTTCCAACCGCCGCACCCAATGACGCAAAGTAAGGCCATAATGCTCGCGTAAGTTTTCTACATCGCGTACTTCAAAACCTGCTGTCTCGGCGATGAAATTCGCCTCGCTGACCGGGACCAGCTCGCCGTCTGGAAAAATATACCGCTGGGAGAAGGAACCTGCACCGAATACTTTCCGTTCAAAGAAACTCGGTCCATTCGAAGCAGTCTTTCCATGTCCGTTGAATCCGTTAAGCAACGCCAGGTCGGCCGGTTGACCCCGGCGCGAGATGCCGTGATTGAGAAACAGACCGCCAGGCTTGAGTAAGCGGTACGTTTGTGAAAAGTATTCAGGTAAGTGATGTCGACCAACGTGTTCGAACATGCCCACGCTGACGATCTTGTCGACCGATTCTTGCTCTAAATCACGATAATCACGCATCTCGACCCGTACCTGGCCGCCTAACCCCAGGCGAGCAGATTGTTCAGCCCCATACTCAGCCTGTCGTTCGCTGAGTGTAACGCCCAGTACGGTGATGCCATATCGCTTGGCAGCCGCCATCGCCAGCCCACCCCAACCACAGCCAATATCCAGCAAACTCTCGCCGGGTTTTAAGTGCAGTTTGCGACAGATATACTCGATCTTTTTGTCCTGGGCTGTATCGAGATCTTCCGTGCCGGTCGGAAAATAGCCGCAGGAGTACTGCTTTTGGCGGTCCAACCATAAAGCGTAGAAATCGTTGCCTACATCGTAATGAAAGCTAACAGCCTCACGATCTCGTTTGGGAGAGTGAAGCTCACCTTTCAAATCAAACGGTCTCCGCGTGGTTGAACGCTCTATGCCGGTTTTGGGCAGGCTTTGAACCTCTTTGATCAGGGCCGCCACATCCGTTGGGCTGAAGATCCGGCTACTCAAGGTATCGATCAGTCCAAAGGCGGCATATAAGTCACCTTCGATATCAAAATCGTTGTAAATATAAGCTTCCCCCAAAGATAGTTCTAACGGTGGAGAAAACATCCGGTGCAGCGCTCCAGGGTGTTTTAAAATCAGGGTAAAAGCGGAGTCTGATTCCCCTGGTAGCTCTTCCTGGTTCCACAAGCGGATGGTGAAGTTACGTGGTGATGGGAAAATACGCTCCAATAACTCTTTAGACCGTTCAACCGCCGGATCTATTGTTGTAATCGTAGCATGTGACATTTTGTCTCCATTGACAGCCATTGCGATATGAATGATCTGGGTTCGCATTTCGAAACAGGATTGGATCCCAGGCCTTCCGTGCGGTTTGTAATTATCGGGGTCATAGATTTACGCCTTGATTCATCTGAATTTCAATCGGATGACGGTTTCCGTAGGTAGTGGTCCATTGTTCCACCCAACGGTTCGTGATTTCATATCCTATCCGAATTGAGTCTGGAACAGCGCTGAAGTCCGAAATCGAGGTCGGATCTGGTCCACGCAGGGGAATATGGTGGACTGGAATTCCCTTCTCTCTTGCGAGCGCAATTTCCAATGCGATATGCCGTTGCTCGGAGGCATTCACTAATTTATTGAGATATGCTTTCAGATTGGTTTCCCCTTTGGCAGCCTTACGCGGATCTGTCACATCCAGGGCAAGGATCTCCGTAGCGCCCTGTGAAACGGCTACTTCGACCGGCAAATTGCTGACAGTTCCACCGTCCATGAGCAATTTGCCGTCGCGCTCGTAAGGCGGGAAGAAAGGCGGCAGAGCGCAGGATGCCAATACACCTTCTAATACCGATTGGCCAGGGTTTTGTCCGTACAAAACCAGTTGCCCCGTGTATAAGTCGGTGGCCACCAGATAGAGCTGGATCTCACGCATATCTCTAAAACGCAAGTCTGGCCTGACGCCATGCGCCACGAGGAAGTTTTGCAATTTACCAAAATTCCGATAATCGGGTGTTTTTAGGATCGTCCGCAAGGTGAGCCAGGCGAAGTGTTTTGGCAAGAGGTCCATTTTTACAGATTCCATCCAGGTCTGAATTAATCGCTCAATGCTGGATGAATTGATCCCGTGAACAGCTAGAAACGCGGCATTGACAGCCCCAATAGAGGTACCTACTAGAATTTCGGGATGGATATTGTTCTCGTATAAAGCCTTCAGTGCGCCCACTTGAAAAGCTCCCCTTGCGCCACCTCCACTGAGCACAAAAGCTAGCCGTCTTTCTTCCATAATTTTTACCATCCTTTCTGCCTTGTAACACTCTGTCCTTGCCTGGTCTGCAATTCTCACTTTTTTTCAAGCAGGGATGAGATATCAGGAAGGTCCCTGATTTGAATGTCGTCCGGATCTGATGGGCGGAGGTAATGTAACTGCCAGACTAAGTCTGATAAGGATTTGTACTCTTGATCGTAGCGGTCCATACCATCTGCATAATCGGGATCGAGGAGCGCTTCCCGGGCACTCTCGTCGGACGGTTCCGGTTCATATTCGGCAATCATCTTGCGCAGGTCCGCATGATGATCACGGATGGGGCACGGCATAAGCCAGTTGCCATCCTTCTGCTTATAGGATTTCTGCCAATTTCTTAGTGAAGCAAAGAACGGATCCCGCCATACTTCATTCAATGTCTTACCATCCCGGTATGCGTCGTTGATGTTGATCGGAGAATAAGGCATAAATACACAGGGACTGACTTTGCCGTCCCAATCGATATAGAAATAACCACCCCCGGTATCACTTCCGGCAGAGAGGCATCCATCGCAAACCGTGCCATGGTTCCAGAAATCGGCCAGGAAGTAGCTCTTTTCTCGGATCAACTTCCAGGATTGGTGCCACATCCAGAGGCGCTGCTGCGGTGTCGGCATCAGATCCAGCGAAACTGACCTGCCTATCGGCATGTAGTGGAAAATCCAACTGTAAATGACTCCTTGCTCTTTATAAAAATAGTCCATAAATTCATCAGATAGGATTTCTTCAGTGTTATCACAGGTGGCGGTAAGCGACATGCCATAGGGCACGCCGGCCTTCCGCAACCGATCCATCCCAGCTAAAACCTTATCAAACACACCTTTGCCGCGGCGGGCATCTGTTCGTTCACGCCATCCTTCCAGCGAAAAAGCGGGTGTCAGGTTACCAATCCGGGCCAGGCGTTCGGTTACTTTTTCGTTGACCAGGGTACCATTGGTATACATCATGAAAAGGCAATCATTGTGTTTTTCAGCCATATCCAATAAGTCCTTGCCTTCAGAGCGGTAGGCCATAGGTTCGCCACCGCTGATGACAAAGAAACGAACCCCCCATAATGTTTTTGCTTCGGTAATAATCCGATCAAAGACATCCCAGCTCAACTTTTCATCGGTCATTATGCCTGCATTTGCGTAACAACCCGTGCATTGCAAATTGCAGGCTTTTCCCGGGCTGATGACCAAAAAGGTTGGCGCATTGTTTCCGGTATCCGTGCGGAACCGATCTGCAGCGCGCATATTTTCGCCTTGTTTCAGGAACAAATCCTTGGCAAGGATATTGAATAACGTATGGATCACTTTGTCGGAAAAGTATCGGCCCTCTAAAGCCCGGTCCAGTGTGTCGATGATGGATAACCCGAACGCGGCTTTGTCGTCATCAACTCCAGGTATATTATTACTATCTTCCCGTTTCTTTTTAAGGTCTTCAAACAATTGTCGCTTCAATCGCTTGACGACCATTTTCCGCAAAGGCCTGTTCTAAATCAATTGTGGTCCAGATTGCGCCAGTAAATTGGCGATGGGGCCGAAGGTTGCAGTTAAGGCTTGTGTCGAGTCGTTCATCGCTCTCTCCTCTATATTCTTCATGATGTCTTTTTTCCAGGGCCCGGTCTACTCAAGGGATGGGTCTCTTTCGAAACCGGGCCCCTATTCAATTGTTCTTCCAGTCTCCGTACTCGTCAGCCACAGTCAGTAAACTCGGGGGAGTTCTCGAAGACCCGTTTTCGGGATATCGATCTTTGGTGTGGCATTCAGGGGAATTGGATTAGTGGGCAACCGCTGACTGAGGCGACTTCGCCCCAAACCACTTGATTCCACTCCAGACCGCGATCACAGCGCCAACGACCAGCGAGGTCCACAACGCAGCCGGGGTGGAGCTGAAGCCCAAGATGAACGGCGCAACGAACACCCAGACGCCCAGGACGAAGGCTGCCTTATACCACTTGGCGATACTGGTGACCAACAGCGCAACGCCCAAAATCAAGCTGTTCCACAATGCTGCGCCAACGCCGCTGAAACCAAATACAAAAGGTGCGATGCCTAGGATGACGCTGAGAATGACGATGGTCCAATACATGGTTGTCTCCTTTTTCAAAATCAAATAATTTGGATTAAGATGGAAGGCGAAGCCTCCGCAAATCCTTACGGCAGATCCGAAGCGCTAGAGCTCGTTGTAGTGCACCAGATCGAGCATTGGTGTTTGAGCAAGCTGTTTGACGAGCCACTGCCGCCTGCGGCAGTCTATGGTGACCAACACCCGCCTTCCTGGATCACGCGTGAGCGTTTCCAGAATGTTTTTCAAAATTGTGTCATTCGCCTCCTGCCAATTTTTTTTGGCTGTTTGTCCATACAGGCTCAATTCCGCGGCGCAGGTCAGATTACAGCACTGCGTGTAAGCGTCCGAGTTGACCGTGGCCGGGTGGTTGATGAACTCCCAAGAAATCCGCTGCAAGCCATTTAGGGCGCGCATCACCTTTGCCTTGATGAAACGATCCGCCTCATTTGCCCCAAAACCCATGGATGCTACGCCGCCAACCGGGATGATGACCATATCCGTACGACGGCAAAGCGGCACAATCGTTTCGCGAATGGCGCGTGGCGCCTCTGCTAGATTGCCGGACAGCCAATCCACCCACTGGATTTCCGCACAAATCAGATCCGGCTGGATCGCCAAAATCAACTTGCGCAGAGGCTTCAGGTCGTATTGGACCTCCTCGCCATGCAGGTCGGCTAAAACACCCAATACTGCGACCCGGCTGGTGGATTGATCGTTTGGCTGAGTGGTTATCATAATATTAGGATAACCCGCCAGATCCTTTACGGAAAGCGTAGGGCTGCTGAACTTCATCCCAGCAAAACTACGCATAAAAAAATCCTACGGATAGAGGATATCAGTAGGATTACGGATAAGGCGGATAAACAATTAGGATCAGGGAAATTTATTCATGCTTATGTTGCACGGCAATTAAGGCTGCCTCGGTCCGGCTGTGAACGTGGAGCTTTTCATAGATGTGGGCCAGGTGAGATTGTACCGTACGGACGCTGATAAACAACTGCTGGGCAATTTCGCGATCGGTCAAACCGCGAGAAAGGGCGGACAAGATGGCACGTTCTCGCGGCGTCAGATCATCTGGGTTGGTTGCAGTCGATTTACCGCCGGTTTCTGCTTCTAACTGTTGAAGAATTGCAGGCAACAAGGAAGGGTGAAGTGTCAGCTCTCCACGATTGACCGTGTAGAGAACCCGGACCAGCTCATCTATGTCAATCCCCATTGGTAAATAGCCGTTCGCGCCTGCCGCGAGCGCCATATGTACACGTGCATTTTCCACGTGGGGAGAAACCACCAGGATTGGGATATGAGGATGATACGCCTTAATTTTCTTGACGGTATCCGCGCAGGAACAATCTTCTCCGCCCCAACCGTCCGCGACAATCACCACGTCGGGTTGCAGTGTGTCAATGCAAGCTACACCAGCTTCATCATCGGCGGCATCTCCAACAACCTTAATATCTTCATCCTGCTGGGTAAGAAGGATCAATCCTTCTCGCGCCAATAGCTGAGAGCAGATGATAAAAAGTTGGATCTTTCGCTTCAGAGGTTTATTCATGCAAGCGTCCCAGTAATATCCATCAAGGCAATAAGGGCAGCATAGAAGGCAGTCTCTCACGCAAACGGGCAATTGACATCGCTTTTTGAACAGCAGCTATAGCAGCAGGTGTAACCCTGGTTTGAAGCACAATCTCATTCTCGGGCAGGCTGTGGTCAAGCCCCCAAAGAATCGAGTCCAGTTGTTCATAGGTCAGCCCGATCGCGCTTTCGTTTGGTAAGCCGGCCGCCAAATCGCCAGAAGAGGGCTTATTGAGGATCTTTTCAGGCACACCCAGGTGTTTTGCCAGTTCTCGGATCTGCGTCTTATATAAATGGCGAAGTAGCTGAACATCACTTGCGCCATCGCCATATGGATCATAGAAGCCGACGCTCCACTCCGACCGGTCGGTGGTGCCAACCACCAAACAATTGCTTAGCATAGCGTGGAAATACAGCGTAACCATGCGCTGGCGCACTTTTGTGATCGCAAATGCATGGATGCGTCCTAATGGTCTCCACAGCAGCCGGCGAACCAGGCTTAGCCCGAGATTAGCCTTGATATTGTAGAGCATCGCCATTCCTTCGCTAAAAGCAGAAGGGGCGGATGATAAATGGTTAATCCAGCGAATACCGCTTTCAATCATGGGGCGATTGCCAGCTTGTTCACCAGAAACCAGGTTATACACGCCAATCGTCGCCAATAGAGGTGAAATATCGATATGGATCGGCTGCAGATCGAGCATTTGAGCTACCAACCTGGCGTCTGCCATATTTTGCATGCTGGTATCTCGCTCAGGGAGCAGCAAAGTCAACACACGTGATCGTCCCAGGGCGCGAACGCACAGAATTGCGCAGGTCGACGAATCCAGGCCGCCGCTCAATCCCAGGACAACACCTCGTTTGCCCAAACGATTAACTTCATTGCGAATGAACTGCTCAATTTCATTCGCAGCCCGGGAAACGTCAAAGTGTAGCCCCTCCTTAATGCTGAGCATCTCTTTTCCCATGAAATCCCTTTCTCCTCCGGCGGGGGGTTGGCCCCCGCCGGAGGGAGACTATCGTAAGAAATTACGATCGCAGCATACGCAGCCCGCTACCAATAACCACAAATTCACTGATCTCGTGCGCCAGTACGGCGATCGGCAGTGTGAACCAACCACCCACTGCACCGATGATCAATACACTAATAACAATCGCAGAAAGGGCCAGGTTCTGATTGACGACAGATTGATTGCGCTTTGCCAGGCGCAATCCATAGGCCAGTTTCTCCAGATCGTCAGCCATCAGCGCAACATCAGCGGTTTCCAGGGCTACATCCGTACCCGCTGCGCCCATGGCGATACCTACGGTTGCTTCAGCCAGCGCGGGGGCGTCGTTGACCCCGTCCCCAACCATTGCCACGTGCCCATAACGCGTGGTCAGCTCACGGACCTTGACCGCCTTATCCTCCGGCTTTAAGTCCGCGTACACTTCATCTATTCCCAATTCTTGGGCAATTGCCTGGGCGGTACGCTCATTGTCTCCGGTCAGCATAACCACTTTGTCAATTCCGGCGGCATGAATGGCGTCGATTGCCTTTTGGGCATTGGGTCGAATATTGTCACGGATGGCGATCATTCCCCAGGGGGCTTTTTCATCACCTAGCAGCACCACGGTTTTCCCTTCGCCCTGGAGATGATTGATGTCTCCCCATTCATGCTCCAGTGAGACACCAAGCTTAGAGTGGAACAGGTCTGGATTACCCACGAAGATCGTCCGCCCATCCATACGGGCAGAAGCTCCTGCACCGGTCATGGAGTGAAATTCAGACAGTTCGATGGGTTGTATACCTTGCGCCTCCACGTACCGGACGATCGCCTGTGCCAGAGGGTGGCCGCTGCGCCGTTCAATTCCGGCTGCCGCCGCTAAGAATTCCTGTTTTGAATTTACCAGCTGATCCGGATCCTGATGGATTAAGATGATGTCGGTCACTTCCGGCTCGCCGCGGGTCAGCGTGCCAGTCTTATCCATTGCTACGACTTTCACCTTGGCCAGTTCCTCCACATAGACTCCCCCTTTGATCAGCACGCCATTGCGCGCGCCGGTGCCCAGCGAAGCCACCAGGGTAATCGGGATGGAAATGACCAGGGCGCAGGGTGCCGCGGCAACAATGAAGACCGTTGCACGGGTAATCCACATCACCCAGTCAGCGCCAAAAAATAGCGGCGGAACAAGCGCAATGAGGATGCCGACGAGCAAAACGATGGGACTGTAGCGGGCGCCGAAGCGCTCGATAAAGCGCTGGCTTTTGCCTTTCTTTTCCTGGGCTTCTTCGACCATGGTAATAATGCGGGCGATAGTGTTATCGGCAAAGGTTTTGGTGGCGCGGATTTCCAGCGCGCCTTCGCCGTTGATGCTGCCAGCAAAGACCGGATTACCCACTTGCTTTTCTACCGGAACGCTCTCACCCGTCACCGGGGCCTGGTTAACGCTGGAAGACCCAACCAGCACCTCACCGTCGGTCGCCATGGATTGGCCTGGCATGACGATGAACACGTCCCCGACCACCAGTTCTTCGACCGGGATTTCCTGCTCGCGACCGT